>NZ_JBVJSX010000006.1:316816-615356 GCF_055606225.1 Streptomyces sp. NPDC037100 | reverse complement strand
GGAAAAACTTTCGGGGACAACCGCAGGGGGGCGTGGGCGGCGCAGTTGCTTGGCTCTCTTCCCGGCACTGAGGGGTTTGTCCCGTGCTTGGACGGCCCGTCCCACACCCGTTTTTCGGTGCACCAGATGTCCAAGCAGTGGTCCGAGAACGGCACGGTGGAGGGCCAGAGCTCCGGCAGCTGCTTCCGGGAACGGTGTGCTGATCCCCCTGCCGTGACGGTTCAGGTCAGGAAGTCCCGCGCGATCCGCTCCGCCACCCGTTCCAGGATCGGTCCGGCCTCGGCGATGCACTTCGCGACGTCCGGTTCCGCGTCCGTGAGGGGGTAGGCCCGGCGGAAACCGGCGCGGCCCAGGGTCTGGGGCAGCAGGGCCAGGCGGCCACAGACCGCCACGACGTCCTTGTCCGCGGCCCGGGCCGCCGCGGCCACGCCCGCCGGTGCCTTGCCGTGGAGAGTCTGCTCGTCGAGGGAGCCCTCGCCGGTGATGACCAGGTCGGCGCGCTCCAGAGCGGGGGCGAAGCCCAGGACGTCGAGCATGACCTCGATGCCGGGACGGAACCGGGCGCCGAGCAGCAGGGCGCCGTAGCCGATGCCGCCCGCAGCGCCCGCACCCGGCGACGCCGCGTACTCGGCGGCCTTCCGGCCGGCCGGGCCCCCCAGCACCTTCGCGAAGTGCGCGAGGGCGGCGTCCAGGGCCTTCACGTCGTCGGGCGAGGCGCCCTTCTGCGGGCCGTAGACCGCGGGGGCGCCCTTCGGGCCGGTCAGCGGGTTGTCGACGTCGCTCGCGAGGACGAGCTCGATCTCGGCGAGGCGCGGGTCGAGGCCCGACAGATCGGCGGTGGACAGCTCGGCGAGTCCGCCGCCGCCCGGGGGCACCGGCTCCCCGTCGGCGTCCAGGAACCGGGCACCCAGCGCCGACAGCATCCCGGCGCCGCCGTCGGTGGTGGCGCTGCCGCCGACCCCGAAGACGATCGTGCGGGCTCCCGCGTCCAGAGCGGCCCGCAGCAGCTCGCCGGAGCCGTACGTGGACGCCGTGAGCGGGGCGAAGACCCCGGCGGGCAGCCGTTGCAGCCCGCTCGCCTCGGCCATCTCCACGACCGCGGTGCCCTCACGCAGCGCGAACGCCGCCGTCACCTCGTCGCCGAGGGGTCCGGCGACCCGTACCTCCCGGCGTTCGAACCCGGCCGCGACCGCCGCGGCCACGGTCCCGTCGCCGCCGTCGGCCACGGGCAGCGCCTCGACCTCGAGGTCCGGCAGGACATGGCGCAACCCCGCCGTGACCCGCTCGGCGACCTCCACGGCCGTCAGCGACCCCTTGAACTTGTCCGCGGCGACGAGCACCCGCTGTGCCTTCCGGGTACCGCTCACTGCAGCGTCCGCCACTTGCACTCCCCTTGCTCTCCGGGCCCTCACGCACGTCAGGGCCAGTCGCGCCGCTGTGACCTTAACCGGAGGACGCCCCCGCCGTCAGCACGTGCCCATCTCATGGACCAGGGGGCCTTCGCCTCAGGGGCGCGGGGAAACTGCGCGGCCGGCCCCGACGAAGCCGCGGCACCGAACACACCGCAGCCCCCGCTCCCGAAACGGGTAGACCTTCACCATGACCCCCGCACGCTCCGACACAGACCTCGGCAACCGCATCCTCGGCGGCTGGCAGGGCCGCATCGCGGGCAACATGCTCGGCAAGCCGGTCGAGCAGGGGGAGGTGTGGACCCGCGACCGTATCGACCGCTACCTCCGACAGGCCGCGGCCCTGCCGCTGACCGACTACCTGCCCGAGCCGATCAGCGAGCACGACGGCTTCGCGCTGCGCCCCGAGTGGCGCAGCTGCGTCCGCGGCCGCATCCACGGCAGCTGCCGCGACGACGACGTCGACTACGCGATCCTCGGCCTCGACCTGCTGGAGACCCACGGCTTCGGCTTCACCACCGAGCAGGTCGGCGACCTGTGGCTGCTGCGCCTGCCCTACCTGCAGACGTTCACCGCCGAGCGGGCCGCGTACCGCAACCTGGCCAACGGGCTCAAGCCGCCACTGACGGCGACGTACGACAACCCGTACCAGGAGTGGATCGGCGCCCTCATCCGGGCCGACGTCTTCGGCTGGACCTGCCCGGGTGTCCCGCGCCGCGCCGCCCTGCTCGCCCGGCGGGACGCGGTGCTGTCGCACACCGGCAACGGGGTGTACGGCGCGATGTGGGCGGCGGCGCTGATCGCCGCGGCGTTCACGGCGCCCACCGTGCGGCACGCCGTCGACGAGGCCCTGGCCGTGATCCCGGCGAGCAGCCGGCTCGCCCGCGCGGTACGCCGGGTGGTCGCTCTGCACGACACCCGGATGTCCTGGGAGGACACGCTCACCACGCTCGCCGAGGAGACCACCGGGATGGGCTGGATCCACTCCGTGCCGAACGCGGCCGTCCTCACCGCCGGCCTGCTCTACGGCGACGGCGACTTCACCCGGACCATCACGCTCACGGTCCGCGGCGGCCTGGACACCGACTCCAACGGCGCGACCGCCGGCTCGGTGGCCGGCGTGTTCGGCGGGGCGGCGGCCATCCCCGGCCAGTGGAAGACCCCGCTGGAGGACACGGTCCGCAGCGCGGTGTTCGGCTTCGACGGGGTGCGGATCAGCGAGCTGGCGGAACGGACGCTGCGGCTGGCGGAGGCGCCGCCGGCCTGACGCGCGGGGGGATGCGGCGGGCCCCGGTGGTTACCCTGCACCGATGACCACCTCTGCTGACTACGCCGCCTACATCGCCTCCCTGCCCCGCGTCCTGGCCGGCGCCGCCGCGCTGTTCCGGGACGGCGAGGGCCGTGTGCTGCTCGTCGAGCCCAACTACCGGGAGGGCTGGACGCTGCCCGGCGGCACCGTCGAGTCCGACGACGGCGAGACCCCGCGGCAGGGTGCGCGGCGCGAGACGGCCGAGGAGATCGGCCTCGACCGTCAGCTCGGCCAACTGCTGACGGTGGACTGGGTGCAGGGCGCGGGCCGTCCGCCCTTGGTGGCGTACGTGTACGACGGCGGGGTGCTGAGCGAAGACGAGCTCAAGGCGATCCGCCTCCAGGAGGAGGAGCTGCTGTCCTGGCGGCTGGTGGCGCGCGAGGAACTGACCGAGTACCTGCCGCGCGCGCACTGCGGCCGGGTCCTGACCGCCCTGGATGTCCTGGCGGACGGCTCGGGCACGGCGGAGCTGGAGAACGGTCGGCGGGTGTTCTGACCGGCCCGGCCGCTCCCCTCGGTACCCCGTGCGATAACCGCTCGCCGCCGCACCGCGGCCCGTCCTACTGTCGACGGCATGACCAAACCGCTCGTCGCGCTGCTCACCGGTGCCGGCATCAGCACGGATTCCGGCATCCCGGACTACCGCGGGCCCAACGGGCTGTGGCGGCGGGATCCCGAGGCCGAGAAGCTCGTCACGTACGACTACTACATGGGCGATGCCGAGATCCGCCGCCGCTCCTGGCTGATGCGGCGCGAGACGGGGGCACTGCGGGCCCAGCCCAACGCCGCGCACCGGGCGGTGGCGGAGCTGGAGCGGTCCGGCGTGCCGGTACGGGTGATCACGCAGAACGTGGACGGGCTGCACCAGCTCGCCGGGATGCCGGCCCGCAAGGTGCTCGAACTGCACGGCTCGGCGCGGAGTTTCGTCTGCACCGGCTGCCACGCCCGCGGCCCGATGGCGGACGCGCTGGCCCGGGTCGAGGCCGGTGAGGAGGACCCGCCGTGCCTCGAGTGCGGCGGGATCCTGAAGCCGGCGACGGTGATGTTCGGTGAGCGGCTCGACCCCGTCGTCCTCGGCGAGGCGGCCGCCGTCAGCAAGGCCTGCCAGGTCTTCGTCGCCGTCGGCACGAGCCTTCAGGTCCAGCCCGCCGCCGGTCTCGCCGGTGTGGCCGCCGATCACGGCGCTCGCCTGATCATCGTCAACGCCGAGCCGACCCCGTACGACGACCGTGCCGACGAGATCGTCCGCGATCCCATCGGCACGGCGCTGCCGGAGCTGCTGCGCGGCCTCGGGGCGACCCCCTGGAACACCTCGCCCTAGAACAGGGCCGCGCCCCGCTCGAAGTCCAGCAGGCGCTGCTTGCGCTCCAGGCCGCCGCCGTAGCCGGTCAGGCTGCCGTTGGCGCCGATGACGCGATGGCAGGGGACGATGATGCCGATGGGGTTGCGGCCGTTGGCGAGGCCGACGGCGCGGGAGGCGGTGGGGGTGCCGAGGGTGTCGGCGAGCCGGCCGTAGGTGCGGGTCTCGCCGTAGGGGATGCGGCGCAGTTCCTCCCAGACGGCGCGCTGGAACGGGGTGCCGGTCAGGCGCAGTTCGACGGTGAACTCCTTCAGCTCGCCCGCGAAGTAGGCCTTCAGCTGCTCCTCCGCCTCCGCGAAGAGGGTGTCGTCGCGGGTGCCGAAGTTCTCCTGCTGCGGGCGGTGGCGCTGGTCGGTCATGTAGAGGCCGCACAGGACGCCGTCCTCGGCGACGAGGGTGAGGGGGCCGTACGGGCTGTCGGTCACGGTGTGCTGCTTCATCGGACGTCCCTATACCGGAAGGAAGTTGATCGGGTGGCTGTCGGTCGCCCAGAGGTACTGGACCGCGTAGGCCCGCCAGGGGCGCCAGCCCTCCGCACGGGCGGTGAGGGCGACCGGGGTGGAGGGCAGGCCCAGTTCCCGGGCGGCGCGGCGGATGCCGAGGTCGGTGGGGAGGAAGGCGTCGGGGTCGCCGAGGGCGCGCATGGCGATGACGTCCACCGTCCAGGGGCCGAATCCGGGCAGGGCGAGGAGCTCGGCGCGGGTGCGCGGCCAGTCGCTCTCGACGCCCAGGTGCAGGTCGCCGTCGGCGAGCCGGCCGACCAGGGTGGTGAAGGTGGTACGGCGGGTACGCGGCATCGCCAGCGTCTCGGGGTCGAGCGCCGCGAGGGCCTCGGAGGCCGGGAAGAGGTGGGTGAGGCCGCCCTCGGGGTCTTCGACCGGTTCGCCGTGCGCGGTGACCAGGCGGGCCGCGTGGGTGCGGGCGGCGGCGGTGGAGACCTGCTGGCCGAGCACGGCCCGGACGGCGAACTCGGCCTCGTCGACCGTGCGCGGCACCCGCCGCCCGGGCGCCTTGTCCACCAGGGGCGCCAGGACCGGGTCGGCGCGCAGCTGGTCGTCGATCGCGACCGGGTCGGCGTCCAGGTCGAGCAGGCGGCGGCAGCGGCTGATGGCGACGGTCAGATCGCGCAGGTCGCTGAGGGTGAGGCGGCAGGCGATGTGGTCCGGGTTCGGGGTGAGGGCCACGATGCCGTGGCCGTACGGCAGGCGCAGGGTGCGGCGGTAGGAGCCGTCGCGCCACTCCTCCACGCCGGGTACGGCCGTCGCGGCGAGGTGGCCGAAGAGGTTGTCGGGGTTGAGCGGGGCGCGGAACGGCAGTCGCAGGGACAGGGCGCCGGGGGTGCTCGCGCCCTGCCGTTTCGGGGCGCGGGCGCGCAGCTCGCTCGGGGACAGGGCGAAGACCTCGCGGACCGTGTCGTTGAAGGTGCGGATCGAGGCGAAGCCGGCGGCGAAGGCGATCTGCGCCATGGGCAGGGCGGTCGTCTCGATGAGCAGCCGGGCCGTCTGGGCGCGCTGGGCGCGGGCGAGCGCGAGGGGGCCCGCGCCCAGCTCGGCGAAGAGCTGGCGTTCGATCTGCCGGGTGCTGTAGCCGAGCCGGCCGGCGAGGCCGGGCACTCCCTCGCGGTCCACGACCCCGTCGGCGATCAGCCGCATGGCGCGGGCCACGAGGTCGGCCCGCTGGTTCCACTCCGGGGAGCCGGGGCTGGTGTCGGGCCGGCAGCGCTTGCAGGCCCGGAACCCGGCCTGCTGGCAGGCCGCCGCGCTGGGGTGGAAGACCATGTTCTCCGGCTTCGGCGGCACCACCGGGCAACTGGGCCGGCAGTAGATGCCGGTGGTCAGGACGGCCGTGAAGAACCAGCCGTCGAAGCGCGCGTCCTTCGACCGGACGGCGCGCACGCAGCGCTCGGTGTCGGTGTGCATCCCCATCTGCATGGGTCCAGCATCCGGCACGGGGCGGTACGGGGCTGGCGAGAATCCGACATCGACGTGTGGTGCGCTTCGGCGCCGCACCGAGACAGATGAAGATTCATTCATGTGTTCGTGCGGGGCCGGTACGATGACGGCATGGGTCATGGAGCCGTCACTCCCGCGCAGGACGCCGCCGAGCGCGTACGCCTGGACGCGGACAACGTCGCGAAGGTCGCCACCACGCTCCAGGCCCTGTCCACGCCCTCCCGGCTGCTCATCCTCGCCCGGCTGCGCGAAGGCCCGCTGCCGGCCACGGAGTTGGCCGCCGAGGTGGGCATGGAGCAGTCGGCCTGCTCCCACCAGCTGCGGCTGCTGCGCAATCTGGGCCTCGTCGTGGGCGAGCGGCAGGGCCGTTCGGTGGTCTACGCGCTGCACGACCACCATGTCGCCGAGCTGCTCGACCAGGCCGTGTACCACGTGGAGCATCTGCGGCTCGGCATCAGCGACGCCGCCGACTGAGGCGGCGCCGCTGTCCCACCGTCGGTTCTAGTCGGTGGCGGTCGGCCGTCGCGAGGCCTCCATCGCCTCGCTCACCCGCGTGAGCGGACGCAGCCGGTAGGTGTACGCGTAGTCGCGGTTCGCGAGCAGCTTGAACTCGTCGTGGGTGTGCGCGCCCCAGCTGTTGTCGCCGCCCACGCCCATCTGGCGGTGGTTGATGCGCAGCACCACGGCGTCCCGGGGAGTGAGCTGGTAGTCGTGGCGGGCTCCGACGGAGAGGTCCTCGGGGGTGAAGTGCGAGGCGTTGACCTCCACCAGCGGTTCACCGCTCACGAGCAGTCCGCGTCCCCGGCGGTCGGTCAGCGCGGCCCAGCGGACGTCGGTCTTGTTGCCGTTCTCCTGGGGGCGCAGATAGGAGGTCCACTGCCCGGAGACGGTGCCGGAGTACAGGCCCACGTCGGTGGCGTTGTTGCGGTCCCACATGTTCTCCTCGGGGCCCCGGCCGTAGTAGTGCAGCCGGTCCAGGCTCCGCGGCAGGAACAGCAGGGTTCCGACCTCCGGGATGTACGGCAGGTTCGCCGCGCCCGGGTGCAGGGTGTTGTCGACCTTGATCTCGCCGTTGCCGAAGACCGTGTACGTCGTGCTGAACGTGGACTCCGTGCTGGTGGGCAGCGTGCCGGTGACGGTGACCTCGACGGCCCGGTCGGCCAGGGGCCGGACGCGTACGTCCGACACCTTCCGCTTCGCGCCGGCGTCGCGCCAGGTCTGGTTGCGGGTGTGCTGGCCGTTGCCCCGGTCGTTGTCGGTGGGCGCGCGCCAGAAGTTGGGGACGGGTCCGGAGGTGAGGAGACGGGTGCCGCCCGCCTCGTAGGAGGTGATGGTTCCGGTGCCCTTGTCGACGGTGACGGCGAAGCCCTTGCCCCTGACCGTGACGGTCTTGTCCCCGTCGGTGTGGCTCAGGGCGGGCACGCTCCGCAGCGGGGCGGGCTTCACGGCCGGGCTGTCCGTGTCGAGGGCGAGCTGCTGCTTGGCCACCTCGAAGCCGGCCTTCGCCCATGGGGTGGCCTCCCTCGTGATGAAGGAGACCTGGAGGAAGTACTCCGTGCCGGGCTCGGGCCTGGCCGGGATCCGCACCGGGACCTTGATGTCCTTGCTGCTCAGCGGAGCCACGTCCAGCTGGTCGCGGGTCAGCCGGCCGCGCTGGACGACCTTGCCGTCGGCGACGAGGGACCAACGGCCGTCGAACTCCCGGAGATTGGTGAACAGGTACTCGTTGGTGAGCGTGACGGCGCCGGGGCCGCCTGAAGCCGGGGTGGCGTTGACGGCCTGGTAGATCTGCTTGACCTCGGCGGACTTGCCGGTGAGGGTGCGGTCGGGCAGGACGATGCCGTCGCCGGCGAAGGCACCGTCGTTGGGGTTGTCGCCCCAGTCACCGCCGTAGGCGTAGAACGTCTTGTCGCGCGGGCGCTTCTCGGTGAGGCCGGCGGTGGCGGCGTCGAACCAGAAGCGCACGCCCTCGTCGTCGGGCTTGCGCGTGTCCGATGCCAGCTCCGCGGCGCCCAAGGCGCGGGCGTACACGCGGGCCCGGCGGATGGTGCCGCTGAACTCCCGGGTCGGGTTGTCGACGTCGGTGGCGAGCGAGAGGGAGGCGGTGTTGTCGGCGGGGCGGCGGGTGGCGGTCCTGGTGCCGCGCACCTGGCCGTCGACGTACAGGGTGAGCGTGCCCGCGTCCGCGTCGAAGACGCCGGCGATGTGGTGTTCCTTCCCGGTCCAGCCCTCGGGCAGGGCCCAGCTCGCGGTGACCCACTGGCCGCCGCCGTGGATGAAGAACTCCAGGTTCTTGTCGGTCTGCTTGAGGGCGTACTGGGTGTCGCCCTTGGCGATGATGGGCTGATGGCCGCCGGTGACGTCCGGGGTGACCCAGGCCTCCAGGGTCAGGGAGCCGGTGAGGTCGAGGCGGGTGTCGCGGGGGAAGACGGTGCCGCCCGAGACGCCCTTGGCGCGGTCGAAGGTGCCGGCGGGCGCGATGATCTCGCCGCGCAGCGAGCCCGGGCCGGACTCGGTCAGCAGCTTGCGGGTGGGGGTGGGCCAGCTCAGGGCCTGGTCGACGAAGTCCCAGATCCAGCCGCCCTGGAGGACGTCGTAGCGGCGGACGATGTCCCAGTACTTCTTGAAGTTGCCGTTGGAGTTGCCCATGCCGTGCGAGTACTCGATCATCACGTACGGCCGGGTGTCGCTCGTGTCCTTGGCGCGCTGCTCGACCCGCTGCGGGCTGTCGTACATCTCGGAGCGGATGTCGCTGATGCCCGGGCGGTCGTCGCCCTCGTACTGGATGACGCGGGTGGGGTCGTAGGAGCGGATCCAGTCGTGCATGGCATTGAAGGTGGTGCCGCCGCCCGCCTCGTTGCCGAGGGACCAGATGACCACCGAGGCGTGGTTCTTGTCGCGGTGGACCATGTTCTGGGCGCGGACCACACACGCCTCGGTCCACTCGGGGTGGCCGCTTCCCGGGAACCTGTCGCGGATGCCGTGGGTCTCCAGGTTGGTCTCGTCGACGAGGTACAGGCCGTACTCGTCGGCGAGTTCGAGCCACAGCGGGTTGTTGGGGTAGTGCGAGGTGCGGACGCTGTTGATGTTGAGGCGCTTGATGATCTCGATGTCCTCGACCATCTGCGCGCGGGTGAGCGCCGAGCCGGTGACGGGGTGCATCTCGTGCCGGTTGGTGCCGCGGAAGGAGACCGGCTTGCCGTTGATGCGCATCAGGCCGTCCTTCAGCGCGAACTCACGGAAGCCGACCCGGTGCGAGAGGGTCTCGACCACCTTGCCGGCCGGGTCGCGCAGGCGGAGCACGGCGGTGTAGAGGTTCGGGTGCTCGGCCGACCACAGCTTCGGGGCGGGCACGGCTCTGGACGCCTCGACCGTCACCTCGTCGCCGTCGGGGACGTCGGCGGATCGGTTCAGGGGCCGGGACCAGACGGCGTGGCCGCGCGCGTCGTAGAGCTGGGTCTCGACGGTGTAGCGGCCCGCGCCCTTGCCGCCGTAGTCGCGCACGTGCGCGGTGACCTTGAGCTCGGCGGAGGTGTAGCCGTCACCGAGAGGGGTGTCCAGCTTGAAGTCGCGCAGGTGCACGCTGGGCGTGGAGTACAGGTGGACCGAGCGGAAGATGCCGCTCAGCCGGATCATGTCCTGGTCCTCCAGCCACTCCGCGTCGGAGTAGCGGTACACCTCGACGGCGATCTGGTTGGTGCCCGGCTTGAGGTGGGGGGTGATGTCGTACTCGGCGGAGGTGTAGGAGTCCTCGTGGTAGCCCGCCAGCTCGCCGTTGATCCACACGTAGTGGGCGGACTTGACGCCCTCGAAGTGCAGGAAGGTGCGCCGGCCCGACCAGGTGCGGGGCACGGTGAACGTGCGGCGGTACTGGCCGACGGGGTTGTAGCGGGTCGGGGCGGCGGGCGGCTGGGCGTTCTCGCCGCCGCCGTTGGGGCCCCACCAGGGGTAGGTGATGTTGACGTAGATCGGGAAGTCGTAGCCGTGCATCTGCCAGGCCGAGGGCACGGGGATGGTGTCCCAGCCGGAGTCGTCGACGTCGGTGCCGTAGAAGTCCGGGTCCCGGTCGTCGGGCCGGTCCGCGTAGGCGAACTTCCAGGTGCCGTCGAGGCTCAGCCGGTACGGCGAGCGCTCGCGGTCGCCCTTCAGGGCCTGTCCGAGGTCCGCGTAGGGCATGAGGGTGGTGTGCGGTGGCTCGGTGCCCACCCGGTACACGCTCAGGCCGTCGTTCCACTCCGGAGGGCCGTCCGCCGCCGGGCGCCGGCCGGCCGCGTGCGAGGCGGTGGGCGACGCCGAGAGGGCGAGCGCGCCGAGCACGGCGGCTCCTCCCTCCAGCAGACGACGGCGGCTGACGACGGGCCGGTCGGCGGGGGACGGATGCGGGGGGTGCGGCATGAACGTGGCCTTCCTCGGTTCGACAGGTGCGGTGCTGCACGGACTGAGGGCACGTCAGATGCGATCCTCAACTGCCCATCCGGGATGGGTGTTTCTGTTGAGTCCCGTGGCAACTGACGGTGACGGAGCAACTGCTGAGCAGGCACACCCTAGGACTCGCACACAATCGAAGCAATGACCTCGTCGGACTTTGTGCGGTCCTGATGGTTCAGGCCATGAGGAAGGCGAGCAGCTCGCTCGTGAGCCGGGCGGGCGCGTCCAGCGGGACGAGATGACCCGCTTCCGGGACGGGTACCAGCCGCGCCCCCGGGATCAAGGCCGCGAGTTCCTCCCCCTTGGCGAAGGGGATCCAGGAGTCCTCGGTGCCCCAGCACACGGTGACGGGCAGGTCGATGGCCGGGTAGAGCGGCTGGATCTCGTCGGTGTAGCGCTGGTCGGCCTGCGCGATCTGCCGGTAGAACGCCGCTTGCCCCTCCTCCCCCGTCCAGGGCCGCACCAACGCGTCGAGCGCGGCGGGGCGCAGTCCGAGGTGGCCGGCGGAGGAGACGTACTCGCGCACCAGGGCCTCGTGGAGCGCCGCCGGGAGCTGCTCGAAGACCTGACTGTGCTCCCCGACCAGGCGGAAGAAGGGGGATCCCCAGGGCTCCAGGGCCACCGGGTCGACCAGGGCGAGCCGCCGGTAGCGGGCCCCGTGCAGCAGGTGGGCGCGCAGTGCCACGCACCCGCCGAAGTCGTGCGCGACCACGGACGGCTCCCGCAGCCCCCAGTGCGCCAGCAGCTCGGTGAAGATCCGGCCCTGGGCAGCCAGTGAGACGTCCTGGCCGGGGTACATGCCGGAGGTACCGTAGCCCGCCATGTCCCAGACGTGGACGTGGTGCCCGACGGCGGCGAGGGCGGGTGCGATCTCGTGCCACACGTACGACGAGAAGGGCGTCCCGTGCAGCAGCACGACCGGCTCTCCGCCGGGATCGCCCAACCGGTCCCAGCGCACCGTCCCCGACCCCGTCAGCAGGCTCTCCCGCAACGTCCAGTCCTCCACGATGCCGCCCCCTCCCCCTGCGGGTGCCGACCCGCTCGTTTTTTGTCATTTCGGCGCGACAGTGCCGCTGCTCCGACCGTAATGTGACCTCATCGGACAGCCCGCACAACAGATCATGGCGGTACCTTTGCCGCGCCGGAAGGAGCGGCCCGCATGAACGGCTACGCGACCTCGGACCGCGACGCCGTCACGGCCGCGCCCGGCGGGCTGCTGGATCTGCTGAAGGTCGCGGCCGTGGTCCTCGACGCGGGCGGGCACATCGCGCTGTGGAGCCCCGAGATCGAGCGGCTGCTCGGCTGGACCGCGGAGGAGGCCCTGCGGCAGCGCGCGGACACCCTCCTGGTCTCCCCCGAGAACCGCCCCCGGGGCAGGGAACTGTTCGCCCAGGTCAGCACGGGGGCGCGGTGGGCCGGGGTGTTCCCGCTGCGGCACCGCGACGGCACGGAACGGGCCGTGGAGTTCCGTACGATGCGCCTCCTCGACCCCGAAGGGCAGCCCCACCTGCTGGGGCTCGCCACGGACGCGAGGACCGTACGCAAGGTGGAGCGCGACCTCGCCCTGTCCCACAGCCTCGTCAACCAGACCCCGCTCGGCATCGCCGTCTTCGACAACGACCTGCGCTGGGTCGGTGTCAACCCCGCACTGGAGCGGATCAACGGCGTGCCCGAGGAGGCCGTGCTGGGGCGCCGGGTCGGGGAGGTGCTTCCGGACCTGGACGTGGCGGCCATCGAGACGCGGATGCGGCACGTCCTGGAGACCGGCAGACCCCTGCTCGACCAGCAGACCGTCGGCCGGACGGCCGCGGACGTCCAGGACCGCGCCTACTCGGAGTCGTACCACCGCATCGAGGACACCGACGGCCGGGTCCTCGGGCTCGCGATGGCCGTGCTGGACGTCACCGAGCGCCAGCAGGCCGCGGCCGAGGTCGCACAGGCACGCCAGCACCTGTCGGTGATCGCCGACGCGGGGATGAAGATCGGCACCACGCTGGATCTCCAGCAGACCGCCCGGGAACTGGCCGACGTGGTCGTGCCGCATCTGGCGGACCTGGCCGCCGTGGACGTCCTGGAATCGGTCGTGTCCAGCGGCACCATCACGCCCGTGTCGGGCGGCTCCCCGGCCGAGTTCCGAGCGCTGGCCGTCGCGGCCGGCTACCCCACCGACGCCATCCACGCCGCCGACCCGGTGGGCGAGCTCGCCACGTACGGCTCGTCGCGGATCATCACGCAGTGCGTCCGCAGCGCCCGCCCGGTCCTGGTCGAGCGTGTGGACGGCACGATGCTGCGGCGTCTGGCCCGGGACTCACGTGCCGCCCAGGCCCTGCACGAGGCCGGTGCCCACTCCTACCTGGCGTTGCCGCTGATGGCCCGGGGCAAGGTGCTCGGGACGCTCTCGCTGTACCGCACGGTCAACGAGCGCCCCTTCGACGACCAGGACCGGGTGCTCGCCTCGGAACTCGCCGCGCGCGCCGCGATCTGCATAGACAACGCCCGCCTCTACGGTCGCGAGCGCGGCACCGCCCTGACCCTGCAGCGCAGCCTGCTCCCGAGCACGCCCGCGGAGCGGGAAGGCCTGGACATCGCCGCCCGTTACCGCCCGGCCCTCAGCGAGGTCGGCGGCGACTGGTACGACGTCCTCCCGCTGGGTCCGGGACGCACCGGACTGATCGTCGGGGACGTCATGGGCAAGGGTGTCCAGGCCGCGGCGATCATGGGACAGCTGAGCACGGCGACCCGGGCGCTGGCCCGGCTGGACCTGCCGCCCGCCGAGCTGCTGCGGCACCTCGACGACATCGCCGGCTCGCTCGGCGACGCGATCGCGACGTGCGTCTACGCCGTGTGCGACCTGCGGCGCGGCGCGTGCGAGCTGTCCAGCGCCGGGCATCTGCCGCCGGTGCTCGCCGGGGCGGACGGCAGTGCGCGCCTCGTCGACGTGCCGGGCGGTGTCCCCCTCGGAGTCGGCGGCGTGGAGTTCGGCACCGTGGAGGTGGAACTCGCCCCGGGCTCCCTGCTCGCCCTGTACACGGACGGCCTGGTCGAGAACCGCGGGGAGCCCATCGACACCGGCCTCGGCACGCTCACCCGGTTGCTCCAGCACGCGGGGCCCAGCCTTCAGCGCGCGAGCGACAGCCTGCTCAGCGCGCTGAGTCCGGAGCCGGACGACGACGTGGCCCTGCTGCTGGTCCGCACCAGGGCCTGAGCCATGAGGGGCTCAGGCCTCACCCCTGCGTGGCGTGCACAGGGCCCAGATGATGAACCCTGACATCGCGATCATGATCACGGACCAGACCGGGTAGGCCGGCAGGGAGAGGAAGTTGGCGATGATGACGAGGGCGGCGATGCCCACGCCGACGACGCGCGCCCAGCCCGACCCCTGGAAGAGGCCCATGCTGACCAGCACGGCGACCACGCCTAGGGCGAGGTGGGTCCAGCCCCAGCCGGTGAGGTCGAACTCGAAGATGTAGTTGCGGGTCGAGACGAAGACCTCGTCCTCGGCGATCGCCGCGATGCCGCGCATGACGGCCAGGATCCCGGTGATCATGAGCATGATCGCAGCGAAGGCCGTCATGCCGGTGGCCCAGCCGCGCTTCGCCGTCGAATGCCCGTGCGTAGGGTGTGTGGCGGTCATCCTGCTCCTCGATTCTGCTGGGTCCGGCGCGGTCGGCGACCGGAGCTGGGTGGGACCGGGGCGCCCGATGCGGCGGGAGCGCCGCCACGCGCCGGTTCCTGCGGATCTCGGACAGCCCGGCGAGCTCGTCGACACTGCTGGACAGGTGCTCGCCGCCCCGGGAACCGCTCATGTGCGGCCCTCCGTCCCGGTCGCCCGCCCGGCAACGGTCCCCGTCGACCTCAGCCTGCCCGGGGTGCGAGGCGGGCTGCCTCACCCGTGGCGGGTGATCCGTGTGCGGCGCCGGCGCGCTGAGGTGGTGGGACAGGCCTCGTGGGGCGCCCCGGTGCCGGAGGCAGGACCGCGACCGAGAGACGCGCGATGGACGATCCGGCGGAGCACCCCTACCGGCGGCGGCCGGGACAACGGCGTGCGGCGGGCCTGGCCCTCGTGCGTGCCGCGCTCGTCGCGGCCGGGCTCGTCGCGGTCTACTACCTGCTGCCCCTGGACGGACGCGGCGCGACCGGCGATTCGGTACCGCTGGCCTGCGGTCTGCTGCTGGTGGTCGTGGTGTTCTGGCGGCAGGTGCGGGCCATCCGCACCTCGCCCCACCCCCGGGTGAAGGCCGTCGAGACCCTGGCCACGACGCTGGCGCTCTTCCTGCTGCTCTTCGCGGGCACCTACTTCCTGGTGGAGCACACCACCCCGGGCTCGTTCAGCGAGCCGCTGACCAAGACGGACTCCCTGTACTTCACGCTCACGACGTTCACCACCGTCGGATACGGCGACATCACGGCCCGTTCCCAGACCGGGCGGATGGTGACGATGATTCAGATGGTGGGCGGCCTGCTGCTGGTGGGCGTGGCGGCACGGATCCTCGCCGGCGCCGTGCAGGCGGGACTGCGCCGGCAGGGCCGGGAGCCCCCGGACGACTCCCCCACGCGGCGGAAGGACTGAGCCATGACCGTACCGAGCCCCTTGACGACCTTCACGTCACCGGCCGAGCGGGCGGCTGCCGGCCGGCAGGCGCGGCGGCGGGTGCCGCGGTCGGCCCACGCCGGGTTCGAGGCGGGGCCGGACCGGTTCGACCCGGTCGACGTGCTGGAGCGCCAGTCGGCCACCCGCGTACCGGAGTTGGTACCGCTCCGCTACGCCCGCATGCTGGAGTCCCCGTTCCGCTTCTACCGCGGCGCGGCGGCGATCATGGCGGCGGACCTGGGCGCCGGTTCGGACACCGGGCTGCGGGTGCAGCTGTGCGGGGACGCCCACCTGCTGAACTTCCGGCTGCTGGCCTCGCCCGAGCGCCACCTGGTCTTCGACATCAACGACTTCGACGAGACGCTGGCCGGTCCGTTCGAGTGGGACGTCAAGCGGCTGGCGGCCAGCTTCGTCATCGCGGGGCGCGCCAACGGCTTCGGGAAGGCCGAGCAGAACAGCGCGGTCGAGACGTGTGTCCGGGCCTACCGGCGGCGGATGCGGGACTTCGCCGGGATGCGCAACCTGGACATCTGGTACGCCCAGGACGACACCGACCACATGCGGGAGCTGATGGCCGCGTCGATGTCCAAGGAGGCTCGGCGCCGCGCCGCGAAGGCCACGGCGAGTGCCCGGACCCGCACCCACATGCAGGCCTACGAGAAGCTCACCCGGGCCACGGCCCAGGGGCGCCGGATCACACCGGACCCGCCGCTGATCACCCCGTTGCGGGACCTGGCGGGCGACTCCTCGGACCACGGACGGGAAGAGGAGCTGCGCGCCGTCCTGGAGGGGTACGCCCGCAGCCTGTCGTCCGAGCGCCGGCATCTGCTGCGCCGGTACCGCCTGGTGGACATCGCCCGCAAGGTGGTCGGGGTCGGCAGTGTCGGCACCCGCTGCTGGATCGTGCTGCTGCTCGGCCGCGACGACGACGATCCGCTGCTGCTCCAGGCCAAGGAGGCACAGGAGTCGGTGCTCGCGGCGCCCGGCGGCGACCGCTACGACAACCAGGGCCGACGTGTGGTGGCGGGACAGCGGCTGATCCAGACGACCAGCGACATCCTGCTGGGCTGGACACACGCCGTGGGCCTCGACGGGCAGGAGCGGGACTTCTACGTGCGGCAACTGCGCGACTGGAAGGGCATCGCCCAGCCGGAGACCATGGACCCCGGCCTGCTCCGGCTGTTCGGGCGGCTGTGCGGAGCGAGCCTGGCACGGGCCCACGCCCGCTCCGGCGACCCCATCGCCATCGCGGCCTACGTGGGCGGCGGCGAGCGCTTCGACCGCGCCCTCACGGTGTTCGCCCAGGCGTACGCCGACCAGAACGAGCGGGACTTCGCGGCGCTGCGCGCGGCGGTCCGCTCGGGCCGTGTGCGCGCGGCGGCGCAGTGACGCCCCGCGCCCGGGCGGCCCCGGCGGACGGCGGTACGCCCTCGTCCTGGCGGGATCCGCTCCGGCGGGGCGTCACGCTCTCACCCGCCGCGGGCGATGCGCCCCCGGCGCCACCCGCGCTTCCCTGGGTTCCACGGACACCACCTACGGAACCGCCCGGGTCCGGCCCGGGCGGCTCGGGACAGGGGTACGGCCATGTGCCGCTGGCTCGCCCACTCGGGCACTCTCGTGCTGCTCGACGACGTCCTCTACCGCCCGCAGCACTCGCTGATCGACCAGAGCCTGCACACGCGAAGGGGGATCGAGACGCGGGACCTGCCGCAGCACTTCGAGCCGGAGCCCGTCTGAGCCCTGCCCTCGCCCGGCTCAGCGCAGCCGCGCGGCGAACGCCTCGTACCCCCGTTCGTCGAAGAGGACGAACCTGACCTCCTCGACGGTGGTGTCCGCTGCCCGGACGGTCTCGACCGCGATGCGGGCGCCGTCGTCCATCGGCCAGCCGTAGACACCGGTGGAGATCGCGGGGAACACCACGGTACGGGCGCCGAGTTCACCGGCGACGCGAAGCGACTCGCGGTAGCAGGAGGCGAGCAGGCCCGAGCGGTCCTCGGTCGCGCTGAACACCGGGCCGACGGTGTGGATGACCCAGCGGGCGTCCAGGTCGCCCGCGGTGGTGGCGACCGCCTGGCCGGTGGGCAGGCCCTTGCCGAGGTGCGCCGCGCGGAGCCTGCGGCAGTCCTCCAGGATCGCGGGGCCGCCACGGCGGTGGATCGCCCCGTCGACCCCTCCCCCGCCCAGCAGCGAGGAGTTGGCCGCGTTGACGATCGCGTCGGCGCTCTCCCGGGTGATGTCGCCCTGGACCAGTTCGATGGCCGTCATATCTGCCTCAGTCGCTTCCAGACGGCCTTCGCCGCGTTGTGTCCCGACATGCCGTGCACGCCGGGGCCGGGCGGGGTCGCCGACGAGCAGATGAAGACGGCCGGATGCGGGGTGCGGTACGGGAACAGCGTGGGCCTCGGGCGCAGCAGGAGCTGGAGGCCGGAGACCGCACCGGAGGCGATGTCCCCGCCGATGTAGTTGGCGTTGCGGGCGGCGAGTTCGGGCGGCCCCGCCGTGGCACGGGCCAGGACGCGGTCGCGGAACCCCGGGGCGAAGCGCTCCAGTTGGCGCTCTATGGCGTCGGTGAGGTCGCCGGTCCAGCCGTGCGGGACGTGACCGTAGGCCCAGAAGACGTGCTTGCCCGCCGGGGCCCGGGTGGGGTCGACCACGCTCGGCTGGACCGTGATCAGGAACGGCGGGTCGGGGGCCCGGCCCTCCCGGGAGGCCGCGCGCAGGGCCGCTCCGATCTCCGCGCTGCTCGCGCCGACCTGCACCGTGCCGGCGGCGCGGGCCTCCTTCGCGGTCCAGGGCACGGGGCCGTCCAGCGCGTAGTCGACCTTGAAGACGCCGGGCCCGTAGCGGTATCCGCCGTAGTGGTTTCCGAAGCCGGCGATGCGGGCCAGGGCGGTGGGTGAGGTGTCGAAGACGTAGGCCCGGGCCGGCGGCAGGTCGTCGAGGCGCTTGACCTCGTAGTCCGTGTGGACGCTGCCGCCGAGGTCGCGCAGGTAGGCGGCGAGGGCGTCGGAGAGGGACTGGGAGCCGCCGCGGGCGACGGGCCAGCCGCGGGCGTGCGCCGCCAGGGCGAAGACCAGGCCGATGGCCCCGGTGGCGAAGCCGCCGAGCGGTGCCATGACGTGGGCGACGAGCCCGGAGAAGAGGGCCTTGGCCGGCTCGTCGCGGAAGCGGCGCATCAGCAGCGTCGACGGGGGCAGCCCGGCCAGGCCGAAGCGGGCGAGGGTCACCGGGTCGCGGGGCAGGGCGGTCAGCGGCAGTGACATGAAGTCCCGGGCGAGGGTGTCCCACTTGGGCAGGAAGGGCTCGACGAGCCTGCGGTACGCGCCGGCGTCGCGCGGGCCGAAGGAGGCGGCCGTCTCGCCGACGGTCCGGGCCAGGACGGCCGCCGAGCCGTCCGGGAAGGGGTGCGCCATGGGCAGCTCGGCGTGCAGCCACTCCAGGCCGTACCGCTCGAGCGGCAGGGCGCGGAACGCCGGTGAATTGATGGCGAGCGGGTGGGCCGCGGAGCACGGGTCGTGACGGAAGCCGGGGAGGGTGAGCTCCTCGGTGCGGGCTCCGCCGCCCACGGTGCTGCGGGCCTCGAAGACGGCGACGGAGAAACCGCGGCGGGCCAGCTCCACGGCCGCGGTCAGTCCGTTCGGCCCCGCACCCACTACGACGGCATCGAGCATCGACGGCACCTTCGGACCCCTTCGTCAGCCGACGGCCACTGAGCATCAGGATATGCCCGGAGACTGACAGTCACCGGCCGCAGGTGATTTCCGCTGCGGTTGGGCACTTCACGGCGGCCGAAACCCTCATGCGCACACGGTGCGTAATCATCTGTGTGCGACACGCAACGACCTCTGCGCTCAGGCCCCGCCCGACAGCAGGTCCACCACCCTGCGGGCCGTGGCCGCGTCCCGGGCGGCGGTGAAGGGCAGGGCGTTGCCGCCCTGGATGCGGAACGGGTCGCCCGCGAGAGTGAGGTGAGCGCCACCCGCCTCCTCGACCAGGAGCAGGCCGGCCGCGTGGTCCCATGCCGCTTCCCAGGAGAACGCCACCGCGTCCAACTCGCCGCGGGCGATGGCGAGATACTCCAGTCCGGCGGAGCCGCACGGGCGCGGTGCCACACCGTCGGCGCGCAGGCCGAGCAGGGCGTCCTTCTGCTCGTCCGTCGTGTAGTCGGGGTGGGAGGTGGCCACGCGCAGGTCCCGGCCGGGCTCCGGCACTCCGGCGAACAGCCGTTCCCCGTCGAGGTGGGCGCCCTTTCCCCGCTGGGCGAAGGCGAGCCGGTCGCGGGCGGGCGCGTACGTCCAGGACGCGAGCAGGGTGCCGCGGTGGACCAGCGCGACCAGGGTGCAGAAGCCGGCCTCGCCGCGCACGAACTGGCGTGTCCCGTCGACCGGGTCGACGATCCAGACCGGGGCGTCGCCGCGTATCGCCTCGTACGACGCCGGGTTGGCGTGCACCGCCTCCTCGCCCACCACGACCGAGCCGGGCAGCAGGGCGACCAGGGCCTCGGTCAGGTACAGCTCGGCCTTGCGGTCGGCGTCGGTCACCAGGTCGTGCGGGCCGCTCTTCTGGTCGACCTCGTGCGCGGCGAGCCGGCGCCAGCGCGGCAGGATCTCGGCCGCGGCCGCCTTGCGGATCGCCTCTTCGACCTCGGAGGCGTGCTCTGCGAGAAACTCTT
Organism: Streptomyces sp. NPDC037100; assembly: GCF_055606225.1. Classification (NCBI taxonomy): domain Bacteria; kingdom Bacillati; phylum Actinomycetota; class Actinomycetes; order Kitasatosporales; family Streptomycetaceae; genus Streptomyces; species Streptomyces sp. NPDC037100. The sequence goes on along the minus strand of NZ_JBVJSX010000006.1, from coordinate 595,635 downwards.
CGATGGTTTCGTTGCTGTCGATCACCCCTCCATGACAACACGGGCCACTGACAAGCCCTGCCCGCCGGGTGCACCCGGGGTGGCATCGCGATGAACAGCGGGGGCGGCGGGCTCGGTCGGACGCCGATGCGCGCCACAGGCTCGCCCGGCTGCGGATCACCGCCGGATCACCGGCCCACGGCGTACCCCTGCATCCCACGCGGGTTCGCCGCCGCCGACAGCACGCCCGTCTCCGGGTCCCGCGCGACCACGCACAGCCGGCCTTCCGACCAGGGGCCGCCCACGGTCACGTCATGGCCGCGGCGCCGCAGCTCCCCGACGACGGCGGGGTCGGTGCGGGACTCCACGGTCACGCTGCCCGGGCGCATGCCGCGTGGGTAGAAGGAGCCGGGGAAGCTGTCGTTGTGCCAGTTCGGGGCGTCGATCGCGCCCTGGAGGTCGGGGCCGCCGCGCACGGGGCCGCGCAGGGCGACCGCGAGGAAGAAGTGCAGCTGCCACTGGTCCTGCTGGTCCCCGCCGGGCGTGCCGAACGCCATCACGGGCACGCCCTCGCGCAGGGCGATCGAGGGCGTCAGGGTCGTACGGGGGCGGCGGCCGGGGGTGAGGGAGTTCGGCAGGCCCTCCTCCAGCCAGGTCATCTGGAGCCGGGTGCCGAGCGGGAAGCCGAGTTCGGGTACGACGGGGTTGGACTGGAGCCAGCCGCCGCTGGGGGTGGCCGAGACCATGTTGCCCCAGCGGTCGACGACGTCGAGGTGGCAGGTGTCGCCGCGGGTGGTCCCGTCGGCGAGGATCTCCGGCTCGCCCGGCACGGGGGACGCCTGGCTCTTGGCGACGGTCGGTTCGCCGACGCCCAGGGCGTCGTAGCCTTCCTGGGCGGCGGCCGCCACGCGCGCGTGCGCGCACAGTCGCGGGGTGCGTCCGCCGGGGCTGCCGGGCCGCAGGTCGTTCTCGGCCCGCTCGCCGACGAGGGCGCGGCGGGGCGTGTTGTACGCGTCGGACAGCAGGTCGTCGAGGGGCACGTCGGCGGCGTCCCCGTACCAGGCCTCCCGGTCGGCCATGGCGAGCTTGCAGTTCTCCACCAGGAGATGGACGTAGTCGGCCGAACCGTACGGGGGCAGTTCGGGCGGGAGCAGGGCGAGTTGCTGGAGGAGGACCGGGCCCTGGCTCCAGGGGCCCGGCTTGCACACGGTCCAGCCGTTCCAGTCGTACGTGGCCGGTGTCTCGTAGGTCGCGGACCAGGCGGCGAGGTCTGCGGCCGTGAGGGTGCCGGTGTGGCGCTCACCGCTGGTGTCCCTCGTGGGGCGCCCGGCCTGGCGGACGAGGGCGTCGGCGATGAAGCCGGTGCGCCACACCTGCCGGGCGGCCTCGATCCGTGCCTCCCGGTCACCCGCGCCGGCGGTCTCGGCGAGCAGGCGCTTCCAGGTGGCTGCGAGGGCGGGGTTGGCGAAGAGCTCGCCGGGGCGCGGCGCCTTGCCGCCCGGGAGGTAGACGTCCGCCGAGGAGGTCCACTCCGTCTCGAACAGCTCGCGCACGGTCTCGACGGTCTCACCGACCCGCTCCACCGGCGCGTGTCCGTGCTGGGCGTAGCCGATGGCGTATGCCAGGACGTCGTCGAGGGACTTGGTGCCGTGGTCGCGCAACAGCAGCATCCAGGCGTCGAACGCGCCCGGCACGGCGGCGGCGAGCGGCCCGGTGCCGGGGACGAGATCCAGTCCGAGGCCCCGGTAGTGCGCGACGGTCGCGCCCGCCGGAGCGACGCCCTGCCCGCACAGCACCCGCACCTCGCCACCGGCCGGGGCGAGCAGGATCGGCACCTCGCCCGCCGGGCCGTTGAGGTGCGGCTCGACGACGTGCAGCACGAACGCGCCCGCCACGGCGGCGTCGTAGGCGTTGCCGCCGCTCTCCAGGACGGCCATCGCCGACTGCGAGGCGAGCCAGTGGGTGGAGGACACCATGCCGAAGGTGCCCTGGAGGGTGGGGCGGGTGGTGAACATCTGACCTCTCACCTGGCCTCGGGACTCGGACCGGGGCCGGAGCCGTCGGGTCCGGAACTCCCTCCCCTTCGCTGCCCCCGCCCGGGCGACGTCAATCACAGTCGGGCGGCTCGGCTGACGTCCCGCCCCTGGATAACCGCAGGTCAAAGCTCGAATGTCTTGAGGTCATGGATCTGTGTCATGCCAGGCATTGGACGCATGCCACGCAGCGTCACAGTCTGGAACCAGCCCCGGTACCGACATTCTGAGGAGTCATCATGGGCACAGAGAGGAGCACCGTCGACGGTGTCATCCGGACGAGCGCGCGCGGACACTCCGTCCTGAACAGTCCGCGCCTGAACCGGGGTACGGCCTTCACCCGGCAGGAGCGGCAGGAGCTCGGACTGACCGGTCTGGTGCCGCCGCAGGTCCTCACGCAGGACCAGCAGGCCGCCCGTGCCTACACGCAGTTCCGGTCCCAGCCCGACGACCTCGCCAAGAACGTCTATCTGACGGCGCTGCGCGACCGCAACGAGGTGCTCTTCCACCGGCTCCTCGGTGACCATCTCGCCGAGATGCTGCCGATCGTCTACACCCCGACCGTGGGTACGGCGATCGAACGCTACAGCTACGAGTACCGCCGCCCGCGCGGCGTCTACCTCTCGGTCGACGACCCCGAGTCCATCGAGAGCTCCCTGCGCGCCTCCGGGCTGGGCGCCGACGACGTCGACCTGATCGTGGCGACGGACGGCGAGGCGATCCTCGGCATCGGTGACTGGGGTGTGGGCGGCATCGACATCGCGGTCGGCAAGCTCGCCGTCTACACGGCCGCCGCCGGCGTGGACCCGGCCCGCACCCTGGCGGTGATGCTGGACGTCGGCACCGACCGGCAGGAACTGCTGGACGACCCGCTGTACCTGGGCAACCGGCATCCGCGCGCGGACCGGGACCGCTACGACGCCTTCGTCGACGCCTACGTCGCCGCGGCCACGAAGCTGTTCCCCGACGCCCTGCTGCACTGGGAGGACTTCGGCTCGTCCAACGCCCGCCGCATCCTGGACCGCTACCGCGACAAGACGCTCACGTTCAACGACGACATCCAGGGCACCGGCGCCGTGAATCTGGCCGCCGTGCTCTCCGGCGTGCGCGCCGGCGGTGCCGCACTGCGCGACCACCGGGTGGTGCTGTTCGGTGCCGGAACCGCCGGCATCGGGATCGCCGAGCAACTCCGCGACGCGATGATCGCCGACGGACTGACGCCGCGGGAGGCCGCGGAGCGCATCTGGGCCGTGGACCGTCACGGCCTGCTGACCGAAGGCCAGGAGGGGCTGCGGGACTTCCAGATGCCCTTCGCCCGTGGCCGCGCCGAGGTCGCCGACTGGCGGCACGACGAGAACCTCGGGGGCGTGCCGCTGGCCGAGGTCGTCGACCGGGTGCGACCGAGCGTCCTGATCGGCGCCTCGGGGCAGGGCGGGGCCTTCACCGAGGGCATCGTCCGCGCCATGGCCGCGCACACCGACCGTCCGGTCATCCTGCCCCTGTCCAACCCCACGCGGCTGGCCGAGGCCGTCCCCGCCGACCTGCTCGCCTGGACCGGCGGCCGGGCCCTGATCGCCACCGGCAGCCCCTTCGAGCCGGTGGAGACCGACGGCGTCACCCACCACATCGGGCAGGCCAACAACGCGCTGGTCTTCCCCGGGCTGGGTCTCGGCACGGCCGTCGCCCGGGCCGAGCGGATCACCGACGGCATGCTGGTGGCCGCGGCCCGCGCCATCGCGGACCAGACCGACCCCGCGGGACCGGGCGCGCCGATCCTGCCCCCGATCGACCGGCTGCGCGACACGTCCGTGGCGGTGGCCGTGGCCGTGGCCCGCGCCGCGGTCGCCGACGGCGTCGCCCGGGAGAGCGCCGACGACACGATCGAGGAGCGCGTCCGCGCGGCCATGTGGCATCCGGTGTACCCGCCGATCGAGGCCGTCTGACGGGCCTGAGCCCGGGTATCGCTCCCCACCCCCGACAGGGGCGCCGACCGGACTTGCCCGGCTCTCTGACGTACCGTCACCGGCCCGCACGGTCGTGTCCCCGCCTTGCTTCAAAGGATTGACGCAGTCATGTCTTTCGCCGAGATCTTCACCGTCGTGGTGCCGGTCTTCCTCCTCATCCTGGTCGGCTACGGCACCGGCCGCCGGGCGCTGTTCGACGCGGGCGGCGCCCAGGCACTGCGCGAGCTGACCATGCAACTCGCGCTCCCCGCCGCGCTGTTGCTGAGCATCTGGCGGACGCCTCGGCACGTGCTGGTCGAGCAACTGCCCCTGGTGGGCCTGCTGGCGTTCGGGTTTCTCGCCGTGTACGCCGTCCTGCTGGGCGTTCTGCGCCTCGCGGCCCGCCGGTCACTGAGGCGGGCGGCCCTGTTCGCGCTGGCCTGCGTCCAGCCGCAGTACGCCTTCATGGGCACGTCCATCCTGGGGGGCCTGTTCGGGACCGCGCAGGCCGCCGTGCCGATCGCTGTCGCGGGCATCATCGTCAACGTCGTTCTCGACCCGGTCGTCCTGATCCTCCTGGGCATGCCGGAACATCCGGAGCACCCGACGGTCACCGCCGGGGCGGCCCCCGCACGGCGGCCCGTCCCGGCCACCGTCGGCGGGGGCGCGCCCGACGCGGCCGCCCGGCCGGCCCCGGCCGGGTCCGGGACGCCCGGCCCTCGCCCCTCCGTGCTCCACACCGTCGGGCACGCGCTGCGCGAGCCGTTCTGCTGGGGCCCCCTCCTGGGCCTGGTGCTGTCGGTCGCCGGGGTCGGTGTGCCGCAGATCGCCGACTCGGCCCTGGGGCTGCTCGCGGGCGCCGCCTCGGCGACGGCCCTGGTGTACGTCGGTGTCTCCGTCGCCCGGATCGGCCGGCCCGCGCTGTCCCCCGCCGTGTGGGCGATCTCGCTCACCAGCGTGGTCGTGCTGCCTCTGCTCGTCTACGGCACGGGGCTGCTCCTGTCCTCCGAGGCAGTCGCCGCCCAGGCCGCGCTGATTCTCGCGTTCCCCGTCTCGCCCGTCCCCCTGATGTTCGCCGCCCGGCACGGCTCGGCCGAGGACGTGCGGACCATCGGCTCCGCCGTCGTACTGAGCCTGCTCCTCTCCTTCGTCACCCTGCCCCTGCTCATCGAGCTGGTCGGCTGACCTCGGCCGGAGCCACGCCTCGCGCGCTCCGCACCCGGCCTGCAGCCGACCACCCGAAAGGACACGGCCTCATGACATCAGCTGCCGACTCGCGACCGGACCGCCCGCGCCGCCCGTCGCGGCCGTGGGGGCCGCGCTCCGTTCTCGGCCGCCTGCCCGGATCCCTGCCGTTCGCCGCGGCGGCGCGGGGGGCCGTCGCGCTCGCGCTGCCCCTGCTCGTCGGGCTCGCCACCGGCTGGGTCGTGCTCTCGGCGATCGCCGCCATCGGCGCCCTGTGGGGGGTGAGCCAGGACGGTTCCGATCCGTACCGGGTCCGGGTGCGGCGGCTGGGCTGGACCGGGGTGTCCAGTGCGCTCGGCCTCCTCGCCGGTGAGATCGCCCTGCGCAGCGGGGAGCCGGCGGCGGTGGCGGGGTGTCTGGTGGCGGCCGCGCTCGTGGCGGGCGGTGTCGGCCTGCGCGGGCGGATCGCGTCCGTGTCGGGCATGCACCTGCTGCTCGGCGTGACGATCGGCAGTGGCATCCCCGTGCCGGGGCCGTGGTGGCAGCCGCCGCTGGCGCTGCTCGCCGGTGTCGCGCTCGTCCTCGTGCTGTCCGCGGCGCCGTGGCTGTGGCGGCGGCACCACGTCGAACGGGCCGCCGTGCTCGCCGTGTACCGGAGCGCGGGCGAGGCGCTGACCGCGGCGGGTACCGAGGCCGCCGAGGGGGCCCGCCGGCGGATGACGCTGGCCCTGAACCACGCCCACGAGGTGATGGCCCTCCATCTCGCCCCGCGCGGGCGGAGGCAGCGGGACGAAACCGGGGACCTGGTCCGGGCGTTCCACTACGCCGTGCGGCTGGGCGAGGCCGTGACGGCGGTGGTGTGGGAGGGCCGTGCGCTTCCGCCCGCCCTGACCCGCGTACCGCGGCACCTGGCCGGACGTCTGCTGCCGGGCCACCTCGCGGCCCCGGAGGACCGTGCGCCGCAGCCGGCACCGGTGACCGGCTCGCCGGGCAGGCGCGCCCTGGCCGAGCTGGTCACCGCCGTGGACGGTGAGCCGGAGGGGGCCGACCTGGAGTTGCGTCTGCCGGCGAACGACGGGCCCGGACGGGCGGCGCGGGTGCGGTACGCCCTGCTGCTGGCCGGGTGTGTGCTCGCCGCCCATGTGCTCGCGGAGGTGCTGCACCGGCCTCGCGGTTACTGGCTGCCCATGACGGTGGCCTTCGTCTACAAGCCCGACTTCGGGCCGCTGTTCCCGCGGGCACTGCACCGGTGCGTCGGCACGATCGTCGGGGTGGCCGCCATCGGGGCGGTGTCCGCGGCTGCCACCGGTACGTACGCCGTGGTGGGTGTCGTGGCCGTGTTCGGCGCGCTCATGGCCATCGGCGTGCGGCACCACTACGCGCTCGCCACGCTGGGCCTGACCGCGGTCGTGTTCGTGCTGCTCGACCTGCTGGGCGACCACCGTCCGCTGTACGGCACGCGGGTGGTGGACACGGCGCTGGCGTCCGCGCTGGTGCTCGTCGCGCACTTCGCGGTGTGGCCGGACTCCGCCGCCCACCGTGCCGAGGCACAGACCGAGGCCGCCGTCGCCGCCGCACTGCGCTACCGCGACGCCGCGAAGGAAGCGGGCCCGGTCCATCGGCAGTCGCTGCGCCGTGCCGCTTACCACCAGCTGGCCGAGGCGCGCCGCACGGTCGCTCACGCCCGGCGGGAACCGGCCCGCCGCGGGCGGCCGCTGCCCGACTGGGAGAGCGCGATCACGGCGGCCGAACAGCTCTGCGACCAGGTGACGGGACAGGTGGTCGCGGACGCGGCGAGCCCGGTCCGGTAGCGGCACCCGCCCCGGTGCCGGATCCCGGCCCGGTAACGGGCCGGGCCCGGACATCGGTCCCAGCCCCGGCCACCGCCCCCGCCCCGGCACCAGTTCCCAGCACGGCAGCGGACCCCCGCCCAGCAACGGATCCCGGCCCGACGACGGACACCCCGCCCGGCGTCGGGCCCTGGTCCAGTTGCCGCTTCCCGGTCCGGCGTGCCGGTGTGCCGGTGTGATCCATGCCGCCGTCGCCTGGGTCATCAGCGATCCATGAAGGGGAAGAATGGCACCATGGATCTCCAGGTGCTGCGTTCCTTCCAGTCCGTCGCGGAGGGAACGACGGTGACCGACGCCGCGGCGGACGCCGGCATCACCCAGCCCGCGCTGTCCCGGGCCCTGGCCCGGCTGGAGGACGAGGTCGGCGCCGAGCTCCTCCAGCGCGTCGGGCGCGTGCTGCGCCTCACCCCGGCGGGCCGGGTGTTCAAGGAGTACGTCGACGGGGTGCTCGACAACTACGACCGGGGCCGGCGAGCCGTGGCCGAGATGGTCCACCCCGACTCGGGCGTGGTGTCGCTCGCCTTCCTGCACACCCTGGGCACCTGGCTGGTCCCCCGGCTCGTCACCGACTTCCGGCGGACCTTCCCGCAGGCGCAGTTCGAGCTGCACCAGGACGGCGAGATCGGCCTGACCCGGCACCTCCTCGACACGACCGCGGACCTGGTCATCACCAGCAGCGACCCCGGCCACCCCCTCATCACGTGGCGGCGCCTGCTGGTGGAGCCGCTGCGGCTGGCCGTCCCGTCCCGGCACCGGCTGGCCAAACGCCGCCGGATCCGCCTGGCGGAGGTGGCCGAGGAGCGGTTCATCCTGCTCAAGCAGGGATACGGGCTGCGTGACATCACCGCGGGGCTGTGCCGCGAGGCCGGCTTCACGCCGGTCATCGCCTTCGAGGGCGAAGAGGTGGAGACCCTGCGCGGTCTGGTCGCCGCGGGCCTTGGTGTGTCTCTGATCCCGTCGTCGCCGGACGTCACGGCGGCCTCCGAGTCCCCGATCCGCTACCTGGAGATCACCGACGTGCGGGGCGCCCGGGACATCGGTATCGCCTGGCTGAGCTCCCGAGCCGTGCCGCCGATCACCCGGCGCTTCCTCGACCACGCGCTGCGGGCGTCGACCGTGGAGTGAATGTCCCTTCCTGTCACGGGAAGTCGGTGCATGTCCGGCCTTGTCCCGGGCGGCGCAGGCAGGTTGCGCCGGGCACAGCGCGACGGCGCCGACACGCACGGTGTTCCACAGAACGTGTGGGGGAGGCCGCACTTCCGCAGCACAGGGACGCATGTGAAACTGTCGTCCCGTCCGCCGTGCGGACCCGTTCCGCACCGTCCGTCCCCACCTGAAGGGCGCCGTGCGTTCCCTACCTCTGCCCCTGGCCCTGACCGCCCGTCTGTCCCCGGTGGTGGTACTCGCCGCGGTGGGCTGGGCGCTGTCGTCCGGTCCGCTCACCGCGCCGCGGGCGGCCGAGCACAAACCGGCCGAAGAGAAGACCGAGACCCGCTCGGAGTCCGCCCCGTCGACGTCGACGGTGTCGAAGGCTTACTCGGCCGCGCCCGCCCCGTGCGAGAGCGTCGCCGAGAAGACCGTCGAGGCGCTGGTGCCGGGCGCCAAGACGGCCGGCAAGGAGATCCCGTCCACGGACTCCGAGCTGCGCCGCACCTGCTCCTGGAACGCGCTCAAGGGCTACGACTACCGCTGGCTCGACGTGTCCTACGAGGTCATGGAGTCGGACGAGGCCGCGCAGAAGTCGTACGAGGCGCACATCGAGAAGCAGAGCGGCGGCGGGGCGGTCCCCGGACTGGGGGACAGCGCGTACTCCGTCGTGAACCTGACGACCGAGGACAAGCAGGAGACCCGCGAGGGCGTCGTCTTCGCCCGCGCCTCCAACGCGCTGGTGACGATCAACTACAACGGCAGTGACTTCGAGTCGAAGAAGGCGCCCGGCACGGACACGATCAACAAGGGCGCGATCAAGGCCGCCAAGGAGGCGGTGGCCGCGCTGGAGAGCGACAAGGACTGAGCGCTCTCCAGCGCGCCGGTCTTCCTCAGCGGGTGCTGCGGCCCCGGGTGGCCATCAGCGCCAGGTACAGAATCATCGAGGTTCCCAGGCCCACGGCCCAGCCGTAGTCGGCCAGGTCGGCCAGTGCCGGGATGGGACGGCCGTCGATCAGCGGCTTGAAGCTCGCGCCGCCCACGGCGAGGACACCGCCGACCGCGAAGGCGACGACGGCCCGCCAGTTCCAGCCGCCCTCGTACCAGTAGCGGCCACCGGGCCGGTACAGGTCGGCGAGGTCGAGCCGGGAGCGGCGCAGGATCCAGTAGTCGGCGATGAGGATGCCCGCGACGGTGCCGAGCAGGCCGCCGACCAGGCCGAGCCAGGTGAAGATGTAGCCCTGCGGGTCGGAGTACAGCTTCCACGGGAAGATCAGCACACCGAGGACGCAGGTGGCGAGGGCGCCGGCGCGGAAACTGATGCGCCGGGGCGCGATGTTGGAGAAGTCGAACGCCGGCGAGACCAGGTTGGCCGCCACGTTGACGGAGAGCGTCGCCACCAGCACGGTGACCAGTGCGAAGAGCAGGCCCGCCGTGTTGTCGGTCTTGGCCGCGAGCTGTACCGGGTCCCAGATGGCCTCGCCGTAGACGGCCTGGGAGCCGGAGGTGACCATCACCGACAGGAAGGCGAAGAGGGTCATGGTGGTCGGCAGGCCGAGGGCCTGGCCCCACGTCTGCGCCTTCTGGCTCCTGCCGTAGCGGGTGAAGTCGGGGATGTTCAGCGACAGCGTTGACCAGAAGCCGATCATGCCCATGAGGGCGGGCGCGAACAGTTTCCAGAACTCCGGGCCCCAGCCGAGCTTGGAGGGCTGGTCGAGCAGCGGGCCGAAGCCGCCCGCCTTGTCGCTCATCCACCACAGCATCACGAACGCACCGACGAGCACGAAGGGCGCCGCCCAGTTCTCGAAGCGGCGGATCGTCTCCATGCCCCGGTAGATGATGACGACCTGCAACGCCCAGAAGATCGCGAACGACAGCCACATCGTCCAGGCGTAGCCGCCGACCTTCGCCGCGTCCGTCCAGCCGGTGCCGATGAGCTTGCCGGCCAGGAAGTAGATCGCCTCGCCGCCGATCCAGGTCTGGATGCCGAACCAGCCGCACGCCACCAACGCCCGTACGACGGCGGGCAGGTTGGCGCCACGGATACCGAAGGAGGCCCGGGCGAAGACCGGGAAGGGTATGCCGTACTTGGGCCCGGCGTGGCCGGTGAGCAGCATCGGTATCAGCACGATCACGTTGGCCAGGGCGATGGTGAGCACCGCCTGCTTCCAGTCCATGCCGACGGCGATGAGCCCGGAGGCGAGGGTCCAGGAGGCCGTGTTGTGGGCCATGCCGACCCACAGGGCTGAGAAGTTGTAGGTAGTCCAGGTGCGCTTCTCGACCGGGACCGGCAGCAGGTCCTCGTTGGCGTAGGGGCCGGTCGGTGCGGGGGCGCCCGGGGGGATCTCCACCCGGCCGTCGGCGAGGGTGACTTGGGTGGTCGGCGGTGGGGCCGTGGGAGCGGTATCGGTCATGGGCCGGGCCAATCAGGGGAGGTGGGACGGGAAAGGCCGTGCGGTGATGCCGATGGGGGGTGCGCTCGGGAGCGTCCTGGGCCCCCTTCCCGAGCCGCTGGGAAGGGGGAGTTCACAGGGAGTGGTGCGGCGGAGGAGGTCAGCCGTTGACGGCCGGGATCACCTGGGATCCGTAGGCCTCGATCACGGCCTCCTGCGCGTCGTGCATGTCGTAGACGGCGAACTGGTCCACGCCGAGCGCGCGCAGCGCGTCCAGCTTCTCGATGTGCTTCTCGACCGGGCCGATGAGGCAGAACCGGTCGACGATCTCGTCGGGCACGAACTGGGTGTCCGGGTTGTCGGCGCGTCCGTGGTGGGAGTAGTCGTAGCCCTCGCGGGCCTTGATGTAGTCGGTCAGTTCCTCGGGGACGGCGGCCGAGTGCTCGCCGTACTTGGAGACCAGATCGGCGACGTGGTTGCCGACCATGCCGCCGAACCAGCGGCACTGCTCGCGCGCGTGGGCGAGCGCCTCGGGCGAGTCGTCCTCGGTGACGTACGCCGGGGCGGCCACGCAGACGGTCACCTCGGCGGGGTCCCGGCCGGCCGCGACGGCCGCGTCCTTCACGGCCTTGACCATGTACTCGGTGAGATAGAGGTCGGCCAGCTGGAGGATGAACCCGTCCGCCTCCTCGCCGGTCATCTTCAGGGCCTTGGGGCCGTACGCGGCCATCCACACGGGCAGTTCGGCGCCCGGCTTGATCCAGGGGAACCGGACGACGGTGCCGCCGCCGAGGTCGGCCTCCCGTCCGCTGCCGAGGTCCCGGATGACCTTCATGGCCCCGCTGATCCGGGCCAGGGTGTTGGGCTTGCGGCCGGCCACCCGCATCGCGGAGTCACCGCGGCCGATGCCGCAGACCGTGCGGTTGCCGAACATGTCGTTGAGGGTGGCGAAGGTGGAGGCGGTGACCTCCCAGGTGCGGGTGCCCGGGTTGGTCACCATCGGCCCGACCTTCAGGGTCGTGGTGTTGGCCAGGATCTGGCTGTAGATCACGAACGGTTCCTGCCACAGCACGGCGGAGTCGAAGGTCCAGCCGTACGTGAAGCCGTTCCGTTCCGCGCGTTTCATCAGGCTGATCACCCGCGAGGCCGGCGGGTCGGTCTGCAGGACGAGTCCGAAGTCCATCTGCGCCACTCCTAGTTGAGGTACTGACAGGTGGAACGCGGGGTGAACACGCCGTGCCCGGCGTGCCCGGTGTACTCCCGCTCGGTGATGACGGGTTCGCCGCGCGAGAGCACCGTCTCGACCCGGCCGGTGGTGCGTTTGCCCTCGTAGGCCGAGTAGTCGACGTTCATGTGGTGCGTCTCGGCGGACATGACCTGTTCGGCGTGCGGGTCGTAGATGACGACGTCGGCGTCGGCGCCCGGCGCGATGGTGCCCTTCTTCGGGTACAGGCCGAACATCCGGGCCGGGGTCGCGCAGGCGATCTCGATCCAGCGGCGGCGCGAGATGTGCCCGTCGAGGACCGCCTGGTGGAGGAGGTCCATACGGTTCTCCACGCCCGGCAGACCGTTGGGGATCTTGGAGAAGTCGCCGCGGCCCAGGTCCTTCTGACCGGTGAAGCAGAAGGGGCAGTGGTCGGTGGAGACGACCTGGAGGTCGTTCGTCCGCAGCCCCCGCCACAGTGCGGCCTGGTGCTCCTTCGGCCTGAGCGGGGTGCTGCACACGTACTTCGCGCCCTCGAAGTCGGGCTCGGCGAGGTTGTCGGTGGACAGGAACAGGTACTGCGGGCAGGTCTCGCCGAAGACGTTCAGTCCCTCGTCGCGGGCCCGGGCCAGCTCGGCGACCGCCTCCGTCGCCGAGACGTGCACGACGTACAGGGGCGCGCCGGCCACCTGCGCGAGTTTGATGGCGCGGTGGGTGGCCTCGGCCTCCAGCAGGGCCTTGCGGACCTCGCCGTGGTAGCGCGGGTCGGTCTCACCCCGGGCGAGTGCCTGCTCGACCAGCACGTCGATCGCGATGCCGTTCTCGGCGTGCATCATGATCAGGCCGCCGTTCTCGGCGGAGCGCTGCATGGCGCGCAGGATCTGTCCGTCGTCGCTGTAGAAGACGCCCGGATAGGCCATGAACTGCTTGAAGGAGGTGACGCCCTCCTCGACCAGGTGGTCCATCTCCTTGAGGGTGTGTTCGTTGACGTCGGAGACGATCATGTGGAAGCCGTAGTCGATGGCGCAGTTGCCGTCGGCCTTGGCGTGCCAGGCGTCGAGGCCCTCGCGCAGGCTGTGGCCGACGCTCTGCACGGCGAAGTCGATGATCGTCGTCGTGCCGCCCCAGGCGGCGGCTCGGGTGCCGGTCTCGAAGGTGTCGGAGGCGAAGGTCCCGCCGAAGGGCAGCTCCATGTGGGTGTGGGCGTCGACGCCGCCGGGGATGACGTACTTTCCGGTGGCGTCGATGGTGCGGTCGGCGGTGAAGGCCTGCGCCGCAGGCGTGTTGGACGCGGCGAGGGCGGCGATGCGGCCGTCCTCGATCAGGACGTCGGCGTGGATCTCGTCGGATGCGGTGATGACGAGGCCGCCGCGGATGACTGTACGGCTGCTCATGTCGTGGTCGCTCCTCGCAGTCGGTACGTGCCGGTTGTGTGTGGCTGGTCGCGCCCGCGCGGCGGTAGCCGCATATCGAATACAGCCCCGCGCCCCTGAAGTCGCTCCCCTCGCGTACGTGTCAAGGTGCCGTCAGCGGTCCGTACGCCCCCGGTGCGCGGTCCCGGTAGAACTGCCAGCGGTCGCGGACCTCGCGGAGTTTGGCCATGTCCAGGTCCCTCACCACCAGTTCGGGCTCCTTGTCGCTCGCCACCTCGCCGACGAACTGGGCCTCGGGGTCCACGAAGTACGAGGTGCCGTAGAAGTCGTTGTCGCCGTACTCCTCGACCCCCACCCGGTTGATCGCGCCGACGAAGTACTCGTTGGCGACGGCCGCCGCCGGCTGTTCCAGTTGCCAGAGGTAGCCGGACAGGCCGCGGGAGGTGGCCGAGGGGTTGAAGACGATCTCGGCACCCGCGAGACCGAGGGCGCGCCAGCCCTCGGGGAAGTGGCGGTCGTAGCAGATGTAGACGCCGATACGGCCGACCTTGGTGTCGAAGACGGGCCAGCCGGAGTTGCCCGGGCGGAAGTAGAACTTCTCCCAGAAACCCCTGACCTGGGGGATGTGCGTCTTGCGGTACTTGCCGAGGTAGGAGCCGTCCGCGTCGATCACGGCGGCGGTGTTGTAGAGGACGCCGGGCTGCTCCTCCTCGTACATCGGGAGCACCAGGACGATGCCGTGTTCCTCGGCGAGTGCCTGGAAGCGCCGGACGATGGGGCCCTCGGGGATCTGCTCGGCGTACTCGTAGAAGGCCGGGTCCTGGACCTGGCAGAAGTACGGTCCGTAGAACAGCTCCTGGAAGCACAGGACGTGAGCGCCCTGAGCGGCCGCGTCGCGGACCGCCTGCTCGTGGACCTGGATCATCGATTCCTTGTCGCCCGTCCAGGCGGTCTGGAAGACGGCGGCACGGATCACTTGGCTCATCGGGACCTCCGGTCGCTCGGTGTGCCGTGAGCCTAGGAAGTCGCGTGGTCGTCTTTGAGTTGCACCGTGTCACGTCCGAGGGCGTGCGGCGTGCCACCGTGTCACTCTGGTGTGGACCCATGTTTCACCGCCGTTTTCCCAGGTGGTCGCATGTTTCACTGTTGTTGCGCGTCGTGCGCGAGGAGTGCGATGTGCACCGAGGCGGCCTGCTCGAAGTCGTCGAGGTCCACCCCGAGCCGGACCTGTATGGCCTCCAGGCGGCGGTAGAGGGCGGGCCGGGAGACGTGGTGGAGCTGGGCGGTGCGGGACTTGTTGCGGCCGGTGGCCAGGTAGGTGCGCAGGACGGACAGCAGGTCCTCGTCACCCTCGCGCAGCAGCCCGTCCAGCTCCCGCTCCGCGAAGGACTGCACGTGCGGATCGTCGCGCAGCAGCCGGATCAGGCCCCGTAGGTGGACGTCCTTCAGGCGTACCACCGGTGGGAGGTCGAGGACGGCGGAGGAGTCGGCCACGGCGTCCGACACGTGCTGGGCCTCGCGCAGTCCGGTGGGCACGTCGTCCCAGGCGGCGCGGGGTTCCGCCGCGGCGACGACCGTGTGGTCCGGGCCCGACTCGGTGCGCAGCCGGGTCGCGAAGTGGGCGGCGAGTGCGCCCGCGTCCTGGTCCCGGGGGACGCTCAACAGCACGGCGGTGGCCCCGTCGGCGAGTTCGGCGACCAGTCCGGGCAGGCCCAGCAGCCGCAGGAGGCGTTCGAGCCGGGCGGGATCGCCGTCGCGGACGACCAGCGGCACGAAGGTGCGCCGGTTGACGGGCAGCCCGGCCGCCCGGGCCCGGGGCAGCAGTTGCCGTGCCGGTACGACGCCGCTGACCAGGTCGGTCAGCAGGCCCTGCGCGGACTGCTCCTCCCAGGAGCAGGTGGCACCGCCGCCGAGCATGCGGTGCAGGACGAGGGCCTCGGCGGCGCGGTCGGCCAGCAGCCGTCCGGTGGCGGTGTCGCCGCGGTAGCCGCACAGCACGATCCGGCCCCAGCGTTCCCCGCGTCCGCCCAGTTCGGCCCGGATCCAGCCGTCGCCCTCGGTGCCGCCGGCCTGCCGGGCGATGCGCTCCCAGTCGCGCAGCACGTCGTCCACCGCGGGCCGCTCCCCCGCCGTGCCGAGGACGCGGTGGGCGAGGTTGGTGACGACGACGGGGCAGGCGCTGTGCCGGGCGACCTCGTCGAGCAGGCGCTGCAGCGGGGCGCCGGCGGTGATGAGGGCGGTGAGTTCGGTGCGGACGGCTTCGGAGAGGCTGACGGCGGCGAACTTGCGCCGCACGAGCCGCGACTGGACCTCCTCGGTCAGGTCGGCGAAGGGGAAGGGCCGGTGCAGGACGACCATCGGCAGTCCGCAGCGTTCGGCCGCCCTGCGCATCACGTCCGGCGCCGCGGGGAAGGCGCGGCCGAGTCCGAGGACGACAGCGGCGGCCTCGGCGCGGTGCAGGGAGCGGACGTACTCGGCCTGTTTGTCCTCGTCGCCGGCGAGCAGCACGCCGGTGGTGAGGACCATCTCGCCGCCGCTGAGCATCACACCGACGTCGGCGGCCTCGGCGACGTGCACCCAGCGCACCAGCCGGTCGAGATGGCCCGCGCCGGCCACCACCTCGGGCTCCCCGGCGAGTACCCGCTCCAGGGTGAGGACCTGGCGCACCGACAGGGCGGGCTCCAGGGAATCCAGGGTGATGGTCATGGCGGGTCCCTTGCTCAGCGCACTGCTACTGGATGCTCCTCAGAGCGTTCTCGAGGATCGCGGCGCCCTCCTCGGCCTCCGCGACGTTGAGGGACAGCGGCGGGGCGATACGCAGCGAGCTGGTGTTGTGCCCGCCGCCCTTGCCGATCAGCAGGCCGCCCTCGCGGGCCGCCTCCAGCACGGCCGCGGCGGTCTGCGGATCGGCCTCGTCGGTCCCGGGCCTGGTGATCTCGATGCCGATCATCAGCCCGCGTCCGCGTACCTCCCGTACGGCCGGGACCTGCGCGGCGACGGCCCGCAGCCGCTCGATGAGCAGGCCGCCGACGCGCCGGGCGTTGCCCTGGAGGTCGTGTTCCAGCAGGTAGTTGAGGTTGGCGAGGCCGGCGGCCATGGTGATCTGGGTGCCGCCGAAGGTGGAGATGCTGTTGGAGTCCAGGCAGTTCATGATCTCGGAGCGGGCGACGACCCCGCCGATGGACATGCCGTTGCCGATGCCCTTGGCGAAGGTCATGATGTCGGGCGGTCCGCTGCGGCCGTGGGCCTGCCAGCCCCAGAAGTGCTCGCCGGTGCGGCCCCAGCCGGTCTGCACCTCGTCGGCGATCCACAGGATGCCGCGCTCGTGCAGCACCTCGCGGAAGGCGGCGTACAGTCCGTCCGGCGGTGCGGTGAAGCCGCCGACGCCCTGGACGGGTTCGGCGATCAGCGCGGCCGGCGCGCGGGTGTGGCCGAGGAGGTCCTTCAGGTCCTCGACGCAGGCGGCGATGTAGGCCTCGTCGCCGAGGGAGGCGAACGGTCCGCGGGTGCGTACGCCGCCGTGGACGTACAGCGTCTGGAGCGGGGAGAGCGAGGTCGGGGACCAGCCGCTGTTGCCGGTGATGCCGACGGCGCTGAAGGACCGTCCGTGGTAGCTGTTGCGCATGGCCAGGACCGTGTTGCTGCGCCTGTACGCGGTGGCCAGCAGCAGGGCGGTGTCGTTGGCCTCGGTGCCGGACGTGGTGAAGAAGACGCGGGCGTCCGGGATGCCGCTCAACTGGGCGATGCGCTCGGCGAGTTCGACCATCGGGCGGTTGAGGTAGAGGGTCGAGGAGTGGATGATGCGCCCGGCCTGCTCGCTCACCGCCTTGGTCACCTCGGGCAGCGCGTGCGCGGTCATGGTGGTGAGGATGCCGCCGAAGAAGTCGAGGTACCGGTTGCCCCGGGCGTCCCAGACGTGGCGGCCCTCGCCGTGGGTGATCTCGAGGGGCTCCTCGTAGTAGAGGGCGAGCCAGTCGGGGAGCACGGCCCGGTGGCGGCCCAGGAGGTCGTTGGTCACGGCTGCACCAGCCCTTCGTAGGCGTCGGGGCGGCGGTCGCGGTAGAAGGCCCACGTCTGCCGCACCTCTTCGATGAGGTCGAGGTCGATGTCCCGGACCACGAGTTCCTCCTTGCTGTCGCTGGCGACGTCCCCGACGAACTGCCCGCGCGGGTCGACGAAGTAGCTGGTGCCGTAGAAGTCGTTGTCGCCGTACTCCTCCTGGCCCACCCGGTTGATCGCGGCGATGTAGTACCCGTTGGCGACGGCCGCCGCGGGCTGCTCCAGCCGCCACAGGTGCGACGACAGGCTCCGGTGGGTGGCCGAGGGGTTGTAGACGAGCTGGGCCCCGGCCAGGCCGAGCTGCCGCCAGCCCTCCGGGAAGTGGCGGTCGTAGCAGATGTACACGCCGACCCGGCCGGCCGCGGTGTCGAAGACGGGCCAGCCGAGGTTCCCGGGCTTGAAGTAGAACTTCTCGCGGAAGCCCTTGAGCTGCGGGATGTGGTGCTTGCGGTACTTGCCGAGGTAGGTGCCGTCGGCGTCGATCACGGCCGCGGTGTTGTAGTAGAAGCCGGGCTGCTCCGCCTCGAACACCGGCGCGACGATCACCATGCCGGTCTCGCGCGCGAGCGCCCGCATCCGCTGCACGGTCGGCCCGTCCGGGACGGGCTCGGCCCAGCGGTAGTGCTCCGGCTCCTCGACCTGACAGAAGTAGGGGCTGTTGAAGACCTCCTGGAAACCGATGATCTTCGCACCCCGGCGAGCCGCCTCGCGGGCGTGCTCCTCGTGTTTCGCCACCATGGACTCGGTGTCGCCGGTCCAGGTGGCCTGGACCAGGGCGGCACGTACGACGTTGGCCATGAGCTGCTCCTTCGACGCGACGTCTGCGCCTCTACGCCCGTAGAAGCGGGCCGTAGAGCCACGAACGTAAGCCTCTGGCACGGGGTTGCCAAGACCATCGTCGCCAACCCGCGGGGCATTGCGCGATTCGCACTCCTGTGGGTGAGTCGCACGGGGCGCGACGTCGCCGGTCAGGAGGCGAATCCGGCGACCCGCAGGGCGTGCACGAGGTCCCGGTGGCTCTCGTCCGAGACACCCCGGGCCGCCTCCAGCAGGAGCGGCACCAGGCGCCCCGGTCCGGGTTCGGCGCTGCGCGCGGCCTCCTCGGGGGTGCGGGCCCTGACGTACGCGTCGAGCAGCACGCCCACCTCGCGGTGACGCCCCTCGGCGACCAGGCCGAGGACGGCCCGGCCGACCTCGGCCGGCGGCCGTGCGACCCCCTGCCGCAGCATCTGCCGGCCGTCACCCGCCCGCCCGGCCTCGACCAGTGCGTCGGCGGCGGCGACCAGCCGTCCGGCGGGCAGCGAGGCGGCCTCCCACAGCAGGGTCTGCCAGTCGGCGTCCAGCCCGGCGAGGCGCAGCCGCTCCGCGAGCAGCGGGAAGCGGCCGGGCTCCCACAAGGCGGCCTCGGCGATCAGTGCGTGGGCCTCCCCGCTGCGCCCCTCGCTGCGCAGCCGGGCCAGCGCCTCCACGGTCCTTCCCACCTCGGCCCGGTCGTCCGCCCCGACCGCGTCGGCCTCCCTCGCCGGGCGCTCCGCCGCCGTCTCGTCGGCCACCCCGGCGAAGCGTGCGCCGCGGAGGGTGCGGCCGGTGGTCGTGGGGGCGGGTGCGGGCAGGGTGGGTACGGCGGCGGGCGGGACGACGACGGGTGCGGCTTCCTCGTCCGCCATCCCGGCGAAGCGGGCGCTGCCCCGACGGCGTTTGCGCTGCTTGGGGACGGTGACGGGGCGAGGGGCCTGGGGCTCGGCGGCCGCTGGGGTGAATGCGGGGGCTGGGGCGGGGGCGGCGGCTGGTGCAGGGGTGGCGTCGGATGCGGGCGGCGGGGAGGGCTCAAAGGCGGGCGGATCGCCAGGGGACGACCGTGCCGCCCTGCCGCCGCGCGCCCCCTCGGCAGCACTCCACGCCGCCGGGGCCGCCCCCCGCTCACGCCGGTCCACGTAGGCCATCCGTGCCCGGAGTTCGGCACACCGCGCGCCGGCCCGTTCGTGGTCGTCCCGGGCCCAGGCCAGGTCCAGGCGCAGGGCGTCCGCCTGTTCGCGGGTGGTGGCAGAGGCCAGGTGGCGGGCGAGGGCTGCCTGGCGTTCGGCGGCGTACCTCTGCTCGCGGAGCATGACGTCGAGGCGGTCGCCGAGGGCGTCGCGGCCGCCGGGCAAGGTGTCGTACGCGGCGAGCGCGGTGGCGTGCAAGGCGCGGGCACGGTCCGTCTCGGGGCCGGCTCTTCCCGGGCCGTACTGTCCGGCGAGGTCCTGCAGCAGTGCCTCGACCACGTCCCAGGGCGGCATCTCGCGCCCGTCGAGGCAGGCCCGCATGCCCTCTGGGTCGCGCTGCCAGAACACCGCGCACCAGCCGCCGGACGGGTCGAGGCGTGCCAGCAGACCGTTCAGGTAGGTCGCGAACTCCCCGACCTCAGCCGGGAGTTGATCCGCCGCCATCGCTCAACTCCCGTGATGCCGGAGCACTTTTGCCCCGTAGGGAACACCAGTTGTGTTACGGGAGTGCTACGGGGGGTTTTCACGCGCGGCGCAAGAGCCTCAGACGGGCACCGGCGTGCACTGCCCGGCCAGTTCGTCCATGGACAGCCCGAGGACCCCGGCCAGCGCGGCCACCGTGAAGAAGGCCGGGGTGGGGGCCCGCCCGGTCTCGATCTTCCGCAGGGTCTCCGCGGAGATGCCCGCGCTCGCCGCGATCTCCGTCATGCTCCGGCCGCCACGCGCCTCACGCAGCAGCCGGCCGAGCCGCTCGCCGCGTTCGCGCTCTTCGGGGGTGAGAGGGGTGCGCACCATGCTCCCCATTCTAATACCGGTATAGTAATTGGCATGGTGGAGCTGAAGACAGACACTTCTATCGACGCGATGTACGAGGCCGGCCAGGTCGTCGCCCGTGCCCTGACGGCCGTGCAGAAGGCCGCCGACGTGGGCGTCCCCCTGCTGGAGCTGGACGAGGTGGCACACGGCGTGCTGCGCGAGGCGGGCGCGACCTCGCCCTTCCTCGGGTACCGCCCCGCCTTCGCACCGACCCCCTTTCCCGCCGTCCTCTGCGTCTCGGTCAACGACGCGATCGTGCACGGCGTCCCGGGCCGCTACCGCCTGCGCGACGGCGACCTGGTCTCCATCGACTTCGGCGCCGAACTGGGCGGCTGGGTCGGCGACTCGGCGCTCAGCTTCACCGTCGGCGCCCCGCACGCGGCGGACCTCCGCCTGATCGAGACCGCCGAGCGGGCCCTCGCGGCCGGGATCGAGGCGGCCGTCGTGGGCAACCGCATCGGCGACATCGCCCATGCGGTCGGCACGCTGTGCCGGGGCGCCGGCTACGGCATCCCGGACGGCTTCGGCGGCCACGGCATCGGCCGCCGGATGCACGAGGATCCCGGGGTGCCGAACGAGGGCCGCCCGGGGCGCGGCATGCGGCTGCGGCACGGCATGGTGCTGGCGATCGAGCCCATGGTCATCGCGGGCGGCACGGACGACTTCCACGTGGCCCCCGACGGCTGGACCCTGAGGACGAACGACGGCTCGCGCGCCGCCCACGCGGAGCACACGGTGGCGATCACGGATTCCGGGCCGAGGATCCTCACGGCCCGCTGAGCCCCGGCTCACGCCCCCTTGCTCCTGGTATGCCCCGAAGGTGCCCCTCGTCGACGATCGTGCGAAGGTGTTCTACGAGCGCGCCCCACGTGTAACCGGCTGCCACCCGGGTTACCCGACACCGGCACGTCGACAAGCGAGGGCGTCCCCCGCCCGCGCGCCGGGGACGCCGGGAACGGAAGGCCCATGAGCAGCGGCTTCACGAGCCCGGAGGGCTACGGCTCGGATCCCTTCGGAGAATTCCTCGCACGCTTCTTCGGCGGACCGCGTCCCGGTCCCCGGCAGATCGATCTCGGGCGGCTGCTGAGCCAGCCGGCCCGGGAGCTCGTCCGCGGCGCCGCCCAGTACGCCGCCGAGCACGGCAGCCGGGACCTCGACACCCAGCATCTGCTGCGGGCGGCGCTCGCCACGGAGCCGACCCGCACCCTGCTCAGCAAGGCCGGTGCGAATCCCGACTCGCTGGCGTCGCAGATCGACGACCGGTCGGGACCGGCCCAGCACACCCCGGACGACGCCCCGCCGCCGACCGCGCTGTCCCTCACCCCGGCCGCCAAGCGGGCCCTGCTGGACGCGCACGACATGGCCCGGGCCCGCGGCTACGGCTACATCGGCCCGGAGCACGTGCTGAGCGCCCTGGCCTCCAACCCGGACTCGGCCGCCGGGCACATCCTCAACGCGGCCCGCTTCGCCCCCTCCGAACCGCCCGAGGCGCCGGAGGTCCCCCAGGCGGAGCGCCCGCGCCCGACGAACACGCCGACCCTCGACAAGTACGGTCGCGACCTCACCGAGTTGGCCCGGCAGGGCCGCATCGACCCGGTGATCGGCCGGGACCAGGAGATCGAGCAGACCGTCGAGGTCCTCTCCCGGCGCGGCAAGAACAACCCGGTGCTGATCGGTGACGCGGGAGTCGGCAAGACGGCGATCGTGGAGGGGCTGGCGCAGCGCATCTCCGAGGCGGACGTGCCCGATGTGCTGATCGGGCGCCGCGTGGTGGCCCTGGACCTCACGGGCGTCGTCGCGGGCACCCGCTACCGGGGTGACTTCGAGGAGCGGATGAACAACATCGTGGGCGAGATCCGCGCCCACTCCGACCAGCTGATCATCTTCATCGACGAGCTGCAC
This sequence comes from Streptomyces sp. NPDC037100, assembly GCF_055606225.1. Taxonomy (NCBI): domain Bacteria; kingdom Bacillati; phylum Actinomycetota; class Actinomycetes; order Kitasatosporales; family Streptomycetaceae; genus Streptomyces; species Streptomyces sp. NPDC037100. Next base: position 573,767 of record NZ_JBVJSX010000006.1, on the reverse strand, counting down.
ACGGTCGTGGGCGCCGGCTCCGGTGGCGGCGACGGCAGCTCGATGGACGCCGGCAACATCCTCAAGCCGGCCCTCGCCCGGGGTGAGCTGCACATCGTGGGCGCCACCACGCTGGAGGAGTACCGCCGCATCGAGAAGGACGCGGCGCTGGCCCGCCGCTTCCAGCCGATCATGGTGCCGGAGCCGACGCCCGCGGACGCGATCGAGATCCTGCGCGGCCTCCAGGACCGCTACGAGGCCCACCACCAGGTCCGCTACACCGACGAGGCCCTGGTGAGCGCCGTGGAGCTGTCGGACCGCTACCTCTCCGACCGCCGCCTGCCCGACAAGGCGATCGACCTCATCGACCAGGCCGGTGCCCGGGTGCGGCTGCGGGCCCGGACCAAGGGCACGGACGTACGGGCCCTGGAGCGGGAGCTGGAGCAGCTGACCCGGGACAAGGACCAGGCCGTCGCGGACGAGCAGTACGAGCAGGCCACCCAGTTGCGCGACCGGATCGTGGAGCTGAAGCAGCGGATCACCGACGCCGGTGGCGACAGCGAGGTCGACGAGGGTCAGGACCTCGTGGTCGGCGCCGAGGCGATCGCGGAGGTGGTGTCCCGGCAGACCGGCATCCCGGTCAGCAGCCTCACCCAGGAGGAGAAGGAACGCCTGCTGGGTCTGGAGGAGCATCTGCATCAGCGGGTGGTCGGGCAGGACGAAGCCGTACGGGTCGTCTCGGACGCGGTGCTGCGCTCCCGGGCCGGGCTCGCGGCCCCCGACCGCCCGATCGGGAGCTTCCTGTTCCTCGGCCCGACCGGTGTGGGCAAGACCGAACTGGCCCGGGCGCTCGCCGAGGCGCTGTTCGGCAGCGAGGACCGCATGGTCCGGCTCGACATGAGCGAGTACCAGGAGCGCCACACCGTCAGCCGTCTGGTCGGCGCCCCGCCCGGCTACGTGGGCCACGAGGAGGCGGGCCAGCTCACCGAGGTCGTGCGCCGCCACCCGTACTCGCTGCTGTTGCTGGACGAGGTGGAGAAGGCGCACCCGGACGTGTTCAACATCCTGCTCCAGGTCCTCGACGACGGCCGGCTGACCGACTCCCAGGGCCGCACGGTGGACTTCAGCAACACGGTCATCGTGATGACGAGCAACCTCGGCTCCGAGGCGATCACCCGCCGCGGTGCCACGACGGGCTTCGCGGCGGGCGGCGCCGACGCGGACGAGGAGGCCCGTCGCGAGCAGATCCTGCGCCCGCTGCGCGAGCACTTCCGCCCCGAGTTCCTCAACCGCATCGACGAGATCGTGGTCTTCCGCCAGCTCACCACGGAGCAGCTGCGCCGGATCACCAACCTCCTGCTGGACCGCACCCGGTCCCTGGTGCAGGACAAGGGCATCGCGGTGACCTTCACCGACCGGGCGGTGGAGTGGCTGGCCGAACGCGGCTACCAGCCGGAGTACGGCGCCCGCCCGCTCCGCCGCACGATCCAGCGCGAGGTGGACAACGAGCTGTCACGGCTGTTGCTGGACGGCAGGGTCGAAGAGGGCGGCCGGGTGACGGTGGACGTCCAGGACGGGCACCTGGCCTTCGAGACGCAGGGCTCGGCAACGCCCCGATAGGGGCGCGGGGCTGTATCGATGTGCGGCTCCGCCGCGTGTGCGCGACCGGCCCCCACGCACCCGCTCACGGCCGTCAACGCACTGCCCGCACCACCATCGCCGACCCCCCGCCCCGCCGCACGGTCTCAGCGGCTGCCAGCCACTTGCCGCCCGGCAGCCGCTGCACACCCGTAGCCGCACCGATCTCAGGGTTGACCTTGAACGAGTGCCCGATCGCCTCCAGCTGCCTGCGCAACCCGGCGTCGTCGTACAGCCCCGGTTCCAGCTCGGTCTGCGCAGCGTTGCGCTGACTGGCCCGGGGCGCCGCGATCGCGTCGACCAGCGGCAGCCCCCGGTCGACGAACCCGGTGAGCGTCTGCAGAACGGTCGTGATGATCGTCGCGCCACCGGGCGATCCCAGCGCCACCACGGGCTTGTGGTGCCGGTCCAGCACGATCGTCGGCGAGATGGACGACCGCGGCCGCTTGCCGGGCCCCGGCAGGTTCGGGTCGTGCACGGCCGGGTTCGCCGGGGCGAAGGAGAAGTCCGTCAGCTCGTTGTTGAGGATGAAGCCCCGCCCGGGGACGGTGATCCCGCTGCCGCCGGTCTGCTCGATGGTGAGGGTGTAGGCGACGACGTTGCCCCACTTGTCGGCCACCGTCAGATGCGTGGTGCTGTCACCCTCGTACGTCGTGGGAGCCGCCTTGCCCCCCGAGCCGCAGCGCGCGGGGTTGCGCGGGTCCCCCGGCGCCACGGGACTCGTGAGCACCGCGTCGTCCTTGATGAGGCACTCCCGCGAGTCGGCGAACCGCTGCGACAGCAGTTCCTTCGTCGGCACGTCCTCGAAGGCGGGGTCACCCACCCAGCGGCCCCGGTCGGCGAACGCGATCCGGCTGGCCTCGATGAAGCGGTGCAGGTACTTCGCCTTGCTCGCCTTGGACAGGTCGGTCCGCTCCAGGATGTTGAGCGCCTCACCGACCGTCGTGCCTCCCGAGGAGGACGGCGCCATGGAGTAGACGCCGAGACCCCGGTAGGAGGTCCTGGTGGGCGCCTGGAGCTTGGTGCGGTAGGCGGCCAGGTCCTTCGCGGTCAGGTCGCCGGGCCGGGCGTTCCAGCCCGAGCCGGGATCCACCGGCGGCTTGTTGACCGTGTCGACGATGTCCCGGCCGAGGCGGCCGTGGTAAATCGCGTCGACGCCCTTTCGCCCCAACTCCGCGTACGTGCGGGCGAGATCGGGGTTCTTGAAGGTGGAGCCGACGACGGGGAGCTGCCCGCCCGGCAGGAACAGTTCGGCGGTGTCCGGGAAGTAGCGGAAGCGCGTCTCGTTGGACGCCGTCTGCGAGCGGAACGTCTCGTCGACGGTGAAACCGTCGCGCGCCAGCCGCTCGGCCGGCTTCAGGACACTCGCGAGCCCCTTGCTGCCCCACCGGTCGAGTGCGGTCTGCCAGGTGGCGGGCGTCCCCGGGGTGCCGACGCTCAGGCCGCTGCTGACGGCCTCGGCGAAGACGAGGGGCTTGCCGTTCTCGACGAAGAGGTTCTCGTCGGCGCTCAGCGGCGCGGTCTCGCGGCCGTCGATGGTGCGTACCGTGCGGGACTTGGCGTCGTAGTACACGAAGTATCCGCCCCCGCCGATGCCGGCGGAGTAGGGCTCGGTGACACCGAGCGCCGCGGCCGTGGCGACGGCGGCGTCGACGGCGTTGCCGCCCTTCTTCAGGACCTCGATCCCGGCGGCGGAGGCGTCCGGGTCGACGCTCGACACGGCGCCGCCGTAGCCGACGGCCAGTGGGGTCTTCCCACCGCCGGTGCCCGGCGGGGCGGATGGCGGCGCCGCCGCTCCCACCGACACCACCACGGCGGCCGAAACCGCCAGGACCGTCAGATTCCGCGCGACAGGGCGACGCATCCGCACCTCCAGTCAAAGGCCGTTCGCGCAGCTTAATTCATGACCATGGTCGCGTCAGGAAGGCGTCGAACACCGGTGCGTCGGGCCCGCTAGCATGCGCGCCCATGAATGACGACGTGCGCAACATCGTTCTGGGTGTGGTCGCGGCGGGCATCAGTGCCGCGCTCGGCTGGGTGGCCCGCACCTACCTGTGGAAGCGCAGGCTCCGCCGGAAACAGCAGTTCTTCGGGCTCCCGGACAACTCCGAGTCCCTGCTGGTCGTGAACCGCGGCGCGGCCGGACCCGAGTTCGCGGTGATGCGCTACGACGTGTTCGCGCTGCTCGAACTCGCCGCGCTGATCAAGGACTGCAACGCCCACGCCCAGATACTTCCGCACGACACGGCACGGCAGGGTTTCGGAGAGCGCACCGAGTTCTGCGTGGGCGGGCCGGCGTCCAACCGACGGATGGCGGCCCATCTGGATTCTCTGCTGCCGGGCGTGCGGGTGAACGTCGACTCCGAACCGAGCCCGGACCGGGGCGCGTTCCAGGTCGGAACCGAGCGCTATCGGGTGGACCACGGCAAGGAGGAGTACGCGCTGCTCGCCCGGCTCACCGCGGACCGGAGCCGGAACACCCGTCCCGTCTTCCTCTTCTGCGGCCAGACGTCGATCACCAACCAGGCCACCACCCGCTACCTCGCCCGCAACCACGAGCGGCTGACCCGCAAGTACGGCACCGGCTCGTTCGTCCTGCTGCTCAAGGTGATCAACTCACAGGCGTACGGTCCGGACGTCGTCGAACTGGTGGAGGACGTGACACGTGCGGCGCAGACCGCACCGCCCGCCGCGGCGACGCCGGTTCCACGCAATACGCACCGCGCCTCCTAGACTCCTCCACTGCTCAACAATCGTTACTGGCACGTAACTTACCGACGGGTTACCTCTGGTAAGAGGTCGCGGTTACCGTTCGGTCACTTTGCACTGACACGAGTGAGGAGTGACCCGTGGGACACCCCCGCAAGGCCCTGCGCACCACCGCCGTAGGCGCCGTCTCGGCGACCCTGGTCGCCGGCACCGCCCTCGGATTCGCCCCCACCGCCCAGGCGGCGCCGCACCCCGTCCGCTTCGTCGACATCGCCGGCGACGGCGGCACCGTCCTCAAGGCCAACGTCGTCACCCCGGCCGGCGCCCGCGGCACCGACCGCTACCCGCTGCTCGTCATGCCCACGAGCTGGGGTCTGCCCCAGGTCGAGTACCTGGCCCAGGCGCAGAAGCTCGCCGACTCCGGCTACGTCGTCGTCACCTACAACGTGCGCGGATTCTGGCAGTCGGGCGGCGAGATAGAAGTGGCGGGTCCACCCGACGTCGCCGACGCGTCGAAGGTCATCGACTGGGCGCTCGCCCACACTCCCGCGGACGCCGGGCACATCGGCATGGCGGGCGTCTCCTACGGCGCGGGCATCAGCCTGCTCACCGCCGCGCACGACAAGCGGGTCAAGGCGGTCGCCTCGCTCAGCGGCTGGGCGGACCTGATCGGTTCGATCTACGCCGGGCGCACCCAGCACCTCCAGGCCGCCGCCCTCCTGGACGGCGCGAGCGTGGTGACGGGCCGCCAGAGCGCGGAACTTCGGCAGACGTTCGACGACTTCTACGGCTCCAACCTGGCGAAGGAGCCGGAGCTCATCGCCTGGGGGAAGAAACGTTCCGCTGCAACCTACGTCGACCGGATCAACGAGAACGGCGCGGCGATCATGCTCGCCAACGCCTGGGGCGACAGCGTCTTCCCGCCCAACCAGTACGCCGACTTCTACGAGAAGCTGACCGGCCCGAAGCGGCTGGAGATGCGCCCGGGCGATCACGCCACCGCCGAGCTGCCCGGCCTGTTCGGGCTGCCCAACGACGTGTGGAAGGACACCGAGCGCTGGTTCGACCGCTACCTCAGGGGCGAGGACAACGGCATCGACCGTGAGCAGCCCGTCCAGCTCAAGTCCCGTTCCACGGGCGGCTACGAGGGCTACCCGGACTGGAAGTCGGCCGGCGCGACCGACCGGAAGATCGCCCTCGGGGGCTCGAAGACGATCCGCGCGAACGTGAACTCCGGGGCGGACGGCGGTGTCGTCTTCCTGTCCAGCATCCTCGACCAGGTGGCCCAGCTGCCGCCGATGGCCTCGATCCCGCTGCTCCCCCGCCGCTGGGCCGCCGTCTGGCAGACGGAGAAGTCCGCCACGGTCCAACAGGTGCGCGGAACCACGGCGCTGCACACGACGCTCACCCCGACCAAGGAGAGCGGCACCCTCGTCGCCTACCTGTACGACGTGGGGCCGCTCGGCCTCGGCAAGCTGGTCACCCACGCGCCGTACACCTTCCACGGGCGCACCCCCGGAAAGCCGTTCGGCGTCGACCTGGAGCTGTACTCCACGGCCTACGACGTCCCGGCCGGGCATCGCCTCGCCCTGGTCGTCGACACGGTCGACCCGCTCTACATCGAGCACAACCCGTCCGGCGCGCAGCTGACCTTCTCCTCGCCGGCGAACGACCCGTCGTACGTGTCGGTTCCGCTGCGCGAGCAGTGATCTCCGGCTGCCGCCGGACGGGCCTGGCCGATGTGAACCGCCTGCCCCCGTGGCCTTCGGGCCGTGGGGGCCGCACCCGGTGGGAATGCCCCGCGGACCGGGCGGGCGGTCTGCTCCCCCTGGCGGGATCGGCGGCCTTCGGCGAAGTCCCCCTCTCCGACAGGGATGAAGGGCACATCGTAGTCGAGGTCCGATGCGATGAGCCGTCCGGTGCCTGCCCGTTCAGTGCTTGAGGATCTTGGAGAGGAAGTCCTTGGCGCGGTCACTGCTGGGGTTGGTGAAGAACTCGTCGGGGGTGCGGTCCTCGACGATCCGGCCGTCGGCCATGAAGACGACGCGGTTGGCGGCCGAGCGGGCGAAACCCATCTCGTGCGTGACGACGATCATGGTCATGCCCTCACGGGCGAGTTGCTTCATGACCTCCAGCACCTCGTTGATCATCTCCGGGTCGAGGGCCGAGGTCGGCTCGTCGAAGAGCATCGCCTTGGGCTCCATGGCCAGGGCGCGGGCGATCGCCACGCGCTGCTGCTGGCCGCCGGAGAGCTGCGCCGGGTACTTGTCCGCCTGGTCGGCGACACCGACCCTTTCGAGGAGTTCCCGGGAGCGCTTGTCGGCGTCCTCCTTCTTGCGCCCGCGCACCTTGACCTGCCCCAGCGAGAGGTTCTGCAGGACGGTCTTGTGAGCGAAGAGGTTGAACGCCTGGAAGACCATGCCGACGTCCGCGCGCAGCCGCGCGAGCGGCTTGCCCTCCTCCGGCAGCGACTGCCCGTCGAGGACGATCTGCCCGGACTCGATGGTCTCCAGCCGGTTGATCGCCCGGCAGAGGGTCGACTTCCCCGACCCCGACGGGCCGATGACCACGACCACCTCCCCCCGGCCGACAGTGAGGTTGATGTCCTGCAGGACATGCAGCTCCCCGAAGTGCTTGTTGACGTCACGCAGCTCGATCAGCGGCTCGACGGCCATACTCAGCCCTACTCACTCTCAGCTGTGTGGTGGTTGCCGCAACGTATCCAGGCAAGATCGAACGTGGCGGGCGACACGCACTTTTCGATCATTAGCCGTATTTACGTCGGACTTAAGGCCAAAGGTTCTGGCCAGGGGGCTCATGACTCGGCGACTTCCGCGTACAGCTGCGACAGCTCGGGCACCCCGTACGCGGCCCACTCGTGGCCGGAGTCGACGACGTCGAACTCGCGGCCGGAGTCCAGTCGTACGACGGGCTGACCGTCGGGACGGATCTCCCAGGCGGCGCCCGGTACGGTGCGCACGATGACGCTGCCCAGGTAGAGACCGGCGTCGTTGCCCAGCCAGGTCAGCGTCTCCTCGTCGTCCCGCCAGCGCGGCAGGAGCTGGTCCAGTGCCTCCAGCGAGGCCGCCGTGTCGTCCAGCCGGACACCCGCCCGGGACGCCTGGGAGCGCAGAAGCTCACACTCGGCGAGGAGTTCCGCGATGCCCGCCGGGTCGGGGAACCCGACCTTCTGGCGCCGGTGGCCCAGGAAAGGGATGTTCATACTCCCAGCGTGTCATTCGTACCGGCGTACGCACCACAGGGCGCGCGGACCCGCCGATCCCGGTCGAGTTCAGGCCGAGTTCACGCGACGCGCGTTGACGGGTCACTCCTGTCTCCCTAACTTCACCGTGCGTCTTGCGTCTCGGCCGTCGTTGTCCCTTCGGTTCCGTCCCTGTGTTCCGTGTTGTCGCGTCGTGTTGTCGCGTCGGGTTGTCGCTGAGTGGGAGGAGTCGGCCGTGCGCCGATGTGTCCGGGGGATCCTGGCCGTCCTGGCCCTGTGCGGGTCGCTGGTCCCGGCGGTGTCCGCCCGGGCCGTCGCGGAGGGGCGGGCCGCGCCGGTGCCGCTGGAGCGGCTGTTCGACAACGTGGCCGTCAGCGACGACAGCCGGCCCGCGGAGGCCGACTTCGACGGGTCCGGCGCCTCCCTGTCCGCGCGGGACCTCACCGCCGCGGGCTGGACGCCCGGCCGCGCCCTCATGGTGCAGGGCGCCCGGCTGACCTGGCCGAAGCGGCAGCCGGGCGAGGCGGACAACGTGCGCGCCGCCGGGCAGGACGTCCGGGTCACGGGGCGGGGTGACGCCCTCGCCTTCCTGGTCGCGGGCACCGGCGGCGCGGAGGTGGGCGGCCCGGGGACGGTCACGTACGCGAACGGCTCTCGCTCCGGCTACCGGCTGACCGCACCGGACTGGCGCACCGGGCCGCTCGCGACCAAGGCGGTGGCCCTGCCGCACATCAACACGCCCGGCGGCCAACTCGCCCGGCAGGCACGCCTGTACGTCGTGACGGTGCCGCTGGTCCCGGGGCGCGCGGTGACCTCGGTCCGGCTGCCGAGCGCGGCCGGACTGCATGTCTTCGCGGCGTCGGTGCGAACCGCCACGCGGGGCTGGACGGGCAGCTGGACCACGGCCACGGGCGGCTACGCCGCCGTGGGGCCCTGGTCGGACCGGACACTGCGGCTGGTCGTGCACACATCGGCTGGCGGCCCCCGGGTGCGGGTGCGGTTCGACAACACCTTCGCGTCGGCGCCGGTACGGATCGGCAGCGCCACGGTCGCGGTGCGGGAATCGGGCGCTGCCTCCCGGGACACTCCGGTGGCGTTGGCCTTCGGCGGTGCGGCGGGCGTCGCGATCCCGGCCGGGGGCCAGGCGTACAGCGATCCGCTCGGTTTCGCCGTCCCGGCGGACACCGATCTGCTGGTGAGCTTCCATCTGCCCGGCACGGTGGCCGCGGCGCCGGTGCACGGGCTCGCGCAGCAGCGCTCCTACGTCAGCGAGCCCGGCGATCACGCGGCGGACGGCTCCGCCGCGGCGTACACCTCGGTGATCGCCCGCTGGCCGCTGCTCGCCGGGGTCGACGTGAACGGCGGGCCCGGCTCCGTGGTACTGCTCGGCGACTCGATCACCGACGGCGACAAGTCCACACCGGACGCCAACCGACGCTGGCCGAACGTCCTGGCCGCCCGGCTCCTGAGGCAGAGCACCGTCCCGCGGTACGGCGTGCTGAACCTGGGGGTCTCGGGCAACCGCGTGGTCACCGACCGGTACCCCGGCGACGGGGTCTCCACGGACACGGCCGGCGTGAGCGCCCTGCACCGCTTCGACCGGGACGTCCTCGCCCAGCCGTCGGCGGGTACGGCCGTCGTCTTCGAGGGCGTCAACGACCTGCGGTGGGGAGCCTCCGCGGAGCAGCTGGTCGCGGGGCTGCGGGAGCTCGCGGCGCGGGGGCACGCCAGGGGGCTGAGGATGCTCGCTGCGACGATCCTGCCCTGCGAGGGTGAGGCGCGGTGCACTCCCGCCGTCGACGCCGAGCGGGGCGTGGTGAACGAGTGGATCCGCGACGGCGGGGTCTTCGACGGCGTGCTCGACTTCGACGCGGTGGTCCGTGATCCGCAGCGGCCCTCCCGGATGCTCCCCGCGTACGACAGCGGGGACCATCTGCACCCGGGCGACGCGGGGCTGGCGGCCCTGGCGGACTCGGTCGACCTGGAGCTGTTGCGGTCCTAGACGTCCAGGTCCACGACCACGGGTGCGTGGTCCGACGCGCCCTTGCCCTTGCGTTCCTCACGGTCCACGTACGCGTCGCCGACCGCCTTCGTGAAGGGCGCGTTGCCGTACACCAGGTCGATGCGCATCCCGCGGTTCTTCGGGAAGCACAGCTGGCGGTAGTCCCAGTACGTGAACGGGTGCTCGTACTTGAGGGGACGCGGGACCACGTCCGACAGGCCGGCCTCGCGCAGGGAGGCCAGGGCGGCGCGCTCGGCGGCGGTGACGTGGGTGGAGCCCTCGAAGAAGGCGGGGTCGAAGACGTCGTCGTCCGTCGGCGCCACGTTGTAGTCGCCCATCACCGCGAAGGGGCGGCTGCCCGCGGCGTCGCCGGCGACGGCGGCCTTGAGCGCCTCGAACCACTGGAGCTTGTAGGCGTAGTGGGGGTGGTCCACCTCACGGCCGTTCGGCACGTAGACCGACCAGACGCGGAGCGGGCCGCAGGTCGCCGAGATGGCGCGGGGTTCCACCGAGCCGTCGAAGCCGGGGTCGCCGGGCAGGCCCTTGACGACGTCCTCGATGCCGACGCGGGAGAGCACCGCCACGCCGTTCCACCGGCCGGTCGCGTGGACCGCCGACTCGTAGCCCAGCTCGCGCAGTTGCTCCGACGGGAACTGCTCCTCGGTGACCTTGGCCTCCTGGAGGCACAGCACGTCCGTGCCGCTGCTCTCCAGCCAGGCCAAAAGCCTCGGCAGGCGGGCGGTGATCGAGTTCACGTTCCAGGTCGCGATGCGCATGCCCCACAACCTACCCGGCGGGTCTGACAACGCGGCCCGGTCCACTTGCGGCCTCAGAGCTCGGCGGACTCGCCCGGCCTCAGCCGCAGGTGCTGCGCGCCGCCGAGCTGCCCGATCTGCCGGTCGTAGATCGGTCGGGCCAGGTCGGTGAGGAGGGCGTCGTGGATGTCGTAGGCGCGCTGCGGCTTCAGCTCGCGCACGTAGTCGATGACCTCGGAGATCTTGCTCCAGGGGGCCATGACGGGGAGCATCAGGGTCTCCACCGGGTGGTCGGGAACGGTGAGGGCGTCGCCGGGGTGGAAGACCTTGCCACCGTCCACGAGGTATCCGATGTTGGTGATGCGCGGGATGTCCGGGTGGATCACCGCGTGGAGTTCGCCGTGCACCTGGACGTCGAAACCGGCGGCGGTGAAGGTGTCACCGTGGCCGACGGTGTGGACCCGGCCGGGGAAGGCTGACGAGATCTTCTCCGCAACGGCCTGCAGGGTCCAGATCTCGGCGGCCGGGTTGTGCTCCATCGCGGCCCGCAGCCGCGACTCGTCGAAGTGGTCGGGGTGCTCGTGGGTGACGAGGACCGCGTCGGCGCCGAGCGCGGCGTCCTCCTCGCTGAAGGCGCCGGGGTCGAGGACGAGGGTCCGGCCGGCCTTCTCCAGCCGGACGCAGGCGTGCGACTTCTTCGTGAGCTTCATGGGTCCATCGTGCCGCGCTTCCCGCGGCCTCACTCCTGGGGCGTGGTCTCCTCGCGAATCACCTGTTGGGCCACCTTGAACGCGCTGTTCGCGGCCGGAACGCCGCAGTAGACGGCCGCCTGGAGCAGCACTTCCTTGATCTCGTCCGGGGTGAGGCCGTTGCGCAGGGCGGCTCTGGTGTGGAAGGCCAGCTCGTCCAGATGACCGCCCGCGACCAGGGCGGTCAGGGTGACGCAGCTGCGGGTGCGCCGGTCGAGGCCGGGGCGGTCCCAGATCTCGCCCCAGGCGTACCGGGTGACGAGCTCCTGGAAGTCGCCGGAGAAGTCGTCGGCCTGGGCGAGCGCCCGGTCCACGTGCGCGTCTCCCAGCACCTCGCGGCGGACCTTGATCCCGGCGTCGTACGGGTCGGGCCGCCCCTGGGCCTGCGGCGGTACGGCGACCGGGGCGATCTCGGCGACGGGCCCGGACTGCGGGGGCTGCGGCGGGGCGGGAGACAGGACCGGCTTGAGGGTGGCATGGGGCAGGGCGGTCTGGCCGGTGGAGAACTCGAAGGCGGGCTGCCAGGCGGTGGAGAAGTGCCGGACCAGCAGGTCGGTGACCGCCGCGGGCTGCTCCACCGGGACCAGGTGGGAGGCGCCCGGGACGACGGCGAGACGGGCGTCCGGGATGCCGGCGACCAGCGTGCGGGCCTCGGCGGGGCCGGTGACCTGGTCGTCCGACCCGACCAGGACCAGGGTCGGCACGCCGACCCGCCCGAGTTCGGGGCGGACGTCGAAGGAGGCGAGTGCCTCGCAGGAGGCGATGTAGCAGCCGGGGTCGGTGGTGCGCACCATCTGCACGGCCCACTCGGTGATCGCGGGCTGCGCGGCGGCGAACCCGCCGGTGAACCAGCGCTCGGGCGCGCTGCGGGCGATCGGGTCGAGGCCGTTCGTGCGGACGATCACGCCCCGCTGCCGGAACTCGTCGGCCGTGCCGAAGCGGGGCGAGGCGGCGATCAGTGCGAGCGAGGCGAGCCGCTCCGGGTGGCGCAGGGCCAGTTCGATGCCGACGGCGCCGCCGAGCGCGCAGCCCGCGTAGCCGAAGCGCTGCACGCCGAGCCCTTCGAGGGTGGTCAGCAGCCGCGTGGTGACGTCACCCACGGAGCTCGCCGGGTGTGCGGGAGCTCCGCCGTGGCCGGGCAGGTCGAACCGGAAGACGCGCCACTGCTTGGTCAGCTCGGGGATCTGGCGGTCCCACATGTGCCATGTGGTACCCAGTGAGGGACCCAGGATCAGGACGGGAGCGTCTTCTGGCCCGTCAAAGCGGTATTGCAGGGTGTTCGGTGGTGTCTCGCTCACCCGTCTGAGCCTCTCATCTGTCACGACAGCCCCTATGAGCGGGGTGCTGACCGTAGCTGTTTTATCAGGTGGTAGACCTCCCGGGCCGCGTAGCGTTTGAGGCAGCGGACGATTTCGCGGCGGGTCTTGCCCTCCTTGATCCGGCGCTCGTAGTAGTCCTGGGTGCGCGGGTCGACCCGCAGGCGGGTGAACACGATGCGGTGGAGCGCGGCGTTGGCCTGCCGGTCACCGCCGCGGTTGAGGCGACGGAATTGCCTGCGTCCCGAGGAACGCTCGACAGGGCTGACACCGCACAGCGCGGCGAACGACGCCTCGCTGTCCAGCCGTTCCGGGTTGTCCCCCACCGTGATTAGCAACGTGACCGCCGTGTCCGGGCCGATCCCCACCACGTCGAGCAGCTGCGGGGCATGCCGTTCCACAAGCCGGGTCAGACGAGCCTCCAGGTCGCGGACCTCCTCGGAGAGCTGGCCGATCCGGTGGGCCAGCAGGCCCAGCGTGATCCGGGTGGCCTCCACCACTGACTCCTCGCCGACCTCCTCGCGACCACGCGAATCGGTGAACTGCGCGCAGGTACGGAAGAGTTCGGAATTGCCCAGTCCGGCCAGTTCCTCCCGCAAGACGGGGTCCGCAGTGACGAGTACGGCCTTGAGCTGGTTGATGGCCTGGGTGCGGGCTTTGACGGCCGACGCCTTCGTGAGCTTGTACATTCGCGCGATCTGTACCGGCCCGTCGCCCGTTTTGGCCCGAGCGGAGGCCCGCCCGCTCAACACAGCTCGCGCCGCATTCTGGGCATCGAACGGATCTGACTTGCCACGCCGCCGGCGATCCGCCCGGTCCATCCAGTTCACGTCGAACACGTCCACACCCTGGGCCAGCAGATAGCGGGACAGGGACGCTCCATAGGAGCCGGTCCCCTCCGCCCCGGCCCGCCTCACGGCTCCCGACTTCCTGGCCCGCTTCAGCAGATCACGGTATCCAGCCGCGGTGGCCGGGAACTCGTCGGTGGCAAGGGCTGCCCCTGTCACTGAGAGCACCGCAGCCACGTGCGCATCCCTGTGCGTATCCACTCTCAGAACCACCTCCTCTGCCGGGCTGCGACGGCCGGTCTTGGGAGCAGGCGACGTACTGGGCACGGTCGAACCAGACATGCCCGTTCCTCTCCTCCCGTCCGATACCACGTCGCGTTGCCGGTACCGGGCCGCGTCAGACGGTCAGAATCGTGAGGACGCCACAACTATCGACAGGCCCCTATCGGGACACACCCCGCCGACCCGGCACCGACAACGCACCATCCCCGACCACCGGCCGACACTGTGACACCAGGACACTTCGGTCAGAAATACCATGAGTCAGACCATGGGCCCGGGGCAGCACCCGCCCATCCTCCCGCCCCCATCTCACCACCACTCAGGAACCGCAGGACATGCTCAATCCCCTTCACGCAACACCCCGAACCTGATCCCGACCGAGCGCAACAGCACGTAAAGGCAAGCAGTGCGATCAGAGGTCACCAGCGGCAAGAGTGGGGAACCTGGGCGCTTTTAGCATGCGCCGGGCCAGCTCCGGCTTGGTCGCCACCTGCGCTGCTCGCTCGGGCGGGACGCCCTGCTCCGCGCAGCGGGCCTGGTGCTCGGCGGTGGTGCCGGCCCAGCCCTCGCCGAGGTAGAGCTCGCGGTCGATCAAAGTCCTGCCCCGGCTGGATCCGCACGAGAGGTGCACGCTGACCTGGGCGTTCTCGACCCGGCCCGCGGTTCCGGTGTACTGCCGCTGCACGCCCGCGCTCTTGGCACCCTTCTTCAAGTCGCCAGTCTCGTCTGCGATCAGCACCGCGTCCTGGTCGACCAAGGCGGCGACAGCGTAGTCCCGCACCCGGTCCCGCAGATCGTCCGCGTCCCACGCGGCCTTGGCCAGGAAGCCCTGAAGCCGGTCGGGGTTCGGTTGCCCGGCCGCCTCCGCGAGGTGCCACACGTCTTGCGCGGCACGTCGCTCAGCAACCCGCGCACCATCGCCCGCAGGTTCTCCCGCGACGCCGGACGCGCGAACACGTCGTCCAGCGCCGCACACAGCTCCTCCGACTCCCGCTCCAGCAAACGGATATCGGCCTCGTCCAGCTCACCCGTCCGCACCACCACCCGGCTGCAGCATTAATCCCACGAACGGAGCAACGAGCCAACCGCCGTCACGTCACGTGAACAACCGGCTGTAGTACTAGTCTGCGGTTCCTCGGAGGATGGGGGCATGGCATGTGGCAGCGGGGGATTTGGGTGGTCGTGCTCGGCGCGGCCCTGGTGGTCCTCGCCGGCTGCGGTTCCCAAACCGCCGAGACCGATGAGGCGGCGACAGGCGCGGCCACGGCCTCCGCGTGGACGCTCGCCGTTCCGATTCGCATCGACGGTGTCCGTACCGCCGACGGCGGCCAGTCTCTGGTGGTCGATGCCGAAGTGCCCGACGGGGCACGCGACTGCGTGCGCAGCCTGCGCGGTGAGCTCGACACCGTCGAGCACGGCACGGTATACGCGAAGGTCACGTACGAGACCCGTTCCCTGGACCAGGACTCCGGCTGCACCGGCACGCGGCGGGTCAAAGCGACGGTGAAGCTGGGCGAGCCCCTGGGCTCCCGGAGGGTCATGGTGAACAGCATGGACGTGTACACCCCCGTCGGTGCCACGCCACCCGCTCTGCGGCAGTGCGGTGAGAACGGCTGCGACCCCACGCCGCCGCGTTGCACCTCGTCCTCGTACGGGCAGGCGGTCAACGACACGGACATCCCCAAGCACACGAGTTGGCAGGAACGCGGCTGCGACGACACGTGGCTGGTGCTGGACCTGTCGACCCGGATGGGGCCGGCGTGCGGTGACGCCGACGACGGATGCTCCTCCTCTGGTGTCTCCCGGCGCTGGTTCTACCGGGCCGAGTCCTCGGGCTGGCGGCCGGTCGCCACGAACGGCGATGCGGGGTGCGCCGGGATCCACAAAGTCCTGCCGGAATTGCCCGAGCACCTTTGTGCGTCGCTGCCGCGGCTCGACCACGGCTGATCCCCCGAGCCTGCGGCTGCTTGGCTGCTTGAGCAGGATCATTTTGCGGAGCAGATCGAATCCGGCCCGCCCATAGAGCTGCCTTTTGACCCTCTTCCTCCGATTCACGGCACCCTCGAGACCCTCTGAGCTCCAGTGGAGACTCAGCCGGGCGACCACGGCTTCCAGATCATGGGTCAACCCGCGGGAGAAAGTGCGCAAAACAGGCGTAAGGCAGACATCAGAGTCAGCGCTTCTTACAGAAAACCCGGGTAGACGACGGTGACCAGGGTCGAGCTGGCGATGAGCATCGCTGGGTAGCCGAAGAGCTGGCGGAGCTCGGGCATGTGGTCAAAGTTCATGCCATAGATACAGGCGACGGCGATTGGGATGGGGATCAGGGCGGCGGCAGCGCTGATGCGGAGCAGGTCGAGGTTCTGCTGGAGGCTGGTCTGGGCGAGGGCCACGGTCAGGGCGTTGTCGACGAGTTCGGTAGGAAGGTGACGCGTTCTGCGGCCTGAGTGGTGGGGACCTCGGCTCGAGCGAAGCCGAGAGTTGGGGGAGGTCGGCAATGTCCTGGAAGTAGACGGCCAACACCTTGTCCACGCCGGGGACGCGGCGTCCGGCGAGGTCGCGCAGCGGCGCGACGGTGCGCCGGAGCTCGACGAGTTCGCGTTTGAGCTGGTAGACGCGGCCGACGTCATGGCCTGCGTCCAAGGAGAAAGCGTCGTTCGCGACCTCGTCGGCATCGGCCTCCAGCGCGGTGACGACATCGAGGTACTGATCGACGACCGTGTCGGCGATGGCATGCAGGACGCCCATGCGCGAGACGTGCCATGACTCGCTCCTCTCAAATGATCGAGTCCCTACCGAACCCGGAACGGTTCACCCACCGACTGGAGGAGTTGCTGACCGAGCCTGCACAGACCGCCACAGAGCCCGTACAGACAGCCACACAGCCTGCCGCACGACGACCCGCGCCCCGCCGAAATCCGCGGGCGCCACCCCCGCCCGCCAGGCAGAATCGCCCTCATGTCCCAGCGCGCCGAACACCTGCTCGCAGCCGTCGACCGACTCTCCTACCCGCACCGCATGCGTGAGCTGGCCTCCGCTGCCCGGTGCGCCGCGGCAGAGGGGGCGGTCGACGAGCTTGTGACCGGGCTCGCCGCCCACGGCGTCCACGGGCGGCGGCTCGCCGCCACCGTGGCGGACATGGTGCGCCACGACGCGTATCTGGAGGGCTGCCTCGCGGACCCCGACCGCCTCGTCCGCGCCCCCGCGATCAGGGCGCTGCAGCAGGGGCGGCTTACGGACGCCGCCGTGATCGAGGCCATCGAGGACGCGCCGGCCGCCGTGCGGCAGCAGCTCGTGCACGCCATCGCCGTGGCGGGGCGTACGGGCCTCGCCACGGCGCTGGTCGAGCCGACGTACCGGCGATGGGGCGCCGAGGCCGCCGCGGTACTGCTCGCCGCCTGCACGGCAGAGACCGCCGCTCGGCTGCTGCCCCGCCTGTTCCGCGGACTGAGCTCCTACCGGCTGCTCGCCGCCCGCCATCCCGCTCTGCTGCTCGCCGAGATGGAGCGGCAGCTCGACACCCTCCCCGCCGTCGTACGGGACGGCTGGCTGGCGTCCCACGCGGACGCGCTCGCGCTCCTCGCCGAACGGGATCCGCTCGGCGTGCTGGCTGTGCTCGAGCGTTACGAGACGCTGCCGATGCCCGTGGACCGCAAGCTGCACCTCCTGGTCGAGGCGGATCCCGGCCGCACGGTGCGGCTGCTGCTACGCCCGAAGCTGCGGTCCCGGCTGAACAGCGGCCACCTCGAACCCGCCGTGCTGCGCCGCCTCGTCCGCCACGTCCCGGCGGAACTCACCGACCTCGCCTGCGCCTGGAACGACAACGCAGCCGCTCTCGCCCGGCTGCTGGCCTGCCTGCCGCCCTCCCGCCGCGGCGCCCTGTTCGACGCGGCGATGGAGGGCAAGGACCTCGCCCACGCGGACCTCAGCCCGGCCCTGCTCGACGTACTGCCGTACGAGCGGCGCACTGCCGAGGCTCGGCGGATAGCGACGCTGGCCCGCGGCAGGGGCGCGCACTGGACGCAGATACTGACGGCAGCCGCCTATCTGCCCCCGGACGAGGTCCGTGACGACCTTCTCACCGCCGTCCGCCGCTCCGCCGCGGACGACCGCGCCACGGCGTACCCACTGCTCGTCCGCAACGCGGCACGCTCCCGCGACCCACAGGAAGTGAGCCGGTTGCTGCGTGCGCTGCTGCGGCTGCGCAATGAACAGGAGCCGGTCCGCAGCGCCGCACTCTCCGCACTGGCGGAGATGCGCCCTTCGCTGTTCGCGGAGGACGCCGCCGAGGACCTCGGACGAATCGCCATCGACGCCGTCGAAGCCCGCGACTCCTCCTGGAGCACCCGTCACGCGCTCAGCACGCTCGCCCTGTCCGTGCTGCGCGAGCACGCTGTCACGGGCGGCAGGCGGCTCATCGGCTGGGCCCTCGACACCCTCACCCGGCTGTCCGGCCACACCGGCGGCGCGAACGTCGGCCGCCTCGACGTCGTGCTGCGACGCGGCCAGGAGTACGCGGTGCTGGCGGCGCTACAGCCGTGGCTGGAGGCCGCCACCGACAAGGCCGACTACTCGCTCGTCTTCGCCCTCGTACGGGCACTCGGGCGGCGCGCGTGGGGGATGGCCGAACTCCAGGAGTACCTGTGGCAGGCCGTCCAGTTCGGAACCGACGCGTCCGTCCGCACCGCCGTCGACCTCTGGCTGGAGCAGCCGAAGGGGCGCGACGAGCGGGTGGAGCGGATCGTGCGGTTGGAGCCGTCCGCCGCCGTCCTGCCGTCCGTTCTGAGAGTCCTGACGGGGCGGCGTACGGACCTACTCGACCTGTTGCTGGCGGACACCCCACCGTACGGCCGCTTCCTGACCGCCCGCAGCCACTGGACGCCACCCACCTACCAGGCCCACCGCTGGGTGCCGCGCCAGCAGCGGGCGGCGGCGGAGCTGCTCGCGCGCACGGCGGGCGACGCGGGGCAACCGGTGCATGTGCGCGTCCAGGCCCTCTCGGCGGCGGCAGTGATCCCGGAGGCGGGCCTGGAAGTCGTCCGCCGCTACACGGGATCGTCGAACGTCCCGCTGGCGGAGGCGGCCCTCGGCGCACTGCCGTGGACCGACCGCCCCGACGAGGTGCTGCCGCTGCTGCTGGAGCACGCGGGCGGCGACCGCGCCCGGGTCGCGATCTACGCGGCGACGCGGGCCGCGCAGTACGTCGCGCCGCCGCGACTCGCCACAGAGCTCCGCAGGCTGCTCACGCCGAAGAACCCGCGGACGGTGAAGGTCACAGGCCGCAAGGAGGCGGTGCGCCTCGCGGCGACGATGCTGCCCCCGGCGCAGGCGGCGCCGCTGCTGCGGGAGGCGTTCGAGCTGCCCGGGCAGCACCACGACGTGCAGTCGGTGTGCGTCGCGTTTACCCAGGGGATGCTGGCGGAGCCGGCCAGCTGGCCCATGCTGGAGTCAGCCGCGCAGGGACGCACGGAGCTCCGCCAGACGCTGGCACGGGCGGCCGTGGCCGAGGTAGACGAGGAGCATCGGGCCAGGTACGCAGGGCTGCTGCATCGCGCCTGCGAGCCGCTCGAACCGGAAACGGCTGCGGCGCTGTTCCCGGCGCTGGCGGAATGGGCGCCGTGGCAGCCGGAGATCGCCGAGATGCTGGTGGCCGCCACCACGGACCTTGCCGATCGGGCGGTGTGGGCGATGGCCGGGCAGGAGCTGGTGGAGCTCGCGGCGGACGACGACGGCCCGTATCTTCGGGCCCTGCGGGCGATGCTGGAAGCCACAGGAGACCCGGACCAGCCCGACGCCGAGCCCGAACGCGACCAGCCGGCCCGGCAGCGGGTTACGGCCCTGCTGCACCACCTCCTGCTCCACCACCGCTACCGGGGCGGGGGCCGGCCGACGGTGGACGTGCTGCTGCGCGCGGCCGACACCGCTGCCGGGCACGAGGATTTCGCGCGCTCCGTCGCCGAACTCCGGCTGTATGCCCTCGAACTGAACAAGGATGCCACCGCGCTGTCGTCGGGCCTGCGCCGATTGGCTGCCGACTGCGAAGGACGTCCGCTGCTCGCCCGGGACATCGCCGAAGGGATCAGCTCGCGGCTCAGCACGATCAGCGGCCCCGCGCCAGACGCCTGGTTGGAGACCGCCCGCACGCTGGGTGCGGAACCGGGCCTGGCCCAGGGCCTGTTCGCCATCAGGCTCACCGTCTCCGGCGGCAGTCGCTCTCGGTGGACGGAGCCGTGGCGCGGCCAGCTCCGCACCCTGCGCCGGCACGCACACCCCGACGTCCGCGCGTCGGCACGCGAGACGGTCACGGCACGGGAGGCGCCGCCGTCGGTTCCAGGGACGATCCAGTGGTGACCCTGGGCCCGCGCGGTGGCGCCGGCCGGTGGCCGCCAGGCCCTGATCGCCCTGCTGCAGGCGGTCGAGGCCCGTCAGCTCAGCCCTGCCGCGCCCACTGACTGACCGCGCACTGCGCCCGCATCTGGCCGGGCTCTCACCTCGTCCCGGCCTCAAGTGGTCCAGAAGCTCCTCACGGTGTGGACTTTCCGACACGGAGGAAGTCATGGACACGTCACTCGTCGCAGAGAGTTGGCGAGGCGCCCTGACTTAAAAGAAGTGCTTGCGTCCACCGACCGCGCGACCGGTCGCACCCAGGATCCACAGGATGGCGCCAACCAGAATGAGGATGCCACCGATCGTCGTCAGCAGACCCATGCCGACAAGCATGCCGATGATCAGCAGAATAAGCCCAAGAATGATCATTTTAAACCCCATCGTCAATTCCGGCTCAGGCGCGTGTGCGTATGAGCTTCACAAGGGTCTGAGTTCGTCCCTTGGTGGGTAGATCCCGACCAGTTCCGAATGCCAGGACCTCGGTGCGATAGCCCTTGTGCCCGGCGACACGGTATTCACGCCCTCCTTCGAAACTTCGTTCAGTACGCCATCTCCTCGACCGTCCTCTGCTCGGAAGGTCCTTCCACCCCGGACCGGTTTGGACGTTGGTGACGGAGACACCGGGCAGCGGCGCCTGCGGGCAGGTCCTCAGGTTCAAGGGCTTCTTCACCCTCGCCAGCCGGCCCTGGGTGACGGGACTGTGGCCGCAGGCCGGTTCGGTGGCTCGCTTCGAGCCTTCCTCTGCTCGTGACACCGCCAGCCCTTATGCGCAGGAACTCGTCTTCATCGGCACCCAGATGGACGCGGAGCTGCTGCGGGCCGACCAGAACGGCTGCCTCATACAGGAAGGCGAGCTCTGCCCGCTTCCGATCCCTTCCCTGCCTGGGACACCTACGGCTCCTGCGAGAGCTGCGCGCATGAGCACGACCCCCTCACCACGGTGACGGGGCACTGAAACTCCGGGTCGGCCGGTGGTCGCAGCCACGGCGGAGCTTCAGTGGTCCCTGGCACGAGACTTTTCTGGCGC
The DNA here is from genome assembly GCF_055606225.1 of Streptomyces sp. NPDC037100. Lineage (NCBI taxonomy): Bacteria > Bacillati > Actinomycetota > Actinomycetes > Kitasatosporales > Streptomycetaceae > Streptomyces > Streptomyces sp. NPDC037100. The sequence continues at coordinate 552,912 of NZ_JBVJSX010000006.1, read as the reverse complement.
CAGCCCCGCCCTGCCTCCCCGCGGGGTTCCGTCGTCTCACGGCTGCAATGTTGACAGCGGATGCGATCGCAAATCCGTCGTCCCCACAAGCAACGCAGGAACCTGACTGAGTGAGGAGCCGAACGCGTCCTGTGCGCCAGCGCGTTCGACCTCACGGCGAAGCCGCACCGGAGTGCTCCGGTGCGGCTTCGCCGTCTCACGGATCCGCGCAGAGATCCCGCCCGGACGGACCTCGGTGGGGTCTCGCCGTATCACCCGCGTATCACACAGCCATCACCAACTGGTCAGACCCTCCCGGACCAAGAGGCTCTGACCTGCAATTCCATCCCGCACTGGACTGGCATAGACGTACCTGGACGGTCTCTACAACCTGTGCCATGTGGTACCCAGGGACGGCCCCAAGATCAGGACGGGTAGGTGTTCTGGTCCGTCGAAGCGGTATTGCAGCGTTGAGGTCTGGGCCTCACTCACAAGATCACACCTTCATCTGTCACGATCTGTCACACACTCCCCGCGAGACCTCCCCATGTCTCCGCTGCTGGAAGCAGGTCGGCCGCGTCCGGCTTCACGTACCACTTCTTCGTCGTCGTCACGTCGGTGTGCCCGGCTCGCATGGCAAGCAGGTGATCCGGCACGCCGCTGCCGGCGAGGTACGTCAAGCAAGACGCTCGGGCATCGTACAGACGGGCCCTGCGGAGGCTGTTTGCGTCCATGACCTTGTACGCACGGACACGCACTGCCGCCCGTTCGGCACCGCATCGAGTTCATTCACGACCGCATACCCGCTCTCGTGCGCGCGCCTGGAGAACGCGGCTGGTGCGCGCACACCGCGTCATGCCGAAGGAATGCGAAACTCGAATTCGGGACGGTCCCACGGCACGGCGGGCGGGTATGCGAGCGCGGTCCCGGTGCGCACCGCACCCACGCGATGGTAGAAGCCCGCGGCGGGAAGATGCGACACGACCTTGACACGGTCGAGCCCGGCGGCACGGGCCTCGGACTGCATGTGCGCAACGAGCAGTCGTCCGATACCCCGTCCTTGCGCATCGTCGGCGACGAACAGCAGATCGAGCTCCGGTGGAGCGAGGACGAGCGAGTAGAACCCGAGGACCCGGCCTCCCTGCTCGTCGGCGCCGACGGCTACGAAGGCGCGGTGGGCCTCGATGTAATCAGGACCGACCCGGTAGCCCTCGACCGCGGCTGCGTACTTGCCCTCGTAGGCACCTGAGCCGCGCACCAGCCGCGTGAGCCGTTTGGCATCCCGCGCGACGGCCCTCCGTATCGTGATCGGTCGGCCGATCGGGGAAGTGCGTGAACTCATCGGGAAAGTATGTCGCACCGAGGTTGCCCCAGGATGTTCCTCGGCGGGGCCTCGCCGTCTCACCCGCTGTCACGGAGAGATCACACACGCACTGGATCATGCGGTCCCGCTCCACGGGTAACGTCAGGGTATGAGTCATCCACACCCCGAACTGAAAGCCGCCCCTCCCCTTCCCGAAGGGGGGCTGCGAGTCATTGCCCTGGGCGGCCTGGGTGAGATCGGCCGCAACATGACCGTCTTCGAGTACGCCGGCAAACTGCTCATCGTCGACTGCGGTGTGCTGTTCCCCGAGGAGACCCAGCCCGGCGTGGACGTGATCCTGCCGGACTTCACCTCGATCCGGGACCGGCTGGACGACGTCGTGGCCGTCGTCCTCACCCATGGCCACGAAGACCACATCGGCGGCGTGCCGTACCTGCTGCGCGAGCGGCGCGACATCCCCGTCGTCGGTTCCAAGCTGACGCTGGCGTTCCTGGAGGCCAAGCTCAAGGAACACGGCATCCGGCCGCGCACGGTGCGGGTGCGGGAGGACGAACGGCGGCGCTTCGGCCCCTTCGACTGCGAGTTCGTAGCGGTCAACCACTCCATTCCCGACAGCCTCGCAGTCGCGATCCGCACCGGCGCCGGCATGGTGCTGCACACCGGCGACTTCAAGATGGACCAGTTCCCGCTCGACGAGCGCATCACCGACCTGCGCGCCTTCGCCCGCCTCGGCGAGGAGGGCGTGGACCTGTTCCTCACCGACTCCACCAACGCCGAGGTGCCCGGCTTCACCACCTCGGAGCGGGAGCTGAACCCGGCGATCGAGCAGGTGATGCGCACCGCGCCACGCCGGGTCATCGTCTCCAGCTTCGCCAGCCACGTGCACCGCATCCAGCAAATCCTGGACGCCGCCCACCAGCACGGCCGCAAGGTCGCCTTCGTCGGCCGGTCGATGGTCCGCAACATGGGCATCGCCCGCGACCTGGGCTATCTGAAGGTCCCGTCCGGTCTGGTCGTGAGCACCAAGGAGCTGGAGAAGCTCCCGGACCACAAGATCACTCTGGTGTGCACCGGCTCGCAGGGCGAGCCGATGGCCGCGCTGTCGCGGATGGCCAACCGCGACCACGTCATCCGCATCGGCAAGGGCGACACCGTCCTGCTCGCCAGCTCGCTGATCCCCGGCAACGAGAACGCCATCTACCGGGTGATCAACGGACTCACCCGGTGGGGCGCCCATGTGGTCCACAAGGGCAACGCCAAGGTGCACGTCTCCGGTCACGCCAGCGCCGGCGAACTCGTCTACTGCTACAACATCGTCAAGCCCCGCAACGTCATGCCCGTGCACGGCGAATGGCGCCATCTGCGGGCCAACGGCGACCTCGCCATCCGTACCGGCGTCGACCCCCAGCGGGTCGTCATCGCCGAGGACGGCGTCGTCGTCGACCTCGTCGACGGGCGCGCGTCCATCACCGGCAAGGTCCCCGCCGGCAACGTCTACGTCGACGGCATGGAGGTCGGCGGCGCCACCGAAGCGTCCCTCAAGGACCGCCTCACCCTCGCGGAGGAAGGCGTGGTCACCGTGGTGGCGATCGTCGACGCGGACACCGGCGCCCTCGCCGAGGCCCCCGACTTCCTGGCCCGCGGCTTCGTCCACGACGACACCACGTTCGAGCCCGTCATCCCCGTCATCGAGAAGACCCTGGCCACCGCGGCCGAGGAGGGCGTCGGGGACGCGCACCAGCTCGAGCAACTCGTCGCCCGCGCAGTGGCGAACTGGGCGTTCCGCACCCATCGCCGCAGGCCTCTCATCATCCCCGTCATCATCGACGCCTGAGCCACGGCCCGGCGCCCGGCCTGCGGTACCGGTCACGGTCTCGCCGGCGTCGTGGCCGGGCACGGGACGGCTGCGCGGCCCCTGAGGGGTGCCGTGAGCGCCTTCCCTGTCCGGTAGCGTCACCGCTCAGGCAGCAGGATGTCCGGCGAATATAATCCGACCCATGTCGATGCCTGACGAACTGCTGGTTGACGTTGCCGCCCTGGTGGAGTCCGGCCAGAGCAACCAGATGTCCCTGACCGTGGTCACCGGTGGCGCTGTCATCACCGGTCGGCTGGCCGCCGAAGCGGTGTGGCGGCAGAGGGTGTCGGATGTGCTGAGGGATTCCGCCCGCTTGGGCGAGTTCGCCGCTGTCTTCGACGCCCCCGTGAAGGAGGACGGGCCGCCCACGCATCTCCACTTCCATGTCGCCCGGATCCTGCAGGGCACGGTGGGGATCCCGGAGACGGGCGGGATGTACCGGGTTGCGATCGAGGACGTCAGCGCCTGGACCGTGGGCGACTTCAGCTACTCCGACCACTGAGCGACGGCGGTGGGAACCCGCTGACCGGCGGTGCGGGCCCGACCGGTACGCCGGCCGGGCCCGCACCGCCGGTCAGCTGCCGGCCGCCTGTACACCCGGTCGGACCGGCACGGGGGTGCCGAGCATCGCGGAGGCGTGCTGCAGCGAGCCGAGGATGCCCAGGGGCGCGGCCTCGGGGACGGCGCGGCAGGTGAAGCCGAGCGCAGCCATGGCCCGGAGGACTTCGGCGGCGCTGAAGTCACGGCGGTCCTGGCGGGTGATGACCTGGCCGACCTGCTTGACGGGATAGTGACGACGGCCGATGGTCACGGATTCGCCGGTGACCGGCTCGGGCTTGACGCCCTTCATCGATTCCAGCACCCCGTCCTTGGTGAGCTCGAAGGGGAAGCGGGCGATGACGCAGCGCATGTGGCCTCACAGAGAGAAGGGGAGAACGGTCCGACCGGGGGTGGGCGTTTCATGGGGAGAGGCGAGGATGCCCAGAGCGCTGCCTTGCTCGTCGACCACCGGCAGGGCAGCGAGCCGACGGGTGCGCATCGCGTGCTCGGCTTCGTCCATCGTGGTCAGGGGTGAGGTGAACGAGCCGTGGTCGTCGAGGATGTCGCGCAGGCGGACGCGGTCCGTGTGGTCGGAGCTGTCACGGACGGCGACGAGTTCGGTGTGGGTGACCAGGCCGGTGCACTGGCCGTCCTGGTCACAGACGACGAGCCGGCCCGTGCGGGCGGCGGCCATGACGGCCAGGGCCACCTCGACGCTCATGTCGTCACAGACCTGCGGTCCGGCTGCGTCCATGACCTCAGCCACCGTCCTGTGCACGGGGTCGACATCCTCCGGGCGGGGCTGCGTCTGAAGCAGCGTCAAAGGTGCCTCCTGCCTGCACTGGGGCGGGCCGGCGTCCGTAACCGCCGGGACGGGCAGGCCCGCCGGAACGGCGCGATGTCTGCGGGCCCTGGCCGCTGCCGCCCCTTCCGGCGTCGGCACTGCCGTCACGGGTGCGGGCGGAGTCGGTCGTTCGTCTTCGCGCGGTTCATGCGGAACCTTCCTCGATGCGGCGCATATCAAGGAATTCCCGCTGCGATGAACGGCATGGAGAATTACGAGTATGGACCGGTGACAAAAGAAAGCAGATCTGTCCGACCGAAATCCCCGCGGCGTAGGTGCACGAAATGGTGACTCGATGGGGACCTTGCGATCCGGGCGCCGGCTGCGGGGCAGCGCTTCAGGACGCGCCTGCGCCCTGAAGAGGAACCACGTGTGGCGGTACTCCGGATTCCATTCCTCCGACTCGTCCCGCGGGTGAAAGCCGATGCGGGAAACGCGTGCAGCTGGGGCCCGCACCCCAAAGGATGCGGGCCCCGGCTACGGGTGGTGCGTGAGCGTCAGGCGGGAACGATGTTCTCGGCCGTCGGGCCCTTCTGGCCCTGCGCGATGTCGAAGGTCACCTTCTGGCCCTCGAGCAGCTCACGGAAACCCTGCGCGGCAATGTTCGAGTAGTGGGCGAACACGTCGGCGCCGCCACCGTCCTGCTCGATGAAGCCGAAGCCCTTTTCCGCGTTGAACCACTTCACGGTACCAGCAGCCATGCCATATCTCCTTCGGGGCAATGCATCGGCATCCGCACTGTGCGAACGCCATGTCGCCGCGATGATTACCCCGCCCGGAAAAGACCGGAAATACAAAAGCGCTCCCGACCGGCATAAGACTGGTGGGGCACTTGAAGTCTTGGGAACCACAACTGCAACCGGGATCGACAGTAGCACGCCGAAACGGCCCGTGCGCGTTGGATAATTCCATTCTGCTCGTCGCGTCAAAAACTCGTACTGCGCGGTCCGTCAAACTCTGACCTCTTGGGCACAGATATTGATTCACTCGGAGTGCAACGTCCCATGAAAGTCGCCAACGGCACCATGGCTCCCAGGGGCGCGACGACGTACGCGACGATGCGTAGAACGCCTCTTCGTCCGGCTCTCGACGGCGGCGAAGGAGCGAGGCTGTCGCACGGCTCCTGCCCGGTGCCTCACAGGTCACCGGGCAGGCCGAGGCCGGTGAGGGCGCCGACCGGGTCCAGGTCCGGGGTACCTCTCGGCCACCAGTCGTCGTGGCCGGGCTCGGACTCGTAGGCGTACCAGAGGCCGTCGCGGCCGAGCCGGAGCTGGACATGGCCCTGGGGGTGGGTGAGGTGGTTGCGCCAGGGCCGGAAGGCGGGCAGGTCGGCGGCGAGGAGCAGGGGCCTGGCACGGTCGAACCGGCCGGCGGGCGGGTCCCACGGCTCCTCCAGCACGGCGAGGCCCTCCAGTCCGCCCTGCCGCCAGGCGGCTACCGCGCGGGCCAGCTCCGACGTGGTGCGGCCCGCCGCCGAGGCGAGGGACGCGTACAGCGCCCGGGTACCGGCGGTGAGTCCCGCCCCGGGGCGGGCGGCGGCCAGGCGGACCGCGTCCTGCCAGAAGGTCAGCTGCCCGACCGGGTCTCGGCCGGTGCCGAGCAGGGCGTGGGCGCGGGCGGCGGCGTCCGTGGCCAGCTGGTCCAGGGCGAAGGGGTCAGGGCCGCCGGGGGCCGCCGGATAGGCCGGGGGCTGCTCGGGATGCGCGAGTGGAGGCAGGGGCGCGGGGAGGGGCGGGAGGGCGCGCGAGGCGAGGACCTCGGCGGCCCGCACGCCGGGCAGGGGCGCCGGGCCCTTGTCCTGCGCGGCGCGCGCCGCACGGGTGGCACTGAGCCGGGACAGCGCGTCGAGCAGCTCCCGTTCGCCCCGGCCTCGCAGCAGGAGCAGCACGAAGGGGTCGGCGTCGAGCAGCCGGGCGGTCTGGTAGCAGAGGGCGGCCGCATGCTTGCAGGGGTGGCCGCGGTCGGGGCAACTGCACCGGGGCTCCAGGTCGCCGGGGCCGGGCAGCAGCGGGACGCCGCACTCCGCGAGCGACTGGGGCATCTCCTTGTCGAGCAGCGCCGCGATGTGCCCCGGGCGGTCGGCGGCGGCGTCCAGGAAACGGTCCCAGTCGGTGTCGTCGAGCGTGCGCAGGTGCACCTGGACGCGGTACGGGCGGGGGCGGCTGCCCTGGACGTAGGCCAGCACCAGTCCGGGCGTCACGGTGACGGCGTCGACATGGCCCTGCCCCGCGTACCCTCGCCCGCGCTCCAGCCGCTTCACGTCCAGCGCGCCCTGTTCCAGCGCCCCGATCCAGGCGTTTCCCCACCAGCTCTCGGCGAAGCGGTCGCCGTCCCGGGGTGGGAGGGGCGGGAAGGTGCGGCGGAGCTCGTGGTCGCGCGTCGGGGCGGCCATGGAGCGGGGCGTTCGGGAGGGCGGAGAGGTGCGGGACGCCGGGGCGGTGGACGGGGCGGGGGGCGGCGCGGGGGTGCGGGACGCCGAGGTGGTGGACGGGGCGGGGGGCGGCGCGGGGGTGAGGGACGCCGAGGTGGTGGACGGCGCGGGGGCGACGGGTTCGGAGTTCGGAGGAGAGGCGTTGCGGGCGGGCCGGTCGGCCCGCCAGGCCGTCGGCTCATGGTCGTCGTCGGCCGTGTCTCGCAAGTCCGGCATCAGGAATGCGCCGGACAGCAGCTGCTCCACGTCACGGGCAGCCCGGCCAGGGGCGTCCCCGGTCGCTCGTCGTGCAGCCGCTGCTCTGTCGTCGACGGCGCGCTGCCGGGCCCGGCGCCTGCGGCGGGCACCTTCCCGTTCCGTCTCCTCCCGGGCCCGCCGCGCGTCGTCCCGTGCCGCGCGCAACGCCTCGCGCGCAACGTCTGCGGCCCGCGGCCCGGTCCCCGCCCGACCGGAGGAATGCGCAGAGGCCGCACCGGCCGAAGCGGCCTCCGGAGGGCTCGTCCGCAGGTCACCGGATGCCTGCGGCTCCGGCGTCAGGGCCGCCGGGAGGCCCTGTGACGCACTCCTGACATGGGGTGCACCGGCGACCTCCGGACCAGCACCGTCCGACTCAGGGTCGGTGCTCCCCTCCGGCCCGCCGGAGCGTTCGGGGGCACGGCCGACCTCGGGCGCGCCACCGCCGGCCCGCCGAGTGGCGGCCACCCCGGAACCACCGGCATCCGCCCGCCCACCGGCGGCCATCCCGGAACCACCGGTGTCTCCGGGCTCGTCGCCGCCCCCGGAGGAGTCGGCGGCCTGGACAGCATCCGCGTCCGCCCGCCCACTCCCCCGCTGCTCGGACACCGCCCTTCGCAGTGCCTCGCGGGCCACGTCTGCCGGCCTGGGCGCCCCCTGGTCTGCCGCTCCCGCGGACGGGGACGGCGGCTCCGGACCGGCCGCCGGGGCCGGAGCGGGCTCCTGGGCCGCTCGCTCCCGGGCCTCGCGCAGGGCACGGCGGGCCTCGTCGGACGGGCGGTCGCTCATGACGTACTCCGCGGGGACGGCGGGGCGGGCGGTCGGCGGTCTTGACGGGGTGTCATGACGACCTCCGCAGGGAGACCAGGTCGGACAGCTCCCGGTCCGTCAGTTCCGTGAGGGAGGACTCGCCGGAGCCCAGGATCGCGTCGGCCAGGGCCCGCTTGGACTGGAGCATCTCGGCGATACGGTCCTCGACGGTGCCCTCGGTGATGAGGCGGTGGACCTGCACCGGCTGGGTCTGGCCGATGCGGTAGGCGCGGTCGGTCGCCTGCTCCTCGACGGCCGGGTTCCACCAGCGGTCGAAGTGCACGACGTGGCCCGCCCTGGTGAGGTTCAGGCCGGTGCCGGCCGCCTTGAGCGACAGCACCAGGACCGGCGTCGAACCTGCCTGGAAGCGATCCACCATGCGCTCCCGCTCGGGGACCGGCGTACCGCCGTGCAGGAGGTCGACCGGGACCGCGCGGGTGGCCAGGTGGGAGGTGATCAGGCGGGCCATCCCGACGTACTGGGTGAAGACGAGGGCGGACCCGTCCTCGGCGAGCAGCGTGTCCAGCAACTCGTCCAGCAGGGCGAGCTTCCCGGAGCGGGCGGCGAGCCGGTCGCCGGCGGCCGCGGTGTGCTCCTCCTTGAGGAACAGCGCGGGGTGGTCGCAGATCTGCTTCAGCGACGTGAGGAGCTTCAGCACCAGGCCTCGGCGGGGCATGCCCTCGGCCGTCTCGATGGCGAGCATCGACTCGCGGACCACCGCCTCGTACAGCGCGGCCTGTTCGCGGGTGAGCGGTACCGGGTGATCGGTCTCCGTCTTGGGCGGCAGCTCGGGCACGATGCCCGGGTCGGACTTCTTGCGGCGCAGCAGGAAGGGCCTCACCAGGCGGGCGAGGCGCTCCACCGCCTCCTCGTCCTCGCCGTTCTCCACGGCGCGCGCGTGCCGGGCGCGGAAGGACTTCAACGGGCCGAGGAGGCCCGGGGTCGTCCAGTCGAGCAGGGCCCACAGCTCCGAGAGGTTGTTCTCGACGGGCGTGCCGGTCAGGGCCACGCGCGCGGGGGCCGGGATGGTGCGCAGCGCCTTGGCGGTGGCCGAGTAGGGGTTCTTGACGTGTTGCGCCTCGTCGGCGACGACCATGCCCCAGGTGTGCTCGGCCAGAGCGGGGGCCGCCGAGCGCATGGTGCCGTACGTGGTGAGGACGAAGCCGCCCTCCAGGCCGTCGAGGCTGCGGTCCGGGCCGTGGAAGCGGCGCACGGGCACGCCGGGGGCGAAGCGGGTGATCTCCCGCTGCCAGTTGCCCAGCAGGGAGGCCGGGCACACGACCAGGGTGGGTTCGCTGCGCGCCCGCTTCAGGTGCAGGGCGATGAGGGTGATGGTCTTGCCGAGGCCCATGTCGTCGGCGAGGCAGCCGCCGAGGCCGAGGGAGGTCATCAGGTCGAGCCAGGCCAGGCCCCGGAGCTGGTAGTCCCGCAGGGTGGCCTGCAGCTCCGGGGGTGGTTCGGCCGGGCGGATCCCCGTGGTCAGGCGGTCGCGCAGGGCGGCCAGCGCACCGACCGGGACGGCCTCGACCGTCTCGCCGTCCACGTCGGCCGTGCCGGTGAGGGCGACGGACAGCGCGTCGACCGGGTCGAGCAGGCCCAGGTCCCGTTTACGGGCCTTGCGCACCAGCGCCGGGTCGACCAGAACCCACTGGTCGCGCAGCCGGACGACGGGGCGGTGCGCCTCGGCGAGGGTGTCCATCTCGGTGTCGGTGAGCGGGTCGCCGCCGAGCGCCAGCTGCCAGCGGAACTGGAGGAGGTCCTCGCTCTCGAAGAAGCCGGTGCCGTCGGTCGCCGAGCCGGGGGCCGGGCGGACCACCGCAGCGGCGGACAGGTCCTGTGCGAGGTCGCGCGGCCAGTGCACGGCGACCCCGGCCGCGGCGAGCCGGGTCGCCGCGACGCCGAGCAGGTCGTTCAGCTCGTCCTCGGTCAGGGCCAGCACGTCGGGCACGTCCTGGTCGGCGAGCCGGTCGAGCGGGGGCCAGACACGAGCCGCGCGGCGGACGGCGAGGGCCGCGTCCACGCGCGCGCGGGGGCCGAAGGCGTCGTCGGCCGCACCCGCCCACAGGGCCGCCGCGTCGGCCACGAGGGTGGGGTCGGCGAGGCTGTGCACCTGGACGATCGCGGCGCCGGCGCTGCGGGCGCCGCCGTCGGAGGCGTCGTCGAAGAGGTCGTAGGCCGACAGGTCCAGGCGGAGCGAGATCCGCACGCCGGCGTCCATGCCGGCGGCGACTTCGGCGGCCCAGTCGTGGGCGGTGGGCAGCTGCTGTGCCTCGCGGGCCGCGAAGGGCCGGCCGCAGGTGTGGGGCGCGGCCGGGGTGCGGGGCAGGGTGTCGGCGACGGCGTCGAGGAAGGCCCGCACCAGCGCTTCCGGTTCGGGAAGGCGGAGCGGGCCGGGGCCGGGCAGCGGCACGGCGTGACCCTCGTAGGGCAGGGCGGCGGCCACCGCGCGCAGGTGTGCGATGTCGTCCGGGTCGAGGGGGCCGGCGCGCCAGGCGTCGTGGCCGGTGGCGGTCAGGCCGGGCAGCAGCCGGCCGCGGGCGGTCAGCCGCAGGGCGTGCAGGGCGGCGGCGCCCCAGCAGGCCGTGGCGGGGTGGGCCGCGGGGTCGTGCCGGGCGCGCACGAGGAGCGGCAGGGCGGCGTCGAGCGGGAGGGTCAGCGCGGGGGCGGTGCGCCGCCGGACGCCGGTGGCGCCGTGCCGTCGTACGACGGTCAGCTCGGTCTGCGCGGCGTGCTCGGTGTCCTCGCCGTCCCCCGGCTCCTGGGCGGGCAGGGGGGCACCCTCGGGGTCCCAGAAGGCGATGCGCCCCTCGCGCGGGAGGGGCGCGGGCAGGAAGACGGCCGGGAGCCGGACCGGGACCGTCGCCTCGCCCGCGCGATCGGTCGTCGAAACCGTCTCTCCCATACGTCCTGCCACCTCCCGCCCCGCGTGTCGGATCAGTTGTCTCCGACTCTACGGGCGGGGTCTGACAATCGGCCCCGGCGGCCGGGTCAGGGCACGGTCCGCGACACGACGTACACCCAGGGGTACGCCGGGTTGGACAGGTCCACGACGACGTCGTGGGTGGGCGCCGGGTTCTTCTGCCGGTGGACGAAGCCGTACCACGAGTCGGTCGTGGCGAACTTCCAGCCGGTGACCTTCCGGTCGCGGGCGCCGATGGCGACGTCGCCCTGCTTCAGGTCCTTCCGGGTCACACCCAGGCCGGTCAGATAGGCGTCCAGACCGGCCGCGTTGGTCTCGAACTGGGTGTAGAGGCGGCTGGTCTTCCAGTTGTTGGTCTCGTAGTACGCCACGTGCCAGGCGGGGTGCGGGACGGGCACCTGGTAGATCCGGCGCTGGAGCTTGGAGGGCCACCCCTCGGTCAGGCCGGTCGCCGAGTACTTCGCCTCCTTGTCCTTGCCGCTGTCGCGGCTCTGGTTCGCGGAGATCACGAGGTAGCCGGCCGGGATGCCGATGAGCAGCACGATGATCAGCAGGGTGAGGGCCCTGCGGCGGTTCCGGTGGCGGCGGTCCTCGACCGGGCGGTCCTGCTCGTCGGGCCAGGGGCCCTGGTGGGGCAGGGAAGCGGTCACGACGTCTCCTGGGTACTGCGGAGCGACTGCGTGTACCGCTCGAGACGCTCGTAACGCTCCACGCGGCGGCGCTTGGCGCGGCGGAAGCGGCGGGCGACCAGCCGGGCGAGGTCGGCGGCGCCGACCATGCCGGCCTCGGGGCCGAGCTGGGCGCGGACGATGCGGGCCTCGGGGCGGTAGCCGCGGCCGGTGAGGTGCCGCTTGAAGGCGTCCCGGGCCGGGCCGATCAGCAGGTCGTCGGCGGCCGAGACACCACCGCCGATCACGAAGCAGGAGGGGTCGAGGGCGGCGGCGAGGTTGGCGATGCCGACGCCGAGCCACTGGCCGATGTCCTGGAGCAGCTCGATGCACATGGCGTCGCCCTCGCGGGCCAGCTCGGTGATCATCGGGCCGGTGATGTCGCCGATGTTGCCCTTCACGTGCTCGATGATCCCGTAGGCGACGGGCGAGTCGGCCGCGGCCAGCTCGCGGGCCTCGCGGACCAGGGCGTTCCCGGAGCTGTACTGCTCCCAGCAGCCGCGGTTGCCGCACGGGCAGCGGTGCCCGCCGGGCACGACCTGCATGTGGCCGAACTCGCCGGCGACGCCGTACTTGCCGCGCTTGACCTGGCCGTCCTCCAGGATCGCGCCGCCGATGCCGGTACCGAGGGTGATCATGACGAGGTGGTCCTCGCCGCGGCCGGCGCCGAAGCGCCACTCGGCCCAGGCGGCGGTGTTGGCGTCGTTGTCCACGAGGACGGGGACCGAGAGCCGGCCCGAGAGGCGGTCGCGGAGGGGTTCGTTGCGCCAGGACAGGTGGGGGGCGAACAGCACGCGGTTGCGGTCGGCGTCCACCCAGCCGGCCGCTCCGATGCCGACGGCGTGCACGTCGTGCCGGTCGGAGAGGTCCAGAACCAGCTCGGCGATGGTGTCCTCGACGACCTTGGGGCTCTTGGACTTGTCCGGGGTCTCCGTGCGGAGCATCTCCAGGATGTTGCCGTCGGCGTCGACCACGCCCGCCATCACCTTCGTACCGCCGATGTCGATGCCGACCGTGGGCACGCGGGGGGCCGTCAGGTGCGAGCGGCGCTCCCGGGTGCCGACAGTGCGCAGGGCCGTGGCACGGCGGGAGCCGATGGGGGCGGTGAAGTCGCGGTAGGTGCTCATCGGGCCCGATTCTGCCTCACGGGACGGCACGGTGCGGAGCACAGGGGTGGTGCGGATCATCGCTGCGTGCTGGCCGGTGGGGGCTTGTCGCGCAGTTCCCCGCGCCCCTCAGCAGCATGACCATCACGTCCGCACGAGCAGCTGGAACTCGAACGAATAGCGCGTCGGGCGGTAGGTGTGTGTGCCGTATTCCACTGCCCGGCCGGTGTCGTCGAACGTCACCCGCTGCATGGTCAGCAGCGGGGCCCCCGTCTCCTCCGCCAGCCGGTCCGCCTCCTCCGTCGTCGCCGCCCGGGCACCGATCGACTGGCGGGCGCTGTGCAGGGTGATGCCCGCCGAGCGCATCATCCGGTAGAGCCCGGTGGTCTCCAGCTGGCCGGTGTCGAGGTCGATGAGGCCGGGGGGCAGGAAGTTGCACAGGTGGGCCATGGGCTCGCCGTGGGCGAGACGGAGACGCTCGACGCGGTGGACGTCGCTGTCCTCGGCGACGCCGAGTGCCGCGGCGACCTCGGCGGAGGCGGGGACCAGTTCGTTGACGAGGACCCGGGTGGCCGGGCGCTGGCCCGCCGCCTCCAGGTCGTCGTAGAGGCTGCTGAGTTCCAGCGGGCGTTTGACCTGGCTGTGCACTACCTGGGTGCCCACGCCGCGGCGGCGTACGAGGAGGCCCTTGTCGACGAGCGACTGGATCGCCTGGCGGACGGTCGGCCGGGACAGGCCGAGCCGGGCGGCGAGTTCGATCTCGTTGCCCAGCAGGCTGCCGGGGGTCAGCGTGCCGTGCTCGATCGCGGCCTCCAGCTGCTGGGACAGCTGGAAGTACAACGGCACGGGGGAGCTGCGGTCCACGCTCAGCTCGAGCTGCACGGTCGGGTCCACTTCTGGTTTCGGCACGGGCCGAGCGTAGCTCTGTGCGTTGTTGACGGGAAGTCGTGTAGTCAGATTGTCCGGACATGCAGATTGACAGCGGCGAGCTGGGCACGCACTTTGTTCTCATGCGCATCGGCGTCATCGGTACGGGCCGGATCGGCACCATCCACGCGAACACGCTCAGTCGGCATCGCGACGTCGGCTCCCTGATCCTCACGGACGCGGACCCCGCAAGGGCCCAGGAACTGGCGCACCGACTGGGCGAGACGGCGGCGCCCGGCGTCGAGGAGATCTTCCGCTGGGGAGTCGACGCCGTGGTGATCACGACGGCGACGTCGGCCCACGCCGAACTGATCGGTCGGGCAGCACGCTCGGGTCTGCCGGTGTTCTGCGAGAAGCCCATTGCGCTGGATCTGCCGGGGAGTCTGAGCGCGATCGCCGAGGTCGAGACGGCCGGGACGGTTCTCCAGATGGGCTTCCAGCGTCGCTTCGACGCGGGCTACACGGGGGCGCGCGAGGCCGTGCGGTCCGGCAGGCTGGGGCGGCTGCACACCGTGCGCGCCCTGACCAGCGACCAGGCGCCGCCGGACGCCGCGTGGCTGCCGCTGTCCGGCGGGCTGTACCGGGACACGCTGATCCACGACTTCGACGTGCTGCGCTGGGTGACCGGCCGGGAGGTCACGGATGCCTACGCCGCCGGGTCCGACGCCGGCCCACGGATGTTCCGCGAGGCGGGCGACGTCGACACCGCGGCCGCGCTCCTCACCCTGGACGACGGCACGCTCGCCACGCTCACCGCGACCCGGATGAACGGGGCCGGCTACGACGTGCGCATGGAGCTGGCCGGAGAGCGCGACCAGATCGTGGTCGGCCTGGACGACCGTACGCCGATCGCGTCCACCGAGCCGACCGGGCCACCGGCCGCGGACAAGCCGTGGACGGGCTTCCTGGAGCGGTTCGGACCCGCCTACGAGGCGGAGCTGAACGCGTTCGTCGAGGTCGTCCGGGGCGAGCGGGCCAATCCCTGCGACGGGCGCGAGGCGCTGCAGGCACTGCGGGTCGCCGAGGCGTGCGAACTGTCGCGGCGCGAGCGCAGGCCGGTACACCTGGCGGAGATCCCGGGCGGCGCCTCCTCGGGGTTGGCCTGACGAGCGGGCCGAGATCCCACGTGGCGCCACCCCGGAACTCGCCTCACGGCGAGCAGACCGCGATCCCGCCGTGCACCCCCCGGCATTCGACTCACGGCGAGCAGACCGGCATCCCACATGGCACCCGGAGTCCGCCGGACGGCGAGCAGACCGAGATCCCACATGCCACCCCCGGAGACCGCCGGACGGCGAGCAGACCGAGATCCCACATGCCACCCCCGGAGACCGCCGGACGGCGAGCAGACCGAGATCCCCACATGGCACCACCCCGGAACTCGCCTCACGGCGAGCGGAGGGGACCCCGGCGGCGCCTCCCTCGCGTTGGCGTGACGGCGGGCCCGGCCGGTCAGTGCTCTTCCGGTTCCTCCTCCAGGAGCCCTGCGTCGTAGGCGAGCAGCGCGATCTGCACCCGGTTGTTGAGGTCGAGCTTGGCCAGGATGCGCGAGACGTGTGTCTTCACGGTGGCGACGCTCATGAACAGCCCGGCGGCGATCTCGGCGTTGGCCAGGCCCCGGCCGACCGCGACGGCGACCTCGCGCTCGCGGTCGTTGAGGACGGTCAGGCGGTCCCGCGCGCGGGTGCGGCGCGTGTCGGCGGCGGTGCCGACGGCGTGCCGCATCAGCTGGCGGGTGACCGCGGGCGACAGAACCGGGTCGCCGGCGGCGACCCGGCGCACGGCCGCGAGGATCTCCGCCGGCGGGGTGTCCTTGAGGACGAACCCGGCGGCGCCGACGCGCAGCGCGCGCAGCACCTGCTCGTCGGCGTGGAAGGTGGTGAGCACCACCACCTGCGGAGCGTCCGCGCGGGCGCGCAGCCGCTCCGTCGCCGTGAGACCGTCCATCGTCGGCATCCGGATGTCCATGAGCACGACGTCCGGGCGGGTGCGGTCGACGAGGGCCTCCGCTTCGGCGCCGTCGGCGGCCTCGCCGACGATCTCGATGTCGTCGGCGCCTCCCATCATGAGGGACAACCCGGCCCGCACCAGCGGATCGTCGTCGACGAGGAGCAGTCTGATGGCAGTCATGAGCCTTACGTAATCACGGCCGGGCCGGGCGGTGGGGCCGAAGACGTCACCCCCACGGCAGCCACGCCCGCACCTCGAACCCGCCTTGCGGGGTGGGCCCGTGCTCCAGCCGGCCCCCGGCCAGGGTCGCCCGTTCGGTGAGGCCGATCAGGCCCTGTCCGGAGCCGGGGACGGGTGGCACCTCGCCCTCGGGCGGCGGGTTGTGCACGCGGACGGTGAGGCCCGTGCCCGGTGCGCCGGTGACGGTCACCCCGACCTCCGTGCCGGGGGCGTGCTTGCGCGCGTTGGTCAGGCCCTCCTGGACGATCCGGTAGGCGGTGCGGCCGACGGAGGACGGGACGCCGGCGTGGTCCTCGACGCGGTGGTCGAGGCAGATCTTCATGCCGGCCTCGCGGGACTCGGCGACCAGGGTGTCCAGCGCCGCGAGCGTCGGCTGCGGCCGGCCCGTGTCGTCCGCTTCTCCCGCCCGCAGCACACCGATGATCTCCCGCAGGTCCTGGAGCGCCTCGTGCGCGCTCTCCCGGATCACGCCCGCGGCCCGCGCCGTCTGTTCCGGGGGCGCGTCGGGCCGGAACTCCAGGGCCCCCGCGTGCACGCTCAGCAGCGTCAGCCGGTGCGCGAGCACGTCGTGCATCTCCCGTGCGATGGCCTCGCGGGCGAGTCGCTGCGCCTGTTCGGCCCGCAGCCGCGCCTCGGTCTCGGCGCGCCGGGCACGGTCCCTGAGGCTCACCATGAGCTGCCGTTTGGCCCGGACGAACATGCCCCAGCCGACGATCGCCACGGTGAGCACCACGACGAAGGCAACGCTCACGAGGTAGGAGAGGTCCGCGTCGGGGCGCACCCAGTAGTAGAGCGGCACCAGCGCCACGTTGACGCCGCCCACCCAGGCCACGTACCGGAAGGGCCGGTGCACGGCCAGGGTGAACAGGGCGATGAGGACCGCGCCGCCCGAGGTGTCCGAGAGGAAGCCGAGGGGGGTCAGCGCCACGGCCAGCCCCAGCGGCCAGCGGCGTCGCAGCCAGACGGCCGCGCAGGCCAGCGCACCGATCACCTGGTCGACGACGGCGAGTCCGTTCGGCACATGGGGGTTGTCGGCGAGCGCCTCCATGGCGGTCGCGCCCACCAGGACGGACAGCAGGAAACAGCAGAAGTCGACGACCCAGTCGCGGGCGGTACGCCGGGGGCGCCGCCCGGTCCGTGCGGCGTGGGGGTCGAGGTCGTGCAGGAGGGCCGATGGGAAGAACCATCTGCGCCGGGTGAACAGCGCGGGCGTCTCCCCCGCCGGTACCGGGGAGGCGTGCCCCACGTCGTCACCACTCACGAGCGCCAAATCTACGCAGCGGGAGTCCGGCGCACCCGTCCTCGCGCGGGATGACCGACCAAAGTCGCCGCATCGCAGACTTTCGATGCCGCCGTGGCACCGGAGCGGGGACTTCCGTCCCGGGAGGCTCGTCCCGCGGCCGATGTGCGTGGGGGGTCCGCGGGACGAGGCTGGTGGCGTGAAGCACGTACTGGAGATTCTCGGCTTCCTCGCCCTGGTCCAGGGCGTGGCGGGCCTGGTGCACGAGTTCACCGACTGGAACTGGGGCCTGGTGCAGCGTCTGGGGTTCCTCGACGGCTACGAGGTCTACGCGAGCGTCACGCTGCTCGTGCTGGGCGTCGCCCTGTTCGCGGCGGCCGGGAGCCGGACGTCCGTCTGACGTGCCGACGGACGTCCGGCCCGCGGTTCCCGTCAGGGCTCAGCAGCCGTGGTCGACCAGGTCGAACGACTCGTAGTGGTCGGCCGTGTAGTAGTCCTCCTGGTTCTGCTCACCGGTGACGATGCGTCGCGCGCCGCGGGTGGAGGAGCCCGGGGTGATGACCGTGTACTCGTGGTAGTAGCCGGACGACTTGCTCGGCAGGATGCCTTCCCGGTTCTGGAAGACGGTGCCGTCCTGGTCGAACGGGTAGGGGCCGCCCTGCTCGATCAGGTCCAGCGTGTCGTGGGCCTGGGACGGAAGGTCGCTGTAGCAGATGTCGCCGACGGCGGCGGGGGCCGCGTCGGCCGTGGTCGCGGAGACGGTTCCGCCGACGAGGAGGGCGGACAGGAGGGCGGCTGCTGCGCCGAGCCGCGAGGCGCGTGGGGGGAAATTCATGGCCCTCATGATGACGCGCGTAGACGCTGGCATGTCAATGACAAGCCCGGAGAATTTCCTGTGAAGCCCCGTGCGTTCGCGGGGAGTTCACCCGCGCTACCGCACCCTCACCCGCGGTCGGGAGCCCTCACGCGCCCTCCGGCAGTCCGAACTCCCCGTACTCCGGGCGGCCCTTCAGGTCGTACGTCTGCACCGAGACGCCCGCGCCGGTGACGCTCCCGCCGGCGTGCTCGAAGGCGGTGGGTACGGCGCCCTCCGTGAACAGCCGGAACCCGGATCCGAGCACGACCGGGAAGGTCAGCAGGTGCAGGGTGTCGACGAGGTCGAGCGCCAGCAGGGACCGGACGAGGGCGCCGCTGCCGTGCACCTGGACCTCGCCCTCGGTGCGCTCCTTCACGGCGGCGACCTCCTCGGCGAGGTCGCCGGTCAGCACCGTGGTGCCGGCCCAGCCGGGGTCCGTCAGGGTCGAGGAGGGTACGTACTTCGGCAGGGAGTTGAGCCGGGAGGCGACCGGGTCGGCGGGGTCGGTCACCCTGGGCCAGTAGGTCGCGAAGATGTCGTACGTACGGCGCCCGAGCAGGAAGGCGCCCGGGCGGGTGAAGACCTCGCCGATGAACCGGCCGAAGTCCTCGTCGGCGTACGGGAAGCTCCAGCCGCCGTGGGTGAAGCCCCCGCGGGTGTCCTCCCGGGGACCGCCGGGGGCCTGGTACACACCGTCGAGGGTGACGAAGAGGGTCGAGACGAGCTTGCCCATGGCGGGTGCCTTACCTTCCGGATCGGACGGGGTCTGCTGTCATCGGTTCAGACCCCGCCGGCACCCGCAACTCATCGCTGGGCCGTACGCCCGCTCACTGGGCGTTCGTGGAGAACAGCCCGCCCGTCGGGCCCTGCTTGTCACCGCCCTGGGCCTTCCTCAGGGCGTTGGCGAGGCTCTCGCCGCCGCTCGACGGGCCGCCCAGGCGGGTCTCCGTGGTCACGTTCGTGGTCTTGAACAGGGACTTTCCGGCCTCGCAGG
Organism: Streptomyces sp. NPDC037100; assembly: GCF_055606225.1. NCBI lineage: Bacteria > Bacillati > Actinomycetota > Actinomycetes > Kitasatosporales > Streptomycetaceae > Streptomyces > Streptomyces sp. NPDC037100. Next base: position 533,994 of record NZ_JBVJSX010000006.1, on the reverse strand, counting down.
ACACCGTCCGACCGGGCTGCAGGATGACGAGCGCCATCTGCATGGCGTTGCCGACGATCTCTTGCTGCAGTGTCACGACGGGAGAAGGGAACAGCCGGAGGGAAGGGTCCCGGGTGTGCTCCGGGCCGGGGAACGCGCAGCGCGCCCGGGGAACATCGACGTCCGTTCGCCGCCAGCGTCGGCGCCGCGCGGCCGCTGGGATGGACCCATGACTTCTCAGGGAATTCTGGACGGCAAGGTGGCTCTCGTGACCGGCGGGAGCCGTGGAATCGGCGCGGCGACGGCGGTGCGGCTGGCCCGGGAGGGCGCGCACGTGGCCGTGGGCTATGTGAACGGCAAGGAGGCGGCCGAGGACGTCGTTCGGGCCGTGGAGGCGCTGGGGCGCCGGGGGGTGGCGCTGCGCGCGGACATGGCGCAGGCCACCGAGGCGGCCGAGGTGGTGGACGCGGCGGCAAAGGCGCTGGGCGGGCTCGACATCCTGGTCAACAACGCCGGCGTGGGGGTGCTCGGACCGCTGGACACCCTGTCGCTCGCGGAGGTGGACCGGGTCCTCGACGTCAACGTACGGGCCGTCTTCCTGGCCTCCCAGGCGGCCGCCGCACGGATGCCCGAGGGCGGGCGGATCATCACGATCGGCAGTTGCATGGCCCAGCGGGTGCCGGGGCCCGGCGGGACGCTCTACACGACGAGCAAGGCGGCCCTGGCCGGTCTGACCAAGGCCCTGGCCCGGGAACTGGGCGGGCGCGGGATCACCGCGAACCTCGTCCTTCCCGGCCCGATCGACACGGACATGAATCCGGCGGACGGGCCGTACGCGGCCGGTCAGGCGGCGATGACGGCCCTGGGACGGTTCGGGACGGCGGACGAGGTGGCGTCGATGGTCGCCTACCTGGCGGGGGCGACGTATGTGACCGGGGCGGAGTTCTCGGTGGACGGCGGGCACGCGGCGTGAAGCCCGCGGAACGCGCGGTGCGGTGAGACCCGTGGGGGCGCACCGGTGCTGTCCGGCCGGTGCGCCCCGCGGGTCGGGCCGGGGCCGGTCAGCCGCCCAGCTCCTGGTGGCGGGCGGCGAGTCGGCTCGTGCCCTCCTGCGTCAGGGAGCCGAACAGGCGGAGCCTGGAGATGCCGCCGTCCGGGAAGATGTCCACGCGCGCGTGGGTGCCGACCGCCGGGGCCGGGAGGACGAAGCGGTGGTTGGTGTCGGGTTGGAGGCGGGTGCGGGGAAGGATCTCCTGCCAGTCGCCGTCCTCGCCGTCCTTCACCGACACCGCTGCCCAGCCGGCGCTGTTGCCCTTGAGGTAGGCGGTGTCGATCTCCAGGGCGCGGATCCGGGCCTGGGCGGCCAGCCGGTAGCGGATCCAGTCGTGGCCCCGGTCGCGGCGGCGGCGGGTCTCCCAGCCGTCGTCCATCTTGCGGGAGCGGCCCGGCTGGATGGTGTTGGAGGCGGGCGAGTAGAACAGATTGGAGGCGTCCTCGGCCCGGCCGCCGTTCTCCAGGGCGACGACGTCGAAGGTGCCCAGGGCCCCGAGCCAGGCGGGGTCGGGGACGACCTCGCCGTGGACGCGCAGGCGGGCGATGCCGCCGTCGGGGTGCTGCTTGACCCGCAGGTGTGTGAAGCACTGCTCGACGTCGACGGCGAAACCGTTGGCCGCGTGGCCGCCGACCGCGCTGCGCGGGACGAGGGTCGTCCACTTCACGTCGTCCCCGAGGAGTTCCTCGGGCGACGGGGAGCCGGGTACGAAGGTGCCCTCGACGGACACCGCCTGCGGGTAGTTGCCGCGGAAGTGGGCGGTGTCGACGACGATCCCGCGGATCACGCCCGGGGCGCCGAGACGAACCAGCGCCCAGTCGTGGTCCTCCTCGGTCGGCCAGGGGTGGTCGGCGCAGGCGCCCCGGCGGCGGCGGGTCTCCCAGCCGTCCATGATCTTGCCCTTGTGCCCGAAGTGCTCGGGGTCGAACTCGGCGGGCCCGGGCACCAGCAGGTTCTCGCGCTCGGCGAAGAACTCGTCGTTGGCGGCGATGACACCGGCTCCGAGGCGCCGGTCGGCGAGGTCGGCGTACGAGGTGAAGGGGAAGTCGGCGGTGCGGTAGTCCGCGTACGGGTCGCCGCCCGCGTAGGGGTTCGCGTCGCCGGTGAAGCGGGGGATCGCCGTCACGATGATCAGGTCTTCCTTTCGGGTGTCCGGGAGGGGATTCAGTGGGTCCGGGTCAGGAGCCGCCCCTTCGGCTCGGTGAACTCGCCGTCCGCGACGATGCGCTGCCCGCGCAGCCAGGTGGACTTCACGACGCCGTGCAGGGTCCTGCCCGCGTACGCCGTGACGCGGTTGCGGTGCTGGAGGGCCATCGGGTCGACGGTGAAGGTCTCGTCGGGTGCGAGGACGGCGAAGTCGGCGTCGCGGCCCACGGCGATGGCGCCCTTGCGGTCGTCGAGCCCGACCAGTTCGCAGGTGCGCGCGGACATCCAGCGGACCACGTCCTCCAGGCCGTGCCCGCGCCTGCGCGCCTCGGTCCACACGGCCGCCAGGCTCAGCTGGAGGCCGGAGATGCCGCCCCAGGCCGTCGCGAAGTCCTCGGTCTTCAGGTCGGCCGTGGACGGGGAGTGATCGGTGACGACGCAGTCGATGGTGCCGTCGGCGAGCGCCTGCCAGAGCAGGTCCTGGTTGGCGGCCTCGCGGATGGGCGGGCAGCACTTGAACTCGCTGGCGCCGTCGGGGACTTCCTCGGCGGTGAGGGTCAGGTAGTGGGGGCAGGTCTCCACGGTGATGCGGACGCCCTCCGCGCGCGCCTCGGCGATCATCGGCAGGGCGTCGCTGGAGGAGAGGTGCAGGATGTGCACGCGCGCGTCGAGGGCCTTCGCCTCGCGGATGAGGTGGGCGATGGCGGTGTCCTCGGCGTCCCGCGGGCGGGAGGCGAGGAAGTCGGCGTACTTCGGGCCCGGCTGCTGCGGGGCGGAGGCGAGGAGCCGGGGGTCCTCGGCGTGCACGATGAGCAGGCCGTCGAAGGCGGCGATCTCGGCCATGGTCCGGGCGAGGGAGTCGCGCTCCAGGTGCGGGAACTCGTCCACTCCGGACGGCGAGAGGAACGCCTTGAAGCCGAACACGCCGGCCTCGTGCAGCGGCCGGAGCTCCTTGACGTTGTCGGGCAGGGCGCCGCCCCAGAAGCCGACGTCGATGTGCGCCTTGTCGGCGGCGACCTGCTGCTTGGTCCGCAGGTGCGGGACGGTCGTGGTGGGCGGCAGGGAGTTGAGGGGCATGTCGACGAGGGTGGTGATGCCACCGGCGGCCGCGGCGCGGGTGGCGGTCCAGAAGCCCTCCCACTCGGTGCGGCCGGGGTCGTTGACGTGCACGTGCGTGTCGACCAGGCCGGGCAGCAGGACATGGTCGCCCAGGTCCTCCAGGCGGGCGTCCTGCGGTACGGGTGCGTCGTACGGGAGGACGGCCGTGATGGTGCCGTCGGCCACCGCGACGGATGCGGCACGCGTTCCCTCGGGGGTGATGACTCGCGTCGAGCGCAGCACCAGTTCAGCGTCGGACACTCGAACCCCTTACTTCCGCGTAACGGAATTCAACTTTCTGTTGAAGGAGTCTTCACTCCCTCCTCCGCGTCGTCAAGGGCACACTTGACCGCGGCGCCCTCACACAACACTCCTGGACGTTTCCACAAGGCGGAATTAGACTTCCAGCAAGCAGAACGTAGCTACGTACAAGCGGGGAGTCAACCGACTGCCGGGTAGGCTGCTGCCCTTCCCGCCCGCCCCGAAAGGAACGCGCCGTGCCGACGTCCAGGGCCAGCACCACCGACTCCGCCCGGTCCTCCGCCAACGGGGGCGTCCAGTCCCTGGAGCGCGCCTTCGACCTGCTCGAACGGATGGCGGACGCGGGCGGCGAGGTCGGCCTGAGCGAGCTGTCCGCGAGCAGCGGCCTGCCCCTTCCGACCATCCACCGCCTGATGCGCACGCTGGTGGTCTGCGGGTACGTACGTCAGCAGCCCAACCGGCGGTACGCGCTCGGCCCGCGCCTGATCCGCCTCGGCGAGTCGGCCTCACGGCTGCTGGGCACCTGGGCCCGGCCCTACCTCGCGCGGCTGGTCGAGGAGACCGGCGAGACGGCGAACATGGCCCTGCTCGACGGGGACGAGATCGTCTACGTGGCGCAGGTGCCCTCGAAGCACTCGATGCGCATGTTCACGGAGGTCGGCAGGCGGGTGCTGCCGCACTCCACGGGCGTGGGCAAGGCACTGCTCGCCGGTTTCCCGCCGGAGGAGGTGCGGGCACTGCTCTCCCGTACGGGCATGCCCGCCGCGACGGAGAAGACGATCACCACACCGGACGGGTTCCTCGCGGCCCTGGAGGACGTGCGCCGGCAGGGCTTCGCCATCGACGACAACGAGCAGGAGATCGGGGTGCGCTGCCTGGCGGTTCCCGTACCCGACTCACCCACCCCCGCGGCCATCTCCATCTCGGGCCCGGCGGGCCGGGTCACCGAGGCACTGACGGGCAAGATCGTGCCGGTGCTCCAGCAGGTCGCGGGGGAGCTGTCCGAGGCGCTCGCCAGCCAGAGCCCCGCATGACGGGGTGAAACCGGGGCAGCGGGCGCCCTGGCCCTTGCCCCACGCAACGGCAGCGGGTCCGCGGCGGCGGGCGCCCTGACCCTTACCCCCGCCCAACGGGAGCGAGTCCGCGACGGCGGGCGCCCCTGGGCCGCCGATCCCATGACGGGGTGAAGCCGGGGCGGCGGGCGCCCTGACCCTTACCCCCGCGCAACCGGAGCGAGTCCGCGGCGGCGGGCGCCCCAGGGCCGCCGATCCCCTGGGACCTGATCCGAACGACAGACCCTAGCCCTGGCCCCGCACCGGCCCCCCGAAGAGATCCACCGCCCGCCGGACCTCCGTCAGCTCGGCGGACAGCGCGCTCACCGAGCCGATCGCGCCGGCGAGGAGCAGGAGGGAGCGGCGCAGGCGCGGGATCTCTGGGATGCCGTCGGCGGCCATGGCGGCCACTGCGGCCAGTTCCTCCTCGGCGATGGACCGGTCGGCGAACTCGCCGGGATGGGCGGCCAGTCGGCGGCGCAACCGGGACACGGCGGAGCGCAGCTCCGTCACGCGCGGGTCCTCGCCACCGCCGGTCACAGGCCCCTGCCGCTTCTGCTCGACGCTCCGCAACACAGTCCTCCCCCTCGCACCTCGTCGTGCGCGTCTCCGCCCGACACGAAGTCCCCCACACCGGGCAGCCGTCGGGCGCCCGGCCGGTCGGTGCGGGCGACAGTAAACGACGCGGACCGCCGGGCGCCAGTCCATTGCGTCATCGACTTGTTTCGCTGAGTGACTTTCTGGCCCAGGGCGCACGCCTGTCCGACGCGCACCTCGCTCCGCCGTACCTCCGTTCGGGGCGTGCGGTATGCAGGAGCCATGACGACACGGGAGACGACGGGCGGGACACAGGCGGTTGCGGGACTGCTGCTCGCGGCCGGTGGCGGGCGGCGGCTCGGCGGACGGCCCAAGGCACTCCTCCCGCACCGGGGGCGGCCCCTGGTGGAGCACGCGGTGCGGGTACTGCGGGAGGGCGGCTGCGCGGCCGTCCACGTCGTCCTGGGCGCACAGGCCGACGACGTGCGCGCACGGGCCTCACTGCCGGGCTGCACCCTGGTCGACAACCCCGACTGGGGGCAGGGCATGGGGAGTTCCCTGCGCGCCGGGCTCGACTCGCTCGCCGGCGCGGGCGCCCGGGCCGCCCTGGTGTCACTCGTGGACCAGCCCGGCATCGGACCCGAGGCGGTGACCCGGGTCCTCGCGGCGTACGAGGGCGAGGAGACGCTCGCCTGCGCCGCGTACGACGGTGTGCGCGGCCACCCGGTGCTGTTCGGTGCCGCCCACTGGGCGGGCATCGCCGCGACCGCCACCGGGGACCGGGGGGCCCGCGCCTATCTGAGAGAGCACCGGCAGGAGATCACCCTCGTCGAGTGCGGGGACGTGGCCCGGCCGTTCGACATCGACACCGAAGCCGATCTGGCGCACCTGGAGTGAACGGGGTGGCACGGAGCGCCACCTTGCCTCGACTCGGGGACTCTCGACATCAACAGACGATTGAACTTCCACCATGAGGAAACTAGTATCCACTGATCAGAAGCGCCTGAGGGGTCTGAGGGCGCGGAACGCCGTATTCGGGAAGACTGGCACCCGGTGCCGAGCACGCCGGCTCGTCTTCACAGCTCGCTGAAGGAAGTGACCGTTCATGTCCGCTCCAGCGCCGTCCCCGCTGGCCGTCGTCGACGCCGAGCCCCTGCCCCGGCAGGAGGAGGTCCTCACCGAAGCGGCGCTCGCCTTCGTGGCCGAGCTGCACCGGCGGTTCACGCCCCGGCGTGACGAACTCCTCGCCCGCCGCGCCGAGCGCCGCGCCGAGATCGCCCGCACCTGCACCCTCGACTTCCTTCCGGAGACCGCCGCGATCCGCGCCGACGACTCCTGGAAGGTCGCCCCGGCCCCGGACGCGCTGAACGACCGCCGGGTCGAGATCACCGGTCCCACCGACCGCAAGATGACCATCAACGCCCTCAACTCGGGCGCCCGGGTGTGGCTCGCGGACTTCGAGGACGCCTCCGCACCCACCTGGGAGAACGTGGTCGGCGGCCAGCTGAACCTGAGCGACGCCTACACCCGGAACATCGACTTCACCGATCCGAGGTCCGGCAAGTCGTACGCGCTGAAGGCGAACGAGGAGCTCGCCACGGTCGTGATGCGCCCGCGCGGCTGGCACCTGAACGAGCGTCACCTCGTCGACGCCGACGGCACCCCCGTGCCCGGCGCCCTCGTCGACTTCGGCCTGTACTTCTTCCACAACGCCCAGCGCCTGCTGGACCTCGGCAAGGGGCCGTACTTCTACCTCCCGAAGACGGAGTCCCACCTGGAGGCCCGCCTGTGGAACGAGGTGTTCGTCTTCGCGCAGGAGTACTGCGGCATCCCGCAGGGCACGGTCCGCGCGACCGTCCTCATCGAGACGATCACCGCCGCGTACGAGATGGAGGAGATCCTCTACGAGCTGCGCGACCACGCCGCCGGGCTGAACGCGGGACGCTGGGACTACCTGTTCTCCATCGTCAAGAACTTCCGTGACGGCGGAGCCAAGTTCGTCCTGCCGGACCGCAACGCGGTCACGATGACCGCTCCGTTCATGCGCGCGTACACCGAACTCCTCGTCCGCACCTGCCACAAGCGCGGCGCCCACGCCATCGGCGGCATGGCGGCCTTCATCCCGTCCCGCCGGGACGCCGAGGTCAACAAGGTCGCCTTCGAGAAGGTCCGTGCCGACAAGGACCGCGAGGCCGGCGACGGCTTCGACGGCTCCTGGGTCGCCCACCCCGACCTCGTGCCGATCGCCATGGAGTCCTTCGACAAGGTCCTCGGCGACAAGCCGAACCAGAAGGACCGCCTCCGCGAGGACGTCGTCGTGGAGGCGGCCGACCTGATCGCCGTCGACTCCCTCGACGCCAAGCCCACCTACGCGGGTCTGGTCAACGCCGTGCAGGTCGGCATCCGTTACATCGAGGCCTGGCTGCGCGGTCTCGGCGCGGTCGCCATCTTCAACCTGATGGAGGACGCGGCCACCGCCGAGATCTCCCGCTCCCAGATCTGGCAGTGGATCAACGCGGAGGTCGTCCTCGACAACGGCGAGCAGGTCACAGCCGACCTGGCCCGCAAGGTCGCCGCCGAGGAACTCGCGAACATCAGGGCCGAGATCGGCGACGAGGCCTTCGCGGCCGGCAACTGGCAGCAGGCGCACGACCTGCTGCTGACGGTCTCCCTCGACGAGGACTACGCCGACTTCCTGACGCTCCCGGCGTACGAGCAGCTCAAGGGCTGACTCGCGAGCCGGCCGGCTAACGCTCCGAGTGGCCCAGGGTCCTGCCCGGGGCCACTCGGTCGCGTACGGCCCGCTTCACGGCCGTGGGCTCCGGGAAGCCCTGCTCGCGCCGGTCCCAGACGACCTCGTCGCCGACGCGGACGACGAACACCCCGCCGGTGCCGGGTTTGAGGGCCAGTTCCGTCAGTTCGGCCTCGAAGGTCGTGAGCAGCTCCTGCGCCAGCCAGGCCGCGCGGGGCAGCCAGCGGCACTGGGTGCAGTACTCGATCTCGACCCGCCGCGAGGCGCCCGGGGAGTCCTCCGCCAGTTCGATCTCGACGCGCTGATCGTCCGTCATCCCAGGTGCACCGACCAATCCTGCTGGGCCGCGGGCTTGCCGTGCAGGTCGGGCACCTGCCTGAGCCACGCGGGGCGTCCTTGCTGGTTCCTCGCCGCCCGCAGGGCCTCCTCGGCGGCGAGCTCCTCCCGGCTGGGGAAGTCGGTGGGCAGCCAGGCCGCGGAGGCCAGCACGCGTGCGTGGAGGTACGTCACGTAGGCCTCGCGCACCTCGTCCGCGCCGGCGAAGCCCGGCTCGTCCGCGAGCCAGGCGTCCGGGACCTCGTCGAGGATCCGTCGCAGAAGTTCCTCGGTGACCCGGGGCGCCAGTTCGGCGTCGGCGGCCCGGACGTCGGGGCCGTGGTGGCCGAGGGCGTGGTGCCGGAAGTCGTAGGCCTTGCGGGGGTCGGTGGCGTCCCAGCGGTGGTGGAAGACGAGGGCGGCGCCGTGGTCGATCAGCCACAGGCGCGGGGGTGCGACGCCGAGGGTGGGCCAGACCATCAGGTTGGAACTGTGGACCGTGCGGTCGACGTTCACGGTCAGGGCGTCGAGCCAGACGATCCTGCCCGCCTCCAGCGGATCGACGGGGAAGATCTGGGCGATCTCCGGTGTGAAGTCCCGTGCGCCCGGCAGGTGGTCCATGCCGAGGTTGACGCCCGCACTGGCCGCGTGCAGGCCCCGCACTTCCTGGTGCGGCTCGTGGTCGGCGATCGACGGGTCGAAGTGCACCAGGACCAGCTCGGGGAAGCGCAGGCCGAGGGCGCGGGCCAGTTCCCCCACGATGACCTCGGCGACGAGCGCCTTGCGGCCCTGCGCGGAGCCGGTGAACTTGACGACGTACGTGCCGAGGTCGTCCGCCTCGACGACGCCCGGGACGGAGCCGCCGGACCGCAGGGGTTCGACGTAGCGGGTCGCGGTGACCTCTCTCAGCATGGTCCAGGGCTCCACGGGGGCAGAATCCGAAGGGGCCATAGTAACCAGGCGTGACTGCCGCGCAGCGGCCCTGGCCGCGAGCGGGTCCCGGTCGGCCTCAGGGCGCCGCGGGCGTGGGCGCCGGAGCGGGCGCGGGCACCCGGACGGCGTCCATGACGAAGCCGCTGCGGACCCGGGCCGGCATGCGGTTCAGCGGGATCCGCAGGTCCTGATCGGGCACCTCGTACTCCAGGCGGGCCAGCCGCGGCACGAGGGCGCGCAGCAGCGCGATGGTGACGTCCTCACCGGGGCAGCGGTGGCCTGTGGTCCGGTCGCCGCCGCCCTGGGGGATCAGGTCGTCGCCCGCGGGCGGCCGCTCGAGGAAACGCCGGGGTTCGAAGGTGTAGGGATCGTCCCAGAGGGCGGGGTCGTGGTTCTGCCCGTAGAGGTCGAGCAGGACCAGCGTGCCGGACCGGATGGGTTCGCCGCGCCACTCCAGGTCGGTGACGGCCCGGCCGCCGACGAAGGGCGCGAAGGGATAGAAGCGCCGCAGTTCGTGGGCGAAGGCCACGGCGTGGGCGGGGTCGTCGCCGGTCAAGCGGTCCCGCAGCTCGGGCCTGAGGCGCAGCGCGTGTCCGGCGTAGGTGACGAACCAGCACACCGCGACGGTCGGGCGGATGACGTTGAGCAGTTCGACCGCGGCCGTGTGCGGGTCGAGGAGCCGGCCGTCGGCGTCCCGGTGCCGGGCGATCCCCTCCAGGGCCGACCCGGCCGACGCGGTGGCCCTCCCCGCCCGCACGTCCTCGACCAGACGTCCCAGCCAGGCCTCGCAGCGGGCCCGTGCCCGGCGGGCTCGCCAGTGGCGTGGGCCCGCCGTCGCGAAACCGTCGACCATGGCGACCAGGTCCCGGGCCAGTGGCCCGACGTCCTCGACGACGAGTCCGGCCCACTGGCACACGCCCCGGGTGAGCACGCGGCTCGTCTCGTCGAACAGCACGACCCGGCGGCCGGTCCACGACTCCACCGCCTCGTCCCACTCCGCGGCGACGCGGTCCACCAGTCCGGCGACCGCCTCCGCCCCGGTGAGCAGGGACAGGAACATCTCCTTGCGCACGCGGTGGCCCGGCCCGTCCAGGGTGTGCACGGCTCCGTGCCCGAACAGCGTGCTCAGCACCGGTCCGGGCAGCGCCGAGCGGCGCTCCACGTGCCGCTCGTCGTAGAAGAACCGCACCGCCTCGGGACCGTGCAGGGCGACGACCGGCTGTCCCATGAGCCGGGTGCGCACGAGCGGGGCGGAGGTGCTGCGTCTCCGGTCGGGCAGCCATGCGTATCCCTTGGCGAGGAGAGCGAGAGAGCTGTCGGCGATCAGTGGACTGCGACCGTGATTCATGGCGCGGCGGGTGCCCGCCGGCTCCGCCGGGAAACGCGGGCGCCGGCGCGCACCGGCGGACCCCCGCGCGGGTGGGCGCGGGCGCCCGCGCGGGGATTCCGCCGACGACGAAGGCCGGATCCGCGCGCTCCCCGGGCGGACGGCTGACCAGGAACGCCGCCGTACCCGCGCTCCGTTTGCCGCCGGTGGCGGTGGGGACCCGGCGGGGCATGAGCGCAACCTCGTCTCGCCGGCTGATGCGGCAGAACCGGGTCCTGTGGCTGCTGGACCGCCTGGAGCGGGAATCCAGGGCCGATGTGGTGATAGAGACGCTCCGCAAGGGCGTGCGGGGGCTCCCCCTGGGGCGCGGCCGGGACCTGCTGCACGGCAGGTGGCTGGGGCACCCGGTGCATCCGCTGCTGGTGCAGGTGCCGATCGGGAGCTGGCTGTCGGCGGCGGTCCTGGACCTGCGCCCCGGCCGTTCGCGCGAGTCGCGGCTGCTGGTCGGGGTCGGACTGGGCGCCGCCGCCCCCGCGGCCCTGACGGGCTGGGTGGACTGGGCGGAGCTGCACCGCCGGCAACAGCGCGTCGGGCTGGTGCACGCCCTGTCCAACACGGCGGCCGTCGGCCTGTACGCCACCTCGCTCGCCTGCCGCGTCAAGGGACGCGAGGGGGCGGGCCGGGCGTACGGCTTCCTGGGGCTGACCGCGGTCGGGATCGGCGGCATGCTGGGCGGCCACCTGGCCTACCGGCAGGCCTCCGGAGCCAACCACGCCGAGGAGGTCCCGAACGTCGTCTCCGGGGGCTGGCACCGGATCGGAGCCGTGGCCGAGTTCCCGGCCGGTGAGGCGGTGCGGCGCAGTGTGGACGACGTGCCGGTCCTGGTGGTGCGCGAGACCGGCGGGGCGATCCATGCGCTCGCCGAGCGGTGCAGCCACCTCGCGGGGCCGCTGTCCGAGGGCACCGTCGCCGACGGATGTGTGCGGTGCCCGTGGCACGGCAGCGTCTTCCGGCTCTCCGACGGCTGGAATGTGCGCGGACCGGCCACCGCGCCCCAGCCCTCCTTCGAGACGCGGGTCGCCGACGGCCATGTCGAGGTGCGCCTGCGTCACCAGGACGGTGCGCAGCACGCGGGAAAGGGCCGGGAGAGGGCCGGGCGACGGAGCCGAGCACGATCGGGGGCTGCCCATGGGCACGGCGACAGGGACTGACGGCCGGCTCGCGCGCCGGCTGCACGGAGCGCTCCGGCGCACCCGCCGGGACTACGCGGCCGGGCACGACCGGCCGCTGGGCGGCTATGCCGCGGCCATGGCGGGATTCACGGCGTTCACGGCGGCGTGGACCACGGTGGTACGACGCCGCGGGCGCCCGATCCCGGAGCGGCCGGAGCCCTGGGACGTGGTCCTGACCTCGGTGGCCACCTTCCGGCTCAGCCGGCTGCTCACCAAGGCGTCGGTGACCAGCCCGCTGCGGGCCCCGTTCACCCGTTACGTCGGGCCGCAGGGTCCCGCCGAGCTGCTCGAGGAGGCGCAGCCCGAGCAGGGCAGGCACACCGTCGGCGAGCTCGCGACCTGCCCGTTCTGCATGAGCGTCTGGGTCGCCTCGGCGCTGACCGCCGGCCAGTTGCTCTGGCCGCGCGCGACCCGTACGGCCATGGGCGCGCTCACCGCCCTGGCCGGGGCGGACACGCTGCAGCTCGCGTACGGCGCGCTGCTGGACAGGACGACCGGCGACTGAGCGCGGCCACCTGCTGCGGTCCACGCCCATCGGAAGTCCTGGCAGAGCGGGCGACCTGGGCCAGGACACCCCGCGGCTGCTCGGCTCGAACTGCCCCGGGCCTCGAACTGCCCCGGGCCAGGCCGGGCCTCCTGGTGGGCGTGCCGCTCGCCGCGACCGCCGTCGCCTCGGTGGGCACGATCGGCGTCGTGGGCCCGGTGGCTCCGCACGCGTCCCGCGCCCTGGTCGGCCGGCGGCATGTACGGGTCGTACCCGTCGCCGTCCTGCCCGGGGCCGCGCCGGTCTGCACGGCCGACCTGCTGCGCCGTACCGTCATCGCCCCCGCCCGGCTGAGCGGGGGGCGACGACGGCGGTGATCGGCACGCCGTACTTCCCGCACCTGCCGATCCGCGGCCGGCGAGCGACATGAAGTCCTGAATGTGCATAAATGACCAAAACCCCTCGAAAGTGCCTGTTGTATGGACGCACGCACAACGGGAGCGAGGGAGCATGGCCAAGGACATCACGGACTCGGGCCCGCCCCCGGAGGCGAGCCTGAAGCCCAACGCGATCGGGTTCGTCGATGCGCTGGTCATCGGGCTCAACGCGACCTCCCCCGCGTACTCCGTGGCCGCGGTCATCGGCCCGATCGTGGCGTTGGTGGGCATCTACGCCCCCGGCGTGATGCTCGCGTCGTTCGTGCCCATGCTGCTGATCGCGTCGGCGTTCTACTACCTCAACAAGGTCGACCAGGACTGCGGCACGACGTTCTCCTGGGTCACCCGCGCCATAGGACCGTGGGCGGGCTGGCTCGGCGGCTGGGCCATCGCGATGACCGGCGTCCTGGTCGTCGGATCGCTCGCGGACGTGGCCGTGACGTTCTTCCTGCTCGCCGTCGGCCTGGACGGCTGGGCCGACAACGACGTGGTGCGCCAGGTGCTGACCGTGCTGTTGATCCTGGTGATGACGGCCGTCTGCGTGATCGGCACCGAGATCTCGGCCAAGGTGCAGAACGTCCTCATCCTCGCCCAGGTCGCCTGCCTGCTCGCCTTCGCCGTCGTGGCGCTCTACCGTGTCTACGCCGACACCGGCACCCTCGACGCCATCGATCCGGAGTTCGGCTGGCTCGACCCGTTCGGAGCCGGCGGAGCGTCACTGACCGCGTCCCTGCTGCTGGGCGTGTTCATCTACTGGGGATGGGAGTCGGCGGTCAACCTCACCGAGGAGGTCGAGAACTCCGCCACCGCCCCCGGCAGGGCGGCCGTCTGGTCGACGGTGCTGCTGCTGGTGACCTACCTCGCGGTCGCCTATGCGGTCGTGGCCTACGCGGGTACGGAGTACCTCGCCGAGAACGCGGCGGAGGAGGAGTTCATCTTCGCGCTGCTCGCCGAGGAGGCCATGGGCGGCTGGGACTGGGTGGTGCTGCTGGCGGTGTCGACGTCCGCGCTCGCCTCGACGCAGACGACGATCATCCCCGCCTCGCGCACCGGGCTGTCCATGGCACGCCGGTACGCGCTGCCCGCGCACTTCGGCCGCATCCACCCGCGCTTCCGCACCCCCGACGTGAGCACCTGGTGGGTCGCCGGCATCGCCATCGCCTGGTACCTCGTCCTCTTCCACATCAGTGAGAACGCCCTCTTCGACTCCCTCACCGCCCTGTCCCTGCTGATCGCGTTCTACTACGCGCTCACAGGTCTCGCCTGCGCGGTCTACTACCGCCGTCAACTGACCCGCAGCGTGCGCAACTTCTTCCTCATCGGCCTCGGACCGCTGATCGGCGCGGGGCTGCTGGCATGGCTGCTGGTGGAATCCGTGACGGACATGTCCGACCCCGACAACTCCTACAGCGGCGTCTCGTGGTTCGGGCTCGGTCCGCCGCTCGTCATCGGCATCGGCATCGTCGTCGCGGGCGTGGTCCTCATGGTCGTGCGGCGGCTGATGGCGCCCGCCTTCTGGTCGGAACACCCGAGCGTGGTCGACCCGGCCCTCGTCGACGGCAAGGAGTCCTGAAGATGTCGGTGGTCCTCGGCTACGACGAGTCCCCGGGCGCCCTGAGCGCACTGCGCGTCGCCATCGAGGTGGCGACCGCGTACGACGAACCCCTGGTGATCGTCTACGGCGTCGCCGCCCCCGGCGTCACGGGCGAGGAGTACGGCGCTCATCACGAGGCCGTCCGCGAGGCCGGCAACACCGCGCTCGGCCACGCGGTCCGGGTGGCCGACGAGGCCGGGGTGCGGACGTCGGTGGAGCTCATCGACGAGCGGCCCGCGCAGGCGCTGATCGAAGCGGCGGCACGTCATGGCGCCCGGGTCATCGTGGTGGGCACGTGGGGCGAGAGTCCGGTGCGCGGGGCGCTGCTGGGCTCGACCCCGCACAAGCTGCTGCACCTGTCCAGAGTGCCGGTGCTCTGCGTGCCGGCGACGGAGTCATGAGGCTCCTGTCACGCCGGCCGTGCCGTGCCGCCCGTGCCGCCCGTGCCATGAGCCCTGCCTCATTAGCCCTGCCTCATTAGCCCTGCCTCATTAGCCCTGCCTCATTAGCCCTGCCTCATTAGCCCTGTTTCATGCGACAGGGCTCATGAGTTGTCGGCGGCGCGTCTCGTGAACGGGCTGAAGACGTACAGGTCGAGGATCTCCGGCACCGGCGCGACGCCGGGACCGCCCGCCCGCACCCAGGAGACGACGTCCTCGGTGGCGGCCGGGTCGTTGACCAGCCCCAGCCACACCGGACGGCCCCCGGCGGCCCGGCCCTCGGCGGAGGGCTGGACGACGACGACGTTGGCCTGGTCGCAGACGTCGAGGCAGTCGGAGACGCGGACCGGTGCCACCTCGCGCAGGCGGTCCGTCTGGGCGGCGTGATCGACGCCTGAGATCTTGCGGGTGCCGCAGCAACAGTCGCGGCAGACGACGATGCGGCAGGGGACCCCTGCGTCCGGCGTCGCGGGCATGCCGCTCCCTCCCTCTCTGCGCGTGGTGATGATCATGTCACGCGGGCGCCGGGCCCGGCGGGTCAGGTCCCTTCCCTGAGCGGGTTGGGCAGCGGACGGTAACGGGCGTCGGCACCGTCCGCGCCGGTCCAGCGCAGCAGCAGGTTGGTCTTCGCGGGGAGGGTCGGCGAGATGAGCAGGGCGCGGATCTCGGGGAGGTCGTGACGGGCGAGTTCGCGGCGGGCGGCGGGCCAGGGGTCGAACCCCGGGTGCCGCTCGGTGAGGGCGCCGGCGATCTCGATGAGGTGATTGACGACCAGGCAGTACACGAGCCGCTCCCAGCCGGCCTGCCGCGTCACGTCCGGCAGCAGCTTCACGCCTTCGGCGTCCCGGTACAGCGCCTGCACCGGCAGCCCGCCGGCGTCCACGGCGACCAGCGTGTTCTGCAGGTGGGCCTCGATGACGACACCGTGCTCGGCGAACGCCGTCAGCGCCGGGGGCACGACGTGGGCCAGGTACGCCGCCCACCAGGGCCCCGGGTCGGCGGCGCGGTCGAGCGGGCTGCCGTCGAAGCCCTCGACGAGAGCGGCGGCGAGCACCGGGACCGCGCCGGGCCGCAGGCGGCCGGCGAAGCCGTCACGGACGAGGACGGCCAGGGCCTCGAAGGCGAAGTCGGCGGTGCGGTAGCCGCGGTCGCCGAGCCAGGCCGAGGGCCCGCCGAACGTCTCGAAGGCGGCGCCCACGGCCGCGTCCGTCCTGCGCAGGGCGAGCAGGTCGTGGCGCCACAGGCGGCGGATGTCGTTGGTGATGCGCACGTCCAGGCTGAACTTGAGGAACAGGTCCCGCTCGGGCGTGTAGAGCGTGCGGATCGCGGCGGTGGGCCAGGCCTCGAAGGCGGTGGTGCCGAGCCGGATCAGCCTGCCGTCCGCGAAGGCTCCGGCGAGCTCCTGCCCGGCCAGATCGAGCTGCCAGGGGTGGGCCGGGAGCAGCCGGTAGCCGGGCGGTGCCGTGCCGAGGCCGTCGAGGGCGGAGGTGTCGCCCTCCTCGACGACGGTGTCCTCGCGCAGCCCCAGCAGGGCGATCGGGAAGCGGGCGTACGCCTCGGGCGCGTACGGCAGCCAGCGGGCTGTGGGGCCGCCGCCGCGTGCCTTGGGGGCCGGGTGGTGACGGTGGCCGGTCAGCAGGGACTGCTCGGAGCGCAGGTAGAGGTCGTCGGGCGGGGTGGCCCGGCCCCGGGCGGCGAGCAGGGCGGCCACGGCGTCGCGGCTGTCCAGCATCTCGGCGGGCAGTTCATGGTTGGACAGCCCGGTGTGCCGGCGCAGTTCCTCGGCGACGAGCTTGACCAGCTCGGTGTGGCCGACGCGGCGCCAAGTGCCCGCGACCTCGATCTCCGGCTCGGTGGGCCGGCGCGCACCGCGCACCCGCAGCAGCCGGTCCCCGCCGGGCAGCCGGTGGACGCGACGGTCGCCCTCCCGGCGCACCGGCCGGGCGACCTCCCGCAGCAGGCAGTTCAGCAGCGGCACGGCGGCATATGCGTCGGCGAGGGCTCCGGTGGCCGGGTCGTCACCGTGGGCCGAGTCGTCGTCGGCGGGCGGGGGCATGAGGTCCACGCGTTCCACTCGTCCCTATGGTCCTTCCAGCGTTCCGGGCGGAGATGATCAGTATGTCGGTCGTCGCCATTCCGCTGTGACGCCCCTATTCGTACCCGAGGAGCCCGCCCGTGCACCGTCCCCCCACCGCCGAGGCCGAGGTCGCCGACGAGCTGTCCCTTGTACGGCCCGGGCTCCTGCCGCGGTACGAGGCCGCCCTGCCCGGCGCCCGGGCGGCCGTGCTGTCCCGGCTGTGGCGTGGTCTCGCCCATGAGCCGCTGCCCTGGGTCGCCCGCAGGGAGCCGGCCCGGGACGGTCTGACGCTGTCCCTGTCCGACGGCCGCCGGCTGCACGGCCCCCGGCCGGATCCGTACGCGACCGGCGCGTACGTCACCGTCGTACGGCTGGGCGAGGCGGCGTACGCGGATCCGGCGCGGCTGATGACGGACCTCGCCGTACCGCACTCCGCTTCCTTCGCCGCCGAACTCGCTCACAGTGTCGCCTCGTTGGCGTTGTCGCGGGCGGGACAGCCGGCTGACCCGGGGGACTGGCCGGAGAGCGACTGGGAGTGGGAGCAGCGGATCGTCGACGGGCACCCGTTCCATCCGACGTGCCGGTCCCGGCCCGGTTTCTCGGTGGCCGAGCAGCTGGCCTACGGGCCCGAGCACCGGCCGGTCGTGGAGCTGGGGCTGATACCGGTGCGGGCGCAGGAGTGCCTGGTGACGGGCGTGTGGCCGGACGAGCTGCGGGACGGGGGGAGTGTGGTGCTGCCGGTGCATCCCTGGCAGGCGGCGCATGTGCTGAAGCGGACGTGCCAGGAGCGGCGCCCCGCGCATCCGCTGATGTCCCTGCGGACACTGGCCCTGCCCGGCGGGCCGCAGGTGAAGACCTCGCTGAGCGCCAGGCTGACGTCCTCGGTGCGGGACATCTCCCTGCCCTCGGTCGCCGCCTCGGCGGTGCTGTCGGACTTCGCGGGGACGCCGGCGGCACGCACGGACGGTCTGTTGCACGTCACCCGCACGCTGGGTGCGGCGGCGGCCGGTTCCCCGGACTTGGCGGCCGTCCTGCGGGAGTCGCCGCAGACGTACGCGGGCAGCGGTGAACGGGTCCTGCCGGTGGCGGCGCTCGCGACCACCGGCCTGCCGCACTCCCCCGCCTGGCTGGCCGGTTTCGCGCGGCTCACGCTCACGGTCGGGCTGCGGCTGCTGGAGCTGGGCGTGGCCTTGGAGGCGCACGGCCAGAACCTCCTGGTGGTCCTGTCGGCGGCGGGCGACCCGGTGCGGCTGGTCTATCGCGACCTGGCCGACATCCGTGTCAGCCCGGCCCGCCTGGCCCGGCACGGTATAGAGGTGCCCGAGCTGCCCGCCCGTATGGTCACGGACGACGAACGCGCTCTCCGCCGCAAGCTGTTCGGCTCGCTCGTGGCGGGCGCGCTGGCCACCACGGCCGGGTCGGGCCCGGCGCTCGGCGCGGCCCTGGAGACGGCCGTGCGGGATCTGCCGCGCACCCCCGACCTCGCGGCGCTGTGCGCGGATCCCCTGCCGACGAAGGCGCTGACGCTGATGCGGCTCTCGCCGCAGACGCCCGGGGACCAGTGGGCGGAACTGCCCAACCCCCTGCGGTGAGAACCCTTTTTGGAACCGGAGCGGGGTGATCAATAGGATCCGGCGATGATCACAAGAACACGGCTGGCGGCAGGGGTCTGTGCCCTGCTCGCCGCGCTGACGGCCGGGCTCGCCTTCCCGGCCGGGGCGGCCGCCGGCGAACCCACGGGCGAGGACGCCCCCAAGGTCGACCTCGTCCTCGATGTGAGCGGCTCGATGCGGGCCCGGGACATCGACGGCCAGTCGCGGATGGCCGCCGCGAAGCAGGCGTTCAACGAGGTGCTCGACGCGACGCCCGAGGAGGTCGAACTCGGCATCCGCACCCTGGGCGCCAACTACCCGGGGGACGACCGGAAGACGGGCTGCAAGGACACCGCGCAGCTCTACCCCGTCGGCCCGCTCGACCGCACCGAGGCAAAGACGGCCGTCGCCACCCTCACCCCGACGGGCTGGACCCCGATCGGCCCGGCCCTGCTGAAGGCGGCCGGTGACCTGGACGGCGGCGACGGCTCCAAGCGCATCGTGCTGATCAGCGACGGCGAGGACACCTGCGCCCCGCTCGACCCGTGCGAGGTGGCCCGCGAGATCGCGGCCAAGGGCATCGGCCTGACCATCGACACCCTGGGCCTGGTGCCGACCGCCAAGCTGAGCCGGCAGCTGAGCTGCATCGCGGAGGCCACTGGCGGCACCTACACCTCGGTCGAGCACCAGGACGAACTCACCGACCGGGTCAACCAGTTGGTGGACCGGGCGGCCGATCCGGTGGTGACGCCGGTGCCGGCGGAGGGTGCCGACCGGTGCGCCGGGGCGCCGACGCTGAAGTCGGGCCTGTACAGCGACCGGGAGGAGTTCGGGCAGCAGCGCTGGTACCGGGTGGAGGTCCTGCCGGGGCAGGAGCTGCGCGCCTCGGTGAGCGTCGCGGCCGACCGGGCCGTGAATCCCGACTACGGCGTGCTGCTGCGGGCCGTCACGTCCAAGGGCCGCGAGATCGTGCGCGGCGAGGCGGCGGGCAACGGGCGCACCGACGTGATCTCGACGGGGCTCAGGTACCCCGAGCCCGAGCGGGACGACGCCGACGGCGACAAGCCGGCCGCGGAGACCGTGTGCCTGGCCGTCACCCACTCCTTCTCGGCGGCCTCCGGCGTGAAGGCCACGCCCGGTCTTCCGCTGGAGCTGACCGTCGACGTCGTGGACGGCCCGAGCCAGGCGGGCGACGTGGCCGCCTTCGGTCTCGGCCGCGGCTGGTGGCTGCTCGGCGTGCTGATCCTCACCGGCTTCCTCGCCGGTCTCGTCTGGGGCTGGCTGTCGCGCTGGCGGGTCGCGGTCTGGAGGACCAACTGATGCGAGTGGCACGAGCGTTGAGCGCGGCGTTGCTGACCCTCGGCCTGGCGGCCGCCCCGGCCGCGGCCGACGCCTCACCGAGTCCGTCGCCGGACGACTCCTCGGCCCCCACGCAGGCCGGCACGTCGTTCCGTACGGCGACGGAGGTCGAGCAGGGGCAGCAGGCCACGGCGAGCGGCTCCACGGGCGACTACCTGTACTGGTCGTTCCCCGCCGACACCGGACAGCGCCCCACCGTCGAGGCGACGGTGAAGCTGCCGGAGACCCACGCCTCCCAGACCTGGCAGATCGACGTCTACGACGGTCTGCGCCGCCGTCAGGCCTGCCAGTGGGGGGCGCAGACGCGCACCGCGGAGGCGGACACGTCCTCCGTGGAGCTGGCCTGCGTCCTGCGCACGGTCCGGGCCTGGTCGGAGCCGTGGGCGAACGACCCGCTGCCGGGCACCTACTACGTCCGGCTGACGGCCACCGGCGTCGCCACCGCCGACCTCGGTCTCCCGGTCGACACCGGGATACAGGTGGACTCCAAGGACATCGGCGGATCCGCGGCGGTGGACGGCTCGCTCGCCGAGCCGCTGGTGCCGGGGATCGCCTCGAAGCCCGAGGAGGAGCAGGAGGACGCGGCGGTGCTGGCCGGTCTGGAACCCGAGGACGGCTGGACGTCCGGCTGGTGGTCGGACCGGTGGGTGTGGACCGCTGTCGGCGGGATCCTGGCCGCGTTGGCGGGGGTCGGCGGGTACGCGCTGACGCGCGGGACGGGCCGGCCGTCCCGGGTGCCGCCGGGCGCCTGACCGGGCCTCACCTGCTCGCCCCCTGATCGAACCTCATCTGTCTGCCGCACAGAAGGCCCGCCGCCCGCGGGCCTTCTTTCATGCCTCGCGCAGCGCCTTGGCGAGCGTGCCGTCGCCGCTCACCTCGACCCGCCCCTCGCGCACGGCCCGGGCGAGGCTCAACTCCCCGCGTCCGATGGCCGTGCAGGTGCCGGTGTCCAGAACCAGCCGGGCGTCCGGCTCCCGGGGGGCGGGCCCGTCGCCGTACACGGGCCCGTCCTCGGCACCGGCGTACAGATGGAACAGGCCTTCTTCGAGGCGGACCTCGACGAGTCCCTCGCCGTCCAGCAGGCGCAGCAGGGGCAGTGCGAACCAGTGCGCCCGGACCGCGTCCGTCGCCCGGCGCTCCCCGAGCTCGGCCTGCCCCCACTGCCCCAGCGCCTGCAGCACGGGCAGCAACTGCCTTCCACGCGCCGTCAGTTCATAGACGAAGGCCGCACCGGGCGGCGGCAGCCGGCGCCGGGTCGCGAGGCCGTCGCGCTCCATGTCCTTCAGCCGGGAGGCGAGTACGTCGGTGCTGACGCCGGGCAGGTCCGCGTGCAGGTCGGTGTAGCGGCGGGGACCGGCGAGAAGCTCCCGGACGATCAGCAGGGTCCAGCGGTCACCGACGACGTCGAGCGCACGGGCGGCGGAGCAGTACTGGTCGTAGCTTCGGCGAGGTGGCATGTGACGCAGTCTAGACAAGTTGTTGGACTTTCCAAGCGCGTACTTGGTAAAACCAAGCAACACAGTTCGGCAGAGGAGAAGCGGCGCATGGAGTTCCGGCAGTCGAGCAAGCTCAGCGAGGTCTGTTACGAGATCCGCGGCCCGGTCATCGAGCACGCCAACGCGCTGGAGGAGGCGGGCCACAGCGTGCTGCGCCTGAACACCGGCAATCCCGCGCTCTTCGGGTTCGAGGCGCCGGAGGAGATCCTCCAGGACATGATCCGGATGCTGCCGCAGGCGCACGGCTACACCGACTCGCGTGGCGTCCTCTCCGCCCGCCGGGCCGTGGCCCAGCGCTACCAGACGCTCGGCCTGGAGGTCGGCGTCGACGACGTCTTCCTCGGCAACGGCGTCTCGGAACTGGTGTCGATGGCCGTGCAGGCGCTGATCGAGGACGGCGACGAGATCCTCATCCCCGCCCCGGACTTCCCCCTCTGGACGGCGGTCACGACCCTCGCGGGCGGCAAGGCGGTCCACTACCTGTGCGACGAGCAGGCCGACTGGTATCCCGACCTCGACGACATGGCCTCGAAGATCACCGACCGCACCAAGGCGGTCGTGATCATCAACCCGAACAATCCCACCGGCGCGGTCTACCCCAGGGAGATCGTCGAGGGCATCCTCGACCTCGCCCGGCGGCACGGCCTCATGGTCTTCGCCGACGAGATCTACGACCAGATCCTCTACGACGACGCCGTGCACCACTCGGCCGCCGCGCTCGCCCCCGACCTGGTGGTCCTCACCTTCTGCGGGCTGTCCAAGACCTACCGTGTGGCGGGCTTCCGCTCCGGCTGGCTGGTGGTGACCGGGCCGCGGCAGCACGCGAAGGACTACCTGGAGGGCCTCACCATGCTGGCCTCCATGCGGCTGTGCGCCAACGCGCCCGCGCAGTACGCCATCCAGGCCGCGCTCGGCGGCCGGCAGTCCATCCGCGAGCTCACCACACCGGGCGGGCGGCTGCTGGAGCAGCGGGACGTGGCCTGGCGGATGCTCAACGAGATCCCGGGCGTGAGCTGCGTGAAGCCGAAGGGCGCGCTGTACGCCTTCCCGCGCCTGGACCCCAAGGTGCACAGGATCCACGACGACGAGCGGTTCGTCCTGGACCTGCTGCTGCGGGAGAAGATCCAGGTGGTCCAGGGCACGGGCTTCAACTGGCCCTCACCGGACCACTTCCGCATCCTGACCCTGCCGCACGCGGACGACCTCGAGGCGGCGATCGGCCGGATCGGGCGGTTCCTCGGCGGGTACCGCCAGTAGACGCCGCGTGGTTCCGCGGCGGGTACCACCAGTAGACGCCACGTAGTTCCTCGGCGGGTACCACCAGTAGACGCCGGGCGTTTCCCGGTGCCGCGCGGGGACGGCCGGAAAGGGTCTTTGAGCCGGATGGAGGCCGAGCACAGGGCGTGAGCGCCGCGCAGAGGGGAACGTCGTCCTCGGTCCTTCCCCCAGGCAGGAGCGGAGACGAGTGATGGCCACCACGCAGGGTGAAGCCCGGTTCGACATCGCACGACCGGCGGACATCCGGTTGCCGGGCATCGTGCTCGGGGTCGGGATGGGCGGGTTCGCCGACGGCATCCTGCTGCACCAGCTGCTGCAGTGGCACCACATGCTCTCCAGCACCAACCAGGACCGCATCGGAGTGAAGTACTACAACCCCCACACCGTCTCCGGCCTGGAGATGAACACCCTGTGGGACGGCGTCTTCCACACGGTGTGCTGGCTGTCGGTCCTGCTCGGGCTGGCCGTGCTGTACGGGCGGGTCACCCACGACCGGCTGCGGGTGTGGACCTCCCGGGTCCTGTGGGGCTGGATGCTCGTCGGCTGGGGCCTGTTCAACCTCGTGGAGGGCGTCCTGGACCACCACGTCCTCGGCATCCATCACGTCCACGCCGGGGAGGGCCAGGTGTGGTGGGACGTCGGCTTCCTCGTCCTGGGCGCCCTGCTGGTCGCCGGCGGCCATCTGCTCCGGCGCAGCGGCCGACCCCTTGACCCGGCTGCCCCCGCTGCCCCCGCCGACCGTCATGAGGGCCGGCAGGGCTGATGGGCCACCACCTGCACGAGCACGGGCATGAAGCGGGCAGTGGCACCCTGGACTGGCTGGCGCCCGCGCTCATGCTGCTCGCCGCCGCCGGTGCCTACCTGCTGCTCGCCCGCCGGGCGCGCCACCGCAATCCGGCCCTCGGCTGGAGCCCGTGGCGGACAGGCTTCTTCCTCGGCGGGATCTTCCTGCTCGGCCTCGCGCTGCTGCCGCCCGTGGCCCCTTTCGCCCACGAGGACTTCCGCGGGCACATGACCCAGCACCTCCTGATCGGCATGTACGCGCCGCTGGCACTGGTCCTGGCCGCCCCGGTCACGCTCCTGCTGCGCACCCTGCCCGCGTCCCGGGGCCGGCGGCTGACGGCGGTGCTGCACAGCCCGCCGGCCCGCGTGATCTCCCACCCGGCGGTCGCGCTGGCACTCTCCACGGGCAGCCTCGCGGTGCTGTACTTCACCCCCCTGTACAACGCGACCGCGACCAGCCCGGCCGCGCACTGGCTGCTGCACGCGCACTTCCTGCTCTCCGGATGCCTGTTCGCCCACGCCATCGCCGGCCCCGACCCGGCCCCCGCCCGGCCGGGTGTCAGGGCACGGCTGGTCTGCCTCGGCGTCGCGATCGCGGCACACGCCGTGATCTCCCAGTTGATGTACGGCGGCTTCTGGGTCGACATCCACGCGCCGGTCGACCAGGTGCAGGGCGGCGCGGAAATCATGTACTACGGCGGCGACGTGGCCGAGCTGCTGCTGGCCGCCTCGCTGGTCGCCACGTGGCGGCCCGAGCCCCGGCGTGCGACGAGCCGTGGTGCGTGGCGGGGAGCTGCCCCGGCCCGCGATGTCAGTGGCGGGTCGTAGCCTTCGAGCAGGTGGGGCGAGGAGCCCCGGGCCTGGCCGAGGCCGGAGAGGAGCACGCCGTGACCCGACCGCCGACCGCCGCGCAGCGGCGTGTCATCGACGCCGCCGATCCCGTCACCGGGCGGCTCCGGGCTACGGAGTCGCAGCTCACGGCGCTGGTGAAGCGGGGTCTCGCCTTCCGCCACCCCCGGCCGCCGCACGACCACTTCCTGACGCCGGAGGGGCACCGGGTGCGTCAGGGCATCACGCAGCTGCCCGAGCCCGCCGGGGAATCCCCCGCGTCGACGGGCGTGTTCGCCGCGCGCGTGGGCGGCGAGGAGACCGCGGCGGATGCAGGGCCCGCCCGGCACCGTGAGGTGCACAGTGCCTGGCAGGGGCTGCTGGAGCTGCGCCGGATGACCAACCCGGGCGGGGTCACGGACCGGCCGTGCGGCTGGGAGCGTACGCATCTGGTGCAGGCCGCCGCGCTGGCCCTGGAGGCCGCCGGGCACAGCCCGGCGGGGCAGGCGGGGCAGACGGGGCAGACGGGGCAGACGGGGCAGGCGGGGCAGGCGGGGCAGGCGGGCGGAGGGTATCGCGTGCGGGAGACCCCGCAGCCGGAGGCCGTCGCCGTCCACGAGCCGGACGGCGAGGCGCTGCGGTCCTGCGCGACGACCCTGGAAGGCGCAGGCTGGCAGGTGAGCGAGCACCGCGAGCCACGCACCGGGAACCGGTATCTGCTGGCTTCACCGCGCCGGGCGTGAGGAGCATGCCAAGATCGGTGGATCGTTGTGCAGTGCACGAGACCCCGGAGGGGAAGCCGTGAGCGAGCCGTTCTCCGTCCCTGTGACCGTCCGTGGATACGAGACGGATGTGCAGGGACATCTCAACCAAGCGGTCTATCTGAACTACGCGGAGCACGCCCGCTGGTCGTTGCTCCAGGCCGCGGGGATCAGCCAGGCCGCCCTCATCGGCAGCGGCGTGGGCCCGGTCGCCCTGGAGACGACCATCCGCTACAAGAGCGAGCTCCTCGCGGGCGACGAGGTCGAGGTGACGTGCGTGTTCGAGTGGGGCGGCGGGAAGACGTTCCGGATCGACCAGAGCGTCCTGAAGGCCGACGGCACGGTCGCCGCCGAGATCACGGCGGTCGGCGGGATCCTGGACCTGGAGAAGCGCAGGCTGGTCGCCGATCCCGCAGAGGTCTTCAAGAAGCTGGCGGCGGACCCGGGCATGTTCGGGCTCTAGGCGGCGTCGCGCCAGATCGTCATGTCCATCGTGAGGGCGGCGAGTTCCGGCAGCGCGGTCGACTTCGTCGTGAGCACGAGCAGGGCGATGTCCCCGTTGGAGTGCTTGACGCAGAACTGAGTGCCGACCGGCGCCGAGGCCAGCGTCCAGCGGTGCCGGTCGGCACTGCGGAGCATGAGTCGGCACTCGTCCAGGGAGACTCCCTCGTCGGTGAACATCTGCACCAGCACGCTGGTGTCGCTCTTCAGCGCGCAGCCGGTGTCCTCGCAGTCGAGGCGGATGTCGCCCTTGCGGTCCTCGCGCCGGAACGGCTCCTCGAAGCTCAGCGAGCTCTTCGCGTCCAGCCTCTGGAGATAGCGGCCGATGGGGCGCGGCGTCCGGGGGGCACTCGGAGAAGGGTCCGATGCCCGCGGTGTACCGTCACCAGCCGCCGCGGGACGGGAAGCCGACGGAGACGCGGCCGGTGACTCCACTCGATCTGACCGTCCGGACGTGTCCGGGCCCGGCGTCGACGGTGCGCCCGCCACCCAGTCGCGGAACCTGTTCCCCGCGTCCTGCACCGTCCACAACAGACCGCCCAGCGCCACCACTCCGGCCGTCACGGCCGCGGCCGTGATCAGCGCCGTACGCGCCGTACGCCGTCTTCGCCGGCGCCGCTCCCCCGGCCCGTCCGGGAGCGGCTGGGGCTGTGTGACGACCAGCGGCTGCGGCAGCACCCGGGTGGGAGTGGAGAGCGGCGCCGGCACCGTCGGTTCCGGCCCCGTGACGTCCCGCCAGACGGCCGGGCCGGCACCCGCGTCGGCGTCCGCGCCCAGCCGCTGCCGGCACCAGCCGACGATCTCGGCCGGGGTGGCCCGCTCCCCGGGGTCGGCGGCCAGGCAGCGGGCGAACAGCGGTCGGAGCTGCTCGGGCAGCAGGGACAGGTCGGGCTGGTCGTGCACGATCCGGTACAGCACACCGACCGCGGAGCCCTCCCCGTACAGCGGGCGGCCCAGGGCCGCGAACGCGGCCGTCTGGCCCAGTGCGAAGACATCGGTCGCCGCCGTGACCTCACCCGCGGACGCCTGCTCGGGAGCCATGAAGTGGGGCGTGCCGACGGCGGCGCCGGTGGCGGTGTACGAGGTGAAGTCGGCGGCCAGCGAGATACCGAAGTCGATCACGCGCGGCCCGTCGGCGGCGAGCAGCACGTTGGACGGCTTGAGGTCCCGGTGGACGATCCCGGCGGCGTGGATGGCCTGGAGCGCCTCGGCCACCCCCGCCACCAACCACAGCACCGCGGGGACGGGGAGCGGTCCGCGCCGGGCGACGGCGTCGGTGAGGGACGGGCCGGGGACGTACAACGTTGCCGCCCAGGGCGGTGTGCCGTCGGCGTCGGCGTCGATCAGCTCGGCGGTGTAGGCGCCCCGCACCCGCCGGGCCGCCTCCACCTCCCGGCGGAACCGCCGCCGGAAGGCCGGGTCGTCGGCCAGTTCCGGCCGTACCACCTTGATCGCCACGGGCCGGCCGCCCTGCGTGTGCGACAGGAAGACCCGGCCCATGCCGCCCGCGCCGAGCCGGGCCGCGAGGCGGTACCCGGCGACCACAGGCGGATCGTCCGCCTGTAACGGCTGGAACACCTCGGTCGCGTGGTTCATCGGCCCCTCTCCCCCTCGTCCCCTGATCCCTCGGTCAACCAGGAGTTGACCAAGGCAGAAGCCTAAGCGGAGGCCGGCCGCCTCATGACGCGGCCGGCGCCTTCGGTACGTTCGTGAGCTCCTCGCCCGCCTCCATCGGGTGGGTCACGTCGTGGGCGTCGCGGTCGCCCCGGCCCAGGTGGTTGAAGACGAGGTTGAGCAGCACGGCGGCCACACATCCCGTCGAGATGCCCGAGTCCAGGACGATCCGGGCCGTCTCCGGGAAGGCGTGGTAGAACTCCGGCGCCGTGATGGGGACGATGCCGACGGCCAGGGAGACGGCCACGATCAGGACGTTGTTGTCCTTGTCCAGGGCGGCCCGGACCAGGGTCTGGATGCCGCTGGCGGCGACCGAGCCGAACAGGACCACGCCCGCCCCGCCGAGCACCGGGCGCGGCACGACGGCGATCAGCGAGGCCGCCATCGGGCACAGGCCCATCAGCACCAGAAAGCCGCCGCCCGCCGCCACGACATATCGGCTGCGGATCTTCGTCATGGCGACCAGGCCGATGTTCTGCGCGAAGGCACTGCACATGAAGCCGTTGAAGAGGGGGCTGATCGCCGAGCCGAGGGTGTCGGCGCGCAGGCCGGCCGCGATGGTCCTCTCGTCGGCCGGGCGCTCGACGATCTCGCCCAACGCCAGCATGTCGGCGGTCGATTCGGTCATCGACACCACCATCACCACGCACATCGAGACGATCGCGGCGAGCTGGAACTGCGGGGCGCCGAAGTGAAAGGGGGTGGGGAAGCCGATGACGGCCGCGTCGGTGACGGGACCGAAGTCCGTGGCGCCGAACGGGATCGCGATGAGCGTGCCGATCACCAGCCCGAGCAGCACGGCGATCTGCTTGACGAAGCCCGTGGTGAAGCGGCGCAGGAGCAGCACGATCAGCAGGGTGACGGCGGCGAGGCCCAGGTTGGTCGCCGAACCGTAGTCGTGGGCCGCCGGGTTCGGTCCCTGGGCCCAGCCGAAGGCGACCGGCAGCAGGGATATGCCGATCAGGGTGATGACCGTGCCGGTCACGACGGGCGGGAAGAAGCGGATCGCCTTGCAGAAGACGGGGGCGGCCAGGAAGCCCAGGAGCCCGGCGACGATGACCGCGCCGAAGATGACGGGCAGGGCGTGGGACTTGTCGTCGGTGGAGGCGACGATGGCGGTCATCGGGGCGACACCGGCGAAGGTGACGCCGTTGACGAACGGCAGCCGGGCGCCGATCTTCCAGACACCGAGGGTCTGCAGGAAGGTGGCGAGGCCCGCGGTGAACAGGCAGGCGCCGGTGAGGAAGGTCAGGTCGCCGGCGGTGAGGCCGATGGCCGCGCCGACGATCAGGGGCGGGGCGACGACACCCGCGTACATGGCGGCCACGTGCTGCAGGCCGGTCGTCGCCATCTTGAGCGCGGGGAGTTTCTCGTCAACGGGGTGGTCGGCCACGGCGGCGTCCCTCCGGTCGGTTGCACGGCCGCGTCGGAACGCCGCCGTGGGTGTCAAGGAGGTGGTGCGGGAGTGGTCGTGCGGGACCGGACGTGCGGCGGGCGGGGTTGGCCGTTCCGGGGCGCACGCGTGGGCGTGCACCCCGGAGACGACCGCCGTGGACCCCGCTCGGGTCCACGGCCACCGGCCGGGAGCCGTCCCTCCCGGCCGGAAGTCATCCGGGTGGTCAGGCCTCGGCGGCGATCTTCGCCAGCCGTCGGGCCTCGTCCCGCGTGGCGCGGGCGATGGCGTCCTCGTCGGCCGTGAGCAGCCGCCCGTCCTCGACGATCTGCCGGCCGTCCACGAACGAGGCGGTGACCGGGGCGGCCGCGCCGAACACCAGGGCGGTCACCGGGTCGGCGATGGAGGCGTGGGCGAGCGTGTCCAGCTTCCACAGCACGAGGTCGGCGAGCTTGCCGGGCTCCAGGGAGCCGGTCTCCGCCGCCCGGCCGAGGACCTGGGCGCCGCCGTACGTGCCGAGACGCAGGGCCTGACGGGCGTTCAGCGCGGCCTCCTTGTGGCCGCCGAGGCGGTTGATGAGGAGGGCGTTGCGCAGCTCGGTGTGGAGTTCGCCGGACTCGTTGGAGGCGGTGCCGTCGACGCCGAGGCCGACGGGGACGCCGGCCGCGAGCATGTCGGGGACGCGGGCGATCCCCGCGGCGAGGCGGGCGTTGGAGGACGGGCAGTGCGCGACGCCGGTCCGGGACCGGGCGAAGGCGGCGATGTCGGAGTCGTTCATGTGGACGCAGTGCGCCATCCACACGTCCTCGCCGAGCCAGCCGGTGGACTCGAAGTAGTCGGTCGGGCCCATGCCGAACAGTTCGTGGCAGAACTTCTCCTCCTCCACGGTCTCCGAGCCGTGGGTGTGGAGGCGGACGCCGAGGCGGCGGGCCAACCGGGCGCCGTCGCGGAGCAGTTCGGTGGAGACGGAGAAGGGCGAGCAGGGCGCGACGGCGACCTGGGTCATGGCGCCGAAGGAGGAGTCGTGGTGCTGCCGCACGGTCTCCTCGGTGGCCGCGAGCGCACCGTCGAGGGTCTCCACGGCGAAGTCCGGGGGCAGACCGCCGTCCTTCTCGCTGCGGTCCATGGAGCCGCGGGCGAGGGTGAAGCGGACGCCCATGTCGCGGGCGGCGCCGATGATCGCGCCGGAGAGGTCACCGGAGCCCCGCGGGAAGACGTAGTGGTGGTCCATGGCGGTGGTGACGCCGCCGCGGGCCATCATCGCGAGGGACCCCTGGGCGGCGGCGCGGACCATCGGCTCGTCGATGCGCGCCCAGGTCGGGTACAGCGCGACGAGCCAGTCGAAGAGGTTGTGGTCCGTGGCCAGGCCGCGGGTGATCCACTGGTAGAAGTGGTGGTGGGTGTTGATCAGCCCGGGCGTCACGAGGTGGCCGGAGGCGTCGATGCGGCGTACGACGTTCTCCAGGCCCTCGGGGGCCGCGCCCTCGCCGAGGGACTCGATGCGGTTGCCGGTGAGGACGACGTGCCCGGAGGCGTACTCGGTGTCGTGTCCGTCGACGGTCGCGATCGCGCAGTTCTCGATGACGATGCGCCGGTCTGCTGCCATGGTTCGTCCCTTTTCACGAAGTGTGCTGAATTGGAGAGGGCACGGCAGGACCCCGGGAGATTTGAGTGCCGTGGCCGGGAGAAGGGTTCCCCGGCCACGGGTGCCGAAAGAGGGAACCTCAGAGGTTGGTGAGGTCCACGGGGATCCGCGCCTCGCATCCGTCCCGCAGGATCGTCGCCTCGATCAGGCCGTAGGGGCGATCGGCGGCGTAGTACACCTCATTGTCGTTCTTCAGCCCGAACGGCTCCAGGTCGACCAGGAAGTGGTGCTTGTTCGGGAGGGAGAAGCGGACCTCGTCGATCTCGCCGCGGTTGTCGATGATCCGCGAACCCATCTCGTACAGGGTCTGCTGGAGCGAGAGCGAGTAGGTCTCGGCGAACGCCTGGAGCATGTGCTTCTTCACCTGCTCGTAGGACTTCTCCCAGTTCGGCATGCGCTGCTCGTCGTCGGTCCAGTTGAACCGCCAGCGGCCGGAGACCTCGGTGGCCAGGATGCGGTCGTAGGCCTCCTTCAGCGTCGTGTACTTGTCCTTGACGTAACCCCAGAACTCGGAGTCGGTCGAGTTCATCACGACCAGGTCCTTCAGGCCGGAGACGACCTCCCACGACGAGCCGTCGTAGGTGATCTGGGTCAGCCGGACCTCCTGGCCCTTGCGGACGAAGGAGTGCTTGGCCTCGTCGGCGCCGCTGGACCGCGAGGTGGCGTCGGAGGCCTCGATCCGCTCCCAGGCGTACTCCTCGATGCGGATCCGGGCCCGGTGGATCGGCTCCTGGCTGGTGACGAAGTGCCGGGCGAGGTGGATGCCGAACTGTTCGGCGGACTCGATGCCGTGTTCCTTGGCGAACGCGTACACCGTGTTCTTGGTGGTGTCGGTCGGCAGGACGTTGGCGTTGGCGCCGGAGTAGTGGACCTCGTCCATGTCGCCGCTCAGCGCGACGGAGACGTTGAGGTCCTTGATGTGGTGGATGGCGCCGTCCCGCGTGATCTTGACGACTCGGTTCTCGGCCTTGCCGTACTGGTTCTGTCCCAGGATCACGGGGCGGGCAGGGCGGGAAGTGTCTGCCATCTTTAGCTAGCTCCCTCGGTATACGGAGTAGCCGAACGGGTTGAGCAGCAGCGGTACGTGGTAGTGCTCACCGGCCTCGACGGCGAAGGTGATCGCCACCTCCGGAAAGAAGGCACCGCTGTCCCGATTCGCGGGGGCGTCCTGCTGCGCATCGGCTTGCTTCTTCGCAGATTCTTCGAAGTACGGCTCCACCGCGAAGTCGAGCCGTACGTGGGTGGTGCCTTCCGGCAGCGCCGGGAGGTCCTTGCACCGGCCGTCCGCGTCGGTCGCGGATCCGCCGAGCGCCTGCCAGTCCGCCGCGCGCCCGGAGCGGGCGGCGAGCCGGACGGCGACGCCCTCGGCGGGGCGGCCGACGCTGGTGTCCAGGATGTGCGTGGACACGGAGGCGGTGGTGCTGGTGCTCATGGGGTCAGGCTTCCTCTTCGACGAGCCGGGCCAGGCGGATGCGGTTGATCTTCCCCAGTTCGGTGCGGACGATCTCCCGCTCCTGCTCCGGCGTGTTGCCGAGCCGCTCTCTGACCGCGTCACGCATCTGCTCGCCGGTGCGGCCGGTGGCGCAGATCAGGAAGACGTGGCCGAACTTCTCCTGGTAGGCGAGGTTCAACTCCAGCATCTGTGCCCTGAGTGCGTCGGAGGCACCGGCCATGCCGCGCTGCTCCCGCGCCGAGGTGGGGTCACCGGGCTTGGGACGGCCGATGGGCGGGTGGCCGGCCATCGCCTCGTCGAGGTCGGTGGCCGTCAGCTCCGCCATGGCGGCGTCGCTGGCGGCGTACAGGTCCTCGGCGGTGGCGTAGGGGCGGGCGGACAGCAGGCGTTTCGCCCACGCCGTGGCGGCGCACGCCTCGTGGAGTGCGGTGAAGGCCGCGTGCTCCTCGAGGGTGTTGAACCGGGTCAGGCCCGGCGGCGTGGAAGTGGACGTCACGGGAGCCTCCGTGGCCGGATTCGGCCTTCGTGCTGAACGGGCGTGCCGACAGCTAACGCCCTCGCCCGACAGCACGTCAACAGTTTGTTGAAAATTCGGCGGCACGAAACCGGACCGAAACACCCGGGGCCGGTCAGGCTCCGGCCTCACAGTTGCCGTCCGGGGCCCGTCAGGCCCCGGGTTGTGTCCGGGGCCCGTCAGGCCCCCTTCTCACGGTTGAGGTAGTTGTAGACGGTGAAGCGGCTGACGCCGAGGGCACTCGCCACCGTCTCCACCCCGTGCCGCACGGAGAAGGCGCCGCGCGCCTCGAGTATCCGTACGACCTCCTGCTTGGCCCTGCGGTCCAGATCGGCCAGCGGCATGCCCTTGCGGCGCTCCATGGCGGCCAGGATGTGATCGAGGGAGTCGGCGAGCTGCGGCAGCCGTACGGCGACGGCGCCCCTGCCCTCCCAGGCCAGGACGACGTCGTCGGGGCCGGCCTCGTCGGGCGGGATCATCTCGCCGCCCATGGCGTCGACCAGGGGTTTCACGGCCGCGATGAACGGCTCGTCCCCTGTGCCACTCACGCCTGACCCTCCTTGACCACGTTGACCTGGAGCGAGACGCGGGTGGCACCCGCCTCCAGGGTCTTGCGGAGGAGGGTGTCCACGGCGGTGAGCACCGCGTCGGCACCGCCCTCAGCGGTGTTGCCGAACGGGCCCACGTCGACGGCGTCCAGCTCGGCGGCCTCCACGACCTCGCGGGCCACCACCGCGTGCGCGGGCGCCTCGTCCAGGTCGAACGGCTCGGTCGTGAACTCCACTCTCAGTCGCACGCGCTCAACCTAACGCGCGGGGCGGGCTTTCCGGCAGCCCCTCTTGACAGCCCTCTCACCCCACGGGCAGTCTTCCGTTAAGCAGAAATGAGATTCCATAATACGGAAATGATGCCGTGGAAGGCTCACCACGGCAGACAAGGAAGGGAGCGCCGCCCCGATGGGATTCGCAGACCAGCGCTTCAACGTCAACCTGTCGATCCTCTTCACGGAGCTCCCCCTCCTGGAGCGCCCCGCGGCCGCCGCCGCGGCGGGCTTCACCGCGGTCGAGCTGTGGTGGCCCTGGGCCGACTCGCCCGTCCCCGAGCGGTCCGGGCCCGACGCCCTCAAGCGCGCGATCGAGGACGCCGGCGTCCAGCTCACCGGCCTGAACTTCTACGCCGGGCGGCTGCCGGGCCCCGACCGCGGCGCCCTGTCGGTTCCCGGCGAGGAGTCGGATCGGTTCCGCGCCAACATCGACGTGGCAGCCGACTTCGCCGCCACCCTGGGCTGCCCGGCCCTCAACGCCCTGTACGGCAACCGAGTCGAGGGCGTGGACCCGGCCGAGCAGGACGCGCTCGCGCTGGAGAACCTGGTCCTCGCGGCCCGCGCCGCCGACCGGGTCGGCGCGGTCCTGCTGATCGAGGCGCTGAACCAGCCCGAGTCGCCGCTGTACCCGCTGGTGTCGGCCCCGGCGGCCGTCGAGGTCGTCGACCGGGTCAACGAGGCGACGGGGCTGGGCAACGCCCGCTTCCTCATGGACCTCTACCACCTGTCCATGAACGGCGAGGACCTCCCGGCGGTGATCGAGCGGTTCGCCTCGAAGACCGGGCATGTGCAGATCGCCGACAACCCGGGGCGCGGCGCACCGGGCACGGGCTCGCTGCCCCTCGAAGACCTCCTCGACCGGCTGAAGAAGGCGGGTTACGACGGCTGGGTCGGCCTCGAGTACAAGCCGGGCGACCGCCCGAGCGCCGAGGCCTTCGACTGGCTGTCCCGCTGACCCCCGTACCGAAAGGCACCCCAGCATGAGCAACGCACTCGCGGCCTCCCCCCACCCGACCCGCCCGGCGGTCGCCTGGATCGGCCTCGGCATCATGGGCTCCCCCATGTCCGAGAACCTGATCAAGGCGGGTTACCAGGTCACCGGCTACACGCTGGAGCGGGACAAGCTGGACCGCCTGGCCGCCGCCGGTGGCACCGCCGCCGGATCGATCGCCGAGGCCGTGAAGGACGCCGACGTCGTCATCACGATGGTCCCGGCCTCCCCGCAGGTCGAGGCCATCGCCTACGGCCCGGACGGCATCCTGGCCAACGCGAGGTCCGGCGCGCTGCTGATCGACATGTCCTCGATCACCCCGCAGACCTCGGTCGACCTGGCGAAGGCGGCGAAGGACAAGGGCATCCGCGTCCTGGACGCCCCGGTGTCCGGCGGCGAGGCCGGTGCCATCGAGGCCGTGCTGTCCATCATGGTCGGCGGCGAGCAGGCCGACTTCGACGCCGCGAAGCCGATCTTCGAGGCGCTCGGCAAGACCATCGTGCTGTGCGGCCCGCACGGCTCCGGCCAGACGGTGAAGGCCGCCAACCAGCTGATCGTCGCCGTGAACATCCAGGCGTGCGCCGAGGCCGTGGTGTTCCTGGAGAAGTCCGGCGTGGACCTGAAGGCCGCCCTGGACGTCCTGGGCGGCGGACTCGCCGGCTCGACCGCGCTGACCCGCAAGAAGGACAACTTCCTCGGCCGGGACTTCGAGCCGGGCTTCCGGATCGACCTGCACCACAAGGACATGGGCATCGTCACGGACGCCGCCCGCAACGTCGGCGCGGCCCTGCCCGTGGGTGCCGTGGTCGCCCAGCTCATCGCGAGCCTGCGGGCGCAGGGCGACGGCGGCCTCGACCACTCGGCGCTGCTGCGGGCCGTGGAGCGGCTCTCCGGCGCGCAGCTCTGACCCTCCCCCGGCCCTCGCAGCCCGGGGGCCCGATCCCGGGCGGCGCCACCGCTGACACCTGTCCTGTCGCGCCCAGAGACACACTTCCACGCCGCCGACCCCGGGTACGGGCGGCGCGTGGAGGAGGCGGTCCGCGCCCTGCGCGAGAACCGAACTCCCTGACCGTGCCCGACCGCCCGGGGCGACCCGGATGAGGGGTGGTCCCCCGGGCACGGACACGGTCAGGGCGCAGACCGCGGCGGCTGCGAGCCAGTGCGGTGGTGAAGGGCCCGGGCCGGCTTCTCGACCTGAGGGAAGCCCGCCCCGGCGCCCGTCGCACCCGCCGCGGTCCCAGCACCACCCCTGTCCTCCAGACCCCGTCCGGCGGCGCGAACGTCCTGTCGCGCCCAGCCTCGCGCCGCCGGACGGCCAAGCCCTCTCAGGGTGCGGATAGGTCCCGTTCGCAGCAGCCTGAAGGCATGGCACCTCCCACCGAGCAACCGCACGTCGTGGTCCACGCCCCCGCCCTGGACGGCTCGCGCCGGGTCACCCTGGGCGAGGAGCCGCTGGGCGTCGCCACCCACACCGACGACGTCGCCGAGATCCTGCGCCTGGCCGACCTGTACGTCACCGACGTCGCCGAGAGCGACCTCGTCGAGTGGCAGGGCGGCGGGCCGGACGACTGGCCGGGGCTGTCGGAACACCACGAGGTGTGAGCGCGCCTACGGCACCGGTCGTACAGCCCGTACGGAACCCTCAAATGAACCTCTGAACCCGGCCCCGGGGGCTTCAACTGCCCCCGGGGCCGGGCACATTCTCGTCACACGGGGCCCGCCGGCACGGGGGCTGCGGGCCCCGGTACGGGGGTGAGGCCATGAGCGACGGCACGGCGGTCCGGCTGGAGCCGCACGAGATCGCACTGCTGGGGGAAGGCCCGCGGGCCGCCATCACCGTCGCCGTGGTGGACCTGCATCTGAGGGGCCTGGTGGAGGCAGATCTGCCCGGGACCGTCCGGGCGGGTGTCGCGGACGCCGGGCGGGCGGAGCGGCCGCCCTCTCCCCTGGCTGCCGCGGTGCACGCCTGTCTGCGCGCGCCCGCGGCTCCGAAGGCCTTGGTGAAGGATCCGGAAGTCCGCCTCGCGGTGGCCGTCATGCGCATCCCGCTCGCCGAGGCGGGGCTGCTGCGCTATCCCCTGCTCGGCCCGACGCGCGCCGCCCGCCGCCATGTCCGGGCTGTGCAGGACGTCCATCCCCTGCCGACGAGCCGGCAGGGTCTGACCGACCGCGAACGCCTGCTGCTGGTCGCCCTGCACGGTGAGGCGGCCCTGCGGGTGCTGGTGCCGCGCTTCGCCCTGCGGGCGGGTCTGGTCCGCCGGGCCGAGGTGGGAGGCAAGAGCCTCCTCAAGAACTCACCGCGCGGCGGGGCCGGCGGGGGCGGGGGCCACCACTACTGCGGCGGAGGCGGGGGCGGATGCGGAGGCGGCGGGAGCTGACCCGGAGCCGGCCCCCCGTGCGTGAGTGAGCGGTCATGCGCGGCGACGCGGCACGGGCATACGAGGGGGGCGGCCCGTCTCCCATGGACGGGCCGCCCCTCCGCTCCCCTGCGCGTCAGACCTTCAGCGCCCTGATCGACGTCGGCGCGTGGCCGGGCTCGGTGGCGATCTCCTCGAACTCCACGACGTTGCCGATGTCGTTGGTCGTCGACATGGAGATGTTGGTGACGCGTTCCAGGATCGCCTCGACGACGACCGGGACGCGGTACTCCGCGGCCAGCTTCTTGGCCTGCTCGAAGGCGTCACCCAGCTCGGCGGGATCGGTGACGCGGATCGCCTTGCAGCCGAGGCCCTCGGCGACCTTGACGTGGTCGACGCCGTAGACGCCGAGCTCGGGCGAGTTGAGGTTCTCGAACTCCAGGTTCACCTGGAAGTCGATCTCGAACGCCCGCTGTGCCTGACGGATCAGCCCCAGGTAGGAGTTGTTCACCAGGACGTGGACGTACGGGATCCTGTGCTGCGCGCCGACGGCCAGCTCCTCCAGCATGAACTGGAAGTCGTAGTCGCCGGAGAGGGCGACGACGGACGCCTCCGGGTCGGCCTTGGCCACGCCCAGGGCGGCCGGGATGGTCCAGCCGAGCGGGCCGGCCTGGCCGCAGTTGATCCAGTGGCGGGGCCTGTGGACGTGCAGCATCTGCGCACCGGCGATCTGCGAGAGGCCGATGGCGGAGACGTACCGGGTCTCCGGGCCGAAGGCCTTGTTCATCTCCTCGTAGACGCGCTGCGGCTTGATCGGGATGTCGTCGAAGTGCGTACGGCGCTGCAGCGTCGCCTTGCGCTCCTGCGCGGCCTCGGCCCACGCGGAGCGGTCGGGGAGCGTGCCGGCCGTCTTCAGCTCGCGGGCGACCTCGACGAACAGCTCCAGGGCGGCCTTGGCGTCGGAGGCGATGCCGTAGTCCGGGGCGAAGATCCTGCCGATCTGGGTGGGCTCGATGTCGACGTGGACGAACGTCCGTCCGGCGGTGTAGACGTCGAGCCTGCCGGTGTGGCGGTTGGCCCAGCGGTTGCCGATGCCGAGGACGAAGTCGGACTCCAGGAACGTGGCGTTGCCGTAGCGGTGCGAGGTCTGCAGGCCGACCATGCCGGCGTTCAGCTCGTGGTCGTCGGGCAGGGTGCCCCAGCCCATCAGGGTCGGGACGACCGGGGTGCCGGTCACCTCGGCGAACTCGACGAGGAGTTCGGCGGCGTCGGCGTTGATGATGCCGCCACCGGCGACGATCAGCGGCCGCTCGGACGCGTTCAGCATCCCGATCGCCTTCTCGATCTGGGCGCGGGTCGCGGCGGGCCTGTAGACCGGGAGCGGTTCGTAGGTCTCCGGGTCGAGCTCGATCTCGGTGAGCTGCACGTCGATCGGCAGGTCGATGAGGACCGGGCCGGGGCGGCCGGAGCGCATCAGGTGGAAAGCCTGCTGGAAGACGCCCGGGACCTGCGCGGCCTCCAGCACGGTGACGGCCATCTTGGTGACCGGCCCCGCGATGGAGGCGATGTCGACGGCCTGGAAGTCCTCCTTGTGGATCACGGCGGTCGGGGCCTGGCCCGTGATGCACAGGATCGGGATGGAGTCGCCGGTCGCGGAGTACAGACCCGTGATCATGTCGGTGCCGGCCGGGCCCGAAGTGCCGATGCAGACACCGATGTTGCCCGGGTGGGCGCGCGTGTAGCCCTCGGCCATGTGCGAGGCGCCCTCGACGTGCCGGGCGAGGGTGTGGGCGATGCCGCCGGAGGCTTTGAGCGCCGCGTAGAACGGGTTGATCGCCGCGCCGGGGACACCGAACGCGTCGGCGACGCCCTCGCGCTTGAGGATCTCAACTGCCGCGCGGGCAGCGGTCATTCGAGCCATCGAGTACTCCTGCTTCGGCTGTCGGATTCGCACTCCCGTCGCGCCCCGCGGTGAGCTCTTCCGTATTGCGGAAATTACTTTCTACTATCTGGAATTAATGTATGCGGGGCGCGCGAAGGGCGTCAAGAGACGGAAAGCGCCGGACAGGGCAGGGCCGGAGGGGGCACGATGGGCACGCCGTCCCGATACGACACGGTTCTGGAGTGCCATGACCGAGACCGTCGCGGTGCGCTGCCCGGCCTGCCGCCGCGAACACCGCTACACGACACCGGCGTACCCGTGCGTGTGCGGCGCGCCGGTCGCCCCGCGACTGGACCGGGACGGGACGGCGACGCCCGTCTCGCACCGGGTCTGGCAGGACGACTGGGTGACGGTGCGGTGCGGCTCCTGCGGGCGACGCGGCGAGTGGCCGCGCCCGGAAGTGGGGTGCGCGTGCGGGGTGGTGCTGCGGGTGGCGGTGGTGGAGGGCAGGCAGGACGCTGCCGCTCGGGACGGCGCACCCGGTCCGGACGTCACACCGGCCCCGGAGGCGGCGACGGTCCGGCGCGCCGCCCCGGCCGCCCGGCCCCCCTTCCTCTCCGTCACGATCCGCACCGCGCGCGACGCCGTCACGGCCACCGCCCTGTATCTGCGCTGGCTCGGCTACCGGGGCGTACGCAGGGCGGACCAGCGCCCGCCCTCCGGCATCGGTCTCGCCGCCCGCGGTGTCGTCGCGCAGGTGGACCCGGCCGTACGCCCGGCGACCCTCAGGGACGTCGAATGTCTGTGGCTGACGGCCATGACGGAGTCCGCGGACTGCCTCTACTTCTCCCTCGCCGGGTACGCGGACGACGCCCGGGCCCGCGCCGACGCCCTGGGCATCGCCTTGTTCGTCCTCGACCTCACCGGCACGCCGAGGCCGGTGAACGCCCCGGCCGACGCCCTGGCCATGACCGGCACCGGTACCGAGAACCGGGCCCCGTGACCACCCCCGCGCACCGCATACTCACCGCATGCGCATCCGTCCCGCCACCCCCGCCGAACTCCCCGCCCTCCAGAACGTCGAACGTGCCGCCGGCGCCCCCTTCCGCGACCTCGGCATGCCGGAGATCGCGGACGACGAACCACCCGCGCTCGACACCCTGGAGCACCACCGAAGGGCGGGCCGCTGCTGGGTGGCGGTGGACGAGCGGGGCCGGCCGGCCGCCTACCTCCTCGCCGAACCCGTCGACGGCGCCCTGCACATCGAGCAGGTCTCGGTCCACCCACGCGCCGCACGCCAGGGCGTGGGCCGCGCCCTGCTGGACCACGCCGCCGGCCACGCCCGCGAGGAGGGCCTGACGGCCCTGACGCTCACCACCTTCACGGAGGTGCCGTGGAACGCCCCCTACTACGCCCGCCTCGGCTTCCGGCCCCTCGCCGAGGCGGACCTCACGCCCGGCCTGCGCGCGATCCGCGCGGCGGAAGCCGAACTCGGCCTGGACCGCTGGCCGCGCGTGTGCATGCGCAAGCCGCTGTGAGCGGAGCGGCCGTGCCGTGCCGTGCCCTCCGGCGGAGCGGCCGAGCCGTGCCGCGCCGTGCCCTCAGCCGCCTGCGAACCTCTCCCGCAGCTCCACCTTGCGGACCTTCCCGGACACCGTCATCGGGAAGGAGTCGAGGATCCGCACCCGGCTGGGGAGCTTGTAGTGCGCCAACCGCCCCTCGCAGAAGGCACGGAGCTCCTCCAGCGTGGGCGGATCGTCGGGGTCGCGCGCGATGACGCAGGCCAGGACCTCCTCGCCGTAGCGCTCGTGCGGGACGCCGACGACCTGGACGTCCTGGATCTTGGGATGGCCGTAGAGGAACTCCTCGATCTCGCGCGGGTAGATGTTCTCCCCGCCCCGGATGATCATGTCCTTGATGCGGCCGACGATCTCGACGTAACCGTCCTCGCGCATCACGGCGAGGTCACCCGTGTGCATCCAGCGGCCGGCGTCGACGGCCTCGGCGGTCTTCTCCGGCTCGTTCCAGTAGCCGAGCATCACGCTGTAGCCGCGGGTGCACAACTCGCCCGCCGTGCCGCGCGGTTGCGTGACTCCCGTGGCCGGGTCGACGATCTTGACCTCGATGTGCGGCAGGACCCGGCCGACCGTGCCGGTGCGGTGCTCCAGGTCGTCGTCCCTGCGGGTCTGCAGGGACACCGGGGACGTCTCGGTCATGCCGTAACAGATCGAGACCTCCGCCATGTGCATCTCGGCGACCACCCGCTTCATCACCTCCACCGGGCAGGGCGAGCCCGCCATGATGCCGGTGCGCAGGGAGGAGAGGTCGTAGGAGGCGAAATCGGGGAGGTTCAGCTCCGCGATGAACATGGTCGGGACGCCGTAGAGCGAGGTGCAGCGCTCCTGCTGGACCGCCTCCAGGGTGGCCTTCGGGTCGAAGGACGGGGCGGGGATGACCACGCAGGCGCCGTGCGAGGTGGCGGCGAGATTGCCCATGACCATGCCGAAGCAGTGGTAGAAGGGCACCGGGACGCAGATCCGGTCCTGCTCGGAGTAGGCGACCAACTCACCCACGAAGTAGCCGTTGTTGAGAATGTTGTGGTGGGAGAGGGTCGCGCCCTTCGGGAAGCCCGTCGTGCCCGACGTGTACTGGATGTTGATCGGGTCGTCGCAGGAGAGCTCGTCGTACGTCGCCTCGGGAGTCGCCCGCCCGAGCAGCGCCTCCCAGCTCGGATCGCCGAAATAGACCACCTCGCGCAACTCCGTTACCGCGCCGCGGACTTGATCGACCATCGCCCGGTAGTCGCTCGTCTTGTGACTCAGGGAGGCGAACAGCAGGGACACGCCCGCCTGCTTCAGGACGTACTCCACCTCGTGGGTGCGGTACGCCGGGTTGATGTTCACCATGATCGCGCCGATGCGGGCGGTGGCGTACTGGACGAGCACCCACTCGGGGCAGTTGACGGCCCAGATGCCCACCCGGTCGCCCTTGGCGACACCGGAGGCGTGCAGGGCGGAGGCGAGTTCGTCGACCGCCGCGCCGAACTCGGCGTACGTCCAGCGCCGTCCGGAGGGCACGTCGACCAGGGCCTCGCGGTCCGGCCAGGCCGCCACGGCCCGGTCCAGATCGGCCCCGATGGTGTCGCCGAGCAGCGCCGTCGCGCCGGTGCCGTGGCTGTAGGAGTTCACCGGAAGTCCTCCTCGCGGTACTCGGCGTCC
Organism: Streptomyces sp. NPDC037100; assembly: GCF_055606225.1. NCBI lineage: Bacteria > Bacillati > Actinomycetota > Actinomycetes > Kitasatosporales > Streptomycetaceae > Streptomyces > Streptomyces sp. NPDC037100. Next base: position 492,731 of record NZ_JBVJSX010000006.1, on the reverse strand, counting down.
GACCCGGCCGCCGTGGCCTCACGCAGCTCGATCCGGCGGATCTTGCCGGAGACGGTCTTGGGCAGCTCGCCGAACTCCAGGCGGCGGATGCGCTTGTAGGGGGCCAGGGCCTCGCGGGAGTGCTCGAACAGGACCTTGGCGGTGTCGGGGCCGGGCTCCCAGCCCTCGGCCAGCACCACGTACGCCTTGGGGACGGCGAGCCGCAGTTCGTCCGGGGCGGGCACGACCGCCGCCTCGGCGACCGCCTCGTGCTCCAGCAGGGCGCTCTCCAGCTCGAACGGGCTGATCTTGTAGTCGGAGGCCTTGAAGACGTCGTCGCTGCGCCCGATGTACGTCAGGTAGCCCTCGTCGTCCCGGGAGGCGACGTCGCCCGTGCGGTAGTAGCCGCCGGCCATGGCCTCCGCCGTGCGGTCCGCGTCGCCGTGGTAGCCGGTCATCAGGCCGACGGGGCGCTCCGACAGGTCGAGTGCGATCTCGCCCTCCGTGGCGCCCGGTGCGCCGGAGACGGGGTCGAGGAGTTCGACGCGGTAGCCGGGGCTGGGCCGGCCCATCGAACCGGTCTTGAGCGGCTGGCCGGGGCTGTTGGCGACCTGGACCGCCGTCTCGGTCTGGCCGAAGCCGTCCCGGATGGTGAGGTGCCAGGCGCGGCGGACCTGCTCGATGACCTCCGGGTTGAGCGGCTCGCCGGCCGCGACGACCTCGCGGGGCGGGGTGCGCAGCTGTGTCAGGTCGGCCTGGATGAGCATGCGCCACACCGTCGGCGGGGCGCAGAAGGTGGTGACGCCGGCCCGGTCCATCTCGGTCATGAGACGGACGGCGTCGAAACGCGTGTAGTTGTGCAGGAAGACCGTCGCCTCGGCGTTCCAGGGGGCGAAGAGATTGGACCAGGCGTGCTTGGCCCAGCCGGGCGAGGAGATGTTCAGGTGCACGTCGCCGGGTTTCAGGCCGATCCAGTACATGGTCGACAGATGGCCGATCGGGTACGACGTGTGGGTGTGCTCGACGAGTTTGGGCCGGGCCGTGGTGCCCGAGGTGAAGTAGAGCATCAGCGGGTCGTCGGCCCGGGTCGGGCCGTCGGGGGTGAAGGCGGCGGAGGCGCCGTGGGCGTCGTCCAGCGGCAGCCAGCCGTCCGGCACCGCACCGGCGGCGCCCGCGGCGATGCGTGTGTAGTCGCCGGGGACCTCGGCGAACTTCCCGGTGTCCTCGGAGCGCGCGATGACGTGCCGCACCCGGCCGCGTTCGACCCGGTCGCGCAGGTCGGCGGGGCCGAGCAGCGGGGTGGCCGGGATGACCACCGCGCGCAGTTTCATCGCGGCGAGGGCGGTGATCCACAGTTCGGCCTGGTTGCCGAGCATGACGAGGATCCGGTCCTCGGCGCGCACGCCCCGCTGACGCAGCCAGGTGGCGAACTGGTCCGACCGTACGGACATTTCCCCGAAGGACAGCCGGGTCTCGCGGCCGTCCTCCTCGACGAGGTGCAGGGCGGTGCGGTCGTTGCCGTCGGCGATCGCGTCGAACCAGTCGAGCGCCCAGTTGAAGTACTCGGGGCGGGGCCAGCGGAAGCCCTCGTAGGCGGTCGGGTAGTCCTCGCGGTGTTCGAGCAGGAAATCCCGCGCGTCGCGGAACAGCTCCGTCGCCGATGTCATCTGTCCTCCTGGGTGCCGGACCATTGCCGGGCGGCTCTGAGCCATCGTGTAATCCGTGATGCAGGTCTCACTACCCCCGAACGGGGGGTGCGCCCGCACAGGAGCCGTGATGAAGGGTCGGATCAGGTGACGACGGACGCGTCCGACGCGGTCGAGATACGCAACGCGCTGCTGCGTCTGCGGCGGGGCACCGGCCTTCCCGTCGCCTTCGGCGGCCTGCTGGAGGCCGGGCAGCAGATGCGCATCAGCGAACTGAGCGGCACGGCGACGCACGCCCTGCGGTCGTTGGTGGTGACGTCCGGCACCGGTCTCGGCGGCAAGACGGTGGCGCTGGCCCGGCCGTGCGTGGTGACGGACTACTCGGCGTCGCGGCAGATCAGCCACGAGTACGACGCTCCCGTGGCCGCGGAGGGGCTGCGCTCGGTGCTGGCCGTGCCGGTGGTGGTGCGGCACCGGGTGCGCGGGGTGCTGTACGGGGCCCTGCGCACGTCCCAGCCGCTGGGCGAGCGGATGCTGGACGCGGCCGTGGAGGCGGCGCGGGACGTGGAGCGGGCCCTGGTGGTCCGGGACGAGGCCCGAACGCTCGCCGCCGGGGCCGGAGCGGGCCCGGGGTGGGAGCGGGTGCGGGAGGCGCACGCGGCCCTGCGGGCGCTGACCCCGCGGATCGCGGACCCGCAGCTGCGCGCGGAGGTGCACGAGGTGTGTGCGCTGCTGACGGCCGAGTCCGCCGGGCCGGCGCGGGTCCGGCTCGCACCGCGCGAGGTGGACGTGCTGACGTGCGTGGCGGCGGGGGCGACGAACGCGGTCGCCGCGGAGCGGCTGGGCGTGACGCCGGAAACCGTCAAGGGATACCTGCGATCGGCCATGCGGAAGCTGCGGGCCCGCACCCGCGGCGAGGCCGTGGTCGCCGCGCGGCGGGCCGGGTGGTTGCCGTAGGTTGGTGGTGTTTTCGGTGGTGCCTGCACGATCGCTCTGCCGACGGGTTCCCCCGGGGGGCGCCGACCCCGTGTTCCGCGGCATTCGGGAGTCCGGTGAATTCTCCCGCCGTCACGTGTTGTTATTTCCCTCACGAGGTCGTCCCTCCGAAATTCAAACAGCTGTTGCCTAATATTGGCCAGGACACGACACAGGGAGGGGAGCGGTGACCGTACGACGGGACTTCCAGGAGCCTCCCAGGAGCCGCCCCGACCTGGTCATCGGCCGGGAGGATCTGTTCACCTCGGCGCGTGAGCAGCTCGGCCGAGGGGGCAGTGTGCTGCTCCACGGGCCCGCCGGAATTGGAAAGTCGACGGTCCTGCGGGCGCTGGCCGCGGATTACGGCGGTTCCGCCCGGACGGTGTTGCGCTGCTCGGCGACCGAGTCCGAATCCCACCTGCCCTTCCTGGCGCTGGCCGACCTGTTCGGGCTGGTCCTCGACGAGGTGTCCGGCGCACTGCCCGGTGCGCAGCGCACCGCCCTGGAGTCGGCGCTCACCGGCCGCGGCGAGTCCACGCTCCAGCGGGACGGGCTCGCGCTGCGCCTGGCGGTGCTGTCGGCGCTGCGCGTCCTCGCCGCGAAGGGCCCGGTGCTCGTGGTCGCCGACGACCTCCAGTGGCTGGACGCCGCCAGCGCGGAACTGCTCGGTTTCGCGGCCCGCCGGCTGGGTGACACGCCCGTGCAGATGCTGTGCGCGGTGCGGACCGAGGGCCAGGAGTACGACCGCCACCTGCCCGCGTCCCCGCCCGACACGCTCGCCGTCCGGCTGGGCCCGCTGACCCGTACGCAGGTCTCCGCGCTGCTCGACCACCGCGGCTACACGTCCCTGTCCCGCTCCACGATCCGCGACATCCACCGCACCAGCGGCGGCAACCCGCTCTTCGCGCTGGAGCTGGGCCGGGCCCTGGCCGAGAGCCCGGCCCGGCCCCGGCCGGGCGAGCCGCTGCCCGTGCCCACCTCGCTGCGGGCCCTGGTCCTGAGCCGGCTGGAGATGTTGTCCGACGAGGCGCGCCGCACCCTGCTCGTCGCCAGCGCCGGTGCCCGTCCCACCCTGGCGCTGCTGCACGCCGCCGGGCGGGAGCACGCCGAGGCCGAGACGGCCCAGGCGGCGGCCCTGGGGCTGCTGGCCACGGACCCCGAGGCGCCTGCCCTGCGGTTCGCGCATCCGCTGATCTCGGCCGCGCTGTACGCGGAGGCCCCGGCGCAGGAGCGGCGGGCCGTGCACGCCGCGCTGTCCACGGCGGCCTCCGACCCGATCGAGCGGGCCCGGCACCTGGCCCTGGCGAGCACCGGCACCGACCCGGACGTCGCGGCCCGGCTCGCCGAGGCCGGCGCGCTGGCCCGGGACCGCGGGGCGCCCTCCGTGGCCGCCTCGCTCGGGCTGCTGTCCGCCCGGCACACACCGGCGGACAGCACGCCCGGCCCCGACGAGCGGCGTCTGCTGGCCGCGGAGGACGCGATCACCGCCGGCGAGGCCGATCTCGCCCGGGACATCGCACGCGACGTACTGACGCGTGCCACCGTGCCCGCCGAGCGGGTGCGGGCCTGGATGGTGGTCATCGAGGCGGCCGGGCAGGCCCTCGGCGAGGTCGACGCCGTCTTCCCGCAGGTCCTGGCCGACGCGGGTGACGACCCGTGCCTCCTCGCCCAGGTCCACTACCAGCTGGCCTGGCGCGGCCTGGTCGTCGAGGGCGACTTCGCCGAGGCCCGCCAGGAGGCCGCGCACGCGGCGGAGCTGGCCGCCCGGGGCGGGGACCGGCGCACCGAGCTGATGGCGCTGTCCTTCCAGGCCTCGACCGAGACCCTGATGGGCCACCCGGACGCCCCCGTGACCGTCAAACGGGCCTTGAAGGAACCCCAGGACCCCTACGTGGCCTGCCACCACAACGGCGCCGGGTCGGCCCGGTTCCGCTGGCTGATCATGAGCGACCAGCTGCCCGAGGCGCGGGCGACCATCACCGCGCTGCTGCGCGAGGTGCGCCGGCGCGGCATGGTCGAGAGCGAGGTGCACTTCCTGCGCTTCCTCGCCGACACGGAACTGCGCTCCGGACACTGCGGCCGGGCCCTGGACCTGGCCCGTGAGAGCCTGCGGCTCGCCCGGGACTCCGGGATCGGCGAGGGCGCCTCGGCCATGCTCGCCTCCCTCGCGGAGGCCTCGGCCGGGGACGTCGACCGGGCCCTGGCCTTCGCCCGCGAGGCGGCGGACCACGCCGAGGTCGACGGCGACCAGATGTACCTGTCGCGGGCCCTGGCGGCGCTGGGCTACGCCCAGTTGGTGGCCGGCGACCCGGCCGCCACCGTCCGGTCGCTGCGCCGGGTGCGGGAGCTGGAGCAGGGCCTGGGCATCAACGACCCCGGGCGCGGGCGCTGGCACGGCGACCTCGCCGAGGCCCTGGTCCGCATCGGCGAGCCGGGCGAGGCCCAGGACGTCATCGACACGACCCGGGCGCACGCGCTGCGGCTGGGCCGGCAGAGCGTGCTGGCCGTCCTGGACCGGGCCGAGGCGCTGGTGCGGGCGGCACGCGGCGAACACGAGGCCGCCATCGTCCGGTTGGCGTCCGTGCAGGACCGGCTCGGCCGACTCGGATACGGGCTGGAGGAGGCCCGGGCCGCCTTCGCGCTGGCCCGCCTGCGCGCCCTGGCCGCCGCCTCCCCCCGCGCCAGCGCCAGGCCCCTGCCGGGACCGGTGTCGTACGACGAGGCCGCCCGGCTGTTCCGGCGCTGTCGCGCGCTGCCCTGGCTGCGGCAGGTCGACGCCGCCGCCACGGCCGGCCCCACGGCGGTGGAACCGGCCGCCGCCGCGCCGCCCGTCGCCCTGGACGCGCTGGAGGGGCTCGCCGCGATGGAGCGTCAGGTCGCCTCGCTGGTGATGGAGGGCGCGACCAACCGGGAGATCGCGGGGCGCCTGTTCATCAGCGTCAAGACCGTCGAGGCGACCCTCACCCGGGTCTACCGCAAGCTCGGGATCCGCTCCCGGGTGGACATCGTCCGGCTGGCCGCGGGCCGTCGCACGACCTGACCCCACCTGGGTTTACGGAGCCGGACCGAGGGTTATCCCTGCCCAACTCCCTTAGGGGGTTCCCTCATTGGGAGCCCCCTAGTGCTGGCTCTAGCTTTGGGGCGTGCCGCTCGCCGGGCACACGGAGATCCGAACAACGGCGTCAGGGTCCCCGTGCACCACCACCCGCGCGACCCCCCACCGGCAACTCCCAAGGAGACCCATGTTCGGGTTCAGCATTGCCAAGAAGGCCGCCGCCGTCGCCGCGGCGACCGCCGCCGCCGCCACGACCGCGCTGCTCGCCGCCCCCTCGGCCGTCGCCGCACCCCAGCCGATCGTCGGGGGTACCACGACCACGACGTCCGCGTACCCGTTCGTCATGCAGATCACGGACGCCTCGCAGAACCAGTTCTGCGGCGGCACGCTGGTCTCGCCCACCAAGGTCGTCACCGCCGCGCACTGCATGGTCGGCGAGACGACGAGCAGCGTGCGCGTGGTCGGTGGCCGCACCTATCTCAACGGCACCAACGGCACGGTCAGCAGAGTCAGCAAGATATGGATCCACCCGAGCTACACCGACGCCACCAACGGCGAGGACGTGGCCGTGCTGACGCTGTCGACGTCGATGCCGTACACCCCGGCGAAGTACGTCTCCTCCTCCCAGACGTCGGTGTACGCGGCCGGCACCACGGCCCGCATCCTCGGCTGGGGCACCACCGCCTCGAACGGCAGCAGCTCCAACCAGCTGCGCACCGCGACCGTACCGACCGTGTCCGACTCCAGTTGTGGGAGCTCCTACGGCTCCGACTTCGTGAAGAGCGAGATGGTGTGCGCCGGATACACCTCCGGCGGCGTGGACACCTGCCAGGGCGACAGCGGCGGCCCCCTGCTCATCGGGGGCGTCCTGGCAGGCATCACTTCCTGGGGCGAAGGCTGCGCCCAGGCCGGTTACCCGGGTGTCTACACCCGGCTGACCACCTTCTCCAACCTGGTCACGACGCAGGTCAACTCGTGACCGGCCACTAGCTCCTGAGTATCCCTCAGGTGATTGACCGGGGGGCGTTGCGGGCCTCCACGAGCGGCCCGCAACGCCCCCTGTTCCATGTCGTGAGGCGGCCCCTCTAGGTCCGTACGGCACCGAACCGGATGTCGTACGACGACCCCGGGTGCATGACCCGCAGCATCCGCTCCCCCTCGGTGGTGACCTCGTCCCGCTGCGCGCGGGTGAGGCGGTCGAAGGGCTCGATCACGAGCGCGTCCTCCGTCAGCCGCCACAGCCCCGCGAGGAAGCCGTCGACGAGGAGCGTGCAGTACACCATGTTGCCCTTCCACGAGCGGCCCCGGTGCTCGGGCGGGATCACGCGGCTGCGGTCGGCGTGCGAGAGCAGCAGGTTGTCGAACTCGGGGAGGAACCGCGGCGGTGCCGGGGTGTCCGGGTCGGGGCGGGGGGCTTCCGGGAGGTCGAAGAGTTCGACGCCGCGGTCGTCCCGGAAGGTCAGGAGCTGCGGGCGGAGGCGTTCGAAGGCGTCGCGCAGGCGCGTCATGCCGGCCCAGGTCTGCATGTCCTTCACCGAGGCCGGGCCGAAGGCCGCGAGATAGCGCAGGACGACCGCCTCGGGCGTGGGCGCCGGCTGTGCGGGCCGGCCGAGCCAGTGTTCGGCGGTGGTGAGACTGACCTGCCCGCTCCGCCCCCACAGTCCGCGCGGCGTCACCTGCACCAGCGGGAGGCGGCAGCGTGCGGCGACGGCCAGGGCCTGCGGATCGGCGTCGGGCCACTCCCGGAGCAGGGCCTCGCGCAGTTGCCCCATGGTGCGGGGCTCGGTCTCGACGAGGTCGCGGGCGAGCCGGGCCAGCCGGTCCAGGTCGACGCCGGCGAGTCCCTTGCGGAAGGTGACGAGCTCCCGGTCGCGGGCGGGCTGCACCAACGGCCGCAGGGTGAGGCAGTCGTCCGCGGTGTGGGTGTGGATCGTGGAGCGCATCGTGACGATCCGGACGGCCTCGCGGTCGGCCATCAGCCGGGACAGCGCCTCGGGGGCGAACCCGTCGAGCCGGGCGGCGAGCGCGTAGTACGGCGGTTTGACGTTCTGCGCCTGGAGCCCGAGCAGGTGCTCGACGGCCGCAGCGACGGAGAGCCGGGCGGGGCGCAGGAGCAACTGCCGGTCGAGGGTCGCGCGGTTGAGGGCACGCGCGTCGAGCAGGGGTGCCGTGCCGGTGACGCTCCGCTTGGTGTTCGTCATGTGAGGCACGGTAGCGGGACTTGCGGACAGGTTCTGGCCGCGACTGACGGGCCCGGTCGGCCGGGCTCCCGTTTCTCGGACGCCGCGCCGGTCGCCCCGCAGAACACGGAGACGCCGGCGGAGGCGGGGCGGCCGGCGAGCCGCACCTGGAAGCCATGGGCGGCCATCGCCCGCAGCGCGTCCCGGCCCGGCGATCAGCCGGGCGGACGTCGCCGACCTCCCTGTACGAGGCGGCCCACGCCCCCCCGGGGGGATTTCGCCGCGACGCCGTCGTCACCGACCGACGACGCCCGTGCGGGTCGTTACGCCCGCCGCGCCCCCGGGTACTCAGCAGTGCGTTCCCTGAACCCGCACCACACGCTCCACCCGGGAGATCCGATGCTTCGACTTCCACCCCGACCAGAACTCGCCGGATCCCATGAGTGACAGCACCGGACGGACGGTGGAGGACATGGAACGAGGCGCGGACCCGACGCGGTCGGCTCTGATCGTGATCGACATGATCAACACCTACGACCACGAGGACGCCGAGCTCCTCGTGCCGTCCGTCGAGCCGGTCGTGCCCGTCCTGACGGAGCTGCTCGGCCGGGCCCGCGAGGCGGACGCACCCGTGATCTACGTGAACGACAACTTCGGCCTGTGGCGTTCGCACCACGGAGAGCTGCTGGACGCGGCCCTGTCCCAGCCGAACTCCCACCTCATCGAGCCCATCCGGCCCGACGACCGGTCGCTCTTCGTCATGAAGGCCCGCCACTCGGTCTTCTTCGAGACGCCCCTGTCCTACCTGCTGTGGAGCCTGGACGTCGGACACGTGGTGCTGACCGGCCAGGTCACCGAGCAGTGCGTCCTGTACTCAGCCCTGGACGCGCACATCCGTCACCTGGAGGTGACGGTGCCGAGGGACGCCGTCGCCTCCATCCATCCCCACCTGGCCTCCGCGGCCCTCGAGATGATGGAACGCAACATGGGCGCCCGGATCATCACGGCGAAGGAGACCGAGTTCCCGCCCCGCGAGGCCTGAGGCGGCCTGAGGGGCGGCCCATGCTCCTTTGCTCCATCGCCATTGCCTGACTAAGGTCAGAGAATGAAGACGGAGCAGGTGGAGCAGGTACGAGGCTTCAACCGGACGGTCGCCGAGCGAGTGGGGGTGCTGCACGACCACTACCTGGGCGGTGCCCGTCCCTACGGTCAGGCACGGCTGCTCTGGCAGATCGGTGACGGCGCCACCCACGACGTCCGCAGCGTGCGGGAACGGCTGGGTCTGGACTCCGGGTATGTGAGCCGGCTGCTGCGGGCACTGGAGCGCGACGGTCTCGTCGCCGTCGAGCCCCACCCCGGCGACCGGCGGGTCCGCACCGTACGGCTGACCGAGGCCGGGCAGCGCGAGCGTGCCCTGCTCGACGAGCGAAGCGACGCTCTCGCCGCCTCGCTCCTGGCCCCGCTCAACGCCCGGCAACGGGAGCGGCTGACGGCCGCCATGACGGAGGTCGAGCGGCTGCTGACCGCCTCGATGGTCTTGGTGGACGCACTGGACCCCGACCACCCTGACGCCGAGCACTGCCTGCGGTCCTACGCGGCGGAACTGCGGGGGCTCTTCGACGGCGGCTTCGACCCCGCGAACAGCCTGCTGCCCGACCCCGGTGAATTGCGTGCGCCGCGCGGGCTGTTCCTCGTCGCCCGGTTGCACGGCGAGCCGGTGGGCTGTGCCGGGCTCAAGCTGCCGGCCGGGGCCCCCGCGGAGATCAAGCGGTTGTGGGTCTCCCCCGGGGCCCGGGGACTGGGCCTGGCCCGACGCCTGCTGTCCGCACTGGAGGCGCGGGCCGCCGCGCACGGCAGCGACCGGGTGCGGCTCGACACCAACAAGGCCCTGGAGGCGGCCATCGGTCTCTATCGCGACAGCGGATACACCGAGGTCCCCGCTTTCAACGACGAGCCCTACGCCCACCACTGGTTCGAAAAGCGGCTGTGACGCGGCGGCGGCCGCATCGGACCCAGCCGCAGCGACGGCCGGAATTGACGCAGGTGACGGTGTGCTTCGTCAGTCGCTCGGGCATCGCGTCGATGAAGTCGCCGGCCGGGCACCTGCCCCGGGCGTCGGCGAAGGCGACGCGGCTGCGGTGGTCGGCGCTGCCGGTGTTCCGGCCGTCCCAGCGGCTCTGGAATCGCTCGGTGCGCCAGGTGTGACCACCGTGGCCGCTGGGACGGAGGGCGGCCATCGGTTCCGATTGCGCGTCACCATCGCGTAAGAACTGGCGCCCGGGCCGGGCCCGCCGGTCAGCGGTGCTCGGGGTTGTCCGCACCCGGGCGGCAGCCGGCGTCCCACTGCGAGCGCTGGTTGCCGTGGGCGGGAACCCCTCCGGCGCGCTTCAGCAGGGCCGCGATGTGCATCAGGTTCCAGGTCATGAAACTGGTGTTGCGATTGGTGAAGTCGTTCTCCGGGCCGCCCGAGTCCGGGTCCAGGTACGACGGTCCGGGGCCGGCCGCGCCGATCCAGCCGGCGTCCGCCTGGGGCGGGATCGTGTAGCCGAGGTGCTGGAGGCTGTAGAGGACGTTCATCGCACAGTGCTTGATGCCGTCCTCGTTGCCGGTGATGAGACAACCGCCGACACGGCCGTAGTAGGCGTACTGCCCTTGGGAATTGAGCAGCGAGGAGCAGGCGTAGAGACGCTCGATGACCTGCTTGGTGACGGAGCTGTTGTCGCCCAGCCAGATCGGCCCGGCCAGGACCAGGATGTCCGCGGCCATGACCTTCTCGTACAGCGCCGGCCAGACGTCCGAGGCGAAGCCGTGCTCGGTCATGTCCGGGTAGACGCCGGGTGCGATGTCGTGGTCGACGGCGCGGATCAGCTCCGTGGTCACCCCCGCGCCGTCCATGATCGACCGGCTCTTGTCGATCAGGCCCTGGGTGTGGCTGCGTTGCGGGGACGGTTTGAGGGTGCAGTTGACGTACAGGGCGGTCAGGTCGTCGAAGCGGTGGGCCGCATCGGATGCGGAGGGTGCTGTCATGGGGGCAGGGTCTCGCACGGAGTCCGTTTTGTTGCGGTTCGGCGCACCCGTGCGCGTCTTACGGAGTGATGACGTACGGCCGCGCTCCCGCGGGGCGGCGCCGGTGAGCCCCTAGCGTGCCCGTATGCGCGTACTGGTCACCGGCGGTGCCGGGTTCATCGGGTCTCAGGTGGTCGCCGCCCTGCGGGAGCGGGGGCACGAGGCGATCGTGTTCGACGTGCGGGAGGATCCCGCGGCCGACGTGCGGGACCCCGCAGCGGTGGGCCGTGCCCTGGCGGGTGTGGACGCCGTGTGCCACCAGGCCGCGAAGGTCGGGCTCGGTGACGGGGTCGCCGACGCGGCGGACTACGTCTCGCACAACGACCTGGGGACGGCCGTGCTGCTCGCGGCCATGGCGGAGTCGCGAGTGTGCACCCTCGTGCTCGCCGGGTCGATGGTGGTGTACGGGGAGGGACGGTACCTGTGCGCGCGGCACGGGGTGGTCAGGCCCGGGCCGCGGGCCGTCGCCGCTCTCGACGGGGGCCGGTTCGAGCCCGCGTGCCCGCAGTGCGGGCAGGACCTCTCCCCCGGGCTGGTCCGCGAGGACGCCCCGGCCGATCCGCGGAACGTGTACGCGACGACCAAACTCGCCCAGGAGCAGCTGGCCGCCGCCTGGGCCCGCTGCACCGGCGGGTCGGCGGTGTCGCTGCGCTACCACAACGTGTACGGGCCGGGCATGCCCCGGGACACCCCCTACGCCGGTGTCGCGTCGTTCTTCCGCTCCGCGCTCGCCCGGGGCGAGGCCCCTCGGGTCTTCGAGGACGGGCGGCAGCGCAGGGACTTCGTGCACGTGCGGGACGTGGCGGCGGCGAACGCCGTGGCACTGGAGGCGGAGGCCGCGGCCCCGGGCACGCTCACCGCATACAACACCGGCAGCGGCGACCCGCACACCGTGGGCGAGATGGCCCGGGCCCTGGCCGCCGCGTACGGCGGTCCCGAGCCGGTCGTCACGGGTGAGTACCGGCTCGGGGACGTACGGCACATCACCGCCGACTCGTCCCGGCTGCGGGCGGAACTGGGATGGAAGCCCGAGGTCGGCTTCGAGGAGGGCATGAGGGAGTTCGCGCGGGCAGGGATGCGCGAGGGGTAGACCCGGGCGGCTCCGGGCCGGATTCCGGACGCGGCCGCGGCCGCGGACAGGGACGCGCGAAGAACGGGCCCGATGAGCGCCGCCGCCATTAGGCCACGACCGCCCGCCGGGACACACACGAGACAGACCCCACGACTCCGGCCGCGCTCAGGACGCGGCCGCGGGCAGGGACATGCGAAGAACAGACCCGATGAGCGCCGCCGCCATCAGGACACGACCGCCCGCCGGGACACGCTCGAGACAAACCCCCGCCGCTCCGGCCGCACTCAGGACGCGGCCGCCGGGAGTACCACCTCGAAACGGCACCCGCCGGGGATGTTGCGTACGCCGGTCCGGCCCTGGTGGGCCTCCACGATGCCGCGGACGATGGCGAGGCCCAGGCCCGCACCCGCCGGGGGCGTCCGGGCGTGAGTGCCGCGCCAGCCGGTGTCGAAGACGCGCGGCAGGTCCTCCTCGGGGATACCGCCGCAGGCGTCCGTCACGGACAGGACGACGCCCTCGGGCGAACGCTCGGCGGTGATGGCGACCGTGCCGTCGGCCGGGGTCCGGCGGATCGCGTTGACCAGCAGATTGCCCAGCACCCGGCTCATCTCCTTGCCGTCCACCTCCACCGGCACCGGCTCGATCCGGCCGCCCACCAGCCGCACCCCGTACTCGCGGGCGAGGGGGTCCACGCCGGCGAGGGCGTCGCCGACGAGGTCGTACAGGGAGATCCGGGTGGGCGTCAGCGCCAGGGTCCCGGCGTGGATGCGGGAGAGCTCGAAGAGGTCGCCGACCATGTCGTTGAGGCGTTCGACCTCGGTGCGCATCTGCCGGAGATAGCGGTTCGGGTCGGCGGCGACGCCGTCCTCCAGAGCCTCCGACATGGCGCGCAGACCGGCCAGCGGGGTGCGCAGGTCGTGCGAGATCCAGGCGACGAGTTCACGACGGGACGCCTCCAGGGCGCGTTCCCGCTCCCGGGACTCGGCCAGCCTGACGCTGGTGGCCGCCAACTCTCGGCTCAGTGCGGCGAGTTCGGCGGTGGCGGGTCCATCGGGTGCGGCGAAGTCCCCGCCGTCCCCGAAGGAGCGTGCGGCCACGGCGAGTTCACGGCTGCGGGCGACGACCCACCGGCCCAGCAGCAGGGCGGTGGCCAGCGAGACGACGGCCGCCATGGCGACGACCGTGGTGACGACGGTCAGGTCGTGTGCCGACAGGAACATCGCCCAGGCGACGACGAGCGTGCCGGCGAGCATCGCGACGACACCGACCGCCGCCACCACGGCGAGGGAGACGGTCAGCGAACGGCGGCGGATCAGGCGCAGTACGCCCGCTCCGGCCAGCCCCGTCGCGGCGGCACCGGCGAAGGCGTACAGGGCGATCAGGAGGGTGTCGTTCACGGTCGGTCGTCCCCTTCCCCGGGCTCACCGGGCTCACCAGGTTCACCGGGCTCACCGGGCTCACCAGGTTCTCCGGGTTCACCGGGTTCACCGGGCTCACCGGGTTCGAAGCGGTAGCCCACGCCCCAGACGGTCTGGATCAGGCGGGGCCGGGCCGGGTCGTCCTCGACCTTGCCGCGCAGGCGGCGGACGTGGACCGTGACGGTCGACAGGTCGCCGAAGTCCCACCCCCAGACCTCGCGCATCAGGTCCTCGCGGCCGAACGCCCGCCCGGGGTGCCGCAGAAAGAAGGAGAGCAGGTCGAACTCGCGCAGGGTGAGGGCGAGTTCGGTGCCGTTCTTGGTGGCTCGGCGGGCCGCCGGCTCCACGGCCAGGCCGGCCGCTCCCAGCCGGCTTCCCGTGGCGACGGGGCGGCTGCGGCGCAGCACCGACTCCACGCGCAGAACGAGTTCGCGAGGACTGAAGGGCTTGGTGACGTAGTCGTCGGCGCCGACCTCCAGGCCCAGGATGCGGTCGTCCTCGTCGCCGCGGGCAGTGAGCATGATGACGGGCACGGGCCCGTTGCCGCGGATGCGCCGGCACACCTCCAGGCCGTCCATGCCGGGCAGCATCAGGTCGAGCACGACCAGGTCGGGGCGGTGCGCGGCGGCGCGGGCGAGGGCGGTCGGGCCGTCGTCGGCGCGGTCGACGCGGTAACCGGCGCGGTCCAGGTATCCGGCGACGACCTCGGCGACGGTCGGATCGTCGTCCACCACCAGGATCCTGGGGGACGCGTCCTCGGCCCCGAGGGGCTCGTACGGCTGTTGCTGCATGTCTCCAGCCTGGCACCGCGCCGCCGCAGGCGGGGGCCCGGGAGCCGCCCTGGCCCCCGACGTCCGCGTTTCGTAAGGACCGGTAGTCCGTAATGCCCGATTCGTGTTCGTAGGGTGAAACCGTGACGACGACACCTTCGGACGTCGACGTGGTGCTGCCCTGCCTGAACGAGGCCGAGGCCCTCCCCTGGGTGCTCGAACGGATTCCGCCGGGCTGGCGCGCACTCGTCGTCGACAACGGTTCCACGGACGGCTCGGCCGACATCGCCCGTGCGCGGGGCGCGACCGTGCTGCACGAGCCGCGGCGGGGCTTCGGCGCGGCCTGCCACGCCGGGCTGACGGCCGCCACCGCCGAGGTGGTGTGCTTCTGCGACTGTGACGCCTCCCTCGACCCCGCTCTCCTGGTCCCCTTCGTGCGCGAAGTGCGCGACGGACGGGCCGACCTGGTGCTCGGGCGGCGGCGTCCACAGGGGCGGGGGGCGTGGCCGCCGCATGCCCGGGCCGGGAATCTCGCGCTGGCGCGGATGCTGCGCCGGCGCACCGGGCTGCGCCTGCGCGACCTCGGTCCCCTGCGCGCCGCCCGCCGTGAGCCGCTGCTCGCGCTCGGCCTCACCGACCGGCGCAGTGGTTATCCGCTCCAGATGGTGGTCCGTGCGGCCGACGCGGGATGGCGGATCCAGGAGCACGACGTGCCGTATCTGCCGCGCACGGGCGCCTCGAAGGTGACCGGCACGTGGCGCGGTACGTGGCAGGCCGTACGGGACATGAGCCGCGTGCTGGCCGAAGCCCCAGCACACGAAACCCCAGCAGACGAAGCCCCAGCACACGAACCCCCCGCACACGCAACCCCGACGGACGAAGCCCCGGCACACGAACCCCCCGCACACGAAGGGGGAACCGTCCGTTGACCACGCTCCTCGTCATCGCCAAGGAGCCGCGGCCGGGCCGGGTGAAGACCCGGCTCACGCCGCCGTTCACACCCCAGCAGGCGGCCGCACTGGCCGAAGCGGCCCTCGCGGACACCCTGCACGCCGTGGCCGCCGCGCCCGCCACCCGGCGCGTCCTCGTGCTCGACGGCGCGCCCGGCCCCTGGCTGCCGCCCGGTTTCGACGTCGTGGCGCAGTGCGCGGGCCACCTGGACGAGCGGCTGGCGCAGGCCTTCGCGCGCTGCACCGGCCCGGCCCTGCTCATCGGCATGGACACCCCGCAGGTGACCCCGGAGCTGCTCACCGTGGACTTCACCGGCTGCGACGCCTGGTTCGGCCCGGCCGAGGACGGCGGCTTCTGGGCCCTCGGCCTGGCGAATCCGGACCCCTCTCTGCTGCGGGGCGTGCCGATGTCGACACCGGTGACGGGTGCCGTGCAGCGGGGACGGCTGGTCGCGGCGGGCCTGCGGGTGCGCGACCTGCCGCCCCTGCGCGATGTCGACACCGCTCCCGACGCCCACGCGGTGGCCGCGCTGGCCCCACGAGGGCGCTTCGCGGCGCGGCTCGCCCGGTGCACCGTGGCCGGGACGCCCGCCGCCGGGCCGGCCTCACCGACGGCCGGTCCTCGATGAGCGCCCCACCCGCCACCGCCCTGGCCTGGGCCGACGCAGGCCCCTATGACGCCGCCCTGCGGGCCGGCCGCGGCCCTCTGTTCCTGCGGCGCCCGGACGGCTGGCTGCTGCCGCTGGAGGTGGAACGCTGGTGCGCCCGGGCCGACTCGGTCGACCGGGACGTGCTGGACCGGTGCGAGGGTGCCGTACTCGACGTGGGGTGCGGGCCCGGACGGCTCGTGGCGGAACTGGCCGCCCGGGGCCGGACCGCCCTCGGGATCGACGTCAGCGGGGCCGCGGTGGAGCACAGCGTCCGGCTCGGGGGCCGGGCGCTGCGGCGCTCCGTCTTCGCGCCCCTGCCCGGTGCGGGCCGCTGGGACACCGTGCTGCTCATGGACGGCAACATCGGCATCGGCGGCGACCCGTGTGCCCTGCTGCAGCGGGTCGCGGAGCTCCTGCGCCCCGGTGGCCTGCTGATCGCCGAGACCGCGCCCGCGGACGTCGACGAACGCGTGGACGTCCACATCACCGATGCCCACACAGTCTCCGGCGCCCCGTTCCCCTGGGCGCGGCTCGGCACCCGTGCGCTGCTGAGGTACGCGCGGGACTGGGAGCGGGCCGGTCAGTGGACGGCCGGCGGGCGGCGTTTCGCCGCCCTGCGCAGTCCCGGCAGCCGCACCACCAGCAGCAGCGCCGAGCCACCGAAGAGGACGGCGGTGATCAGCAGCCAGCGCGTGAGGAACACCTCCGGCGGCAGGCCGGTGGCGGACCGGTAGCGCGCCTCCACCATGGAGCTGATCAGCGGGAACCACACGAGGAGCAGCAGCCCGGAGAGGGCGGCCGGTACGCGTACGTACATCGCCCACTCCCGGCGGCGGACCCCGCCGAGCGCCCGTACCACCGCCCGGTCCGCCGCCGCGTACAGCGGCAGCAGCACGAGGTCGTGCAGCAGCGCTGCGCCCACGATCCACAGGGCCACGCCGAACCAGTCGCCGGCCAGCAGCCGCACGCCCGCGTAGGCCGCGAGGGCGAACGAGCCGCACAGCAGGAGGAGGTGCAGGGGGCTGCCGATGACGAAGCGTCCCCGCATCACGGGCCTGCGCATCACACTTCTCCCCTTCATCCGCATCACAGGTCTCCGAACGTCATCCGGGCCACCCACTTGGTGTTGAGCACGCCGGGCGCGGCGGGCACGATGATCCGCGCCGGGTAGCCGTGGTCGGGGGACAGCTCCTCGCCGTTGACGTACAGAGCGAGCAGAGAACGCGGGTCGGCCACCTGGTTGGCGCGCAGGGCGGCCTTCCGGAAGGCGCCGTGCAGCTGGAGGGACTCGACGAACACGTCCGGCGGGTCGTCCCCGTACCCCACGAGGGCCGCGAGGTCGCGCAGCCGCACCCCGCGCCACCACTGGTCCGGCGTGGACCAGCCCTCCACGCAGGCGATGGGCAACGACGAGCTGTACAAGGGGAGTTCGGCGAGCTGGGCCCGGCTGAGGCGGACCGTTCCGGTACGTCCCGTCACGACGAGCCGCCAGGCGTCCTCGGCCGCTTCGGCCGAGTCGATCCCGGCGTACGCGGCGGTCTTGTTGATCTGGAAGCCGTTCGGGCCGCTGCCGGGTTCGCCACCGCCGTGCGGGGCGAGGAGGGCGGTGCGCCGCAGCGGGCCGCCGAAGTTCTGCCCCACGGTCGTGACGAACAGCAGGAGCGAGCCGCCCCCGACGAACCACAGGGCGCCCCGCCGGGAGACGGTCGGCTCGGCGGGGCGCGGGGAGACCAGGTCGTTCTTCTCCTCCCGCAGCTGCCGCAGGTTGCGCAGTGCCGTGGGCGTCTTCAGCAGGGCGTGGGCCACGAAGGCGGCGAAGAACACCCAGGCGCCGTAGAAGTGCAGGGGGTAGAACGAGCCCGGGAAGACGTAGTCGAGCTGGACGTTGAGGACACCGGTCACGAACTCGAACAGCCCGCCCCCGACCAGCAGCAGCAGCGAGATCCGCTCGAGGGCGTGCGCGAGCGAACGGGCCGGCGGCAGGGCGAACAGCCGCGGCACGACGGACCACAGCTTGGCGAGCAGGACGGGGATCAGCGTGAGGCCGAGGGTGACGTGGACGCCCTGGTTCAGCCGGTACAGCCAGTGCGGGTCGGTCGGCCAGGCGAACAGGTAGAAGCCGAGGATCCCCTTGTCCGGGGTCTTGTCGTTGACCGGCGACAGGTCCGGGTTGTAGGCGGCGTACGAGAGGAGTCCCGTCACGAACAGCACGGTGACGCCGGCCAGGAGGACCAGACCCAGCACCGAGGTGAACCAGGGGCCTCGCAGGGGGCTGCGCCAGAAGCCGGGGGACGTGGGGAACCGCGGATCGCGTGGATCGTCTCGCATGAGGCGACGGTAGGCCGCGAACCCCCCGCGAAAGGGTGCGCGACCCATGACGAAACGCTGACGTCGGGCCCGGTCGGGGGTCCGCGACCGGCCGCGCGGCCTAGCGTGCCGGTGTGATCCGCACCCCACCCACCGCCCCGTCCCGAGGTCTGCGCCGCGATGTGTGCGCCGCCGGGGCCGCCGTGCTGCTCGTGACGGCGTCCGTACTGGCCGGCCGCCGCATCGAGGACACCAGCCGGACGCTGTTCGTCGACTGGCCTCCGCTGCTGGCGTCCTGGGGGCCGCATCTGGGCCCCGGCACCCCGGCCGCCGCCCTGGTGGCGGCCGCCACCGTGGCGTACGGGCCCGTCCTGGCGGCCCGTCTCCCCTGGCGTGCCCTGCTCCCGGCCGCCTGGGGCACGGCCATGGTGTGGATCCTGTCCCTCGCCCTGGTCGACGGATGGCATCGGGGCATCGCCCGCAGGCTCACCACCCGCCACGAATATCTGCGGGTCATCGACCGCTTCGACGACATCCCGGCAGCGCTGCGGGGATTCACCGGGCACATCCTGCTCGACTCACCCGACAACTGGCCCGCCCACGTCGCCGGGCACCCGCCCGCCGCCACCCTCACCTTCGTGCTGCTCGACCGGATCGGGCTGCGGGGCGGGGGCTGGGCCGGGATGTGGTGCATCACCGTCGGGGCGACCGCCTGCGTGGCCGTGCTGGTCGCGATCCGCGCCCTGGCCGACGAGGCGCTCGCCCGCCGGGCGGCCCCCTTCCTGGTCCTGGCCCCGGCGGCCGTGTGGATGGGCACCTCGGCCGACGCGTACTTCGCGGCGGTGGCGGCATGGGCCGTGGCACTTTCGGCACTGGCGGTCACCCGGAGATCCCCGGCGTGGGCGGGCGCGTCCGGGCTGCTGCTCGGCCTGACCTGCTACCTGTCGTACGGCCTCACCCTCGTCGCGCTGATCGCGGCGGCGGTCCTGGTGCTCGGCCGCCACGGGGTCCGGGAGCGCCCGGTGCTGGCGGCGGCGCTGCTCGCCGGACTCGCCGTGGTTCCCACGGTGTTCACGCTCGCGGGTTTCGACTGGTGGGAGGCCTACCGCCTGCTGGTCACGCGCTACGGCCAAGGCGCGGGGGGCATCCGTCCCTACGGTTACTGGGTGTGGGCCAACCTGGCCTGCGCAGTGCTCGTCACGGGCCTGGCGACGGCGGCAGGGCTGCGGCGGACGGCGGCCGTACTGATCCGGCATCGCACCGGGCCAGGGGCCGACCTCCGCCTCGCGTTCCTCGCGAGCGCCGCGCTGGCTGCCCTCCTGGTCGCCGACCTGTCCGGCATGAGCAAGGCGGAGACGGAACGCATCTGGCTCCCCTTCGCCCTGTGGCTGCTCCCGGCCTGCGCGTTCCTCACCCGCCCCCGCCTGTGGCTCACCACCCAGGCGCTGCTCGCACTGCTCCTCAACCATCTGCTGCTCACCGGGTGGTGAACCCTGCCGGGAGACGACCTCGTCGCGGGGCTCAGGCGGCCGGGTCGGCGTCGATCACGGCGTCGGCTTCGTCGTCCCGCGCCGGGCGCAGGCAGGCCGTGATCCGCTTGCCGCGGCCGAGGGGACGGACCACGACCTCCGCGCTGACCGTGTGCACCACGTGCATCCCGTGGCCGCCGAAGCGCTGCCCGTCGCGCTGCCTTACCACCGGCGGCTCGGCGGAGGTGTCCCACACGGTGATGGCGAGTCCGTCCTCGGACAGTTGGAGGATCATCCCGCAGGGGCCGGGTGCGTGCCGGATCGCGTTGGTGACCAGTTCACTGACGACCAACTCGGCGTCGATCGCCAGGGGGGCCGGCACGGACGTGCGGCCGGTACACGGTACGTGCGACAGAAACGCGCGCAGCGCCCGGCGCGCCTCGACAGCGCACGCCGCGCCTTCGGCCCAGACCGCGCCGCAGCGCAGCGTGGCCCGCTCGTCCGCGCCCGGCTCATCTTCCGCCTGCTTCATAAGCGGGATGACCATACGGGGCTCTTTCATTGTATTCGTGTTGCCAGGTGACCTTCCGGCCGTTCGTCTACCCAGGCGCTCAGCGCACACACCGCCGGTGGTCCACCGACTGGTGTGCTCTGCGCCGCATGACGGCCGTCATTTCCTCGCCACACACCGGGCCCCGCAGACGGACACGTCGCTAGCATGGGCGGCACTCACCGCTCGCACCCGCAGGGCGCAGGACGGGGAGAGCGAGGTCACAGCCACAGCGAGGGCAAGGTCACAGCCGCTCCCTCTGCTGCTCGTTCGTTAACGTGGCCTAACATCCGAGCATGACGGTCCTGCCTGACGACGGGCTTGAGCTGGCCGGCGAGTTCCCTGACGTGCCCCATGAGCAGTGGCAGCGCCTTGTGGCGGGCGTACTGCGCAAATCGGGCAAGGACGTCGAGGGGGCCGAGGCCGAGGAAGCCCTGTCCACCGCGTTGGAGGACGGGTTGCGTACCCGCCCCCTCTACACCGCCCACGACTCCGCGCCCGAGCCGGGTTTCCCCGGTTTCGCTCCCTTTGTGCGCGGCGGCCGCGCCGAGGGGAACACGGTCGGCGGCTGGGACGTACGGCAACGGCACACGGTGGCCGACCGTGACGCGGTGCTCGGGGACCTGGAGAACGGTGTCACCTCCCTCTGGCTGACGGTCGGAGAGGGCGGCATCGCGGTGCCGGACCTCGGCCGGGTCCTCGACGGCGTGTACCTCGATCTGGCGCCCGTCGTCCTCGACGCGGGGCGCGACGCCGAGCCCGCCGCGCGGGAGTTGCTGCGGGTGTACGAGGAGCGGGGTGTCTCCCGGGACGCGGCGCGCGGCAATCTGGGCGCGGATCCGCTCGGCCACGAGGCCCGTACCGGACAGCGGTGCGAGACCGCGCCGGCGGCGGAGCTCGCGCGGTGGTGCGCCGGGGAGTACCCGGGGCTGCGGGCGCTGACCGTGGACGCGCTGCCGTACCACGAGGCCGGTGGTTCGGCCGCCCAGGAGCTGGGCTGCTCGCTGGCCACCGGGGTGGCGTATCTGCGGGAGCTGACCGGGGCCGGGCTGGACGTCACACAGGCCTGTGCCCAGTTGGAGTTCCGGTACGCGGCGACCGCGGACCAGTTCCTGACGATCGCCAAGCTGCGGGCCGCGCGCCGGCTGTGGGCCCGGGTGGCCGAGGCCTGCGGGGCGCCGCGCGCGGGGGCGCAGCTCCAGCACGTCGTGACGTCGCCGGTGATGATGACGCGCCGCGACCCGTGGGTGAACATGCTGCGCGCCACGATCGCCACGCTGGCCGCCGGCGCGGGCGGGGCCGACGCGGTCACGGTGCTGCCCTTCGACCACGCCCTCGGCCTGCCGGACGCGTTCGCGCGCCGGATCGCCCGCAACACCTCGACCATCCTCATCGAGGAGTCGCACCTGGCCCGGGTGATCGACCCGGCGGGCGGCTCCTGGTACGTGGAGCGGCTCACCGACGAACTCGCCCAGGCGGGCTGGGAGTTCTTCCAGCGGATCGAGCGGCTCGGCGGCATGCCGGCCGCCCTGCGCTCGGGCGACCTGGAGCGGGATCTCGCCGAGACCTGGCAGGCCCGCGCGGGCCTGCTGGCCAAGCGGCGCGAACCCATCACCGGTGTCAGCGAGTTCCCGTTCCTGGCGGAGAAGCCGGTCGTCCGCGCGGACGCTCCCGAGCCGCGCTCCGGCGGGCTGCCGCGCGTCCGCCGTGACGAGGCGTACGAGGCGCTGCGCGCCCGCTCCGACGCCCACCTCGCCGCGACCGGGTCCCGGCCGCGGATCTTCCTCGCCGCGCTGGGCCCGGCCGCCGCCCACACCGCGCGCCTCACGTTCGCCTCGAACCTCTTCCAGGCCGGCGGCATCGAGCCGGTCACGGAGGGCACCTTCGAGACAAGCGGTGCGACGGAGGCCGTGCTGTGCTCCAGCGACGCGCTGTACGCGGAGCAGGCCGAGGCCACCGTCCGGTCCCTGAAGGCCGCCGGTGCACGGCATGTGTTCCTCGCGGGCCGACCCGGGGACCACCCCGGGGTCGACGCGTACGTGTTCGCGGGCTGTGACGCCGTCGCCGTGCTGTCCGCCACCCTTGACCGCATGGGAGTTGTGTCCTGATGGGAATCCCCGACTTCTCCGGGATCGAGCTGGGCACCCCGGCCCCCGACGGCGGCGCCGACGAGTGGCGTACGGCGGTCAAGAACGCCTCCGGCGGGGACGATCTGCTCTGGGAGACCCCGGAGGGCATCGCCGTCAAGCCGCTCTACACCGGCCGTGACCTGGAGGGCCTGGACTTCCTCGACACGCGGCCGGGAGCGGCGCCGTACCTGCGCGGCCCGTACCCGACGATGTACGTCAACCAGCCCTGGACGATCCGCCAGTACGCCGGCTTCTCGACGGCCGAGGAGTCCAACGCCTTCTACCGGCGCAACCTCGCGGCCGGCCAGAAGGGTCTGTCCGTCGCCTTCGACCTGCCCACGCACCGGGGTTACGACAGCGACCACCCGCGGGTGACCGGCGACGTCGGCATGGCGGGCGTGGCCATCGACTCGATCTACGACATGCGGCAGCTGTTCGACGGCATCCCGCTGGACAAGATGACCGTCTCGATGACGATGAACGGCGCCGTGCTGCCGGTGCTGGCGCTGTACATCGTCGCGGCGGAGGAGCAGGGCGTACCGCCCGAGAAGCTGGCCGGAACCATTCAGAACGACATTCTGAAGGAGTTCATGGTCCGCAACACCTACATCTATCCGCCGAAGCCGTCGATGCGGATCATCTCCGACATCTTCGCCTACACCTCGCAGCGGATGCCGCGCTACAACTCCATCTCCATCTCCGGGTATCACATCCAGGAGGCCGGTGCGACGGCCGACCTGGAGCTGGCGTACACCCTCGCGGACGGCGTCGAGTACATCCGCGCGGGACGTGAAGCGGGCCTGGACGTGGACGCGTTCGCGCCGCGGCTGTCGTTCTTCTGGGCGATCGGCATGAACTTCTTCATGGAGGTCGCCAAGCTGCGGGCGGCGCGGCTGCTGTGGGCGAAGCTGGTGAAGCAGTTCGACCCGCAGAACGCCAAGTCGCTTTCCCTGCGCACCCATTCGCAGACGTCGGGCTGGTCGCTGACCGCGCAGGACGTGTTCAACAACGTGACGCGCACCTGTGTCGAGGCCATGGCGGCGACGCAGGGCCATACGCAGTCGCTGCACACCAACGCCCTGGACGAGGCGCTCGCGCTGCCGACCGACTTCTCGGCGCGCATCGCCCGCAACACGCAGCTGCTGCTCCAGCAGGAGTCCGGCACGACCCGCGTGATCGACCCGTGGGGCGGCAGCGCGTACGTGGAGAAGCTGACGTACGACCTGGCCCGGCGGGCCTGGCAGCACATCGAGGAGGTCGAGGCCGCGGGCGGTATGGCCAAGGCCATCGACGCGGGCATCCCGAAGCTGCGCATCGAGGAGGCCGCGGCCCGTACGCAGGCCCGGATCGACTCGGGCCGCCAGCCGGTCATCGGGGTCAACAAGTACCGGGTGGAGACCGACGAGCAGATCGACGTGCTCAAGGTCGACAACTCCTCCGTGCGCGCCCAGCAGATCGAGAAGTTGCGGCGGCTGCGCGCGGAGCGCGACGAGCGGGCCTGCCAGGACGCGCTGGAGGCGCTGACCCGGGCCGCCGGCGGCGAGGGCAACCTGCTGGAGCTGGCGGTGCACGCGGCCCGCGCGAAGGCCACCGTCGGGGAGATCTCGGACGCCCTGGAGAAGGTGTACGGCCGGCACGCGGGGCAGATCCGTACGATCTCCGGCGTGTACCGCAACGAAACCGGAGAGTCCCCGAGCGTGGACCGCACCCGCACCCTGGTGTCCGCCTTCGAGGAGGCCGAGGGCCGCCGCCCGCGCATCCTGGTCGCCAAGATGGGCCAGGACGGCCACGACCGCGGCCAGAAGGTGATCGCCACCGCCTTCGCCGACCTCGGCTTCGACGTGGACGTCGGCCCGCTGTTCCAGACGCCCGCCGAGGTCGCCCGGCAGGCCGTCGAGGCGGACGTGCACATCGTCGGCGTCTCGTCGCTGGCGGCCGGTCACCTCACCCTCGTCCCTGCGCTGCGCGAGGCGCTGGCCGAGGAGGGGCGCGAGGACATCATGATCGTGGTCGGCGGGGTGATCCCGCCGCAGGACGTGCCCACGCTGCTTCAGATGGGAGCGGCGGCCGTCTTCCCGCCCGGGACGGTGATCCCGGACGCGGCGTACGACCTGGTGAAGCGGCTGTCGGACGACCTCGGGCACGACCTGTGATCGATGTCGACGCGTATGTGAAGGGCGTGCTCGACGGGAAGCGGGCGATCATCGCCCGGGCCATCACCCTCGTCGAGTCGACCCGGCCGCAACACCGCGCGCAGGCCCAGGATTTGCTCACCGCGCTGCTGCCGCACAGCGGCCGGGCCCGGCGGATCGGGGTCAGCGGGGTGCCCGGCGTGGGCAAGTCGACGTTCATCGACGCGTTCGGCACGCTGCTGACCTCGCTCGGGCACCGGGTCGCGGTCCTGGCCGTCGATCCGTCCTCCAGCCGTACCGGCGGCTCCATCCTGGGTGACAAGACCCGGATGGAGCGCCTGGCCGTGGACCCGGCGGCGTTCGTGCGCCCCTCCCCCACGGCGGGCACGCTGGGCGGGGTCGCCAAGGCCACCCGCGAGTCGATCGTGGTGATGGAGGCGGCCGGCTTCGACGTGGTCCTGGTGGAGACGGTCGGCGTCGGCCAGTCCGAGACCGCCGTCGCGAACATGGTCGACACGTTCCTGCTGCTCACCCTCGCCCGCACGGGCGACCAGCTCCAGGGCATCAAGAAGGGCGTGCTGGAGCTGGCCGACGTGATCGCCGTCAACAAGGCGGACGGGCCGCACGAGCGCGATGCCCGTGCCGCCGCGCGCGAACTTGCGGGCGCCCTGCGGCTGATGCACGGCAAGGACGCGTTCTGGACCCCGCCGGTGCTGCACTGCAGTGCCCGCGAGTCGACCGGCCTGGACACGGTGTGGGCGCGCATCGAACAGCACCGCACCCTGCTGGACTCCACCGGCCGCCTCACCGCCAAGCGCCGCGACCAGCAGGTCGACTGGACCTGGACCATGGTCCGCGACGAACTCCTCGGCCGCCTCCAGGCCGACCCGGCGGTACGGGCTCTGGCGCCGGTGCTGGAGCAGCGGGTCCGGGAGGGTGAGCTCACCCCGACGCTGGCCGCCGAGCGGATCCTCGGCGCGCTGGGCGGCGGCTCCGAGGCAGCGGGTTCCTGATCCGGAAGCGACCGGAACGGCGAATTCGCATACCCGGCTTGCATGACTATGCAAAGTGATACATACTCTTTCTATGTCCAAGGTCCTCACCTCCCTGCCCGCCGGCGAACGCGTCGGCATCGCCTTCTCGGGCGGTCTCGACACCTCCGTCGCGGTCGCGTGGATGCGCGACAAGGGTGCCGTCCCGTGCACCTACACCGCCGACATCGGCCAGTACGACGAGCCCGACATCGCCTCGGTGCCCGGCCGTGCGAAGACCTACGGTGCCGAGATCGCGCGCCTGGTCGACTGCCGTGCCGCGCTGGTCGAGGAGGGCCTGGCCGCGCTGACCTGCGGCGCGTTCCACATCCGCTCGGGCGGACGGGCGTACTTCAACACCACCCCGCTCGGCCGCGCCGTCACCGGCACGCTCCTGGTCCGGGCGATGCTGGAGGACGACGTCCAGATCTGGGGCGACGGCTCGACCTTCAAGGGCAACGACATCGAGCGGTTCTACCGCTACGGCCTGCTCGCCAACCCGCACCTCAGGATCTACAAGCCCTGGCTGGACGCGGCCTTCGTGACCGAGCTCGGCGGCCGCAAGGAAATGTCCGAGTGGCTGCTGGCCCACGGCCTGCCCTACCGGGACAGCACGGAGAAGGCGTACTCCACGGACGCCAACATCTGGGGCGCCACCCACGAGGCCAAGACGCTGGAGCACCTGGACACCGGCGTCGAGACCGTCGAGCCGATCATGGGCGTCCGGTTCTGGGACCCGTCGGTCGAGATCGCCGCCGAGGACGTGACGATCGGCTTCGCCGAGGGCCGCCCGGTGTCGATCAACGGCAAGGAGTTCGCCTCCCCCGTCGACCTGGTCATGGAGGCCAACGCCGTCGGCGGCCGGCACGGCCTGGGCATGTCGGACCAGATCGAGAACCGGATCATCGAGGCCAAGAGCCGCGGCATCTACGAGGCCCCGGGCATGGCCCTGCTGCACGCCGCCTACGAGCGCCTCGTGAACGCGATCCACAACGAGGACACCCTCGCCCAGTACCACACCGAGGGCCGGCGTCTCGGCCGGCTGATGTACGAGGGCCGTTGGCTGGACCCGCAGGCGCTGATGATCCGCGAGTCGCTGCAGCGCTGGGTCGGCGCCGCCGTCACCGGCGAGGTGACGCTGCGGCTGCGGCGCGGTGAGGACTACTCGATCCTCGACACCACGGGACCGGCGTTCAGCTACCACCCGGACAAGCTGTCGATGGAACGCACCGAGGACTCCGCGTTCGGCCCGGTGGACCGGATCGGCCAGCTCACGATGCGCAACCTCGACATCGCCGATTCCCGCGCCAAGCTGGAGCAGTACGCCGGCATCGGCCTGATCGGCACGGGCAGCCCCACCATCGGCGCCTCCCAGGCCGCCGCGACCGGTCTCATCGGCACCATGCCGGAGCTGCCCCAGGGCGGCGCCCAGGCCATCGCCTCCCGCGGTGAGGTCTCGGAGGAGGACGCGTGGCTGGACCGCGCGGCGATGGAGTCCGGCACGGACTGACCCCGCAGCACCGCCGTGAGGCCGGTCCGACATCACATCGGGCCGGCCTCGACGCGCGCTGTCCGTAGGGCGATCGGGTCTGTTCCGTGCCTACCGGCCCGATGCCGATGGGCCATGGCTGACTCCGCAACACGACAATGTCGCAACGCGGTTGCGTCAGTCGGTGCGTGCCGCGGGTGTTGCCGTGGTGCCTGTGTCCACCGGTCAACGCCGATACGTTGCCGACCGCATCCCCACGCCCCGCGCCCCGCCGGCCGTACCGGCGGGGCACCGCGCTCAGCGCGACGTGCCGGCCATCTCCGGGACCGGTGCGTCCAGGGCGTCGAGGCCGCGCAGGATGTCCTCGACGCGCTGCTTGGCGTCGCCGAAGAGCATCTGGGTGTTCTCGCGGAAGAACAGCGGGTTCTGCACGCCCGCGTAACCGGCGGCCATGGAGCGCTTGAAGACGATCACGTCGGCCGCCTCCCACACGTGCAGGACCGGCATTCCGGCGATGGGGCTGGACGGGTTGTCGGTGGCGGCCGGGTTGACCGTGTCGTTGGCGCCGATGACCAGGACGACCGAGGTGGCGGCGAAGTCGTCGTTGATCTCGTCCATCTCCAGGACGATGTCGTACGGCACGTTGGCCTCGGCGAGCAACACGTTCATGTGCCCGGGCAGCCGGCCGGCCACTGGGTGGATGCCGAACCGCACTTCCACGCCCCGGTCGCGCAGCTTGCGCGCCAGTTCGGCGACGGGGTACTGGGCCTGGGCGACGGCCATGCCGTAGCCCGGGGTGATGATCACCGAGGTGGCGTTGGAGAGGAGTTCCGCGGTCTCCTCGGCGTTGATCTCCCGGTGCTCGCCCTGCTCGCCCTCGTCGGCGGCCGCCGCCGGGGTGCCGAAACCACCGGCGATCACCGAGATGAAGGAGCGGTTCATCGCCTTGCACATGATGTACGACAGGTAGGCACCGGAGGAGCCGACCAGCGCGCCGGTGACGATGAGCAGGTTGTTGGCGAGCAGGAAGCCCGAAGCGGCGGCGGCCCAGCCGGAGTAGCTGTTGAGCATCGAGACGACCACCGGCATGTCACCTCCGCCGATGGAGGCGACCAGGTGCGCGCCGAGGGCGAGCGCGATCACCGTGACCGCGATGAGCAGGCCCATGTTCGGGCGGACGACGAACGCCACCGTCAGCGCGACGAACGCGACGAGCGCGCCGATGTTGAGGATGTGCTTGCCGGGGAGCGTGAGCGGGCGGGAGTTGATGCGCGCCGAGAGCTTCAGGTACGCGACGACGGAACCCGTGAAGGTGACGGCGCCGATGAACACCCCGATGAACACCTCGGCGTGATGGATCGCCAGCAGCGAGCCGGAGAGCTCGGCGTCGACGTCGAGGTAGCCGTTCCAGCCGACGAACGCGGCGGCGAGGCCGACGAGGCTGTGCATGATGGCGATCAGCTCCGGCATGCCGGTCATCTCGACCACCCGGGCCCGCCACAGGCCGATGCCCGCGCCGAGGGCCGTGGCGACGGCGATGAGGACGAGCCCGGTCGCGGTGATGCTGCGGGAGGCGAGCCCGACCGTGGCGGCCAGGGCCACGACCATGCCCGCGATGCCCCAGACGACTCCCGAGCGGGACGTCTTGTGCTGGGAGAGGCCGGCGAGGCTGAGGATGAACAGCAGCGCGGCGACGACGTAGGCGGCCTGGGCGGCCGTATCTGTGGTCATCCCTGATCAGCCCTTCGAGAACATGCCGAGCATGCGGCGGGTGACGGCGAATCCGCCGAAGATGTTGATGCTCGCCAGCAGGATCGCGGCGAACGACAGCACGGTGACGGCGGTGTCGCCCTGCCCGATCTGCAGCAGCGCGCCGACCACGACGATGCCGGAGATGGCGTTGGTCACCGACATCAGCGGGGTGTGCAGCGCGTGGTGCACGTTGCCGATGACGTAGAAGCCGATGACGATCGCCAGGACGAACACCGTGAAGTGGCCGAGGAGTTCACCCGGCGAGAAGGCCGTCATCAGGAACAGCGCGAGCGCTCCGGCACCGACCAGGGCGTACGAGGACCAGGCCGGGCGGGCGGTCTTCGCCGGTGCCTCGGCAGGGGCCGCGTCCGGCTCCTTCGCCCCGCCCGGGGCGGGTGCGGCGGACACCTGGACCGGGGGCGGCGGCCAGGTCTTCTCGCCCTCGCGGACGACGGTCATCGACCGCTGCACCACGTCGTCGAAGTCGAGGACGAGCCGGCCGTCCTTGCCCGGGGTGAGCAGCTTCATCAGGTTGACGATGTTGGTGCCGTACAGCTGGGAGGCCTGAGCGGGGAGCCGGCCGGGCAGGTCGGTGTAGCCGATGATCGTCACGTCGTTGTCGGTGACGACGGCCTTCCCTGCGACCGTGCCCTCGACGTTGCCGCCCTGGGCCGCGGCCATGTCGACGATCACGCTGCCGGGCTTCATGCGCGCGACGTCCTCGGCGGTGATGAGCCGCGGTGCGGGACGCCCCGGGATGAGCGCGGTGGTGATGATGATGTCGACATCGGCGGCCTGCTCGGCGTAGAGCTGCGCGGCGAGCCGGTTGTAGTCCTCGGAGGTGGCCTTGGCGTAGCCGTCGGTGCTCACCTCCTGCTCGGCGGTCACCGACAGGAACTCCCCGCCCAGGGAGCGCACCTGCTCGGCGACCTCGGGCCGGGGGTCGGTGGCGCGGACCACGGCGCCGAGGCTGCGGGCCGCGCCGATCGCCGCGAGCCCGGCCACTCCGGCCCCGGCCACCAGCACCTTGGCGGGCGGCACCTTGCCGGCGGCGGTGACCTGGCCGGTGAAGAAGCGGCCGAAGGCGTGCGCGGCCTCGACCACGGCCCGGTAGCCGGCGATGTTCGCCATCGAGCTGAGGACGTCCAGGGACTGGGCGCGTGAGATGCGCGGTACGGCGTCCATGGCGAGCACGGTGATCGGACGCCGTGCCAACTCCTCGACCAGGTCCGGGTTGTGGGCGGGGCTGACCAGCGCGATCAGCGTCGCCCCGTCGCGCAGCCGGCCGATCTCCTCGGTCGAGGGGGCGTTGACCTTCAGCACGATCTCCGCCTGCCACGGGTCGCCGAGCCGGGCTCCCGCCTCCACGTAGGCCGCGTCGGAGAAGCGGGACGAGGCTCCCGCCTCCGGTTCGACCGTGACGTCGTACCCGAGCGCGACGAGTCTCCCCACGGTGGCCGGCGTGGCCGCCACCCTGGTCTCGCCCGCAGTGGATTCGGCCGGTATGCCGATCCCCTGGGGTTGCGGTTCCGCTGGGACCATCGTCTGCCTCTCCCGTCGTTCGACTGTCTGTCCTGCTTGGTGCCCGCATCCTGCACGTTCGACGCGGCATCCGTGGCGGACCACGGTCACATGGCCGAGGAGGTCGTCCTCACACCGCCGGGGGGTTGCCGGAGAGCACATTTCGCGGTATCCGCGTGACTCCCGGTACCGATGAGTCATGTGATGCGACACGCCACCGCCGGGCGCAAGTCGTGAGCAACACGCGCCCGGTGCGCGGCGAGGCCGCGGCCCCCTCCCGAGCCGCACCGCATCAGACGGTCGCGCCGGCGGCGATGATGTTCGCCGTCGCCATGACCTTCATCGACCAGACCATCGTGTCGATCGCGGCCCCGGACATCGTCCGCGAACTGGGTCCGTTGCCATCGCCCTGGGCATCGGCTACCTGTGCGCGCTGCGCCACCCGGGCGGCAAGGTGAAAGCGAGCGCGAAGGTGGAGGAACCGGCCGGACAGGTCCGCTGACGCCGAGCGTCAGGTGAACAACTCGTCCGTGTGCTGTTGGATCTGCTCGGGCGTCAGGTCCTCGATCGTCTGGGAGATCATCCAGAGGTGTCCGAACGGGTCGGCGAGACGGCCGCCGCGCTGCCCGTAGTGCTGGTCTTCGACGGGGTACACCACCGTCGCCCCGCCCCGCAGCATGGCCTCGGCCACGGCGTCGGCGTCGGGCACGTCGAGGGCCATGATCACCGGGCTGCCGCCGAGGGACGCCGGCGCCGGGTCGGCCTCGTCGGCGTCCTTGACGGCGATGACCGCGCCGCCGAGCCGCAGCAGGGCGTGCACGATCTTCCCGTCGGGGCCGGTGTACCGCTCGATCTCCTCGGCGCCGAGCGCGGCCCGGTAGAAGTCGATCGCGCGGGGGCCGTCGGGGACCACGAGCCGGGCGTAGAGCCGGGTGACGGTCTGCTGTGCGGGTGTGTTCGTCATGCCTTCACGATCGCCGGTGCCGGGGATCGTGGATTGTAGAAAAAGGCCGGTCCGGGGACGTTCACCCGTCCAGCGGCACGTGGTTGCGTTCGAGGGGCGAGCGCGGTGCATACGCGGTCGGGGTGCTCCCGGCCAGCGCGCGGAACTCATGGATCAGGTGCGCCTGGTCGTGGTAGCCGCAGTCGGCGGCGAGCGCCGCCCAGTCCGGTGCCCCCGGCCCGGCGTCGACGCGACCGAGGAGCCGCTGGAAGCGCCGCAGGCGGGCGTACCGTTTGGGTGCGAGTCCCAGCTGGTCGGTGCAGCGGTGGCCCAGTCGCCGTCGCGGATCGGCTGGGAGGCCGGTGAGCCGGCTCTGTCGCTCATCGACGACCCGGGCGCGGGACCGTGAGCGGCACGTCGTGCTGCCGACCCATGTCATCCCCCGGGCCACCACCGCCCCGCCTCCCGCCCCACGGGCCGAGCCCCAACTGCCGCCGGTCTGAGGGAAATCAGGGCGGCTCGACGAGGGCCCTGCTTAGACTCGGCCCCGACACCAGGGGACTGTCGCACGAGGGGGCTGCCGTATGACCACCGGGGCGAACACCGTCGGAGACGTCTTCAGCGCGGGAGCGGAGGAGTTCCACCTCTGGTCCGGGGCACTGTGGGACCCGGTCGGTGCGGCCACGGCGGCCGTGGCCGCACCGGCCGAAGGAGAGTCGGTGCTGGACGCCTGCTGCGGGGCAGGAGCCTCCGCGCTGCCGGCCGCGCGGGCCGTGGGACCGGCGGGGCGGGTGGACGCGGTGGATCTCGCGACCGGGCTGCTGTCGATCGGCGAGCGCAGGGCGCGGGAGGAGGGCCTGGGCAACCTCCGCTTCCACCGCCACGACGTCACCTCGTGGCCTGTGACCGGCGACGGCTACGACCTCGTGCAGTGCGCCCTCGGCGTGTTCTTCTTCCCGGACATGGACCGGGACGCCGCGGCACTCACCCGGAAGGTGCGCCCCGGTGGCCGGTTCGTCGTGACGGTCTGGGAGAAGGGCGCGCTCGACGGCTGGCAGTCGGCCCTGAGGGAGTCCGTCCTGACGGAACGCGACCTCCCCCGCCGGCCGCAGCGGGACCAACTCGCCCGCATCGACACCGCGGACACCCTCGCGGCCTGGCTCCAGGACCTCGGCGGCAGCGTGCCCCGGGTCGTGCGGCGGCAGTTCGACACTCCGCTGTCCCCGGACACGGCCTGGACCCTCGCCACCGGCAGCGGCACACGCGGGATGCTCACCGGGCTCTCACCGGCCGCCGTCGAGCGGGTACGCGCCGAGTTCACCGCCCGGATCACCGCGGCCCGGGTCACCGACCTCGACGTGCGCATCCTCACCGGAACGGCCCGCTTCACCGGCTGACCCGGCCGCCCCGGGATCGAGCCGCTCACCGTCCTCCTATTGGACGATCACCGGCACTCCGGTGATGCTGTCGCGGCCCACCTACTCCTGGGAGAGCGTCGGCTACAAGGTCAACGAGGGCCCGGCCGTCGTCCAGCGGAGCGGCAAGGTGTTCATGACGTACTCCGCGAGCGCCACCGACGCCAACTACTGCCTGGGCATGCTCACCGCCTTCGCCGGCGCGAACCTGCTCAGCCAGGCGTCCTGGAGCAAGAGCCCCACGCCCGTGTTCGTCAGCAGCGCCGCGACCAGCCAGTACGGCCCGGGCCACAACTCCTTCACGGTCTCCGAGGACGGAAAGAGCGACATCCTCGTCTACCACGACCGCGGCTACAAGGACATCAGCGGCGACCCCCTCGACGATCCCAACCGCCGCACCCGCGTGCAGAAGGTCCACTGGAACGCCGACGGCACCCCGAACCTCGGCATCCCCGTGGCCGACGGGGTCACTCCGCAGCGCTTCTCCTCGTACAACTTCCCGGACCGGTTCGTCCGGCACTACGACTACCGGGCCCGGATCGAGGCGAACGTCACCAAGCTCGCCGACTCGCAGTTCCGCGTGGTGCCGGGCCTCGCCGGCAGCGGCACGGTCTCGCTGGAGTCGGCCAACCTCCCCGGCTACTACCTGCGGCACGAGAACTTCGAGGTGTGGCTGCGGAAGAACGACGGCAGCGCGCAGTTCGCTTCCGACGCGACCTTCCGGCAGCGTGCCGGGCTCGCGGACCCGGCGGGCGTGTCGTACGAGTCGTACAACTACCCGGGGCGATACGTCCGCCACTGGGAGTACCTGCTGAACGTGCAGGCGGTGAGTACGGCCACCGACCGGGCGGACGCCACCTTCTACGCCCAGTGACGGCCGGGTAAATGCGCGTAATGTCCTGAATGTCTTGCCCGAGGGCGGGCACTCAGGGCATGTGCACACACAACAGGGCAAGCGACCGCGCAGGGTGCTGCTGACCGGGTGGTTCAGCTTCCGGGACCGGGAGGCGACCGCCGGTGACGTGCTGGCCCTGCGCCGGGTGGAGGACGTGCTGCGAGGGACCGGCATCCCCTACGACGTCGCCTGGAGCCCCCGCTTCCGTCCGGAGGCTTTGCATCTGGACCGGCTGTGGCCCGAGGACTACACCCATCTCGTGTTCGTGTGCGGCCCGCTGCACGGGCCCCAGGTGGAGGAGCTGCACCGGCGGTTCGCGCACTGCGTGCGGATCGCCGTCGGCACCTCGGTGATCGACCCCGGCAGCCCGGCCGTGACCGGCTTCCACCGGGTGCTGCCGCGGGACGGTCCGGACAGCGAGCCGGTGGAGGACCTGGCGGCCCGCGCCCCGGACGTGCCCGCGCGGCCCGTGGTCGGGGTGATCCTCGCGCACGGGCAGCACGAGTACGGGCGGTTGCGGCGGCACGGGCAGGTCGCCGAGGAGGTGACGCGCTGGCTGGCCGCGAAGGACTGCGGCAGGCTGGAGCTGGAGACCCGGCTGGACGCGCACGACTGGCATCTGAGCGCGACGCCCGCGCAACTGCAGTCCGTGCTGGCCCGGCTGGACCTGGTCGTCACCGACCGGCTGCACGGGCTGGTGATCGCGCTGCGGGTGGGCACGCCGGTGCTGGCCGTCGACCCCGTCGCGGGCGGCGCCAAGCTGACCGCACAGGCCCGTGCCTGCGGCTGGCCCGCACTGGTGCCCGCCGAGCGGCTGGACGTGCGGCAGTTGGACCGCTGGTGGGACTGGTGCCTGACCGGCGGCCGGGTGACCGCGCGGCAGATCCGCGACGGGTTCCGCGAGGGCACCGTCCCCGACAGCGCTGACCGGCTCGTCGAGGCCCTGGCGCGCCCGGTGCCCGGTTAGCTCAGCGGCCCCACGGGGCATCCGCTTGTACGTCCCCCGCGTACGTCCCCGCCGCACGTCCCCCCGGGAGGAGAGACGGTCCGGCCGCCCGGAAGGAGAGAGCGTGTCCATCGGCCGACTTCCCGAGAATGAGCAGCGCATCCTCGACGAGATGGAACGGGCCCTGCGCCGCGACCGTCGCCTCGACCGCAAGCTGCGTACCCATCGAGTGAGCCGCCGCCCCGACCTCGCCCGCGTGCTGGCCCGTCTGGCCTCCTACCGCCCTCGCGTCTGGACCGTGGCGCTCCTGCTCGCGGTGTCGACGGGGCTGATGGTGGCCGGGATCGTCACGTCCGATCCGGGTGTGATCTGGGCGTTCGCCGCGATATGGCCCCTGACGATGTTCGCCGGGTTCCGGCTGATGTGCCGGTGGTGCGGGAGCTGAGCGCACCCCTCTCCGCTACGTCCGCTGCGCGCCGGGCAGTTCACCGACGGCGCGCAGGACGTCGTCGGCCGTGATGCGCAGCAGCGCCGGGTCGGGGCGGCGGCCGTGCGGATCGCCCTCCGGGCCGTACCACAGGGCACGGTGGCGCGGGTCGGGCGGCGGGCCCCAGCGGCTCGGCGCGACCGGGCCGAACAGGGTGACGGAGCGCGTGCCGTGGGCGACCGCGAGGTGGGCGATGCCGGTGTCGCCGCTGATCACGGCGTAGGCACCGGCGACCAGCGCGGACAGCCGTTCGAACGGGAGGCCGCCGCCGAACACATCGGTGTCCGGAAGGCCGGCCTCCTTGGCGAGCCGGGCCACCAGGTCGCTCTCGGCCGCACCGCCCGTCACCACGATCCGCAGGCCCCGGGCGCGCAGTTCGGCCGCGACGGCCGCGTACCGCTCGACGGGCCAGCAGCGCGCGGGCGACCCGGCGCCGGGATGCAGAACGACCGCGCCCGGCGCCGGGGACGCGGCCCGCGGGCGAGGCAGCAGCAGGTCGTCCGGGTCGGCTTCGATGCCGTAGGCCCTCAGCAGGCGGCACCAGCGATCCCGTTCGTGCTCCTCCGCGTACCAGGGCGGGCCGTCGATCCCGGGCAGGTCCGGGTGGGCGAAGGCGAGCAGCTTCCGCGGGCGCAGGCCCAGGAGCAGCAGGTGACTGGGCGTGCCGTTGCCGTGCAGGTCGACGGCGACGTCCGGGGGCGGACCGGTCCAGTCGAGGGTGTGCGGGACGGCCCGGCCGGGGGCACTCGCGGGCAGCAGCCGGTCCACGGCCCCCGTGGCGGCCGCGACCGGCGCGAGCTCGGCGGGCGCCGCCAGCACGAGTTCGTGCCCCGGGTGGGCCCGCCGCAGCGCGCGTAGCGCGGGGACGCCGGCGAGCAGGTCCCCGAGCCCGAGGGCGCGCAGGACGAGGAGTCGGGGGCGTACGGGCTGCGCTGTCCGGTCCGGGGTCATGCCAGCAGCCTGCCGCGCGCAGCCCGGACCCGCCGCCGCAGGCACGCCCATCGGGGTGCCGCACGGCACCTCAGTGGCCGACCGGGTGAGAGCGACGGCTCTGCGTGACCAGCCGCCGCAGGCGCTCGCCGGGCGTGGCCCGACCGTCACAGACACCCGCCCGAGCGCGGCCCCTGACACCCCGGACACTCCCCGCACACGCCCCGACCGCCACCGATCCCGGCCCCCGCGCCGCCCCTGACACCCCGGACACTCCCCGCACACGCCCCGACCGCCACCGACCCCGGCCCCCGCGCCGCCCCTGACACCCCGGACACTCCCCGCACACGCCCCGACCGCCACCGACCCCGGCCCCCGCACATGCCCCGACCGCCACAGACACCTGCCCCGGCGCAGCCCCTGACACCCCGGACACTCGCCGGGCGTGGGGCGGCTGTCGTAGGTGCCCGTCATGTTCGGGCCTCGGGTCAACGGTGTGGGCTCCGCCGTCACCGGTGCCCGCCGGTACGGGCCTCGAGTTCACGGTGTGGCGTCCGCCGTCACCGGTGCCCGCCCGGTCACGGGCCGGTCGTGAATGCCTGCTGGATGGGGCGTTCGTCGGCGAGGACGCGGCCCTTCGGCGGTCCGTCCAGGACCGCACGGGCGGCGGTGAGCAGGTCCGGGGCGACGTGGTCGGCCCGGGCGGTCTCCTCGGGGCGGGTGTGCCCGTTCGGGACGAGGATGCCGTGGGCGCCCGCCCGGCGCGCGGCCTCGGCGTCCGCGGCGGTGGAACCGATGACGACGAGCTCGGCGGGCCCGGTGCAGATCCGTCCGCCCGCCCACAGCAGCATGCCGGGCTGTGGCCTGCGGCAGTGGCAACCGTCGTCGGGGCCGTGCGGGCAGACGGCGAACACGTCGAAGGGACCGAGGAGTTCGTCGACGCGGTGGTGGACGCGGCGGACGTCGGCGTCGGTGAGCAGCCCGCCCGCGACACCCGGCTGGTCGGTGACGACTCCGGTGCGGATGCCGCGCTCCCGCAGCAGCGCGAGCGCCTCGCGAGCGCCCTCGACGGGGCGCACGCGGTCGGGGTCGGCGTTGTTCGGGACGTCCTCGACGAGCGTGCCGTCGCGGTCGAACAGCACGGCCTTCACCGGGCTCACGGGGTGGCCTCCTCCTGCCAGGCGGGGGTGTGACGGTGGCGCCAGGCACCTGTCAGCCGGTGCCAGGTCGCGGTGGGCGGGATGAGCACACTGGTCGCCAGCATCGTCGTGACCTCGTGACGGGTACGCGGGCCGGGGACGATACGGGCGCGGGCGAACTCCGCCGTGCCGGCCGCCCAGCCGAGCGCGCAGGCCGTGGCGGCCCGGCCGTGCCCGGTGGCGGCGAGGGCGCAGGCGGCGAGGCCGGCGGTCGTGATGGCCGCGTGGGTGCGGATCCGGCCGCGCGGTGCGACGGCCTTGTCCCA
This sequence comes from Streptomyces sp. NPDC037100, assembly GCF_055606225.1. NCBI lineage: Bacteria > Bacillati > Actinomycetota > Actinomycetes > Kitasatosporales > Streptomycetaceae > Streptomyces > Streptomyces sp. NPDC037100. The sequence continues at coordinate 455,509 of NZ_JBVJSX010000006.1, read as the reverse complement.
CCAGTCGGGGCCGTGCAGATGCCGCATGAGGGCGTCGTCGGCGTTGCCACGCTGCTGGCGTACGGACGCCCAGCGGGAGGCGGAGTGCACGGGGTGGCGGGCGGTGCGGCGGCCCTGCCGGATGCGCCGGCCCGAGTCGAGGACCCGCAGCGCGAGATCGGCGTCCTCGCGGAAGGCGCGCTTGAAGCGCTCGTCGAAGCCGCCGACCTGTTCGAGGACCTCCGTGCGGTAGGCCATGTCGGCGGTGACCCAGTGGGCCCGGACGAGTCCCGCGGTGCCGCGTTCCCAGTCGGTGGGGCGGCGTTCGCCGGGCAGCGGCACGGCGAGGACGCCCTGGACGCCCGCGGTGTCGGGGGACGCCCCGGCGAGGTCCTCGGCCAGCTGGTCGCACCAGTGGGCCCCCACCTGGACGTCGTCGTCGAGGAACACGGTCCACGGCGTACTCACCGCGCGCAGCCCGGTGTTGCGGGCGGCGGCGGGCCCACGACCGCCGCCGGCCAGGACGGTGGTCCGCTCCCGCAGGTCGCCGAGGACGCTCAACGGGTGTTGCAGCGACCCGGGTTCGGGGTCGGTCCGGTCGTCGACCAGGACGATCTCCTCGGGGCGCGGTCCTCTCGCGGCGGCGAGCGCGGCGAGACAGTCGGCGAGGGTGTCCGGAACGAGGGTGGGGATCACGACGGCGTACGAGGTCATACGGGCGGCCCTCCCTCCGACGGCGTGCGCGGACTGCCGTGCTGGCGAGTGCCGCGGTCCGGCTCCCTCAAACACCGGGTCGGGCCCTCAGGGGACGCCTCGGCGACTATAAACCGCGCGTATACACGCGATGTATAGTCCCGGCATGCCTTCTCTGACCAAGAAGATGAAGAAAACGGGGACCGCGTTCCGAACCGCCGGAACGCTCGCCACGACCGCCGCCCTCACCCTCGCCCTGAGCGGCTGCACCGGGACCGACACCACGGCTCCCAGCACCGTCCGGGCCCGCCCGGTCACGGACGTGCAGCCGGCCCGCTTCGGCACCGTGGACTGCCGCGAGGTCAAGTGCATCGCACTCACCTTCGACGCCGGGCCGAGCGAGCACTCCGCGCGGCTGCTGGACATCCTGAAGGAGAAGCAGGTCCCGGCGACCTTCTTCCTCCTCGGGAAACGGCACATCGAGGAGTACCCGGAGCTGGTACGGCGCATGGCCGACGAGGGCCACGAGGTGGCCAGCCACACCTGGGACCACAAGATACTCACCCGGCTCAGACCCGAGGAGATACGCGAGGAACTGGAACGCCCCAACCAGGAGATAGAGCGCCTCACCGGCCGGCGCCCCACCCTGATGCGCCCGCCGCAGGGCCGCACCGACGACACCGTGCACGCCATCTGCCGCGAACTGGGCCTGGCCGAGGTCCTGTGGAGCGTGACCGCCAAGGACTACCGGACGACCGACTCCGACCTGATCACCCGCCGCGTCCTCGCCCAGTCCTCCCGGGACGGGATCATCCTCCTCCACGACCTCTACGACGGCACGGTGCCGGCGGTACCGGGGATCATCGACGCCTTGAAGGAACGCGGCTACGTCTTCGTGACGGTGCCCCAGCTGCTGGCACCCGGGAAGGCGGAGCCGGGCGAGGTGTACCGGTAACGCCCCGCGGGTTCCCTACGATCGTGCCGTGGCGAACTTCCTGCTCGAACGCACGGCCCCGCTCCCCCTCGACGAGGCGTGGCGGCGGATCACACGGTGGCAGCGGCACGGTGACGCGGTGCCGCTGACGGTGGTCAGGGTCGTACCGCACGAGCCGACACGCGAGGGCACGCTCGTCGTCGCCCGCTCGGGCCTGGGGCCGCTGGTCTTCGACGATCCGATGGAGGTCACCGTGTGGCAGCCGCCCGAGGGCGGGGCAGCGGGGATGTGCCGGCTGGAGAAGCGGGGCCGGGTGGTGCTGGGGTGGGCCGAACTCGAGGTGCGGCCCGGGCCGGGGGGCCGTACGCGGGTGATCTGGCGGGAGGAGATCCGGGTCCGGTTCCTGCCGTCGCTCTTCGACGGCGTGGTGCGGCGCTCCTCCCGGTACGTGTTCGGGCGGGCCCTGAACCGTCTGCTCCGACAGCCCTGACGCACCGGCCTGAGGCCCGGCCTCCCCGGCCGGGCCTCAGGCCACCGACCCGATCCGCCCGATTGTGCCCGGGTCCGGCTCGTGGTGGATCGGCGTGTGCGCCCCGGTCAGGGAGACCCCGCTGCCGCCACGCCGTACGGCGACGATCTCCGACGCGATCGACAGAGCCGTCTCCTCGGGCGTACGGGCCCCGAGGTCCAGGCCGATCGGCGAGTGCAGCCGGCTCAACTCCATGTCGGTGACGCCGACTTCACGCAGCCGGGCGTTGCGGTCCAGGTGGGTTCGCCGGGATCCCATGGCGCCGACGTACGCCACCGGCAGGCGCAGTGCCAGCTTCAGCAGGGGCACGTCGAACTTGGCGTCGTGGGTCAGCACGCACAGGACCGTGCGGGCGTCGACGTCGGTGCGCTCCAGGTAGCGGTGGGGCCACTCGACGACGATCTCGTCGGCCTCCGGGAAGCGCGCCCGGGTGGCGAAGACGGGGCGCGCGTCGCAGAGGGTGACGTGGTAGCCGAGGAACTTGCCCATCCGGACCAGCGCGGAGGCGAAGTCGATGGCGCCGAACACGATCATGCGGGGTGCGGGGACCGAGGACTCGACCAGGACCGTGAGCGGTGCTCCACAGCGTGAGCCCCGCTCGCCGATCTCCAGGGTGCCGGTGCGGCCGGCGTCCAGGAAGGCACCGGCTTCGGCGGCGACCGTGCGGTCCAGTTCCGGATGGCCGCCGAAGCCGCCCTCGTGGGAACCGTCGGGGCGGACCACCAGGGCCCGGCCCGTCAGTTCGCGCGGGCCCGACACGATCCGCGCCACCGCCGCCGTCTCCCCTCGGGCGGCGGCGGTGAGCGCGGCCCCGACCACCGGGCGGACCGGATCGGCGGCCCGTACCGGGGTGACCAGGATGTCGATGACGCCGCCGCAGGTCAGGCCTACGGCGAAGGCGTCGTCGTCGCTGTACCCGAAGCGCTCCAGGACGGTTTCGCCGTCCCGCAGCGCCTGTTGGCACAGCTCGTAGACCGCGCCCTCCACGCAGCCCCCGGAGACCGAGCCGATCGCCGTGCCCTCGGTGTCCACCGCGAGCGCGGCCCCGGGCTGCCGGGGCGCGCTGCCGCCGACGGCCACCACGGTGGCCACGGCGAAGTCACGGCCCTGCTCGACCCACCGGTTCAACTCCTCGGCGATGTCCAGCATCTGTCTCGGTCTCCTTGAGGTTGCGGGAGGTGGCCGGCCGTCAGTGGACGCCCAGCCAGCTCTCGATCGGGTTGAGGGCGAAGTACACGAGGAACACCGCCGTGAGGATCCACATGAAGGCGCCGATCTCACGCCACTTGCCCTGGGCGGTCTTGATGGCGACGTAGGAGATGACGCCTGCGGCGACACCGGTGGTGATGGTGTACGTGAACGGCATCAGCACGACCGTGAGGAACACCGGGACGGCGGTGGCCCGGTCGGCCCAGTCCACGTGCCGGGCGTTCATCAGCATCATCGCGCCGATGACGACGAGGGCGGCGGAGGCGACCTCCTGCGGCACGATCGCCGTGAGCGGGGTGAAGAACAGGCAGGCCGCGAAGAACAGGCCCGTCACCACGGATGCCAGACCGGTGCGGGCGCCCTCGCCGACGCCCGTGGCCGACTCGATGAACACCGTCTGGCCGGAACCGCCGGACACGCCTCCGATCGCGCCGCCGGCCCCGTCGATGAACAGCGCCTTGGACAGGCCCGGCATGCGGCCCTTGTCGTCGGCGAGTTTCGCCTCGGTGCCCACACCGATGATGGTGGCCATCGCGTCGAAGAACCCGGCGAGCACCAGCGTGAAGACGATCATGCCGACCGTCATCGCGCCGACCTCGCCCCAGCCGCCGAACCGCACCTCCCCGAAGAGCGAGAAGTCCGGCATGGACACGGCGCTGCCGTGCAGTTCCGGTGCGCCGCCCGCCCACTGCCTGGGGTCGATGACACCGGCCGCGTTCAGGATCGCCGCCACGACCGTGCCGCTGAGGATGCCGACGAGGATGGCACCGGGGATGTTCCGGGCCTGGAGCATGAAGATCAGCAGCAGGGTCCCGGCGAAGAGCAGCACGGGCCAGCCGGCCAGTTCGCCCGCCGGACCGAGCGCGAGGGGCGTGGCCTCGCCCTGGTGCACGAAGCCGGACTTGTAGAAACCGATGAGGGCGATGAACAGGCCGATGCCCATGGTGATGCCGTGCTTGAGCGCGAGCGGGATCGCGTTCATGATCATCTCGCGCAGGCCGGTGACGACCAGCAGCATGATGACCACGCCGTACATCACGCACATGCCCATCGCCTGCGGCCAGGTCATCTCGGGTGCGACCTGGGAGGCGAGGACTCCGGAGACGGACAGGCCGGCCGCGAGGGCCAGGGGCACCTTGCCGACGAAACCCATCAGCAGGGTGGTGAAGGCCGCCGCGAACGCGGTCGCGGTGATGAGGGCCGGCTGGGCGAGGGTGGCCCCGGCCGCGTCCTTGCCGGACAGGATCAGGGGGTTGAGCAGAAGGATGTACGCCATCGCCATGAAGGTCGTGATGCCGCCGCGCACTTCACGGGCGACCGTGGACCCTCTGTGGGATATGTGGAAGTACCGGTCGAGCCAGGACCGGCCGGCCGGGACGCGGGTGCCTTCGCCCGCGTCGTCGGCTGTGGTCCTCGGCTCTGCTGACTGCTGGGTCATGTGGGCCTGCTCCCAAGGTTCAAAGGGGCACCCGCGTCTTGCCTCTGGGCTTGCGGGATTTGGGAAGGTACTGCGGCCGCACGACCCGGGGGACGGCCCGAGGCGAACGATTCGGTCTTCAGGGGACCGCGAGCGGTGCGGTGCCCGGTACTCCGGGCGGCGCGGAGTGTGTGACGTTCCGTCACGCCGCCCGGAGAGTTCTTACGCGGTGCCGGTCAGGTGCTCGGGGCGGACCGGCGTCCTGTTCAGCTCCAGACCGGTCGCGGCGCGGATCGCCGCGAGGACCGCCGGAGTCGACGACAGGGTGGGTGCCTCACCGACGCCGCGCAGCCCGTAGGGGGCGTGCTCGTCGGCGAGTTCGAGGACGTCGACCGGAATGGTCGGCGTGTCGAGGATGGTGGGGATCAGGTAGTCGGTGAAGGAGGGGTTCTTGACCTTCGCCGTCTTCGGGTCGACGACGATCTCCTCCATGACCGCCACGCCCAGTCCCTGCGTGGTGCCGCCCTGGATCTGGCCGAGCACCGACAGCGGGTTGAGCGCCTTGCCGACGTCCTGGGCGCAGGCCAGTTCGATGACCTTGACCAGGCCGAGCTCGGTGTCGACCTCGACGACGGCCCGGTGTGCGGCGAAGGAGTACTGGACGTGCCCGTTGCCCTGGCCGGTGCGCAGGTCGAAGGGCTCGGTCGGCCGGTGCCGCCACTCGGCCTCGACCTCCACGGCCTCGTCCTCCAGGACGTCGGCCAGATCGCTGAGGACCTCGCCGCCGTCGGTGACGACCTTGCCGCCCTCCAGGAGCAGTTCGGCAGTCGCCCAAGCGGGGTGGTAGGAGCCGAACTTGCGGCGCCCGATCTCCAGGACCTTCTCGCGGACCAGCTCGCAGGAGTTCTTCACGGCGCCACCGGTGACGTACGTCTGCCGGGAGGCCGACGTCGAACCGGCGCTGCCCACCTGGGTGTCGGCCGGGTGGATCGTCACCTGCGTGACGCCCAGCTCGGTGCGGGCGATCTGGGCGTGGACGGTGACACCGCCCTGGCCGACCTCGGCCATGGCGGTGTGCACGGTGGCGACCGGCTCGCCGGCGACGACCTCCAGGCGCACCTTGGCGGTGGAGTAGTCGTCGAACCCCTCGGAGAAGCCCACGTTCTTGATGCCCACCGCGTAGCCGACCCCGCGTACGACGCCCTCGCCGTGCGTGGTGTTGGACAGGCCGCCCGGCAGCTGCCGTACGTCGGCGCCCTCGCTGGACTCCCACTGGCGCTCCGGCGGCATCGGCATCGCCTTGACGCGGCGCAGCAGTTCGGCGACGGGGGCCGGGGAGTCGACGGGCTGCCCGGTCGGCAGGAGCGTGCCCTGCTCCATGGCGTTGAGCCGGCGGAACTCCACCGGGTCCATGCCGAGCTTCGCGGCGAGCTTGTCCATCTGCGCCTCGTAGGCGAAGCACGCCTGGACCGCGCCGAAGCCGCGCATCGCGCCGCAGGGCGGGTTGTTGGTGTAGAGGGCGATGGCCTCGATGTCCACGTCCTCGACCACGTACGGACCGACGGACAGGGAGGAGGCGTTGCCGACGACGGCCGGGGAGGCGGAGGCGTAGGCACCGCCGTCCAGGACGATCCGGCACTTGAGGTGGGTGAGCTTGCCGTCCTTGGTGGCCCCGTGCTCGTAGTGGAGCTTGGCCGGGTGGCGGTGGACGTGCCCGAAGAAGGATTCGAAGCGGTTGTAGACGATCTTGACGGGCTTGCCGGTGCGCAGGGCCAGCAGGCAGGCGTGGATCTGCATCGACAGGTCCTCGCGGCCGCCGAACGCGCCGCCGACGCCGGACAGCGTCATCCGCACCTTGTCCTCGGGCAGGCCGAGCACGGGCGCGATCTGGCGCAGGTCGCTGTGCAGCCACTGGGTGGCGATGTAGAGGTGGACGCCGCCGTCCTCCTCGGGCACGGCGAGGCCGGACTCGGGGCCGAGGAAGGCCTGGTCCTGCATGCCGAAGGTGTACTCGCCCGTGACGATCACGTCGGCCCGCTCGCGCGCCGCGGCGACGTCACCGCGGACGATCGGCTGGCGGTGGACGATGTTCGGGTGGGGGACGTGACCCGCGTGGTGGTCGTCGCGGTTCTCGTGGACGAGGAGCGCGTCCGGGGCGGTGGCGGAGGCCTCGTCGGTGATGACGGGCAGTTCCCGGTAGTCGACCCTGATCTTCGCGGCGGCCCGGCGCGCGGTCTCCGGGTGGTCGGCGGCGACGATGGCGACCGGCTCCCCGTGGTGGCGGACCTTGCCGTGGGCGAGGACCGGGGTGTCCTTGATCTCCAGGCCGTAGTTCTTCACGTCGGTCGGCAGGTCGTCGTACGTCATGACGGCGTGAACGCCGGGCATGGCCAGGGCCTGGCTCGTGTCGATGGACACGATCTCGGCGTGCGCGACGGTCGAGCGGAGGATCTGCCCCCACAGCATGTCCTCGTGCCACATGTCGGACGAGTACGCGAACTCGCCGGTGACCTTGAGGATGCCGTCGGGGCGGAGCGTGGACTCGCCGATGCCGCCCCTGGTCCGGGAGCCTTGGGTGATCTTCGTGGGGGTTCCACTGGGGGAAGCCATGATCAGACCGCCTCTGACTGCCGGGCGGCCGCGAGGCGGACCGCGTCCATGATCTTCTCGTAGCCGGTGCAGCGGCACAGGTTGCCCGACAGGGCCTCGCGGATGTCCGCGTCGCTCGGGTTCGGGTTGCGCTCCAGCATCTCGTCGGCCGCGACCAGCAGACCGGGCGTGCAGAAGCCGCACTGGACGGCGCCGGCGTCGATGAACGCCTGCTGGATCGGGGACAGCTCGGTGCCCTCGCCGGTATGCGAGTCGGCGCCCTTGGCGTCCCATTCCCGGGCGCTCTGCAACGACGTTCCGCAGGCGCCGGCCGCGCAACCGCCCTCGGCGCGCTGCTTGGCGAAGTCGGCGAGCCCCTCGACGGTGACGACCTCACGGCCCTCCACCTGCCCGGCGGCGACCAGGCACGCGCACACCGGCACGCCGTCCAGACGGACCGTGCACGAACCGCACTCGCCCTGCTCGCAGGCGTTCTTCGAGCCCGGCAGGCCGAGCCGCTCCCTCAGCACGTACAGCAGGGACTCGCCCTCCCACACGTCGTCGGCTTCCTGCGGACGGCCGTTGACCGTGAAGTTGACGCGCATCACGCAGCTCCCTCGATGGTGCGGCGGGCGCCGCGGTAGGACTCCCAGGTCCAGGTCAGCGTGCGGCGGGCCATGACGCCGACGGCGTGGCGGCGGTAGCTCGCGGTGCCCCGGACGTCGTCGATCGGGTTGCAGGCGGCGGAGCACAGGTCCGCGAACTGCTTGGCGACCGACGGGGTGATGATCTGCCCGTTGTCCCAGAAGCCGCCCTCCTCCAGCGCGGCGTTCAGGAACTCCTCGGCGACCTCGGCCCGGACGGGGGTCGGAGCGGCCGAACCGATCCCGGTCCGCACGGTCCGGGTCTCGGGATGCAGCGCGAGGCCGAAGGCGCACACGGCGATGACCATCGCGTTCCTGGTCCCCACCTTGGAGAACTGCTGCGGCCCGTCGGCCTTCTTCACGTGCACGGCGCGGATCAGCTCGTCGGCGGCCAGCGCGTTGCGCTTCACACCCGTGAAGAACGCGTCGATCGGGATGCGGCGCGAGCCGCGCACCGACTCGACCTCCACCTCGGCGCCCGCGGCGAGCAGCGCGGGGTGGGCGTCACCGGCCGGGGAGGCGGTGCCGAGGTTGCCGCCGACGCCGCCGCGGTTGCGGATCTGCGGGGAGGCGACCGTGTGCGAGGCGAGGGCGAGACCCGGCAGCTCGGCGCGCAGGTTCTCCATGATCTTCGTGTACGGCACGGAGGCACCGAGCCGCACGCTGTCCTCGCCGACCTCCCACTCGAAGAGGTCGCCGATGCGGTTCAGGTCCAAGAGGTACTCGGGCCGGCGGTGGTCGAAGTTGATCTCGACCATCACGTCGGTGCCACCCGCAATCGGCACAGCTGTGGGGTGCTCGGCTTTCGCGGCGAGCGCCTCCTCCCAGCTGGCGGGGCGAAGGAAGTCCATGACCGGCTCTCTTCTTCGTCTTCTCGTGGGGCGTTCAGATTGAGCCAATCCGTGTGCGGCGGTCCCGGCTCGTTTCATGTGCTGTTCACGCGTCTTGGCCTCAGTACACAGCGCGTTGCGCCAAGCGAGTCAGTCACGGAAACCATGAAGGAGTTGGCTGGCCAGAACAGGCATCTTGTAGATTCGTATGAACGGAGGCCCGTGGAAACCTCCTCGTTCTCCTGTGGAAACACGCGACACGACCGCGTGACCTGGAACACAACCGGGGCAGGGCTTGATTTCGAGACAAAGAACGGCGGCGACGAGAATGCGGCTGCGCGCACTGCTGGACACCGACGCGCTGGGCCTCAAGCTGCTCGGCGGCGAGGACGAGCTGGACCGCACCGTGCGGGGTGTGATGACCACCGACCTGCGCGACCCCAGCCGCTACCTCTCGGGCGGCGAACTGGTGCTCACGGGCCTGGCCTGGCGCAGGAACGCGGGCGACTCGGAGCCGTTCGTCCGGATCCTGGTGCAGGCGGGTGTGACGGCGCTCGCCGCGGGCGAGGCCGAGCTCGGGGACGTGCCGGAGGACCTGGTCGTGGCCTGCGCCCGGCACCGCCTCCCGCTCTTCGCGGTGCACGAGTCGGTGGCGTTCGCGACGATCACCGAGCACGTCGTACGGCAGGTCTCCGGCGAGCGCGCCGGGGACCTCGCGGCGGTGGTCGACCGCCACCGCCGCATGATGACCGCAGGACCGGCGGGCGGCGGCCCCGACGTGGTCCTCGACCTGCTCGGCACGGACCTGGACCTGCGCGCCTGGGTCCTCTCCCCCACCGGCCGGCTGATCGCGGGCTCGAAGGCGACGGGACCCGCCCTGCCGGCCGAGACGTGCGCCCGGCTCGCCGGGGAGCACCTGGCCGCCGCCCGGACGGGCCGCCTCGGCCCCCACCGCGTCGTCCTGGGCGCCACGACGTACTCCCTGTTCCCGGTCCGCTCCACGGGCCGTTCCCCGCAGTCGGCCCGGGACGTGCGCGAGACCGTCCTGGCGGACTGGCTGCTGGCCGTGGAGGCGGACGCCGGGGACTGGCCCGAGGAGCGCCTGGACCTGCTCTACGGCGTCACCCAGCTGATCGCGGTCGAACGCGACCGCCGCGACGCGGCCCGCACGGTGCGCCGCCGCCTGGCCCAGGAGGTCCTGGAGCTGGTCCAGACGGGCGCGGCGCCCGCCGAGATCGCCGCCCGCCTGCGCGTGGCCGCGCCGGTGCTGCTGCCCGGTCTGGGCGCCGCGCCGCACTGGCAGGTGGTCGTGGCCCGCGTCGACTGGGAGGGCGGGGAGATCGAGGGCGGCCCGGTGGCACAGGCCCTGCTGGAGGAGGTCCTCGTCGATCCCGCGGTCGCGGGGCCGGAGCACTCCGACCGCATCGCGGTGGCCCACACGGGCGACGAGGCCATCGCCCTGGTCCCCCTCCCGGCCGTCTCGACGGAGCACGACGGCTCGGAGACGGGCATCCTCGCGGACACGCTCCTGGCATCGGTACGGGAACCCCTCACGGCGGGCCTCGACGACGACGGCCGGCTCACCCTGGGTGTCAGCGCGGCCGTCCACTCGGCGGAGGGTCTGCGCGGCGCGCTGGAGGAGGCCCGCCACGCCCGGCGGGTCGCCGCGGCCCGGCCGGGCCGGGTCTGCGCGGCGGGTCACCAGGAGCTGGCCTCGCACGTCCTGCTGCTGCCCTTCGTCCCGGACGACGTCCGCCGGGCCTTCACGGCCCGCCTGCTGGACCCGCTGCGCGACTACGACCGCCGCCACCGCGCCGAGCTCATCCCGACCCTGGAGGCCTTCCTCGACTGCGACGGCTCCTGGACCCGATGCGCCACCCGTCTGCACCTGCACGTCAACACGCTGCGCTACCGGGTCGGCCGAATCGAGCAGTTGACGAGCCGTGACCTGTCACGCCTCGAGGACAAGCTGGACTTCTTCCTGGCACTGCGCATGAGCTGATACGCGGGGTGTCCCGGCGGCAAACCCCGGGCACCCCCGAGTCCCACGACTTTGTGAAATCCTTCACCCACCCCCTTGGCCCGGCCCGCCGATTCATGCTGAGATGCCGCCACCACTCAACAGCTCGATGGCGTGCTCGGGGAGGGCAACGTGGCGCATACCGCCATGTCTGGTAACGGAACGACCGCCGGTGACGATCCCCTCCAGACCGCGGTATGGCGGCTGCGCTCCCGCGGGTGCTGGGCCGACGCGGCCGCCCTGCTGCTGCCGGCCACACCGGCGGCGGCGCTGCAGCGCGCGGCGCTGCTGGTGGAGCGGTGTCTGTACACCGAGCAGGGCTGGGAGGAGGCCGAGGACGCGCTGCGCACGGCCGAGGCGATGGCCCACAGCGACGACGAACGGGGCGCGGCCGCTTGTGAACGCGGGTACTTGGCCTACGCGGCGACAGTGCTCGCGGTGCGGGACCGGGCCGACGAGGCACGGGCCGCGCTCGGCCGGGCGGCGGCACTGGTCCCTCCGGGGGCTCCGGCGCGGGCTCTGCTCGACTTCCGGCGGGGGCTCCTGGCCGAGAACCTGACGAGCGCGCCCCAGTCCGCCCGCGCCGCGTACCGCCGTGCCCACGCCGGCGCGACCGCGCACTCCGACCCGCTGCTGTTGTCGTTCACCTGGCGCCACCTGGCCGGACTGGCCCTGCGCGAAGGGGAGCTGGCGGAGGCGCGGCACGGATTCGCGGAGTCGCTGCGGATCCGGGAGGAGCTGGGCTATCTCGTCGGTACGGCCCCGGCGCTGGTCTCCCTCGCCGACACCGAGACGGAGCCGGAGGCGTCCCGACTGCGGGAGGAGGCCCGCCGGCTGTTCCGCCTCCTGGGGGGCGTACCGACCTGGCTGGCCCGCCAGTTGGCTCCGCCGGTACCGCCGGCTGCGACGGCTTAGGGGGTTGCGGGTACTGGGCGTCGCCGCCGGTGCCGGGTGGGTCCGCAGCCCGGCGCGGCGGGTGCCGCTGCGTCGCAGCGTCGCCGCCGGTGCCGGGTGGGTCCGCAGCCCGGCGCGGCGGGTGCCGCTGCGCCGCCGCCGTTGCCGGGTGGGTCCGCAGCCCGGCGCGGCGGGTGCCGCTGCGCCGCCGCCGTTGCCGGGTGGGTCCGCAGCCCGGCGGGACGGGGGCCGCTGCGTCGCCGCCGGTGCCGGGTGGGTCCGCAGCCCGGCGCGGCCCGGCCCACCAGCGACGAGAAGGAGTGACACCGCCGCTCAGCCCGCGGCAGCCGCCCCCGCGAAATGCTCGCCCACCAGCGCCCGCACCACATCCAGATCCCGTGCGACCAGCGCGTCCAGCAAGGCCGTGTGCTCGTGGGCGTCCGCCAGCAGCTCGGCACGCCCCCGAACTCCCCGTCCACCTCCGACCAGCGGCCACTGCGCCCTGCGGTGCAGGTCCTCAGCGATCCGGACCAGTTGCACGTTCCCCGAGAGGGACAGCACGGCCCGGTGGAACCCCCGGTCGGACTCCGCGTAGGTCGCGCGGCAGCCCGAGGACGCCGCGCGGACCGTCGCCTCGGCGAGAGGGCGCAGCTCGGCCCAGCGTTCGGCGGGCACGGTACGCGCCAGCCGCAGCATCACCGGGACTTCGATCAGCGCCCGGACCTCGGCCAGCTCTCCCAGTTCCCGCACACCCCGCTCGACCACCCGGAACCCGCGGTTCGGCACGACCTCGACGGCCCCTTCGAGGGCCAGTTGCTGCATGGCCTCCCGGACCGGCGTCGCCGACACCCCGAACCGCTCGCCCAGCACCGGCGCCGAGTACACCTCTCCGGGCCGTAGATCCCCCGCCACCAGCGCGGCCCGCAGCGCGTCCAGGATCTGCCCGCGCACCGAGGCCCGCCGGACCACCGGCCGGACCCGCGGGGCGACCGGCGCGGGCGGCTCACTGTGCGTGTGCTCGCCCCGCACCGTCCCGGCCTGCCGCGGCACCCGCGCCTGCTCCGCCGACCCCACCGGACCACCCGGCCCCACCGGACCACCGGGCGCAGCCGGACCACCTGACGCGACCGGACCGCCCGGCGCGGCCGCTCCCGCCGCTGCCCACGGAGTCCCCGTTTCCGCGGAGCCCTGCGCTCCCTGCCTCACGGGTCCTCCTCCGGACGTATCGGTACTTGGGGTCATTACGGCGGGTTGTTACTCGTCCGTCAAGCACCATAAGCGCCCCGGCCCCCAGTTCAAATCCTCGTTCAACTTTTCGAGATCATGAGTAAGGTTAGGCTTACCTTTAAGGACCCCGTTTCACCCGACGGATCGGTGATCACATGCCTGCGCCCCTTTCGGCCGTCTCCGGCGCCTACGCCCGCCTGGCCGAGGTCCTCCCGGGGCTCGCCGTCACCGAACTGGACGCAGTCGACGAGACCCCGCAGGGCCACGGCTGGACCACCGCCGCCGACCTCGCGGCCGCCGGCCCAGCCCTGGACCGCTTCCTCGCGTGGGACGTGGACCAGATCCAGCGGGACTACGGCACGCAGGCCCGCCCCGACGTCGTCGCGAGCTTCGGCCTGCACCGCTACGCCTGGCCCGCCTGCCTCCTGATCACCGTGCCGTGGTTCCTGAACCGCCGGGTCCCCCGCTACCCCGTGACCCATGTCTCCTACGACCGCACCGCCCCGGGCCACGCCCTCGGACACCTGGCCGTCCGCCCCTCCGGCTTCGCCTGCCTGCCCGGCGACGAGGCGGCCGCGTTGCCGGGCGCCCGGGTCGTCCCCGACGAGGAGGCGCTACGGGCGGAGGTACGGGCGGCGGTCGCCGAGCACCTGGAGCCGGTGCTGACCGGTTTCGGCCCCCGGATGCGGCGCCGCGGGCGCGCCCTGTGGGGTATGGCGACCGACGAGATCGTCGAAGGGCTGTGGTACATCGCCCAGTTGCTCGGCGAGATCGAGGAGCGGCGTGCGATGCGCGAGCTGGAGCTGCTCCTGCCGGGAGCGACCAAGCCGTACGTCGGCACGGCGGCGTTCCGGGAGCTGGCCGGCCCGGGCGGCGAACCGCTGCTCACCCGGGACCGCGCGAGCTGCTGCATGTTCTACACGCTGCGTCCGGAGGACACCTGCGCCACCTGCCCGCGCACCTGCGACACCGAACGCGTCACCAGGCTGCTGGCGACGGCCGGTTGAGGCTCGGGCGGGGTCCCTCCGCCCGCCGTCCCGTAAGATCGCGGAACCGGACACCCGCGTACCCACAGGCGATTCACATCATCCCCACGTGTCACGGGAACTTTCCGAGGAACCACTCGTACGGGTAGTCTTGTTCGAACTCAACTCCCGAGCCTCAAGCGGCAGTTCGAGCAGAACGCCGCCCTGGGCATTCCCTTGCACTTCCTTGGCGGCCTCTTGCCCCGAAACCCCCTGAGGGTCGATGGGATTGGGCCACTATGGCGGGCGTTACGCCCTATCCCAATGCAAGGGACCACCCAGATGAGACTGACCGACATATCGCTGAACTGGCTGCTTCCGGGCGCCGTGCTTCTCCTGGGCATGCTGGCGGCGGTGGCGGTGCTCGCGCGCGGCAAGCGCTCCTCGGTCAAGGACACGAGCGCGGACGACTCCTGGGAGCGCAGCGAGGAACGCCGCAGACGCAAGGAAGCCCTTTACGGCACCCTCTCCTACCTCCTCCTCTTCTGCTGTGCGGCCGTCGCCGCCCTGCTCTCCTTCCACGGTCTGGTCGGCTTCGGCGAGCAGAACCTCGGGCTCTCGGGCGGCTGGCAGTACCTCGTCCCGTTCGGCCTGGACGGCGCGGCGATGTTCTGCTCCGTCCTCGCGGTGCGCGAGGCCAGCCACGGTGACGCGGCGCTCGGCTCCCGGATACTGGTGTGGACGTTCGCCTTCGCCGCGGCCTGGTTCAACTGGGTGCACGCGCCCCGGGGCGTCGGCCACGCGGGTGCCCCCCACTTCTTCGCGGGCATGTCCCTGTCGGCGGCGGTCCTCTTCGACCGTGCGCTGAAGCAGACCCGCCGGGCCGCCCTGCGGGAGCAGGGCCTGGTGCCCCGCCCGCTGCCGCAGATCCGCATGGTGCGCTGGCTGCGGGCCCCCCGGGAGACCTACCGCGCCTGGTCGCTGATGCTCCTCGAGAATGTGCGCAGCCTGGACGAGGCGGTCGACGAGGTGCGCGACGACAAGCGCAAGAAGGAAGAGGCCCGGCAGCGACGGCGCGACCAGCAGCGCGTGGAGCGGGCCCAGCTGAAGGCGATCAGCCGCGGTCACCGCGGCCACTTCGGCCGGGGTGGCGGACGGCAGCTGGAGGTGCAGGTGGAGCGCGACTCCTCGCAGGTCTCCGCGGAGCCTGCCATATCCGCGCCGGAGCCCCTGCCCGTGCGCTCGCGTCCCTCCCTTCAGCCGGTGCGCAAAGGAACTGACCCGGTGACGGTCGACCTCACCGCGGAGGACGACACCATGGCGCTGCCGCGTCTGGACTCCCTGGAGCGCAAGCTCAAGGACCTTGAGCAGCAGTTCGGTTAGCCGAGCCGCAGCAGAGCGGCGAGGGGGCGTGGCCTGCGGGCCGCGCCCCCTCGGCGTTCACGCCGCCCCGGCCCCCAGCTCGAACCAGACGGCCTTGCCCACGCCGTGCGGCCGGACACCCCAGGCGTCCGCGAGGGACTGCACCAGGAACAGGCCCCTGCCGTTCGTGCCCTCGTCGGCGACCGGTACGCGCACTCGCGGTCTGCGGGCGACGAAGTCCCGGACCTCGACCCGCAGTCCGCGGGGTCCGACGGTGGCCGTGAGGACCGCGTCGTGGTCGGTGTGGACGATCGCGTTGGTGACGAGCTCGCTGGTGAGCAGTTCGGCGACGTCGGACTGCCCGTGCTTCCCCCACTGCCCGAGCAGTTCCCGCAGGGCCCTGCGGGCTTCCGGGACGGCCCGCAGGTCCGCTCGCCCGAGTCGGCGCCTCAACTGCGGCGCCGGATCGTGTTCCGTGACATCGTCGGTCCTGTCCTCCACCGTCTTCGCCGAGAAGCCCCCGATCGCTATGGGACCGCCTCGTCGTGCCTGCCTCTCCATGACCCCCGCCCGCGCGCCGATGTCGGTTCCCCTCCTGCTCGAACACGTTCACGGGGATCCATGCCCCATCGCAAACGCGGCAGTCATGTCGAATCGTCAACGACCGGGTGTTCGGCCACCGGAACGGGGCGGGCGGCCCGGGCGGCGGGCCGCCGAGCAGGACGGCGACGGCGCGCAGGGGGACGGGAGAGCGGCCGGTCGACGTCCTCGGGTGGATCCTTGACCGCCGGAGATCGGACGATGGGCCGAGGGCCGGCTGTCGATCCCTGCGTACGCGAGAAGGGGCCGGGGCGACGGGCCGCCGTGCGCGGCACTCCGGTGAAGTTGGCCGAAGTGCGACGGTCTTGACAGCGGCCGGAACCGGTACGGGGCCGTCCTCCCCACCCCCGTGGCGGGAGGACGGCCCCGGTCCTTCGGCGGGCGCGGTCAGTACAGCTTGTTGACGGCGGTGGTCGTCGTCTTCTTGAAGGCCGTCACGGGGGCGTCGTCGAAGTCGCCCATCTGGCCCCACGACACGACGGTGACGGTCTTGCCGTCCCGTCCGACGGACAGCAGCGAGATGTCCGTGGCGCCCCAGGACGTCTCGGTGTGCAGGCCGCGGACACGGGCCCCCTCCTCGACGGGCAGCGAACCGTAGTCCCGGCCCTCCGCCTCGACGTCCGGGTCGTTCTCCTCGATCCGGTCGGCGCAGGTGCGGATCAGGTCGTCGTAGTGCTTCGCCAGGGCCTTGGCCAGGGCGGCTGTGTCCGCCACGACGGTCAACTGCACGGCGCCGGTGTCCAGGTCGGTCCAAAACTCCCGGTGCCGGTAGTCGTAGGAGGGCACGCCCTCCGTGCTCACACAGAAGCCGAGTCCCTCCGGGAACCCTTCGGTGACCGGGCCGGCCGTCCAGGACGAGGTCGGGTGCGGCGGCAGCTGGGACGCCGACAGGAACTTGGGCCCGGCGGCCTTCGGTGCGGCGCCGGCCGCCGGTGCGGTGAGGACCGTGCCGGCCGCGACGGCGGCGACGGTGAGTGCGGTGAGCGCGCTTGTCGGGATGCGCATGGGCATGGGTGTCCCCCCGTGGATGAATGCGTGGATGTCGGATGCCGCCCCGAGGCCCGCTGGTCGGCCCGGACCTGGTCGGTGCGACACCAAGAGCATCAGCGGTCCCACCGGGCGGACGCAACAGCCCGCCTCCGATCGGTCCCGGTGGAACCATCCCAGCCCGTCTGACGTGCAGGTACATGGGGTGCCTGGGATGCCGTTCCGGGCCGGGTCCGACGTTGGAGACGGGGGAACGGGTGTCGGCACAGGACGACATGGACGGCATGGACAACGCGGACGACGTCGGGGAGTTCGCGGCGCTGCTGAGGACGTTCAAGGAGCGCACGGACCGCAGTTACGGTTCGCTGGCCCGCCGCCTGGCCATGAACACCTCGACCCTGCACCGCTACTGCGCGGGCGACGCGGTCCCGGTCGACTTCGCCCCCGTGGAGCGCTTCGCCGCCCTGTGCGGGGCGTCCCCGGAGGAACGTCTGGAGCTGCACCGCCGCTGGCTCCTGGCGGTGGCGGCGCGGCAGCGGCCCCGATCGGCGAGCCCGGCCGCTCCGGCACGGCAGGACGCGGCCTGCGCCACGGTGGACGAGCCGGAGGGTGCACGGGACGTCGTCGACGGCCCGGCCGACCGCTCCACAGCACAATCCCCGCCGCCCGGCCTCCGCCCCTGGTACCGCCGCAGACGCGTCGCGGTCGCACTGGCCGCCGTCTGCGCGACGCTCGCGGCCCTCGGGAGCCTCACCGCGCTGCCGGACGATCGGCGTACGACCACCGGCGACCGGGCCCCTGTGACCGGGCCGGCCCCGTCCGGTACGGCGAAGGCCGAACCCCGGGACCGAAAGAGCGCCTCGCCGACCCCGAGCGACAGCTCCCCCACCGCTCGGCGGCCCGCGCCGTCCGCCACCCCGAAGCAGCCGAAGCCCTCCCCGTCCCCCTCCGCCCGCACCACCCCGCCTCCCGGCACGACCGCCTCCGCCCCACCCCTGACCTGGTCCGCCGACTCCCAGTCCTGGAAGCTCGGCTGCGGTCACGACTACGTCGTCGCCAAGCCGCCCGCGCAGGTGCCACCGCCGCCGGTCCCGCAGGACGCCGGGGTCTGGGCCGCGACGCAGAACGCGGTGCACGGCGGCGAGACGCTCGTACAGCTGACCGTGCAGGGGCGCACCGACACGGCCGTCGTGCTGGAGGCGCTGCGCGTGCGCGTGGTGGGGCGGACGGCACCGGCGCGGGGCAACGCCTATGCGATGAACCGGGGCTGCGGCGGTTCGATCACCCCGCGTTCCTTCGACGTGAACCTGGACAAGGACCGCCCCATCGCCCGCGCGGTCGCCGGGAGCGACGCGGGTACGCCGATCCCGGCGGTGCGCATGCCGTACCGCGTCTCCGCGCGGGATCCCGAGGTGCTGCTGGTCAACGCCAGGACCCAAGGGTGCGACTGCCGCTGGCACCTGGAGCTGGACTGGTCCTCCCAGGGCCGCAGGGGGACGGTCCGGATCGACGACGACGGCAGCCCGTTCCGCACCAGCGGGATCAAGGGCCTGCCCCGCTACGTGTACGACATCTCGGCTCGCGAGTGGATGCCCTACAGCTAGAACCGGGGAACGTTGCGCAGGTTGGAGCGGGCCATCTGCAGCATCCGGCCGACCCCGCCGTCCAGCACGATCTTCGAGGCGGACAGGGCGAAGCCGGTCACCATCTCGGCCTTGATCTTCGGCGGGATGGACAGCGCGTTGGGGTCGGTGACGATGTCGACGAGGGCCGGCCCCTTGTGCTTGAAGGCGTCCTTCAGGGCCCCGGGGAGGTCCTTGGGCTTCTCGACGCGCACGCCGTACGCACCGCAGGCACGGGCGACGGCGGCGAAGTCGGGGTTCCTGTTCGTGGTGCCGTACGACGGGAGGCCGGCGACCAGCATCTCCAACTCGACCATGCCGAGCGAGGAGTTGTTGAACAGGACGACCTTCACGGGGAGGTCGTACTGCACCAGCGTCAGGAAGTCGCCCATCAGCATGGAGAAGCCTCCGTCGCCGGACATCGACACGACCTGCCGCCCCCGGTCGGTGAACTGGGCGCCGATCGCCATGGGAAGCGCGTTCGCCATGGAGCCGTGGGAGAAGGAACCGATGACGCGGCGGCGGCCGTTGGGTGAGATGTAGCGGGCGGCCCAGACATTGCACATGCCGGTGTCGACGGTGAACACGGCGTCGTCGGAGGCGACTTCGTCGAGCACGGACGCCACGTACTCGGGGTGGATCGGCGTGTGCTTCTCGACCTTGCGGGTGTACGCCTTCACGATGCCTTCCAGCGCGTCGGCGTGCTTCTTGAGCATCCGGTCGAGGAAGCGGCGGTTCTTCTTCTCCTTCACCCGCGGGATCAGACAGCGCAGCGTCTCCCGTACGTCGCCCCACACCGCGAGGTCCAGCTTGGAGCGGCGGCCGAGGTGTTCGGGCCGGATGTCGACCTGCACGATCTTGACGTCGTCGGGGAGGAAGGCGTTGTACGGGAAGTCGGTGCCGAGCAGGATCAGCAGGTCGCACTCGTGGGTGGCCTCGTAGGCGGCCCCGTATCCGAGCAGTCCGCTCATGCCGACGTCGAAGGGGTTGTCGTACTGGATCCACTCCTTGCCGCGCAGGGCGTGCCCGACCGGGGACTTGATCTTCCCCGCGAACTCCATGACCTCGGCGTGCGCACCGGCCGTGCCGCTGCCGCAGAAGAGGGTGACCTTGCCGGCCTCGTCGATCATCTCGACGAGCCGGTCGATCTCGGCGTCCCCCGGGCGGACCGTCGGGCGGGAGGTGACGAGGGCGGTCTCGACCGCCTTCTCCGGGGCGGGCCGGTCGGCGATGTCGCCGGGCAGGGTGACGACGCTGACGCCGCTGCGTCCGACGGCGTTCTGGATGGCGGTCTGCAGCAGCCGCGGCATCTGCTCCGGGCTGGAGATCATCTCGCTGTAGTGGCTGCACTCGGTGAACAGCCGGTCGGGGTGGGTCTCCTGGAAGAAGCCGAGGCCGATCTCGCTGGACGGGATGTGCGAGGCGAGGGCGAGGACCGGGGCCATGGAGCGGTGGGCGTCGTAGAGGCCGTTGATGAGGTGGAGGTTGCCGGGGCCGCAGGAGCCGGCGCAGGCGGCGAGCCCGCCGGTGATCTGCGCCTCGGCACTGGCGGCGAAGGCGGCGGTCTCCTCGTGCCGGACGTGGATCCAGTCGATGGCGGAGTTGCGGCGGACGGCGTCGACGACCGGGTTGAGGCTGTCGCCGACGACTCCGTAGAGACGTTTGACTCCGGCACGGGTCAGGATGTCGACGAACTGTTCCGCGACGTTCTGTTTGGCCATGGTTCTCGTCTGCCCCTTCGGTCTCCTGGGATCCCTCCGGGTTCCATCAAGTCACACCGGTCGCGCTCACGCCTCCCATACCGCGGCGGCCGTACGGTCGTCCGCATAACCCTTGACCCGTACCTGGGAGTCGGCGAGGAACGCGGCGAGACCGGGTGGATCGGGGCGGGACCACCGCTCGGCGAGGTACTCGCCCAGTTCGGGCTCGCCGCGCAGGGGGTCGGCCAGGCCGCCGCTGCACATCAGGAGCGTGTCACCCGGGCGGGCGACGGAGGTCCGGAAGCGGAAGGGCTCGCGGGGCGGCTCCGGGGCCGGTTCGTACGGGCTGGGCGGGGTCGGGATGCCCAGGTCCATGGTGAGCCGGTCGCCCTCGGGGGTCTCGGAGGGCGGCGAACCGAAACCCACGACGGGATCGCCCTTGACCTCGGCGACCTGCGGCTCGATGTCCTGCCACTCCCCCTCCCGCAGCCGGAACAGTCCACCCGGTCCGACCCCGAAGAACACCCGCGTCCGGCACTCCGGGTCGGCCGACAGCAGCAGGCAGCGCAGGCTGGCCGCGTACTCCCCTGGATCGACGCCCTGCTCGGAGGCGCTGGCCCGCAGCTTGCCGAGGCTGCGGTCGGTGAGCCGGTGCAGCCCGGACTTCAGGTCGCCGCGCCGGCCGTCCCTTATGTCCTCCACGAGCCGTGCGTGGCTGCGCCCGACGGCTCGCCCGATCCAGTGGCAGGCCTCGGCGGCGGCCCGGTGCGCCCCGGGCGTGGCCCGGGCGCCGGTCGCCATCGCCACCAGCAGCAGCGCGTGCTCCCCCGCGCCGAACCGGGCGGTGAGCAGCGCGTCCCGGCGGGGTTCTCCGCGATACCGCGCGGAGTCCCCCCGCAGGGAGACGGCCCGCACCGTACAGGCCCCGTACCGGGCCCCGTCCAGCACGGTGTCCGCCACGAGATCGTCGAGATCGTCCGGATCGGCGGCCGGGAGAGCGGTGGGTTCGGCGTCGTACGTGGGCGGCCGCGTGCCGACGTGACCACGGGACCGGGCGACGGGCGCGGGGCGCTCGATCCGGGGGCTGTGCTCGTCGGGAGAGGGATCGGTGGCCGGGGGCGAGGGCGCCTCGGGCGGCGACTCGGATGGACGCGCGGGTACGGACGGCGGCTTTTCGGGGAGTGGGACCACGGACGGCGGCTCTTCGGGCGGTGGGACCACGGACGGCGGCCCGGCGGGGAGCGGCGGCACGGCCCCCCTGGCCGGGTGAGACTCGGGGTTCGGCCAGGTCGGAGGGGCTGTGGGAGGTGGCGGGACCCGGGGCGTTCCCCCGTCGGGAACCACCGGCGCGGGCGGCTGCCCCGGGCTCTGCGGGGCCGGGGCGAAAGGGCCCGCGCGCTCGTCCGAGGGCGTACGGGCGTCGGCCGCAGGCGGCGCTGCTTCACCTCGCTGTTCGCCCGAGGGCGTACGGGCGCCGGGCGGCGAGGCGACCGGCCCCGCGCGCTCGTCCGAGGGCGTACGGGCGTCGGCCGCAGGCGGCGCTGCTTCACCTCGCTGTTCGCCCGAGGGCGTACGGGCGCCGGGCGGCGAGGCGACCGGCCCCGCGCGCTCGTCCGAGGGCGTACGGGCGTCGGCCGCAGGCGGCGCTGCTTCACCTCGCTGTTCGCCCGAGGGCGTACGGGCGCCGGGCGACGGGGCGACGGGTCCCGGGCGCTCGTCCGAGGGTGCGTGGGCGGGGGGCTGGTCGGCCCGCTGCGATGGACGCGCCGTGGTCGGGAAGCTCACCGGCCCGGTGGGGCCGGGCGGTGGTGGCTCCCAGGGCGCGCGTTGCGGGGACCTGTCGTTCGGGCGGGGCGTGTCCAGCATGTCGTCGGCACCGGTCCGGGGCGCCGGGACCGCCGGCTCCGCTCCGAAGTCCCGGCCCATCGACCGGTCCGAGGAACCCGACCGCTCCGAGGGCCCCGATCGGTCCGAGGGCCCCGATCGGTCCGAGGGCCCCGATCGGTCCGAGGGCCCCGATCGGTCCGAGGGCCCCGATCGGTCCGAGGGCCCCGGTCGGTCCGAGGAGCCCGACCCCTCCGAGGAACCAGTCCGCCCCTCCGTCCCGTCTGCCACCGCCCCCGACGCCGACGCGAACCGGTCGTCGAGGGAATCCCGCGCCGGCGCGGGGCCCGTGTCGTCGGTGGAGTCGTCGTACAACTCCCTCCACCAGTCGTCCTCGTGACCGGTGGGCCTTCCCCCCTGCTGGCTCATGACCGTCATTGTCCACCGCACGAGCCGGATGAAAACGGGGCTTGTGGAAAAAACCGGCCCACCAAGGGGCGGTGAGCGGCACGTCGAGTGAGCCGTAGAACGGTCATGCGAAAAGCGGAGCCCGGCGCGGCGCGCGTGGCTGACCTGCGGGTCTGAGCCCTGCCCACGCTTCTGACCTGCGCGTTCTCCGGTGTTCCGGCAGTCTGGGTAGATGGGAGTGTGGGACCTCCTGCTGGTCGGGCTGGTCATCCTGCTCGGGCTGTGCGGAGTGCTGCTGCCCGCCATGCCGGGATCGTTGCTGGTGTGGGCAGCGGTCATGTGGTGGGCGCTGAAGGACCCGCAGCCCGTCACCTGGTGGGTGCTGGTCGGAGCCACGGTCCTGCTGCTGGTCTCCCAGGCCGTCCGCTGGGCGCTCCCGCCCCGGCGGCTGCGTATGAACGGCACCACCCGCCGCATGCTGGCCTGTGCCGGGGCCGGTTCCGTCCTGGGCTTCGTCCTGATACCCGTCCTCGGCGCGATCCCCGGCTTCCTGGGCGGTGTCTACCTCTTCGAACGGCTCCGCCTCGGCCGCCACACCGACGCGATGGCCGCCCTGCGCACGGTCATGCGCGCGGGCGGCTCCAGCATCCTGACCGAACTGTTCACCTGCCAGCTGATCGCGGCGGCCTGGCTGGGCGCGGTCCTCTGGGGCTGAGCCGTCAGCCCTCGGACGGACCCCGCTGGGCCGGCGGCCCTCAGGAAGACAGCACCCCCTCGTGGGTCAGCAGCCGCACCTTGCGGTCCAGACCGCCCGCATACCCGGTCAGTGCGCCGTCCGCCCCGATCACCCGGTGGCACGGGCGGACCACCAGCAGCGGGTTCGCCCCGATCGCACCGCCGACCGCCCGCACGGCGGCCCGGGGCGCTCCGATGCGCGCGGCGATCTCGCCGTACGTGGCCGTCGAGCCGTACGGGATGTCGTCCAGCGCGGCCCAGACCTTCTCGCGGAAGGCGGTGCCCTCGGTGCGCCGGGCCAGGCGGAACTCCTTCAGTTCCCCGGCGAAGTACGCGGCGAGCTGCTCCTCGGCCTCCCGGAAGGGCCCGGGGTCGCGCCGCCAGTCGTCCCGCACCACGCGTCCGCCCTTCTGTCCGGGCACGGACAGGGAGGTCAGCTCGCCGGTCGGGGCGGCGGTGAGGAGCAGCGGCCCGAGGGGGCCGGGCACGCTCGTCCAGTAGGTCGGGCAGGTCATCACAACTCCCACTCCCCTGCTGCGCGCAGGTGGTTCACGGCGTACGAGCGCCAGGGGCGCCAGCTGTCGGGGGCGTCGAGGCCGGGCGGGGCCACGTCCGGGTCGCCGAGGGCGCGGGTGCGGATCTCGGCGACGGTTCGGGCGTCCAGGCCGGGCACGGCCCGCAGGGCGTCCTGCGCGTCGTCCCGGTCGGCGCCCGGATCCAGGCGTACGGCCTGGTCGGCGAGGGCGGCGGTGAGCGCGCCGAGGGTGCCGGCGGGCTCGGCCCCGGCCAGCACGGCCGGCTCGGGGAAGAGGTGGGTGAGGCTGCCGCAGGGGGCGTCGAGGGCCTTGCCGTAGCGGCGTACGAGCCGTTCCGCCCCCGTCCGGCCGGTCAGGGCGCGCACCGCGAGTTCCTCCGGGTCGGCGGTGCCCGGCGAGCGCAGCCCGGGCCGGGCGACGATCAGGGGGGCGAGCCGGGGGTCGGCCGCGAGGCGCTCGTCGACGGCGTAGGGGTCGGCGTCGAGGTCGAACAGCCGTCGCAGCCGCTGGACGGCGGTGGTCAGGTCGCGCGGGTCGGTGAGGTGCAGCCGGGCGTCGAGCCAGCCGCCCGGGTGGGCGCCGAGCCCGGTCCGGGCGGTGCCGGGGCGTTCGTCGACGGCGACGATGCCGGTGCCGTACGGGAGGCGGAGGGTGCGCCGGTAGGTGCGGGCGCCGGGCGGGCCGCTCACCTCCTCGATGCCGGGTACGGCCTGGTGTTCCAGCAGGTCGAAGACGGGTCCGGCCCGGTAGGGGCCGCGGTGGGCGAGCCGCAGCGGGATGCCGGCGTCCGGGGTCGCCGTACGGTGGCCCCTGCCGTTGCGCGGCGCGCTCGCGCGCAGTTCGCTCGGCGTCGACGCGTACACCGCCCGGATCGTGTCGTTGAACTGCCGCACGCTGGCGAAGCCCGACGCGAACGCGATCTCGGTGATGGACAGCTCGGTGGTCTGCACGAGGACGCGCGCGGTGTGGGCCCGCTGGGCCCGGGCGAGGGCGACCGGCCCGGCGCCGAGTTCGGCGGTGAGCTGCCGCTGCACCTGCCGTGCGCTGTAGCCGAGGCGTCCGGCGAGCCCGGCGACGCCCTCCCGGTCGACGACGCCGTCGGCGATCAGCCGCACGGCCCGGCCCACCACGTCCGCGCGGACGTTCCACTCGGCGGAGCCGGGCACGGCGTCCGGGCGGCACCGCCGGCAGGCCCGGAAGCCCGAGCCCTGCGCGGCGGCGGCCGTGGCGAAGAACCGCACGTTGGACCGCTTCGGGGTGACCGCGGGGCAGCTCGGACGGCAGTAGATGCCGGTCGTCTCGACGGCGAAGAAGAACACGCCGTCGAAACGGGCGTCCCGGCTGCGTACGGCCTCGTACCTGGTGTCCTCGTCCGTTTCCTGGTCCATCACGGGTCCAGTCTCCGCCCTCGGCCGGGCGGCCGCTGGCGGAAATCGGACACCGCGATCGGGCAGGGGCCGGTCGGCGGGACGCGGGGCCGCTACGAGCGCCAGTGCGCTCCCCGCTTCGCCTCCATCGCGGCCCGGCCGATCGCCCCCTTCCGTTTCCAGTCCTTGCGGATCTCGGCCCGGAGGCGGGCGTCGGTCTTGGCGACGATGCGCTGGTTCTCCCGCAGCAGCTTGCGATAGCTCTCCAGCCGCCGCTGCGGCAGCTCACCGCTGTCGATGGCGGCCAGCACGGCGCATCCCGGCTCCGCCTCGTGGGCGCAGTCGTGGAAGCGGCACCGCTCGGAGAGTTCCTCGATCTCGGAGAACACCTGCCCGACGCCGGTCTCGGCGTCCCACAGGCCGACGCCGCGCAGCCCCGGGGTGTCGATCAGGACGCCCCCGCCGGGCAGGACGAGCAGGTTGCGGGTGGTGGTGGTGTGGCGGCCCTTGCCGTCGACGTCGCGGGTGGCCTGGACCTCCATGACGTCCTCGCCGAGCAGCGCGTTGGCGAGGGTCGACTTGCCGGCGCCGGACTGCCCGAGCAGCACGGACGTCCCCCCGCCGACGAGCGCGGCGAGCACGTCGAGCCCGTCGCCGGCCACGGAGCTGACGGGCACGACCGGCACGCCGGGCGCGCTCGTCTCCACGTCCTGGACGAGATGCGCCAGGGTCACGGCGTCCGGCACGAGGTCGGCCTTGGTGAGGACGACGACGGGCTGCGCCCCGGACTCCCAGGAGAGCGCGAGGAAGCGCTCGATGCGCCCGAGGTCCAGTTCGAGCGCGAGGGACACGGCGATGACGGCGTGGTCGACGTTGGCCGCGAGGATCTGCCCCTCGGACCGCTGGGAGGAGGTGGAGCGGACGAAGGCGGTGCGGCGCGGCAGGCAGGTGCGGACGTAGCGCGGGTTCCCGCCGGGTTCGACGGCGACCCAGTCTCCGGTGCACACGACCCGCAGGGGGTCGTGCGGGGTGACGAACGCGGTGTCGGCCCGCAGCGGCCCGTCGGCGGTGACGACGTCGCACTGCCCGCGGTCGACCCGCACGACCCGGCCGGGCAGCAGTCCTTCGGCCTCGTACGGGGCGAACGCCCCGGCCCAGGCCTCGTCCCAGCCGTAGGGGGCGAGCGCGGAGGAAACGGATGAAGCAGAGGAGGAAGACAAGGGTGACCCTTCCGAGGTCGGCCCCGGCCCGACAGTCGGTCGGTTCAGCCGGCGGCCATGGAGGTGGACTTCATGAACTGGATGCGGGCAGCGCTCATCGCAATGACAGCCATCGGTCGACACCTCCTCGTCGCTCGGTTCTTCTCTGCACGGAACCGCGGCGTGCGCGGAACCGGCGTCACGGTATCCCGCCGTGGCGCGGGTGCGTCAACCGCTTTTCACGCAGGCGTGGCCGTTCAGCTCGAAGTCGTACGGCGGGGAGTTCTTGCTGCGCCAGGAGGCCAGGAAGCCGAAGGCCAGGTCGCCGCCCGCGGGGACCGACTTGTTGTAGTCGGCGGCCGTGGCGCTGACGCGGGAGCCGTCCTGGGAGACGGAGGCGTCCCACATCTGGCCGACCTGCTGGCCGTCCCGGAAGGACCAGGCGACGCGCCAGGCTTCGAGGGGCCGGGTACTGGTGACGGTGACGGTGGCCTGGAAGCCGTCGGGCCACTGGTTGACCAGGTCGTACTCGACCCTGCAGACGGGATCCTCGTTCTTTTCGGGTTCGGCCCGGTCGGTGGGCGAGGAGGTGCCCTGCGGTTCGGTGTGGCGGTTCTTCTCCTCGGGTTTGCGGGATTTCTCCGGCTGCTTCGAGGTCGGGGTGTTCCGGTCGGCCGGTTTCGAGGTCGCGGGCGGCAGGGACGCGACGGACGGCAGGGGCGGAGCGCTGTCGGCCACCGGCTGTCGGTCGGCGCCGGGTGCGCCGAGATCGTCGCCGTCGCCGCCGAAGGGCATCAGGGAGACCCCGAGGGCCAGCACGGAGACCAGGACCGCGGCGACGAGGAGTCCGTTGCGGGCGGCGCGCGCCTTCTGTTCGCCGTCCTCCGGTTCTGCGCCCGCCCTGCCCGTCGAGCCGGGGCGGCCGGCACCGAGCCGCACCTCGGCGGCGCGGCGGCGGCGCTCCAGGTAGGCGAGGCCTCCCCAGCCGATCACCCCGCCTGCCAGCGCCCCGGGCAGGGCGCCGCCGTGCAGGCGCAGACAGGCGGCGGCCTCGGCGCAGTGCACGCAGGTGGCGAGGTGCCGGGAGAGGTCGCCGGGGGCCTCGGCGGCGGAGGAGCGGGTGACGGCGTCCAGCAGCCGGGCGTAGCTGCGACACCGGCCGTCCATGGGCGTGTCGAGGTGGTTGCGGTGGCAGCGGTCCCGGAACAGGGTGCGCACCTGCTGGAGTTCCTCGGCGACGCCGGCCGGATCGAGTCCCAGGCGGCGGGCGACCAGGGGCAGCGGCAGCGCCTCCACCTCGGCGAACCAGAGCAGCTCGGCGTCCGGTTGCTGCAGATCGCGCAGGCCGCGCAGCGCGAGCGGGCGTTGCAGGGGCGGGCCGGTGTAGCGGGCGGCCGCGTCCGAGTTGAGCCACAGGCGCAGGTCGGGGTCGAGTTTGTGGCCCTGCCCCTCCTCCTCCCAGGCCGCGGCCGTGGTGCGTACGGAGGTCAGCAGCAGGGGTATGCGGGGCAGCCGGGACGGGCGGCGTGCGGTGCCGCGGACCTGGCCGCTCTCGGCGGCGCGGGCCTCGCGCACGCCGTGCGCGAACGCCTCACGGCCGAGCTGTGCGGCGGCCGTGGAACCGGACGTGCACAGGTCCGCGTACGCCAGGACCGCGTCCCAGCACTCGGAGAACAGCGCGGCCTCGGTGGCGTCCTGAGGGGTCGGCAGGTCGGGCATGAGTCTCCTGCATCCACAAGCGAGGTCAACTCACCACGTCGGCATTGGAGTTGGGGGGAACCTCGCGGCAGGGCAAGAGCTTTTCACGCCTCCCACACAACTGACAAGCGCCCTGTTCAGATATCACGACAGGGCGGCCGCACCCCCATGGCTCCGGCTTCTCGGTGTGCCATACGGATGCGGCCGCCCCGCGACTCAACCTCGTCTCGCCACAAGGGGCGATGTCATCGAAGCGTTATCAAACGGCGGTGGGTGCGTCGGCCGGGAGACTGTCCATGAAGGAGCTCACCGAGAAGACCGCGTTGCCGGCGCCGGGCGGGCCGTAGCCGGGGGGCGAGGAGAGACCGAAGTCCTCCATGGTCTGGCGGTAGGCCTGGAGCAGGCGGATGTGGTACTCCAGCGGGGCACCCTGCGGATTGGCTTTGCCGAGCGGCGTCGTGGGCTCCGGGCACCAGGTGGTGAAGCGGGGCGTGATGCCGTGCGACATGAAGAAGCGCAGGCCCTCGGTGGTGGAGTCGATGGCCTCGTCGACCGTCTTGAAGCCGAACGGCTCGGCCATCTCCACGCCCGCCACGAAGTTGGGGATGACGTTGCGCGCGCCGAAGATCTCGGCCGAGTCGAGGATCCGCTTGTGCCACTCGTCCCGGCCGACGTACCGCTCCTTGCCCGGGCAGTACATCTTGAACAGGTACTCGTCCCACACCTCGTAGTTGGGGTGGTAGATCTGCACCCCGTGGTCCTTGAAGCGCTGGACGTCGTCCTTGGGCAGCGCCTGGGCCACGACCTTGCCGATCCAGCGGCCGGGGAAGCGCTCCTCGATGGCCTTGGCGTAGTGACCGTAGAAGTCGGCCTCGTCGCGGCCGGAGACCGTCTTGGTGATGGCGCCGCCGGTGAGGGTGTAGGCGGTGGAGGCCTTCGCCGTGTCGTAACGGTCGATGATCTCGAGGGCTTCGAGAACCTCCTCGACGTCCTTCACGCCCGTGTAGGGGCGGCCGGCGGCCTTGTGCTGGCGCCAGTTGTGGTTGATGTCGCAGTACTGGCACTCCTCCTTGGCACCGAAGTACTGGCAGACCCGGAAGACGGTCAGGTAGATCAGGTAGCCCCATTGGATGGTCGGAGCGACCTCCATGACCGACTTCCCGCTCGCGAGGGTGTGCCGGTAGTACTCGGGCATCGGTGGCACACCGACGTCGGAGATGCGCTTGCCGTCGAGGTAGAGGCCGAGCACGCCGTCGTCGTTCGCGGCGACGCGGTACGGCGAGGACGGGTTCACGCGCACCGAGACGACGGTGCGGCGCAGGTCGTAAGGGCCGCCGGTGAGGATGATCTCCTCGGGCGGCCTGCGCAGCGCGGCCTCGCCCAGTTCGGGCAGGGTGCCGTGGTCGAAGGAGAAGATGAAGTACGACTTCGGCTTGACCTCGCCGCCCTCGTTGTCGCTGAGCGCGGAGGGGTCGAAGGCGACGCCGCCGCGGAGCAGGTCCTCCTTGAAGACGGCTTCCCGCGGTACGTGCGGGAACCGCTCCATCAGATCCTCGATCAGCGCGGTACGGCTGCCCATCCCGTCTCTCCTCCCGGTTCGGACGTACGACTCCTCACGGTATGCCCCTGGGTGCGCGGAGCCGGTACCCGGGTCCCCCCGATACGGCGGAATGCCCCGTTCATCACCCTCTGTCCTGGGTGATCGTCAGGCTTCGCGCTCCAGCGCCGCCCAGTCGACCGCGTACGCCGGCTCCTCTCCGGCCAGCAGCCGTTCCGCCTCCTGCGCGACCGTCAGGCCGAGCCGCGCCAGCTCGTTTCCCTGGGAGCCGGCGAGGTGGGGGGTGACGAAGGCGCCGGGCAGGTCGTAGAGGGGCGAGTCGGCGGGGAGCGGCTCCGGGTCGGTGACGTCGAGGATCGCGGTCAGGCGCCCGGCGCGCAGTTCCGCCACGAGGGCGTCGTGGTCGACCAGCGCACCGCGCGCGGTGTTGATCAGCACCGCCCCGTCGGGCATCAGGGCCAGCTCACGGCGGCCGATCATGTGGTGGGTCTCGGGCGTCTCGGGGGCATGCAGGGTGACGATGCCGGACGTGCGCAGCAGCTCGTCCAGCGGCAGCAGGGGGACGCCGAGCGCGGCGGCCCGGCGTTCGTCGACGTAGGGGTCGGTGAGGACCGGCCGCAGGTCGAAGGGGCGGAGCAGTTCGAGGACGCGGCAGCCGATGCGGGAGGCTCCGATGACGCCGACCCGGCGGCCGTAGTTGCCGATGCCGGGGATGACGCCCCAGCCCGGGGAGGTGCGGGCCGTGCGCATCCGGTCGCGGGCGGCGAGGACGTCCTTCCCGGCGAGCAGGATCATGGCCAGGGTGTACTCGGCGACCGGCAGCGCGTTGGCGACGGCCGCCGAGGAGACGACGATGCCCCGCTCCCGGAGGGCGTGGGTGGCGAAGGACTTCACGGAACCCGCCGAGTGCAGCACCGCCCGCAGCCGGGGAGCGGCGTCGAGCACCGTCTCGTCGATCCGGGGGCAGCCCCAGCCGGTCACCAGGACCTCGGTCCGGGCCAGCGCACCGAGGACGTGCGGGTCGGCGAAGTCCCGGACCACGAGGTCGGGATCGATGTCCACGGACTTCCGCAGCCGCGCCAGCACCTCGGGCGGGAAGACCTGCGGCACGTTCTCGGCGTCCAGGGCGAACAGTGCCTGGGGGCGCTGGCTCAAGGAGGTGACCTTCCGGCTCGGGAGTGCTGCTGGAACGGCTCCCGCACCACGGACAGAAACCGCTCTCTAAGGTCGCTACCGTAGGACGGTCCGGACGGCGGCGGCAATGGACTCCGTGCCGGGGGTAGGTTCCGCCCGGGGGCTTTCCTGTCCCCGCCGCCTCGGGGAAGGACGACGGATGAACGGGACCGTGACCAACTGGGCGGGCAACATCGCCTACGCGGCCAAGGAACTGCACCGGCCGGCCTCGTCGGCCGCGCTGCGAGCGCTCGTCGCGGACAGCGACCGGGTGCGGGTCCTGGGCAGCGGGCACTCGTTCAACGAGATCGCCGACCCCGGCCCCGAGGGCGTCCTGCTGTCGCTGGCGGACCTTCCCCCTCGGGTGGAGGTCGACACGGTGGCCCGGACGGTCCGGGTCGGCGGCGGTGTGCGCTACGCGGAACTGGCCCGCCGGGTGCACGGGCAGGGACTCGCGCTGCACAACATGGCGTCCCTGCCGCACATCTCGGTGGCCGGGTCGGTCGCCACTGGCACGCACGGCTCGGGGGTGCTCAACGGCCCGCTCTCGGCCTCCGTGCGCGAGGTGGAGCTCGTCACGGCCGACGGCTCGGTGGTGACCATGGGGCGGGGCGAGGAGCGGTTCGGCGGGGCCGTCACCTCACTCGGCGCACTCGGCGTCGTCACCGCGCTCACCCTGGACCTGGAACCGGCCTACGAGGTCGAGCAGCACGTGTTCACCGGGCTGCCTCTTCAGGGCCTGGACTCCGGGGTGTTCGAGACGGTGATGGCGACGGGGTACAGCGTGAGCCTGTTCACCGACTGGCGCGAGCCGGGCTTCGGGCAGGTGTGGCTCAAGCGGCGTACGGACCAGCCGCTGCCCGCCTTCCCCTGGGCCGCTCCCGCCACGGAGAAGATGCACCCGGTGCCGGGCATGCCCGCGGTCAACTGCACCGAACAGTTCGGTGTGCCGGGGCCGTGGCACCAGCGGCTCCCGCATTTCCGGGCCGAGTTCGTGCCGAGCAGCGGGGCGGAGCTGCAGTCGGAGTACCTGCTGCCGCGCGGACACGCCGTGGAGATGCTGCACGCGCTCGACGCGATCCGGGAGCATGTCGCCCCCGTCCTGCAGACCTGCGAGGTGCGCACGGTCGCCGGCGACGACCAGTGGCTGAGCCCCTCGCACGGGCGGGACACCGTCGCGGCGCACTTCACCTGGGTCGAGGACACGCGAGCGGTCCTGCCGGTGGTGCGGCGGGTCGAGGCGGCGCTGGCCCCCTACGGGGCCCGCCCGCACTGGGGCAAGGTGTTCACCCTGCCCGCCTCCGCGCTGCACGAGCTGTACCCGCGCCTCGGCGACTTCCGCACTCTGACGCAGGAGCTGGACCCGCGGGGGAAGTTCGCCAACGCCTTCGTGCGAGATGTGCTCGCGCGGGCGTAGGCGGAGCGGGGGTGGCGGGGGCCCACCGGTCGACGAGGGGCGGACGGCTCGCCACGTCGTCCGTGGCGTGGGCCGGGGGCCGGTCAAGTCGTGGCGTGCGGCCGGACAGACCGGCCAGGTCCGTGGCACCTGGGCGGCCCGCCGTTCCGTACCCGGTGACGGCGGCGAACGGTCCACCCGGTCCGGCCGTGGCGGGCGGGCGGCCCTGCGATCAGGTCGCGGCATGCCGCCGGCCCCGCGATCAGCCCACGGTGCGCCGGCGTCCCCGCCCCAGGCCACGGCGTGCACATGGCCCCGCGGTCATGTCGCGGCGTGCGGGCGGGTGCCGGTGACGGAGGTCCCGGCACGGTCGACTTCGTCCTTGACGAGCAGGGACATCAGGGACGCCACGGTCAGCCCCGCCTCGGCCGGGTGGCGCAGCACCTTGCCGGGGTCGATCCGGTACGCGTTGGTGCGCCCCTCCCGCGTGTGGGAGAGGTACCCGTCCTGCTCCAGGTCGGCGATGATCTTCTGCACGGCTCGTTCGGTGAGTCTGCAGTGGGCCGCTATGTCCCGGATACGAGCACTGTGATTGTCGGCAATGGCAGCCAGCACGCGCGCATGGTTGGTGAGGAACGTCCATCCGGTGTGTGGCTCGGGCACTCCATCCATGCCCCAACTCTAGCGACAGAACATTCATGCACCCAAAAACACGTACGACATTTCATGTATTGATTGACGGGCATGGGGTAGAGGGGCAACGCTGGAAGCGGAGGCAAGGCGAACGGACAAGGGAGAACAGGGCCATGCGGGAGCCTGCGTACTCTGCGCGGTCTCACACGCGAGAAGACGCCGCACCCGCGGCGGACGACTGTGCGCCGACGACGATCCCGCCCTGCATGGCGACCATGGACGTCGTTCCGGACGGCGACCGGATGACCGTGACGATGTGGGGTGAACTGGACCTGGGAAGCCGACGGTTGCTGCCCGAGCTGTACGACATGCTCGCCCTGTCGGGCGGCGGCATGGACCTGCGTCTGGACGCCGTCGGATTCTGCGACTGCGCCGGCCTCAACGCACTGCTGGACCTGCAGGCCCGCGCCGTCGACCAGGGCAAGTCGGTCACCGTCCGGTCCTGCGGGGTCGCGGTCGATCGCGTTCTCGACCTGACCGGCACGCGGGAGCTGTTGACGGACTCCGGCCGGCCCGAGAACGCCGCACCCCCGGCCCCGTCCGGCACGGCCCCGCCGGAGGAGGACGGCCAGGACCTGCGCGCCGAAGTCGCCCAGTTGCGCCGGGCCATGCAGACCCGGCCCACCATCGACCTGGCCCGCGGCATCCTGATGGCCTCCTTCGGCCTGACACCCGAAGCGGCCTGGAGCGTGCTGGTCAAGACCTCCCAGAACACCAACACCAAACTGCACGATCTGGCCCGGGACCTGGTGGGCACCGTACGCGGCGCGACACTGCCGGAGCAGATGCAGCGGCAGCTGGCCGCCGCGGTCGCCGGCGCGAGCCGTCCGGACGAGGTGCCCGCGCACCCCACGGGCGGTGCCGCCGAGGAGCGCGACTGACCCGCCGGGGGCCGGAGCACGCGCATTGAGGCATCATGGTCAGGCCACCGTCGGCCATCACCTGCCCTCACCGGGCGGGCACTTTATAAAGCCCCTTTCCAAACCCCTTGTAGAAAGTCCCGGCAGCCCATAGCCTTGCGCCGCGCCGGTGCCGACGTCGATCCGGCCCGGCCGGTCTGGGAAGGAAGGGGCACCCGGTGAAGCGCACCTCACGTGACATCCGCACCGCGAACCGCTACGAGGTGCTGCGCCAGATCATCGCGGAGTCACCCACCTCCCGGCAGGAGCTGGCAGCGGCCACGGGGCTCAGCCTCGCGACGGTCGCCACCCTCGTCGGCGAGCTGCTCGACCTGCGCATGATCACCGAGGTCGGCTTCGAGGACTCGGCGGGCGGCCGCCCCCGGGGCCTGGTCGCGGTCAACGCCTCGGGCGGCGCGCTGATCGGCGTCGACATCGCCGAGACGTACGTCCATGTGGAGCTGTTCGACCTCGGACTGAACGTGCTGGCCCGCGCCGAGGAGGACGTCCGGCCCGGCGAGAGCCTGCCCGAGCAGGTGGTCGGCCATGTGGTCACCGCCGTCGGCTCGGTCGTCACACAGGCCGGCATCGAGGGCGCCCGGGTGCTGGGGGTCGGCGTGAGCGTGCCGGGGCAGGTGGACCGCGCGACCGGCGTCTCCGAGTACGCGCCCAACTGGGACTGGCACGACGTACCGCTTCTCGACCTGCTCACCGAGCACATCGCCTACCCGCTGTACCTGGACAACCCGCTGCGCGCCAGCGCGGTCGCCGAGCTGTGGTTCGGGGCCGCGCGCGGGCGCGGGAACGCGGTGGTGGTCAACCTGGGCACGGGTGTGGGCGCCGGCCTCGTCCTGGGCGGCGGACTGCACCGAGGGGTCAGCAACAGCGCCGGCGAGTGGGGCCACACCACGATGGTGCTGGACGGACGCCCGTGCCGCTGCGGCAACCACGGGTGCGTGGAGACCTACGTCGGCGCGCGCGGCATCATGCTGAACCTGCGCGAGCTCAGTCCCGACAGCGCGCTGCTGCACGCCGAGGACCAGACGGCGACCATCGACGCCCTGGCCCGCGGGGTCGCGGCGGACGACCCCGTGGCGCGCCGGGTCGTCCACGACACCGCCCGTTACCTGGGCGCCGGCGTCGCGGATCTGGTCAATCTGTTCAACCCCGAGATCGTCGTGCTGAGCAGCTGGGTGGCCCGCACCCTGGGCGAGCCCCTGCTGCACGAGGTGCGCGAGGCCGTGGCCCGGCACGCGCTGCCACGGCCGCTGGCCGCCACCGAGGTCGTCCTCTCCCCGATCCCCACCGACCCGGTGTGCCTCGGCGCGGCGACGTTCGCGCTCGAAGGCGCACTGCAGACCGTCGGGCAGAAGAACGGCAAACGCACCGCCCCCGTGAGGAGCCGTACCACCACCCCACCCTCGTAACGGCGGAACCAACTCCTCCACTCCTCCCACGTGTTCGAAATCGCGAACCGGACACAACGCTTCGCACAGACTTCGTCCAACCCCTTGCCGAAGCCTTAGTCGAAGCTCTAGCGTCCCGCACCGCACCTCTCTTTGAGCCATCTGGCGCGAGCCTTCGGGCCGTGAGCCATCAGGCAGTGAGCCGCAGAGCCGCAGCCGCACTCGAGACAAGGACGTCAGCATGTCGGCATCGAGCAACATGAACTGGGACCGCCGGAACGTACTGCGGGCCGCGATGGGCCTGGCCGCCGCGGGCGGGCTGGCCGCGTGCGGCGGCAACAACGGCCGGGGCGGCGGCTCCGGTTCGGGCACCAACCTGACACAGATGTTCCACGCGTACGGTGAGGCGGGCACCGAGCAGGCCATCAAGCGGTACGCGAAGGCGTACAAGGAAGCCAACGTGACCACGCAGTGGATCACCAGCGCCGACTACGAGAGCAAGCTCTTCTCGGCCCTGCTCACCAAGAACGCGCCGGACCTCTTCGAGTTCCACCCGCAGATCCAGCTCATCAAGAGCGGGCAGGTGGCGGACCTGAGCGACATCGTCAACCCGGTCAAGGACGACTTCAACCCGGCCGACATCAAGTCGCACACGGTCGACGGGAAGATATACGGCGTCCGCATGATCGACGACCCGCAGTTCTTCTTCTACCGCAAGTCGATGCTGGAGAAGGCCAAGGTCGAGGTGCCGACCACGCTCGACGAGCTGATGGAGGCCGCCGCCAAGCTCACCACCGGCAAGGTCAAGGGCCTGTACATGGGCAACGACCTGCACAGCGTGAACGACACGTTGATCTGGTCGTCCGGCGCCCAGCACCTCAACGAGAAGAACGAGATCGCCTACCACACGGACGGCGTCGTCGAGGGCCTGAAGAAGATGCGCCAGCTGTTCACCAGCGGCGACCTTCTCCTCGGCGCTCCGACCGAGTCCTGGGACCCCTCCTCGTTCAACCAGGGCCTGTGCGCCATCCAGTTCTGCGGCATGTGGGCGATGCCGGCGATCCAGGACGCGCTCGGCGACGACTGGGGCGTCTTCCCCTTCCCGAAGGTCACGGATTCCGGAAAGCCGTCCGTCTACAACGGCGGCTGGTCGATGTTCGTCAACGCCAAGGGCAAGAACGTCGACGCGGCCAAGGAGTACGTGAAGT
Source organism: Streptomyces sp. NPDC037100 (assembly GCF_055606225.1). Taxonomy (NCBI): domain Bacteria; kingdom Bacillati; phylum Actinomycetota; class Actinomycetes; order Kitasatosporales; family Streptomycetaceae; genus Streptomyces; species Streptomyces sp. NPDC037100. The sequence continues at coordinate 419,208 of NZ_JBVJSX010000006.1, read as the reverse complement.
GGCTGTGGATCGACCAGAAGGAGTACCAGGAGGACTGGGCCACCTCCTACGGCTTCCACATCCCGCCGCGCACCTCGCTCGCCGCGAAGGCCGACAAGCTCAAGTCGGGGAACGCCGCTGAGGGCGTCAAGCTCTTCAACGAGTTCGGGCACTTCGACAACATCGGCTGGACCCAGGCCATGCGCACCGCTTTCGAGGACGTCTTCGCCAACTCCGTCCGCAAGAACATGGACCCGGAGAAGGCTCTCGACAGGTGCGACACGGCAGTCAACCGCGAGCTCAAGAAGCTGTTCGGATAGGTCGCGGGACGGAACACGACATGTCGACGACCACCAAGCTCGACGTCCCGAGCCCCGCTGCGGCGAAGGCCTCCCCGGCCAAGCCGCGGCGGGGTCTGCGGGGCGGCCCCACCGTCAACTTCTGGCTCTTCACCGGACCGTTCCTGATCGGTCTGGCGATCTTCGTCTACGCGCCGATCCTCTGGAGCCTCTGGCTGAGCTTCTTCGAGGCCCGCTTCACGGTCACGCCGGACAAGTTCGTCGGCTTCGACAACTACACGTACATGCTGACGAACGACGACTTCGTCGGCTCGCTCGGCACCTTCACCGTGTTCGCCGCGTTCATCGTGCCCACCACCTGGGCGCTGTCGCTGGGCCTCGCCCTGCTGGTGAACCGGATGCGCTTCATGCGGGCGTTCTTCCGGTCCGTCTTCTTCCTGCCGACCGCGGTCAGCTATGTCGCCGCGTCGCTCATCTGGAAGATGTCCATCTTCAGCGGGGTCCGCTTCGGTCTGATGAACACGGTCCTCGGCTGGTTCGGGGTCGAGAACATCGCCTGGCTGATCGACCCCAACCCGCCCTGGTACTGGCTGGTCATCGTGACCGCCCGGTTGTGGCTGCAGTCCGGCTTCTACATGATCCTGTTCATCGCGGCGCTGCAGAACATCCCGGACGAGCTCTACGAGGCCGCCGCCATCGACGGCGCCAAGTCGGGCTGGCAGACCTTCCGGTACATCACCCTGCCCCAGCTGCGGGCCACGTCCACCGCGGTGATCCTCCTGCTGCTCGTCGCCGCCTACCAGGCCTTCGACGAGTTCTTCAACCTGCTGTCCAAGACCACCTGGGGACGCCCGCCCCTCGTCGAGCTGTACTACAAGGCCCTGGGCGAGAGCCAGGACTACGGCGCCGGCAGCGCGGGCGCACTCATCCTGACCGTGCTGATCTGTGCCGTGACCCTGCTCCAGGGCAAGATCATGGGCTTCGGAAGGGGTGACGAGTCCAAGTGACCACCACCATGACCAAGGTGCGCAAGGCCGCACCGGCGCCGGACGCGCCCAGCCGGGTCAGGCGCAGTGGCGGCGTGATGAGCTCCACCGGCCTCTACGTCGCCACGGGCGTCGCCGCCTTCCTGTTCCTGGTCCCGTTCTACATTCTCGTCCGCAACGCCCTGTCCACCGACGCCGAGATCACCGGAGAGAACTGGAAGTTCTTCCCCACGGACATCCAGTGGGGCAACATCAGCGAGCTCTTCACCGACGAGACGGTCCCCTTCGCCCAGTCCCTGTGGAACTCGGCGGTCGTGGCCACCCTGCACACCGTCGGCGTCCTGCTGGTGTGCTCCCTCGCCGGCTACGGCCTGGCCCGCATCCCCTACAAGCACGCCAACAAGGTCTTCTACGCCGTCCTGGGGACCTTGATGGTCCCGACCGCGGTCACCTTCGTCCCGAGCTTCGTGCTGGTCTCCTCGCTCGGCTGGGTCGACACCTACCGGGGTCTGATCATCCCCGGGCTGTTCAGTGGTTTCACCTGCTTCCTGTTCCGGCAGTACTTCCTGGGGTTCCCCAAGGAGCTGGAGGAGGCAGCACGCATGGACGGGCTGGGCTACTGGGGCGCATACTGGCGCGTCGTGGTGCCGAACTCGCTGAACTTCTTCGCGGCGATGGCGACCATCACCTTCATCAACGGCTGGAACGCCTTCCTGTGGCCCCTGGTCATCGGCCAGGACCCGAGTTCGTGGACCGTCCAGGTCGCGCTCTCCAGTTACATGACCAACCAGACCGTCGTCTTCCACCTGATCTTCATGGCCACGGCCGTATCCATCCTCCCCCTGGTCTTCGTCTTCCTCTTCCTCCAGCGCTGGCTGGTGCAGGGGATCGCACAGACCGGCATCAAGGGCTGAGCTAGGAGACCGATGTCTTACCGCACGACCCCATCCGTCGATTACGTCGAGGACGTCTCCCCGGGCAGCGGGGCCCTGCCGCCCCGCGCCTGGTACGCGTCCTCGGACGCGCGGTCCCTGTCGCTGAACGGCACCTGGCGCCTGCGGGTGTCGGCCACCGCCGGCGCCGAGGACGACTCGTTCGCCGAGGAGGACTACGACGCCGGGAACTGGGCCGAGGTCACGGTTCCCGGGCACTGGGTTCTCCAGGGCGACGGGGCGTTCGGCTCCCCGATCTACACCAACCACCTCTACCCCTTCCCCGTGGATCCGCCGTACGTCCCGACCGAGAACCCGACCGGTGACCACCTGCGCGTCTTCGACCTGCCGTCCGACTGGCCGTCGGACGGCGGGGCGGTGCTGCGTTTCGACGGTGTCGAGTCGTGCGCCCGCGTCTGGCTGAACGGCACGGAGCTCGGCGAGTTCAAGGGCTCCCGGCTGGCGCACGAGTTCACGGTCGGTGAGCTGCTGAAGCCCGGCCGTAACGTGCTCGCCGTGCGCGTGCACCAGTGGTCGGCGGGGTCGTACCTGGAGGACCAGGACCAGTGGTGGCTGCCGGGCATCTTCCGTGACGTGACGCTGCTGCACCGCCCGGCGGGCAGCCCGGGCGACTTCTTCGTGCACGCCTCTTACGACCACACCACCGGCGAGGGCACTCTGCGCGTCGACTCCGACGTCGACGGGCGGGTGACGGTCCCGGCCCTGCACATCGATGTCGCGACCGGCGAATCGGTCACGGTCGCCGTCGAGCCGTGGACCGCCGAGACGCCGCGGCTGTACGACGGGGTGCTGACCACGGACGGGGAGCGGGTGCCGCTGCGGATCGGTTTCCGCACCGTCGTCCTGGAGGACGGTCTCGTCAAGGTCAACGGCAGGGCGATCCTGTTCCGGGGCGTCAACCGGCACGAGTGGCACCCCCGGCACGGCCGCGCGCTCGACCTGGAGACCATGCGGGAGGACGTGCTGCTGATGAAGCGGCACAATCTCAACGCCGTGCGCACCTCGCACTACCCGCCGCACCCGGCCTTCCTGGACCTGTGCGACGAGTACGGCCTGTGGGTCATCGACGAGTGCGACCTGGAGACCCACGGTTTCGTCGAGCAGGACTGGCGGGACAACCCGGTCGACGACGAGCGCTGGACCCCGGCCCTGCTGGACCGCGCCGCGCGCATGGTCGAGCGGGACAAGAACCACCCGTCGATCGTGTTCTGGTCGCTGGGCAACGAGGCCGGCACCGGCCGCGGGCTCACCGCCATGGCCGAGTGGATCCACGGCCGCGACCCCGAGCGGCTGGTGCACTACGAGGGCGACTGGAACTGCCGCGACACGGACGTCTACTCGCGGATGTACGCCTCCCACGAGGAGGTCGCGGGGATCGGGCAGCGGCTCGACGGTGGTACGCACAAGCGCCGCGAACTGCCCTTCATCCAGTGCGAGTACGGCCACGCCATGGGCAACGGCCCGGGCGGACTGGCCGACTACCAGGAGCTGTTCGAGAAGCACGAGCGGCTCCAGGGCGGATTCATCTGGGAGTGGATCGACCACGGCATCGAGCACGCCGAGCTCGGCTACGCCTACGGCGGTGACTTCGGCGAGGAGCTGCACGACGGCAACTTCGTGTGCGACGGGCTGGTCTTCCCGGACCGGACGCCGTCGCCGGGCCTGATCGAGTACAAGAAGGTCATCGAGCCGGTCCTGATCGAGGGCGACGGCACCAACGGCACCGTGCGTGTCACCAACAAGCACGACTTCGCCGATCTGTCCGCGCTGGCCTTCGACTGGTCGTGCCAGGTGGACGGCGAGACCGTCGAGTCGGGTTCGCTCGCGGTGCCGGCGCTCGCGCCGGGCGAGAGCGCCGAGGTGAAGCTGCCGGAGCCGCCCGCGGACGGCCGGGGCGGCGAGCGGCAGTGGACGGTGCGGGCCCTGCTCGCGGACGACACGTCCTGGGCCGCGAAGGGGCACGTGGTGGCCTGGGGCCAGTTCGCCGTGGGGGCGCGGCCGCTGCCGTCGTTCCCCGCGACCGACCGGCCCGTGCGGGACGGCGACCGGATCACGCTCGGCCCAGCCGGGTTCGACGCCCGTACCGGTGCGCTGCTGTCGATCGGCGGGGTGGAGGTCGGCACGGCACCGCGACTGGACGTGTGGCGGGCGACGACCGACAACGACGACGGCGCCGAGTGGCAGACCGACACCCGCTACGGGATGCTGTGGCGCACGCTCGGTCTGCACCGGATGCGGCACCGCCTGGTCTCGGTCGAGGCGGGTGACGACGCGCTGACGGTGCGGACCCGGGTGGCGCCAGCCGCCCGCGAGGTGGGTCTGGACACGGTGTACCGCTGGACGTCCGACGGCGAACGGCTGCGGCTGAGCGTGTCCGTGACGCCCGAGGGCGACTGGACGGTGCCGCTGCCCCGGCTCGGCGTGCGCTTCGGACTGCCGGAGGCGGACCGGGTGGAGTGGTTCGGCGGCGGTCCCGGCGAGGCCTACCCGGACACCAGGGCGGCATCCATGGTGGGCCGCTGGCAGTCCACGGTGGACGGGCTGCAGACGCCGTACGTCCGTCCGCAGGAGAACGGCGCCCGTGCCGATGTGCGCTGGGTGGAGCTCGGCGGTCTCCGGATCGAGGGGGACCCGGAGTTCTGGTTCACCGCGCGGCGCTGGACGACCGAGCAGCTCGATGCGGCCCGGCACCGCTCCGACCTCACGGCCGGGGACACGGTGTGGGTCAACCTCGACCACGGGCTGCACGGCATCGGCTCGCAGTCCTGCGGTCCGGGTCCGCTGCCGCAGTACTTCCTGAAGGCGGAGCCCGTGGAGTTCTCGTTCGTGTTCTCGACCATCAAGTAAGAACTCGATTAATCGATTGACCGATTGATCGACATTCCGACAGTGTCGGAATGTCATCCGCGGCCGGTCGGCCCCCCAGCCGACCGGCCGCCGCTGTGTTCACCGCAAGGAAGCTGGTGGGTCAGTTGAGTGTCGCCATCGAGGTCCGCGGGTTGTCCCGTACCTTCCACACCACCGTCCGCCGCCCCGGGTTCGCGGGCGCCGTCCGTTCCCTGGTCAACCCCGAGCGAGTGGCCAAGCACGCGGTCACCGACGTCACCTTCGACGTGGCGGCAGGCGAACTCCTCGCCCTGCTCGGGCCGAACGGCGCCGGCAAGTCCACCACCATCAAGATCCTCACCGGCATCCTCACGCCCACGTCCGGCGAGGCCCGGGTCGCGGGCGTGGTGCCGTACCGGGAGCGGGAGCGCAACGCCCGCAACGTGGGCGCGGTGTTCGGGCAGCGCACCCAGTTGTGGTGGGACCTGCCGGTGCGTGAGTCGTTCGCGATCCTGCGGGACATCTACGAGGTTCCCAAGGCCGAACACACCGCGCGGCTCGAGGAGTTCGACGAGATTCTGGAGCTGTCGTCGTTCTGGGACACCCGGGTCCGCCATCTCTCGCTCGGCCAGCGGGTGCGCAGCGATCTGGCCGCCGCCCTGCTGCACGACCCGCCGGTGGTCTTCCTCGACGAACCGACCATCGGCATGGACGTGGTGGTGAAGGAACAGGTGCGGGAGTTCTTGCGGCACCAGGTGGAGCAGCGTGGCCGTACGGTGCTGCTGACCACGCACGACATGACGGAGGTCGAGCGGCTCGCCGAGCGGGTCGTGCTGGTCAACCACGGCCGGCTGATGCTGGACGGCACGCTCGACGAGATCCGCCGGAAGTTCGGCTCGACCTGGCAGGTGCGGGCCACACTGGCCGTGCCGGACGCCGAGGTCGTACCGCCGCCGGGCACCACCCTGTTGCGGCACACCGGCGCGCAGATCGTCCTCGGCCCCGACGGGCCGGACGCGCCGACCGTCCAGCAGGCGCTGAAAGCGGTGATCGAGCGGTTCGAGGTGACGGACATCGCCCTGGACGAGGCGGACCTCGAGGACGTGATGCGGGCCGCGTACGCGCACGCCGGGGAGGTCTGACGTGGCCGTGCTCCCCGCCTGGCGCGCCGCCCGGGTCACCCCGCTCGGCGAGCTGAACGCGCCGCCCCGGATGACCGCCGTCGCCCTCCGGCTGGCCGTGCAGGTGGTGCTGGTCTGGTCACTGTGGCGGGGCCTGTACGCGCAGTCCGGCACGACCGCGGGGCTGAGCCGCGACCAGGCGGTCACCTACGCCGTGTTGGCGGTACTGGCGTCCCGGCTGCGGGAACTGGACCAGTACGCGGGCCGGGACACGGTCCTGCAGCACATGCACTTCGGCACCATCGTCTACTGGTACCTGCGGCCGCTGCCGCCGCAGCGCTACTACGCCCTACGGGCAGCCGGAGAGCAGCTGTACGGGCTGGCCTGGGCGTTGACGGGGTACCTCATCTGCCTGGCCGCGGGCGTCGTCGAGCCGCCCCGGTCGCCCGCCATGGCGGGAGTGTTCCTGCTGAGCATGCTGCTGGGCCAGTGGGTCCTGTACTACGTGATGCTGGTCCTGGACCAGTTGTGTTTCTGGACGGTCCGCAACACCGCGGCCATGCTGATCCTGCTGTTCGCGCAGAACCTGCTGTCCGGGGTGTACGCGCCGCTGTGGTTCTTCCCGGACTGGTTCGTGACCATGAGCGCCTTCCTCCCCTTCCAGGCCACGCTGAGCGTGCCGCTGTCGCTGTACGTGGGGCGCATTCCGTTGTCGGACGCGGCGTTCCAGCTCTCCGTGCAGGCCGCGTGGGTCGTGGCGCTGGCGCTCTTCACCCGGTTGCTGTGGCGGCGGGCCGCCCGGCGCGTGATCTCGCAGGGAGGCTGAGATGCCATGGAAGGCTCTGCGGATCGTGTGGCGCGTGACGGCGCTCAACTTCCGCGCGCAGCTGGAGTACCGCACCGAGTTCCTGCTGATGATCGCGATCGGGGCGGTCTGGCAGGTGTCGGTGATCGTGTTCGCGACGGTGCTGCTGTCGCGGTTCGCCGGGATGGGCGGCTGGGACAGCTCCGACGTGCTGCTGATCCCGGCGACGCGGATGCTGGCGCACGGGCTGTTCGTGCTGTTCCTGGGGCGCATGCACTGGGCCGGCCGGCAGATCCAGGAAGGCCGCATCGACATCTACCTGATGCGTCCGATGCCGGTCCACCGCCAGGTGCAGCTGGCGTTCTTCCCGACCAACGCCATCGGGGACCTGACGGTGGCGGCGGGCCTGATGGTGGGCGCGCTCTCGCGCAGTGACCTGGACTGGACGACGGGCCGCGTCACCTACCTCGTCGCGGCCGTGCTCGGCGGCATGCTGCTGGAGGCCGCCCTGTTCACGGTCGTGGCCGGCGCGTCCCTGCGTTTCCCGGCCGCCGACATGTGGGGCCGCTGGCTGGAGGAACTCCTCGGCACCTTCGGCAGCTACCCGCTGAACGTCCTGCCCAGGGCAGTGGGCGGATTCCTCACCTTCGGCCTCCCGCTCGCCTTCGTCGCCTACTTCCCGGCGGCGGTCCTGACGGGCCACGGCCACACGACCGGAGTCCCCTACTGGCTCGCGGCGGCCTCCCCGCTGCTCGGGCTGCTGGCGTATCTGGCGGCCCGTCTGGTGTGGCGGTGGAGTCTGCGGCACTACAGCGGCATCAACGGCTGACGGTCCGGCCCGCGCCGCGGGCCGGGGTGAACAGGGCCGCCAACGGCGAGCGGGACGCAGGTCGCTCCGCCGGCCAGGGCGACCGGCGTCGTGCCCAGTTCCTCCGCGGCCCAGGTCGGAAGGCGGCGCTCGGCGCGACGAACGCGTTCCGCCGCGGCGGCTACGATCACGTGATGCGTCCGAGGGGTCCCGCCCTCGGCATGGCGCTCTTCGAGAGGTGACCCCGACCCCATGCCCAGAGCCGGTCTCACCCCCGAGCGCCTCGTCGCGGCCGCGGTCGAGCTCGCCGACGAGGTCGGGTTCGAGGGCGTCACCCTGTCCGCGCTGGCCCGCCGGTTCGGGGTGAAGGACGCGAGTCTCTACACCCACGTCCGGAGTCTGAAGGACCTGCGGACCCGCATGGCCCTCCTCGCCGGTGGCGAGATGATCGACCGGATCGCGGAGGCGGTCGAGGGGCGAAAGACCGGCCGGGACACACTCGCCGCCTTCGCGGCCGCCTACCGGGCCTACGCCCTGGAGCACCCGGGCCGGTACGCGGCGACCCAGATCCGCATCGACCGGGAACTCGTCACGGACTCCCCCGCGATGCGGCGCACGGCCGACGTCACGTACGGCGTGCTCCGCGACTACGGCCTGGAGGAACCCGACCTCACCGACGCCGTGCGCCTGCTGCGCAGCACCTTCCACGGCTACTGCGCCCTGGAGTCCACCGGCGCCTTCGGCGCACCCCGTGACGTGCAGGTCTCCTGGGACAGGGCGATCGACGCCCTGCACGTGCTGCTCCTGAACTGGCCGGGCGAGAAGAGGACTTCCGATGACTGAACGCACCCGATCCGATGAGACGGCCGGTGACATGGCCGAGCGCTACCGCCTCGGCACCGGCCCCTGGACCATGACACCCGTCACCCGGGGCGCCCTCGGCCAGATCTGGAAACTCTCCGGAAACGGCCGCTCCTGGGCCGTGAAGGAACTCCTCTTCGGCTGCGACGAGACCCAGGTCGCCCGCGAGGCCGCCTTACGGGACTCCGCGGCGGCCCTGGGCATCGCCTCGCCCCGGCTCCACCCCGACCGGCACGGCGCCCACGTATCCCGCCTCGACTCCCCCGGCGGCGGGTCCTGGGTGAAGCTGTACGACTGGGTCGACGGCACCGCGGCGGACGCCTGCGACCCGGACGTCCTGGACTGGTTCGGCCGGACCATGGCACTGCTCCACCAGGCCGGCGAAGGAGCCGTCGAGACCCCGGGCGACTGGTACGAGCGGTGTCCCGACGACGCCGACTGGGAGGACGTCTGCAAGCAGGTGCGGGACGCCGGCCTGCCGTGGTCGGACGAACTGGACCGGTTCGTCGCCACGTCCGCGCCGCCCCTGGCCTACTGGGTGACCCCCTCCGCGCCCGGCGGCCTGGTGACCTCCCACCTCGACCTCCAGCCCCAGAACGTGCTGATCGGCCGGGACGGCCCCGTCCTCCTGGACTGGGACAACGCCGGTCCCGTCGCGGCGGAGCGGGAGTTCGCACGCGCCCTCTACGTCTGGTCCGGCGGCAACGACGTGGACATCGCCTCCGCACGGCGTCTGGCCCGGGCGTACCGCGAGGCCGGTGGCCGGGCCGTCCTCACCGGCCCCGAATCCTTCTCGATGCTCTTCGCCACGGCCCTGAACTACATACACGTGCAGGCGGCGACGGCCGTCGATCCCGCCGTGACGGCGGCACAGCGCGAGTTCGGGGGCCGGCAGGCCGTGACCTGCCTGCGCAACGCTCCCGACCTCGCCGCCGTCTCCCTGCTGGTCGCCGCGCTCGACACCTGAGAGGCTGTCCGGCTGGCGGGCGTGCGGCTCGGCGCGGCAAGCCCCGCCACGTCGCCGTACGGCGGTGTGGTGCCCGTCGGTGGCCGGCCCGCGCGAATGCCGGCCGCGGCCTCCAGAGCCGCGCCCAGCGCCCGCCGGTACAGCAGCGAGCCGAGGCTGACCCGGCGTACGCCGACGTCAACGAGGCGGGCGACCGGCGGGCCGTCGGGCGAGTAGAGGACGTTGAGGGGCACCTCCAGGTGGCGCACCAGCGTCTCGATCCCCCGCAGGTCGGTGAGGCCTGGCACGAACACCCCGTCCGCGCCCGCCTGTTGGTAGGCGTCGAGGCGCGCGAGGGTGCCGTCGCCGTCGCCCAGCCAGTGAGTGTCGGTACGGGCGTTGACGAACAGGCCGGGAGCGGCCCGCTTGACCGCCGCGATCTTCGCCGCGTGCCGGGCGACCGGTCCCAGCCCGTCCTCCAGATTGATGCCGACCGCTCCGACGGCATACATCTCCCGCGCGAACTCCGCCACCTCGTCCGGGTCGTCGCTGAATCCGCCCTCCGCGTCGACGGACAGCAGAAACGGCTCGGATCCCAGGGCCACGGCCAGCCGCAGCGTCTCCTCCCGGGTCGCCGCCGCCCCGTCGGGCAGGCCCGCCGCCGCGGCGACGCCCAGGCTCGTCGTCCCGACCGCGCCGAAACCCTGCCCCGCGAGGGCGCGGGCGGATGCGTGATCCCAGGCGTTGGGCAGGAGCAGGGGCTCCGCGGCGCGGTGAAGGGCGGCGAAGGCGGAGGCGGCCCGGCCGGACGGCGTCTGCTGCGGATCGGCGGTCATGGCGTTCACGCTAGGCCCGGTTCGCTTCGGCGCGGACCGAAGGACGACCGACCACGGCGCCCCGGAATGGTGACGACGTCAGCCGACGTGCACGCCGGACACGTCCAGCCGGACCTCCACCTCGGGCCCGCCGCTCCAGCGGACCGTCAGCTCCCCCTCCCCGGAAGCGGTTACCGCGACCGTTTCCGCCAGCGGGACCGGATCCGCCTCGGCGGTGAGCCGGGCCAGGGCGACGAACAGGGTGGAATCTTGGGTGGTGACGCCGGTGAGGTCGGCGTCGAGACCGACGGCGGGCAGCAGTTCCGCCCGGGTGCCGTCCGCTGCGGCCCAGCCGGTCACACGGACCTCCGTCCCCGGCTCCACCCCCGAGACCAGGTGCGCCCGCACCTCCGCCGCCCCGCGCACCAGCACCACACTCGTCACCCGCGCTCCCCCGCCCGCCGAGTGCCGGGACGCCGCCCAGCCCTCGCCCACGCCGAGCGGTTCGATGCCGGTGCGGCTGGGGTCGCCGCCGACCAGGACGCTGTTGTCGTACGAGTCCGCGGGTGTCGTCACGGTGGAGTACGCCAGCCGCGTGTAGTACGGGTCGTAGCGGACGTCCTCGCTGCCGTGGTTGTGGAGGCGGACCACACCGTCGGAACGGGTGGACTGGAGCAGCCAGTTGGGAGGACCGACGGGGGTGACGAAGTCCGCGCGTTCGGCGGGGGCGGGTTCCTCCGGTGCCGTCCACACCTCGTGGTCGGGGGGCAGGAGCAGGCCCAGGAAGCCCTTGCTCGCCCAGTACGGCGAGGCCGGGCCCGAGTAGCCCTGCAGGACGGACTCGTCGTAGCCGTGCCAGCCGAGGGAGAGCAGCCCCCGGCCGTCCACCGCACCCCGGTCCAGGAAGTACTTCAGCGCGCCCGAGGCCAGCCGCCGGGTCTCACCGGGGGGCAGCGGCGTGCGGCCGGTCAGCGCGCCGAGCCACAGCGGGGCCGTCGTGGCGAAGCGGTACGTCAGGGAGCGGCCCTGGTGCATGGGGGCGCCGTCGCCGCCGAACAGGCGGGCGTAATCGCCGAGGTGGCGGAAGAGGCGGTCGCCGTACAGCTCCAGCAGTCGCTCGTCGCGCTCCAGCCAGGCGTGCAGCACCGGGTAGAGGTGCATCGCCCAGCCGTTGTAGTAGTCGTACTTGCGGCCGTCGCCGTCGGTGTACCAGCCGTCGCCGACGTACCACTGCTCGATGCGTTCCAGACCGCGGTCGACCGCCGCGCGGGAGGCGTCCGGCTCGTGGCCGACCTCGGCCAGGAAGCCGCCCACCGTGACCGGGAAGAGCTCCCAGTTGCAGGGCCAGGGCTCGGCCGTGAGGGCGTCGGCCAGCCAGTCCGCCGTGCGCTGGCGTACGCCGTCGTCCAGGCGGTCCCAGAGCAGGTCCCGGGTGAGGCGCAGGGCCAGGGCGATGGACGCCGCCTCCACCAGAGGCTGGCTGCGGTCCTCGATGCGGGGCCAGACGCCCGAGACGCCGGCGGCGAGACCGGTCGCGTAGCGTTCCAGGGCCTTCTCGTCGCGGCGGAAGGCGGCGAGCAGCAGGGTGCGGGCGTATCCCTCCAGGCCGTCGGAGAGGCGGCCCGACCAGCTCGCCCGGTCGCCGGGCAGGTGGTAGAGCGCGCGGTCCTCGCTCGCGTACGGCTCGACGGCGGTGAGCAGGGAGTCGGCCGCCGCCTCCCAGTGGGCTCGGGTGTAGCCGGTGAACGGGGACGTCGTGCGGTCGGCGGGGGGCAGCTGCATCGGATGTTCTTTCGCGCTCGGGCCGGTCGGAACGGATCGGACCTGGAGCGCCCCGGTTCCGGTCGGGGCGCCCCAGGGGTTCATCCCACCCGCACCATGCCCTTCGGCACCAGATGCCGGGTGACGAGTTCGTCGCGGACGAGGCCCGCGTAGGCCGTCGCACCGCGCACGGAGGTGTGCGTGTTGTCCCGCGCCTCGTTGGTGAGGTACAGCGCCTTGGAGCCTTCCACGCCGAGGGACTCCACCAGTGCCTTGGTCTTCGCCGTGAGGTCGATCAGCGGGACGTCCCGCGCCGCGGCGACCGAGCGGACGACGGCCGGGTGGTCGACACCGAGGCCGTTGACCAGCAGCGCGGTTCCGTTGTTCAGCGTGCCGTCGGGACTGAACCAGCGCCGCACGATGGGAGTGACAAGGACCGGCTGTCCGCCCTGTTCCCGGACGCCGGCCACCAGGGTCTCCAGGTTGGCCCGGTAGGTGGCCTCGTCCGTGGTCTTGTCGTTGTGGGCGAGCTGGACCAGGACCAGATCGCCGGGGCGGATCAGGGGCCGTACGGTGGCCCACAGCTGCGGGTTCCCCAGATACGTGACCGTACTCTCCCCGGAATCGGCGTAGTTGGCGACGGACAGGCCCTTGCGGAGGTACTGCGGCAGCTGCTGGCCCCAGCCGGAGTAGGGGTCGCCGGGCTGGTCGCAGACGGTGGAGTCGCCGACCAGGAAGATCTGGCGGGTGTAGCGGGCCGGGGTGACCCTGATGTCGGCGAGGGCCGGGGCGGAGCCGCCGATCCGCAGGTCGAGGCCGGGGGTTCCCTCGGGGCCGGTGGGCTCGCCCTCGGGGGTGCGGACGTTCACCGTGAAGCTGCGGGTGACGCTCCCCCGCTCTCGGCCTCGCTCCAGCGGGGGGACTCCCATGCCCGCCGGTGCGGCCGTCTCCGGGAGCAGGGAGCGGCGGGTCTCGCCGCTGATGCTCGTGCTGGACGCCGCCTCGCCGCCGAGGGTGACCCGTACGTCGTAGGTGCCCGGCGGGAGGTCGAAGTGGCAGGCGCCGGCGGCGCAGTGACCAAGGCCCCGGCCTCCGCCCCCCTGACCCGCGTGGGCCGGTACGGACGACAACGCGACACCCAGGGTCACCGCCGCCGCGACGGCGATGCTGAAACGTCTCACTCCAGGCTCCTCCCGGCGCACGACACGACCTGGAGGGGGACCGTACCGCTCAACGCAAGCGCTTTCTAGACCTGGAGCAGCATTCGCCGGATCTTGAGTTGGACATGAGTGAAAGCCCTTTCGCGAAATCGATTCAACTGCCACCCTCGCTCCCACCGCACTCCCCCCACCCCTCGCAGGAGGCACCCCCATGCCCGGACCCACGAACAGACCGGTCGCCCGCCGCACCGTCGTCCTCGCCGCCGGCGCCGCCGCCGTCGGCACGGCCCTCACCCGCACGGCGCACGCGGCCGGATTCGGCTGGACCGACGACGGCGCGAACTACGTCGTCGACACCGGCGCCCAGCTGGTCTTCCAGGTGAGCAAGTCCACCGGCGACCTGACCTCCCTGGTCCACCGCGGCTCGGAGTACCAGGGCTACGGCGGTATGAACTCGCACATCGAGTCCGGCCTCGGCGCCTCCACCGTGACCATCGGGCAGTCCGGTTCCACGATCCTGATCTCCGTCACACACGGCACTCTGAAGCACTACTACGCGGCCCGCAGCGGCGAGAACAACGTCTATCTGTGGACGAACAGGGCCGACACCTCCGTCTCCGCGACCCGGTACATCGTGCGCGTGAAGAAGGGCGCGTTCCTCAACGACGAACCCGACTCCTACACCTACGCGCCCACCACCATCGAGGCCTCGGACGTCTTCCGGAAATCCGACGGCCAGACCCGCTCGAAGCACTACTCGGGGCGGCGCGTCATGGACTACGACCACATCGGCTGGTCCGCCGGCGGCGTCGGTCTGTGGATGGTGCGCAGCAACCACGAGAAGGCCTCCGGTGGCCCCTTCTACCGTTCCCTGCTGCGCCACCAGAGCGCGGACGGCGGCGGCCTGTACGAGATCCTCCACTACGGCCAGAACCAGACCGAGGCGCAGCGCTTCGGCCTCCAGGGTCCCTACGTCATCGCCTTCACGGACGGCGGCGCACCCTCCTCGGCGCTGTTCCCGGGCACGCTGACCACGCCGTGGGCCGACTCGCTCGGTATCGCGGGCTACGTGCCGGCGAGCGGCCGTGGCAAGGTGACGGGCGTCGGGATCTCCGGGCGGAACTCGGCGTACCCGTACACCGTCGCACTCGCCGGCCCGACCGCGCAGTACTGGGCTTCGGCGCGTTCCTCGGACGGCTGGTTCTCCGTCTCCGGTGTGCTGCCGGGGACGTACACGCTGACCGTCTACAAGGGCGAACTGGCGGTGTACACCAGGTCGGTGAGCGTGTCGGCGGGCGGCACGACGACCCTGAACACGATCGCGATCCCCGCCTCCGACGACCCGTCCAACGCGGGCGCGATCTGGCGGATCGGCGACTGGAACGGCACACCGGCCGGGTTCAAGAACGCGGACCTGATGACGTACGCGCATCCGTCCGACGCACGGGCCGCGTCCTGGACGGGGAACGTGGTCGTCGGCAGCGGCGAGACGGCGGCCTTCCCCTGCTACCTCTGGAAGGACGTCAACAGCGGGATCCTGGTGTACTTCCGGCTGACGGCGGCCCAGGCCGCCGCCGCGCACACCCTGCGCATCGGCGTGACGACGGCGTACGCGAACGGCCGGCCCCAGGTCACCGTCAACGACGCCTGGACCTCGGCCGTCCCCGCCCCGCCCACCCAGCCGGACACCCGGTCGCTGACCAACGGTTCCTACCGGGGCAACAACCACACGTTCACGTACAGCGTCCCGGCGTCCGCCTGGAAGACGGACACGAGTCAGTACAACGTGCTCAGGATCGACGTGGTGAGCGGGTCGGGGGCGAGCGGGTTCCTCAGCGCGGGGACGGCGATCGATGCGATCGACCTGCTGACCTGAGCGCCCTCAGGGCCGTCCGGGCGGGTGTCATGTCCCGCGTGTCCACTGCTGGTTGGTGCCGCCGTTGCACGTGTACGTGATGAGGGCGGCGCCGTTGGCGGTGGACTCCCCGTTCACGTCCAGGCACTCGCCGCTCGCGCGGGACCTGACCGTCACGTACGAGCCGGTGGTGGTCAGCGACCACTGCTGGCTCGTCGCGGAGGACGTGCAGTTCTCCTGCGTGACCGTGCTCGCGTTCTCCCGCACGCACAGACTGCTGTTCCTGACCATCAGCTGGTAGTAACCGCTTCCGACGGACTTGAACCAGTACTTCTGGTTGGCACCCCCGTTGCAGTCGTACTGCTTGAGCTGGGCACCCGCCCACAGCGACTGGCTCGTCACGTCCGCGCACTTGGAGGAGTGACGGGCGATGAGCGTGTTGTACGTGGCGCCGGTGCCGGTGACGGTTCCGGCGGCCGTGTCGATCGTGACCTCCGGCGACCAGGACATCGACATGGTGGTCGCGTTGGAGAAGGTCAGCGGCAGCCACACGTACCGCGAGTCGTTGACCGTGCCGCCGAAGGAGTTGCCCCAGCGGTCGCCCAGGTAGAGGTACGAGGTGCCCGAGGTGCCCTGCACGGGCAGCACGAAGGCGGTCTGCGAGCCGTACGCCGTCGAGTCGCCGATGTTCCTCATGGCCGACCAGGGGCCGGCGATGCTGGTGGCCGTGGCGTACTGCTGCTGGTTGGGGTTCCAGCCGGTCGCGCCCGAGGTCAGCATGAAGTACACGCCGTTCCGCTTGAACAGTGCCGGCGCCTCTCGGTGCCCGCCGGGCCAGGGGTTGGCGACCAGGCTCGCGATGCCCGTGTAGTCGGCGGTGAGGCGGTAGATCTGGAGGTCGTAGTTCTCGCGGGCGGCGGAGATCATGTAGCCGGCGCCGTCGGTGTCGACGAAGACCGTGATGTCTCGGGACATGTGCTGGCCGAGCGGGCGGAAACTGCCCTTCCAGGTGTAGTTCCCGTCGACGGTGTCGGAGACGGCGACGGCCGCGCGGGCCTCGCTGTAGTCGGTGCCGTTCTCCTTGTGCATCCACATCACGAACTTGCCGGTGGCCGCGTTGTACATGACCTTGGGCCGCTCGATGTTCGCGGTCGCGAGCTCCGGGTCACTGGCCTCGGTCAGGACGTGGTTGCGGAACTCCCAGTTCTTCAGGTCGGTCGAGCGGTAGGCGTCGACGTACCGGAAGGTGTTGTCGGCGTTGCGGTGCTCGCCGAACCAGTAGTAGTAGCTGCCGACCTTGAGGACTCCGCCGCCGTGCGCGTGGACGGGGCTGCCGGAGGTGTCGGTGAACTGGGTGCCGTTGGTGATCGTCTGGGGTGCGGCCTGGGCCGGGCCGGCGGTGGCGAGGGCGCCGAACAGCCCCAGACACAGGGCGAGGAGGGTGGTGCAGGCACGTCTCATGTCATCCACCTGCCGTCGCGGCGTCGGCGACCGGTATGCCGAAGTCGGGAGTGCCGTCGCGCTTCCAGCCGAGTTTCTGGACGCGGGTGTGCCGGTTGGGGTCGTTCAGCGGGTCGCCGTTGATCTCCTTGTACTGCCGGGCGTGGTAGACGAGGACGTCGGTGCGGCCGTCCTCGGCGACCGTGAAGCAGTTGTGGCCCGGGCCGTACTGCTTGGTCGTGTCGTTGCTGGTGAAGACGGGGGTCGGCGACTTGGACCAGCTCATGGGGTCCAGGAGGTGGCTGTCGGCGTCGGCGGTCAGCAGACCCATGCAGTAGTTGAAGTCGGTGGCGCTGGCCGAGTACGTCATGAAGAGGCGGCCGTTGCGCTTGAGGACGTACGGGCCCTCGTTGACCTTGAAGCCGATGCACTCCCAGTCGTACTCCGGGGTGGACAGCCGCACCTGCGGGCCCGCCAGGGTCCACGGGTTCGCCATCTCCGACAGGAAGATGCCGGTGTTGTTGTCCTGGCCGGGCTCGTGCTGGGCCCAGGCGAGGTAACGCTTGCCCCGGTGGGTGAAGGTGGTGGCGTCCAGGGAGAAGGTTTCCCACGCCGTCTTGATCTGACCCTTCTCCACCCAGGTGCCCTGGAAGGGGTTGGGGTGGGCGTTCTCCAGCACCCAGATGCGGATCGCCCAGACGTCCTCGGCGGGAGCGGAGGCGAAGTAGATGTACCACTTGCCGCCGATGCGATGCAGTTCGGGCGCCCAGATGTGGGCGCCCATGGGGCCGGTGGCGTGGGCGCGCCAGATGACGGACTCGTCCGCCGTGCCGAGGCCGCGCAGGGTGCGGGAGCGGCGCAGGATGATGCGGTCGTACTCGGGGGCGGTGGCGGTGAAGTAGTAGAAGCCGTCCTTGTACCGGTGGATGTGCGGGTCGGCACGGTTGCGGACGAGGGGGTTCACGAAGGGGGCGGCGGGCTTCGGGTGCCTGGCGAGCTCGGATGCCTGGGCTACGGCGGGGACGGCGGCGAGGGCACCGGCGGCTGCGGCGCCCTTCAGCAGCAGTCTGCGGCTGGGGGGTTCGGGCAGAGCGGGGTCGCGGTCGCGGCTCATGGGGAGGGGCCTGCCTCTCACTGGGGGACACACGGCGTTGTCTGGTATGTCGAACACCATCTGTCATTACGAACGCCGAAAAGGTAAGGGTGAGTCACGGGGAGGTCAACGGGTCTGACGGGACGAAGCGGCGAGGAGGGCCGGTACGTCCGATTCCTGGCAGGGAGGGGGCGGCTCCTGCTCGCCGTGTCGAAAACAGGAACACCCCCGCGTCGGCGGGGGTGTTCCCGTGGGGCGCCTGAGCGAAGTCAGGTGACACCGACTTTCCGATACGCGTCATCGACCGCGGCCAGGGTGGCGGCTCGCGATGGGGCGTTCCCGCCGAGATGGGTGTTGGCGACGTCCCGCAGCGCCTGGCGCATGTCCGCGAAGCCCGACTGCCTGAGCAGTCGCACCTGGGCGAGATAGACCAGCAGCGCCCACTCGTCGACCTTGAGGACGGGCTCGCCCGCTGTGTCCACCGCCGGAAATCTGCTCTGCGTCCGGTACACGCCCTCCTCGCCGACCACCATGAAGCCGCGGTCGTGCGTGAGTCCCGCCGGGGTCAGCAGCGCCTCGCGCACCGACGTACCGGCGCAGCCCTTGACGGGGTAGTACGACAGCCCGACCACTCGGGCCATGGCCTCTCGTTCCGTTCCGCGGTTCAACGGCCGCTGGGGGCTTGGGGAAATCCGAGCAGGGGAGCCAGCATCCGCGCCTCGGCCGCCCACTCGGCCAGGAACGCCAGGGTCAGGCCCCTTTCGCGGTAGCGGAGTTCGGCCGGGACCGTACCCTTGCCGCCGTAGGCCACCGGCTCCGCGTCCGCCCGCGCCAGCATCAGCGCGGTGAGCCAGTGGTACTTGACCGCGGATGCGCACACGCCGAGCCGGACGAGGCGTTCGTCGCCCCGCCAGCCGCTCTCGCGCAGTCCGTGCACGTAGGCGTCGTAGGCTGCCTTGGCCAGGCCCGGCAGGTCGGCGGCGGGGACGAACAGGTCGAAGACGCAGTCCGGGAGGTAGTTGCCGAGGTCCTCGCCGAGGGCGCCGTCGCCGGTGAACGCCCAGTCGAGCAGCACGCCCGCGCCGGGCCCGTCCGAGCGGAGGTTCGCCGGCCACTGGTCGAGGTGGCTGAGGGCGCGGGGCAGCGACTCCATGACCGTGAGGAACCACTCGCGGTCGTGATGCAGGCGGACCATGTCCTCGCGCAGGCCGGGCGGGAAGTGCCGCCGGATCAGGGGGTGTCGCCACGCCGCGTCGTCGTCGAGCAGGGCCCGACCCGTCGTCTGCGCCGATGTGTAGTCCCGCAGGAAGCCCTGCGACAGCCACGGGGTGTCCTCCCCCGCGCCGACCGCACCCTGCGCGGCGCCCAGTCGGTGGGCGTGCTCGACGTGGTGGGTGAGGGGCCAGCCGGTCGCCGACTCGCCCGGCACATTCTCCAGCCACAACGCCACGTCACCGTCCGGGCGTTCGACGCACTCCAGCAGCCGGGGGGCACGGATGCCGTGCCGCTGCCAGACCCGGGCGAGGCCGGACCGGTAGACGTACGCCTCGCGACGCCAGAAGTTCCAGTGGCGCGGGTCGTTGGACGCCGACCAGGCGACGCTGGTCTCCTTCGTCCGCGTCAGCACCTTCAGGACGGCCGAGCGGTCGCCGCGGGTGACCCGCCACACCCCGGCCGTGACGCCGTTCGACGGGTTGTGCGTGAGCGGCTCGAACACCGCCTGGTCCGCGGGGACTCCCAGGACCTCACGTACTTCTGCATGCGCTGCGGCGACCTCGGGCATCCCCCGATGCTATGCCTCCGCCTCGGCCCTGTCCTTGCGTCCCCGCAGCCACACGTACACCGGGATCCCGGCGAACAGGAACAGCACGCCCTGGTAGACGGCCGCGTACCCGGCGCCGGCGATCAGCCAGAACGAGAAGCCGAACGAGAGGACGGCGACGGTCAGGTCGCGGGCGAGACCGGCGGGGCGGACGCGGTCGCGGGTCCCGCGGGCCAGCCAGTACAGCTGGGCGGCGGCCGACAGCAGGTACGGCACGCAGCCGGTGAAGGTGGTGATCAGGACGAGGACGCGGAACGTGGTGTCCGGGCCGGCCGTGTAGTTGAGGGCGATGAGGAGGCTGCCGAGGACCGCGCAGGCCCACACCCCGAAGCCGGGGACGCCGCCCTTGCCCAGGCGGGCGAAGGGCGCGGGGAAGAGGCCGTCGCGGGCGGCGGCGTACGGCATCTGTGCGGCCATGAGGATCCAGCCGTTGAGGCAGCCGGTGATCGAGGCGACGGCGACCAGCGCGATGGCGGTGCCGCCCCAGCCGCCGCCGGTGATCGTGTTCACGGCGTCGGCGAACGGGGCACCCGAGTCGACCAGCCGGTCGTGCGGGACCAGGCCGAACACCGCGACCGTGCCGAGGATGTAGACCAGGGCCGAGGCCAGCGTGCCGAGGACACTGGCCCGGCCGACCGTGCGCTCCGGGTCGCGGACCTCGCCCGCGCTGACCGCGGCCGACTCGACGCCGAGGAAGCTGTACAGCAGCAGCGCGGCGGAGGCGGCCAGCGCGCCGGAGACGCTCTGGCCGGAGGCGTTGAACGGGCCGAAGTTGTCCGCGTCGACGAAGAACAGGCCGACGGTGGCGAGCAGGAGCAGCGGTACGAACTTCAGGATCGTCGAGACGACCTGCACCGCGCCGACCCAGCGCGTGCCCGCGAAGTTCGCCGCGGCCGGCAGCCAGAGGGCGGCCAGGGCGACGAGGGCCTGGAGGGCGTGGTTGCCGTGCAGGGGT
The DNA here is from genome assembly GCF_055606225.1 of Streptomyces sp. NPDC037100. Classification (NCBI taxonomy): domain Bacteria; kingdom Bacillati; phylum Actinomycetota; class Actinomycetes; order Kitasatosporales; family Streptomycetaceae; genus Streptomyces; species Streptomyces sp. NPDC037100. Next base: position 398,723 of record NZ_JBVJSX010000006.1, on the reverse strand, counting down.
ATGAGGACCTCGACGTAGCCGACGACCGCGACGGCCAGGGCGGCGATGCTGACCCAGCACATCGTCCAGTACGACCAGGCCGACAGGAATCCGGCGAACTCGCCGAAGGCGTCCCGGGGGTAGACGTACAGACCGCCGGTGACCGGGCTGCGCCGCGCGAGCCTGCCGAAGAGCAGCGCGAGCAGGACGGCTCCCACCGAGAGCACAAGGAACGCGAGCAGGCTGACCGTGCCGTAGGGGGCGACGGTGGCGGGCAGGGCGAAGATGCCGCCGCCGATGATGTTGCCCATGACGAGGGCGGTGGCGGCGGCGAGGCCGAAGGTGCGGCGGGGAGCGGACGCCGGGGTGGTTCCGGTCGCGGCCCGGTCGGCGGGTTCTGCGGCCTCGGTGGGGCGGGGGACGGTCATTTGGGGTTCCTGTACAAGCGGAGGGGGAGGGTCCTGATCGTAACCGCGATCCCACATACTGGTCGACCTGTTCATCTGATGGACACAAGCGGCTGGGGTCCGCCGCGGAACGTCGACTACCGTCGTCGGCATGACCAGCACCCTCTCCCTCGCAGAAGCCCTCGCCGCCGGGACGGTCGTCCTCGACGGAGGCATGTCCAACCAGCTCGAATCGGCCGGGCACGACCTGAGCGACGAGCTGTGGTCCGCCCGGTTGCTCGCCGAACAGCCGGAGGCGGTGACCGAGGCGCACCTCGCCTACTACCGGGCGGGGGCGGACGTGGCGATCACGGCCAGCTACCAGGCGACGTTCGAGGGCTTCGCCAAGCGCGGGATCGACCACGACCGGGCAGCCGAACTCATGACCCTGAGCGTGGAGTCGGCCCGGGAGGCGGCCCGGCGGGCGCGGGTCTCCCGGCCCCTGTGGGTGGCGGCCTCGGCCGGTCCGTACGGGGCGATGCTCGCGGACGGCTCTGAGTACCGGGGGCGCTACGGGCTGAGCGTGGACGAGCTGGAGCGTTTCCACCGGCCTCGTCTGGAGGTGCTGGCCGCGGCCCGGCCCGACGTGCTCGCGCTGGAGACGGTCCCGGACGCCGATGAGGCCACAGCGCTGCTGCGGGCGGTGCGCGGGCTCGGAGTGCCGGCCTGGCTGACGTACTCCGTCGCCGGTGACCGCACCCGTGCCGGGCAGCCGCTGGAGGAGGCCTTCGCCCCGGCCGCCGAGGCGGACGAGGTGATCGCGGTCGGGGTGAACTGCTGCGCGCCGCAGGACGTGGACGCCGCGGTGGCGACGGCGGCGCGGGTCACCGGCAAGCCCGTCGTCGTCTACCCCAACAGCGGCGAGACCTGGGACGCCGGGGCGCGCGCCTGGACCGGCCGCTCCAGCTTCACCGCCGGCCAGGTGAAGGGCTGGCAGCAGGCGGGAGCCCGGCTGATCGGCGGCTGCTGCCGGGTCGGGCCGGACGCCGTCTCGGGCATCGCCGAGGCGCTGAAGACGGCGTAGCCCCCCGCTACCCGACCAGGCCGCACGCCCTCTCGGGCATCACCAAGGCACTGCGGGCGGCGTAGCGCCCCGCTGTCCGGGCCGTGCGCGCAACGGCCCTCCTGCCCCTCGCCCGGCGCTGCTAGCCTCCGTCCTGGGAACCGGTTGCTACGGCGTTGCCGCGGTTCCCCTCGGGACTCGGTGGGTCCTGGTGCTGTGACGGCACAGGTTCCGACAGCCACGGACCTCCCTAACCGACCCGCTGCATCGCCTTCCGGTGCCGTTCCGCCATCGCGGCCCCTGACTCGCGGCGGGCCATCCTGCGCAGGACGGACGGTGCGAGGAGCAGTCCGGCGACCGTCCACGAGCCCAGTGCACCCGCCGTCTCCAGGAGCCGCCAGGATTCGCCCATCTCGGCGGCGACCGCGTCGGCGGGCAGCAGCGCGGAGCGGAGAGCGAGGCCGACCCAGTACACGGGGAAGATCTGCCCGACGGTCTGCAGCCACCCGGGCATTTCGGATATCGGGAAGTAGATGCCGGAGATGGCGACCAGTCCCATCACCGGGATCATCAGGAGCCCGACGGTGCGCGGACTGCTGACGAGGGAGCCGATGACGGCGCCTATCGGCAGGGTCGCCAGAAGACCCAGCGGGATCGCCCACACCAGCGTCAGCAACGCTCCGCCGCCCTGCCGGGCGACACCGTCCACCAGGAACATGCCGACGGCGAAGGGGAGGGCCATGGAGGCCAGGGCCGTACCCGACACCATGATGATCTTGCCGACCAGGTGACCGACCATGCCGTGCGGCACGGCCTTCGCCCGCAGCAGCGTGCCGTCCTCGCGCTCGGTCGCGAGGAGCTGCGCCGTGGTCATCATCCCGGTGAACGCGAGGGTCATCCCCAGCATGCTCGGCAGCATGAACGCGCCGGTCGAGATGCCGGCACCCTTCAGCGGATCGTCCCTGAGCAGGAAGAGCGGCACCATGAGCAGGATCGTCCAGAACACGTAGCCGAACACGTCCTGGCCGGTGGTGAAGGTCTGCCTGAGTTCCGTCCAGCCGCGCCGGACTCCCGCTCGCGCCGCGTACCACACCGGGCTCATCGCGCTCCCTCCCCGAGGGCGTGCGCCGCCCGCTCACCGGAAGCGGCTCCCGCCTCGAGCTCCCGCACCATCGTCAGGTAGGTGTCCTCCAAGCTCGCCCGGCGCACCTCCAGTCCGCCGATCGCCTCGCCGTGTTCCTCGAACAGCCGGCGGACGAACCGGGTGGGCTCCGCCGTCGCCTCCTCGAAGGGCCGCCCGTCCAGCGTCCAGCGCACGGTGGCTTCCGCCGACGCCTGCCGGGACAGCTGCTCGGCCGAGCCGTCGGCGACGATGCGGCCACCGGCCAGGATGAGGATCCGGTCGGCGAGCTTCTCCGCCTCGGCGAGATCGTGCGTCGTCATCAGGACCGTGGTGTTCTCGTCCGCGAGACCGCGCACCAGGCCGTGGAACTCGTTCCTGGCCTCCGGGTCCAGACCGGCCGTCGGCTCGTCCAGGAACAGCAGCTCGGGCCGGCCGACGATGCCGATGGCCACGTCGAGACGCCTGCGCTGCCCGCCGGACAGCGTCCCGACCCGCTTGTCCGCCTGCTCGGTCAGCCCGACCGCGGCGAGGAGTTCGCCGACGTCCCACGGGCGCCGGATGAGGGTGGTGGAGTACGGCGCGTAGTACGAGCCGAGGTGGGCCAGCAGTTCACTCACGCGCCACTTGCCGTGGTCGCGCCAGGACTGAAGCACGATGCCCAGGCGCGCCCGCCACCGTTCGTCCCCGCGAGCCGGATCCGTGCCGAGGACGCTCACGTCACCGTCCGAGCGCATCCGGAAGCCTTCCAGGACCTCGATGGTGGTCGTCTTGCCGGCGCCGTTCGGTCCGAGCAGCACGAGGACTTCGCCTCGCCGGGCCGTGAAGCCGACGCCCTTCAACACGTCCTGACTGCGGTAGCGCATCCGCAGATCCCGTACGTCGATGACCGTGTCGCTCTCCGGCGGTGGGCTGTTCCCCGCCCCGGACAAGACGTGAGCGGTCGTCATCGGTGTTCCCCCGTCCGTCTCGTGGTCCGTCCCCCGGGCAGGGGCCGGAGGCCGTGCCGACGTCCGTGGTCATGGGACGCGGTTCACGGCTGAGGCCGCCAAGGCCTCCTGGCAGCAGCCGTTCGGGCCCTCCCGGGCGAACACATTACCGAACGGTTCAGGTGTCTCATCCTGCTCGAGCGATCCGGCGAACGTTCCGGTCGGCGCACCGGCCACGCCGCCCGGGGGCGGCGGCGCGGTCAGTGGCGTCGCAGAGCGCCCGAGCGGCGCAGGCGCCGCACGGCCGACCGCAGTTCCGCAGCGCGAACGGGCGAGTCGTCGACGGGGACGGCGGCCGGTGTGGACTCCGCGGGCCTGAGGGCGTCGGCCTTCCAGAGGGCGAGCTCACGGTCCCGTGGGCCGTACGCCGTGTACGCCAGGCCGTTCTCGGCGTCCGGCGCCCGGTCCCCGAAGACGCGCACCGGGTGGTCCGCGCCCCAGCGCTCCCAGCCCGGGTCGCCGTCCGTGGCGAAGCGGACCCACGCCCCGTGCATCGCGTCGGCCAGTTCCTGCGGGGCGCCCTCCCCGGCCAGTTTCCGCGACTCGGGGACGTCCCCGGTGTCGAAGACGAAGCCCAGCTCCAGTGCGTGACAGGAGCCGAGGCCGGGCAGGTTCGAGGGCCAGGCGAACTCGTAGACGTACGACGGTTCCGTGCGGGCGTCGGCCAGGTGGTGCAGGGGGATGCGGAGCAGATGGTCGGTGACGAGCTGGCCGACGGTCTCCGCCGTGCCGGCCTCGGGGTGCAGCGTGCGGTAGCCCCGGGGGACCTCGCTGCCGCAGTGGCAGCGGGCCATGGCGCCCGCGAGGGCGACGGCCCCGAAGCGGTCGACGCGCTCCAGGAGTCCGCCCGGCACCAGCCACAGCCGGTACTCGTCGCGGGTCCAGCCCAGCAGCAGCTCGACGCCGGGGGCCGCGCCGCCGTCCGTGAGGGCCTGAAGGGGGTCGCGCGGGACGACGTCGCCGTCGATGACGAGACCGAAGGCGGGCCCGCCGACCACCGGGCTGCTCAGCCTGCCCACCTCGGCCTGGGTGCGCAGCAGCAGATCGCGGTCGACGGCGGCGAAGGCCTCGGCGGTGGCGGGGATCTTCAGCCGGGAGGCCATCCGGCGCACCATCCGCCGGACCTTGGCCCGCTCGGAGGCTTCGGGCGGCCCGCTCTGCAGAACGGCCCGGCGGACCAGCCCCTGGGTCTGGGGGGCGGCGAGGAGGGCGCCGATGCTGATGGCTCCGGCGGACTGGCCGAAGAGGGTGATGCGGCCGGGGTCGCCGCCGAAGGCCTCGATGGCCTCGTGCACCCAGGTCAGGGCTGCGATCTGGTCGCGCAGGCCGGGGTTCGGGGGTGTGTCCGGGAACAGTCCGTAGCCTTCGACGCCCAGCCGGTAGTTGATCGAGACGCAGACCACGCCGTCGCGGGCGAAGGCATGCCCGTCGTAGACGGGTACGGCGGAAGAACCCCTGGTCAGGGCGCCGCCGTGCAGCCAGACGAGGACGGGGAGGCGGGCTTTCGGGTCGGGCTGCGGGGTCCAGACGTTGAGGTTGAGGCAGTCGTCGCCGGGCACCACCGGGTCGGACAGGTAGTGGGCGAAGGCGTCGGAGTACGGCGGTTTGGGCGCGGTGGGGCCGAAGGCACCGGCGTCGCGGACACCGTCCCAGGGCGGCAGCGGAACGGGCGGGCGGAAACGACGGGGGCCGAAGGGAGGGGCCGCGTACGGGATGCCGCGAAAGACCGCGACTCCACGCTCGTACCGGCCCCGCAGGGCGCCGAAGGGCGTGCTCACCACGGGGTCCGCCTGCGGGTCCGTCTGGTCTGCCGTCATACGTCCACCAGCCTCCTCACCGCGCTCGTGCACCGTGAAGATCAGAGCACCTCATTGTCGCCCGGTATTCCGGCGCACGAGCGGGTGTGAGGACTGTTCGGGTTACTCGGCATACATCAGCGTGCCGAAGCCGAGCTGGTCGAACCCGCCGCTGGTGGTGCCGTAGTCCCCCTCCCCCGCCTTCGGGGGCGACGGAGAAGCACATCTGGGCGATGTACTTGTCGTCGAGGAGCAGGCGCCGCCCGTAGTGGTAGTGGAGCATCGCCCAGAAGCGCTGGACTTCGGCCGGCTGTCCGACGACCACGGCCCCCGGCTCCGGTTCACCGGCGCGATGGCGGGGATCCACGCCCGGGACCTCGTGGACGGGGCGTTCACGGCGGACTTCACCGGGTTTCGGCTGACCTGCACACCCGGCTGAAGCGCTGTTCGGGGTTTCGAAAGTTTTGACCGGCGCGAAGGAGTGAATCCACCTGTCTTCCCGCCGTCCTGCACCCCACCTACGATAGGAAGCGCTTTCTGCCCGGCCGGATTCCGTGACAGCCGTGTGCAGCGCTGGTCGAAAGTTTCCACGGCCCTCGGGCGGGCCGGAGAGGTGGGTTCCCGATGGTCCGTACGGCGAGTGCGAGCGTGGCGGCCGGTCCGACGCTGGCGGTCGTGGCGCGCGAGGCGGGGGTGTCGGTGCCGACCGCGTCGAAGGTGGTCAACGGCCGCGAGGACGTGGCACCCGAGACCCGCCGCCGGGTGACCGAGGCGCTCGACCGGCTCGGGTACGTGCGCAGACCCCGCTTCGACGCGGCGAAGGCACCCCGGCTGGTCGACCTGGTCGTGCACTCGCTGGAGAGTTCCTGGTCGGGCGCGGTGCTGCACGGCGTCGAGGGGGCCGCCCACGACGCGGGCCTGGAAGTCGTGGTGTCGGCGGCACTGATCCGCTCCCGGGTCGGCCGCCCGGAGCGCGGCTGGCTGGACAAGCTGGTCGCCCGGGGCTCTTCCGGCGTGCTGTTCAACCTGGCCGAGCTGAGCGACTCGCAGTACGCGTGGCTGGAGCAGCACCGCATCCCGTTCGTGATGATCGACCCGGTGCAGGAGCCGCCGGAGGGCGTGGTCTCGGTGGGGGCGGCGAACTGGCAGGGCGGCCTGACGGCCACCGAGCACCTGCTGTCCCTGGGCCACGAGCGGGTCGCCGTCATCGCCGGTCCCCGGCGCACGATGTGCAGCAGCGCCCGGGTCGCCGGATACCGTTCGGCGCTCACGTCGGCAGGAATCCGGCACCGCGCCGAGTACGTCCGGCACGCCGCCTTCGACGAGGGTGTCGCCCACCGCCGCATGCTGGAACTCCTCGACCTGCCCGAGCCGCCGACCGCCGTCTTCGTCTGCTCGGACCGGATGGCACTGGGCGTCTACGAGGCCCTGGCCGAACGGGCGTTGAGGGTTCCGGACGACATCAGCGTGGTCGGTTTCGACGACCTGCCCGAGGCCCGCTGGGCCTCCCCCGCCCTGACCACCGTGCGCCAGCCGCTGTCCGAGATGGCCGCCACGGCTCTGCGGTCACTGCTGCGTCTGATGGACGGCCATCATCCGGAGAGCACGCGCACGGAGTTGTCGACGCGGCTGGTGGAACGGGCGAGCACGGCGGCGCCGCGCGCGTAGGTGCGACGAGGGCCGTCGGGAGTGCGCCGTGCGCGTGCGCGACAGGCAGGCGTCGGCGTGCCGGGCGGGAATGCGCCCGTGTGCACGGGGAGTTGGCGGGAGTGCCAGGCCCGCCGGTGTGGCGGCGGACGTACTCAGCGAAGGGGCTGCCTCCCATGACGCGCGACCCGCGCACCATCACCAACCCGGCCACGCTCCACGACCCGACGCCCTTCGGCTACAGCCACGCCGTGTCGGCACCCGGTGAAACCGTCTTCATCGGCGGCCAGTACGCCTCGGACGCCACCGGCGCCCCGGTGCCGGGCGACTTCGCCGCGCAGGTGGAGCTGGCCTTCGACCGGCTGCGCTCGGCGTTGGAGGGGGTCGGTCTCGGCTACGAACACGTCGTACGGCTCGGCACGTTCATCGTGGACCACGACCCGGGGAAGCTGGAGGTCCTGGGCAAGGCCCTGCACGCCCGCTTCGGGGAGCGCCTCCCGGCGCAGACGCTGAGCGGGGTGGCCTCGCTGGCGCTGCCCGGGATGCTGTTCGAGGTCGACGCGGTCGCGGTACGGCCGACGGGGCCGGTCGGGGCGGCCTGAGGGACGCCTCCCCGGCAGGGGCGCTCGGGACTCCGGCCGCGGTCGTGCGAGGGCCCGCCGCACACCCCTTGTGCGCGTCGCGCGCCCGCCGCCCGGGGGAACTGGCCGGGACGGCCCGGCGTCGAACGATGCGGTGGGGAGGGGCCGCTGTCCGGGGGCGGGGCGGCGGCGAGCAGTGGGGGGACGACCATGACACGCTGGCGGCCGCTTCCGGACGCACTGCCGAGGGAGGCACGCCACCTGGTCGAACAGCTGCGGGGTCTGAAGGACCGCACGGGTCTGAGTCTCGCGGAGCTGGCCCGCCGGACCGCTTACAGCAAGTCGTCGTGGCAGCGGTATCTCAGCGGGGCCAAGCAGCCGCCACGGGGAGCGGTGCAGGCGCTGTGCCGGGTGGCGGGGGCGGAGCAGGCGCGGCTGCTGGCGCTGTGGGATCTGGCCGACCGGACGTGGCCGCACGGGGTGGCGGCGGTGGCCGGGGTGGCGATGGCTGCCGGGCCGGCGGAGCCGACGGCGGACGCGCCGCCGGCCGGTGCCGAGTACCGGCGCTGGCGGGCGGCGGCCCTGGTGTCGTTCGTGGTCATCGCCGTACTGCTGGCCGGGCTGTTGTGGGTACTGCCGATGGGGAGCGGGTGACCGTCGCGGCCATCCGCTCCCCGGCGACTCGGTCGCTCAGCCGAGCGTGCGGTAGTGGGCGTACTTCCACGGGCCGACGTTCCTCAGTTTCACCTGGTACTTGCCGCCCACGCGCTTGAAGTTGACGTTCCGCACGAGGCCCTTGTACTGGACGATGTTGCCCGGCTGGCTCTGCAGCCGGGTCTGGGCGAAGTCCCAGCTCTCGCTGACGACGGTGCCGTCGGTCTCGGGGAGGTTGTGCCGGCTCTGCCACCACTGCGTGGCCGACTCGGTCTCCGGTCCGAAGGAGCCGTCGATCTGGCTCTTCCGGAAGGGCTGCCACTCCCCCTCGTCGTCCTCCCACTGGGCGCCGTCCGCCCACAGCACGGTCTCCCACAGGGCGATGGCGTTGCCCCTGGCGTAGGCGTCGACGCCGAGGTTCTCCTCGTCCTCCCAGTCGTTGGCCACGGCACCCTTGCCGTCGATGCCGAAGTAGGCGGGTGCGGCGTTGGCCGCCGGTGCCAGGGCGATGCCGGTCCCCCCGGCGCCCAGCATCACGGCCGTCATCATCGCCACGGCCCGATTGCGCATGCTCATGCGGTTGTCCTTTCCGAACCGCCGTCCCCCGGCGGGTTTCCCCTGGGGCGGCTCGTCTCGTCTGGCACGGCACAGCGTCACGGTCCCGCGGCACCCACGGCGAGCCCTGACGGCGTCCCCGGGCCGCCCAGGGACGGTCCACCCACAAGGCGGCGGGCTTCCCACGCCGGGGACGGGTCGTCGGGGGCCCGCCCGGGCCGGCGGACCGACGACGGCGGGCGCGGCGGGGGTGCCCGCGCATGGCCCAGGGCAGGGGCATCCCGACCGGGAAGGCCGGGGACGGCCGGGGTGCTGCGGCGGCCGGAGAATTTTCGGCCCGGGGGGCTCCGGCGCGGGGCGTCCGTTTTCTTCAAGACCGGGTCTCCTGTGCCTGCCTACGGTGGCCTCATGACTGCACGATTCGATGCCATCGGCCTGGTCGTCTCGGACATGGCCGCCTCCGTCGCGTTCTACCGCCGGCTCGGGTTCGCCTTCCCCGACGGCGCCGAGGACCTGCCGCACGCCGAGGCCGGACTGCCCGGCGGGCTGCGGCTGATGTTGGACACCGAGGAGACGGTCCGCTCCTTCCTGCCCGAGTGGCGGCCGCCCGCGGGCGGGGGCCGGGCCTCGCTCGCCCTGCGCTGCGACGGGCCGGAGGAGGTGAACGCGCTGTACGACGCGCTGGTCGGCTCCGGGTACCACGGCGAGCTCAAGCCGTGGGACGCCTTCTGGGGGCAGCGGTACGCCGTCGTGCACGACCCGGACGGCAACGGGGTGGACCTGTTCGCCCCGCTAGCCGCCGAGTAGCTCGCCCAGCGGCAGGCCCGACAACTCCCTTACGTCCCGGGCCAGATGGGCCTGGTCGGCGTAACCGGCCCGGGCGGCCGTCTCCGCGAACGGCACACCGGCCCGGGCGAGTGAGAGGGCGCGGTGCAACCGCAGGATGCGGGCCAGCGTCTTGGGGCCGTAGCCGAACGCGGACAGGGAGCGCCGGTGCAACTGGCGTGGTCCGAGCCCGAGTTCGTCGGCGGTCGCGGCTACGGGGCGGCCCGCGTCGAGGGCGGCGACGACCTGCCGGAGCAGCGGGTCAGGAGGTTCGGAACCGGCCGCCTGTCGCAACGCCAGCTCCTCCAGGCCGCTCGCCGGGTCCGCGGCGGCGTTCACACGCTCGGCCAGACGCCGCACCCGCGGGGCCGGCCACAGGTCGGCGAGGTCGACGCGCCGGTCGCGCAGCTCGTGAGCCGGCACGCCCAGGAGCCCCGGGGCCGTGCCCGGGTAGAAGCGGACTCCGACCCAGGGGCCGGTCCCGCCGACCGGGAGGTGGACGCGGGTGTCGGGCCCGGCGACCATCAGCCGCCCGTCGTGCCACAGCAGATCCATGCACCCGTCGGGCAGCACCCGGCCCGCCCCGGGCCGGGACGGGGTGTTGGTCCACACGACCGCCCCGGGCAGCCGCGACGCCCGCTCCACGTACATGGGAGCCACGCTACGCCCCGCCCCGGTGGCGGGCCCGGGCCCGCCACCCGCTCGATGCCACCCGCCCCGTATCCCCGGGCGCAGCAGCAGGCCCGCGCCCCGTTCCACTCGATGCCACCCGCCCGGTACCCGCGGGCACACCGGCAGGGCCGCGCCCCTCCCGCGCGATGCCGCCCGCCCCGGCACTCCGGGCACGCCGACAGGCCGCGCCCAGGCCGCTGCGCGACTCGCCCCCGATGCTCGCGGTCACAGCCGCAGTACCGGGCCCGCCGCCGCTACGCCGCCCTCCCCCGGTACTCCACCGGACTCACCCCGTACACCCGCTTGAACGCGGTCGACAGGGCGAACGCGCTGCCGTAGCCCACCGTGCGGGCCACCGCGTCGAGGGTGTCGGCGGAGTCGCGCAGGCGGTCGGCGGCGAGGGCGAGGCGCCAGCCGGTGAGGTAGGTCATGGGCGGTTCACCCACCAGGCCGGTGAAGCGGCGGGCCAGCGCGGCGCGGGACACTCCGGCCTTCGCGGCGAGCGCGGCGACGGTCCAGGGGTGGGCCGGGGCGTCCTGGAGGAGGCGCAGCACGCCGCCGACGACCGGGTCGGCCAGGGCCCGGTACCAGGCCGGTGCCTCCGCCTCGGGGCGTGCGAACCAGGCCCGCAGGGCGGCGATGACCAGCAGGTCCAGCAGCCGGTCCAGGACGACCTCCTGCCCCGGCTCGTCCCGGACGATCTCCTCGGTGAGGTACGGCGTGAGGGGGCAGTCCCACACGTCGGACGTGAGGGTGAGCAGCGCAGGCACGGCGTCCAGCAGCCGCCCGCCGACCTCGCCCCGCATCGGGTAGGTGCCGATCAGCATCACGGTCTCCCCGTCGAGCCGGTCGCCCCAGGTGCGGACGCCCAGGTCCATGGAGCCGTTGAGGGGCCGTCCGTCGGGGTAGCGGCACTCCTGGCGCGGCAGGATCACCGCCTGCGGTGCGGTGCCGGGGGCGTCGGCGCAGGTGTAGGGGTCCGGGCCGCGGGCGATGGCGAGGTCCCCGGCCCGCAGCCGCGTGCTCGCGCCCCCGTCGGGCACGACCCAGGCCTCGCCGCGGACGACGAGCATCACCGTGAGCGGGGCCCGGTCCTCCACACGCACCGCCCAGGGCGGATCGAAGCAGGCCCTGATCATGAACGCGCCCCTCGCGCGGGGGCCTTCCAGCAGACCTGCGAGAGCGTCCATGCGGCCAGCGTAGACGCGGTCGTATGGGAATGAGCCGTTCAGCGATGGTTCCGTACGGCGCACGGCAGTTGACTCGACGACATGACGAACACGGCGCAGGACACGGCGGAAAACACGACAGAGGACATCGCTTCGGACACGCGGAGCATGACGGTGGTGGTGACGGGCGCCTCGGGGCGTACCGGAAGCCGGGTGGCGCGGGCCGCGAAGGCGGCCGGGCTCACCGTGCGGGCGGCGTCGCGGGCGACGGGCTTCGACTGGTGGGACGACTCGACCTGGGCGGACACCCTGCGCGGCGCGGACGCGGCCTACCTCGCCCTGCCCTCGGACGTCGGCGCTCCGGGTGCCGCGGAGGCGGTCGGCGCGCTCGGGCGCGAGGCGGCCGGGCTCGGGGTGCGGCGGCTGGTGCTGCTGTCCGCGCGGGGCGAGGACCAGGCCCTGCCGACCGAGGAGGCGCTGCACGCCTCGGGGGTGGCCTGGACGGTCGTACGGGCCGCGTGGTTCGCGCAGAACTTCAGTGAGGGGCCGCTGGTGGCGGAGCTGCGGGAGCGCGGGGAGCTGGTGTTCCCGGCCGGCGAGGTGGCCGAGCCGTTCCTCGACGTGCGGGACATCGCGGACGTGGTGGTGACCGCGCTGAGGTCCGGGGACCGGTACGCGGGGCGGACTCTCACGCTCTCCGGGGCGCGGCTGCTGACCTTCGGGGAGGCCGTCGCGGAGATCGCCGGGGCGACGGGGCGCCCGCTGACGTACCGGGCCGTCTCGACACGGGACTACGGAGAGGCGCTGGTCGGTTTCGGTGTGCCGCCGCAGGAGGTGGCGGGGATGACGGAGATCTTCGACACCCTCCTCGACGGCCGCAACGCGCACGTCTCGGACGGGGTGCGGGAGGTGCTGGGCCGTGCGCCCCGGGACTTCGGCGACTTCGTGCGCGAGGAGGCCGCGGCGGGGACCTGGAAGCCCTGAGGGCCCCGCCCGTCAGGTGTCCTCGGGCGGCTGTCCCTCGCCGTTGACCTGGGCGTCCTTCACCTGGGTGCTCTTGGTGTGGGCGTTCTTCACATGGGTGCTCTTCACGTGGGTGCTCTTCACGTGGGTGCGCAGGCGGGCCGAGACGTCCTCCGGCGGCAGGAAGCGGGACCAGCGTTCCGGGAACTCGGAGGGCATGTCGGGGTCGGCCTCGCCCGTGGCTGTGGCGCGGGCGACGTACTCGGCGACCTGGGCCTGCCGCAGCCGCTCGTTGGCCTCGCGGGCCGCGGCCGTGGCGGCGGCCGGCCAGACCCGGTCGATGGCGGCGTTGACGGCGGCCCCGACGAGCACGGCGAACGCGGACACACCGATCCACAGCAGCACGGCGACGGGCGCGGCGAGGGAGCCGTAGATCGTGGGGCCCTCGACCGTGCTGGTCAGGTAGATCCGCAGCAGGAAGCTGCCGAGCACCCACATGCCGAGGGCGACCAGCGCGCCGGGCACGTCCTCGATCCACGGGGAACGGACCGGGACGGAGACGTGGTACAGCGTCGTCAGGAAGGCGATCGACAGCAGGATCACCACCGGCCAGTACAGGACCTGCACGACCGTCGTCGACCAGGGCACGATCCGCACCACCGCGTCCGGACCGGCCACCATCAGCGGCAGCGCCACCGAGCCGATCAGCAGGGCCACGATGAACAGCAGGAAGGCCATCAGGCGGGTCTTGACGATGCCCCGGACGCCGTCGAGGCCGTACATCACGGTGATGGTGTCGATGAAGACGTTCACGGCGCGGGAGCCCGACCACAGGGCGAACAGGAAGCCGATGGAGATGACGTCCGGCCGGCCGCCCTTCATCACGTCGTGCAGGATCGGCTGGGCGATCTCGCGGACGCCCTGGTCGGACAGGACGGTGCGGGATGCCTCCAGGAGGTTGGTCTGGAGGCTCTGGATGGTGTCGGCGCCCGTCCAGGCGTCGACGTAGCCGAGCAGTCCGATCATGCTCAGCAGCAGCGGCGGCACCGACAGCAGAGTGAAGAACGCGGCCTCGGCCGCGAGGCCGAGGATGCGGTACTCGACGCAGGAGTTGACGGTGTCCTTGACCAACAGCCAGGCGGTCCTGCGTTTGGAGACGTTCCGGTAGAGGGCCCGCGCCCGGTGGAGGCGCCCGGAGGGCGTGTCGGGGGTTTCACTTGCTGGCTGCACCCCCTAACGGTATCCGCCGTGCCCGGCCCCACTCACCCACAGGCCGGGTCTTCGCGGACCGGTCCGGGTCTACCGGGTGCCAACGTGCTACCGCGGGGTACGTTCGCAGCATGGCAGGCAGCACGCACACCGTGACGAACCAGGTCCCGCCGCTGGTCGGGTACGACGTCTTCTCCGCCGACCGGGCCCTGGCCGCCGCGGTCGAGCGGCATCTGGAACCGGATCTGCGCGAGGAGGTCCTCGGCGAGCTGACGGCGCTCGGCCGGACCTCCGGCTCGGCCCAGGTTCAGGAGTGGGGGCGGCTGGCCAACGAGAACCCGCCGCGGCTGCTCACGCACGACCGGTACGGCAACCGCGTGGACGAGGTCGAGTTCCACCCCTCCTGGCACCGGCTGCTCGGCAAGGGCGTCTCGGCCGGTCTGACGGCCGCCTGGGACCGGCCGGCCGGGCATCTGCGGCGGGCCGCCGCCTTCCTGGTGTGGACCCAGGTCGAGGCGGGCAACGGCTGCCCGCTGTCGATGACGCACGCGGCGGTGCCCGCCCTGCGCGCCGACCCGGACCTGGCGGCCGAGTGGGAGCCCCGGCTGACGTCCATGGTCTACGACCGTGAGCTGCGGCCCGCGCACCTCAAGGCCGGGGCGCTGTTCGGGATGGGCATGACGGAGAAGCAGGGGGGCAGCGACGTCCGGGCGAACACCACGGCGGCACGGCCCCTCACCGAGCACGGGACCTATGAGCTGACCGGGCACAAGTGGTTCTGCTCGGCGCCCATGTCCGACGGCTTCCTGGTGCTGGCGCAGGCGCCGGGCGGGCTGACCTGCTTCCTGGTGCCGCGGGTGCTTCGGGACGGCTCGCGCAACGTGTTCCGGATCCAGCGGCTCAAGGACAAGCTGGGCAACCGGTCGAACGCCTCCGCCGAGGTCGAGTTCGACGGGACCTGGGCGCGCCGGGTCGGCGAGGAGGGGCGCGGGGTGCGCACCATCATCGAGATGGTCGCGGCGACCCGGCTGGACTGCGTGCTCGGCTCGGCGGGGCTGATGCGGCAGGCCGTGGCGCAGGCGGTACATCACTGCACGTACCGCGAGGCGTTCGGCGGGAAGCTCGCCGACAAGCCGCTCATGCGCAACGTCCTCGCCGACCTGGCCCTCGAGTCGGAGGCGGCGACGACGCTGGCGCTGCGGCTCGCGGCGGCCTACGACGACGGCGGTGAGCAGGAGCGGGCGCTGCTGCGGATCGCGGTGCCGGCGGCCAAGTACTGGGTGACCAAGCGGTGCCCGCCGTTGGCGGTGGAGGCGGCCGAGTGCCTGGGAGGCAACGGCTACGTGGAGGAGTCCGGGCTGCCCCGGCTGGTGCGCGAGTCGCCGCTCAACTCGATCTGGGAGGGTGCGGGCAACGTCCAGGCCCTCGACGTGCTGCGGGCGTTGCAGCGGGAGCCGGGGGCGCTCGACGCGTATCTGCGGGAGGTCGGGCAGGCGCGCGGCGCCGATCACCGCCTGGACGGGGCGATCAAGAACCTGCTGACCGAACTCGCAGATCTGGAGGGCGTGGAGGGGCGGGCGCGGCGGCTGGCGGAGCGGCTCGCGCTGGTGCTCCAGGGTTCGCTGCTGGTCCGTTTCGCGCCACCGCAGGTCGCCGACGCGTTCTGCGCGGGGCGGCTCGGCGGTGACGGGGGCGCGGCCTTCGGGACGCTGCCGCACACGCTGGATCTGGCGTCGGTGGTGGAGCGGGCCCGGCCGGTGTCCTGAATCCGGCCCGCTGATCCGCGGTGATCCGGGTAACGCGAGGGCTTCCGCGTACGCGAGGGCTTCCGGTACGCAAGGGTTTCCGCGTACGCGAGGGCTTCCGCGTACGCGAGGGCTTCCGCGTACGCGAGGGCTTCCGCGTACGCGAGGGCTTCCGCGTACGCGAAGGTTCCTCTTCGTGAAGGTTCCTCCTCCGCGAAGGTTCCTCCTCCGCGAAGGTTCCTCCTCCGCGAAAAGCGAGGGTGGTGCTGCGCCGACACGGCACCACCCCCGCCGCACTGGCCCGTTCGAGCCGCTGAACGCCGCTCGGGACGGCGCGGATCAAGTTTCGGACACGGCCGGTCCGTCCACCAGGGTTGCAGGGGGTTGCAACTTGCTGCTGACTGTGTGCGGACTGTGCGCGGCCGCCTGGGGCAGGCGGCACTATGAGACGGACAGTCAAAAGCGACTCCGGGGGGCGCACGCGCATGGACGTCACGCATTTGGCCGCCGTCGACAGCACACGGGCGGCCCGGGTCCTCAGCGAGGTCCGCGCCGCGCGGCTGGCCGGGCGGCCCGCTCCGGTGTCACCGCGTCCGGTGATCGAGCGGTCCTGGGAGCGGATGCTGCGCGGCGGCATCGACCCGGACCACGACGTGCGGGCAAACCCGCTGTCCCGCGAGGAGGTGCAGCGGCGGCGCGAGACGACGGCATTGCGCCATGTGCTGCCGGTGCTGCGAGAGGGCCTGCTGGCAGCCGCGGACGTCGCCCACCACATCATGGTGGTGGCCGACGCGGACGGCCGGGTGCTGTGGCGTGAGGGCAGCCCGCCGGTGCTGCGCAAGGCGGACGGGCTCGGCTTCGAGCTGGGTGCGGACTGGCGTGAGGACGTCGTCGGCACGAACGGTGTGGGCACCCCGGCCGTGGTGCGCCGGCCCGTACAGGTCTTCGCCTCCGAGCACTTCGTGCGCTCCCAGGCCGGCTGGACCTGCGCGGGCGCTCCTCTGACGGATCCGCGGGACGGCCGGCTGCTCGGCGTGGTGGACGTGAGCGGGCCGCTGGAGACGATGCATCCGGCCACGCTCGCGTGGGTCGGTTCGGTGGCCAAACTGGCCGAGGCCCGGCTGCGGGAGATGCACACGGAGTCGCTGGAGCGGCTGCGCGCGGTGGCGGCTCCGGTGCTGGCCCGGCTCGGCGGCCGTGCCCTGGCCGTGGACGCGGACGGCTGGACCGCCGCGGTCAGCGGGATGCCGTACGTGCGGCGCGTGGCCCTGCCGAAGTCGCTGTCGGCGGGCCCGATACGACTGCCGGCGCTCGGGCCGTGCTCGGTGGAGCCGCTGGCCGGGGGCTGGCTGGTGCGGGCGGCCGCCGACCAGCCGGTGCCGCACGGTCCGGCCCGGATCGTGCTGGACCTCAGGCAGGCGCGGCACTGGTCGGTGGAGGTGCGCGGCGGGGCCGGCTCCTGGATGCGGGAACTGAGTCCCCGGCACGCGGAGTTGCTGTATCTCCTCGCCGTCCACCGCTCCGGCCGCAGTGCCTCGGGGCTGGCCGGGGACGTGTTCGGGGACCCGGCCCGCACGGTGACGGTGCGTGCCGAGATGTCGCGGGTGCGACGGTATCTGGGGGTGTTCCTGGAGCACCGGCCGTACCGGTTCGCCGAGGAGGCCGAGGTCGAGGTGCTGCTTCCCGCCGACCCCCGGGATCTGCTGCCGCACTCGACCGCACCGGCGGTGAGCAGGCGACGCGTGGCCGCAATGGCGCCCTGAGGTTCACTGCGCGTGCCGTACGAGCCGCCCCCGGGGGTGCATCTTTCGCATATTTACGGGGTCTTCGTCCGCGGCACCGCTCACCTGCCGTAGCATCCCTCTACGGACCACCCCACCTGCTCCTCCGTCAACGCGCGGATCACCAGGCGCAGTTGGTCCGTCTCGGGAGGACGTTATGAAGCATCGCGGCAGACACCGGCGGCGCAGGCGGGGCAGGGCGCTGCGCGCGACCCTGGCCGGGACGGCCCTCGCGCTCACCGCCGCCGCCACCCTGATCAGCGCCTCGCAGGCCACCGTCGCCGACGCTCCCGGGGCTCTCAAACCGGTTGCCGCGTCCGACGGGGCCGGGCAGCCGCCCCTGGCCGAGCACCGGGTGCCCGGGCGGTGGCTGGACCGGCTCGCGTCGAAGATGGGCCGGCCGGTCGGCGTCGGCGCGGTACTGGAGAGCGCGGACCTCCCGCTGCGGGACGCGGCCGACTGCTCGACTGCCGACAAGCGCAGCCTGCCGGTGGAACCGGCGGCCACCCGCGCGTACTGCTTCGGCGGCTCCGACACCCGGGGCTGGCGGGCCGGCGCGGTCACGACCTCGGGCGACGCGGACGACGACGGCCGCTGGGGCGGCAACCGCGTGATCCTCTCCGGCTGGACCCGGGGCGCCGAGGGCGGCTCCATGGAGGGCCCGGCCCCCGGGCAGGGCCTGGCCAAGGTCGCCTTCGTCGACGCGAACGACCCCGGCGCGCTGCGTTACACCTGGGCCCTGCTGGCCGTCCCGGTGGACGGCGGGCGGGACTACCGGGGGCTGGTCTCCCCCCTGTCCGGCATGGTCTGGTACCAGGACAAGCTGCTGGTGACGACCCGCGAGGGCGGCAGGGACGCGCTGTACGTGTACGACATGGACCGCATCCAGCGCGCCACTGTCGCATCCGACGCCGTCGGCCGGGTGCGGGGCGGCTGGGCGGCGCACGGCTACCGCTTCGTACTGCCGGCCGTCGGCTCGTACACCCTGCCCGGCGGGGACGGCAGGTCCCGCCCGGCCACCGTCTCCCTGGACCGCAGTACCTCACCGGACAGTCTGGTCGCGAGCGAGTGGATGCCCGCGGACGGCGACCGGCGCACCCTGCTGTGGCGCTACGCGCTGAGCCGGGACCCGGACCGCTCCGGCCTGCTCGCCACCGACTCCTCGGGGCAGGCGGCCCCGACCGAGGTGTACGAGACGAAGGCGGCCGAGGTGCGGGGTGTGCTGGCGTACCGCTCGGGCTGGTACCTGGGCCGCGCGGCGGGCAGCCCGGGCGGGCACGGGACGCTGTGGCGCCAGGACATCGAGGGCGCCCGGGCGGCGGAGTGCGGCTCGGACGAGACGCGGAACTGCTGGAGCGGCGGGTCGGGTTCCCTGTCCTACTGGGAGGAGACCGGCGAGGTCTGGTCCCAGTCGGGGCGGACGCTGTTCGCGCTGCCGCTGACGTCCATCGACAGGGCGCTGCGCTGACCGGCACCGCCCGCGGAGCACGGAGCCGATCGACAGACGTGCAGTCCAGATGATTTTCTGGCCCGCATGACCACCATCGCCGTGACCACCTGGTCCCTGGAGCAGACCGCCCCGACCGACCTGCTGCCGGCCGTCGCGCCGGACGGAGACGTCCGGGTCGTCCGCTCCGAGGTGCCCTCGCCCGAGTTCAGCCGGTACCTGTACGCGTCGGTGGGCGGCGACATCCTCTGGACGGACCGGCTCGGCTGGTCGTACGCGCGGTGGGTGGAGCACCTGGAGCGGCCCGGCGTGGAGACGTGGGTGGCGTACGACCGGGGCACACCCGCGGGGTACGTGGAGCTGGAGGCGCAGGACGACGCGGTCGTGGAGATCGTCTACTTCGGACTGCTCCCCGCCTTCCGCGGCCGGCGCATCGGCGGGCACCTGCTGTCGTACGGCGCGGCCCGGGCCTGGGACCTCGCGGACCGCTGGGCGGGACTGACGCCGACCAAGCGAGTCTGGCTGCACACCTGCAGCAAGGACGGCGAGCACGCGATGGACAACTACCAGCGGCGCGGCTTCAAGCTGTTCGACACCAAGGTCGAGGAGGAGGCGGAGGTCGCCGCTCCGGGACCGTGGCCTGGGGCGTTCCCCATCTGACCTGGACGGACACCTCGGGGGCGCCCGATGTGACCCACACCACCCTTGTCTTGTCCTGCGAGACAAGGGTGTCCGCATCTTGGACGAAGCTGGACTGTGTCCAGATCGCCGTGACACGCTTCCGTCATGTCTGGAACTGGAATTGCCTTGGTGAGTCGGCGGCACGTCGACCTCGGCCGCATGTCCAGCGCCATCTGTCCGGCGCACTGAGCGTACTCAGCCCGCGCCCGACATTCTTCTTTCCTGCCTCACTCCTCGCGCAATGACGCGCCCCATGCCCATGCGCCCGCGCGCGCAGGTCAGAGCCGCTTTCCCGCCTGTCCCGAAGGACGTATCAACCATGGCCGCCACCCCGCAGAACCCTGCTGCCGCGACTCCCCGCCGCAAGGTGAGCCGTCACCGCGGTGAGGGTCAGTGGGCCGTGGGGCACCACACCCCACTCAACGGCAACGAGCAGTTCAAGAAGGACGACGACGGTCTCAATGTGCGGACACGCATTGAGACGATCTACTCCAAGCGGGGCTTCCACTCGATCGACCCGAACGACCTGCGCGGCCGTATGCGCTGGTGGGGGCTGTACACCCAGCGCAAGCCCGGCATCGACGGCGGCAAGACGGCGATCCTGGAGCCGGAGGAGCTGGACGACGAGTTCTTCATGCTGCGCGTCCGGATCGACGGCGGCGCACTGACCACGCGGCAGCTGCGGGTCATCGGCGAGATCTCGCAGGAGTTCGCGCGCGGCACCGCCGACATCACGGACCGGCAGAACGTCCAGTACCACTGGATCCGCATCGAGGACGTCCCCGAGATCTGGAACCGGCTGGAGGCCGTGGGGCTGTCCACGGTCACGGCCTGCGGCGACACGCCGCGTGTGATGATCGGCTCGCCGGTGGCGGGCATCGCCGAGGACGAGATCATCGACGCCACCCCGGCCCTGGAGGAGATGAAGCGCCGCGTCCTGAACAACCCGGCGTACTCGAACCTCCCCCGCAAGTTCAAGACGGCGATCTCGGGCTCGCCGGTGCTGGACGTGGTGCACGAGATCAACGACGTCGCGTTCGTCGGTGTCGTCCACCCCGAGCACGGCCCCGGCTTCGACGTGTGGGTCGGCGGCGGCCTGTCCACCAACCCCAAGCTGGGTGTGCGGCTGGGCGCCTGGGTGTCGATCGACGACGTGCCGGACGTCTACGAGGGCGTCATCTCGATCTTCCGTGACTACGGCTACCGCCGGCTGCGCACCCGTGCCCGCCTGAAGTTCCTCGTCGCGGACTGGGGCGCGGAGAAGTTCCGCCAGGTCCTGGAGGACGAGTACCTCAAGCGCAAGCTGGTCGACGGGCCCGCCCCGGAGCAGCCCTCCCAGCTGTGGCGCGACCACATCGGTGTGCACCGGCAGAAGGACGGCCGGTTCTACGTCGGTTTCGCCCCGCGCGTGGGCCGCGTCGACGGCGCGACGATCACCAAGATCGCCGACCTCGCCGAGGCCCACGGCTCGGGCCGGGTGCGCACCACCGTCGAGCAGAAGATGATCGTCCTCGACGTCGAGGAGAGCCAGGTCGACTCGCTCGTCGAGGCCCTGGAGGCGCTCGACCTCACCGCCCGGCCCTCCACGTTCCGGCGCGGCACCATGGCCTGCACCGGCATCGAGTTCTGCAAGCTCGCCATCGTCGAGACCAAGCAGCGCGGCTCGCAGCTGATCGACGAACTGGAGCGCCGTCTGCCGGACTTCGACGAGCCGCTCACCATCAACCTCAACGGCTGCCCGAACGCCTGCGCCCGTATCCAGGTCGCGGACATCGGTCTCAAGGGCCAGCTCATGCTCAACGACCAGGGCGAGCAGGTCGAGGGTTACCAGGTGCACCTGGGCGGCGCCCTGGGTCTGGAGGCCGGTTTCGGCCGCAAGGTCCGCGGCCTGAAGGTCACCTCCGAGGAACTGCCCGACTACGTCGAGCGCGTCCTGAAGCGGTTCCAGGCCGAGCGCGAGGACGGCGAGCGGTTCGCCGCGTGGGCGGCGCGGGCCGGCGAGGAGGCCCTGTCGTGAGCGAGCGGGCGGCACCGTTCTACTGCCCCTACTGCGGCGACGAGGACCTGCGTCCGAGCGAGGCCGCGGAGGGCAGGCACGGCGCGTGGGAATGCGCGGCGTGCAGCCGGGCCTTCTCGCTGAAGTTCCTCGGGCTGCTGTCCCGGGGACCGAAGCGATCCGATTCCGGAGGGGCACAGATATGACGACCGCTCAGGAAGAGCGCACCACCGAGGACCTGAAGCAGCTCGCCGAGCAGGCGGGCCGCGATCTTGAAGACGCCTCCGCGCTGGAGATCCTCCAGTGGGCGGCGAAGACGTTCGGCAAGCGTTTCTGCGTGACCTCCTCCATGGAGGACGCGGTGGTCGCCCACCTCGCCTCCCGCGCCATGCCCGGCGTCGACGTGGTCTTCCTCGACACCGGCTACCACTTCGAGGAGACCATCGGCACCCGCGACGCGGTCGAGGCCGTGATGGACGTCAACCTCATCACGCTCACCCCGCGCCAGACGGTCGCCGAGCAGGACGCGGAGTACGGCCCGAAGCTGCACGACCGCAACCCCGACCTGTGCTGCAAGCTGCGCAAGGTGCAGCCGCTGGAAGAGGGCCTGAAGGACTACCAGGCCTGGGCGACCGGTCTGCGCCGCGACGAGTCCCCGACCCGGGCGAACACCCCGGTGGTCGGCTGGGACGAGAAGCGGCAGAAGGTCAAGATCTCCCCGATCGCCCGCTGGACCCAGGACGACGTGGACGCCTACGTCACCGAGCACGGCGTGCTGACCAACCCGCTGCTGATGGACGGTTACGCCTCCGTCGGCTGCGCCCCCTGCACCCGCCGGGTCCTTCAGGGCGAGGACGCCCGTGCCGGCCGCTGGGCCGGCCGCAGCAAGACCGAGTGCGGGCTGCACGGATGACGACGACGATTCAGGAGAGTGACGTGACGACCGGAGCCACCGTCTGGCTCACGGGTCTGCCGAGCGCCGGCAAGACCACGATCGCCTACGAACTGGCCGGCCGCCTCCGCGAGGAGGGTCACCGGGTCGAGGTGCTCGACGGCGACGAGATCCGCGAGTTCATCTCGGCGGGCCTCGGCTTCAGCCGCGAGGACCGGCACACCAACGTGCAGCGCATCGGCTTCGTCGCCGAGCTGCTCGCCCGCAACGGCGTGCTCGCCCTCGTCCCGGTCATCGCGCCGTACCAGGACAGCCGCGAGGCGGTGCGCAAGCGCCACCGGGCGAACGGCACCGGCTACGTCGAGGTCCATGTCGCGACACCCGTCGAGGTGTGCAGCGAGCGGGACGTGAAGGGGCTGTACGCCAAGCAGGCCGCGGGCGAGCTCACCGGGCTCACCGGGGTCGACGACCCGTACGAGGCGCCCGAGTCGCCCGACCTGCGCATCGAGTCGCAGAACCAGACCGTGCAGGAGTCCGCGGCGTCCGTGTACGCCCTGCTCAGCGAAAGGGGACTGGCATGACGACGACCGTCGCCACCGTTTCCGAGGGGACCGAAAGCCCGTACGCGCTCTCCCACCTCGACGCCCTCGAGTCCGAGGCGGTGCACATCTTCCGCGAGGTGGCGGGCGAGTTCGAGCGGCCGGTGATCCTCTTCTCCGGCGGCAAGGACTCCATCGTCATGCTGCACCTGGCACTGAAGGCCTTCCGGCCGGCGTCGGTGCCGTTCTCGCTGCTGCACGTGGACACCGGGCACAACTTCCCCGAGGTCCTCGACTACCGCGACCGCACGGTGGAGAAGCACGGGCTGCGGCTGCACGTGGCCTCCGTGCAGGACTACATCGACCGCGGTGTCCTCAAGGAGCGCCCGGACGGCACCCGCAACCCGCTGCAGACGCTGCCGCTGACCGAGAAGATCCAGGCGGAGAAGTTCGACGCCGTCTTCGGCGGCGGGCGCCGCGACGAGGAGAAGGCCCGCGCCAAGGAACGGGTGTTCTCCCTGCGCGACGAGTTCTCCCAGTGGGACCCGCGCCGGCAGCGCCCGGAGCTGTGGAACCTGTACAACGGCCGGCACGCGCCCGGTGAGCACGTCCGCGTGTTCCCGCTGTCCAACTGGACCGAGCTGGACGTGTGGCAGTACATCGCCCGCGAGGGCATCGAGCTGCCGCAGATCTACTACGCGCACGAGCGCGAGGTGTTCTCCCGCAGCGGCATGTGGCTGACCGCCGGCGAGTGGGGCGGGCCGAAGGACGGCGAGCGGGTCGAGAAGCGGCTCGTGCGCTACCGGACCGTGGGTGACATGTCCTGCACCGGCGCGGTGGACTCCGACGCCGACACCATCGAGAAGGTGATCGTGGAGATCGCCGCCTCCCGGCTCACCGAGCGCGGCGCCACCCGCGCCGACGACAAGATGTCCGAGGCCGCGATGGAAGACCGCAAGCGCGAGGGGTACTTCTAGAGATGAGCACCATCACCACCGAGGAACTCGCGGAAACGACGCTTCTGCGGTTCGCCACCGCCGGTTCCGTCGACGACGGCAAGTCCACCCTCGTGGGCCGGCTGCTGCACGACTCCAAGTCGGTCCTCACCGACCAGCTGGAGGCCGTGGAGCGCGTCTCCGCGAGCCGGGGCCAGGAGGCGCCGGACCTCGCGCTGCTGACGGACGGCCTGCGGGCCGAGCGGGAGCAGGGCATCACCATCGACGTGGCCTACCGCTACTTCGCCACGCCCCTGCGGCGGTTCATCCTCGCCGACACCCCCGGCCATGTGCAGTACACGCGGAACATGGTCACCGGCGCCTCCACCGCCGAGCTGACGGTGATCCTGGTCGACGCCCGCAACGGCGTGGTCGAGCAGACCCGCCGGCACGCGGCCATCGCCGCCCTGCTGCGCGTGCCGCACGTGGTCCTCGCCGTCAACAAGATGGACCTCGTCGGCTACGAGGAGAAGGTGTTCGCCGCCATCGCCGAGGAGTTCACGGCGTACGCGACCGAGCTGGGCGTCCCAGAGGTCACCGCGATCCCGATCTCGGCGCTCGTCGGCGACAACGTGGTGGAGCCTTCCGCGAACATGGACTGGTACGGCGGCCCGACGGTGCTGGAGCACCTGGAGACGGTGCCGGTCAGCCACGACCTGAGCCACTGCCACGCCCGGCTGCCCGTGCAGTACGTGATCCGTCCGCAGAATTCGGACCACCCGGACTACCGGGGCTACGCCGGTCAGATCGCGGCCGGTTCCTTCCGCGTCGGCGAGTCCGTCACGGTGCTGCCGTCCGGCCGGGCCTCGAAGATCTCCGGCATCGACCTGCTGGGCGAGCCGGTGGACGTGGCCTGGACGACGCAGTCGGTGACCCTCCTGCTGGAGGACGACATCGACATCTCGCGCGGCGACCTGATCGTGCCGAGCAAGGACGCTCCCGCGACGACGCAGGACATCGAGGCGACGGTCTGCCATGTCGCCGACGCCCCGCTGACGGTCGGCCACCGGGTGCTCCTCAAGCACGGCACCCGCACGGTCAAGGCGATCGTCAAGGACATCCCGTCCCGCCTCACGCTCGACGACCTGTCCCTGCACCCGCACCCGGGACAGCTCGTCGCCAACGACATCGGCCGGGTGAAGATCCGTACCGCCGAGCCGCTGCCGGTCGACTCCTACGCCGACTCGCGCCGCACCGGCTCGTTCATCCTGATCGACCCGAACGACGGCCAGACCCTCACCGCCGGCATGGTCGGCGAGTCCTTCGCGGCCCCCGAGCCGGTCAAGGACGAGTCGGAGGACGACGGGTGGGACTTCTGACATGACCTCCCCCGACTTCTACTCGATGTTCGCCAAGGAGGGCGGCCGCGTCGGCAGCGGTGCTCTCGGCTGGGGGTGCCCCCAAACGGAGTTTGGGGGAGGGCAGGGCGGAGTGGCGCGATGTGTGCGCTGACGTACGCGCACCGCATGCGCGCCCTCACCCCCCACCGCCGTAGACGAAAACCTGCCGACCTCCCGGCCACGACCTGAAAGACCGTGACCGCCGGGCCTGGTGAGAGGACCACCTCCCGTGCCTGCTTCATCCGCTCTTCGCCGCAGTCTTGCGGTCATCGCCGCGCTTCCCCTGCTCACGCTGGCCGCCTGCGGTTACGGCTCGCAGGCCAAGGACGACGACGGCGCCGCCAAGGTCGCCGCCGGGGCGAAGAAGATCGACGGACTCGACAGCGTCAAGATCGGCTACTTCGGCAATCTGACCCATGGCACCGCGCTGGTGGGTGTGCAGAAGGGCATCTTCCAGAAGGCGCTCGGCGCCACCGAGGTCAAGCCGGCCATCTTCAACGCCGGCCCGTCCGAGATCGAGGCACTCAACTCCGGTTCGATCGACATCGGCTGGATCGGCCCCTCCCCCGCCATCAACGGCTACACCAAGGCCGCGGGCAAGAACCTGCGCATCATCGGCGGATCGGCCTCCGGCGGCGTGAAGCTCGTGGTGAACCCGGACAAGATCAAGTCGCTGAAGGACGTCAAGGGCAAGCGGATCGCGACCCCGCAGCTCGGCAACACGCAGGACGTGGCCTTCCTCAACTGGGCGGCCGAGCAGGGCTGGAAGGTCGACCCGCAGAGCGGCAAGGGTGACGTCACGGTCGTCCGCAGCGACAACAAGGTCACCCCGGACGCGTACAAGTCCGGTTCGATCGACGGCGGCTGGGTGCCGGAGCCGACCGCGTCGAAGCTGGTCGCCGAGGGCGGCAAGGTGCTGCTCGACGAGTCCACGCTGTGGCCGGACAAGAAGTTCGTGATCACGAACATCATCGTGCGGCAGGACTTCCTCACGAAGCACCCGAAGGTCGTCGAGGCCGTGCTCAAGGGTTCGGTCGAGACCAACAAGTGGATCAACGCCAACCCGGACGCGGCGAAGGCGGCGGCGAACAAGCAGCTGGAGGAGGACTCCGGCAAGGCGCTGCCCGCCGACGTGCTGGACCCGGCATGGAAGTCGATCCGGTTCACCGACGACCCGCTGGCCTCCACCCTCAGCATCGAGGCGGAGCACGCGGTGAAGGCGGGCCTGCTGCAGAAGCCGGACCTGAAGGGCATCTACGACCTCGCGCCGCTGAACAAGGTCCTCAAGGCCGAGGGCGAGCCCGCGGTCGACGACGCCGGTCTCGGCGTGAAGTAAGCCCGCATCCCGAAGCCGCATGAAGAGTTCCCAGGAGGTGACGACCATGGCCACGACCCTCGCCAAGGCCGCCGACGGCACCGAGTCGGCCACACACGCCGCCCGGATCGAGCACGTGTCGAAGTCGTATCCGGGTCCCGCAGGGCAGCAGCTCGTCCTGGACGACATCACCCTCGATGTCGCGCCCGGAGAGTTCGTCACCCTCCTGGGGGCCTCGGGCTGCGGCAAGTCCACCCTGCTCAACCTGGTGGCGGGCCTGGACCGCCCCAGCGCCGGCGAGATCGCCACGGACGGCCGTCCGGCGCTGATGTTCCAGGAGCACGCGCTGTTCCCGTGGCTGACCGCGGGCAAGAACATCGAACTCGCCCTGAAGCTGCGGGGCGTGCCGAAGGCCGAGCGCCGGGAGCGTGCCGAGGAACTGCTCGAACTGGTGCGGCTGAAGGGCGCGTACGGCAAGCGGGTGCACGAACTGTCGGGCGGCATGCGCCAGCGCGTCGCGCTGGCCCGTGCGCTCGCGCAGGAGAGCAAACTGCTGCTGATGGACGAGCCGTTCGCGGCGCTGGACGCCATCACGCGGGACGTGCTGCACGACGAGCTGACCCGCATCTGGCGCGAGACGCAGGTCTCCGTCCTGTTCGTCACGCACAACGTGCGCGAGGCGGTACGGCTCGCCCAGCGCGTGGTGCTGCTGTCGTCCCGTCCCGGGCGGATCGCGCGTGAGTGGACGGTCGGCATCCCGCATCCGCGCCGCATCGAGGACACCGCCGTGGCGGAACTGTCCGTCGAGATCACCGAAGAACTGCGTGGGGAGATCCGCCGTCATGGCCAGCACTGATTCGACGACCGTCGCCAAGGACGGCAACGATCTCGCCGGGTTGGAGGCGGGCCTCGACGCGCTGGAGACGCGGCAGACGAGCCGGACCCCGTTCCGGCAGACCTTCACCCAGAAGATCCTGCCGCCCGTCCTCGCTGTCGCCCTGGTCCTCGCGGTCTGGCAGGCACTCGTCTCGTTCAAGGTCGTCGACGACCCGACCAAGCTGCCCGCGCCGTCCGCGGTGTGGGACGTCGTGCACACGGCGTGGCTCCAGGGCGAGCTGCTCGGCTACATCTGGACCAGCGTCTCGCGCGGTCTGCTCGGGTTCCTCTTCGCCCTGCTCATCGGCACGCCGCTGGGCCTGATCGTCGCCCGGGTGAAGTTCATCCGCGCGGCGATCGGCCCGATCCTGTCGGGCCTGCAGTCCCTGCCGTCGGTCGCCTGGGTGCCACCGGCGGTGATCTGGCTGGGCCTGAACAACTCGATGATGTACGCGGTGATCCTGCTCGGCGCGGTCCCCTCGATCGCCAACGGCCTGGTCTCGGGCGTCGACCAGGTGCCCCCGCTGTTCCTGCGCGCGGGCCGCACGCTCGGCGCCACGGGCCTGAAGGGCACCTGGCACATCGTCCTGCCCGCCGCCCTGCCCGGCTACGTGGCGGGTCTGAAGCAGGGCTGGGCCTTCTCCTGGCGCTCCCTGATGGCCGCCGAGATCATCGCGTCCTTCCCCGACCTCGGCGTCGGCCTCGGACAGTTGCTGGAGAACGGCCGCAACGCCAGCGACATGGCCATGGTGTTCGAGGCGATCCTGCTCATCCTGATCGTCGGCATCGCCATCGACCTGCTGATCTTCAGCCCCTTGGAGCGGTGGGTGCTGCGCAGCCGCGGCCTGCTGGTGAAGAACTGAGTCCCATGACCAACAAGCCCGTCCTCCTCGTCATCGCCCACGGCAGCCGCGACCCGCGCCATGCCGCGACGGTGCACGCCCTGGTGCGCCGGGTGCGCGCGACGCGCCCCGACGTACGGGTGGAGACGGGCTTCCTGGACTTCAACGTCCCCTCGGTGCAGGGGGTCCTGGAGTCCCTCGCGGTGCAGGGCGTCCGCGACGTCGTCGCCCTGCCCCTCCTGCTCACCCGGGCGTTCCACGCGAAGGCGGACATCCCCGCGGTCCTCGCGGACGCGCCCCCGCAGCTGCGCATCCACCAGGCGGACGTCCTCGGCCCCTCTCCCCTGCTCCTGACAGCGCTGGAGCGGCGCCTGTACGAGGCGGGTCTGACGCCCGCCGACAAGTCCTCGACCGGGGTCGTCCTGGCCTCGGCGGGGTCCACCGACCCGGAGGCGATCGCAGTGATCGCAGACATCGCGCGGGAGTGGCGGCACACCGGCTGGTGCGCCGTGCGGCCTGCGTTCGCCTCCGCATCCCTTCCGCGCACGGAGGACGCCGTCCGCGAACTCCGCGCCCTCGGCTGCTCCCGCGTCGCCGTCGCCCCGTACGTCCTGGCGCCCGGCTTCCTCCCGGACCGTATCGCCCGGGGCGCGGCCGAGGCGGATGTCCTGGCAGACGTCCTGGGCCCGGCGCCGGAGGTGGCACGGGTGGTGCTGGAGCGGTACGAGGCGGCCCGGATGCCACTGCCGGCGGCCGCGAGCGCCTGACGTCAGCCGGGCTGCGGGCCCGCGCTCACGCCGCCGGTTCCTCGTACGGTTCCGGTTGCAGGGCGAAGGAGTACGGGGCCCACGGGCCGCTGATCTCCACGCGGAGACCGGGGATGCCCTCGGCGGTCGCGAGGAGGCCCGTGCGGAAGGCGTGGACGCGGTCGGCCGGGACGAGGTAGGCGTCGTTGCCGATGTTGGTGCCGGGGGCCGAGCCCGCCAGGCTGCCGCGTTCGGGGGTGTGGGCGACGCGGTCGACGGCGAGGGCGGCGGCCGTGTCGGTGAGGCGGGCGGCGGCCTGGGTGACCGAACGCCAGGCCTCGTCGTTCCGGCGTTGCCTGCGGCGGCGGATGACCTGGTAGGCGCGGCCGACTCCGAGGCCCGTGACCGGGTCCGGTGCGGACTCGGTGTCGGCTTCGGGTGGGGTGATGCCCGGGGCGGCGTAGGTCTTGACGCCGAGTTCGACATGGCCCGTGAGGCGGTCGAGCAGGGAGAGGAAGTAGCCACGCCGGGTGTCCAGGGCCTGGCGGGCGCGGTCCTCGTCGCGGTAGACGGTGGCGAGGCGCAGGGGCAGTACGGCGGCGCCGGAGGCGACCAGTGCGGCCACGACGGCGTGGTGGGAGCGGACCGTGGACTCCAGCCAGTCGACGTCGTGGAGGTGGGCCTGGAGGGGGAGGTCGTCGTAGTCGGCGGGCGGGACGTGGCCGATGGCGAAGGCGAGCTGGGGGCCGGTGACGGCCGGGGTGATCAGGTGGATCGGTTCTCCGGCGACACCGCGCAGATGGGGGGTGACCGCCGCGGCCTCGGGGGTGCGGCGCAGGACCGCGTAGGCGTAGACGAGGTTCGTGTCGCTCATGACTGCGGGCTCCTGTCGGTGGCCGTGCGATTCCTCTCGCGAGACTCCGTTCTCGTGCCGTCCGCCGGTAGGTACGCAGCGGACGGCGGAGGTGTTCACAGGGACGGCCGACGGGTTGCCCGGCCCCGGAGGGCAGGGCCGACATGACGTCGTGCACGCCCTACCCGCGGGGGCCGGCGCGTCACGTTGCCCGTTCGCTGAACGGGGTCGCCTGGTGGAAGTAGAGCAGCCAGCGGCCCTCCGTGCGCCGCCACAGTGAACTGCGGTGTGCGCGGCTGCCGTCGTACTCCGTGTCGTACGTGAGGTGGACGAGGTCCGGCGCGAGCTGGACGCCTCTGAGGGCGGAGACGGCGACGGGGCGGTCTCCCGGCTCGGTGGTCGCGGCCAGCGAGGCGACGATGGCGGCCCGGCTCCAGTGCCGGCCCGAGGCGCCGAACTCATGGAAGTCGGGGTGGAGCAGCGCCCCGACCCGTTCGGGCGAGCGGCGGACCTTCGGGGTGAGCAGGGCGAGTTCGCCCTCCATCGCGGACTCGACGGCCGGGTTGTGCTCAGGCACCGGTCATCTCCACCAGCTTGACGACGGTGTTCCAGTTGCGGGTCGTGGCGATCACGCCCTTGTTGATGCGCGGTTTCGACAGGTGCTCGGCCAGCTTGGAGCGGCCCAGGCCGTTCGGGGCGTACAGGTACAGGGCCCGGTCGCCGAGGCGGAACTCCTCGGGGAGGCAGGCCTCCTGGTCGATCTCCGCGAAGCGGTCGGGGGTGACGGGGGCGGAGAAGTAGGTGACATGGAGCTGCTTGGGTTCCAGGTCGGCGGCCGGGAACGGGCAGGCGTCGGCGATCGCCTGGAGATAGGCGTGGTCGCGCACGATCACGTCGACGCCGAACCCGAAGCGCTTCTCGACGGCCTGCGCGATCCCGGCGGCCAGCGACTCCTCGTCGCCGTGTCCGCAGGAGAACACGGCCTGGCCGCTCTGCAGGTAGGTGCGGACGTCGTCGTGGCCGAGGTCCGTCAGGAGCGTGCGCAGGTCGGCCATGGGGACCTTCCTGCTGCCGCCCACGTTGATGCCGCGCAGCAGGGCCGCGTATGTCGTCGTCATCCGCTCACGATAAAGCGGCCGTCGTGCCCCGTGGGGGTGGGCACGACGGCCGCGGCGGGCAGTTGCCCGGCCCCGTAAATTACTCATCGGTCTTCGCCGGGCACAACCGTCTGCTCAGGATCCACACACCCGAGGAGCCCGATTTGTCTGTCGATAGGTGTAAGGGACCACAGTCGCCGGGGGTCCTCCCCAGTGGGGAGAGGCTCACTCCGTGGGGATGAGTTCCGGCCCTGTCACTTCACCGGGCAGCACGACGAGATGGCTTTATCCGGCCCATACCTTCGAAGCGAAAGGAGGCGGCAGGGGGCCGCCACCGCTTCACGAGGGGGCAAGCCGGTCATGGGGAACGGAGACATACGGGTGCGGGGCTTCGCTGCCCGGGCCGGCGGCTGGAGCGCCCGGCACCGATGGGCTGCCGTCGGCATCTGGGTGCTGTTCGTCGTCCTGGCGATGGGGCTCGGTTCGGCGGCGGGCCGGGTCGACGTCAAGGACAGCGACCAGCTGCAGGGCGAGACGCACACCGCCGCGCGGATCATCGAGGACGCCGGGATCGACGAGCCGGCCGGCGAGACGGTGCTGATCCAGGCCAAGGGCGGTGAGCTGAAGGCGACGGACGGCGAGTTCCGGGAGGCCGTCGACGCCGTCGTGCGAGCGGTCGAGGGGACCGGCCGGGTCACCGAGGTGACCTCGCCTTACGACACGAAGACGATCTCGAAGGACGGCCGCAGCGCGCTCGTGCAGTTCGACGTGCGCGGCGAGGCCGACACCGCCGGCGAGCGGATCGAACCGGTGCTGAAGGCCGTCGAGGGCGTCCAGCAGGACCACGAGTCGCTGCGGATCGAGGAGATCGGCGGCGCCAGCATGATGAAGACGTTCGCCGACGCGTACGGCGACGACTTCAAGAAGGCCGAGTACTCCGCGGTGCCGGTGGCCTTCGGCATCCTGCTCATCGCCTTCGGCGCGCTGGTCGCTGCGCTGCTGCCGGTGGCGCTGGCGATCACCGCGATCATGGCGACGATGGGCCTGATGGGCGTCGTCAGCCACCTCCAGCCGATGAGCGAGACCGCCAACTCCGTGATGCTGCTGGTCGGCATGGCGGTCGGCGTCGACTACTGCCTGTTCTATCTGCGCCGCGAGCGCGAGGAGCGCGAGGCCGGCCGGGACGCGCAGACGGCCCTGCGGATCGCCGCCGCGACCAGTGGCCGGGCGATCGTCGTCTCGGGTGTCACGGTGTGCGTGGCCATGGCGGGCATGCTCTTCACGGGGCTCGCCGAGTTCGAGGCGATGGGTCTGGCCTCGCTGATGGTGGTGGCCGTGGCGATGGTGGGGTCCGTGACCGTGCTGCCCGCGCTGCTGTCGCTGCTGGGCGGGCGCGTCGAGAAGGGCCGCATACCGTTCCTGCGGCGGCGCAAGCGGGGCGGCAGTGGCAGTCAGGACAGCCGGTTCTGGACGGCCGTGCTGCGGCGCGTCCTCGCCAAGCCGGTGATCGCGGTCGTCGTGGCGGCCGGTGCGCTGCTGGCCGTCACGGCTCCCGCGCTCGGCATGAAGACGCAACAGCTCACTTTGGACCAGGAGTTCGGCGACTCACTGCCCATCGTGCAGACGTACAACCGGCTCAACGACGCCTTCCCGGGCGGTTCCGAGCCGGCCGAGGTGATCGTCAAGGCGCGCGACATCAACGCCCCGGAGGTGAAGTCCGCGCTCGCCGACTTCCGTGACCGGGCGATCAGTTCGGGCGCCTCGCGGGGGCCGGTGGAGATCAAGCTGCACGACGCGCAGAACGTCGCGTTCGTCTATGTCCCGCTCGTCGGCGGATCCGACCTGGACAAGGCGGGCGCCAGCCTGGACAAGCTGCGCGACGAGGTGCGCCCGGCCACGCTCGGCAGGGTCGACGGGGTGGAAGCGCCCATCACCGGGCAGGTGGCCGGTTCCGAGGACTTCAACGACCAGCTGGCGGGCGCCGTCGTCCCGGTCTTCGCGTTCGTCGTGGTCTTCGCCTTCGTGCTGATGCTGCTGTCGTTCCGCTCGCTGACCATCGCGGTCACGTCGATCGTGCTCAACCTGCTGTCGGTGGGCGCCGCGTACGGCATTCTCGTCGCCGTCTTCCAGCACGGCTGGGGCGCGTCCCTGGTGGGCGCGGAGGGCGTCGGCGCGATCATCACCTGGCTGCCGCTGTTCCTCTTCGTGATCCTGTTCGGCCTGTCGATGGACTACCACGTGTTCGTGGTCTCCCGGATCCGTGAGGCGCGGCTGCGGGGTCTTGCGACGAAGGACGCGATCCGGCACGGCGTGGTCACCACGGCCGGGGTGGTGACCAGTGCCGCGGTCATCATGGTCGCCGTGTTCGCGATCTTCGGGACGCTGTCCATGCAGTCCATGAAGCAGATGGGCGTCGGCCTCGCGGCGGCGGTGCTCATCGACGCGACGATCATCCGGGGCGTGCTGCTGCCGGCCGTGATGGCGCTGCTCGGCGAGCGGAACTGGTACCTGCCGAAGTGGCTGCACCGGATGCCGGATCTCACGCACGACGAGACGCCGCAGGCGATCGACGGGACGGCGGAGCGGGACGGCGAGAGCGAGCCCCTCAAGGTCTGATCGCCACGGTGTGCGAGGGGGCCCGTCGGTTGCCGGGGCAACCGACGGGCCCTGCCACGCCCTGTCACGCGGCAGTTGCTCTGGAGCATCGGACCTCAACCGTAAGGTTCCTCATTCAACTTGGGATGGTTCAGGTCCGCGAACGGGCGCTACATCAGCCGTCGCACCTGGAGCACCTGCTCGTCGCAGCGCACGATCTCCAGTTCCCGGTCCGGACGGGCGCCCCCGAAGGTGAGAGCGAGGTGACGGTCCGACACGAGCCGCCAGTGGCCGGGCACGGCGCCGGGGGCGTCGCCGCGACCC
The DNA here is from genome assembly GCF_055606225.1 of Streptomyces sp. NPDC037100. NCBI lineage: Bacteria > Bacillati > Actinomycetota > Actinomycetes > Kitasatosporales > Streptomycetaceae > Streptomyces > Streptomyces sp. NPDC037100. The sequence continues at coordinate 365,051 of NZ_JBVJSX010000006.1, read as the reverse complement.
AGCGGGTGGTCGACAAGGGTGCCGTCGGGGGCGAACTCCATGCCGCGGCGACCGCGCGCGGGCGGGAAGGGGAAGTCGTCCGGCCGGTAGACCCGCACATCCTCGTGGTCCTCCTCGTAGGAGTGCAGCCACGAGCGGAACAGGCCCGGCGGGGGCTCTCGCATGACCCGGCCACCTCACTCATCCGACGTCGTCCATATTGTCGCTCTTGCACCAAAGTGACTAGAATTATCAGTGTATGAGTCAGGGAGGAACGGGCAACCGATCGCTCCGCCCGACGTCGCCCGGCCCTCGCGACGCGTCTCAGACGCGCAGTTCCGCAGCCGCGTGCGCGGCACAACCCCCGCTCCCCTCGAAGGGCACGCCATGTCCGATGCGCAGGCATTCCTTCGCGCCACCTCGCCCGACTACAGCCACTGGTGCGGCGCCATGGAGGTGCACCGCAGACTCCTCACCCTGAACCCGGAGTACGCCGAGAACCGGGCCCTGATCGAGAACACCGCGTTCGCCTACGAGTCGATGGATCAGGTCACCGCCCGACAGGGCCTGATCGACATCCCGGTCGTCGTACACGTCGTGCACAGCCACCCCGAACAGAACGTGAGCGACGCCCAGATCCACAGTCAGATCGACGTGCTCAACCAGGATTTCCGCGCGAGCAACACGGATGTGAGCAAGGTGCCCGAGGTCTGGCAGGACCTGGTGGCCGACGCGCGGCTGCAGTTCCACCTCGCCCGCACCGACCCGCTGGGCCGCCCGACGGACGGCATCACGCGCACCGAGAGCGCGGACGACGACTGGGGCACCGACGACCTGGTCAAGTTCAGCCTGAGCGGGGGCCAGGACGCCTGGCCCGCGGACATCTATCTGAACCTCTGGGTCTGTCAGCTGCGCCGCGGGCTGCTGGGCTACGCCCAGTTCCCGGGCGGTGCCGCCTCCACGGACGGCGTGGTCGTCACCCACACCGCCCTCGGTACCACCGGCACCGCGACGGCCCCCTTCGACGGCGGCCGCACGGCCGTGCACGAGATCGGGCACTGGCTGAACCTGCGGCACATCTGGGGCGACGACGACGAGGGCTGCAGCGGCAGCGACTTCGTGGCGGACACCCCCAACCAGGCCGGGGCGAACACCGGTTCCCCCACCTTCCCCCATGTGACGTGCGGCAACGGACCGGCCGGCGACATGTTCATGAACTACATGGACTACACCGACGACGCCGCGATGTTCATGTTCACCAAGGGCCAGTCGGCACGCATGGACGCCACGCTCGACAACGCCCGACTGACTCTCACCCGTCAGGCCGTCGCGGTGTGACGAAGACCTGACGGGTGAGGGCACGGCCTAGGGGGCGCCGGCAGAACCCCGCACGGCGGCCAGTTCGGCTTCGATGAGGTCGGCCGCGCGTCGCGTGCCGCCCTCCTGGGCCGTCTCCGCCTGGAGTTCCTTCAGGCGCCGGGCCACCTCCGGGTCGCCGACCAGGGCGAGGGCCGCCGCGCGCAAGGTCTCTCCGGTCGCCTCCTCGGTGGTCACGCAGCGGGCGACGCCGAGACCCTGGAGCGTCTGCGCGTTGCCGAACTGGTCCGCGGCCTGCGGTACGGCGATCATCGGCGTGGCGGTGACCAGGCCCTCCTGGCTGCCGCCCATGCCCGCGTGCGTGACGAACAGGTCGGCCTGCTTCAGGATCGCCAACTGCGGGACCCAGGTGCGTACTTCGACGTTGTCCGGCACGTCCGCGAATCCGGCCGGGTCGACGTGCTTGCCGACCGCGAGCACCAGGTGCCAGCCCGGCAGATCGCCGAACGCCTTGACGCACTCCCGGTAGAAGCCGGGCCGCTTGGTGAAGGCGGACCCGAGGGAGACGAGCACGACCTTCTCGGCATCGGCCGGCCGCTGCCAGCCGCCCTCGGCGGTGCGGTCGCCCTGGCAGGTTCCGACGAAGGAGTACACGCGCTGGTCGACACGGTCCGCGTTCGGCTGGAGCGCCTTGGGGAGCAGAACGATCGAACGGTCGGGCCGGCCCCCGAAGTCGTCGGGGTGCCGGTGGATCCCGTTCTCCTCCAGCCAGGCCTGGAAGCGGGCGTAGTAGGCGCGGCCCCGCTCGGTCTTCTTCGGCTCCTCCCACAGCGGCCGTGCGACCTCCTCCTCGTACCCCTCCCAGGCGACCATGGCCGGCGAGAGGGAGACCGCGGGGACGCCCCAGCGGTGGGCGAGCACGCGGCCCGGGTAGGAGGCGATGTCGTGCAGGACGAGGTCCGGCTCGTCGCCCTCGTAGGCCTCGATCAGCTGTGGGAGGGCCTGGACGGCGTCGTCCAGGAACGGCTCGACGTTGTCCAGCAGCGTGTCCCCCCACGCTTCCGGGTCGTCGTCGGGCGAGGGCAGGGTCGAGTTCCAGGGCTTCACCTCGGCGCCGGTGCCCGCGACCTTGCCCGCGAAGACCGGAGGGATCGCGTAGGTCACCCGGTGGCCGCGCGCCACGAGCTCGCGGATCACCTCCAGACTCGGGTTCACGTGGCCGTGGGCGGCGATGGAGAACATGGCGATGTGGGCGCGACTGGTCATGCGCCCGACCGTATGCGAGACGAGACGTCTCGTGCAACCAGTTTGCCGCCGGACGGCCGGACCGTGCGCCCCCGGAGATGGCGGCGCCGTCAGCGCTGGTAGCGCGCCAGCACCAGGTTGCCGTCCTCCTCCAGACGAACGCGCAGCTCACGCAGGCCGATCGCCCCGCTGTAGTACTCCTGGAACGCGGGCGTGGCGACCTTGTCCTTCCACTCCGGGTAACCGCGGACGGACTGGGCCGGTGCCGGTCTCAGGTGCTCGGCGAGGGCGGTGCCGGTGTCCCAGCCGTCCTTCGTCCGGTGCAGGGCGGGATCCTTCAGGGCCTGTCTGCCGGTGGGCAGCATCCAGTCGCCGAGGGCGAGGCGGACCATGTTCGGTGGTCTGAGGAAGAAGTCGAGGAACTCCGCGGCCTCCTCCTTGTGCGGGCAGTCCTCGGCGATGGAGAGCGTCTGCGGGCTGACGCCCTGGGTGAGGCCGCCGGCCCCCGCCGGAGCGGGCAGCACCTCCCAGTCGAAGCCCTTGGGGGCCTGCCGGGCGATCTGCTGGCGGTAGGAGAAACCGAGCGGGACCATCGCGTACCGTCCCGCGAAGAAGCCGGGCAGCGTGTCGGAGCCGCCGCTGCCCAGGGTCGTCGGCGAGGCACTGCGGTCGGTGTTCGCCTGGGCGTGAACCGTACGCGGCACCACCTGGTCGGCCGCCCCGAACCGCACCGTCACCTTGCCGTCCGGCCCGCGGTGGAACAATCGCCCGCCCGCCGACAGCGAGAGGTTGAGCGTGGCGGAGACGGGTTCCCTCAGCGGCCAGGCGACGCCGTACTTCCCCCGGCCGCTGAGGCGCTCGGTGATCCGGCGGAACTCGGCCCAGCTCCACGGCTTCTGCGCCGTCGGGATCCGCACGCCGGACTTCCCGAGCCAGGTGGCGTTGGCGATCAGCACGCGCGGTTCCTGGAGGAACGGCACGCCGTAGACGCCGTCCCCGAAGGTCGTGGTCTCCCAACTGCGCTGCGGAATGTCCGACTTCAGCCTCGCGGGCAGCAGGCCGGTGAGTTCGGCGAGGTAGCCGCCGTAGGCGAAGTCCGCGAGGTCGTCGGAGGCGTCGTGGATGATGTCGGGCGCCTCGCCGCCCTCGAAGGCGGTGAGGAGTTGGTCGTGGACGCTGTCCCAGGTGCCCTGGACGTACTCGACCCGGACGTCCGGATGGGTGGCGTTCCACTCCTTCACCAACTGCTTGTTGGCCTCGACGGACTCCTCCTGCCAGGCCAGCGACTGGAAGCGCAGGGTGATCCGGCCGTCGTCGCGGGTGCCGCCGGAGGAGCAGCCCGCGAGCAGCAGCAGGAGGACGAGGGCGAGCAGGCGGGTGCGCATCAGCTCTTCACCGCCCCGGTGAGCATGCCGCCCGTGATCCGCCGCTGGATGAGGGCGAAGACCACCAGGGACGGCAGGGTCGCGAGGAACGCGGCGGCCGCGAGCGGGCCGAGGTCGGCGACGCCTTCGGCACCGATGAAGTGGGTGAGGACCACGGGCAGGGTCTGTTTCTCCGGAGTCTTGAGGAGCACGAGCGCGAAGAAGAACTCGTTCCACGCGGTGATGAACGCGAACAGTCCGGTCGCCACGATGCCCGGCGCGAGCAACGGCGCGGTCACCGACACCAGCGTCCGCACCCGGCCCGCCCCGTCGACCGCCGCGGCCTCCTCCAGTTCCGGCGGTACGGCCCGTACGTACCCGGCGAGCATCCACAGCGCGAAGGGCAGCGCCCACACCACGTACACCAGCACCAGCCCCGGCACGGAGTTGATCAGGCCCAGGTTCTTCAGCACGAGGAACAGCGGGATGATCAGCAGGACGAAGGGGAACGCCTGGCTGACCACCACCCAGCCCGTCACCGCCTTCGCGAGCCGTGAGCGGCGCCGGGCGACGGCATAGGCCATCGGTGTCGCGATCAGCACGGCGATGACGGCCGCCGCGAGCGCGGCGAGCAGGGAGTTGAGGGCGGCGTGCAGCAGCGGCTGTTCGTCGAAGGCCTGCCGGAAGTTGTCGAGGGTGGGGTCCTTCGGGATCCACGTCGGGTGCAGGCTGCCGAGCTCGCGCGGCGGCTTGAACGCGGTGGAGACCAGCCAGAGGAACGGGAAGGCGAGGAAGACGAGGTAGGCGAGCAGCGCGGCGTACTGGCCGGCGCGGGCCGGGCGGCCGGTCTTCACGCGTCGCCACCCCCCTTGAGGCGGCCGGCGAGGAAGACGGCCAGGGCGATCGAGATCACGGCCACCATCACGCAGCCCATCGCCGCCGCGTAGCCGAACTGGCCGTAGCGGAAGGCCTCTTCATAGGCGAAGAGCATGGGCAGGCGGGTCCTGCCGCCGGGGCCGCCGCTGGTCAGCACGTAGACCAGGGCGAAGGAGTTGAAGTTCCAGATCAGGTTGAGGGCGGTGATGGCGAGGGCGATGGGCCTGAGGGCGGGCCACGTGACCGTGCGGAAGCGGCGCCAGGCGCCCGCGCCGTCGACCGCCGCCGCCTCGTGCAGTTCGCGCGGGGTGTTCTGCAGCCCGGCGAGCAGCGCGACCGTCGTCTGGGGCATGCCCGCCCAGACGCCGACGACGATCACGGCGGGCAGCGCGGTCGCCAGTCCGCTGAGCCAGTCCCGGCCGCTGCCCAGACCGAGGTCGCGCAGGGTCTCGTTGAGGATGCCCGCGTCCGGGTTGTAGACGAGCCGCCACATGATGCCGACGACGACCTCGGGCATGGCCCAGGGGATGATCGCCAGGGCCCGGGCCGGCCAGCGCAGCCGCAGGTCCTGGTTGAGCAGCAGGGCGAGGCCCAATGCGAGCAGGAACTGCGGCACGGTCACGCCGACCGCCCACACCAGCCCGACCCGGAACGACTCCCAGAAGAGCGTGTCGTGCAGCAGGTCCCGGAAGTTGAGGGCGCCGATCCAGCGGGTGGGCTGAACGCGGCCCGACTGGGCGTCGGTGAAGGCCAGCAGGATGCCGTACAGCAGCGGTCCGACGCTGAGGACGAGGATCGGGATCAGGGCGGGCAGCACCAGGAACCAGGCGCCGTGGTCGACGGCGTGCCGGGGCCGGTGCCCGCCGGGTCCGCGGCCGGCCCGCCGCCCCGGTGTCGAAGGCGGCGAGGGCGGCGGAGGAGGCGAAGGGGATGCTGCCTCGGTCACCGGTGTCACGGAATCAGCCCCTCTGCGCGGCTCGGCCGGCCTGGTCATGCTCGTGGAGGCCATATGCCTCGTCAAGGCACCGCGTACGCCGTCCGACCTGTGCCGATGCGACACTGACCGGTGGATGGCCGGAACCCGACGGTCGAGGCGTGGACGACGGAGGCGGACGATGGACGAGGCACGGGCGCGGGACGTACTGGACGCGGCGGGGGTGCTGCCCGGTGCGGCCGGGGCGGCGCGGCTGCTCGCTCTGGGCGAGAACGCGGTGTTCGCCGCCGGTGACCTGGTCGTCAAGGTCGGCCGGGACGCCGAACTCCTCGACCGGGCGCGTCGCGAACTGGAGGTCGCGGAATGGCTCGCCGAGGCGGGTGTGCCGGCCGTGCGGGCGGCCGAGCCGAAGGCGCTGCTGGTGGACGGGCATCCGGTGACGGTGTGGCACCGGCTGCCGGACGCGGTGCGGCCCGCCGAGCCGCGGGACTTGGCCGAACTGCTACGGGTCGTGCACGCCGTGCCTCTTCCTCCCTTCGACCTCCCGCCCCGCGATCTGCTGGGCGGTGTGGAGCGGTGGCTGCGGCTCGCCGGGGATGCGATCGACCCCGCGGACGCGGCGTATCTGCGGGAGCGGCGCGACGGGTTCGCCGCTCAGGCCGCCGCGCTCACACCGCATCTGCCGCCGGGGCCGATCCACGGGGACGCGCTGCCGCGCAATGTGCACGTCGGACCCGACGGGCCCGTGCTGGTGGACCTGGAGACGGTGTCCGCGGACCTGCGGGAGCACGATCTCGTGGTGATGGCGCTGTCCCACGACCGGTACGGGATGCCGGACGAGGCGTACGCCTCCTTCACGCGGACCTACGGCTGGGACGTACGCGGCTGGGAGGGCTGTGGTGTGCTGCGCGGGGCCCGGGAGACGGCCAGTTGTGCGTGGGTCGCCCAGCATGCGCCGAGCAACCCCAAGGCGCTGGCCGAGTTCGAGCGGCGGGTGAGGTCCCTCAGGGACGGGGACGAGACGGTGCGATGGTATCCGTTCTGACCGACTGGCGCCTGGCCGCCTGACCGCCGCCTCGGACCGGCTCGTCCGCCAACTCCCGCAGCGGCCACGCCCCGTCGACCGAGGCGGTGGGATCGCCCTTGCCGCGCAGGAAGCTCTGGAAGTCCGCCGCCCACTGCGCGTACCACTCGATCTGGCGGTGGTGCAGGGCCGCCGGGCCGAGGCCGGCGATCTTGGGGTGGCGGTCGGCTATCGCCCCGGCCAGGCGGGCGGCCGCCAGGGCGTCGGCCATGGCGTCGTGGGCGGCGTCGAGGACGACGCCGTACTCGGCGCAGACCGCTTCGAGGTTGCGTTTGCCGCGGCGATAGCGGTCGACCCAGCGGTCGATGGTGTACGGGTCGATGACCGGGGCCGGGTCCACGCCGCCCAGGCGCTCCCGCAGGGACGGCAGCCCGTGGCGCCGCAACTCCGCGGAGAGCAGGGTGAGGTCGAAGGTCGCGTTGTAGGCGACGACCGGTACGCCCGTCTTCCAGTAGGAGGTGAGGACGTCGGCGAGGGCGTCCGCCACCTGGTCGGCCGGTCTGCCCTCGGCCGCCGCCCGCTCGTTGCTGATGCCGTGCACCGCCACCGCTTCCTCGGGGATCGGAACTCCCGGGTCGGCCAGCCACTCACGGCGCCCGATCGGCTCCGCGCCCCTGACCTCGATCACGGCCCCCGTGACGATGCGCGCCTCGCGCGGATCCGTACCCGTCGTCTCCAGGTCGAAGCCGACCAGCAGCTCCCGGTGCCAGCCCATGGGCGGTCCCCCTTCTTGTGGTGCGTTCCCCCAGTGGTCCCCACCTTCGCATGCACCACTGACAATCAGAGGATCGCGTTCCGCTCATGCCCGGCGGCGGGCCGGAGAACCACCGCGCACCGGGGTGCAGTTCATGACACGGGCCGCGAATCCGCCCACATCACCTCGAACTCCTCGCGATAGGTGGGAAAGAGGCCGCTTTCATCCACCTCGCCCGACTTCACCACCTTGCTGCCGTTGCGCAGTACGAACACCGGTGCCTCCATGCCCCGGGTGCGGCGCAGATAACTCTGCACGACCGCGATGCCGTCCGCGCCGTCGCCGTCCACCAGGTACGCCGTGAAGCGGGGCGTCTCGTCGAACACCTGGATCTCGAAGGCGCCGGGGTCGCGCAGCCGGGCACGCACCCGGCGCATGTGCAGGATGTTCATCTCGACGGCCCGGCTGAGTTCGCCGCGCTTGATGCCCAGTTCGCGCTCGCGGCGCTTGACCGCGCTGGAGGCCGGGTTGAGGAACAGCAGCCTGACCCGGCAGCCGGACTCCGCCAGCCGCACCAGACGCCGGCCGGAGAAGTTCTGCACGAGCAGGTTGAGGCCGATACCGATGGCGTCGAGACGACGGGCGCCGCCGAAGATGTCCTCGGCCGGGAACTGCCGCATCAGCCGCACCCGGTCCGAGTGCACGGCGACCACGTCGGCGTACCGGTCGCCGACCAGGTCCTCGACCGCGTCGATGGGCAGCCGGCGCGCGGACGGCACGTCCCCGCCGGCGCCGAGCATCTCCAGCAGCCGTGCCGAGGCCCGCTCGGCCTGGTTGAGCACGGCCTCGGACAGGGCCCGGTTGCGGGAGACGACGTTGCGGGTGACCTCCAGCTCGTCCAGGGCGAGTTCGACGTCCCGGCGGTCGTCGAAGTACGGCTCGAAGCAGGGCCAGTGCTGCACCATCAGCTCGCGCAGCTGGGGCAGGGTGAGGAAGGAGAGGACGTTGTCGTCGGCCGGGTCGAGCAGATAGCCCTTGCGGCGGCTGACCTCGCGGACGGCCACCGCGCGCTGCACCCACTCCTGGCCGGCCGGTCCGGCGGCGGCCACCACCCAGTCCTCGCCGTGGACGGGTTCGTAGACGGGCCGCAGCACGGCGGCGACGACCGCGCGCAGCCGCTGTTCGACGAGGTTCAGCCAGATGTAGGCCCGGCCGGCCCGCTGGGCGCGGGTGCGCACCTCGCGCCAGGCCTCGGCGTCCCAGTCCAGTTCCGGGCCGATCGAGCCCGTCGCGTCCATCGGCCGCGCCAGGGACACGGCACCGGTCGGGACGTCTGCGGAGTTCCCCTCGTGACCCTCGTCACCAGGGGGCAGCTCCAGCCCTCCCGAGCCCACCCGCGCACCGCCTTCCGCTCCCCCGCACACTGCCCTTGTCAACGATCAAGGAAGGGTACTCCGGGAGCGGTCGGCGGTGCAGCCGGATGGGCAGGGTAGTTCTCAACCCCGGGGCCGCCAGTGCCCGTTCTGCCAGCCGAGCTCGTCCGGAGTGAGCGGATTCATGGCCGTGACGTCGCGCGGGACGATGGAGAATCCCTGCCAGTGGACGGGCATGGGCTGCTGGTCCTCGTCCCGGGCTATGTGGTGGAAGCCGATGTTCGTCCAGACCACCGGGTGGGTCAGGGCCTGTCCGTTCACCCACTTGTCGACGGACTTCCCGGCGCCCGCCCCGCAGTTGCCGGGGTTGTTGCTGGCGAACAGTTCGCACTTGTTGTACTGCGTGACGTACACGTCGTGCTTGGTGTAGCTGCGGCCCGGGTACTTGGTGGTGGGTCCGGGGACGATCTCGTAGGAGCGCGCGTGTCCGTCCTTGTTCTTGCCGGTCGCGCTGACCACGCGCCACCAGCGGTAGCTCTTGCTGTCTCCGGCCAGTTCCTTGGCGACCTTGGTGCGGGTGGTCTTGGTGGTGGGCGCGCGCTGGCCCCGGGTCGGCGCGGTGACGGTGGAGTCGTACTGCTCGACGGTGTTCTTCGTGGAACCGTCGAGCGCGAAGTCGAGCCGCCAGAAGGCGTTGTGACTGTGGCTGGTGGCCTTGGCCGCGCTCGCGCCCTTGCCGATCGGCCAGCCGCGGCCGTCACCGGCGTCGTAGTCGTCCCAGGACAGGCTGCCGGTGGCGCCGACGTTCATGGTGATCGTGCCGTCGTCCTGGAAGCGCCACTCGGTCATGTACTCGTACCAGCCGACCTGGTTCACCGTGTAGACGAGGAGGTCCTTGCCCTCGGCCTGGAAGACCTTGTTCGCGGTGTCGCCCTGCATGCGGTAGGCGTGGCCGCGGGAGCGGGTGGTGGTGCACAGGCCCTTGACGTTCGGGTCCTCGTTCCAGGAGTCCGGGACCTTGACGGTCTTGATGGTGCCGCCGGGGCACTCGCTGGACGCCAGGTTCATCAGACCCTGGGCGAAGTCGAAGCCGGTGAGGTCGTCGTACTCGACCTTGCCGTCGTCGTAGGGGACGTGGATCTGGCCGAGGCGGGCGCTGTTGAGGACCTTGATCGGTTTGGGTTCGCCCTTGGGCTGGTACGAGATGTTCTCCAGCACGAGGCCGGCCTTGCCGTCGTAGCGCCAGCACATCCGCCAGGTGGTGCCGGAGGAGAGCTTCTGCTCGACGCGGTAGGCGGCGCTGCAGTCGGCGGCGGGCGGCGCGGCCGGGGCGGCCTTCGGCTGGGCGGTGGCCGGGCCCGCGCCGGCCGTGGCGCCCGCGGCCAGGGCGGCCACGGTCAGGCCCACGGCCGTGCGAGTGCGGGCCTTGCTGTTTCTGTTCACGCGCATGACGAGATGACTCCCTGACGAGGAGGAGCGAGGTGGACGGTGAGTGAAGCGGGCGGGTCAGTGGCCGAGCCGGGCGACCTTGCGGGCGCTCAGGTCGATCACCAGCGACCTGGCGTCGACCCACGGGCCGTTCTTGACCTTCGGGAACAGCCGGACGCAGCGGTGCTCTCCGCACCGGTCGAGCACGGCGGGCTGGGCGCCCGGCGCGGCCCGGTAGACGGCTCCGCTGAGCTGGAGCTGGTCCGGGGAGGTGAGCGCCTTGCCGGTGGCGTCCTGGTAGTCGGCCTTCAGGCCCGAGCCGAGCGGGTCGGCGATCAGGAGGCCGGCCGCCTCGGCCTTCTCGGCGCGGCTCAGCGGCGGCTGGACGCCGCGCTGGGTGCCGGTGTGCACCACCTTGCCGGTGCCGAGATCGACGGTCCGGGTGACGAGGGTGTCGTCCCGGTAGTCGTAGAAGGTCACGTCGGCGCGCCGGGGCGCGTCCGGCCGGCCGGCCTCGTCGGCCTCCGGTTCGGCGAGGTCGACCCCGAGGCGCTCAGGACCGCGTTCCCCGTCGACGCTCTCGCTGCTTTGGAACAGCTGCCGGCTGAGGGCGATCTTCTCGACCCGCTGCAGCTCGTCGTCGGTCAGCGGATCACGGCCCTGGCCCTTCTGCCCCTCGGCAGGGGCCGCCTCGACGACACCCGGCGCCACGGCCCGGCCGCCCGCCCCCGCGGCGCCCGTCCCCGCGGCGCCCGTCCCCGCGGCTCCGGCCTCCTGCGGGGCGGAGCGCCCCGCCCGGGTCCCGCTGTCGTCCGCCCCCGCCGTACCCGGCAGGGTCACCGCCACCATCACGGCGGTCCCTGCCACCGCGATGGCGGTACCGGCCACCATCTTGCCCAGGTGGCGGTGCACTATGTTGCGCACGTCTTCCCCCTACTCCCCCAAGTCCCGGGAGTATGTGTCAGCCCCATTGGTTTGGCATACCGCGTATGCACTGGTCACTCGGTAAGAGGGAGATAAGTCATAGGAGGTTCCCTCACTTTCGGGGAGACTCGGGACCAAGGCGTCCCCACCGGCGCCGCACACCTGAAAGAGTCGTATCCATGCAGGTCTGGCCTGGCGAGGCGTATCCACTCGGTGCCACGTACGACGGCGCCGGTACCAACTTCGCGGTCTTCACGGAGGCCGCGGACCGAGTAGAGCTGTGTCTGCTGCACGACGACGGCTCGGAGACGGCGATCGAGCTCCGGGAGAGCGACGCCTTCGTGCGGCACGCGTACGTGCCCGGCATCATGCCGGGGCAGCGGTACGGGTTCCGGGTGCACGGCCCGTACGCCCCGGAGCGCGGGCTGCGCTGCAACTCCGCGAAGCTGCTGCTCGACCCGTACGCGCGTGCGATCAGCGGTTCGATCAACTGGGGCGAGGAGGTCTACGGCTACCACTTCGACGATCCCGACCGGCGCAACGATCTCGACTCGGCGCCGCACATGATGACGTCGGTCGTGGTCAACCCCTACTTCGACTGGGGCGACGACCGGCGCCCGCGCACCGAGTACCACCACACGGTGATCTACGAGGCCCACGTCAAGGGCCTCACCATGCGCCACCCCGGTCTCCCGGAGGAGCTGCGCGGCACCTACGCGGCTCTCGCGCACCCGGCGATCATCGAGCACCTCACGGAGCTCGGGGTCACGGCCCTTGAGCTGATGCCCGTACACCAGTTCGTGAATGATCACCGACTGGTCGACATGGGCCTGAACAACTACTGGGGCTACAACACCATCGGCTTCTTCGCCCCGCACAACGCCTACGCGTCCTGGGGCGACCGGGGCCAGCAGGTGCTGGAGTTCAAGTCGGCGGTGAAAGCGCTGCACGAGGCGGGGATCGAGGTGATCCTCGACGTGGTCTACAACCACACCGCCGAGGGCAACCACCTGGGCCCGACCCTGTCGTTCAAGGGCCTGGACAACTCGCGCTACTACCGGCTGACGGACGACCCCCGCTACTACATGGACACGACAGGGACCGGAAACTCCCTGCTCATGCGGTCCCCGCATGTGCTCCAGCTGATCATGGACTCGCTGCGGTACTGGGTCACGGACATGCACGTCGACGGGTTCCGCTTCGACCTGGCGGCGACGCTGGCCCGGCAGTTCCACGAGGTGGACCGGCTGTCGTCGTTCTTCGACCTGGTGCAGCAGGACCCGGTGGTCTCGCAGGTCAAGCTGATCGCCGAGCCGTGGGACGTGGGCGAGGGCGGCTACCAGGTGGGCAATTTCCCGCCGCTGTGGACCGAGTGGAACGGCAAGTACCGCGACACCGTGCGCGACCTGTGGCGGGGCGAGCAGCGCACCCTCGCGGAGTTCGCCTCCCGGCTGACCGGCTCGTCCGACCTGTACCAGGACGACGGGCGGCGCCCGCTGGCCTCGATCAACTTCGTGACCTGCCACGACGGCTTCACCCTGCACGACCTGGTGGCCTACAACGACAAGCACAACGAGGCCAACGGCGAGGACAACCGGGACGGCGAGAGCCACAACCGGTCGTGGAACTGCGGCGCCGAGGGCGAGACCGACGACCCGGACGTGCTGCGGCTGCGGGCGAGGCAGATGCGGAACTTCATCGCGACGCTGATGCTGTCCCAGGGCGTGCCCATGATCAGCCACGGCGACGAGTTCGCCCGCACCCAGGGTGGCAACAACAACGCCTACTGCCAGGACAACGAGCTGTCCTGGGTCGAGTGGCCCGAGAACGCCGACGATGCCGAGAACGCCGCGGGCGGTGCGAGCACGGAGCTGCTGGCCTTCACGCGTGCCATGGTGTGGCTGCGCCGCAACCACCCGGTCTTCCGCCGGCGGCGCTTCTTCCACGGACGGCCCGTGGAGGGCACGCACGACGACCTGTCCGACATCGCCTGGTTCACCCCGGACGGTCGGGAGATGACCCAGCGGGACTGGGACTCGGCGCAGGCCTCGGCGCTGACCGTGTTCCTCAACGGCAACGCCATCTCCGAGCCCGGGGCGCGTGGGGAGCGCATCACCGACGACTCGTTCCTGCTGATGTTCAACGCCTCGCCGAAGCCGCTGGAGTTCGTGGTTCCGGTCAACCACGGGCGGCAGTGGGAGGTCGTGGTCGACACCGCCCTCCCGGAGGGTGTGCCTTCGGACACCGGCGCCAAGGTGCAGGCCGGGGACCGGCTGACCCTGACGGACCGGAGCATGACGGTGCTCCAGCGGCCCGTGTGATCGCCCGGCGCGCGCGTCGTCCGGAACACCACTCGTCCGGGCGACGCGCGGCGCACCTGGCGCGGGGGATGACACGAACGGCGGCAGGGCGGGTACGTACGTCTCCATGACACCTGAGCGACTTGACCCGGTGGTGCCCACGGCCACGTACCGGCTGCAGCTGCAGCCCGAGTTCCCGTTCGGAGCAGCCGCGGCCGTCGTGCCGTACCTGGCCTCGCTCGGCGTCTCGCACCTGCACCTGTCCCCCGTCCTGGAGGCGGTGCCGGGCTCGACGCACGGCTACGACGTCGTCGACCACGCGCGCGTGCGCGAGGAACTGGGCGGCGAGGAGGGGCTGCGGGCGCTGGCCCGCACCGCGCGCGAGCACGGTCTCGGCCTGGTGGTGGACATCGTCCCGAACCACATGGCCATGGCCCCGCGCCACAACCGCGCCCTGTGGGAGGTGCTGCGCGAGGGCCCGAAGTCGCCGTACGCGCGCTGGTTCGACATCGACTGGGAGGCGCAGGACGGGCAGGTGCTGCTGCCGGTCCTCGGCGGGCCGCTGGCCGAAGTGCTCGACGAGCTGCGCGTCGACGGTGACGTGCTGCGCTACTACGACCACGTCCTGCCACTGCGCGAGGGCACCGAGGACCTGCCGCTGCCGCATCTGCTGGACGCGCAGTGGTACCGCCCGGTGTGGTGGCGGCTGGCCCGGACCGAGCTCAATTACCGGCGGTTCTTCAGCATCTCGGAGCTCATCGGGGTGCGGGTGGAGGACCCGGAGGTGTTCGAGGCCACCCACGACAAGATCCTCGGGCTGCTGCACGAGGGCGTGATCGACGGGCTGCGCATCGACCACCCCGACGGGCTCGCCGACCCCGACGGCTACCTCCGGCGGCTGCACGAGGCGACCGGGGGCCGCTGGACGGTCGTGGAGAAGATCCTCGCCGACGGCGAGCGGCTGCCGGCGTCCTGGCCCGTCGCGGGGACCACCGGCTACGACGCCCTGCGGCACGTGGACGGGGTGTTCACGGACCCGGCGGGTTTCGGGGACCTGCTGGGGCGGTACCGGCGTTTCGCGGCTCCGCAGACGGACCGGGGCGGGCAGTGGGAGGCGACGGTACGCAGGGCGGCGTACAAGGTCCTCACGCACGAGCTGGCCACCGAGACCGACCGGCTCACCCGGGTGGCCGGCCGGCTGTGCGCGACCTCCCCGGAGCCGGCCCTGCGCGACCGGGCCCCCTGGGCGCTGCGCACCGCGCTCCAGGAGCTCCTGGTCCGCATGGAGGTCTACCGGCCCTACGAGTCCTCCGACGCGGCGTCCGTGGTCACCGAGGAGGCCGCCGCCGAGGCCCGGCACGCCTTCGCCGTGCCCGAGGAGGCCGGTGCGGTGGACGTGGTGCGGGACCTGGTGCTGGGACGGTACGGCGACGAGCCCGCCCATCTGGAGTTCCGGACGCGGTTCGCGCAGACCTCCTCGGCGCTGCGGGCCAAGTCCGTGGAGGACACGGCGTTCTACCGGTACGTGCCGCTGCTGTCGGCGACCGAGGTGGGCGGGAACCCCGGCGCTCCCGCGCTGTCGCCGGAGGAGTTCCACGCGTACTGCGCGCGTGTGCAGCGCGACTGGCCCGTCACCGGGACGGTGGCGACGACGCACGACACCAAGCGCAGTGCGGACGTCCGGGCGGCGCTGCACGTGCTCACCGAGTGCCCGGACCGCTTCGCGGACGTGCTCGCGGAGGTGACCCGCACCGGGGAGGGCGTGCCGGACGCGCAGCTGGCGTGGGCGGCCTGGCAGACCGTGTTCGGGCTGGGGCCGGCTTCCGGGGTGCGGGAGCGGGTGCAGGGGGCGCTGCTGAAGCATGTGCGGGAGGCGGGCCTGTACACGAGCTGGACCGAGCAGGAACCGCCGTACGAGGAGGCGGTGGAGCGGTTCGTGGCGGCCGGGCCCTGCGGGGCGCCGGGCGAGCGGGTCGCCGCGTTCCGCGAGTCGCTGGCGCCGTACATCCGGGCCAACGTGCTGGGCACGGCCCTGGTGCAGCTGACGATGCCGGGCGTCCCGGACGTCTACCAGGGCACGGAGGCCGAGTACCGGGCGCTGGTCGACCCGGACAACCGGCGGGCGGTGGACTTCCCGCCCGCGGACCGCAAAGACACCTCCGGGGAGAAGACGGCGGTGACGAAGGCGGCGCTGGGGCTGCGGGCCCGGCGGCCCGGCGCGTTCGGTGACACGGCGACGTACATGGCGTTGCCGGCGGAGGGACCGGCGGCCGCACACTGCCTGGCCTTCGTCCGCTCCGGTGAGGTGCTGACGGCCGTGACCCGCCTGTCCCTGCGGCTCGCGGAGGCCGGCGGCTGGCGGGACACACGGCTGCCGCTGCCGCCGGGCCGCTGGGCGGACGTGCTGGAGCCGGGGCGCGAGTTCTCGGGGCAGGCGCGCGTGGAGGAGCTGTTCGAGGGGCTGCCGGTGGCGTTGCTGGAGAGGGTGGGCGACTGAGTTCAGGCGACGGCCGAGCCGTCCTCCGGGCAGTCCTCGTAGGCCGGCAGAGGGGCTCGCGGGCGCGGCCAGGACGTCCGCAGCAGGTCGACGAACCTCTCCGCCGCGCCGGTCGGCGGCAGGCGCGAGAAGACCGTCAGGGCGCGCCTCCAGGCGGGGTCGGGGGTGAGGACGACGCAGCCCCCGCCGACCGCCTCGCGGACGAGGTGGGCGGGCGCGGCGCAGACGCCGACCCCGGCAGCGGCCATCCGCACCGCCGTGGAGGTGTGCTCGGTGAACACCGCGGTGCGCGGAGTGAAGCCCGCGCGGCCGCACGCCCAGTCGAGGAAACGCTCTCCGTGGACGACGGGCTCCATCGCGCAGCGCACCCAGGGACGGTCGGCCAGCTCCGGCAGCGTGACCGTCGTCCGCCCGGCGAAGCGGTCGTCGAAGGGCACCACGAGGACGATCTCCTCCTGGCCGACCGGTACGACGGGGCCCTGCGGGTCGGCCGGCGCCGGGCCGACGGCGAGATCCACGGTGCCGCGCAGGATCTGCTCCTCCAGCGCCTCGGAGGTGGCGTACTCGTGGAGGTGCAGCAGCACGCGGGGGTGAGCGGCGCGCCAGCGGGCGAAGACGTCCGGGAGGACGCCGACGGCCACGGAGTGGACGGCGGCGATGTGGAGTTCGCCGCCCTCGGCACCGGCCGCGGCGCGGGCCGCGCGGCGGGCCTGGGCCGCGCTGCGCACGGCGAGCTCGGCGTGCGGCCGGAAGGCGCGCCCCATCGGTGTCAGGCGCACCCCCCGCGGCAGGCGCTCCAGGAGGGCTCCGCCCACGGACCGTTCCAGAGCTTTGACCTGGTGGGAGAGCGCGGGCTGTGAGACGTGCAGGAGCTCCGCCGCGCGCGTGAAGGACGCCTCCTCGACGACCGTCAGGAAGTACTCCATCTGGCGCAGGCTCACGGCCCCTCCCCCATAAACGTCCTGCATCGGTTCCACAAGAACATTGCCTTGGACGCATGGCAAGGACCGGGCGGAGGCTGAGTCCATGGACTCACCGGACGTCATCGTCATCGGCGGCGGCACGGGCGGCTACAGCACCGCCCTGCGCGCCGCGGCCCTCGGCCTCGAGGTCGTGCTCGTCGAGCGGGACAAGGTCGGCGGGACGTGCCTGCACCGCGGCTGCATCCCCAGCAAGGCGATGCTGCACGCGGCCGAACTCGTCGACGGCATCGCCGAGGCCCGCGAACGCTGGGGTGTGAAGGCGACCCTGGACGCGGTCGACTGGTCCGCCCTGGTGGCCACCCGCGACGACATCGTGGCCCGCAACCACCGGGGTGTTCAGGCGCATCTGGCGCGTGCGGGGGTGCGGGTGCTCGCGGGGAACGCGCGGCTCACGGGGCCGCGCTCGGTGCGGGTGGCGGGCCCGGGTACGCCGGGTGGCCACGCGGGGGTGCGGGGCGAACCCGGCGTCCATGAGCTCTCCGCGCGCCGCGGGCTGGTTCTGGCCACCGGCTCACGGCCGCGCACGCTCCCGGGGCTCGAGCCGGACGGGCGGCGCGTGGTGACGAGCGACGACGCCCTCTTCGCCCCCGGGCTCCCGGCGTCCGTGCTGGTGCTCGGAGGCGGCGCGATCGGCGTGGAGTACGCCTCGTTCCACCGCTCCCTGGGCGCCGAGGTCACCCTGGTCGAGGCGGCCGACAGGATCGTGCCGCTGGAGGACGCGGAGGTGAGCCGGCATCTGACCCGGGGGCTGAAGAAGCGTGGCATCGACGTACGGGCCGGCGCCCGCCTGCTGGATGCCGAGGTCCTCGCCGACGGGGTGAGGGCACGCGTGCGCACCGCCCGGGGCGAGACCTTCACGGTGGAGGCCGAGCGGCTGCTGGTGGCGGTCGGGCGGGCCCCGGTCACCGACGGTCTGGACGTGGCCGCCGCGGGGCTCGCCACGGACGCGCGCGGGTTCGTCGTACCGGCCGACTGGGACCGGCTGGAGACGGCTGTGCCCGGCATTCACGTGGTGGGCGACCTGCTGCCGCCGCCGTCGCCCGGCCTGGCCCACGCGTCGTTCGCGGAAGGGCTGCTGGTGGCCGAGACGCTGGCGGGCATGCCGTCCGCGCCCGTGGACTACACGGCCGTGCCCCGGGTCACGTACTCGTCGCCGCAGACGGCGGCCGTCGGCCTGAGCGAGGCCGAGGCACGCGCGCGGGGGTACGAGGTGGAGGCCGGCTCCATGCCGCTGACGGCCGTGGCGAAGGGCATGGTGCACGGACAGGGCGGGATGGTGAAGGTCGTCACCGAGGCCGGCGGGCGGGTGCTCGGCGTGCACCTGGTGGGTCCGCACGTGTCGGAGATGATCGCCGAGAGCCAGCTGGTGATCGGCTGGGACGCCGAGCCGTCCGACGTGGCCCGGCACGTCCACCCGCACCCGACCCTGTCCGAGGCGGTCGGCGAGGTGTTCCTCACCCTGGCGGGGCGAGGGCTGCACCAGCAGTAGGCGGAGAGCCATGCTTCCGGGCGCCCCCTGGGGACCACCCTGCCGCGCCCTTGACACCGCACCATGGCCGTGGGGTACTGCGATGGCGAACTCGGGGGGATGTGACGGGGGTGAGTGTCCTGCCGGAGCTGCGCTACCCGACGGTGACCGAACAGGTCTCAGCTGCCCGGGCGTTGACAGCTCAGCGCCCCGGTGTGTGCACCCTGCGGCAGGTGGGTGCCTCACGCGCGGGCAGGCCCCTGCACCTGCTGTCCGTGGGCCGCGCCCGCCGTGCCGTACTGGTGGTCGCCGGCGCCCACGCCAACGAGCCGACCGGTTCCTGCACCCTGCTCGCGGTCGCCCGGCGGGTGCTGGAGCAGCGGGAGTTGCGCGACGGCGTCTCCTGGCACTTCCTGCTGTGCGCGGACCCCGACGGGGCGAGTCTGCACGTGACGCCGGCGCCGCGCAGCCTCTTCGACTACCACCTCGGGTTCTTCCGGCCGGCGGGGCCGGAGCAGCCCGAGTGGGCGCCGTCCCTGCTGCCGCCGGACCGGCTGCCGCCCGAGACCCGGGCCCTGACGGGCGTCATCGACGAGCTGCGCCCCTACTTGCAGGTCACCCTGCACGGCACGGACCTGGGCGGCAGCTGGGTGCAGCTGACGAGGGACGTTCCCGGGCTGGCGGAGCCGTTCGCGAAGTCGGCGGCCGAGCTGCACATCCCGGTGGAGACCGGCGCCTCCGACGCCGCCGGCTGGCCCGCGTCCGGGCCGGGCGTGCACGTCATGCCGGCGCCGGGGATCGGGCCGGCGTACCCGAGCCTGCCGGACGACGCGCGGCACAGCACCTGGTACCACGCCCACCGGTACGGCGGGCTGACCGCGGTGGTCGAAGTGCCGATGTGGGCGAGTGACCTGGTGGACGACCCGGCTCCGCATCCGGCTCCGGCGGCGGCGATCGGGCTCCTGGCCCGCCGGCTGCAGCGGGACGCGCTGGAGGTGACGCGTGTGCTCGACCATGCGCTGCCCCGGCTGGCGGACCTGGACGGCCCGTTGCTGCGGGCCGCCCGGTGGGGTCTCGAACTGGTGCCGGGGCTGGCCTCCGACCTGCTGCACACCCCGCCCGCCGACCTCACCCGGGCGTACGTCGGCAGCGTGGACGCGTTCGCGCGCCGCGTGCCGCTGCGAGCGGCGGCGATGCTGCTGCGCGTGCTGCGCGGGACCGACGACGAGGCGGCGACGCAGCTGGAGGGCCTCGTGTCGACCTGGAGCGACGCCTTCGCGGAACGGTTCCGCGCCCGCTGGGTGCCCTTGGAGCACCAGGTGGAGCACCAGTCCCGCACGGTCGTCGCAGCGGCGCTGCACGCGCGCGAGAGGGCGTCGTAGCGTCGTAGGGCCTCGTGTGGGACGGCGGTGTACCGGGCATCTGGCACCGGACACCTGGCACCTGACCCGGACACCTGGCACCTGACACCGCGCACCGCGCACCGCGCACCGGGACGCAACCGACGGTCGCTGGGTTCAGTCCCGCTGCACCGGCACCGGCTCGCCCGGACCGGAGCTCGCGCGCGCGTGCCGCCCGGCCAGTTCGAACGCGGCGAGCACCACACGGGCCTGGTACTCCGCCTGTCGGGCCACCGGGATCCAGCGCGCCCCGCAGCCGTCGCGGTACTCGGCGCACCACTGGTCGATCAGCAGGTCCAGCTCCGGCAGCAGCCCGGCCGGGTCACGGCCGGCGGTCCGTATCAGCTGGTGCAGCAGTCCCGCGGTGCGCAGCGCGAGCCGGCGCCCGGAGATGCGCAGGGCCACCAGGTGGGCGGTGCTCAGGGGCGGGAGGGGGTGGGCCGGGTTGTCGCCGGTGTCGGGGTCCCAGGCGTCGGCGAGGCCGGGGCAGACCAGGAGGTAGTCGTCGACCGGGGCGAGCAGGCGGGCCGCGTCGGGCGCGGTGGCGAGGTGCGGCCGGATCCGGGCCAGGAGTTGCCGCAGGAGACCCGTGTCGCGGCGCAGGGTGCGGCTGACGGCCCGGAGCACGGCGTCCCGGTCCGTGGGCGGGGAGCCGTCCGACACGGCCGTCACGCCCCACATGGGCGCCTCGACGACCGCGGTGACGGTGCCGTGCCGGTACGGGTGGAACCACGTGGACTCGACGGCGGCCTCCGTGATGGCCGCGATCAGACCGGCCCGGCGCGGTGGCGGGATCCGGTAGACGGCGGGCCCGAGGCCGGGCCAGTACAGGGCGTCGTACGCGCCGAGTTCACGCGGTACGCCGAACCGGGCGGCGATGTGGGCCAGGCGCCGGTCGAGGCCCGGCAGGTCGTGGGTGAGCTCGACGAAGCCGCCGCCGATGTCGACGCCGTGCAGGGAGCACTGCAGGAACGGGCGCAGTTCGTCCTGGAGGTCGAGCAGGGCCCGGGTCTCCGGCAGGGCGGCGCCGGCCGCGCCGTCGGGCAGCCACTCGGGCTGCTCCAGGAAGCCGGGCCGGAAGAAGTTCCGGACGTAGTGGCCGAGTGTGTACGGGCCGGGCAGCCAGCCCTCGTTGCGGCGTGACCCGTCCGGGTCGAGGCAGAGCAGCAGGTTCCAGGTGGCGTCGGCGCCCTCGGTGAGCCGCGGGTCGGCCAGGGCCCGCTCGGCCAGTCGCAGCACGGTGGCACCGCCCACCGGTTCGTTGGCGTGGGGGCCGGCCACGACCAGCGCCTGACGGCTGCCGTGCCCCACGGAGAGCAGCCACAAGGGGGTGCCCGCGCGGGAGGTGCCGACCCGGCGCAGCCGGGCGTCACGGGGACGGCGGGCGACGAGGGCGGCGGCCCGGGCACCCAGTTCGTCGACGGTCGGGTAGCGCAGCAGGGGCGGCAGGGCACACCTCCCCGATGCGGTGCCGTCGGTTCACCAGGTGTAGATGGTGTACGCACAGTCAGTCACGACTTCGGGGACACGTCAACACCGTGAACCGCAACGGGATTTCGGCCAAGGTCACGGCACCGACGGCCGGTAAGGCCCAGGCCGGAGCTGAGGCGTGGTTCCGTTTCCGGTCAGCCCGCCGACGGCCGGAAGGTCAGCCCGCCAACAGCCGGAAGGTCATCCGGCCGACAGCCGGAACGTCATCCGGCCGAAGCCCACCTGGTCGCCCTCGCGGACGACGGCCGCCCCGACGACGCGCCTGCCGTTCACCGTCGTGCCGTTGGTGGAGCCGAGGTCTCGCAGGACCCACAGGCCGCCCTGGTGACGGAGTTCGGCGTGGACGCGGGAGACCGTCTCGTGGTTGAGGCGCAGTCCGCTGGCGGGGTCGCGGCCTATGCGCAGCGGATGGCCGTGCGAGGGGTGGGGCAGCTGCAGCTTGGGCAGCCGCTCGGCCTGCCAGGCCCTGCGCAGCCGCAGGGAGAACCCGGAGACGGCCTCGACGGTGCCGAACACCAGGCGCGAGAGGCGGCTCTCGGTGCGCAGGTCGGCGGTGAGCACGGCGAGTTCGTCCCGGCGGCGGGCGGCGAGCGCCAGCTCCATGCGGCGGACGAACGTGTCGTGGGAGAGGCGGCCCATTGCGACGCCGTCACGGAGCACCTTCAGCGCCCGGTCGCGCTCCGCGTCGGAGAGCCGCGCGGGAAACGTGTTGAACTCGAAGGACGACGTCACGCTGGTGATTGTCGGGCAGCGCGGCCGGGCTGTCCAGAAAACGGGAAATCGGCCGCCACACGCGCGTACCCGGTGAGACCCGCCGCAAATGGGTGGATGCGCCAGCGGATTGATCTCTTTTGACGCACCATGGACGGGCTACATCACGGTGAACAGACGAAGGGGAACCGTCCGTGCAGTTCGAGGTGTGGGCACCACAGGCCGGTCGTGTGACGCTCCGGTGCGACGACGTCACACACGCGTTGGAGCGTGATCCGGAACGGGCGGGGTGGTGGCGGGGCGAGGCGGAGGCGCGCGAGGGGTCCCGGTACGGCTTCGCGCTGGACGACGGGCCCGTGCTGCCCGATCCGCGCTCGCGCCGGCAGCCGGACGGCCCGGACGGGCTGAGCGCGGTCGTCGACCACGAGCGCTACGCGTGGCGCGCGGCGTGGCGGGGACGGCCGCTGCCCGGCGCCGTGCTGTACGAGCTGCACGTGGGGACGTACACGCCGGAGGGCACCCTGGACGCGGCCGCGGAGCGGCTCGGCCATCTCGCCGAACTGGGTGTGACGCATGTGCAGCTGATGCCCCTCACCCCCTTCCCGGGCACGCACGGCTGGGGCTACGAGGGTGTCTCGCTGTGGGCGGTGCACGAGCCGTACGGCGGGCCCGAGGCGCTGAAACGCTTTGTCGACCGGGCTCACGAACTCGGCCTGGGCGTGGTGCTCGACGTGGTGCACAACCACTTCGGGCCGTCCGGCAACTACCTTCCGGTCTTCGGCCCGTACCTCACGGACACCCACCACACCCCGTGGGGCGCCGCGGTCAACCTGGACGCGCCCGGCTCGGACGAGGTGCGCGCGTACCTGATCGGCAGCGCGCTGGCGTGGCTGCGCGACTACCGGATCGACGGTCTGCGCCTGGACGCGGTGCACGCGCTGGTGGACACGCGCGCGTGCCACTTCCTGGAGGAGCTGTCGACGGCCGTGGACGCCCTGGCCGCCGAGACGGACCGGCCGCTGTTCCTGGTCGCCGAGTCGGACCTGAACGACCCGCGGCTCATCACCTCCCGCGCCGAGGGCGGCCTCGGACTGCACGCGCAGTGGAACGACGACTTCCACCACGCCCTGCACACCACGCTGACCGGCGAGTCGCAGGGCTACTACGCCGACTTCGCGGCGGCTGGGCTCGGCGGGCTCGCCAAGACCCTGACCGGCGGTTACTTCCACGACGGGTCGTACTCGAGTTTCCGCGAGCGGCACCACGGGCGCCCGCTGGACCGCACACGGGTGGCCGGGCACCGGCTGCTCGGCTACGGCCAGACCCACGACCAGGTCGGCAACCGCGCCCAGGGGGACCGGCTTTCGGCCCTGGTCTCCCCCGGACTGCTGGCGTGCGCGGCCACGCTGATCCTGACGGCGCCCTTCACCCCGATGCTCTTCATGGGCGAGGAGTGGGCGGCGGGTACGCCCTGGCAGTTCTTCACCGACCACACCGACCCGGAGCTCGCGGACGCCGTACGGCGGGGCAGGCGGCGGGAGTTCGCCGCGCACGGCTGGAAGGAGGAGGACGTGCCCGACCCGCAGGATCCGGCGACCAGGGACCGTTCCTGCCTCGACTGGTCCGAGCCGGACCGCGAGCCCCACACGCGCATGCTGGGCTGGTACCGCCAGCTCCTCGCCCTGCGCCACGAGCAGCCGGACCTGACCGACCCCGACCTCGCCGACACCAAGGTGGCCTTCGACGAGGAGCGTCGCTGGATCGCCTTCCGGCGCGGGGACGTCCTCGTGGCCGTGAACCTGGCCTCCGAGGAGGCGACCTTGCCGCTCGGTGTGCCCCACGCGCGGGTGCTGGCCGCGTGGGAGCCGGTGGACACGCCCGGGGCGGACGGGGTGGTGCGGCTGCCCGGGGAGTCGGCCGTGGTGCTGCTGCAGGAGTGAGCGCCCGGCGCGTCAGGGGAGTTCGGCGTCCTGCGCCTCGATGACGGGCGCGAGGAGTCCCGGCCTCGCGATGCGGGCGCGAGGAGTCCCGGCCTCGCGATGCGGGCGCCGCCGACCGCGGTGCAGACGGCGATGACGTCCCCGTGGCGCATCGCCGCCGACCGCGGTGCAGACGGCGATGACGTCCCCGTGGCGCACGACGGTGGTGGGGACCGGCCGGGGTGTGCCGCCCTCGGGCATGCGCGGAGGACAGCCGTACGGCATCACGGCGCCGGGCCCGCTACGGGACGTCGTCGGCGTCCCCCAGGTCCGTCACCCGTTCCAGCAGGATCGGCTCCCACGCACGGCGCAGCCGGGTACGCAGCAGGGTGGCGTCCTTGCCGGCGAGGTCGTCGGCGAGATGGACCACGGCGTCGCAACGGGCGAGCCACAGGCCGCGCAGGCAGGGGCGGGCGCCGTAGCCGGCGAGGGTGGCGGCGCGTACGGCGGCGGGCGAGCCGACGGCGAGAGCGAGACCGGCGATGTCCTCGGCCGGGTCGCCGACGGCCGTGCCCGCCCAGCCGAGCACGCCGCGCACCCTGCCGTCGGCGCTGACCACGAGGTGGCCGCCCGTGAGGGCGTGGTGGGTGAGGACCGCCGAGCCGGGCTGCGCGGCGAGCTGGGACGCGGCGGGCGGGGTGAGCTGGTTCAGGCGGGCGGGGTCGAACTCGTCGGCGTGGGCGAGGCGTTCGGCGGCGCGCACGGCGGCCCGGCGCAGCGCCTCCAGGGAGCGCGGCGCGGCGCGCGGCACTCCGAGTGTCTCGGCCTGCCGGACCGGCACCTCGCGCAGGCCCGTGAGGAGCCCGGCGAGGTCGGCCTCGCCGACGGCGGACACGTCGTGCTCCTCCCCCGAGCCGCCGGACACCTTGGTGTCCAGCGTGTAACTCAGGCCGGGTGCCCACTCGCCGTGTGCGACGCTGACCGGCACCGCCACCGGGACGTGCGGGCGGACGAGGTCGCGCAGGCGCAGTTCGCGGCGCTGGCGCAGGGCGGCCTCCCGGTCGGGGGCCAGGCGCAGGACGTGGCGGGTGCCGACCCACCAGGTGACGGGTTCGGCCTCCGGGGTGGCGGGCCGCACGTCGAGGCCGGGGCCGCTTCCGACCTGCCGGTTCTCCTTGCCGCCCGTACTGCTCCTGGCGTCCTCGGCGCTCTTGGCGTTCTTGCCTTCCTTGGCGTCGTCGAGGAGGGACTGGACCAGCCGCCGGACGGTGTCCGCGGTGGGTGTGGGTGCCTGGGTCATGGTCGCGCCGTTGCCGTTCGGGAGGCGTGCTGGGGACATCGGGGCCTCACTCCACTATGACCAGCTCGCGCGTGGTGGTGTTCAAGCGCCGCCCGCCGTCCTCGGTGACCGTCACGATGTCCTCGATGCGGACCCCGAACCGGCCGGGCAGGTAGATGCCGGGTTCCACGGAGAAGCACATGCCGGGCACCAGGGGCCGCTCCTCGCCCTCGATCATGTAGGGCGGCTCGTGGGTGGTGACGCCGATCCCGTGTCCGGTGCGGTGGATGAAGTACTCGCCGTAGCCGGCGTCGGCGATGACCCGGCGGGCGGCCCGGTCCACGTCCTGGCAGGCCGCCCCGGGCTGCACCGCGCGGAAGCCGGCCTCCTGGGCCTCGCGCACGACGGCGTGCACGCGGCGCTCCTCGTCGGTGGGTTCGCCGACGTGGACCGTGCGGGAGGTGTCGGAGCCGTAACCGTCCCGCAGGCCGCCGAAGTCGAGGACGACCATGTCACCCCGGGCGATGACGCGCTCGCCCGCCTCGTGGTGCGGGTCGGCGCCGTTCGGGCCCGAGGCGACGATGGTGAAGTCGACCTGCTCGTGTCCGTGCCGGCGCAGCAGCCGGTCGAGGTCCGCGGCGACCTCGGCCTCCCGGCGTCCGGCGAAGGGGACGTTGCGGATCTCCTCGAACGTCGCGTCGGCGGCGGTTCCCGCGGCCGTCATGAGGTCCAGCTCCGCCGCGTCCTTGACGGCACGCAGCATCGGCAGGGCCTCGGTGAGCGAGGCGTAGGAGCTGCCGGGCAGGGCCTGCTGGAGGGCCAGCAGGTGCAGGGCCCAGGCGTTGTCGCTGATGCCGAACCGGCCCGGGGCGTCGAGGAGCGCGGCGGTGGCGGCGTAGGGGTCCTTGCCGTCGGTCCAGTCGCGCAGGGTCAGCGCGGCCGCGCCGGCCGCCCGGTGCGCGTCCGCGGCCTCCAGGGCGGGGACGACCAGCACGGGGTCCTGTCCCGCGGCGAGGACCAGCAGGGTGAGCCGCTCGGTGACCGCCGGGGGCGTGTAGCCGGTGAGCCACACCAGGTCCGGTCCCGGGGCGACCAGCAGGCCCGCGAGACCGGCCTCGGCGGCTGTCCGCGCGGCGCGCTCCATACGGGCCCGGTAGTCGTCGGCGGTGAAGGACGCTGCCGTGCTTCCGGTCATCCGGGCCTCCCAGGACGGCGAAGTGGCTACGGGCAGCATCCTGCCCGGCGGAAGGGGGCGGCGCGAGCCGTCTGCGGGCATTCACCCGGCGACCTGTCTAACGGCAGTGGATTGCCCAGGCGTTAGGGCTAATGCTTATATGCAGCTCTTCCATTAGTCTTCGATCGAGGGGGCGTACGACGGTGCTGGTACTCGCACACATCAGCGATCTGCATCTGGACGGGAGCGCGCGGGCCACGGAACGCGCCGAGCGGGTGCGCGACCGCCTCTGGGAGCTGCCGGGCCCCGTGGACGCGCTGCTGGTGACCGGGGACATCGCGGATCACGGCACGGTCCCCGAGTACGAGGAGGCCGCCCGCATCCTGGGGCTGCGCGCCGGTGACGCCCCGTTCCCGGTGCTGACCTGCCCCGGCAACCACGACAGCCGTACGCCGTACCGCACGGCGCTGCTGGACCGGCCCGGGAACGAGGGGCCGGTCAACAGCGTGCAGGTCTTCGACGACGGCGCGGTGCTGATGTGCGACTCCAGCGTCCCGGGCCGGGACCACGGGGACCTGGACGAGGAGACGTACGACTGGATCGAAACGACCCTCGACGAACTCGACGACGGGCTTTCGGCCCTGCTCGTCCTCCACCACCCGCCGGTGGCGCTGCACCACCCCCTGCCCGACGCCTACCCGCTGCGGCACCCCGGCCGGCTGGCCGGCCTGCTGTCCCGCCGGCCCGAGATCGCCGGGCTGATCACCGGCCACGCCCACACCCCCGCCGCCACCACGTTCGCCGGGCGGCCGCTGGTCGTCGGGCCCGGCGTGACATGGACGCTGCGGCTGCCCTGGGAGGGCGAGCAGATCGCGGACCGGGAGGCGCCGCCCGGGTTCGCGCTCCACGTCCTGGACGGCTCGGGCCGGCTCACGAGCCACTTCCGCGTCGTGCCGTGAGGGCGCGGCTCACGCGGCGACGGCCGGTACCAGTGTCAGCTGCTCGTAACCGCCACTGCGGTGGCGGACCGTCAGCCTGACCCCGGAGCCCGGGCGGGCCCGGGCGACGGCCCGGACCAGATCGGCGGCCGTGTCGATCCGGGTCGTGCCGAAGGCGAGGAGGACGTCGCCGCGCACCAGCCCGGCGGCCTGGGCCGGACCCGGGACGTGCAGTCCCACGACCACGGCCCCCGGCTTGCGGGCGTCCATGACCTGCACGCCGAGGGAGGCGGCGGGCGCCGAGGGAGCGGAGACGGGCGAGGGAACGGGAGGTGACGGAGCGTGCCATCCGCGTGCATCGAGGCGTCCGCCCTTGCCGACCACCGTGGTCCCCATCGCCCCGAGGCCGATCCCGGACAGCACCAGGACCACGCCGGCGAACCCGGCGAGCAGGACGTTGAGGAGCCGCCTCCCCCGGCGCCGGGCGGCGTGCGGGCGCGGCCGTGACGGACCGGCCCCCGTCGCCGGCGCGGCCCCGCCGGGGTCCTGCCCCGGCATCGGCTTGGGTCGCAGCGCGGTCTGTTCCATGGCTCGCCTCCGGATGGTGCCGATCGGCTCCGGCGGATCCCGGAGCGATCTCGGCAGGTGCTCTACCCGGCGCACCGGCGGCCGACGAGCCACGAAAGAGTGAGACTGACCTGGGATTTGTCGTGTTGATCAGGTCCCGGACGCGGGGCCTGGTGCGCGCATCTGCGGCGTTGTCGTCGGTCACCGACTCCCCCACGCTCGGCTGCGCTCGCGCGGGAGGGGCCCCATCGCGTCGACGCCCTCCTCCGCCTTGCAGCCGCACGTGCCAGGCCGCGCTCACCGGCGTCGAGAAACCCCGCCGATGCCCGGCGACCTCGCACGTGCCAGGCCACGTCCACCGGCGCCGAGAAACCCCGCCTATGCCCTGCGACCTGATCCGAACGACAAGCCCGGGTCCGGGGCGGCCAGGAGGCGGCGCCGAACGGGGGCACGGCCCGGACCGCACCCGGGTCTTTGGATGCGGTACGGGCCGTGGGGCAGGCCCGGCCGGTGCGGCCTCAGCCGGGCGAACGTCTCAGCGAAGAGCGGGTACGGGTACGGCGGGTGGCCGGTCCGGGAGGAAGCCGTGGGCCCGCCGGGACAGCCACGCGTCCTTGTAGCGGTCCACCTCCCGATGCCAGTGGAGGATGCCGGACAGCCAGTTCCGCAGGTCCGCCACGTACTCCCCCATCGCCGCCCGTGCTTGCGCCGTGAGGCGGAGATCGTCGTACAGGATGGGCAGTTCGTGTGCGACGACGTGCTCGAACTGGCGCATGCGCTGGCTCATCAGGTCGTGCACGATGCCGAGCCCGGTCGGGTAGTCACAGCCGAAGAAGGACTGCACGACGAGGATCGCGTTGTGGATCTCGCCCTCGAACTCGATCTCCTTCTGGTACGAGAAGACGTCGTTGAGCAGGCACGCGAAGTCCATCGCGGCGTTCTCCAGGGAGCGGACCGGGCCGCTGCGGTAGACCTCGGGCGGGACGGCCGGGCCGTGTCCCCTCCGGCACATGCTCAGGGTGAGGTCGGAGCCGAAGGTCGCCCTGCGCATCTCCAGGTAGTCCACCGGGTCGGGCACGCGGTTCTGGAGTTGGTTGGACAGCTCCCACACCCAGCTCTCGGTCATCACGTCGACCGCGTCCTTGAACGTGCGCCGCGCCTCGGGCGTCATCCCGGCGGTGGTGCGCGCCCACAGGTCGACCAGCCCGCGTTCCATGGCGTTGACCGGGAGCGGGGGCTCCTCGCCGTCGACCGGCATGCAGTCGGACAGGCGGGCCGTGGTCAGCCGGGCGGCGGCGAGGTCGCGGCGGTGGCCGTAGACCAGCGGGTAGTAGTCGTCGCCGTAGGTGCCCCAGGCGAGCCACTGCGCGCTCAGGTCGAGGTCCTCGGACGTGGCATCCGGGTCGAGGCCGGCCGAGCAGAGCGCGAGGTCGTAGGCGCGCAGCTTGTCCTCGTCCCAGACGCCCTCGGCGAGGATGCCCATACGCTCCACCCAGTCGCGCAGGCTCCGGCGGGCGTTGTCGAGGTGCGGGCTGAGCTGCAGCGGGAACGGCATGCGGATGTCGGGGATCCGCGACGGCCCGACCTTCCGGTACGGCACGTGCGTGAAGGAGCGCAGCCGCTCCGCCCCGGCCGTGGCGAGCAGGGTGCGGACATCGGCCGCCGAGGTACCGAAGCCGGTACACCCGGACCAGGGGCTGCCGCCGCGCACCGCGTTCTCGTTCATGTAGCGGCTGGAGCGCAGATGCCACTCGTGGCCGCCGGACTGCCAGTCCTGCAGGCCTTTCGTGTACGCCGCCACGGCCGCGAGTTCGTCCGGCCGGAGGCCCTTCTCCAGGGCCACGGCGGGCACTTCGGTGAACGCCGTGTGCTCGAACTGGTGGAGGCGGGAGGTGAGGATGTCGTTGACCGTGTCGGCGGCCTCCTGGGTGGTGCAGCCGAAGAAGGTCTCCAGGACGAGCACGCCGTTGCTGTTCTCGCCCTCGTCCTCGACCTCGCGCTGGTAGGAGAACAGGTCGTTGCGCAGGTGCACGGCGTCGGAGAACGTCTCCATCAGCACCCTCAGCGGCCTGGTCCCGGCGACGCAGGCGGGCACTTCGGCGGTCGCGTACTCCACGAGCCCCGCCGACCAGGGGGCGCCGCCGACCTTGCGGCGCATCTCGATGTACTCGACGGGGTTGGCGATCCGCCCCTCGTTGATGTTGGACAGCTCCCACATCGACTCGTTGAGGAGGTGCTCGGTGGCCACGGCGAAGCGGCGGCGCCAACCATCGGACATCTTCGGCACCGTGCGCGCCCACAGATCGGCCAGGCCCGCCTCGACCGGGTTCTCGGGTGCGGGTACGGGAGCCGACAGGTCCAGCGGCATGAACAGCGGCAGCCGGTCCAGGTGGGCCTTGCCGGCGGCGCGGTCCGGGCTGCGCTTGTACCTCTCCAGGAAGTGGTCGTCGAAGAAGAAGACCCACACGTACCAGTCGGTGATGAGGGAGAGGTCGGGGCCGTCGCAGTCGGGATGGGTGTACGCGCAGAGCAGGCCGTAGTCGTGCGCGTCGAGGTCGGCCTGTTCCCAGACGCCGGATCCCTCCAGCATGCCCATCTCGCGCGCCCACTCGGTCGAATGGGCCCGGGCCTCGTCGACGTGCGGGTTCAGCCGCGCGGGGTGCGGCATGTAGAAGTGCGGGAGTTCGAACGGCTGCGTCATGGCCGGGCCCTACCCGGGGCCCCGCCGTGGCATCCGCCGGACCGGACATGATCACACTATCGCGTGAACCGGGGCCAACACGGGAGTCAGGAAAGGGACTTGTGGCGTTCCTCGCTCGACGGCAGGTTTCCCCTCCCCCTACCGGGCGTCCCGTACCTGGATCAGCGCGTGCGTGCCGCCGGTGCGCCAGCGCTGCTCCTCCGCCGCGACCAGGGCGGCCTCGGTGTGCGCGTCGAGGCCGGTGATCACGTCGGACTTCAGGGTGCGCAGGGCGGCGACCGGGCCGGGGAAGAAGGCCGTGACGTCCGGGAAGGGAGTCGTCGGGGCCCACAGCCGGTCGCCCACCAGACGGCGGTAGTTGAGGTCGCCCTTGACGATCGTGAGCGTGGCCGAGGCGAATTCGGCGCGCAGGTCGCCGGGCATCTCCTCGTACGGCAGGGGGGCGCTGGAGAAGGGGTGGGCGCGCAGGGTGAGGCGGCCGTCGGCCAGGGCGGACCACAGCCGCCGCCCGTACGCGGCGGCCGCTCCCCCGGCGCCGGTGAGCCGGCGCAGTGCGTCGACGACGTCGGCGGTGGTGGCGTCGGAGACGTAGTAGGGGTAGGGCTTGACGTGCAGGACCGCCTGCCCGATGCGGCCGGTCCGAAGGAGGTGTGCGACGAGGAGGAGGTCGGGGACGAGCTCGCGGCCCGCGTTGTCTGCGACCAGACACAGAGTGCCCCCCTCGACGCTGTCCAGCAACGACCAGAGCCGGTCGCTGTCGTCGGCGACCAGGCCGGGCACGGCGTCCGCGACCCGCGCGCCTTCGGCGGAGAGGCGGAAGCCGAGGTCGGCGCGATTGCCCCACAGGGAGCCGTGCAGCAGCGCCTGCGCCTGTTCGGGGGCAGGGCGTCCGGCGAGCTCGTCCAGTGCGGCGAGTTCGTCGTCGGTCTCGGCGGAGTCGAGTTCGGCGAGCTTGAACGGGCGGAAGGGGTCGATGCCCTGCCAGGGGCCCGGGCCGAAGTAACCGACGGCCTGGAGCAGTCGGCGGTAGAACCAGCTCTCGGACCACAGCCACGGCACGTCGAACCAGGACCGTCCGGTGTACTCGCCGAGCCCCCAGGTCTCCCAGTCGTCCCGGTCGTGCGCGTCGGCGGGGAGCGGTTCGATCACGCCCTCGGTGCAGTTGGCGAGCAGGTCGTCGAGGGCTCGGTGCTGCGCGGGTTCGTACGGGAAGGCCTCGCGGACCTGCTGGATGATCGCGGGGTGCCGCTCGGCCAGCACACTGTGGGGGAAGGAGCCCGGCTGATTGCCGAGGAGCAGGGGTGCGGAGGGGGTGTCGGGCATGGGCTTCACCGTAACGCGTGCCCGTCGTGGTGACGCGCGAGCCCGTCGCAGTGACGCCGTCATCGCGGTGACACGCTTGCCCGTCGCGGTGACGTGCTTGTCCGTCGCGGTGACGCGCCGTCATCGCGGTGACACGCTTGTCCGTCGCCCGGGTCGAACGGCCCGACGCCTCGGTCACACAGGCGCGATCTCCCGCTCCAGACGCGCCGCCAGGCTCAGATAGCGGGCTCGGCGGGTGACCGGGACCAGGCCGCGGATGAGTATGTTCCACATCTCGGCCGTCCGGCGGGGCTGGCGCGCGACCGGCTCGCGGGAGCGGCCCACGACGCGGGTGCCGACGAAGAAGCAGACCAACGAGTGGGCCACGACGTCGATATCGATGTCGGGGTGGACGTCGGACTCCTTGACCGCGCCGACGAGCCGGGCCGTGACGATGTCCAGCCACTCGGTGAACGGGTGGCTCAGGGGCGGCCGGGGCCGGATCCCGCCCGTGGCGAGCCGCAGCCCGGCCCGCAGCACCGGGTCCTCGACGGACATGCGGGTGATGCCGAACGTGAGGCGCATCAGCGCCTCCAGGCAGGTGCGGCCGCGGTTGTCGGTCTCCGTCGCCAGCCGGCGGGCGGTGTGCGACTGGAGTTCGAGGATCGCGTGGGCGAGATCCTCCTTCGCCGCGAAGTGGAAGT
The DNA here is from genome assembly GCF_055606225.1 of Streptomyces sp. NPDC037100. Lineage (NCBI taxonomy): Bacteria > Bacillati > Actinomycetota > Actinomycetes > Kitasatosporales > Streptomycetaceae > Streptomyces > Streptomyces sp. NPDC037100. The sequence goes on along the minus strand of NZ_JBVJSX010000006.1, from coordinate 332,399 downwards.
ACAGGGCACCCTTGGTGACGTGAGCGTGCTCCACGATGTCGCTGAGACTGGTCGATTCGTAGCCGCGACGGTCGAACAGGTCAGCGGCGGCCGTGATGATCGTCGAGCGGGTCTGCTCGGCTCGCAACTGCCTCGCCATCGACTGAACTCTCCCGGGACAGAAATGAACGGGTCATGCCGTTTGTTTTTACCCCCCGTACACGATAACTCACCCTGAGACGGCGCTCATCACACCAGTGCGCCGGAGTGCGGGTGCACATCCGGCGAAACAAGCGCAACTGGTGAAAGAAAACAGCGCGTTCGGTATTCAACTGTGAGGGATGCCGGGCCATACGTAAAGGCGGGCCGGCCGGTGCCCCATCCGCACCGGCCGGCCCGCCCGCTTGGTGGACCGCCTCGTTCAGAGTTCTGGAAGAAGGATCAGAAGGTCAGCTTCCAGCCGTTGAGGGTGCCCGTGTCCTGCGCCGCGCTGTCCTGGACACGCAGCTTCCAAGTGCCGTTGGCCACCTCGCTGGAGGCGTTCACCGTGTAGGTGGTGTTCACGTTGTCGGCGGAGTCCGACGCGGCGGACTTCAGGCGGTAGGCCGAACCGTCCGGCGCCACCAGGTCGATGACGAGGTCGCCGCGGTAGGTGTGGGTGATGTCCACGCCGACCTGGAGGGCGGAGGGGGCGTTGCCGCTGCGGCCGGTGACGCTGATCGGCGACTCGATGGCCGCGCCGTTGTCCGGGATGGCGACGGCGGTGGTGCTGGAGAAGGTCGTGCCGGCGGACGTACCGCCCTTCACGGCCTGGACCGTCTTGGCGGCGTCCGCGAGGCCCGCTCCGCAGCCGCCGGAGCAGGTGCCGGGAAGCGGACGGGAGTTGGCCTTGATGGCCGACTCGATCTGCGCCGGGGTGAGGGCGGAGTTGGCCGACTTCATCAGCGCGGCGAGGCCCGCGACGTGCGGGGTGGCCATGCTGGTGCCCTGGTAGTAGGTGTAGTTCTCGCTCGACGGCGTCTTCGTGCCGGAGTTCAGGGTGGAGAGGATGCCGTTGGCGGTGGAGGTGCGGGTCTCACCGCCGGGGGCGGCGATGTCGACGAGCGAGCCGTAGTTGGAGTACGAGGCCCGGCTGCCGGCGCGGTTGGTCGCGGCGACCGCGATGACGTTGTTGCAGTTCGCCGGGGAGGCGTTGGACACGTTCTGGTTCTCGTTGCCGGCCGCGACGACGACCGAGGTGCCGCGGTTCACGGCGCCGTTGATGGCGCTCTGGGTCGCGCTGGAGCAGGCGCCGCCCCCGCCGAGGCTCATGTTGATGACCTTGGCGACGTTGGTGTTGGCGGGCACGCCGGAGACGGTGCCGCCGGACGCCCAGGTGATGGCGTCGATGATGTCGGAGTCGTAGCCGCCGCACTTGCCCAGCACGCGGACCGGGGAGATCTTCGCGCCGTAGGCGATACCGGCGACGCCCTTGCCGTTGTTGGTGGCGGCGGCGATGGTGCCGGCCACGTGGGTGCCGTGCCAGGAGGAGGTGGAGGCGGCGATGCCCTGGCCGCACTCGTTGTCGTTGTACCAGTCGCCCGGGTCGGCCGGGTTGCTGTCACGGCCGTTGCCGTCGACGGAGACGGCGGTGTCGGAGATGAAGTCGTAGCCGCCGACGATGTTCGCGGCCAGGTCGGAGTGGGCCACGTAGCCGGTGTCGATGACGGCGACGGTGACGCCGCTGCCGGTGGTGGTGTCCCAGGCGCCGGGGACGTTCATGCCCGCGGTGGACTCGAACAGGTCCCACTGCTTGCCGTACTCGGTGTCGTTCGGGGTGACGGCCGTCGGCTTGTTCAGGCGGTCCGGGACGACGTAGGCGACCTGCGGGTCGGCCTGGTACTGGGCGACGACGTCGGCGACGGAGGCGCGGGTGGGGCTGTCGCCCAGCTCGACGAGGGCGGCGCCGGTGCCGAGGCGGCGCTGGAAGTCGATGTCCTCGCCGGTCTTCTCGGCCTTGGACTCGGCGTCGGCGGCGGCGGCCTTGTTGGACTTGGCCTCGGTGGCGCCGGACTTGTAGCCGACGATCAGGCGCTCGGCCTGGATGCCGGGGGCCGCTTCGGTCTGGGCGGCCGGCACCGCGGCCGGGCGGGGAGCGGACTCCTGGGCGACTGCGACCGAGGCGGGGGCTGCGGTCAGCAGGGCGGCGGAGACGGCGGCGACGGATATCAGCTTCCGTCTGAGCTCTGGGGAGGTACGCACGGTCGTTGCCTTTCGTGGCCGGACTCCGGGCTGGGCGGAGCGGCGGTGGACTCGCTTCGTCCTCGAAGCGCAGGGGGGTGGTTCGAAAAGCGAAGAGCGACGCGATGGCCGGCCAGGCGTGAGGCGAGAGCGGACCCGTTCGGGGTTACCTGTGGGTCAGCAGTGGTCGAACGATAGGCAAAGGGAAGGTCACCGGGATACGGGGGAAACCCTCGATCAGGCTGAAACACCACCCTCTATGGCGCCAGTTGGTCGCCCAATGGACCCTTTTCGAACAGGTCGTGGCGTGATGAACGCGTCGGGCCGATTTCCCGTACTGGACTACCGAACGTCGCCGCCCGGGCCGAGGAGAAGCAGACGGATGCCTCGTACGACCGCACACCGCACCGCACTCGCGGCCGCGCTCCTGACCCCGCTGCTGCTGCCGCTGTGGGCGGCGGGGCCGGCCCGGGCGCACGGTGCTCCGACGGACCCGGTGAGCCGGGTGGTGGCCTGTTCACCGGAGGGTGGTGACCGCACGGGCACGGCGGCGTGCCGTGCGGCCGTCGCGGCGAACGGCGCGCCTTTCACGGCGTGGGACAACCTGCGGGTGGCGAACGTGAACGGCCGGGACCGGGAGGTCGTCCCGGACGGGAAGCTGTGCAGCGGCGGCCTGCCCGCCTACCGTGGCCTCGATCTCGCCCGCGCCGACTGGCCGTCGACCCGGATGACGCCCGGCGCGACCCTGCGGATGCGGTACGTCTCGACGATCCCGCACACCGGCACGTTCCGTATGTATCTGACGAAGCCCGGCTACGACGCGGCCGGGCCGCTGTCCTGGTCCGACCTGCCCGAGAAGCCGTTCGCCCAGGTGACCGACCCGGCACTGACGGACGGCGCGTACCGCTTCGAGGCGACTTTGCCGTCGGACCGCACCGGGCGCCATGTGCTGTACACGGTCTGGCAGAACAGCAGCACGCCGGACACCTACTACTCGTGCTCGGACGTGGTGTTCCCGGAGACGAAGAAGGAGCCGCGGAAGCAGGAGAAGGAGCAGAGGCAGGAGGAGCCGGCGGAGCCTGAGGAGAGGGAGGCCGGGCAGAAGAGCGAGCCGGAGAAGGCGAAGGAGAAGCAGAAGCCGGCGGCGAGCCCCGCCGCGCACTCCTCCGGGCCCGCGCCTCAAGGCGACCAGACGCCGCTGGCCACCACCTCCGGCCCGGCCTCCGGGCCGTCCGCACCCGTGCTGGCGGGCGGCGCCGCGGCGGTGCTGTTGCTCACCGGCGGCGCCGCCCTGGCCGTACGACTGCGGCGGCGCTGATTCAGCGCCCGGCAGCCGCCTGGGGACTCTCGTCTGGATCACCGTGCGGACCACAGAAAGATGCCTGCTGTGTGGAGTCCGGCCAGGTAGATCGTGGCTGTCCCTTCGTAGCGGGTGGCGATGGCGCGCCACTGCTTGAGGAGCGGCCGTCGGCCACCAGCTGGATCTTCGTGGTCAGTCCACCGCCGGACCGGCGTGATCGTCCGGTTCGTCTCGCACACGAGACGGCAACGCGGCTGCCACGGCTGCGCTCGACCACGGCCTGAGAGCACCCCGCGGGTGGGAGGACCCGAGCAGTCGACGTGCGGGCACCGCTGAGAGCAGGGCGCGCCCCGAGAGCGGCTGGCACTTGAAGTCGCGTGCCGACGGTTTGCTGACCGCGCGGACGGTGTGCGTCGTCGTCTCGCTCACCGCTCGTCCTCCCAGTCATACTCGGGGAGCGTCAACGGTTCCGTGACCCAGCCTGCCGTCAGCACGAGCCGTGTATGGCGGTGCAGGGCGAGGAAGCCGAAGGGCCGGTCGAAGGCGGCGTTGATCCTTGTGGTGACGTAGCGGCGGTCGGGCAGGCCCCCGGCGACTACGTCGAACGCCGTGACGGCGGCGGCCTCGAAACCCAACGCGCCGAACTTCGCCATGGTGTTCTGCTCGGCCGACCCGATGGCGAGTGGGAACTCGCTGATGCCGGGGAAGTGCCCGCGCGAGGCGTCCTGTGCCGTCGTGAGTCCGAACAACCGGTGCAGCTTCAGCAGATCGTGGCTCGCCTTCATGTGGTACGCCACGGTGGTCACCTCCAGCGACGGCGGCTCGGGCCGCGTGCAGCGCACCTTCTCCACCCGCAGGCCGGGGCCCACTTCCCCGTAGGGCAGCCGCGTCCCCGGCAGGACCGCGTACCGGCCGGCGAGGATGTCGACCCCGGCTCCCAGCACTTGCCCCGGCTTCATCTCCTCCTCACCGAGCAGCAGGTGCACGTCCAGGGCATTGCTGCCCAGCACCCTCAGCTCGGTGACGTGTCCGCCGGGTGTGTCCGCCACCGCGACCCGTTCCAGCACGGCACTGGAGCGCCGCAGCCCCAGCCGCGGCTTGGCGGCCCAGGGTTCGTACGCTGTCTCCAACTCCACCTCGTGAAAGGGGCGCAGCCACTGCGTGCGCATGGTCAGCGCGCTGGCCAGCACCATCTGTGTGTCCTCGGTCAGCGAGACCGGCATACGGTCGATCAGCCCGCCGGTCCGCTTCACCGTCCAGGCGTCCAGCGCCTGGTGGTCAGCCACAGGGTCCCCGGTGAGCACCCCGTGGGCGTCGGCCGACAGGCCCGCTTCCCACTCCTGCCTCAACTCCAGCGTGCGCTTCGTCCACAGCCCCAGAGCTGTGGCCAGTCCCCGCATGGCGCCCATCGCGGCGAGCAACTCGCGAGCGGCCTCCGTCGCTTGCCCGGCGGGAAGCTCGAGAGCCTCCGCCAGCTCAGCCCGCGCAGCGCCCCCGGCTCCGCCCGCCAGATGGGCCAGCAGCGGCCACACCCCCGCCGCCGAGAACGCCGTACCGTCCTCTGAGACACCCGCCCACCGCGCGGTCAACCCGTTCACCGCACGGACCGTCGACGTCGCGACTCCCATTCCACCCCCATCGTCAGCGCGCCAACTCCGCGCCAAGCCGTACGACGGTTCAAGGCCGCCGCCATCCGCTCCAGAAGCACGCTACCCGTGCCCCCCATCTCGGGCCCCTGGCTCAGGGCACTCATCCGACCAACCCGGATCCACCCTGTGCATCAGGTCCCGAGGACGAAAGTTCAGAAGTACGTACTCAGCTTGACGTTCATCGTCCGGCGTCGAGCACTGAGTACTCCTTGCCTGTCAGTCCCATGCGTTGAAGAGCACTCCGCCCAATGTGGTGATGCCGTAGGAGCGAACTTGGCGCCACTCGCCTTTGGTGAGGACCGAGACGTCGATGTCTGCGAGTGACAGAGTGAGCTGTGCGCGATCAAGCACTACGAACCCCAGGTCAGCAAAGGCATGAGCCCACGGTGGCGGTGTGAGGAACTCCTCCGCGTACCAGTCCCGGCGCTCCTGAGCGAATGCGATCCAGGGGTGGTGGGCGTGACACAGGACGACGCAGTCGCCTGTGCTCTCGATGACCGTCGCGGTGTGGAAGGTGCGGGGGTATGTCTGGTCCTCCATCTCGCCCACATGACCTTTGGCCGCCCGGGCGGCGGCACCGACGGGTCCGGAGCGCAGAAGAGCCCCGGCCGCCCGATGCGAGGGGCAGCCGGGGCGGCAGGCCACCGGCCTTCGACCGCGAGGCCTACCAGCGGCGCAACACCGTCGGAGCGGTGCATGAACCGCCTCAAGCAGTGGCGCGGCATCGCCACCCGCTACGAGAAGACCGCGACCATCTACCTGGCCGGACTCCACGTCGCGGGCATCTTCCTGTGGTCTGCCCGATGATCCAGACGAAATCGCCTAGTTGACGTTGACGGCGACGCCGCCCTTGGTCACCGGGGCGTACTTGGCGGTGAAGAAGGCGTTGGCGAAGCACAGCGACGAGCCGGACACCTTGGTGAACTGCTGGTTGGTGAAGGAGATGCTGTTGTCGGCGTTGCTCGCCGTGCCGGTCAGACCGGGGGCCTGGTAGACGCAGGTGACACTGCCGAGCAGGGTGCGCAGCTTGACCGTGGACTGGACGGTGGAGCCCGCGGCCGGGGTGACGGAGACGGCGCCGCCGGAGGACACGCTGGTGGTGTAGGGCAGGTTGTCGACGGTGATGCCGCTGACGCCGAGCACCCCGACGACGTTGGTGGTGCAGCCGCTGGTGTCGAAGCTGTGCGAGGTCAGGGACTCGGTGGCGGTGCCGGGGGCGGCCGGGTTGTCGGTGACGGCGGCGGAGAACGCCGACTTGGTGCAGGAGATGCCGCTGGTGCCGGTCGCGCTGGAGTAGAAGGTGGCGGCGGTGCCGCTCGCCAGGGACGCGTCGAGGACGTCGCCGACCGCGACGGCCGCGCCGTCGGCGGTGGTCAGGACGGGGGTGTCGGCCGCGGAGGCGGGGGCGGCGAGACCCAGGGCGGCGACGGCGGCGGTGAGGGCGAGGAGGGTGCGCGTACGCATGCGGGTGTACCTCTTTCCATAGCGGGGGGTGAGGGGGTGGCGCCGGGCGTCCGCCGTTGCCGGCCCGTCACGCCTTCTCCGTACGCGACGGGCCGGCGACGGCAGGCCGGACACCGGCCGGAGGTTCACACGGGAGGGGACCTCCGGCCGGGCCGGGCGGGGGGTGGCTGGTGGCACGGCGCCAGGGAAGCGGCCATGCCGTGGCGTGGGCTCGGGCGAGGGAAAGCCCGTGCGGACGCACCGGGCGACGAGTTGCCCGTACCGGGACGGGCGGGTCCGGGACACGGGGATGTGCCGTGTGACGGATCCGGCGCCACGGATCCGGTGGGACGAGGAGAGTTGTAGACCTGCGTCTCCGTCAACGTCAAGGCTTTGCAGGGGAGTTGTACGTGGGCTGAGCCTTACGGGGCATGGGCGGCTCACCCCTGGCGCACAATCGACACTCTTTGTTCACACTTCTCTTGACCCCTCATGTAACCCCCGGTAACTTCCTCGATGGCTACTGCCGCGTAACGAGAAAGCCCTTGCAACCGCCGGGAGTTGCGAAGGACGTGCGTACGCGGTCGATGTCCGCGCCAGGGCAACGTGCCACCGAAGTCCGATCCGCACCGACATGCACCTGGAGCAGACATGACCCCCGCCGAGCACACCCCCGAAAGACCGGACGGCGCCACCGCCCCCGACGTCCAGGACGCTCCCGTGCGACGTGGGCGGGTCCGCGCGCGCCGCGCCGCGGTGATGGCGGTGCCGGCCACCCTGGCCGCCGCCGGCCTCGCGATCCTCACCGCCGAGGGAGCTCTGGGCGTGCAGTTCGCCATCTCCGGCATGCCGTTCACCGTCACCGCGACCGAGCTGAACGGCACCGGCTTCGCGCAGTTCGGCGGCCTGGACGAGATGGCCGAAGGCAGCCCCAACGCGGGCGACACCGGCGGCCAGGTGCTGGTCGTCACGTCCGTGATCAAGAACGCGACGCTCTCCAAGCTGTGCCAGAGCGTGGACCTGGGCGGCACGAACCTGGTCATCAGGGCGGGTGAGGGGGCGCAGAAGGTCTCCGCCAGCGATCTGACGACCGACTCCACCGAGCTGACCGGTGATGCCGCGTTCAACAACATCGAGATCGGCAACGACGCCAGCACCCTGACCAAGGCCGGCCCCAAGGGCCGCGGGCCGAAGGGCGTGTTCAGCCAGCAGTCCGACACCGTGCACATCGCCAACCTGCGGCAGACCAACTACGCCACGACGGCAGGCGTGTTCAAGCTGCCCGGCCTGAAGCTGGGCTTCAGCGGGTCGGGTTGCTGATGTCGCGCGGTCCGCGCGAGGGAATCCGGCCCGCCTTCCGGCAGTGGCGGGCCGGCCGCCCGTTCTGGGGCGGGCTGCTGCTCGCCCTGGGCGGGGCCGAGGTGCTGCTCACGCTGAAGGCGTCGCTGGACGTCATCCTGCACGTCGGCATGCAGGGACTGGCCGGCTACCTGCTCCCGGCCGTGATGCTGCTGTGCGGCGTGCTGATCCTCTTCAACCCCACCCAGCGCCTGTTCTACTCGGTCATCGGGGTCCTGGTCTCCCTGGGCACCTGGCTGACCTCCAACCTCGGCGGCTTCTTCGTCGGCCTGCTCCTGGGCATGGTGGGCAGCTGCCTCGCCTTCGGCTGGCTCCCGGACCAGGAACCCCGCGTCGGCCGCAGGCAGCGCCGCAGGCAGGCCAAGGACGCGCAGGCCGTGACACAGCCCCTGGGGCGGAAGACCGGCCAGACCGCCTGAATCAGGTCAGTGATCCTCCGTCCCCTGGCGCCGCCCGGCCGCGGCCACTTGGCTGGACGTGTCGCGCGCTCCCCCACCGGCGTGTGCGCGCCCCGCGACCAGCCGTCAGCCCAGGGAGAGTCCGATGGAGTTCAGCCGCCCGATGGTGATCGACCCGACCGGCCGCGACATCCACGGCGAGGCCGCCCGGATCCGCGAGCGCGGACCCGTCACACCCGTCGAACTCCCCCACGGCGTCCCGGCCTGGGCGGTCAGCAGCGCCCCGCTTCTGAAGCGGCTGCTCACCGACCCGCGGGTGTCGAAGGACCCACGCCGGCACTGGCAGCGCTGGATCGACGGTGAGGTCGCACCGGACTGGCCGCTGTACACGTGGGTCGCGGTGCGGAACATGTTCACGGCCTACGGCACCGAGCACAAACGGCTGCGCACCCTCGTCGCCAAGGCGTTCACCGCCCGCCGCACCACCGCGCTGCGGCCCCGGATCGAGGAGATCACCGCGGCGCTCCTCGACCGCGTCGCCAAGGCGGGGGCCGACGGCCTCGCGGTCGATCTGCGGGAGGAGTTCTGCTATCCGCTTCCCATCCAGGTCATCGGCGAACTGCTCGGACTGCCTGAGGAGTTGGGCGCAGAGCTGCGGGTCGTGGTGGACGGCGTCTTCCACACCTCGGCCGACGCGGCCGAAGTCGCCGACATCTACGCCCGGTTCTACGCCGTCCTCGGCGAACTCGTCGCCGCGAAACGGGCCGCGCCCGGCGACGACCTGACCTCCGCGCTGATCTCGGCCCACGAGGAGGAGAGCGGCACGCGGCTCAGCGAGCAGGAGCTGCTCGACACGCTGATGCTGATGATCAGCGCCGGTCACGAGACGACGGTCAACCTGCTCGACAACGCCGTCCACGCGCTGCTCACCCATCCCGCCCAGCTTGCGCACGTCCGCGAGGGTCGGGCCTCCTGGGACGACGTGATCGAGGAGACCCTGCGGGCCGAGGCGCCGGTGGCCAGCCTGCCGCTGCGGTACGCCGTCGAGGACCTCCCCCTGGGCGAACTGGGCGGCCCGGACGGCGCGGTGATCCGTAAGGGAGAGGCGATCCTCGCCGCGTACGCCGCCGCCGGACGCGATCCGGAGCAGCACGGCCCGGACGCCGCCGTCTTCGACGTCACCCGGGCCTCGAAGGATCATCTGGCCTTCGGGTACGGGGTCCACCACTGCCTGGGCGCCCCGCTGGGCCGGCTGGAGGCGCGCGTGGCCTTGCCGGCGCTGTTCGACCGGTTCCCCGGCCTCACTCTCGCCGTACCGGCGGACGGGCCGGCGCCGGTGGACTCCTTCATCTCGCACGGACATCGGTCGCTGCCGGTTCTGACCGGCTGACGGGCGGTGCGGCGGGCGCCGCGTCCGGGGAGTACGGATCCGCGGCGCCCTCAGCACGGAGCACGTCGCCGACAACCAGTTCGGCGACCGGCACCTCCAGGGAGTCCGGCTGCCCGGCGGGGCCGGTGCGGCGCAGCACCGTGGCGGTGCCCGCGACCAGTTCGCGCAGGGCGGCCAGGGACCGGTCGGCCCGGTGCTCCCCGCTCGCCCGGAGCACACAGCTGACCGCGACCAGGGCGAGGATCACCACGGCGGTGCCCCAGGAGGCGACGGCGGCGGACACCAGGCCCAGGCAGAGGAGTACGGCGGTGAAGGGGTCGCGCAGGGCGCGGGCGCACCGGCGGGGCGTCACCGCCCCTTCCGTCGCCTGCCTCGCCCTGTGCGCCGCCTCAGTCCAGGCGGGGCTGAAAGACCCACCGTGGCGTTCCTGACGTCGTCAGGCCGGTCCGCACGGGGCGGCCGAACCGCACGGACGGTATGAAAAGCCGAGGTGAGAGCATCCGCGGCCACCCTTTGTTCGACCGGCCGGACAGATCATCACGATGCGGCAGCATCACCTCACGGCATGTGGCCGCTCACTTGACGACCAGTGGTCACACACGGTTGGCTCCGGGCCAGCGAGAGTCATCGGTCGGTGCATCCCCGCGGCCCCGACTGCACTCTCACCCTGCTCTTGCTCGGCCGCACAGCGAGGTCCGCCCCCCATGAACACTCCTTGCCCGCCTCACACCTCCGGCAGAGGCATCCGTGTCGCGGCTCTGCTGTCCGCCCTGTGTCTGCTGGTGTCGGGCTGCTCCGTCCTGGGCGGCGCGGCCGACGACGGAGCGGGCGGGGACGCCGCGGGCGGAGCGGGCGGCGGGATGAAGGTCGCCCTGATCACCCACGGCGGCAAGGGTGACGCCTTCTGGGACCTGGTGCGCAGGGGCGCCGAGACGGCTGCCGCCAAGGACGGCGTCGACCTGACGTACGCGGGCGACGCCGACCCGGTCGCGCAGGCCGGGCTGGTGCGGGACGCGGTCCGCGACAAGGTCGACGGCATCGCGGTGACGCTGGCCAAGCCGTCGGCGATGCGGGGCCCGATCGCCCGGGCCAGGGCGGCCGGCATCCCCGTCGTCGGACTCAACTCCGGTATCGACGCCTGGCGGCCCGCGGGCCTGCTGGAGTACTTCGGCCAGGACGAGTCGGTCGCGGGCCGGGCCGTCGGCGACAAGCTGGACGACGTCAAGGCCGAGCACGCCCTGTGCGTGGTGCACGAGCGGGGCAACGTCGCGCTCGAGGCGCGCTGCGCCGGAATGAGGAAGACGTTCCGCGGCGACACCGACAACCTGTACGTGGACGGCAGCGACATGAACGCGGTGACCGCCACGATCACCTCCCGGCTTCGGCAGGACACGAGTATCGACGAGGTCGTCACCCTGGGCGCCCAGTACGGGCTCAGTGCCGTCAAGGCCGTGCGGCAGTCCGGCAGCCGGGCGAAGGTCGCCACATTCGACCTGAACAAGGACCTGGTCGAGGCGGTGAAGAGCGGTGAGGTGCAGTTCGCCGTGGACCAGCAGCCCTACCTGCAGGGCTACCTGGCGGTGGACGCCCTGTGGCTGTACCGGACCAACGGCAACGTCAGCGGTGGCGGGACGGCGCCGGTGCTCACCGGTCCGGCGTTCGTCACCAGGTCGAACGTGTCCGCCGTGGCGCGGTTCGCGGCGGCCGGGACCCGGTGACCGGGCGTTTCCTGTGACGGTGTCGCCAAAGATTCGGTCAGGCCCGGCCCGCAGGTCCACTTGTACGGATAACATCCTGCGCATCCCATGTGCCGTGTACGGGGCGGCCCCACCCTCTCGCCCGTCCCCCACACCCCCCGACCGCTCCCCCTCCTCCTCGTTCCTCGCCCCCCGCTGATCGCCCTAGGACGACGATGTCTCGACGGACAGGTGCCCGGCGCCGCCTCGGTTCCATACGCCTCTCCCTGGTGCTCCTGGCCCTCGTGCCCAGCGTCACCCTCGCCGCGATGTGGGGCGTGACGACGATCCAGATGTTCTCGGAGGGCCTCAGGCTGCGCGACCAGACGGAGCTCAGCCGGTCGACCGGCGCCATGGGCACCGACGCGACGCTCGCGCTGCAACGGGAACGCAGCCTGTCGGCCGCCTGGCTCGCCTCCGCGAAGGGTTCCCGGGCGGCCCTCGACGCCCAGCGCGAGGAGACCGACAAGGCGGTGGCCAAGCTGATCGGGCAGGCGGACGCGATCGAGAAGGCTCCCGCGCGCGTATCCGACCGGCTGTACTCGGTGCTGGGCTCGGTGGGCAGCCTGGAGTACTACCGGGACCAGGTGGACCACCCGAGCGACATCACCGCGCAGCAGACGCTGGACCAGTACTCGTCGATCATCGACGACCAGATCCACGCCTTCCAGGAGCTGTCCCAGGTCGACGACGGCGACCTCACCTCGCAGGCCGGCCCGCTGATCGGTCTCGAGCACGCGGCGGAGCTGGTCTCCCGGGAGGACGCGCAGCTGACCCTGGCCTGGCCGACCGGGCACCTGGACGACAAGACGTGGACGCAGTTCACGGAGATGGTGAACACCCGGCGCTGGCTGGTCCAGGACCAGGTGATGCCGCAGCTGACGGGCAGCGCCAAGACGCAGACCGAGCGGATCCTGGCGAGCCGGGACTGGCAGACGCTGCAGTCCGTCGAGGACCGGGTGCTGGCGTCGCGCAACGCCGGCGGCACGGCCGGCCGGATCGCCCTGCCGGACGCGCGCGAGCAGTGGTCCGCCGCCATGAGCAAGCTGTCCGATCAGTACACGGCCCTCATCGAGCAGCAGACGGCGAGCCTGCTGCAGCGCAGCGCCGACAAGGCGGACGCCCTGCTGCTCAAGGCGGCCCTGCTGAGCGCCGGCGGGCTGCTCGCGCTGCTGCTGTGCGTCGGCATGTCGTGGCGGATCACCCGCTCGCTGTCCCGGCGGCTGCGCGGCCTGCGCCGGGCCGCCGTCAGCCTCGCGCAGGAGCGGCTGCCCGACGTGGTGGCGCGGCTGGAGCGGGGCGAGACGGTCGACCCGGAGTCGGCGACCACCCCCCTGGACTACGGACACGACGAACTCGGCCAGGTGGCACGGGCGTTCAACGCCGCCCAGCGCACCGCCGTGCACACCGCGGTCGAACTCGCCGACACCCGGCGCGGCTTCCAGAAGATCATCCTGGGCATTGCCCGGCAGAGCCAGAACCTGGTCAACCTCCAGCTGAGCAAGCTCGACACGCTGGAGCGCGAGCACACCGACCCCGACATCCTCAAGGGCCTGTACGAACTGGACTCCACAGCCAGCCAGTTGCGCCGCTACGAGGAGAACCTGGTCATCGTCAGCGGCGAACGGCCCGGCCGCAGCTGGAGCGAGCCGGTGGCGCTGATGGACATCCTGCGCAGCGCGGTCGGGGAGGTCGCCGAGTACCAGCGGGTGGAGGTGCTCACCGAGGAGGAGGTGTGCGTCGCGCCGCCCGCGGTCGCCGACGTCATCCACCTGCTGGCCGAGCTCATCGACAACGCGACGGCGTACTCCCCCGCCCCGAGCTCCGTCACGGTGCGGGCCGGGATGGTGGCCAAGGGCCTGGCCGTCGAGGTCGAGGACCGGGGCCTCGGCATGTCGGAGCAGGACTACACGTCCTTCAACGAACAGCTGGCGGTGCCCCCGCAGTTCGACGTCGTGGCGCTCGCCGACGACCTGCGCCTCGGCATGTTCGTCATCGCCCAGCTGGCGCACCGGCACGGCATCGCCGTCACCCTGCGCGCGTCCCCGTACGGCGGGACCACGGCGATCGTGCTGATCCCGCACGAGATCGTGGTCCGGGAGCCGGCGGGCGGCGCGGCGCCGCAGCCGCTGGCCGCCGGGTCCACATCCGGTCCGAACGCGCTCCCGGCCCCGGCCGGCCCGAGAGGCACGGACGGCGGCGCGACGGACGGCGACGCCCGGGAGGACGGGCCGGTCGCGGTGGACGGACGGGATGCGAGAGACGCCGAGCCGAGCGGGGCTCCGCAGCGCGCCGGGGCGTCGGGGGGAACCGGGAGCGCCGCCGGGTCCGTTCGCGAGCTCAGACCCCTCGTCACGGCCCGCACCGCCTCCGCCGTCCCGTCCGCCGGCCGCGAGGTCGCCCCCCGCAGGGACGGTCTCGCCCCGCTCCCCCGCAGGGTGCCGCAGACCAGCCTGGTGGAGGAGTTGCGGGAGGAGGCCGCACCGGCCGTCGACGACGGCTCCCTCGACGACTTCACCGCGGAGGCCGCCGCGTCCTCCCTGGCCGGCTTCCAGCGCGGCACGCTCCGGGCCCGTGACGACGACACCGAGCCGCCCCACCCCGACGAGACGGCCGTGGTGCCCCGGCAGGCCGCCGCCGATCCCGTCGCCCCGACTCCGCCCGCCGACCGCTGACGAAGGACACCGCAATGACACGCCCCATCCCCGCCACGCACACCCAGCTCGACCAGCTGCTGACCGGACTCGTGGAGCGGGTCGCCGACGTGAACCAGGCCGTGGTCCTCTCCGAGGACGGCCTGGTGGTCAGCAAGTCCACCGGATTCCTGCGCGACGACGCCGAACGGCTCGCGGCGACCGCGTCCGGGCTGATGAGCCTCAGCAAGGGCGTCAGCATGGACTTCCGGGGCGGTCCGGTGCGCCAGGCGCTCATCGAGATGGCCAACAGCTATCTGATCCTGACCTCCGCCGGCCCCGGCGCGCATCTGGTCGTGCTGACCGGGCCGGGCGCGGACGTCGGGGTGGTGGCGTATCAGATGAACATGCTGGTGAAGAAGATCGGCGAGCACCTCAGCGCGGCACCTCGGGGCATGGCCGGCCCCGTCGTCGATCCTGGCGTGTGAGGTGGACGTAGGTGATCCGGCGGGCCGGCTCGTCAGGCCGTTCGCTCTGACCGGTGGCCGGACCCGCCCCAGCCGCGCCGACTTCACGCTCATCTCGACGGTCACGGCGGTCGATCCGCAGCCCGCCACGGCGGTCCGGTGCCAGCCCGAGCACACCCGGATCGTGCGGTTGTGCGCCGAGCCGGTCGCCGTGGCGGAGCTGGCCGCCCGGCTCGATCTGCCGGTGAGCGTGGTCGTCATCATGCTGTGCGACCTGCTGGAGGCGGGCCGGATCACCGTCCGTCCGCCGCGCCTGGTCTCCCGTACCTCCCCGGACCTGGACCTGCTGCAGAAAGTGAGGGACGGCCTTGGCCGGCTCTGACCTTGCCACTGACGCGTCTTCGGCACCCGACACGGTCAAGATCCTCATCGCCGGGGGCTTCGGCGTCGGCAAGACCACCATGGTCGGGTCCGTCAGCGAGATCGTTCCGCTGTGCACCGAGGAACCCCTGACCATGGCCGGTCTGGGCATCGACGACCTCGACGGCATCGAGGAGAAGCGGGCCACCACCGTGGCCCTGGACTTCGGCCGGATCACCATCAGCCGGGAACTGGTGCTCTATCTGTTCGGTACGCCGGGACAGCAGCGGTTCTGGTTCATGTGGAACGACCTGGCGCTGGGCGCGCTCGGGGCCGTGGTCCTGGTCGACGTGCGCAGACCCGAGTCCAGCTTCGCCGCGATCGACTTCTTCGAGCGCCGCGGCATTCCGTTCGTCGTCGGTGTCAACGGCTTCCACGGCGAACACCCGTATCCGCCCGAGGACATCAGGGATGCGCTGGCGGTGCCGGATCACGTCCGGGTGCTGCTGTGCGACGCCCGGGACCGGGAGTCGTGCCGGGACGTGCTGATCGCCCTGATCGACCAGTTGATCGCGTCGGCGGTGCAGACGTAGGGGCGGCTGTCGAAAGCGGCCGGCCCGGGCGGTCGCGGTCGTCCGGGCCGGGTTGC
>NZ_JBVJSX010000006.1:118419-316720 GCF_055606225.1 Streptomyces sp. NPDC037100 | reverse complement strand
AGGCCGTCAGGCCGTCAGGCCGTCAGGCCGTCAGGCCGTCAGGCCGTCAGGCCGTCAGGCCGTCAGGCCGTCAGGCCGTCAGGCCGTCAGGCCGTCAGGCCGTCAGTTCAGGCCCGCCGACTTCAGCCACGCCGTCGCCACGTCCAGCGGGTCCTTCTTCTCGAGCTGCACCTGCGCGTCCAGTTCCAGGAGCGTCTTGGTGTCCAGCTTGGCGGAGACGGCGTCGAGCGCGTCGACGCCCTTCTGGTTGAGGCCGCTCTTGTTGACCAGCGGGGTGACGTTGGCGAACCCGAAGAGGTTCTCCGGGTCCTTCAGGACGACGAACTTCTCCTTCACGATGGTCGGGTCCGTGGTGAAGATGTCCGCGGCCTGGATGGTGTTCTGTGTCAGTGCCGCCTGGGTCAGCGGGCCGCCCGCGTCCAGCGCCTTGAAGGACTTGAACTCCAGGCCGTACACCGACTTCAGGCCCTTCAGGCCCTGCTGCCGGGTCTGGAACTCGGGCGAACCGCCGATCACCAGGTCCGGCGCGGCGTCCTTGAGGTCGGCGAGGGTGGAGGAGGAGGTGAGCTTGTACTTCCGGGCCGTCTCGGCGTTGACGGTGACCGAGTCCTTGTCCTCGGCGGGCGATGACTGAAGCAGCGTCAGGCTCTTGTCCAGCTTGGCCTTGACGGCCTCGTTCACCGCGTCGGCGGACTTCTGCTCGGCCTTGGGGTCCAGGTAGGCCAGCAGCGAGCCGTTGTACTCCGGCAGCACGGTGACGGAACCGTTCTTCATCAGCCCGTACGTCGTCTCACGGCTGCCGATGTTGTGCTTGTAGGTGACCTTGATGCCCTTGGCTTTGAGCGCCTCGCCGTAGATGTCGGCGAGCAGGGTGCTCTCGGCGAAGTTGTTGGAGCCGACGACGACGGTGCCGGCCTTCGCCTTCTCGCCCGCGAGGGGGTTGTCGGAGGAGTCGCCGGACGAACAGCCCGCGAGCAGCGCCGCAGCGGCGGTGAGCGCGACGGCCGCCACGCTGGTGTGCCTCGTCCTGGACCTGCTGCTCTTCGCGGTGAAAGTCATCCACCGATCCAATCCAGCCGCTTTGTGATCAGTCAAGAGCGTCCTGGTCACGGTTTGTCACAGACCCGGCCATCAACGTCGGCGCACCCCTGGCGACACGGCCACCCGGCCCGCCACCCAGAACAGCGCCAGCGTGACGAGGGCCAGAACGGCCACCAGGGTGGCGCCGCCGACGACCTTCTCGTAGTCGCGCTGGTAGAGCCCGTCGACGATGTACCGGCCGAGGCCTCCCAGGCTGACGTAGGCGGCGATGGTGGCCGTCGACACGATCTGGATGGCCGCCGAGCGCAGACCGCTCAGGATCAGCGGCAGTGCGACCGGCAGTTCGACCTGGAACAGGATCCGCGACTCGTGCATGCCCATGCCGCGGGCGGCGTCCACCGGGGAGGGGTCGACGGTGCGCACCGCCTCGTAGGTCGTCACCAGGATCGGCGGCACGGCGAGGATGACCAGGGGAATCATCACGGGCAGCAGGCCGAAGCCCATCACGATGACGATCAGCACCAGCAGGCCGAAACTGGGCAGTGCGCGGGCCGCGGTGGCGATGAAGGCGAGGGCGTTGCCGCCCCGCCCGGTGTGCCCGGTCAGCAGCCCGACGGGCAGGCCGATCACGGCGGCCAGGGCCAGGGCGAGCAGGGAGTACTGGACGTGTTCGAGCAGGCGTTGCGGGATGCCGTCGTAGCCGTGCCAGTGGGCGCTGTCGCTGAAGAAGGCGTTGACGAAGTTCAGTACGTTCACCGGGTCACGTCCTGGGGGGCGGGCAGCGGCTGCCGCACTCCGGTCTTCGGGCGCTTGCGGGTGCCGCTCGGCATCCACGGGGTCAGCGCGACGCGCAGCAGCACCAGCAGGGCGTCGCACAGGATGGCCAGGACGGCCGTGGTGATCACGGAGTTCACGGCCAGTTCGGGACGGTCGTACTTCTGCGCGTCGGCGAGCAGGTTGCCGAGGGCGCCCTGGTTGCCGATGAGGGTGCCGACGCTGACCAGGGAGATGCTGGAGACGGTGGCGACCCGGAGCCCGGCGATGATGGCGGGCACGGCGATCGGCAACTGCACCTGGAGATAGCGGCGTACGGGTCCGAAGCCCATGGCGGTGGCCGCGGCCAGGGTCTCCTGCGGCACGGATCGCACCCCGTCGACGATGGCAGGGACGAGCACCACGAGGCTGTAGACGGCCAGCGGGATCATCACGGTCAGCTCGGTCTGGCCGGTGTAGTCGATGAGGACGACGAAGAAGGCCAGCGACGGGACGGCGTAGAGGATGGTGGTGGCGCCGAGCACCGGCGGGTACAGCCAGCGGAAGCGGACACAGAGCTGGGCGAGCGGCAGCGCGAGCAGCAGGCCTGCCAGAACGGGCAGCAGGGCCTCGCGCAGATGGAGGCCGATCAGGCCGGCGTAGCTGTGCTGGAGGTCGCTCGGGATGTCGAAGAAGCCGTTCACGACGCGACCTCGGCCACGTCGGCGTGGGCGCTGCGGATCGCCTCGCCGATGGTCGCCTGCGAGACCACGCCGGTCACCCGCCCGGCGTCGTCCACGGCGACGGCCCAGCCGGCCGGGGAGAGCACGGCGCAGTCGAGGGCGGCCCGCAGGGAGTCGGTGCCGGGGACGAACGGCCGTCCGTGCGGCCGGAGCCGGCCGGGGTCGATGTCACCGGCCGTCAGGTCGGCCGGCTCGGCCCAGCCGAGGGGCTTCCCCTCGGCGTCGGTGACCAGCAGCCAGGGGGTGTCGGCGGCGGCGATCCGCTCGGCGGGGGCGTCGACGGGGATCACCGGGCCGGTGGTCAGCGGGAGTTCGGCGGAGGGGAAGAACGACAGCCGCCGGATGCCGCGGTCGGCGCCGAGGAAGTCCTCGACGAAGGCGTCGGCGGGGTTGGACAGCAGCTCGGCGGGGGGCGCGTACTGGGCGAGGTGACCGCCCTCGCGCATCACGGCGACCATCGTGCCGAGTTTGATCGCCTCGTCGATGTCATGGGTGACGAAGACGATGGTCTTGCCCAACTCGTCCTGGATGCGGAGCAGTTCGTCCTGGAGGCCCTTGCGCACGACCGGGTCGACCGCCGAGAACGGCTCGTCCATGAGCAGCACGGGCGGGTCGGCGGCGAGCGCCCTGGCCACGCCGACGCGCTGCTGCTGGCCGCCGGAGAGCTGGTACGGGTACCGCTTGGCGAGCGCGGCGTCGAGGCCCACGCGCTCCATGAGCTCGGCCGCCCGCGCCCGGGCCTTCTGCTTGCCCCAGCCGAGCACGCGGGGCACGGTGGCGATGTTGTCGATGATCGTGCGGTGCTGGAAGAGGCCGGCGTTCTGGATGACGTATCCCATGGACCGGCGCAGGGTGGTGACGGGGCGGCGCTGGATGTCCTCGCCGTCGAGGAGGATCGTTCCCTCGCTCGGTTCGACCATCCGGTTGATCATCCGCAGGGTGGTCGTCTTGCCGCAGCCCGAGGGTCCGACGAGGACGGTGATCGAGCGGTCGGGTATCTCGAGGGAGAGCCGGTCGACAGCCACCGTGCCGTCCGGATAGCGCTTGGTGACTGATTCGATCCGTATCAAGGCGCCGGAGCCCTTCGGTTGGCGGAAGCGTTGGCCATGGTCGTACGGGCTGTTTGCGGACGAGTCTAGAGGGCGCCTGTCACCCGTCCGCAGGGCGTGCGCCCTGCACGGGCAGGCGCACGGTGAACACCGTCGCTCCCGGTGCGCTGTTCACTTCGATGCGGCCGCCGTGGGCGCGGACCAGGGACTGGGCGACCGCGAGGCCCAGGCCGCTGCCGCCGCGGTCGCGGCTGCGGGCCTTGTCGACGCGGTAGAACCGGTCGAAGACGCGGGCCAGGTCGCCGGGCGGGATGCCCGGTCCGGTGTCGGCAACCCGCACCTCGGCCGCGCCGGGCACGAGGGCGACCTCCACCGACACCTTCGTCCCGGCGGGGGTGTGCACGGCGGCGTTGGTCAGCAGGTTGTCGACGACCTGCCGGATGCGCAGCGGGTCCATCGGCAGCGACACCGGGCCCGGCCCGGCGAGGACGGTCAGCGGATGGTCGGGGCGGCCGGCGCGGAAGGCGTCCGCGGCCTGCCCCACCAGCTCCACCAGGTCGGCGTCCTCCAGCCGCAGCGGCGTCTCCACCTCCGCCGCGTCCAGCCGGGCGAGCAGCAGCAGATCGTCCAGGAGGATCCCCATGCGGGCGGCCTCGGCACGCAACCGGGCCAGGTGCCGGTCGCGTTCCTCGGGGGCGTTGGCGGCGGCGTACTGGAAGAGGTCGGCGTACCCGCGCACCGACATCAGAGGGGTTCGCAGTTCGTGCGAGGCGTCGGCGACGAAGCGGCGCAGCCGCTGCTCGGCCTCCGCGCGCACGGCGAGGGAGTCGTCGATGTGCTCCAGCATCGTGTTGAACGCGGTGCGCAGTTCGTCCACCTCGGGGCCGCCGTCGCGGCCGTCGGCGCGCAGCGGGAGCCGGGCCGCCGACTCGGTCAGGTCGTGCGAGGCGATGCCGTGCGCGGTGGACGCCATGTCGCTGAGCGGTTTCAGACCGCGGCGCAGCATCCGGCGGCCGAAGACGACCAGCGCGAGCAGTGCGAGGGCGAACGTGACGACCTGGATCGTGATCAGCTGCCCGACCGTGTCCTCGATGTCGTCCATGGGCGCGGCGCTGACCAGGACCACACCGCGCTCGACCTGGCAGGCGCGCAGCCGGTAGGAGCCCACGCCCTTGAGGTGCTCGGTGCGCAGGAGTTCGGTGTGCGCCGCTGCCTGCGCCCGGGCCAGGGAGGTGAAGTCGTCGACGTCCTCGGGCAGATCGGCGGGGTCCTCGGGCCGGCGCAGCTCGGGCCTGCCGTCCGACACGTCGTACACGGCGTAGAACCAGCTGTAGTACTTCTTGCCCGACAGCGTGCCGTAGTCCGCGATGCTCTTGGACTGGGCGATCTGGGCCTGCGCGAGCTGGGTGTCGAGCTGGGCCGACAGGTAGTCCCGCATGTACGTGGTCAGGGCCGTGCCGACGACGGCGAACACCACCAGGGACAGGGCACCGAGGCCCAGGGCCAGCCGGGTGCCCAGCCGCATCCTGCGGTAGGTCCGCCGCAGCCGGGCGATCACTCGGCGGCCTGCCGCAGCACGTACCCGAAGCCGCGCACGGTGTGGATGAGCGGTGAGCCGCCCTCGTCGGTCTCGTCGAGCTTGCGGCGCAGCCGGCTGACGACCAGCTCGACGACGTTGGAGCGGCCGCCGAAGCCGTACTCCCACACGTGGTCGAGGATCTGCGCCTTGGTCAGCACGGTGGGCGACTTGCGCATGAGGTAGCGCAGCACCTCGTACTCGGTCGGGGTCAGCGACAGCAGCCTCGCGCCGCGCCGGACCTCGCGGGTGTCCTCGTCCATCGTCAGGTCGCCGACCCGGAGCACGGACCGCTGGAAGGCGGGTCCGGCGCTGCGCCGCAGCACGGTCCGCAGCCGGGCCATCAGTTCCTCCACGGCGAACGGCTTGACCAGGTAGTCGTCCCCGCCCCGGGTGAGGCCCGCGACCCGGTCGGCGACGCCGTCGCGGGCGGTGAGGAACACCACCGGCACCATCGTGCCGGAGGCGCGCAGCCGGTCCAGGACGCCGAAGCCGTCCACGCCGGGCAGCATCAGGTCGAGCACCACGATGTCCGGGTGGAACTCGGCGGCCCGCACCAGGGCGTCCTCGCCGGTGTACGCCGTGACCGCCTCCCAGCCCTCGTAGCGGGCGACGGTCGCGACGAGGTCGGCGATGGGCGGGTCGTCGTCGACGACGAGAAGTCGTACTTTCTCCACGAGCTCATAGTGCTGCACGAGCCCCGCGCCGCCCTAGCCGCCCGCTGTCCCGCGGCGGGATCGATAAGCACTTGAAAGTCGGGCGACAGCTTCCCGACAGCTCCCCCGCGCCAAGCTCGGTGTCCCAGGATCCGGTCAAGCCCGGTGTCCCAGGTCCGAGCAAGGAGCTGCCGACCGTGACGACCCTCCGTCAACCTCCCGCGGCGACCCGCCCGGGCGTGCGGCCCGCGGTGGCGGGCCGCACCGGCCTGTCCGCGGTGCTGCTGGCGAACGCGGTCGTGGTGGCCGTGTTCTTCGCGCAGGCCGGTTTCGCCTCGAACGCGCTGATCGTGCTGGGCAGGCTGGCCGGTCTGTACGCGGCGTTGCTCATGGCGTTCCAGCTGCTGCTGGTGGCCCGGCTGCCGTGGTTCGACCGGCGGATCGGCATGGACCGGCTGACGTCCTGGCACCGCTGGACGGGCTTCACGCTGCTGTGGCTGCTGCTCGCGCACGCGGTGTTCATCGTCTTCGGCTACGCCGAGTCCTCCTCCCTGGACCCGGTGAACCAGCTGGTGGACCTCGCCGAGACGGTCGAGGGCGTGCTGCGGGCGATCGTCGCGCTGGCGATCATCCTGGTGGTCGGCGCCGTCTCGGCCCGCTACGCCCGGCGCCGGCTGGCGTACGAGACCTGGCACTTCATCCACCTGTACACCTACGTGGCGGTGGTGCTGGCGTTCACGCACCAGGTCGCGGCGGGGACGACGTTCGCCGCCTCACCGGTCGCGAGGGCGTACTGGTACGCCCTGTGGGGCGGGGCCCTCGCTGCGGTGTTCGCCGGCCGGCTGGTGCTGCCGCTGTGGCGCAACCTCCGCCACCGGCTCCGGGTGAGCGCCGTCGTCCCGGAGAACGACCACGTGGTCTCGGTCTACATCACGGGCCGCGACCTGGACCGGCTGCCCGCCCGGGCGGGGCAGTTCTTCCTGTGGCGGTTCCTGACCAAGGACCGCTGGTGGCAGGCGAACCCGTTCTCCCTGTCGGCCGCCCCGGACGGCCGTACGCTGCGCCTGACCGTCAAGCGGGCCGGTGCCGGCAGCGCGGCCCTGCGGCATCTGAAGGTCGGCACGCGCGTGTTCGCCGAGGGCCCCTACGGCGCCTTCACCACCCTGCACCGCACCCGCCCGGACGCCGTGCTCATCGCCGGTGGCGTCGGTGTCACGCCGATCCGTGCCCTGCTGGAGGAACTGCACGGCCACGCGGTCGTGATCTACCGGGTGGCCACGGACCGGGACGCCGTCCTCTACGACGAACTGCGCGACCTCGCGCTCGCCAGGGGCGCCGAACTGCACCTGGTGACCGGCCCGCCCGTGCCCGACCGGCTGGCTCCGCCGGAGCTGGCCCGGCTGGTGCCGGACCTCGCGGAGCGGGACGTCTACCTGTGCGGCCCGCCGCCGATGATGAAGGCGGTGCTCGGCAGCCTGCGCGAGCTGGGTGTGCCGGGGCCGCAGATCCACTTCGAACGCTTCAGCCTGGCCGGATGACGAGGAGAGATTCGTGAAGCGAGCCCTGCCCGTCCTCGTCCTCAGTGTCGCGGGCCTGATCCCTCTCTGGCGCTACGCGCCTACGCACGACACCGGTTCGTCGTCGGCCTCCGCGCAGGCGGCGGCGCCGGCGTCCACCCCCTCGGCCTCCTCGTCGGGCGGCGCCACGACCACCGTCGTGACGGGGTCCCTCGTCGACACCGAGAAGGGTCCGGTGCGGGTCGAGGTCACCTTCGACGGCGACAGGATCGCCTCGGTGCGGATGCTCCGGCAGCCGGACCACCCGCAGACCACGGCCGCGGTTCCTCAGCTGATCGAGGAGACGCTCCGGGCGCAGAGCGCCGACATCGACACGGTGTCGGGCGCGACGATCACCAGCGACGGCTACAAGGAGTCGCTCCAGGCCGCCATCGACGCGAGGGGCTGAGGGGATGCGGCGGGTCGAGCACGTCATGGGGTTCCCGGTGTCGGTGCGGATCGACGACGAGGACGTCCCCGAGGCGGCGGTGGACGGCCTGTTCGCCTGGCTGCGCGAGGTCGACGCGCGGTTCAGCCCGTTCCGTCCCGACAGCGAGGTGTCGCGGCTGGACCGGGGCGAGGTGCGCGAGCCCGGCCCGGAGCTGCGCGAGGTCCTGGACCTGTGCGAGGAGTACCGGATCGCCACCGGGGGTGCCTTCGACGTGCGCCTGCCCGGCCGCGGCCTGGACCCCTGCGCGGTGGTGAAGGGCTGGTCGGTGCAGCGGGGAGCGGAACTGCTGTCGGCAGCGGGTGCGCGCCGCTTCTGCCTCAACGCCGGCGGCGACGTGATCGCCTCCGGCGGCCCCTGGCGCGTCGGCGTGCGCCACCCCGAACACGCCGACCGGCTCTGCGCGGTCCTGGACGTCACGGACCGGGCGGTGGCGACCTCCGCCCGCTACGAGCGCGGTGACCACATCCTCGACGGCCGCACCGGCCGCCCCGCGACCGGCCTGCTCAGCCTGACCGTGGTGGCCCCGACCCTGACGGAGGCGGACACGGTCGCGACGGCGGCCTTCGCACTCGGCACGGAGGGCGTCGGGTGGGCGGCCGCCCGCGAGAACTGCGAGGTGTTCGCGGTGGACGCGGACCGGCGGGTGATGCGCAGTGCCCGATTTCCGGCGGCGGGCCAGGACGCGGTGGCCGCGCTCCTCGGCCCGCAGGGCCGTCTCCACGGCACGTTGTCGACACCGGAGTTGGAGATGACGGCGAACAGGTCCCGGGGACGCGGGGCGGCGAGGTCGTAGAGCCGTTCGGCCACCCCCGCCCGGCGTTCGAGGAGCGGGTCGTCGAGGACGGACGGGTCCTCGCCGCCGTGGAGGACGAGGTGGGTGATGCTGAGCCGGCCGGTGGGGACCAGTCCGTCGGCGGGGCCCGCGCGTTCTCGGTGCCGCCGAGGAGCCGAAACGTTCCTGAAGTTCGTCCGTCACCCACTCGCACCCCATCGGCACCGGTTAATCTCTTAGGTCACCGAAGGTTAACGGGGGGTTGCCCATGGTGAAGGACCATCGCACGCCGCCGGACTGCCCTGGGGGCCACGACGGCATGCCGGAGAGCGACGCCGGGCGCCACCTCCAGAACCAGCTCGAGATCCTCATCCAGGACTTCCGCAGGAGCACCGAACCGCCGATGCCGGTGTTCGTCGTGCACGCCCAGGAGAGCCGGGACGACGACGCGGTGGCCGGGCTGGTCCGGCAGCTGCACGCGGGCCAGGAGGCGCACGGCACGCGCTGCGCGCTCACGCAGGAGAGCTGCGAGGGCGACACGGAAGTGCGCCGCGCCGCGGCCCTGGTACGGGCGTTGAGCGACCCGCGCAAGTGGGGCGGCCCGAAGGCGCTCTACCGGCGCTACGCGTTTCCGCGGCTGCGGCTGGTGCACGCCATCGACGACGCGGTCGCGGCACTCGGCGACAGCTGGCCCGCGCCCGCCCCGGGCAGTCCCGAGGCGGGGCAGGATCAGCGGCAGCGGCTGCTGAACGAGCTGGCGCAGCAGCGCTGGCGGCCGAAGAACACGGCCCGCTGGCGTTCCGGCCTGCCGCTGTTCGACATGGCGCACATCCTCCCGGCGAGCCTCGTGACCGTCATGGCCGCGCTCCTCGCCCGCAGCGAGTGGTACGTCGCGGTCGGCTCCGGCCTCGTCTTCCTGCTGCTGCTGACCGTCCTCAACTACGTCCTGCCGGGCCGGGCCCCGATCTTCCTGTGGCTGCGCCGGGAGAGCCGCTGGTTCATGACGACGACGTTCCTGAGGGCGGCGGACCAGGAGGAGTCCACCGAGGTGTCGCTGCTGCGGCCGGTCCGCTCCTGGAAGGCGATCGCGGCCCGGGCCTACGACGTGGCCGAGGCGCTCACGGCGGGCGGCGACTTCCACCTCCAGCTGTGCGTCCTGGCGCTGCGCGAGGACCTGCGGGACAACCACCGCCGCTGGAGCTGGGACCTGCGCGGCTTCAAACGGCCGCGCCCGCCGATGCTGTTCCTGCCGCACGCGGACGACCGCAACGGCGGCATCGAACTGATCCGGGCCATCAGCGACGTCCGCAGCCGGCGCAGCGAGCTCGACCCGCTGCTCGTGGTGGCCGCGGTGCGCACGCACGACGTGCCGCGTCTGGAGCGCAGTGTCGTCCAGGCTCCACCGGCCCCGGACGCGGCGCCGCCGACGTTCGGCGTCCGGCTGCGCACCTGGTACCAGGAGTGGGGCCGCAACCTGCGCGCCGAGCAGTCACCCAGCCGGGAGCGGTCCGTCCTGCCGTGGGTGATGAAGATCCCGCTGCCGCACGACCAGCTGGGCCCGCTCGAGGAGGGCCGCCACCATCTGCGGGCCTCCTCGCGGCCGCCCCTCGCCCGGCTGGTGTGGGCCCTGCACACCCTGGTCCTGGTCATCGCCCTGCTCACCGCGGCCACCGTCATGCGGGCCGACGCCCTGCACGACCGGTACTGCTCGGCGTCCGTCCTGACCGCCAACCGGGACACCCGGCGCGCATCGGCACCCGACGGCCGCACGGAGTGCATCGGCATAGCGACGGACGACGTCCGCTTCGCCGACTGGCTGCCCGCACGCGAGCCCGGCGACGACGTCACGGCGCTCGCGGCCGACGACGCGAGGCCCTGGACGGTGGCCGACCTGGAGGACCGCATCGCCCGGCAGAACGCCGACGTCCTCGCGGACCACTCCGGCAAGTACGTCACCGTCGTCTACGCGGGGCCGCTCAGCGCCGACGCCTCGGCCGGCTCCTCCCTCGTGAAGGGTGCCGAGGAACTGGCGGGCGTCTATCTGGCGCAGGCCGTCATCAACGAGAACTCCAGTGTGAAGCTGCGGGTCCTGATCGCCAACGGCGGCGTCGACCTGGGCCACCAGGAGGAGATGGCCGAGGCGATCGCCGCGTACGCCGCCCACGACCCGACCGTGGTGGGGGTCGTCGGCACCGGCCGCGACCTGAAGTCGAGCCGGACTACGACCCGCACCCTGATGCGGGCCGGCCTGCCGGTCGTCTCCGGCACGAACTCCGCGACCTATCTGCCCCGCGAGTTCGCCAACTGGTTCAGCCTGGCCGCCACGGACGAGTGGCAGACCCGGCAACTCGGCCTGGTCGCCGCCCAGTTGCGCACACCCGGCCGACGGCAGTACGCCCTCGTCCTGGCCCGTGACACGGCGAAGACCGACGACCTCTACACCGACGAACAGGCGCGCTACGGCCAGGAGATGCTGCGGCGGCAGGGCTTCACCCCGCTCCCGCAGCGCCGCTACACCCTCAGCGGCGGCAAGCCCGAACTCCGCTCGCACGCCCAGGAGATCTGCCGGGGCGGCCGGGTGCCGTCAGTGGTCTACTTCGCGGGCCGGGTGGAGGACATCGACCCCCTGATGACCCAGCTGGGCACCGAGCCGGGCTGCGCCGGAAAGCCCCTGGCCATCCTCACCGGCGACGACCTGTCCAAGGCCGACTTCGCAGGCGGCGGCCAGTCCGTCGCACCGAAGGTCACGCTGTACCACGCGGCCCTCGCGGAGCTGAAGACGGCCGCCACGACGACGGCCTTCTACCAGGACGCCGCCAAGCACCTGCCGGGGCTGCGGGGCCAGCGCCTGGGCTACGACAGTCCCGCCCTGGCCAGCGGCCAGACCGCCCTCGCCCATGACGCGACCCGCGCCCTGTTCTGGGCGGCCACCCGCGACGACCGGCCGCAGAGCCGCGCCTCCACCTGGGTGAACCTGCGCAACGTCAGGATCGAGGGCATGGCCACCGGCACCATCGACTTCACCGGCGCCCCGCTGTACGGCGACCGCGCCGGCCACAGCATCGTTCTGAAAGAGGTCCGCCGCGCCAACGACGGCACCTCCGACACCCACGTGCTGTGCAGTCGCATCGCGGGCGACACGAAGCGCCTCACACAGCAGGAGTGCCGGATCCGCTGAGCGCCGCCTCAGCCCTCCTCGGGGGCCAGCCGCAGCGCGATGGAGTTGATGCAGTACCGCTGGTCGGTGGGCGTGGGATACCCCTCGCCCTCGAAGACGTGCCCGAGGTGGGAGCCACAGCGCGCGCAGCGCACCTCGGTCCGCACCATGCCGTGCGAGCGGTCCTCGATCAGCTCCACCGCGTCGGTGTCCTTCGGGTCGAAGAAGGACGGCCAGCCGCAGTGCGACTCGAACTTGGTCTCCGAGGTGAACAGGTCCGCTCCGCAGGCGCGGCAGGAGTAGACGCCCCGGGTCTTGGTGTCGGTGTACTCACCGGTGAAGGCGGGCTCCGTGGCCGCCTGGCGCAGCACCGCGTACTCGCCCGGGCTCAGCTCCACGCGCCACTGCTCGTCCGGCTTCTCGACGTCGTACGGCATGAGCCTCCAGCCCCTCAGTTCGACAGACGGTCCAGGATGTGCGGGCCGAGGTCGGTGACGTCGCCCGCTCCCATGGTGAGAACGAGATCCCCGGGCTTCGCCATTCCCGCGACGACCGACGGGACGTCGGCCTTGTCGTGCAGCGGCGTCACGTCGGCGCCCGCGGCCCGGGCCGCCTCGACGATCAGCTCGCTCGTGATACCCGGGATCGGGTCCTCGCGCGCCGGGTAGATGTCCAGCACGACGGAGGCGTCCGCGAGGGTCAGGGACTGGCCCATCTCCTTGCCGAGCTCCTGGGTCCGCGAGAAGAGGTGGGGCTGGAAGACGACCAGGATCCGGGCGTCACCGGCCGCAGCGCGCATGGCCTCCAGGTCGGCGGTCATCTCGGTGGGGTGGTGCGCGTAGGAGTCGATGACCTGGACGCCCGCGGCCTCGCCCTTCAGCTGGAGCCGCCGCTTCACGCCCGTGTACGCGGCGATCGCCGGGGCCAGCTCGGCCGCCGGGACGCCGAGGGCCGCACCGGCCGCCAGCGCGGCGACCGCGTTGTGGGCGTAGTGCCGGCCGGGGACGGAGACCGTGAAGGTCAGCTCCTCGCCCTCCAGCACCACGGTGACCTCGCTCTTCAGCCCCTGCGGCACGACCGACAGGATGCGCACGCCGGCGTCCTCGAACTCGCCGTAGGTCACCACCCGCACACCGCGCCCGGCGACCCGGCGCGTCAGCTCCCGCGCGCCCTCGTGGTCGGCGGCGATCACCAGCGTGCCGCCCTCGGTGATCCGGCCCACGAACGTCTCGAACGACTCGTAGATCTCGTCCATCGACGCGTAGTTGGCGTGGTGGTCGAGTTCGACGTTGAGGACGATCGCGACCTCGGGCGCGTACTTGTGGAAGCTGCGGTCCGACTCGTCCGCCTCGGCGACGAAGATCTCGCCCTCGCCGTGCAGCGCGTTGGAGCCGGGCGCGTCCAGGTCCCCGCCGATCGCGTACGAGGGCTTCAGGCCCAGCTCGCTCAGCGACACGGCCAGCATCGACGTCGTGGTCGTCTTGCCGTGCGTACCGGCGACGGCGATCGGCCGCAGCCCGTCCATCAGGGCGGCGAGGGCGTCGGAACGGTGCACGACGGGGATGCCGAGCTCGGCCGCGCGGGCCAGCTCGGGGTTGTCCTGCCGGATCGCCGACGACACGACCACACAGCTGGCGTCGTCGGCGAGATGCCCCGCTGCGTGCCCGATGTGCACGGTCGCGCCCAGCGCCCGCAGCGCCTCGGCCGTCGCCGACTCCTTGGCGTCACTGCCCGCGACCACGGCCCCGCGCTGCGCGAGGATCTTCGCAATCCCCGACATTCCCGCCCCACCGATCCCGATGAAGTGCGGTCGGTCCATGGCGGGAGGAAGGCCGGCTGCCATGCAGATCTCCAAGAGCGAGCGACGACGGTGAGCGCCCCCAGCCTATTTCAGGAACGGGGAGTGCTGTGGCCGACCCGGGGGGCGCGGGCAACCGCGCGAGCAACCCTCACCGACCCGCACCCCCGGCGAACCAGAGCAGCCCGCCCCTACGCCTTGCTGTGCGAGAACAGCTTCAGCACCGGGACCCCCACCTTGTGCCGGGCCCGCGACGCCCAGTCCCGGTGGAAGAACTCCTCCACGTAGTGGGGGTCGGTCAGCACGATGACCTCGTCCGCCCCGACCTCCTCCACCAAGGACTTCAGCGCGTCCAGCGGATGATCCTCGATCAGCCGCCCCTGGGCCGGACTGCCCGAGGCGCGCAGCGCCGCGAGTGACACCTCCAGCGCCCGCTGCCCCACGCTGAGCGCCTCCTCGCCCTCCGGCGTCTCCCCCTCGCGGACGGCCTCGTCCAGTTCGCCGAGCGCCACGTCGTCGATGGCCCGCAGCAGACGGTCCGCCTGCTCACCGCGCGGCTGCAACAGCACCTCGAAGGAGACCTGCTCCTCGCCGTGCAAGGTGGTGACGAACTCCACGTCGGCCGACGTCAGCGCCTTCTCGATCATCAATACGCTGGTGAACACCAGGCGCTCCTTCTGCTCCGGGGGCCCAAGGCCCCACCTCGCCGCAGGCCGGCCGTGCCGAGCCCTGCGGAAACCATCCTGCCCGTCCTCGCACGGGTACCGACGGATCCAGTGTGCCCCCCGAAATCCAAACAGAACGGCACATTCCGCCGATGAACGGACCGACGGCGGGTCGACCCCGCCGACGCGGCCTACCCGGGCGACCGGTTTCCCGACCGCCCTTGTACCCCGGGCCCGGCGTTTCAGTACGCGGCTCGGGCGCGCCCGTACCGCGTGAAGAGGAAGCCGTCCTCCTCCAGCATCGACACCAGCCCGAAGCGGTGCGGGACGGTGACCGCCGGCCCTCCGGCGATGCGCTGCGCCTGGCCCGCCGTGAGCATCGGGGAGACGGTCAGGCACAGTTCGTCGAGCACGCCGGCCGCGACCATCTGTCCGAGCAGTCGCGGGCCGCCCTCGGTGAGCAGCCGGGTGTGGCCCTGGTCGGCGAGGGCCCGGACGGCGCGGACGGGGTCCACACCGATGCCGTCCCCGGCGGTCAGCACCCGGGCGCCCGCCTTCTCGGCGGCGGCGACGCGGTCCGTGGCGGCCGCGGCGCCCGTGAGGATCAGGGTGGGCACCAGGGGCGAGGTGAACAGCGGGAGCGAGAAGTCCAGGTCGAGACTGGCCGTGACCACCGCGATCGCCGGTGCGGGCCGCTGCCCGGCCGCCTCCCGCATCGCCGCGAACTCCGCCCGCGCGCGTGCGGGCCGGTAGCCCTCCTGCCGCACCGTCTCCGCGCCGACGACCACGACGTCGGCCAGTGCCCGCAGGGTGCCGAAGATCCGCATGTCGGTGGCGCTGGAGATGGGCTGCGAACGGCCGTCGTGCTGGGCGGCCCCGTCCAGCGTGGACACCATGTTGGCGCGCAGCCACGGAACCGGCTCTCCCGGCCCGGGCTCCGGATAGGCGTACGCGGCGGCCAGCTCCTGAAGGCCCCACTCCCGCCCGGCGCCCTCACCGGGCGCGCCGCCCGGCGCCGGAGCTGCTGTTTCATCGGTCACAGGGAACAGACGTCGCATGCCGTGCAGTGTTCCACGCGCCGTAGCATGGTGAACCGTGTCTTCTCCCCTGGCCCCCTCCGGAAGCGGCCCCATAACCGACCCGGCCCCGCTGTCGCTGTGCGCCCGTGAGCCGCGGGTGCCCGCGGACCGACTGGTCGCCGAGATGGTGCCGCCGCCGCGGTTCGACTCCGTCCGCTTCAGCACGTACATCCCCGACCCGAACCAGCCCAGCCAGACGGAGGCCGTCCGGGTCCTGGAGGGTTTCGCGGCGGGCCTCGGCTCGGGAGGGTCCTCGGGATCCGGCAAGCGGCGGCTGTTCGGTTTCGGCAGGGCGCCGAAGCAGGCCCCCGCCGGCCCGCGCGGCGTCTACCTCGACGGCGGCTACGGCGTTGGCAAGACCCACCTGCTGGCGTCCTTGTGGCACGCCACCCCTGCCGAGCCCGCGCTCAAGGCGTTCGGCACCTTCGTGGAGCTGACCAACCTGGTCGGCGCCCTCGGGTTCCAGCAGACCGTCCAGACTCTGTCCGGGCACCGCCTGCTGTGCATCGACGAGTTCGAGCTCGACGACCCGGGCGACACCGTCCTGGTCTCCACCCTGCTGGGCAAGCTCGTCGACGCGGGTGTGGCGCTGGCCGCCACGTCCAACACACTGCCCGGCAAGCTCGGCGAGGGCCGGTTCGCCGCGGCCGACTTCCTCCGCGAGATCCAGGGCCTGTCGGCCCACTTCCGCGCCCTGCGCATCGACGGCGAGGACTACCGCCACCGCGGCCTGCCCGAGGCGCCGCCGCCGTACTCCGACGAACAGGTGACCCGCGCGGCGCACGCCACCGAGGGCGCCTCCCTCGACGCGTTCTCGCCCCTCCTGGACCACCTGGCCCGGGTCCACCCCAGCCGGTACGGCGCTCTGACCGACGGCGTCAAGGCCGTGTGCCTCACCGGTGTGCACCCGGTTCCCGACCAGTCGACGGCCCTCAGGCTGGTCGTGCTCGCGGACCGGCTCTACGACCGCGAGGTGCCCGTACTCGCCTCGGGTCTGCCCTTCGACCAGCTGTTCAGCGAGGAGATGCTGAACGGCGGCTACCGCAAGAAGTACTTCCGGGCCATCTCGCGGCTCACCGCCCTCGCCCGCGACGCCGGCTCGCTGGCGGGCCCTCGGTAACCACATCCCCAATACCGCGTCAACCGCCCCACGGGTAGGGCTTGTTCAAGCCAGCCCACCTGCGGTTTTCAGGCTCTCTTCAGCTTGAAACGTTAAGTTAACCCTGCAAACGACCTTGCAGGGTTAACGTGTTTCTTGACCGACCGTTGACCAAGTGTTGGTCCGCACTAGACGCGTGAAGCACCGGAAGGGGGGCGCATGTTCCGAGGTACGACGGCACGGACCGTGGTTTCGATCCTCGCCGCCGTCCTGCTCGCCCTCCAGTTCTTCGCACCGACGGCTTCCTTCGCAGCAGCGCATGCGCACAGTCAATCCGAGGCCAAAGCTCAGACCGGAACGAAGCCCTCCGGCAAGTCGTCGCGCCCCGGACCCAAGTCCCCGGGCAAGGCTCTGCGCGACGAGACGGCCACCTGCCGCGCCGGACACCACGGGGACCCGACCGGTCCCCTGCGGACCCGCGACCGGTCTCACACCGCGGACCTCGCACCCTCGGGGCCGGAGCGGCCACTGCAACGGCACACCCGGCCGACGGCGCCCGAATCCGTCAGACCCGGCGCCGCGCACGATCACACGTCGAGATCCTCGACGTTCCACGCTCCGGCAGCACTGCAGGTCTTCCGCTGCTGAGCGGCGGAGCAGTTCCCCCCACCCTCTGTCATGCCCGTCCGACGCGCCCCCACTGCGCGCCAGGAGGAGTCACCACACTCATGCAGCCCCTCATCGACAACGCCCGCACCTTCGGACAGCGCCCTGAGGAGTTCGCCCACCTCGCCGAGGGCCAGTCCCCCGACGTCCTGTTCATCACCTGCTCCGATTCCAGGGTCGTACCGGCCCTGATCACGGGCGCCCGTCCCGGCGAGCTCTTCGAGCTGCGCACCGCGGGCAACGTCGTTCCCCCGCACTCCTTCGAGCACCCCACATCGGAGGCGGCCACGATCGAGTACGCCGTGGAGGTCCTCGGCGTCAAGGAGATCGTGGTCTGCGGCCACTCGCACTGCGGCGCCGTGGGCGCGGTGGTACGCGGCGACGACCTCGCCGCCGTACCGGCGGTGCGCGACTGGCTCGCCCACGCGGCCGAGGAGCCCACCTGCTCGGACCCGGCCGACCCGGCGGTCGCCGAGGCCGTGCAGAACCACGCCCTCACCCAGGTGCTCCGACTGCGGTCCTACCCCTGCGTCGAGCGCCGCCTGACGGAAGGCCGGCTCCGGCTGCACGCCTGGTTCTACGAGGTACACACCGGCACCGTGCGCGAACACCGCGCGGAGACCGATTCCTTCGAGAAGCTGTGAGGGCGACCATGACCAAGTTTCCCTACCTGAAGCAGGACTTCCTCGCCTCGATCGTCGTCTTCCTGGTCGCGGTCCCGCTGTGCGTCGGCGTGGCGGTCGCCTCCGGCGTTCCCGCGGAGCTGGGCCTCATCACCGGCATCGTGGGCGGGCTCGTCACCGGGCTGATGCGCGGCAGCAGCCTTCAGGTGTCCGGACCCGCCGCCGGACTCACCGTGCTGGTCTTCGAGGCCGTCAGCCAGTTCGGAGTGGCCACGCTCGGCGTGATCGTGCTGCTCGCCGGGCTGCTCCAGCTCGCCATGGGCTTCCTCGGCATAGGCCGCTGGT
The DNA here is from genome assembly GCF_055606225.1 of Streptomyces sp. NPDC037100. Taxonomy (NCBI): domain Bacteria; kingdom Bacillati; phylum Actinomycetota; class Actinomycetes; order Kitasatosporales; family Streptomycetaceae; genus Streptomyces; species Streptomyces sp. NPDC037100. Next base: position 298,691 of record NZ_JBVJSX010000006.1, on the reverse strand, counting down.
TCCGGGCGATCTCCGTCTCCGTCGTCGAGGGCATGCTCTGCGGCATCGGACTGGTGATCATCGCCGGTCAGATCTACGCGGCGGCAGGCCTGAAGGCACCGGAGTCCGGACTCGGCAAGATCGCCGGCCTGCCCGGGATGGTCGCCGACACGCTCGGCAGCACCAAGGCCATGACCTCCCTCGCGATCGGCGCGGGCACCATCGCCGTCATCGTGCTCTGGAAGAAGATGCCGAAGGCGGTCCAGACCGTGCCCGGCGCCCTCGCAGCGGTGGTCCTGGCCACGGTCGCCGCGCTCGCCTTCGGCCTGCCGGTCGCCACCGTCCAGGTGGAGGGCCTGCTCGGCGTCATCCAGCCGCCCGGGGCCGAGGCCTTCGGCGAACTGGCGAACCCGGCCATCTGGGGCACCATCATCGCCTTCGCACTGATCGCCTCCGCGGAGAGCCTGTTCAGCGCGGCCGCCGTGGACCGGCTGCACAACGGTCCGCGCACCGAGTACAACAAGGAGATGATCGCCCAGGGCGCGGGCAACACCCTGTGCGGTCTGCTCGGCGCGCTGCCGATGACCGCCGTCATCGTGCGCAGCTCCGCCAACGTCAACGCGGGCGCCAAGACCAAGGCCTCCCGGGTGCTGCACGGCGTGTGGCTGCTGCTGTTCGCCGCCGCGATGCCGTGGGCCCTGGCCCTGATCCCGATCCCCGCCCTCGCCGGCATCCTCGTGCACGCCGGCTGGAAGCTGATCCCGTTCCGTCAGATCACGGCGCTGTGGCGGGCTCACAAGGGTGAGGCGCTCATCCTGATCGTCACCGCCGTGTCGATCGTCGCGGTGAACATGTTCGAGGGCGTGCTCATCGGTCTGGCCCTGTCGGTCGTCAAGACCGCCTGGGAGGCCTCGCACGTCAAGCTCGACATCATCGACAAGGGCGCCGGCCCGATCCAGGCGTACCTGTCGGGCAACGCGACCTTCCTGCGGCTGCCGAAGATCCTCGACAGCCTGGAGAGCCTTCCGCAGGACCGTCCGGTCGAGCTGGACCTCTCGGGCCTGCACCACCTCGACCACGCCTGCCGCACCGCCCTGGAGAGCTGGGCCGCACGCCACAGCGCGACGGGCACCGAACCGGTGAAGGTCACGGAGCCCGAGGAGGCTCAGGCGGAGAAGGTCACCGTCGCCTAGACGGCGGACCCGCTCACCCACCCCTTGGTCCGGGGCGCGCCGGCTGCGCGCCCCGGACCTTGCGCGTCCGCCCCGTGTCGGCCCGATCTCCGGGCATGGCCCCACGCCCCGGTTCGGGCATATCGTTACAGAAACGGACGGATTCGGACCTCTGAACCGGGAGGTCGGCATGGTCGAAGAGCTGGTCGGTGTGGTGGCCGCGGTCGGGGCCGCTGCGCTGGTGTACGTGGTCTCCGCGGCACGCGTCGTCAAGCAGTACGAGCGCGGGGTCGTCTTCCGGCTGGGGCGTCTGCACGGGGACGTGCGGCGGCCCGGGTTCAACCTCGTGATCCCCGCGGTGGACCGGATGCGGAAGGTCAACCTGCAGATCGTGACCATGCCCGTCCCGGCCCAGGAGGGCATCACCCGCGACAACGTGACCGTGCGGGTCGACGCCGTCGTGTACTTCAAGGTCGTGGACCCGTCGGCCGCGATCGTCAACGTCGAGGACTACCGCTTCGCGGTCTCGCAGATGGCGCAGACCTCGCTGCGCTCGATCATCGGCAAGAGCGAGCTGGACGACCTGCTGTCCAACCGGGAGAAGCTCAACCAGGGCCTGGAGCTGATGATCGACAGTCCGGCGGTGGAGTGGGGCGTGACCATCGACCGCGTGGAGATCAAGGACGTCTCCCTGCCGGACACCATGAAGCGCTCCATGGCCCGCCAGGCGGAGGCCGACCGGGAGCGGCGAGCCCGGCTCATCAACGCCGACGCCGAGTACCAGGCCTCCAAGAAGCTGGCCCAGGCCGCCCGCCAGATGGCCGACACGCCCTCGGCGCTCCAGCTCCGGCTGCTGCAGACCGTCATGGCGGTGGCGGCGGAGAAGAACTCCACGCTCGTCCTGCCCATTCCGGTGGAGCTCCTGCGGTTCCTGGAGCGGGGCGCGCAGCCCGCGGCGCAGAGCGCGGAAGTGCCGCAGGACGCGCGAGACGCGGGAGGCGCGGAGACCGCGAGCCGCGCGCAGCCCAGCGACCGCGCGGAGATCGAGGAGCATGCCGTCGACCCCACGGAGGACCGTGCCGTCGACCTCACGGAGCAGCGTGCCGTCGACCTGACGGAGCAGGCCGGGGAGGCCATGGAGCGGCTGCGGCGGGCCGTGGAGCAGTGACGCGCGCTACGCGCGTGGTTCCCGTGGCCCGCACCAGGTGATAGACACAGCGGGATCACAACTCCTGTCCGCCAGCAGGAAGGTTTCCTCATGACCGAATCCGGTCGCTTCGCCACCCGACGTCGGATGCTCGCCGGAACGGGCGCCCTGGGCGTCGGGATCGCGTTCTCCGGCGCGCTCTCCGAACTCTTCGCCGGCACCGCCGCTGCACAGGGCCTCGGCCGCACCGGCTACGGCCCGCTCGTCCCCGACCCCAAGGGCGTCCTCGACCTGCCGGAAGGGTTCCACTACCGGATCCTCTCCCGCGAGGGGGACGAACTGCGCTCCGGCGAGGGCAAGGTCCCCTCCAACCACGACGGCATGTCGGCCTTCGGGGGCAGAGGCGGCCGGGTCCACCTGGTCCGCAACCACGAGAACCGCGTGAGCGGCAAGGTCCCGGTGCCGACCGTCGAGGGCCTCACCTACGACCCGGCCGGCAAGGGCGGCTGTACGGCGCTGACCCTCGACTCCCGCAACAGGGTGCAGTCGGAGCGCGTCGCGATCGCCGGAACAGCCGTGAACTGCGCGGGCGGGCCCACCCCTTGGGACACCTGGCTGACCTGCGAGGAGACCGAGGACAAGGCCGGCACCAACGGCTACACCAAGGACCACGGCTTCATCTTCGAGGTCGACCCGGTCGATCCGCACCGCACGGGGGCCGTGCCGCTGACCGCGATGGGCCGTTTCGCGCACGAGGCGATCGCCGTCGATCCCCGGCGGGGCGTGGTGTACGAGACCGAGGACGCCTTCGAGAAGCCCTTCGGCCTCTTCTACCGTTTCCTGCCGAACCGGCCGCTGGGCGGCAGGGGTTCGCTGCGCGCGGGCGGCCGGCTCCAGGCCATGCGCGTGCCCGGTGTGCCGGACCTGTCCTCCATCCAGGACGTCGGCGCCGAGTTCGACCACATCGAGTGGGTGGACGTACCGGACCCGCAGGCCGCGCAGACGGCGATCCGGTTCCAGGACTTCGGCCGCGGGGGCATCACGCATGCGCAGAAGCTGGAGGGCTGCTACTGGGGCGGCCGTTCGGTGTACTTCGTGTCGTCGTTCGCGCGCCGGTCGGACGGTTCGGCCGCCGACCACTTCGGACAGGTCTGGCGCTACGACCCGGAGCTCCGCCGGCTCACCCTGGTGATCGTCTTCGGCCCGGACACCGATGTGCAGCTGCCGGGCGAGTCGCCGGACAACATCTGCCTGGCGCCCAGCGGCGGCCTGATGGTCTGCGAGGACGGCAACGGCGCCCAGCACGTCTTCGGCGTCACCCGGCGCGGCGAGGTCTACGCGATGGCCCGCAACCGGCAGAACATCGGCACCGAGCAGGAGCCCGAATGGGGTGAGTTCGCCGGGGTGACCTTCTCCCCGGACGGCGACACGATGTACGTCAACTGCTACACCCCCGGCACCACGTTCGCGGTGACGGGCCCCTGGCGCCGCTGACCGGCGCTCCACCGCCGACCGGGCGCCGGGTGCGAGCCCCGGCGCCCCACCGGGCCATCGAGGCACAGGGCCGCGCAGGGGGCCCGGGGACACACCGGCCCGCGTTCCGGGAGGCCTACGGGATCGCCCTGGCGTTGCGGCACCTCGAACGCGCCCTGGTACCTGATCCCGGCCGAGCACAGGTGGTACCGCAACTGGGCGGTCGGCACGCTGCTCCTGGAGCCTTTCGAGGAGCTGGATCCGCGTTATCCACAGGGGGACTTCGACGTGGCCGAGTGCCGTAAGCGGCTGCTGGAGCAGGCCTGATCCGAGCGGTCAGGCGGCCAGCAGGGCGTCGATCTGGCCGACGGCCTCCTTCAGGCCCTCCTCCATGCCCATGGTGACCAGCTGCTCCATCTGCTCGCGGGTGTCGAACAGGGAGCGCATCTCCATCCGGGTGCCGCCGCCGTGCTCGCTGAGCCGCACCGTCACGGACATGGTCGGCATGTCGTCCTTGGGCTTGCCGTCGTCGTCGGCGAAGCCGTCGGTGAACTCCAGGTCCGTCGGCTCGCTGACCGAGGTGATCCGCCACCAGCCGCGGTGCCGGTCTCCCTCCGGGCCGGTCATGAAGTAGGTGACCTCCCCGCCGGGGGTCAGGTCGTGCTGCTCCACCGTCGCCGGGTAGGTCGGCGGCCCCCACCAGCGCTCCAGCTGCCGGGGGTCGGCCCACAGCCGCCACACCCGTTCGACCGGGGCGGCGAAGTCGGCGACCAGGGTGAGGGTGAGGTGGTCGAGGTCCTTGTCGACACTGGTGACACTCATCGTTCGGGTCCTTCCGTCGTGTCGTTCTCTTCGGTTCCGGGGTCCTCGGCGAGCAGCCGGGCCATCCGGTCCACGCGCCCGCGCCAGGCGGACTCGAGTTCGTCCAGGGCTTGGCGCGCGCGGCCCACCGCGTCGGGGTCGGTGCGCACGAGCTGCTCCCGTCCGCTGCGCTGCTTGGTGACCAGACCGGCCCGCTCCAGCACCGCCACGTGCTTCTGCACCGCGGCGAAGCTCATCGGGTAGGCCTCGGCCAGCCGGGACACCGACAGCTCCCCGCGCACGCAGCGGCGCAGTATGTCCCGGCGCGTGGTGTCGGCCAGGGCGTGGAACAGCCGGTCCACCGTCTCGTCGCTCAGCTCATCTACAACCATTTGGTTGTACGTTATCCCTGCCCGCCCCGGGTGTAAAGCGACCCGCCCGACACTGAAGCGGACGGACGGGGGTACTCGGCGGCCATGAGCGAGAAGCAGCAGGTCAGCAGCTCTTACTGGCTCGACACGGCACCGGACGGCCGGCATCCGGCGCTCACGGAGGACGTTCACGTCGACGTGGCGGTGATCGGCGCCGGGATCGCCGGGCTGAGCACGGCGTGGGAACTGACGCGGGCCGGGCGGAGCGTCGCCGTCCTGGAGGCCGGCCGGGTCGCTGCCGGCGTCACCGGGCACACCACCGCCAAGGTCACCGCCTTGCACACGCTCGTCTACGACAAGCTGCGGCGCACCCGCGGCCCCGACGGCGCACGGCTGTACGCGCGGTCCCAGTCGGAGGCGATCGAGCACGCGGCTCGGATCGCCGAGGAGTTGGGCGTCGACTGCGAGTGGGAGACGAGGAGCGCCTACACCTATGCCCGTGACGTGGGCCGCGTGGAGGAGCTGCGCGCCGAGGCACGGGCCGCGTCCGAGGCCGGGCTGCCCGCCTCGTTCGTGACGGAGACCGGGCTGCCCTTCCCGGTGGCGGGCGCGGTCGAGGTCACCGGGCAGGCCCAGTTCCACCCGCGCAAGTACCTGCTGGCGCTCGTCGCCGACCTGGTCGAGCGCGGCGGGCGGATCTACGAGGACACCACCGTCCTCGGCCTGGACGAGGGCGAGCCGTGCAGGCTGTCGACCACGACCGGGGCGACGGTCAGGGCCCGGGACGTCGTCGTCGCGACGCACTACCCGATCTTCGACCGTGCCCTGCTGTTCGCTCGCCTCTCCACACGCCGCGAGCTCGTCGTCGCCGGGACGATCCCCGCGGACCAGGACCCGGACGGCATGTTCATCACGCCCGACGAGGACACCCGCTCGGTGCGCACCGCGCCCCACGAGGGCGACCGGCGGCTGCTCATCGTCACCGGTGAGCACTTCACGCCGGGCACGGGCGACCCGCGGGCCCGTTTCGAACGCCTCACCGCCTGGGCCACCGGCCACTTCCCGGACCTGGAGGTCACGCACCGGTGGGCCACCCAGGACACCGAGCCCACGGACACGGTGCCGATGATCGGCCCCCTGCACCCGGGCGCCCGGCACACGTACGTGGCCACCGGCTTCGGCGGCTGGGGCATGACCGGCGGCATCATGGCGGGCCGGCTGCTGACCGCGCAGATCACGGGCGAGGAGTGCGAGTGGAGCGCCCTGTACGACCCGCGCCGGGTCAAGCCCGCGCTGCGTGAGGCGCCGGCGTTCCTCAAGACGCAGGCCAAGGTCGCCGGGCACTTCGTCGGAGACCGGCTGCGGCCTGCCCCGCCGGTGGAGTCCCTGCCGCCCGGCGAGGGTGCCGTGGTCCGCGCGGACGGCCACCGCGTCGCGGTGTACCGGGACGACGACGGCGGGCTGCACGCCGTGTCCGCCCGCTGCACCCACCTGGGCTGCCTGGTCGACTTCAACGCCGCCGAACGCGCCTGGGAGTGCCCCTGCCACGGCTCCCGTTTCGACACGGACGGCAAGGTGATCCAGGGCCCGGCGACCAAGCCGCTGGAGCAGCGGGACCTCTGACGGTCCGCCCCCGCCTACGCTGGACACATGAGCGAGGACGACTACTGCCTGATCGACGCGACCAGGCCGCCACGGGCGGAGGGCCCGCCGTACGCCGAGTGTGTGCTGTGCCGGGAGCCGACGGAGTACCCCGAGTCGTACAAGGGCATCACGCTCTGCCCCGCCTGTGAATGGCAGGAGGCGCAGCGCACGGCCTGCTCAGGGTGACCGTGCTCTGCCCCGCCTGCGAATGGCAGGAGGCGCAGCGCACGGCCTGCTCAGGGTGACCGGCGGGAGGCCAGAGCACCGGCCAGGGCCAGCGCCCGGCCGTGACCAGGGCCGCCGCGCCCAGGGGCAGCAGCGGCAGCGGGACGGTGCCCCGCTGCGACCCGGTGACCAGGCCCTGCACGGCCGCCTGGGCGGGTGAGCCGGTGGCCACCAGCGACAGCAGCGCCGCGAGGAGCAGGGCGGGGACCGCCCGGCCCGGCGACCTCAGCAGGGGCCGGCTGGTGAGCGCGCCGACGGAGGTGCCGAGCAGGGCGCAGGCCAGGACTGCGAGCAGCCCGGCTCGGCGCGGGCAGCGGCGTCCAGGCCGGTCCACGCCTCGTCCAGCACCAGCAGCTCTGGCTCCGCCGGCAGGGCCTGGGCGACCGCGACCTTCTGGCTGTTGCCCTTCGACAGCCGGGCCATCGGCGTCTCGGCGTACGCGAGGGCTCCGAGGCGCTCCAGCCATTCCCCGGCGGCCCGGGCGGCCCGCGTCCGGGTCAGGCCGTGCACGGTGCCGAGGTGGGTGAGGTAGCCGGCGGCGGTGAAGGGCAGGGCCGGCGGGAACCGCTCGGGGACGTACGCCGTGCGCGGCCGGCCGGTGATCCGGCCCTCGCTCGGCGCGTCGATGCCGGCGAGCAGCCGCAGCAGCGTGGACTTGCCGCTGCCGTTGGCGCCCTCGACGCGGACGAGCCGGCCCGGAGCCACCGCCAGGTCGATTCCGCGCAGCACCCAGGGGCCTCTCAGGCCGTAGCGGCGGCCCGCGTCGCGCAGGCACAGGTCGGGTCACATGCGGCCATCCTGCACGATCTACCGGCTGGCACACTGGGGTTCGTGAGTGAAAACCCGACGCCCGTGAGCGAGACCGACAGTCCCTTCCGGTCCGAGCCCTCGGCACGCGACGAGGCACCGCAGTTCGTGCTGCCGCTCGTCGTACGGATCGAGCGGGCGGACCCGCCGGCGCGCACGGACGCACTGGAGACGGCCGCGCGGGCGGTGCTGACGATCCTGGCCGACGAGCGGTCGGCCGGGGAGGGCGAGTGGGCCGGGGCGATGCGGGACTGGCAGGACGCCAGGATCCGCAAGGTCGTGCGGCGGGCCCGCGGCGCCGAGTGGCGGCGGGCCGGGGCGCTGCCCGGCATCACGGTCACCGGCAAGGCCGCCGAGGTGCGGGTCTTCCCGCCCGTCCCGCTGGACGGCTGGCCCAAGGACCTGGCCAGGCTGCAGGTCTCCGGCACCGACCTGGACGACCCCCTGCCGCCGGTGGACGCGGACCCCTCCGCCCCCGTGCTGTGGCTGAACCCGGATCTCGGCATGTCGGCCGGCAAGGCCATGGCGCAGGCCGGCCACGCCGCCCAACTGGCCTGGTGGGAACTGCCCGACGAGGAGCGGGCCGCCTGGCACGACGCGGGTTTCCCGCTCGCCGTCCGGACGGCCGGCGCGGCCCGCTGGCCCGGACTCACCGGCAGTGGGCTGCCGTTGGTGCGCGACGCGGGGTTCACGGAGATCGCGCCCGGCTCGTGCACGGTGGTGGCGGACCACCCGGCGCTGCGCCGCGAGCCGCACGGGACCGGCCGCGCGGCGCCCTCCCGTTCGGAGTAGCCGCGGGCGCGGCGGTCCCGGACGAGTGCTCCAGTGGGGCTACAGCCGACCCCGTGCGTTTCCGTCAGGGGGCGGGGGCCGGGCCCCCGAACCTCAAATGTTGCTCTGAAGGCGGGCCGTGCGGGGTTCGGGGGCGAGCGGCTGGGCCATACCCCCCTCACGTTCGAGGAACGGGCCGGGTGGAGGAGGGGACGATGGAGCGACTGGGGACGGGCATCGGGTGGCGACCGGAGATCGCGGACGCCGTGGAGCGGATGCCGGGGATCGACTGGGTCGAGGCGGTGGCCGAGAACGTCTGCCCCGGGCACCTGCCCGACTCGCTGCGGCGGCTGCGTGAGCGCGGCGTCACCGTGGTGCCGCACGGCGTCTCGCTCGGCCTCGGTGGCGCGGACCGGCCCGACGCGGGACGGCTGACGGCACTGGCCGAGCGCGCGGAGGCACTCGGTTCGCCGCTGGTCACCGAGCACATCGCGTTCGTACGGGCGGGTGGGGCGCTGACCGCCTCCCCGCACCTGGAGGCGGGTCATCTGCTGCCCGTGCCCCGGACCCGGGACGCCCTGGACGTCCTGTGCGAGAACGTACGCATCGCTCAGGACGCGCTTCCGGTGCCGCTGGCCGTCGAGAACATCGCCGCGCTGGTCTGCTGGCCGGGCGAGGAGATGACAGAGGGCCAGTTCCTGTACGACCTCGCCGACCGCACGGGCGTCCGCCTCCTCATCGACGTGGCCAACCTGCACACCAACCACGTCAATTGCGGCGAGGACCCGTCCAAGGCCCTCGCCGAGCTGCCCCTGGAGGCCATCGCCTACGTCCACGTCGCCGGCGGCTTCGAGCGCGACGGCGTCTGGCACGACAGCCACGCCCACCCCGTTCCCCGGCCGGTCCTCGACATCCTGACGGACCTCGCCTCCCGCGTCAGTCCCCCGGGCGTCCTCCTGGAGCGGGACGAGAACTTCCCGGAACCGGCGGAGCTGGAGGCCGAGTTGACCACGATCCGCCGGGCGCTGGAGGCAGGGGCTGTCGAACGCGTGAAGACAGAACTCCGCTCCGCCGCCGGTGCCGCCGCGCGGCGCACGAGGACCGGGGCGGTCGACGACGAACCGCTGCTCACGGCAACCGCCGCCGGACGACGGGGAGCGGCTGCCGGCCGCGGCGGTGCTCCGGCCCCGGCAGCCGGCGCCGGAGCACCGGAAGCCGCTGCGGACGCAACCCGCGTCGTGCGGCACGGCCATGAGACCGGGGCGGCCGGGGCGACACGGGGCGTCTCCGGCCTGCCCCATCCAGAAGGGGCCGGCGACGCCCGGCAGCGGCTCGGGCTGGCGCAGGCCGCGTTGCTGTCGGCGCTGGTCGCGGGCACGCCCGTGCCCGAGGGGTTCGACCGGGTGCGGATCGGCGTACAGACGCGGGCGCTCGCCGCGAAGCGGGCGGATGTGGTGGCGAAGGTCGCGCCCGAGCTGCCGGTGATCCTCGGGGACGCGTACCGCACGGCGTTCCTCGGCTACGCCCAGACCCGGCCCATGACCGCCGGGTACCGGCGCGACGCCCTCGACTTCGCCGAGCACCTGCTGTCCACCGGACGCCCCGGGGACACGACGGCACGGCGGGAGCTGCGGGAGTGGTGGCTGGAGCGGTCGGGGCCCTCGCCGCGCTCCCGGCGCCCGGCCCACCGACTCGCTCGCGCCACGCGCAAGGTCCTGCTGCGGCGTTGAGGAGCCCCCACGCATCTCACCCGCGCCCTGAGTCCGGCCCGGCGGGGGCAGCGGCCCGCTTGTCCGGTACCGCGTCGCCCGCCGGCGCATCGCTCCGGCCGTAGTGGTGCGTCGTGAACATGTAGACCAGGCCCGTCCCCAGCACCACGCCGCCGCACAACAGGACGATCCAGTTCTCCCACCAGGACTTCTCCGGGGAGCGGGCCCAGCAGATGTTGACGATGGCGAGGATGCCGTAGACCAGCGCCGCGATGTTCACCGTGAGGCCCCAGCGGCCCAGGGTGAACTCCCCCGTCGGTTTCCAGCCCTTGAGCCGAGCGCGCAGTGCGGCCAGGACCACCATCTGGAACGAGCCGTAGATGCCGAGGATCGCGAACGAGACGATGTTGGTGAGGGCGTCCTCGGAGAGCAGTGAGGCGAAGGCGATGATCAGCGGCACCGCAGCGGACACGAACAGCGCCCAGCTCGGCACCGCACGGGCGTGGACGAACCGCCGCAGCAGCCGGTATCCGACGATCATCTCGTCCCGGGCGTAGGAGTAGATGAGCCGCCCGGCCGCGGCCTGGAGGCTGATCGTGCAGGACAGGAAGGAGATCAGCACCACGGCCATCACCATCCTGGCCCCGGTCTCGCCCATGGCGTCGTACAGCACGTCCACCACCGGGTCCGCCTGCTCGCCCGAGATGATCGCGTTGAAGTCCGTGACCGACAGCAGCAGCGACATACAGGTGAACGTGGCCGCCGCGCCGCCGATGTAGATGGTGCGGCGCATCGCGCGGGGGATGACCCGGCCCGGGTGGGCGACCTCCTCGGCGGTGTCGCCGCACGCCTCGAAGCCGTAGTACTGGTAGAGGCCGATGATGGAGGCTGCCAGGAACGCCGGCAGGTAGGAACCGTCTCCCTCGACCCCGTAGGTGTCGAAGACGACTCCGAGACCGTGGTGCCGGTGGGTGGCCAGCAGGTAGACGCCGACGACGAGGGCACCGATGAGCTCGCCGGCGAAACCGATGAGCGCTGCCGCCGACAGCGCCTTGGTGCCCATGTAGTTGATGAGAATGGCGACGACGATGAGGACGGCGGTGCACAGCACGGTGGTGTGCACGGTCGCTCTGAAGCCGAAGAGGATGGCGATGTAGGGGCCGGCGCCGTAGGCGACGGAGGTGATGGTCACCAGCAGCGCCCACATGTACACCCAGCCGGTCATCCACGCCCAGCGCGTGCCCCACAGCCGCCGGGCCCAGGGGTAGACACCGCCCGCGATCGGGTACTGGGCGACGATCTCGCCGAAGATCAGCGCGACGAGGAACTGGCCGCAGCCGGCGACCAGGAACGCCCAGATCATCGGCGGTCCGCCGTCGGCGATCGCGATGCCGAAGAGCGTGTAGGTGCCCACCACCGGGGAGAGGTAGGTGAAGCCGAGGGCGAAGTTGGCCCAGGGGCCCATGTCCTTGCGGAACTCGGAGCCCGGCTCCCCGGAGGGCACACCGGACGCCGGCGCTGGGGGCTGCGTACCGGTCACTGCTGGGACCTCCGGTCTGCGGTGATCAGGTCGGCGGCCCGTTCGGCGGCGAGCAGCACGGTCACCATCGGGTTGATGGTGGGCATCGTCGGGAACACCGACGCGTCGACGATCCGCACCCCGTCGAAGCCCCGGAGTCTGAGCTCGGGGTCGCAGACGGCCGAGGGGTCGTCCGCGGCGCCCATGCGGCAGGTGCCGGCCGGGTGGTAGACGGTGTGGGCCGCGCGGCGGCCGTACTCCGACAGGTCGGCGTCGGAGACGACGTCCGGCCCGGGCGCGACCTCGCGGACGAGCCAGTCGCGCAGCGGGTCGGTCGCGGCGACCTCGCGTGCCACCTTCAGACCGTCCACGATGGTGCGCTCGTCGTGGCCCTCGGGGTCGGTGAAGTACCGGAAGTCCAGGGCCGGGTGCTCGGCGGGGTTGTTGCTGCGCAGCCACATGCGGCCGATGGAGCGGGCCCGCGGCACGTTCGGCGTCATGCAGACCCCGTGCCGCGGTACGGGGTAGCCGAGGCGTTCGGTGTTGACGGTGAACGGCACCTGGTAGAAGTGGAACATCAGGTCGGGGCGCGGCTGGCCCTTGTCGCGGCGCAGGAACAGGCCGGCGTCGGAGTCCATCGCGGAGTTGGGCGGCAGCGGCCCCGCGGTCTCCCAGACGATCACGGACTCGGGGTGGTCCAGGAGGTTCTCCCCGACGCCGGGCAGGTCGGCCCGTACCGCGATGCCCAGGGCACGCAGGTCGTCGGCCGGTCCGATGCCGGAGAGCATCAGCAGGCGCGGGGTGTCGATGGCGCCCGCGCACAGCAGGAGTTCGCGCTCGGCGCGCACGGTGGCGGGTTCGCCGTCCGCGCCCCGGACGGCGACCCGGGTGAGCCGGCCCGACGCGTCGGGGATCAACCGGTGGGCCCAGGTCTCCAGCTTGAGGGTGAGGTTGGGCCGGTCCAGCACCGGGTGGAGGTACGCGACGGACGCGGAGGAGCGCAGGTTGCCCTCCGGCTGGTAGGCCACCGAGAAGAAGCCGGTGCCGTCGGCGAAGGGTTCGGCGTTGAAATCGTCGACGACGGGGACGCCGAGGGCGCGCGAGGCCGCGGTGACGAAGTCCTCGGCGATGGGATTGCGGTCGGCCTCGGCCACCGGGACGATCTGCGTGAGCAGCCGGTCGCGGTAGGGCAGGATCGTCGCCGGGTCCCAGCCGGAGCAGCCGTGGCTCACCCAGTCGTCGAGGTCCTGCGGCAGCGGCAGGAAGCTGATCAGGGTGTTGTGCGAGGAGCAGCCGCCGAGCACGCGGGCCCGGGAGTGCAGGATGTGCGAGTTGCCGCGCGGCTGCTCGACGGTGGTGTAGCCGTAGTCGAACTCCGTGCCGAGCAGGTTGATCCAGTTGCGCAGGCGCAGGATGCGCTCGTCGCCGATATCACTGGGGCCGCCCTCGATGACGCAGACGCGGCAGTCGGGGTCCTCGCTCAGCCGGGCGGCGAGCACGCAACCGGCGGTGCCGCCGCCGACGATGACGTAGTCGTAGGCGGACTCGTCGCCGTGCGCGGGAGTGGTGGCCATGCGGTGCCTTTCTTCGGTGGCCGGTTCGCCGCCGGCGGACGGCCCTTCTTCGACGGCCGGCGCGCCGCGGGCGGAGGGCCTTGTTCGGGGCGCGTCCTGCCTCGGGCCGGCCGTGGGGATGATGCCGGCGGGGTGGCGCTGGTCAGCCCTTGAACCAGCCGGAGGGGGCGGGGGCGAGGTTCTGGTAGATGTGCTTGGCCTCCTGGTACTCGCGCAGCCCTGTGGGGCCGAGCTCGCGTCCGACGCCGGAGCGGCCGAAGCCGCCCCACTCGGCCTGCGGTACGTAGGGATGGAAGTCGTTGATCCACACGGTGCCGTGCCGCAGCCGCTGGGCGACGCGCTGGGCGCGGCTCGCATCCGAGGTCCACACGCCGCCGACCAGGCCGTAGCGGGTGTCGTTGGCGAGGTCCACCGCCTCGTCCTCGGTGCGGAAGCGCTCGACGGTGACGACCGGGCCGAAGACCTCCTCCTGGACGATGCGCATGGACCGGTCGCAGTCGGCGAAGATCGTCGGCAGCAGGAAGAAGCCGCGGCTGAGGGCGGGGTCGTCGGGGCGGGTGCCGCCGGTGACGAGCCGGGCGCCCTCCTCCTTGGCGACGGCGATGTAGCCCTCGACCTTCTCCCGGTGCTCGGCGGAGCTGAGGGGGCCGCTCTCGGTACCCTCCTCCAGGCCGTTGCCGAGCCGGATCGCCCGGGCGCGCTCGGCGTAGGCGTCGACGAACCGGTCGTGCAGGGAGTCCTCGACGAGCAGGCGTGAACCGGCCGAGCAGACCTGCCCGGAGTGCAGGAAGGCGGCGTCGAGGGCGTAGTCGACGGCGGCGTCGAAGTCGGCGTCGGCGAACACGATGTTGGGGTTCTTGCCGCCCAGTTCGAGGGCGATGTTCCGCGGCCCCTCGGCGGCGCTGGCCATGATGGCCCGGCCGGTGTGCAGGCCGCCGGTGAAGGAGACCAGATCGACGTCCGGGTGGCTGGTCAGGGCCGCGCCGACGGTCGCCCCGGAGCCCAGCACGAGGTTGGCGACGCCGGGCGGGGCGCCGGCCTCCTCGATGAGCCGGATCATGGCGATCGTGGTGAGGGGTGTGGTCTCGCTGGGCTTGAGGACGAAGGTGTTGCCGGCGGCCAGGGCCGGTGCGACTTTCCAGGAGGCCTGCAGCAGCGGGTAGTTCCAGGGGGTGATGAGGGCGCACACGCCGACCGGCTGGTAGACGACGCGGCTGAGGACGTCCGGGCCGACGTCGACGACCCGGCCGCCGTCCTTGCCGGCGAGCTCGGCGTAGTAGCGGAAGGCGTTCGCCACGTCCTCCACGTCGATCCGGGCCTCGGTGAGGGTCTTGCCGGTGTCGAGCGTCTCGGTGCGGGCGATGTCCTCCCGGTCGCGCAGCAGCAGGTCGTGGACGCGCAGCAGGAGGTCGGCCCGGCGGCGGGTGGGGGCGTTCGCCCAGTCCTCCTCGGCGAAGGCGCGCCGGGCGGCGCGCACGGCGCGGTCGACGTCGGTGGCGTCGGCCTCGTCGACGGTGGTGACGACCGAGGCGTCGTAGGGGTTGACCACCTCACGCCGGCCGCCGGCCGCCGCCTGCGTCCACGCGCCGTCGATGTACAGCTCACCCACCGCGGGGCCTCCTTCACGTCCGGCCGGAGCCCGATCGGCTCGACGCTCAGCAACATGGCCCATCGGGCGGGCGGCGGCCACGGGGCACACCGCCGCGACGGCCTCCGGGCGGCCCAGAGGACCCGGGTGGGCTAGTCCTGTTCATCCCGGTATGTCATGCCCTTCATGTCCTGCATGTGTCCCCGGCCGCTCCCCAATCGCCCTGCCGGACGAGCCGAGCGAGCAGCAGAAGCAGTGGATGCACCGGCTCGACCGGGCGCGAGGAGCGGAGTACGACCGCGAGTTCGCCACCCTCCTGCGACTGGCGCACGGCAAGGTGTTCCCGGTCGTCGCCCAGGTCCGCGCGAGCACCCGCAACGCCCTGGCGCGCGAGCTCGCCGATGACGCCGACACGACCGTCCTCGACCACACCAAGGTCCTGGAGGCGACGGGCTGCGTCGGCTTCGACGCCGCGGCCCGCGAAACGGCCGACACCGGCACTCCCCCGGCCACCGGCCCGGGACCGGCCGCCGCCCACGCCGCCCACGCCGCCCTCGTCACCGTCGCCGGGAGCGCACGCTCCCGCCGCCCGCCTACAGTCCGCCACCGAGTTGAAACGGAACGTCACATACCGACAACACTCCGTCCGGATTGTGAACGAGGCATGGTGTTTTCGGGACCGTGTCACATACAAACAACATATGCTCTGGGTTCTTTTCCTGCTGGCGGCCTGGGCCGTGGCCGGCACGGCGTGCACGCGTCTGTGCCTGGCCGCCGTACGCGCCGCGACCGTGGACGCGCACACCGGCCCGGGTCGTGAACTCACGCTGTACGAGGCCGCGTTCCTCTCCGGCGGCCCCCGCCGGGTGGCCGACGTCACGTTGGTCGCGATGGCACGTCAGCGCAGGCTGCTCCTGGCGCACACCGGCTGGGCGACGGTCGTCGACCCGCGCGGGCGGGACGAGATGGAGCGGTCGGTGATAGGGGCCATCGGTCCCGAGGGGCAGTCCCGGATCGCGCCGGTGCGGTCCACCGCCGCCGCTGCCGACGCCGTGCGCGGGATCGCCGAGGGGCTGGTGCGCGCGGGGCTCGCGGTGCCGGACAGTGCCCGTACGACGGTCGCGACGGCCGTCCGGCAGGTCCGCGCGGCCGCCGTCGCCGTCCTCGGGCTGGGCGTGGCCGCGCTGCTGACGCCCGCTCCGCCGGACATGCCACGGCATCTGGTCGCCCTGTGGTTCGCGCTGCCGCTCGCCCTGACCCTGAGCTGCCTGGCCGTCGCGCGGGTCGAGATCCACCCCTACTCGCACTGGGCCTCCCCGGCCGGGCGGCAGTTGCTCGGCACGCTGACCCGGACCGCGGACGGCACCGCCGACGACCGCACGTACCTCACCTCGGTGGCGGTGCGCGGCGTCAGCGCGATCGGCGAACCGGACCTGCGCGCCGCGTTCGCGCACCGCAAGTCGCACGACTGACCGACCGGGACGCACAAGGGGCACGCGGTCCGACACCGACGGACGGTGCTTGCCTTCCCCCCGCGCCGAACGAAACATCCCTTTGGTCGCCACCGTGCACCGAAGGGATACGCATGAGAGCCGTCCTCCTCTACTCGGCCGCCGGGTCCTTGCTGCTGAGCACCCTCGCCGCGGCCCACACCCCGGACCCGACGGGGGCGGCGGAGCGGCGCGGCACCGCCGTGGCCGCCGCACGGGCCAAGGCGGCCGGTGTCGACTTCGGCCCCTGCCCCGACGCGCAGGACCTGCCCGGCAGCATGCGGTGCGCAACGGTGCGCGTCCCGCTGGACTACGCCCGCCCGGGCGGCGAGCAGATCGAACTCTCCGTCAGCAGGGCCCGGGCCACACGGAAGGACCCGCGCCACGGCGAGGAGGCGGCCGGGCGGCAGGGCGCCCTGGTGTACAACCCGGGCGGGCCGGGCGCCACCGGCCTGTACTTCCCGCTCGTCGGACTGCTCCCCGAGTGGAAGCGGATCGCGGCCGCGTACGACCTCGTCGGCTACGCTCCGCGCGGGGTCGGCCGTTCGGCGCCGCTGTCGTGCACGGACCCGAAGCAGTTCTTCGAGGGGCCCTCGCAGGCACCGGCCCAGCCCTCGGAGTCGTTCAAGAAGGAACGCATCGCGCGGGCGAAGGCGTACGCGCGCGGCTGCGCCGAGCGCGCGGGCGGCGCCCTGCGGCACTACCACTCCCTCAACAACGCCCGCGACCTCGACGTGCTGCGCGCCGCGCTCGGCGAGGAGCGGCTGACCTTCATGGGCTCGTCGTACGGAACGTACTTCGGTGCCCTGTACGCGACGGTGTTCCCCTCGCACGTGCGGCGGATGGTGTTCGACTCGGTGGTCCACCCCGGCCCCCACCGGATCTGGTACCGCAACAACCTCGCCCAGTCGGCGGCGTTCGAGCGCCGCTGGGCGGACCTCCGGGCCTGGATCGCCCGGCACCACGACGTGTACGGGCTGGGCGCGACCGCGCGGGAGGTGCTGCGCAGTTACCAGCGGGCGAGCGCGCGGCTGGCCGCCGAGCCGGCGGACGGGAAGGTCGGACCGGGCGAGTTGCAGAAGGCGTTCCTGCAGGCCGGTTACTACGACGACCAGTGGGCGCACCGCGCGCACGCGCTGTCGGCGTACCTCAAGGGTGACCCGAAGCCCCTCATCGAGCAGGCGGAACAGCATCCGGAGGCGGCGGCCGAGGCGGAGAACTCACGCGCGGTGTACCTGGCCGTCGAGTGCAACGACGCCCCCTGGCCCACGGACTGGACGGTGTGGGACCGGGACAACACCCGGCTCGCGCGGATGGCGCCCTTCGAGACCTGGGACAACGTGTGGACGAACCTGCCATGCGCCTACTGGCGGGCGCCCCGGCAGCGGCCGCTCGATGTCGGCGCCGGGCCGGGCGAACTGCCGCCGACGCTGATCCTGGCCGCCGAGCGGGACGCCGCCACCCCGTACGACGGCGCCCTCGACCTCCACCACCGTCTCGCGGGCTCGGTCCTGGTGACGGAGCGGGACGCCGGTGCCCACGGGCTGGCGGGCGGCCCGAACGCCTGCGTCAACGGCCACGTGGAGGCGTATCTGCTGGAGGGGCGGCTGCCGGGACGGCGCGCGGAGTGCGCCCCGCACGCCGAGCCGAAACCGACGGCCCCGGACAAGGCCCGGGCCGTCGGCTCGCGGAAGCGTCCGCTGAATCAGGCCAGCGCGGCGACCAGCTCGGCGATGTCCCTGCGGCGGCCCGTGTAGAACGGCACCTCCTCGCGGACGTGCCGACGGGCCTCCGAGGCGCGCAGGTGACGCATGAGGTCGACGATGCGGTACAGCTCGTCGGCCTCGAAGGCGAGGATCCACTCGTAGTCGCCGAGGGAGAACGAGGCGACGGTGTTGGCCCGCACGTCCGGGTAGCCGCGGGCCATCTTGCCGTGGTCGGCGAGCATGCGGCGGCGGTCCTCGTCG
Source organism: Streptomyces sp. NPDC037100 (assembly GCF_055606225.1). Taxonomy (NCBI): domain Bacteria; kingdom Bacillati; phylum Actinomycetota; class Actinomycetes; order Kitasatosporales; family Streptomycetaceae; genus Streptomyces; species Streptomyces sp. NPDC037100. Next base: position 280,454 of record NZ_JBVJSX010000006.1, on the reverse strand, counting down.
GGCAGCAGGTACCAGTCGTAGGAGCGCACGAAGGGGTAGACGCTGACGTAGTCGCGGGGCGTCTCGTCGGCGAGGAACGCCGGGATGTGCGAGCGGTTGAACTCGGCGGGGCGGTGCAGCGCCATGTTCGACCAGACGGGCTCCAGGGCGCGGCCCAGCCTGGTCCGGCGGAAGAGGTTGTACGCCTCCTGCAGCGCGTCGCTGGTCTCCGCGTGCCACCAGATCATGAGGTCGGCGTCGGCGCGCAGGCCCGAGACGTCGTAGGTGCCGCGGATCGTCACGTCCTTGGCGGCGAGCTGGTCGAACAGCTCCTGGACCTCGTCGGCGTACCCGGCGCGGTCCTCGGGGAGGACGTCCTTCAGCTTGAAGACGGACCAGAGCGTGTAGCGGATGACCTCGTTGAGGTCCTTGGCCAGCTTGCCCTTGTTCGGGATGCGGTCGGGCCCGGCGCTGGAGGCCGTGGTGGAGGCGTCGTCACTCATGCCTCTCATTCTCCCGCTCCGCCGTGCAGACTCTGCACCGGGTGGGCGGTGAGCTCCTGCACACCCCGCTGGTCACCGTGGATCTGGTCGACGGCGGCGTAGGCGCTCGCGATGCAGGCGGGGATGCCGACGCCGTCGTACGCGGCACCGCAGACGGCGAGGCCGGGGAGGCGGGCGATGTGCTCGCGGATGCGGGCCACGCGCGCGTGGTGGCCGACGGGGTACTGGGGCAGGCCGTCGTCCCAGCGGGTGACGCGGGTGGCGACGGGTGTGGCGTCGAGGCCGGTCGCCGCCTTCAGGTCCTGCCGGGAGACATCGGCCAGCTCGCTGTCGTCGCGCTCGAGGATCTCCGTCTCGCCGTACCGCCCGACGGAGGTGCGCAGGACGACCAGGTCGGGGTTCTCGTCGGCGATCCAGCCCCATTTCTGCGAGGCGAACGTGGACGCCTTGATGGTCCGCCCGTCGACCGGCGGCACGAGGAAGCCGCTGCCGTCGGGCAGAGCCGTCCCGGCGCGGCGGTAGGCGAGGGTGACCAGGGCCATGGAGGCGTACTCGACGCCGTCGAGCCCGGCGGCGGCACCGGGGTTCTCGGCGCGCAGCAGCCGGGCGGCCGCAGGGGCGGGCGCGGCGACGATCACGGCGTCCGCGAGCCACTCGCGCCGACCCGAGACGACGTGCCAGCCGCCCTCGGGGGTGCGACGCAGCTCGGTCACCGGCGTCCCCGTGAGGATGTCGCCCCCGCGGGCCCGGACCGAGTCCGCCACCGCGAGGGGCAGGGTGCCGATGCCGCCCTGGATGCCCATGAAGACGGGTCCGGTCTGCCGGGCCGCGGCCGCCTTGGCCTGGAGCTCGCGGACCCCTGCCGTCAGGGAGGTGTGGGTCCTGGCCACCTGGAAGAGCTGCGGAACGGCCGAACGCATGGAGATGCGGTACGCGTCGCCCGCGTACACCCCGCCCAGCATGGGCTCCAGCAGGCGGTCGACGACCTCACGGCCGAGGCGCTGCGCCACGTACTCCCCGACCGCCACGTCGTCGCCGACCTCGGTACGGGGCAGCTCGGCGTCCTGCTCGATGCGGGCGAGGCCTTCCTCGGACAGCACGCCGGCCAGGGCGGACGCGGTGCCGGGCACGCCCATCACATGCCCCTTGGGGAAGGGGCGCAGGGCGCCGCGGGTCCACAGCGAGGCCGTCGCGGTGGCCGGGGGCTGCAGGCGGTCGGCGAGGCCCACCTCGCGCGCGAGCGCCACCGCCTCCGGGCGGCGGGCCAGCATCGACTCGGCGCCGAGGTCGACGCGAGCGCCCGCGATCTCCCCGGGCAGCAGCTTGCCGCCGACCCGGCCGGAGGCCTCCAGCACGGTCACCCGCGCCCCGCGGTCCAGCAGCCGGTGCGCGGCGGCCAGCCCCGCGATGCCCGCCCCGATGACGACGACCCGCCCTTGAAGTTCGCGCATGCCCCCAGCTTCTCAGACCGCTCTGACGGCGCCGCCGCGTCCCGGTGTCCTGCACGAGTCCCGACCGTGACCGCATCGGAACCGTCCCGGGCCAAACGATCGGCCCCGCCCCGGCGTCGAAGAAGCGTCAGCAGAATCGACCCTCGGGGGATGCCCGCATGCGCACACGACGATCCGTACGACGCCCCGCCCCGGCCCTGGCCGCGCTCCTGCTGGCCGCCGCCCTCGCACTCACGGGGTGCAGCGCCGGGGACGACGCGTCGGGCGGCAGCAACTCCGCCGCCGACCACGGGGCGGACGACAAGGCCGTCTCGGGCGAGGCCGCCCCCGGCGGCACCGGCAGCGGCGCCAGGGCCACGGCGCCGCCGAAGCTCGCCGCGAGCCACATCATCCGCACGGCCTCCCTGACCGTACAGGTCAAGGACGTCCCGCAGGCCCTGGATCAGGCCCGCACCGGCGTGGAGAACGCGGGCGGCTACGTCGGCAACGAGACGACCACCCGGGACGCCGAGGGCCACGAGCGCACCCGGGTCGTGTTGCGCGTGCCCGTCGAGAAGTACGACGGGGTCCTCGCGGAACTGGAGGGCTCCGGCAAGCTCGTCGACCGCAGCGCGAAGGCCGAGGACGTCACCGACCAGGTCGTGGACGTGGAGAGCCGGATCAAGACGCAGCGCGCCAGCGTGGCCCGGATCCGCGAGCTGATGGACCGGGCCGGCAAGCTCAGCGACGTGGTGACCCTGGAGGGCGAGCTGAGCACCCGCCAGGCCGACCTGGAGGCGCTGCTCGCCCGGCAGAAGTCCCTGAAGGACCGCACCAGCCTGGCCACCATCACCCTGTCGCTGTCCGAGACCCCGGTGAAGAAGAAGGAGGCCAAGGACGACGACCCGGGCTTCGTCGACGCGCTCGCTGGCGGCTGGAGCGCCTTCGTGACGATGCTGCGCTGGCTCGCGGTGGCCGTCGGCGCGGTCCTGCCGTTCGCGGCGGTGGCCGCGCTCATCGCCCTGCTGTGGCTGCGCGTCGTACGCCCTCGCCTGTCGCGCCGCCCCGCGCCCGCGCCCACGGCGACCGCGCTCGGCCCGCTGCCGACGGCCCGCCCCGCCCCGGAGGCCGCGCAGCCGCGAACTCCGGGTGAGCGGGACTGAAATGCCCTGCTCCCGTAGCGTGTTCGCATGAGCATGAGCCGTGCACGGGAGCGACTGGTCGTCATCGGCGGTGACGCCGCGGGCATGTCCGCGGCGTCACAGGCGCGCCGTCTGAAAGGCCCCGACGAGCTGGAGATCGTGGCGTTCGAACGGGGCCACTTCACGTCGTACTCGGCGTGCGGCATCCCCTACTGGGTCGGCGGCGACGTCACCGACCGGGACGAGCTCGTGGCCCGCACCCCGGAGGAGCACCGCGCCCGGGACATCGACCTGCGCCTGCGCACCGAGGTGACGGAACTCGACCTCGACGGGCGGCGGGTGCGCGCGCGTGACGTCGACTCGGGCGAGGAGTCCTGGACGTCGTACGACAAGCTCGTGATCGCGACCGGCGCCCGGCCGATCCGGCCGGACATGCCGGGGGCCGACGCGGCCGGGGTGCACGGCGTGCAGACGCTGGACGACGGCCAGGCGCTCCTCGACACGCTGGAGGGCACGCGTGGCCGCCGCGCGGTGGTGGTCGGGGCCGGCTACATCGGCGTGGAGATGGCCGAGGCGCTCATCAAGCGCGGCTACGAGGTGACGGTCGTCAACCGCGGCAGCGAGCCGATGTCGACCCTCGACCCCGACATGGGCCGTCTGGTGCACGAGGCCATGGAGGGCATGGGCATCACGATGGTGAACGACGCCGAGGTCACGAAGATCCTCACCGGCGACGGGGGCACCTCCCTGCTCGGGCGAAGCCGAGAGCTTGGGGAAGGGCGGGTGCGGGCAGTGGTCACGCAGGACCGCGAGTTCCCGGCGGACGTGGTCGTGCTCGGCATCGGCGTCCGCCCCGAGACGACCCTCGCCCGGGCCGCCGGGCTCCCCCTCGGCCCGCACGGCGGTCTCCTCACGGACCGCTCGATGCGGGTGCGCGGCCAGGAGAACATCTGGGCCGGCGGCGACTGCGTCGAGGTCCTCGACCTGGTCTCGGGCCAGGAGCGGCACATCCCGCTCGGTACGCACGCCAACAAGCACGGCCAGGTCATCGGCACCAACGTCGGCGGCGGCTACGCCACCTTCCCGGGCGTGGTCGGCACGGCGGTCAGCAAGGTCTGCGACCTGGAGATCGCCCGCACGGGCCTGCGCGAGAAGGACGCCCACCGGGTGGGTCTGCGCTTCGAGTCGGTCACCATCGAGTCGACCAGCCGCGCGGGCTACTACCCGAACGCCTCCCCCATGACGGTCAAGATGCTCGCCGAGCACCGCACGGGCCGCCTCCTCGGCGTTCAGATCGTCGGCCGGGAGGGCGCGGGCAAGCGTGTCGACATCGCGGCGGTCGCCCTCACCGCCGGTATGACGGCAGAGCAGATGACGGCCCTGGACCTGGGCTACGCCCCGCCGTTCTCCCCGGTCTGGGACCCGGTCCTGGTGGCGGCCCGCAAGGCGGCGGCAAAGGTCCGCGATTCCATGTGAGGGGGGCGGGGCCGCCGGGGGCGCGGGGCCGTATCAGTGCGCGGCTCCGCCGCGTGGGCGCGGCGGGGCCGCCGGGGGCGCGGGGCCGTATCAGTGCGCGGCTCCGCCGCGTGGGCGCGAGCGGCCACGCGGCGGACCCGCACCGGCGAGCCCGCACCGGCGACGACCCCGCCCCCCGACGGCGAAGCCCTACGCGGTCCCGGCCGTACCGGTGATCCGGTCGATCGCCTGCCGCGCCTGCTCCGCCGGCGGCCGCGACGGCAACGAGGACACCGACGCCGAAGCGGCCGTCACCGCCGGCGGCTGCTCCCCAGCCGGCTTCGCGTGCGACGCCACGCGGGTCGACCGCAACCGGTGGCTCACCGCCTCCTCCAGCGTCACGGGCCGCCGCAACTGGGTCGCCAGCCGCCCCGCGTCCTGGCCGAGGCGGGCCACGTCCTCCCAGGGCAGCCGCACCACCAGCGTCAGCTCCGCCTCACCGTCGGGCAGGGCGTGCATCGCTGGAGTCACTCGGTCGTTCATCGCCTGTTCCTCACGTCGGCCCCGCGACCCGCCTTCCCCGCGCCGCGGGCGGTTGCCGACACATACGCACGCCCGTACGGCCGCGTTCACCGAAGCGGCCGACCGGTGACCGGACGTCAGCGTGCGGTCAGCGTGTGCACGTGCTCCACGAGCCGCGTCAGGGCGTCCGGGTCGGTGGACGGCATGACGCCGTGGCCGAGGTTGAAGACGTGGCCCTCGAGGTTCTTCGCCGAGTCCAGGACCTCGCGGGTCTTGGCCTCGACGGCCTCCGTCGGGGCGAACAGCACGGTCGGGTCGAGATTGCCCTGGAGTGCCTTGCCGGGGCCCACCCGGCGGGCGGCCTCGTCCATCGGGACCCGCCAGTCGACGCCCACGACGTCCGCGCCGGCCTCGCCCATGAGACCCAGCAGCTCGCCGGTGCCGACACCGAAGTGGATGCGCGGCACGCCGTAGCCGGCCACGGCCTCGAAGACCTTCGCCGACGCCGGCAGCACCGAGCGGCGGTAGTCGACGGGGGCCAGCGCACCGGCCCAGGAGTCGAACAGCTGGACCGCCGAGGCGCCCGCCTCGATCTGCACCTTGAGGAACGCGCCGGTGATGTCCGCGAGGCGGTCGAGCAGGTCGGTCCACAGCTCGGGGTCGCCGTACATCATCGCCTTGGCGTTCTCGTACGTGCGGGACGGGCCGCCCTCGACGAGGTAGCTGGCGAGGGTGAAGGGGGCGCCGGCGAAGCCGATGAGGGGCGTGGCGCCGAGCTCGCGGGTGAGCAGGCCGATGGCCTCGGTGACGTAGGAGACGTCCTCGGGGGTCAGGTCGCGCAGCTGCGCCAGGTCCTCCCGGGTGCGGATCGGGCGCTCGACGACCGGGCCGACGCCGGGCTTGATGTCGAGGTCGATGCCGATGGCCTTGAGCGGGACGACGATGTCACTGAAGTAGATCGCCGCGTCCACGCCGTGCCGGCGCACCGGCTGGAGGGTGATCTCGGTGACCAGGTCGGGCCGCATGCAGGACTCGAGCATCCCGATGCCCTCGCGCACCTTGCGGTACTCCGGCAGTGAGCGCCCGGCCTGCCGCATGAACCACACCGGCGTGTGCGGCACGGGCTCGCGCCGACAGGCCTTGAGGAAGGCGGAGTCGTACGCGGCGGACGGCTTCTGGGCCCGAGGGGCGTCTTTGGCACTCACGGGGCCAAGTTTCGCACGCCGCCGAACGGCGTGATTCAGCCCCTGGGCAGGCGCGGGGTGTCTAGCCCCGCACCCGGGCTCCGGTCCCCGTAATCTTCCCGCATGGCTGCGGCTCAGGGACGACTGTCGGACGGCGCTGGCGGAATGGACGAAGCGAAGGACACCGAGAACGACCGGCGGGAGGCGGACTCCGCCCCGCTGCCCTTCCGGGCCGCCGTCGACGCGCTCAAGGCGGCGCGGTTGCGGCCCCAGATCGAGGTCGAGCCGACGCCCCCGCCCAGGCGGCTCGCTCCTCACAGCTACGCCCTGGAGGCCGCGGTCGTCGACGGCGACCAGGATCTGGCCGACGGCCGGCTGGTGCTGCTGCACGACCCGGCCGGGCACGACGCCTGGCGGGGCACCTTCCGGCTGGTGACGCTGGTGCGTGCGGAGCTGGAGCCGGAGATGGCGGCGGACCCGCTGCTGCCGGAGGTGTGCTGGTCCTGGCTGACCGGCGCGCTCCAGGCACGCGGGCTGACCTACGGCGAGCCGAGCGGCACGGTCACGCGCGCGAGCTCCCACTACTTCGGCGGGCTCTCCGCGCGCCCGGCCGCCTCGCAGATCGAGATCCGCGCGTCGTGGACGCCGCGCGAGGGCCTGGGCGGGGTCCCGGACACGGCCGCGCACCTGGCGGCATGGTGCGATCTTCTCGCCCAGATCGCGGGGCTGCCTCCGGCCGTTCCCGGTGACGCGTCGGTGGTGACGCTGCCCCAGCGGCGAGGACCGCAGTCCCGCTGATCGGCCCCTGAGCGGCCCTTGAGCGGCCCTTGCTCGGCCCTTGCTCGGCCCTTGATTGCTCCCTGACCGCCCCGCACTGATCGACCTTGTGCGGGGCGGTCAACCATGTCCGGTCGACGATCACACCTGAGTACCCCTCTTGGCCGAATCACTTTGTCGATACGGCCACTTTCGACCGCGTATCGACGCAGACCGAAACCGTTCGACCTTCGAATGATCGACCGCGTGTCCGAATTGCACGGATTGTTATCACCGATTCGTGATCATTCCCTAAAGGCGGACGGGTTCGGTGCCGAAGACGACTGTGACCTTGAAAGCACGGTTCGTCCCGGCTTCACCCCCCACGAGCCGGCCCCGTCCCGCACCCCAGGAGGCCTGGTGTCCGTTCTCCTCGAGCAGCCCGCAAGCCTGGTCGCCTACCGCCCGAACAAGCCGACCGCCATGGTGGTCGTGGCCGACCCGCGCGTCCGCTCCACCGTCACCCGCCACCTGTGGGCGCTCGGTGTGCGCGACGTCATCGAGGCTTCGTCCATCGCGGAGGCTCGTCCCCGCATCGGCAACCCCCGCGACATCTGTGTCGCTGACGTCCACCTGCCGGACGGCTCCGGCCTCACGCTGCTGTCGGAGACCCGCGCCGCGGGCTGGCCCAACGGGCTCGCCCTCTCCGCCGCCGACGACATCGGTGCCGTGCGCAACGCACTCGCCGGCGGCGTGAAGGGTTACGTCGTCACCGGCACCCGTACCAACGTCGGGCTCCCCACCCGGCCGGGCGCCGCCCCCATCGGCGCCGCCGCCGCGCGACTGCACCGCCGCCCCCCGGGTGCCCCGAGCCACCCGGGCGGCTACCGCGAACTGTCCGGCCGCGAGGTCGAGGTGCTGCGGCTGGTCGCGGAGGGCCAGTCGAACAAGGCGATCGGCGTCTCGATGGGCCTGTCCGCCCTGACCGTCAAGAGCCACCTCGCACGCATCGCCCGCAAGCTCGGCACGGGCGACCGCGCCGGCATGGTCGCGGTGGCGCTGCGGACCGGCATCATCCACTGACCCGCTCCGCCGTACCCCTTGGTGATCATCCCCTCACGTGACGCGGGACCGGCCACCGGCCCCGTTCACGTCATGCACGGTTCGTGAACCCGCCGCTTCCCCGACATGACTGGTTTGCGACCCTCGAGCGCCCGTCGACGGAACGTTCCGTCGGCGGGCGCTGTCCATACATGGATACCCTTGACATGTGACCGACGCCCACGACACCGCAGCAGACAGCTCACTGCGAACCACCGGAGGCGCCCCTCCGGACGACGACGGATCTTCTGCTACGGAGGCGCCGATCCCTCTGCTGGAGCCGCGTGAGGGCATTCCGCCCGTCATCGCGGACGAGACCGCCCTGGCCCGGGTGATCGCCGCCTTCGAGGCGGGCTCCGGGCCCGTCGCCGTCGACGCCGAGCGCGCGTCCGGCTACCGCTACGGGCAGCGCGCCTACCTCGTGCAGCTGCGCCGCCAGGGCGCCGGAACGGCCCTGATCGACCCCGTGGCCTGCCCCGACCTGTCCGCCCTCGGTGGCGCCCTGTCCGGCGCCGAGTGGGTGCTGCACGCCGCCACCCAGGACCTGCCCTGTCTGCGCGAGATAGGCATGGTGCCGACGCGGCTGTTCGACACGGAGCTGGCCGGGCGGCTCGCCGGGTTCCCCCGGGTCGGCCTCGGCGCCATGGTCGAGAGCGTGCTGGGCTTCGTCCTGGAGAAGGGGCACTCCGCCGTCGACTGGTCGACCCGGCCCCTGCCCGAGCCCTGGCTGCGCTACGCGGCGCTGGACGTCGAACTGCTCGTCGACCTGCGCGACGCGCTGGAGAAGGAGCTGGACCGGCAGGGCAAGCTGGAGTGGGCCCGCCAGGAGTTCGACGCGATCGCCTCGGCTCCGCCGCCCGAGCCCCGCAAGGACCCGTGGCGGCGTACGTCCGGCATGCACAAGGTGCGCCGGCGGCGGCAGCTGGCCGTCGTACGGGAGCTGTGGCAGACCCGGGACCGGATCGCGCAGCGGCGGGACGTGTCGCCGGGCAAGGTGCTCGGGGACGCGGCCATCGTCGAGGCCGCGCTGGCGGTTCCGGCCAATGTGCAGGCGCTGGCCGCGTTGAACGGTTTCGGCCACCGCGTGGGCAAGCGGCAGCTGGAGCAGTGGCAGGCGGCCGTGGACCGGGCGAAGGCGCTGAGCGAGGCGCAGCTGCCGCAGCCGGGGCAGCCGGTGGCCGGCCCTCCGCCGCCGCGCGCCTGGGCCGACAAGGACCCCGCAGCCGCGGCGCGGTTGTCCGCGGCCCGGGCCGGGGTGTCGGCGCTGGCCGAGCAGCTGAGCATGCCGCAGGAGAACCTGATCACGCCGGACACGGTGCGGCGGGTGTGCTGGGAGCCGCCGGCGGTGGTGGACGCGGAGTCCGTCGCGGCGGCGCTGGTCGGCCACGGGGCGCGGCCGTGGCAGGTGGAGCAGGTCACGCCGGTGCTGGTGACCGCGTTGTCCGCCGAGGAGGCCTAGCCGCCGTCGGACTCCCCGTCGTACGGCGGCTGCCCGTGGTCTTCGCTTGTCGCGCAGTTCCCCGCGCCCCTTGGGGCATCCTCACTTGGTCGCTCCCCGGGTGAAGCCGTTGTAGATGAACCGCTGGAGGAACAGGAAGACGATCAGAGTGGGGACGATGACCAGGATCGCTCCCGCCGAGATCGTCTCCCAGTGGGCGCCGAAGGGGCCCTTGAAGCGGAACAACGACGTCGAGATCACGCCAAGATCTTCGGAGGGCATGTAGAGGAAGGGGATGTAGAAGTCGTTGTAGACGGTGATCCCCTTCACGATCACGACCGTCGCGATCGCCGGTTTCAGCAACGGGAAGATGACCTTGCGGTAGACCGTGAAGGCGTTGGCGCCGTCGATGCGGGCCGACTCGTCCAGTGAGACCGGAATGGACCGGACGAACTGCAGGAAGATGTAGATCGAGACGATGTCCGTGCCCATGTAGAGGGCGATCGGCGCCCACAGACTGTCGAACATGCCGAAGCTGTTGACGATCTGGAAGGTGGCCACCTGAGTGGTCACGCCGGGGACCAGCGCCGCGACCAGGAACAGGGCCAGGACCGCCGCGCGGAAACGGAACCGGAAGCGGTCGAGGGCGTAGGCCGTCATCGAGCCGATGAGGACCGTGCCGCCGATGGCGACGACCAGGATGATCGCCGTGTTGCCGAAGGCCGAGAGCATCCGGCCGTCCTGGAACGCCGTCACGTAGTTGTGGAAGTTCAACGGGTCTTCGGGCAGCGCGAGCGCTCCGCTGCCGTCGGCCATCTCCCGCTCGGACTTGAGGGATGTCAGGAACACCGCGGCGAGCGGGAGCAGGACCACCGCGGTCGCCGCGATCAGCGACAGGTACACAAGGACGCGGGTCACCGCGCGGCGGGTCATACGAGGTCCACCTTGTCGTCGGGGGCGAGGCGCCGCTGCACCCAGGTCACCGCCAGGACGATCAGCAACAGCACGACCGCGGCCGCCGAGGCGAGGCCCGTCTTGTTGAACTGGAAAGCCAGCTTCACGGTCTGGATCACGAACGTCTCGGTGCCGGTCGCGCCGCCCGTCATGATGTAAGGGATCTCGAAGACCGCCAGGGAGCCCGAGATCGAGAGGATCACGGTGAGGGACAGCACCGGTTTGATGCCCGGCGCGATGATGTACCGGAACTGGTGCCAGCGGTTCGCGCCGTCCAGTTCGGCCGCCTCGTACAGCTCCCCGGGGATCGACTGGATCGCGCCGAGGAACAGCACGAAGTTCAGGCCCAGGTAGCGCCAGACGGAGACGCCGGCCAGGGAGGTGTTCGCCGATGCCGGGGTGCCGAGCCAGGCCCGGTCCGTCTCCACGCCGAACAGGCTCAGCACCGAGTCGAGGGTGCCGCCGTCCTGGAAGAAGTAGAGGAAGACGAACCCGATCGCCACCCCGTTGATCAGATACGGGAAGAACAGCACGCCCTTGAAGAAGTTCCGGAAGCGGACGTTGAAGCTGAGGATGGTGGCGAAGTAGAGCGCGGCCACGATCTGGACGACGGAGGCCGCCAGGTAGTAGCCGCTGACCCAGAAGACCTCGAACAGCTCGGAGCGGGTGAAGAGTTCGGCGTAGTTCTCGGCGCCCGTGTAGTTCAGTTCGGGGCTCACCCCGTCCCAGTCGGTGAAGCTGTACGCGACCATGTTGGCGATCGGCGCGTAGGTGAAGACGATCAGGAGCGTGAGCGGGGCGAGCAGGAAGAGCCAGGGGGTGGCCCCGCGCCACAGGCGTGCCGGGCGCGGGGCCGGGGCGGGGGCGGGGGCGGCGGTCGCCTTGGAGGCGGCCGCGACGGCCGCCGTGTCGGTGGTGCCCGTCATCAGGACCCCAGCGACTTCTGCGTCTCGGTCCACTTCTCACCGAGGCCGTCCAGGAAGTCGTCCGGGTCGCCCTTCCTGGCGCCGCGGGCCATGTCGACGAGTTCCTGGCGGTAGTCGGGCTTGTTGATGCCGACCTCGGACTGGTTGTCGATGCTCTTCACCTCGGCGCCCTTGCTGTCGTCGAGTTCGAGGAGCTTGACGCCCGCCTCCTCGTACGGCTTCAGGACACCGGGCAGCGGGGCGTCCTTGAGCGGGGACAGCGCCAGGTTGTCCTGCGCGTAGCCGGACTTGTCGGTGAACCAGTCGATCCAGGCGCGGGCGGCCTCCTTGTGCGAGGAGTTGATGTTGACGGCCTGGTTGTAGTCGGGGGACGTCACCGCGCAGAACGTGCCGTCCTTCTGGGCGGGGAAGGGCATGAACCCGATGTCGTCCGGGTCGGTGCCGGCCTGCTTCGCAGCGCCCTGCATCTGGATGACCGCCCAGGAACCGAGCCACATGGTGGCGATCTCGCCCTTGGCCAGCTTGGGCTTGGACGCCTCCCAGTTGGTGGTGGTCGGGTCCTTCTCGACGAGCCCCTCGTGCACGATGTCGTACAGCAAGGTGTCCGCCACGCGCAGGTCGGCGCCCTCGGCCCAGGGGTTGCCCTCGGCGAGCCTGGTGGTGGCCTGCTCGTCGCAGCCGACCGAGCCGTTGACGCCCGTCCACTGGCTGAGCGGCCACTTGTCCTTGAAGTTGGTGTAGTAGGGAATCGCCTCCGTCTTCGACTTGATGGCCTTGAGGCCGGCGAGGAACTCGGCCGGTGTCGTGGGCCATTCGGTGATCCCGGCCTTACTCCACACCTTCTTGTTGTAGATGAACCCCGGAAGTGCGCCGAGCGGGCTCTGGCCGTAGACCTTTCCGCCGACGGCGGTGAAATCGGTGAAGCGGTACTTCTTGCTCCGCTCCGCCTCACTGCCCAGCGAGGCGAAGAACCTGGGGTAGTCCTTCTTCTCGATCACCGCGGGGATCATGAGGACGTCCCCGTAGTTCTCGGTGTTCATACGGATCTTGACTTCGCCCTCGTAGTCGGTGATGCCGTCGAACTCGACCTTCACCTTGGGGTACGTCCTGTTGAACTCGGCGGCGTACTTCTTCATCGTCCCGTCCTGCACGAGGTCGGTGCGGTGGGTGAGGACGGTGATGGTTGCGCTGACCTTGGCGGGATCGTCGGGCGCCTCGGCGTCGGCGCCCTCGGAGGAGCCTCCGGTGCCGGTGCAGCCGGAGGCCAGCAGAGCGGCGCCCACGGCGAGGGCGAGGAGGGTACGGCGGTTCATGTGCATCAGCTCCGTTCACGGAGGGGAACTCGGGACGGACGAGCACGTGCGGTATGGCTGGTTCGGAACTCTGGCAGCGCGTACTCAACCGGTAAAGTCGCAATCCCGCCAACGATGCGAAACCGTCACACGACTCTTCACTGAACCGGTTAAGGGAGTGCGCATGCTGGAGGCCACACCGCTCGGCGACGGATGGATCCTGCGGCACGACTCGGACAGGCTGCCGGCCACGGTGCCGGGGTGCGTGCACACCGACCTGATGTCGGCCGGGGTGATCCCGGACCCGTTCCTCGGCCGGAACGAGACCGAGGTGGCCTGGGTGGGGCGCCGCGACTGGACCTACGAGCGGGAGCTCGGGGGCTCGTCCGCGCAGGAGCAGACCGACCTGGTCTTCGACGGGCTCGACACCGTCGCCGAGATCGCCCTGGACGGGCGGCTGCTGGGGAAGGTGCGCAACATGCACCGGTCCTACCGGTTCGACGTGACGGGTCTGTCCGGGCGGCTGTCCGTGCGGTTCGTCTCCGCCTACGCCGAGGCCGAGGCCGTGCGGGGACTGGTGGGTGAGCGGCCCGCCGCCTACACCGAGCCGTACCAGTACCTGCGCAAGATGGCCTGCTCCTTCGGCTGGGACTGGGGGCCCACCCTGGTGACGGCCGGGATCTGGCGGCCGGTGCGCCTGGAGCACTGGTCGACGGCACGGATCGCCCGGGTGCGTCCCCTGGTGACCGTCGAGGAGGGCGCCGGGGTCGTCGAGCTGGCCGTGGACGTCGAGCGGACCCGGGTCGAGGCACCGCTCGCCGTGGAGGCGACCGTCGCGGGGGTGCGGGCACGGGCCGAGATCGCGGGGGCGGGCGGGGTCGTACGGCTGCGGGTGCCGGACGCGGAGCTGTGGTGGCCACGCGGTTACGGCCAGCAGCCGCTCTACGAGGTTGAGTTGACGCTGCTGCACGGCGAGGACGCCCTGGACGTGTGGCGGCGGCGGATCGGCTTCAGGACGGTGGAGCTGGACCGGCGGCCCGACGCGCACGGCACCGGCTTCACCCTCGCCGTCAACGGCGAGCGGCTCTTCGCGCGGGGCGTCAACTGGATCCCCGACGACGTCTTCCCGTCCCGGATCACCCGCGAGCGCTACCGGGAGCGGCTGGAGCAGGCGGCCGGCGCGGGCGTGGACCTCGTACGGATCTGGGGCGGCGGCATCTACGAGAGCGAGGACTTCTACGACGCCTGCGACGAGCTCGGGCTGCTGGTCTGGCAGGACTTCCCGTTCGCCTGCGCGGCCTACCCGGAGGAGCAGCCCCTGCGCGGCGAGGTGGAGGCCGAGGCGCGGGAGAACGTCGTACGGCTGATGCCGCATCCGTCGCTCGTGCTGTGGAACGGCAACAACGAGAACCTGTGGGGCTTCAGGGACTGGGAGTGGGAGCCGCGGCTGGCCGGGGACTCCTGGGGCGAGGGGTACTACCTGGGCCTGCTGCCGCGCGTGGTGGCCGAGCTGGACCCGACCCGGCCCTACACGGCGGGCAGCCCCTGGTCAGGGTCGTGGGACCGCCATCCGAACGACCCGGCGCACGGCACCCACCACTCGTGGGAGGTGTGGAACCGGGAGGACTACGCGGACTACCGGCTGAGCGTGCCGCGCTTCGTCGCCGAGTTCGGCTGGCAGGCGCCGCCCGCGTACGCCACGCTGCGCCGTGCGCTGCCCGGGGAGGAGCTCGCATCGGACTCCCCCGGCATGCTGCACCACCAGAAGGCCGACGACGGCAACGGCAAGCTGGAGCGGGGGCTCGAGCGGCATTTCGCCGTGCCGGAGGGCGACTTCGACCGGTGGCACTACCTCATGCAGCTCAACCAGGCGCGGGCGGTCGCGGCCGGGATCGAGCACTGGCGTGCGCACTGGCCGGTGTGCGCGGGCACGATCGTCTGGCAGCTCAACGACTGCTGGCCGGTGACCTCCTGGGCGGCGATCGACGGGGACGGCCGGGAGAAGCCGCTGTACCACGAGCTGAGGCGGCTGTACGCGGACCGGCTGCTGACGATCCTGGCGGGGGACGGCGGGTTGGACCCGGCGGGGGACGGCGGGTTGGACCTGGCCGCCGTGAACCAGGCGGCCGGGGACTGGACGGGGGAACTCACCCTGCGCCGGATGTCCATGGCGGGCGAGACCCTGGGGCAGACGAATGTGAAGTTCACGGCCGGGGCACGGGCCGTGGCCCGGATCGAGGTGCCGCGCGAGCTGACGCCCGTCGGGCCGGAGGAGTTCCTGGTCGCCGACGGGGAGGGGCTGCGGGCGGTGCACTTCCCGCTGCCGGACCGCGAACTCTCCTACCCGCAGCCCGAGTTCGATGTCACGCTCACCCCCGGCGGCATCACCGTGACCGCCCGCACCCTGGTCCGGGACCTGCTGCTCCAGGCCGACCGGCTGGAGCCGGGGGCGCGGGCCGACCGGGGGCCGGTCACCCTGCTGCCGGGCGAAGAGGTGACCATCGGGGTGCGCGGCTGGAAGACTCCGGACGCGGAGACCGCCCGTTCGGCCCTGTACTGCGTGGAGCCCACCCGATGACGGCAACGCCCACCCCTCGCGTCACCATCAAGGACGTCGCCGCGCGCGCCGGTGTGTCCAAGGGTGCCGTGTCCCTCGCCTTCAACCACAAGCCCGGGCTCTCGGAGGCCACCCGGGACCGGATCTTCCGGGCGGCGCGCGATCTGGGCTGGGCGCCGAGCCTCACGGCGCGGACCCTGGCCGGATCACGGGTGGACGTGGTGGGCCTGGCGGTGTGCCGGCCGGCGCGGGTCCTGGGGCTCGAACCCTGGTACATGGAGTTCGTCTCCGGCGTGCAGAGCGTGCTGACCGAGCACTCCAGCTCGCTGCTGCTGAGGCTGGTGCGGAACACGGACGAGGAGGTGGGCGTCCAGGAGACGTGGTGGCGGGGGCGGCAGGTCGGCGGGTCGATCCTCGTCGACTTCCGCTCGGACGATCCGCGGGCGGCCATGACGCAGCGCCTCGGGATGCCGGCGGTCGCCGTCGGGCATCCCTCGCTCACCGGAGGGCTCACCTCGGTGTGGACGGACGACGCCACGGCCGTGACGGAGGCGGTGCGGTATCTGGCCGCCCTCGGGCACCGTCGGATCGCCCGGGTGGGCGGGGCGGCGGACCTCGGTCACACGGCGATCCGGACGGCGGCGTTCGACGAGACGGCGGGGACGCTGGCGCTGGCGGGGGCCTGGCAGGTCGCGACGGATTTCTCGGGGGACGCGGGGGCCCGGGCGACCCGGTCGCTGCTGACCGCGGCGCCGGCCGACCGGCCGACCGCGATCCTCTACGACAACGACATCATGGCGGTGGCGGGGCTGTCGGTGGCGGCGGAGATGGGGCTGCGGGTGCCGGAGGACGTGTCGCTGCTGGCCTGGGACGACTCGCAGCTGTGCCGGCTGACGCATCCGACGCTTTCGGCTATGAGCCATGACGTGCACGGGTTTGGAGCGGACGTGGCGAGGACGCTGTTCTCGGTGATCACCGGGGGCGAGGGTGGGTCCCATCCTGTGCCGACACCGGTGCTGACGCCTCGCGGGTCCACTGCGCCGCCTCGGTAGGGACCGTACGGGGGTGCGGGCCGTACGGGGTTGCTCGCGCAGTTCCCCGCGCCCCTGAAAAGCAGGGCACTGCCCTCATGGGGTGTGACCTTCACCGCTCCGCCTGTCAGGGGTGTGCAGTCACGTTACTCATAAGTAGCATGGGCCTGAGCGCGCGCTCAGCGCATCGCAGCAGCAATGCAGATCCTGACCCTGGAGGAGAGCCATCGTGCCTCGTACCGTCAGGGACGTCGTCTTCGTCGACGGCGTCCGCACCCCGTTCGGCAAGGCGGGCCCGAAGGGCATCTACCACGAGACCCGTGCCGACGACCTCGTCGTGAAGGCGATCCGGGAGCTGCTGCGCCGCAACCCCGGACTCGACCCGAAGAAGATCGACGAGGTCGCCATCGCCGCGACCACGCAGATCGGTGACCAGGGCCTGACCATCGGACGCACCGCCGGGATCCTCGCGGGTCTCCCGCAGTCCGTGCCGGGCTACTCCATCGACCGCATGTGCGCCGGCGCCCTGACGGCCGTCACCTCGGTCGCCGGTTCCGTCGCCTTCGGCGCCTACGACATCGCCATCGCGGGCGGTGTCGAGCACATGGGCCGCCACCCCATGGGCGAGGGCGTCGACCCGAACCCGCGGTTCGTCTCGGAGAAGCTGGTCGACGAGTCGGCCCTCTTCATGGGCATGACCGCGGAGAACCTCCACGACCGCTACCCGCAGATCACCAAGCTGCGCGCCGACGAGTACGCCGTGCGCTCCCAGGAGAAGGCCGCCAAGGCGTACGCCAACGGCAAGATCCAGGCCGACCTGGTGCCGGTCTCGGTCCGCCGCACCTCCCCCGAGGCCGGTGAGACGGGCTGGGGCCTGGTCACCGCCGACGAGCCGATGCGCCCGGGCACGACCCTGGAGAACCTGTCGGGTCTGAAGACCCCCTTCCGTGTGCACGGCCGGGTCACCGCCGGTAACGCGGCCGGTCTGAACGACGGCGCCACCGCCTCGCTCATCGCCTCCGAGGACTTCGCGCGCGAGCACGACCTCCCCGTGAAGATGCGCCTGGTCTCCTACTCCTTCGCGGGCGTGGAGCCGGAGGTCATGGGCTACGGCCCGATCCCGGCGACGGAGAAGGCGCTGGCCCAGGCGGGTCTGTCGATCTCCGACATCGGCCTGTTCGAGATCAACGAGGCCTTCGCCGTCCAGGTCCTGGCCTTCCTGGACCACTACGGCATCGCCGACGACGACGAGCGCGTCAACCAGTACGGCGGCGCCATCGCGTTCGGCCACCCGCTGGCCTCCTCCGGCGTCCGTCTGATGACGCAGCTGGCCCGCCAGTTCGAGGAGCAGCCGCACGTCCGCTACGGCCTGACCACCATGTGCGTCGGCTTCGGCATGGGCGCGACGGTCATCTGGGAGAACCCGCACTTCGAGGGGGACAAGTGAGCACCACCGCCGAGCTTCTCAAGCAGGCTTCCGAGCTGTTCCCGGACGAGGTCGTCACGAGTGCGCACGTACGCCACTTCGACCTCCCCCTCGGTGCCGGGCGCTTCGCCCTGATCACCCTGGACAACGGCCACGACCACACCAAGCCGACCACCTTCGGCCCGGCCTCGCTGGCGAACCTGAACGCCGCCATCGACCAGGTCGAGAAGGAGGCGGCGGACGGCGAGATCGTCGGCGTCGGCCTCACCGGCAAGCCGTTCATCTTCGCGGTCGGCGCCGACCTCAAGGGCGTGGAGATCCTCAAGGAGTACGAGCACGCCCTCGCCATCGGCAAGGGCGGCCACGAGGTCTTCAAGCGGCTGTCCAAGCTGGCCGTGCCGACCTTCGCGTACTACAACGGTGCCGCGATGGGCGGCGGTGTCGAGGTCGGTCTGCACTGCACCTACCGCACCGTCTCCGCGGCCCTGCCGGCGTTCTCGCTGCCCGAGGTCTTCCTCGGTCTGGTCCCGGGCTGGGGCGGCTGCGCCCTGCTGCCGAACCTGATCGGCCCCGAGAAGGCCGTCTCGGTGATCATCGAGAACAGCCTCAACCAGAACAAGCAGCTCAAGGGCAAGCAGGTCTTCGAGCTCGGGATCGCCGACGCGATCTTCGAGGGCGCGGACTTCCTGGAGCAGTCGCTGATCTGGACCGCGGCCGTCCTCAAGGGCGAGCTGGAGATCGAGCGCCCGGTCATCGACCGCGGCGAGGCCTGGGACCAGGCCGTCGCCAAGGGCCGCTTCATCGCGGACTCCAAGGTGCACGGCGCGGCCCCGGCCGCCTACCGCGCCCTGGACATCATCGCCGCCGCCAAGAACGGCGACCTGCAGCAGGGCTACGACGCCGAGGACAAGGCCCTCGCCGACCTCATCATGGGCGGCGAACTGCGCTCCGGCATCTACGCCTTCAACCTGGTGCAGAAGCGCGGCAAGCGCCCGGCCGGCGCCCCGGACAAGAACCTGGCCCGCCCGGTCACCAAGGTCGGTGTCGTCGGCGCCGGTCTGATGGCCAGCCAGCTCGCGCTGCTGTTCCTGCGCCGCCTGGAGGTGCCGGTCGTGCTGACCGACATCGACCAGGAGCGCGTCGACAAGGGTGTGGGCTACGTCCACGCCGAGATCGACAAGCTGCTCGGCAAGGGCCGTATCAACCAGGACAAGGCCAACCGCCTCAAGGCGCTGGTGTCCGGTGTGCTGGACAAGGCCGAGGGCTTCGCGGACGCGGACTTCATCATCGAGGCCGTGTTCGAGGAGATCGGCGTCAAGCAGCAGGTGTTCGCGGAGGTCGAGGCGGTCGCCCCGGCGCACGCCATCTTCGCGACGAACACCTCCTCGCTGTCGGTCTCCGAGATGGCGTCGAAGCTCAAGAACCCCGAGCGGGTCGTGGGCTTCCACTTCTTCAACCCGGTCGCGGTGCTCCCGCTGCTGGAGATCGTCCGCGGCGAGAAGACCGACGACGCCTCCCTGGCCACGGCCTTCGCCGTCGCCAAGAAGCTGAAGAAGACCGCGGTCCTCACCAAGGACGCCCCGGCGTTCGTCGTGAACCGCATCCTGACCCGCTTCATGGGCGAGATCCAGAACATCATCGACGAGGGCACCCCCGTCGAGGTCGCCGAGAAGGGCGTCGAGCCGCTCGGTCTGCCGATGTCGCCGCTGGTCCTGCTGGAGCTGGTCGGCCCGGCGATCGGCCTGCACGTCTCCGAGACGCTCAACCGGGCGTTCCCGGACCGCTTCACGGTCTCCCCGAACCTCAAGGCGGTCGTCGAGGCGGGCAAGCGCGGCTTCTACGTCTACGACTCCGGCAAGCCGGAGCTCGACCCCGAGGTCGCCGCGCTGCTGAAGCAGGGCGACACCGTCCTGACGGAGGAGCAGGTCCGCGACCGTGTGCTCGACGCGGTGGCGCAGGAGATCGGCATCATGCTCGACGAGGGCGTCGTCGCCGAGGCGCAGGACATCGACCTGTGCCTCATCACGGGCGCCGGCTGGCCCTTCCACCTGGGCGGCATCACGCCGTACCTGGACCGCGAGGGTGTCTCCGAGCGCGTGAACGGCAAGAGGTTCCTGGCGCAGGGCGTCGCGAGCGTCCCGGCGTAACGCGTAACCCCTGAGGGGGGTGGGGCGTACGGCAACAATCCGTGCACCCGCCCCCCTTCTCCGCATTGCCGTCACCGCATCACCGCCTGCAAGCGGCACGTCCTCGTCCGGGGCGAGGAGCCGGACGGCCTCTTTTCGAGCGTGTTCTCCCGTGCGCCTTGTTCACGCCACGACGCTTGACACGCTTCAGGTGTCCGGCGCGACAAGAGCGTCGAGAGCAAGGGGCTGGTTCCACTTCTTGCAAGCGGTCAGATCTCCCGCCAGGCCTCCAGCGCCAGCCCCGGCTCGTCCTTGCGACGGGTGAGCAGCACGGTCCCCGTCGAGGGCGACAGGGAGGCCGCGACGACCTCCTCGTGCTCATCGAGCGCCACCGACACGACGGCGTCGGCGGGCAGCCCAGGGCCGGACTCGGTCCACCAGGCACCGGCCGACTCCTGCTCGGTCGGGTACGCGGCGAAGGCGACCCGGCCGCTCGCCGACCGCTGGGCGAGCACGGTGCAGTCGTATCCCTCGATGACACACCGGACGGCGGAGACGGGCCCCGGGCCGGCGGCGGCCAGCAGGGTCACCGGCTTCTCACCGGGGCGCCAGGCGCACAGATCGCCGGAGGCGTCGGTGAAGAAGAGAGTGGTGTGCTCGGCGGACGTGGCGAGCGCGCGCAGGGTGCCCGGACGTACGGGAGCGTCGACGCCCTCGGTCCGCACCGGCTTCTTGCCGTCCGACTCCTGCCGCCAGCGCAGGATCCCGCCGGGTACGGCAGCGTACAGCTCGACCAGCCCCGACTCGCCCGTGACGGCGGCCAACTCCCCCTCGACGTCATGCCCTTCCAGGTCCAGCCAGCCTCCCCAGCCGCCCTTCACCTTCTGGTTGCGCAGGCTGACTCCGCCGCTCCCG
This sequence comes from Streptomyces sp. NPDC037100, assembly GCF_055606225.1. Lineage (NCBI taxonomy): Bacteria > Bacillati > Actinomycetota > Actinomycetes > Kitasatosporales > Streptomycetaceae > Streptomyces > Streptomyces sp. NPDC037100. The sequence continues at coordinate 259,717 of NZ_JBVJSX010000006.1, read as the reverse complement.
TTTCGCACGAAGACATAGCCGCGCCCCGCCCCGTCCACGGTCACGGCGGGCGGCCCCGTACGGTCGCCCTTCTTGTCCGGGTGGCCGATGGGAGTCCAGTCCAGGGGCGCGAGGCGGGGGCGGAAGTGCGTGGAGTGCACGAGCCCGGACTCCCCCGGGGTGGTGGGCCGCCAGGCCGCCAGATGGGCGTAGCCGTCGGCGCCCTGTCCGACCGCCGCCTCCGGGTGCAGTTTCTGGGCACCGCCGACGGTTCGCGGGTCGTTCTCCCAGGGGCCTCCGGGGCCGCGTTCCGCCCGGCACAGGACGGCGTCGCCGGAGGGCAGATACACGGTGAGGCGGCCGTCGCGGCCGCGGATGAGCCAGTCGCCGTTCACCAGTTCACTTTATGCGGGCCCGAGGGCTCGGCGCGCGGCCCACCCCCGCCCGGGCACATCCGCCGTGCGACCCTGGCCCCATGAACGAGCCTTCGCCCCTCCTCGTCGTGGTCGACGCCGCGAACGTCGTCGGATCGGTGCCGGACGGGTGGTGGCGGGACCGCCGGGGTGCGGCGGAACGGCTGCGGGACCGGTTGGCCTCGGAAGGGGTTCCTGCCGTGTCCGGCCCGGTGGAGATCGTCCTGGTGGTGGAGGGGGCTGCGCGGGGGGTGGAGTCCGTGCCCGGAGTGCGGGTGTCGTCGGCGCCCGGCAGTGGGGACGATCACATCGTGGAGGTGGTCGAGTCGGCCGGTGACCGTCCCGTCCTTGTCGTCACGGCGGACCGGGAGCTACGCAGGCGCGTCGGGGAGCTGGGGGCGGAGGTGGCGGGGCCGCGGTCTGTTCGCCCGTAGGAGCGGTGCCGGGCGTCGGGGCTGGGGCGACGCGCGACTCGGCGCGACGAGGCGCCTCCCCCAGGCTCTCGGCGCTTCGCCCGAGCAGGGGGGACCGGGACCCCGACCGCCCACCCGTGCCGCCCCTGGGGTGGCACGATGGCCCGCAGCCAGGGCGGCGGGCCCCTACGCACCGGCAGCCGCCGTCGTACGCAAGGGGCCGTGTCGGGGGGCCGCCGGCAGCGGTTGGCGCGTCGACGAACCGTCAGTCGGTATGACACCCCATCGCGCCGTTCCGAGGAAGGACGCTCCCGGCGCGGCCCCGGCCCGCCCCGGCGAACAGGCGCCACGCGCACTCCCACCGGGGCAGCCACAGGCCGCCGCCGGCACACGGCCCCGAAGCCGCAGCCGCAGCCGCTTACGGCGTGCCACCCCCCGCGCTCGGCTGTTCCTCCCCCGCTTCGGAGCGGGCAAGGCGGCTGTGGGTGCGGCCGTACAGGAAGTAGACGAGGAAGCCGGCGGCCATCCAGATGGCGAAGCGGACCCACGTCTCGGCGGGCAGGTTGATCATCAGCCACAGGGACGCGCAGACCGACAGGATCGGGATGACCGGCACCCACGGGGTGCGGAAGGCCCGGGGCAGGTCGGGGCGGGACTTGCGGAGGATGATCACGCCGATGGCGACCACCACGAAGGCGAACAGCGTGCCGATGTTCACCAGGGCGGCGAGCTCCGTCAGCGGGGTGAAGCCGGCGAGGACGGCGATGATCACGCCGAGCAGGATCGTCGGCCGGTGCGGGGTCTTGAACCGCGGGTGGACGCGCGAGAAGAACCGCGGCAGCAGGCCGTCGCGGCTCATCGCGAAGAACACACGCGTCTGGCCGAGCAGCAGGATCATGCACACCGTCGTCAGGCCGACCGCGGCGCCGAAGCTGATGAAGCCCGCGTACCACGGATGCCCGGTGGCCTTGAAGGCATCGGCGAGCGGGGCGTCGACGGACAGCTCGCTGTAGTGCTGCATGCCGGTGACGACGATCGACACAAGGACGTACAGCGTCGTGCAGATGACGAGGGAGCCGAGGATGCCGCGCGGCATGTCGCGCTGCGGGTTCTTGGTCTCCTCGGCGGCCGTGGCCACGACGTCGAAGCCGATGAAGGCGAAGAACACGACCGAGGCGGCGGTGAAGATGCCCATCACGCCGAAGTTGGAGGGTGCCCAGCCGAACATGAGCTGGATCAGAGGGGAGTCGAGACTCGCCCCGGCCTCCACGGGCTGCTCCTTGGGGATGAACGGGTCGTAGTTGTCGCCCTTGATGAGGAACGCGCCCGCGATGATCACGACGAGGACGACCGTCACCTTGATGGCGACGACGATCGACGTGATTCGCGCGGACAGCTTCATGCCGACCACCAGGATGGCGGTGAGGACGAGGACGAGCGCGGCGGCGAGGATGTCGAAGCCGAAGGCGTCGGCACCCTCGCGGCTGCCGAGGGCCGCCGGCATGTTCCAGCCCGCGTTGTCCATGAGCGACTGGATGTAGCCGGACCAGCCGACGGCCACCACCGCCGTACCGAGTGCGAACTCCAGAACCAGGTCCCAGCCGATGATCCACGCGGGCAGTTCACCGAGGGAGGCGTACGAGAACGTGTAGGCGGACCCGGCGACCGGGACCGTGGACGCGAACTCGGCGTAACAGAGGGCGGCCAGGGCGCAGGCGACGCCCGCGGCCACGAACGCCAGAGCCGTGGCCGGCCCGGCGTTGTTCTTGGCGACTGTGCCGGTGAGAACGAAGATGCCGGTACCGATGATCACACCGACGCCGAAGACGGTCAGATCCAGCGCGGACAAGGACTTCTTGAGCGCGTGTTCTGGCTCCTCGGTGTCGAGGATGGACTGCTCGACCTTCTTCGTCCGGAAGAGGGTACTGCTCACGGGGTTACCTCCCACGCTCGTCGTCCTCGACATGATCGAGAGGTGGCACCATCCGTATGCCCCGGCACGGGCGAATTCACGCCAACGGGCCGGTTCCACCACCCTCATGGTGGGGAAACCGGCCCATCTCGAACCCGTTCGGCCGTCCCGGCCGCGTCAGTCGCGCGCGGCGTCCACGGCGTCCGCCGCGCTGCGCTCGAAACGCCCGTCCAGCTTGGCGACCAGCCCGGTCACCTGCCGGGCGATGTCGGGCGCGGTGAGCCCGATCTCGGCGAGGACCTCGGCCCGCGAGGCGTGGTCGAGGAAGCGCGGCGGGATGCCGAAGTCCCGCAGCGGCACGTCCACGCCCGCGTCGCGCAGCGCCTGGGCGATCGTCGAGCCGACGCCACCGACCCGGCTGTTGTCCTCGACGGTGACGACCACGCGGTGCTGCTCGGCGAGCGGGGCCATGGCCTCGTCGACGGGCTTGACCCAGCGCGGGTCGACGACGGTCGTCGAGATGCCCTGCCTGTCGAGCAGGCCGGCGATCTCCAGGCACATCGGCGCGAGGGCTCCGACGGAGACCAGGAGCACATCCGGCCGGTCGGTGCCGGGCTCGCGCAGGACGTCCATGCCGCCGACGCGCCGCACGGCGGGCACGGCGGGGCCGACGGCGCCCTTGGAGAAGCGGACCACGGTCGGCGCGTCGTCGACGGCGACGGCCTCGCGCAGCTGGGCGCGCACCTGGTCGGCGTCACGCGGCGCGGCCAGCCGCAGTCCGGGCACGACCTGAAGGATCGACATGTCCCACATGCCGTTGTGGGAGGCACCGTCGGTGCCGGTGACCCCGGCCCGGTCGAGCACGAAGGTGACGCCGCACTTGTGCAGGGCCACGTCCATCAGCACCTGGTCGAAGGCACGGTTGAGGAAGGTGGCGTAGACGGCGAACACCGGGTGCACGCCGCCCGTGGCCAGGCCGGCCGCGGAGACGGCGCCGTGCTGCTCGGCGATGCCGACGTCGTAGACCCGCTTGGGGAAGCGCTTGGCGAACTTGTCCAGGCCGACCGGCTGGAGCATCGCGGCCGTGATGGCGACGATGTCCTCGCGCTCCTCACCGAGCTTGACCATCTCCTCGCCGAAGACGGACGTCCAGTCGGCGCCGGAGCTGGCGATCGGCAGGCCCGTGTCGGGGTGGATCTTGCCGACGGCGTGGAAGCGGTCCGCTTCGTCCTGGAGGGCCGGCTGGTAGCCGCGGCCCTTCTCGGTGAGGCAGTGCACGATGACCGGCCCGCCGAACCGCTTGGCCTTGGCGAGCGCCGACTCCAGGGCCTCCAGGTCGTGCCCGTCGATCGGGCCGACGTACTTCAGGCCGAGGTCTTCGAACATGCCCTGCGGGGCGATGAAGTCCTTCAGCCCCTTCTTGGCGCCGTGCAGGGTGTCGTAGAGCGGCCGTCCGACGACGGGCGTGCGCTCCAGGACCTCCTTGGTGCGGGCGAGGAAGCGCTCGTAGCCGTCGGTGGTGCGCAGGGTCGCCAGGTGGTTGGCGAGGCCGCCGATGGTCGGCGCGTAGGAGCGCTCGTTGTCGTTGACGACGATGACGAGCGGGCGGTCCTTGGCGTCGGCGATGTTGTTCAGCGCCTCCCAGGCCATGCCGCCGGTCAGGGCGCCGTCACCGATCACGGCCACGACGTGGTCGTCGCGCTCCATGATCTGGTTGGCCTTGGCGATGCCGTCGGCCCAGCCGAGGACGGTCGAGGCGTGCGAGTTCTCGATGACGTCGTGCTCGGACTCGGCCTGCGAGGGATAGCCGGACAGGCCGCCCTTCATCTTCAGCTTCGAGAAGTCCTGACGGCCGGTGAGCAGCTTGTGGACGTAGGACTGGTGGCCGGTGTCCCAGAGCACCTTGTCCCTGGGCGAGTCGAAGACCCGGTGCAGGGCGATGGTGAGCTCCACCACGCCGAGGTTGGGGCCGAGGTGACCGCCGGTCTTGGAGACCGCTTCGACAAGGAAGCTCCGGATCTCCTCCGCCAGCTGGTTCAGCTCCTCCAGGTTGAGCCGGTCCAGATCGCGCGGTCCCCTGATACGGGTCAGCAGCGGCACCCGTGCCTCCTTGCAGTAGAGCTGTTGCCGGGCTTGTCGAGTCTAATGTTCCGCCCGTGCGGGCGGCGCCGAGGCTGTGCGTCGTACGTCACGCGTTCGGCTCTACCCATGGTGCGCCACCTCTACGACACAGCTGTGCCCGGTACCTGGGGGGTACCGGGCACAGAGGGTGTTCCTCGGCGTTACGCGCGCCCTGCGGTCTTCTGTGTCCTGCGGGTGACGGCGTCGATCACGACCGTGGCCAACAGCACACCACCGGTGATCATGTACTGCACCGGGGAGGCGATGCCCTCCAGGGCGAGGCCGTACTGGATCGATACGATCACCAGGACACCGAGCAGCGCGTTCCACGTGCGGCCGCGGCCACCGAAGAGCGACGTACCGCCGATGACCGCCGCGGCGATCGCGTTCATCAGCAGGTCACCGCCGCCGGCGCCCTGGTTGGCCGCCGCGATCTTGGACGCGATGAACAGGCCGCCCACCGCGGCGAAGGTACCGGAGATCGCGAACACCGAGATCCGGACCATCTCCACGTTGATGCCGGCGCGGCGCGACGCCTCGACGCTGCCGCCGAGTGCGAACACCTTCCGGCCGTACGCCGTGCGGCGCAGCGCGAAGTCCGTGACCAGCAGCACCACGATGAAGATCACCACGGCGAGCGGCAGGCCCTTGTACTGGTTGAAGACGATGGCGACGGCGAAGGCGAGCACCGCCAGCAGTGCGGTCCGCACGATGGTCTCGCTCAGCGGCCGGGACGGCACACCCGCGGCCTCGCGGCGCCGGTTGCCGAGGAAGGAGCTGAGGAAGAACCCGGCGGTCACCACCGCGGCCAGGCTGTACGCGGCGGCCACGTCGGAGAAGTAGTAGCTGGTCAGCTGGGCCACGACCCCGTCCGGGTCGAGGTTGATGGTGCCGTTGTCGCCCAGGATCTGGAGCATGAGGCCGTTCCAGAAGAGCAGACCGGCCAGGGTGACGGCGAAGGCGGGGACGCCGATCTTCGCGAAGAAGAAGCCGTGCAGCACACCGGCGACCGTGCCGGTGAGGATGGCCAGCACGAAGGCGAGCCACTCGTTCATGCCGTTGGTGACGTTCAGCACCGCGAACGAAGCACCCGCCACACCGGACACCGAGCCGACCGACAGGTCGATCTCGCCGAGCAGCAGCACGAACACGATGCCGACGGCGATCATGCCCGTGCCGACCATGGCGACGGACATGTCGGACAGGTTGCCCGCGGTGAGGAAGTTGGAGTTCAGGCTCGTGAAGATGAGCCAGATGACGGCCAGGCCGATGACGACCGGGATGGAGCCCAGGTCGCCGGACTTCATCTTCCGCTTGAACTCGCTGACGTAGCCCTTGAGGCCCTGCTCGCGCACCAGCAGCCGGGGGTCGACGACCGTGACGGCGGCCTTGGCCGCCTCGGGGTTCTCCACGACGTGCTCGTCCGGAGCCGCGGAGGTCTTGTCGATGCTCACTTGGAACCCTCCCCGTTCGTGCGCGCCGCACGGCGGGTCACGGCGTTGTCGGTGGCGCCGGTGATGGCGGAGATGATCTCTTCCTGCGAGGTCGACTTGACCTCGAAGACGCCGTTGTTGCGCCCGAGGCGCAGCACGGCGACCTTGTCCGCGACGGCCTTCACGTCGGCCATGTTGTGGCTGATGAGGATCACGGCGTGGCCGCGCTCGCGCAGCCGCTCGACCAGGTCGAGGACCTGCGCGGTCTGCTCGACGCCGAGGGCGGCGGTGGGCTCGTCGAGGATGACCAGTTTGGGCTCGCCGAGCATGGAACGGGCGATGGCCACGGTCTGGCGCTGACCACCGGAGAGCGAGGCGATCGGGATGCGCACGCTGGGGATGCGGATCGACAGCGTGTCGAGCAGCTCGCGGGAGCGGCGCTCCATCTCCACCTCGTCCAGGATGCCGCGCTTGCGGAGCTCCCGGCCCAGGTAGAGGTTGCCGACGACGTCGATGTTGTCGCAGAGCGCGAGGTCCTGGTAGACGGTCGCGATGCCCAGGTTCTGGGCGTCGTGCGGCTTGTTGATCTGGACGGACCTGCCGTCCCATTCGATGACGCCCTCATCGATGGGGTGCACGCCGGCGATCGTCTTGACCAGCGTGGACTTTCCGGCGCCGTTGTCGCCCACCAGGGCGACCACTTCACCGGCGTGGACCTCAAGCTCTACGTCGGTGAGCGCCTGAACGGCACCGAACCGCTTGGAGACCCCGCGCAACGCCAGCACGGGCGTAGCGGACACGTGAACCATCTCCTTCGCCGCCTGACCCGGCGGGAGGTTGTGCAGAAGTGTGGGAGGGGTGATCCGTCCGGCGCCCCGCATAGCTTGCGGGGCTGATGTGGCGGGGCGCCGGAGGAACTCGGGGCGAACCGGTCCCCGCATGGAGTCACGGGAGTCCGGCTCGGACTCCCGTGCTCGGCAGGGGACTTGGCGGTTGCCTACTTGAGACCGATCTTGTCGCAGGCGGCCTTGTACTTGCCCGCGCAGATCTCGTTCACGGTGTAGATGCCGTCCTTGATGACGGTGTCGTTGATGTTGTCCTTCGTCAGCGAGACGACCGGGACGAGGACGGACGGGACGGCCTTGGTGGTCGGGCTGTCGACCTTGTCCTTGGCGATCGAGTCGAGCGACTTGCCCTGGGCGAGGGCGACGGCCATCTCGGCCGCGACGTCCGCCTCCTGCGGGTAGGGCTTGTAGACGCTCATGTACTGCTCACCGGTGACGATGCGCTGCACACCCGCGAGCTCGGCGTCCTGGCCGGTGACCGGGATGTCGGCGATGCCGGCGGCCTTCAGGGCGGTGATGATGCCGCCCGCCATGCCGTCGTTGGCGGAGTAGACGCCGACGATCTTGTCCTTGCCGAGGGCGGAGATGGCGCCCTCCATGTTCTGGTTGGCGTTCTCCGGCTTCCACTCCTTGGTGTCGTACTCGCGGCCGACCTTCACCTTGCCGTCGAGCACGGAGTGCGCGCCCTTCTTGAACTGGGCGGCGTTGGGGTCGGTGGAGGACCCGTTCATCATGACGATCTGGCCGTCCTTGGCCTTGTCGCCCAGCGCCTTCAGCAGGGCCTCGCCCTGGGTCTTGCCGACCGTCTCGTTGTCGAACGAGGTGTAGGCGTCGATCGGGCCCTCGGCCAGGCGGTCGTAAGCGACGACGGGGATGCCCGCGTCCTTGGCCTTCTTCACCGAGCCGGCGATGGCCTTGGAGTCCACCGCGTCCACGATCAGCACGTCGACCTTGTTGGTCACCATGGTGTCGACCTGCTGGTTCTGCGTGCTGGCGTCCTGCTTGGCGTTGGCGTAGACGACCTCACCCTTGTTGTTGGTGAGTTCCTTGACCTTCTTCTCGATGAGCGGCCGGTCGAACTTCTCGTAACGGGCCGTCGCGTTCTCGGGAAGGAGCAGGCCGACCTTGATGTCGTCGCCCTTCTTGGCGGACCCCGTGGAGTCGGCGTTGTCGCCCGACTCCTTGGCGCTGCCACAGGCAGCAAGCGAAACGGCCATCGTACCGGCGGCAATAGCAACAGCGGCGCGACGCATACGCGTGTTCACTTCAGAAACCTCCCTGACGAGGCCGCGACATTGCGGCCGAGGTGGCTGGAAGTCAACTCGGCCACACGTGCGACGTCAAGAAGTAAATCCTTAACGAGATGGCAACGGTGCCATCCGTTCTCTAAGTGAAGGCAGGGGTGGCGGCCTCAAGGGCGCCGGGGGCAGTTCCGTCCAGAAGGGTCGAATCACCCATCTCGCTGAGGGCGAGAGCGAGCGCTCCGAGCACCTCCGCACGGCCTCCGAGGGCACCGGGGAGAACGGACAACTGGCGTGCCGCACTGGGGATCGCGTAGCGGCCGACGGACTCCCGGATCGGCCCGAGCACCAGCTCACCGGCCTCGGCGAGATCACCGCCGAGGACCACCCGGCTCGGGTTCAGCAGGTTGCAGAGATTGGCCACTCCACTGCCGATGTGGCGGCCGACGTCGGCGATCACCCGACGGCAGCCCGGGTCTCCGTCCCGCGCGAGCCGCACGACGCCTTCCATGGTCAGATCGGTGCCGTGACTGGACTGGAGGAGCGGGAGCACGTAGCGCGCGGCCGCGAAGGTCTCCAGGCAGCCGCGGTTTCCGCAACGGCAGACCGGGCCGGACTCATCGAGTGTAATATGTCCGATTTCTCCGGCAGTGCCGCCGGGCCCCCGATAGATCCTGCCGCTGATCACCAGGCCGGCGCCGACGCCGCTGGCGACCTTGATGTAAGCCAGGTCGCGGACGCCTCGGCCGCTGCCCCAGACCATCTCGCCGAGGGCGCCGAGATTGGCGTCGTTGTCCACGTGCACGGGAACGCCGAGGCGGCCGCGCAGCTCCTCGGCGGGCTTGGTGCCGGTCCAGCCGGGGAGGATGGCGGTCGAGCCGAGGGTGCCGGACTCGACGTCGATGGGACCGGGGACGCCGAGGCCGACGCCGGCGATCTTGGAGCGGTCGACGCCGGTGGCTTCGATCAGGCGGGTGACCAGCTCTTCCGCGCGGTCGAAGCCCTGGGTGGACGAGGCGTCCACGTCCAGGGGTTCGGACTCCTCCGCCAGCACCTGGTGGGCGAGGTTGCCGATGGCGACGCGCAGGTGGGTGTGGCCGAAGTCGACGCCGATGACGATGCCTGCGTCGCCGCTCAGCGACACGCTGCGGGCCCTGCGGCCGCCGGCGGAGGTCGGTGTGACCTCGACGGTGCCGCCGTCCTTCAACTCCCGGACGATGTTGGACACCGTCGCCGCGGACAGGCCTGTCGTCCGCGCGATCTCGGCCTGGGTGAGGGAGCCCGCGAGACGTACGGCTCTTACGACCCGCTCGAGGTTGGCTCGGTGCAGCGATGACTGCGACCCCGGAGTCTCCACGACGACCTCCTGCGCACGGGGCCGCATCGATGAGGCCCCGTCTATGTCCAACTAGTGAACTCTAAGCTGAGCCGTTCGGGTCGCCTCCCGTCAAGAGGTTGAACTGATTCCGGGGCGTGCGCGGGTCGTCGCGGAGCGCTATGTGGTGGTACGCGCTTTCTGCCTGCGGCGGCCTGCGGGGCTGTTCGGCGGTGCGCGCAGCCCTTGCGCCGGTGGTGGGGCGGGGTCGCGCCGGGGAGTGTCCGTCCTCGGAACGGCGCGAGGCCTGCTGCGGGCCGCCGGGCTACTTCAACGCCCCCGCCGTGAGCCCCTGCACCACCTGCCGCTGGAAGATGATGTACGCCGCCAGCACCGGCAGCATCGCCATCACCAGGCCCGCGAAGAGGCCCGACCAGTCGCCCTTGTAGCCCTGGCTGACCGCCAGCTGGACCAGGCCCTGGGTGAGGACACGCTTGTCGGGGTCGGTGTTGAGGACCGTGGGGAGCATGTACTGGTTCCACTGGCCCAGGAAGTTGAAGATGCCGACGCTGATCAGGCCCGGCTTGGCCATGGGCAGCATGATCTGGAAGAACGTGCGGCTGTGGGAAGCGCCGTCCACGAAGGCCGCCTCCGCGATCGACGTCGGCAGGGTGCGGAAGAACGCCGTGAGGAAGAACACCGTGAACGGCAGCGAGTAGGCGATGTAGACCAGGATCAGACCGTGGATGGTGTTCAGCAGGCCCATGTTGTTCACGACGTAGAACAGCGGGACCAGCGCGAGCATGATCGGGAAGCTCATGCCGCCGATGAACAGGAAGTAGATGAAGCGGTTGCCCGGGAAGTCGAAGCGGGCCAGGACGTAGGCCGCCATGGAGCCGAGGGCCAGCGTGCCGATGAGTGAACCGCCCACCACGAGCACCGTGTTGAGGAAGTAGTCGCTCATGTTGGCCTGGGTCCACGCCCGCGACCAGTTGTCGAAGTGCAGGGAGTCCGGGAGCGACCAGGGGGAGCTGAAGATGGAGCGGTCGTCCTTGAAGGACGTCATGACCGCCCAGAGCAGCGGCATGACCACCATGAACGCCCAGACGACCAGGACGCCGTGGGAGAAGACGTTGAGGACCGTGCCCTCCTTCTTCTCCTTCACCGGAGGGGGCGGCTTGACGTCCGTCTTGGTGATCGGGGCTCCGGACTCGGCCGGGAGCGGCGCGGGGGTTTCGGTCGTCTTCATCGGAAATCTCCGTGGATACTCCGCCCTTCAGGGCGGAGAGGAAACGGACTCCTGCGGAGCAGGGCAAGGTGCGGGGTTTCGCCCCCTGAGCGAAAGCCTGTGCTCTGACCAGCAGCTTTGATCTTTACCTGTCGCGACGCTAGTTTGTGAGAGTGCCCACGACGCATGTGAAGCGGGCGTTCAAGTACCGCTTCTATCCCACGGGTGAGCAGGCAGCAGAGCTGTCGCGCACGTTCGGCTGCGTCCGCAAGGTCTACAACATGGCGCTCGCCGCCCGCACAGAGGCATGGACGCGGCAGGAGCGGGTGAACTACAACCAGACGTCGGCGATGCTGACGGCGTGGAAGAAGACTGAGAGCCTGGCGTTCCTCAATGAGGTCTCTTCCGTGCCGCTGCAGCAATGCTTGCGCCATCTGCAAGGTGCGTTCACCAACTTCTTCGGCAAGCGGGCGAAGTACCCACGCTTCAAGTCGAAGAAAAAGTCCCCGAAGTCCGCCGAGTACACCACCAGCGGTTTCCGCTTCCGCGACGGCAAGCTGACGCTCGCCAAGATGCGTGAGCCGCTGGACATCGTGTGGTCCCGGCCGCTCCCCGAGGGTGCGAAGCCGTCCACTGTGACCGTGTCCCAGGACGCGGCTGGGCGCTGGTACGTGTCGATGCTGTGCGACGACCCGACGGTGAAGCCGCTCCCTGTGAGGAATGCCGCCGTAGGTGTGGATGTCGGCCTGGATCACCTCCTCACGCTCTCCACTGGTGAGAAGGTCGTCAACCCCAGGCACGAGCGCAAAGATCGTTCCCGCCTCGCTCTGGCTCAGCGCCGTCTCGCGAAGAAGGCCAAGGGGTCGGCGAATCGTGTCAAGGCGCGGCGTAAGGTCGCCAGGATCCATGCCCGTATCGCCGACCGTCGCCGTGACGGGCTGCACAAGCTGACCACTCGACTCGTTCGTGAGAACCAAACGATCGTGATCGAGGACCTGACCGTGCGCAACATGGTCAAGAACCGGACTTTGGCCCGTGCCATCAGCGACGCGGCGTGGTCGGAGTTCCGGAGCATGCTGGAGTACAAGGCCGCCTGGTATGGGCGGGAAGTGATCGCGGTGGACCGCTTCTTCCCTTCGTCCAAGCTTTGCTCCACCTGCGGCACCCTCCAGGGGAAGATGCCGCTGCACGTCCGCATGTGGACGTGCGACTGCGGCACGACCCACGACCGGGACGTGAACGCAGCCAAGAACATGCTGGCCGCCGGACGGGCGGTGTCGGCCTGTGGAGCTGGTGTAAGACCTCAACGGAGCACTCCGGGCGGGCAGTCGGCAATGAAACAGGAAGTCTCACGGCGCGAGCCGTAAGAATCCCCTCCCTTTAGGGAGGGGAGCGTCAACGGTCAGTACTCCAGCCGCTCGCGACGGCCCAGCCGCATCACCACGGCGGCGAAGGCCAGCGTGACGACGAGCAGGGCGACACCGATGGTGGTGGCGTAGGCGGCCTGCCCGTCACGGAACGCCTTCTGATACACGTACAGGACCATGACGGTGGTCGAGTAGTCGGGACCGCCCGGCCCGGTCGTCATGATCTGCACGACCGCGAACGACTCGGCGCCCAGGGCGAGGATGCCCATGTAGACCCAGCCGGACTGCACCGTGTCCCAGAGGAGGGGCAGGGTGATCCGGTAGAACGTGGTGAAGCGGTTGGCGCCGTCCAGCAGGGCCGCCTCGTACATGTCCGCGGGGATGGAGGCCATGCCGGCGGAGAACAGGACCACGAAGAAGCCGACCGTGGACCAGACCAGGACCCCCATCACGGCCCACAGGGCGAGATCCGGGTCGCCCAGCCAGAGCGGCTGGATGGTGTCGAGGCCGATCCCGCGCAGGAGCGAGTTGATCGCTCCACTGTCCGGGTTGTACGCGAACGCGAACAGCAGGGCGACGATGGCGATCGAGAGGACCTGCGGGAAGAAATAGACGATCTTGTAGAACGAGGAGCCTCGGACACCGGTGACCACCGGGCCGTTCTTCCTCTTTCTGCCGCCCACGTTGATCATGAAGGCGAAGAACAGCGCGAGGCCGATCGTCACCACCGGCAGCAGGAGGGCGAACAGCAGGCTGTGCTGCAACGACTTCCAGAAGATCTCGTCGTCGAGCATGCGGCTGTAGTTGTCGAAACCGACCATCTTGAATTCGGGACTCAGGCCGGTCCAGTCCGTGAACGAGTAATAGATGGACTGGATGAACGGCCAGACCACGAAGAGCGCGTACAGTCCCAGGGGCAACGCGAGGAAGCCCACGATGAACCGGTACTTGCCGTGCTGCATCGCCACTCCGGTGCCGTGTGCGGAATTTGGGTTTCCGGTGCGTTTACTGGTGCTTGTAGTGCTTGATGGAGTCGTCCTTGGCGGCCTCGTCGGCGAAGCCCTGGATCTTCTTGATGGCCTCGGCCGGGGTCAGCCGGCCCGCCATCATCTCGCCCAGGCCGGAGACGCCGATCTTCTCCTTCTGCAATTGCACGTACCAGTCCTGCATACGGGGATTCACCACGTTCTCGCCGGCCTTGTCCAGGGCCGCGACACCGGATTTCAGACCGGGGGTGAGGGCGATGCCGTCGGTGCCGCCGTTGTACGCGGTCAGCGACTTCACCTTGCCGGTGAAGTTCTTCGAGGAGGCCTCGCTGAGCATGATGCGCAGCTGCTCCATGCCGCCGGCGGCGTTCTTCGCCTTGGCCGGGACGATGAAGGGCTCGCCGCCGGAGGCCCAGATCGTGCCGAACGGCATCTTGTCGGAGGAGTCGATGCCGGTGGGCGCGGAGACGGCCAGGTCGAAGTCCTTCGGGATGACGTTCGCCGACTCGTTCTCCACCCAGGAGCCGTTCGGGATGAACAGCGCCTTGCCCTCGGCCCAGGCCGTCTGCGACTGGATGTGGTCCAGGCCCGGCGTGCCCTTGAGGACGTAGCCCTTCTTGTACAGCTCGTAGTACGCCTCGAAGCAGGCCTTGACGGCCGGGTGCTTCCAGGCGTTCGGCTCCAGGTTGTCGATCGCGTCGAGGACCTCGCGGCCGCCGACCTTGCCGATCATCGGGTAGAGCGAGAAGGGGATGTAGTACGGGTATTTGCCCGCGTACGTCCAGCCCGCCATGCCCTTCTTCTTGGCCTTCGCGCAGACCGCGAGCATCTGGTCCCAGGTCTCGGGGTACTGCTCGTCGAGCGAGTCCAGGGCCTTCTGCGAGTACCAGACGCCGTACACCGTGTAGGCGTAGTACAGGATCCAGACCTTCTCGCCGTCGAACTGGCCCATCTCCACGATGCCGGGGCGCAGCGTGTCGCGGACCTTCTTGCCCGGGTCGTCGTAGGAGGGCGCGTCCAGCAGCGGGGTGAGGTCGGTGAGCTGGTTCTTGCCCACCAGAACACCCATGTCCATCTGCTCGGCGCCGGAGTTGTCGATGAGGTCCGGCGGGGTGCCCTGGTTGAAGCGGGGCTGGAGGGTGGACTGGATCTTCTGGGTGGCGGAGAACTTCACCGTGGCCTTGGGGAAGTTCTTCTCGTAGATCTTCACGGCGTCCTCGGCGTATTCCTTGCCGAAACCGCCGTCGAACAGGACGAATTCCATGCCGGCCGTGTCGTTGACGGCGAGCGGGTTCTTCGCGGTCTTCTTGCCGGCCTTGGCCTTGTCGCCGCTGTCGTCGCCGCCGCTGCTCGCGCAGGCGGACAGGAAGCTCATGGTGGGGACGGAGATCAGCCCGAGTGCGGCAGACCTCTTGATCAGATCACGGCGGCCGACACCCTCGGTGCCGTGGTTCTCGGCGGAAGTGGATCCCATGCTCAAGTCCTCGCCTTCTCCAGGACTCAGGCGGTGAACCGGATCCTCCCCGGCACCGCGATCGGGTCAAGCTGGGTCGTGCAGGAAAGTGCGGGTGATGACGTGCGGATCGTGTGAAGCGTTCGACAGGTATAGTCCACTTCACGTCGGCGGATCAAGATCGAACACAAGGTTGGCCGTGGGTCTTATCCGAGTTGAGACCTCGCGGAAGCATGGGCGACCTGTGGGTACTCCGCCGGAAATATCCCGGTCACCGCGCCCGAATGCCACAGACAACACCCTTGACACTCCCCGTCACTTGGGCGACTACTGGTCCTTGCGCATCGAAGGTGACAACGTTGTCCACTGCGCAGGGAGGGTACCCGTTGATGCAGCGGAAAGCTCGGCACAGATGGGGTTCGGCGGTCGTGTCGGCGACCGCCTTCGCTTTGGCCCTGGGCTCACAGGGCGTTGCAGTCGCACTGCCTCAGGATCCCGGGAAACCGGACCGGGGATTCACCTCCTCCTTCGAGGCGGACGACCCGGTTCCGGACTGGCTGAACACCGTCGACACCACCCCCGACGGCGGCAAACGGGCCTCGGGCGTCGACGGCGGCTACAGCAGCGGCATACCGGGCAATGTGACCGACCGGATCACCGATGTCCGGGCCAGTGCCGAGAACACGGGTGGCGGCGAGGTGAAGGAGAACCTCGTCGACGGCGAACCCAGTACCAAGTGGCTCACCTTCGAGCCCTCCGGCTGGGTCGAGTTCGAGCTGGACAAGCCGGTCGAACTGGCGCGTTACGCACTGACGTCGGCCAACGACCACGACGAGCGCGACCCGAAGGACTGGGCCCTGAAGGGCTCCGCCGACGGCAAGGACTGGAAGACCCTGGACACCCGATCCGGCGAGACCTTCTCCGCGCGGTTCCAGACGACGACGTACGACCTCGCCGAACCCGGTGAGTACCGGCACTTCCGGCTGGACGTCACCCGGAACAACGGCGGCGGCATCCTGCAGCTCGCCGACCTCCAGCTGTCCACGGGCGGCACCGACGGGCCCGTCCCGCAGGACATGCTCTCCCTGGTCGACCGCGGTCCGAGCGGCTCCCCCACCGCCAAGGCGGGTGCCGGGTTCACCGGAAAACGGGCCCTGCGCTACGCCGGCCGGCACACCGCGGAGGGGCGGGCGTACTCGTACAACAAGATCTTCGACGTGAACGTGGCCGTCGGCCGGAACACACGGCTGGCCTACCGGGTCTTCCCGTCGATGGCGGACGGCGACCTCGACTACGACGCCACGAACGTCTCCGTCGACCTCGCCTTCACCGACGGCACCCACCTGAGCGAGCTGCGCGCCACCGACCAGCACGGCTTCCCGCTGACCCCGCAGGGGCAGGGCGCGGCGAAGATCCTCTACGTCAACCAGTGGAACGACGTGGCCTCGCGGATCGGGTCGGTCGCGGCCGGGAAGACCGTGGACCGGATCCTGGTGGCCTACGACTCCCCCAAGGGCCCGGCGAAGTTCCGGGGCTGGCTGGACGACGTGACCATCGAGTCCGTCGCCCCCGAGCGGCCGAAGGCGCATCTGTCCGACTACGCGGTCACGACCCGGGGCACCAACTCCAGCGGCGGCTTCTCGCGTGGCAACACCTTCCCGGCGACGGCGGTGCCGCACGGCTTCAACTTCTGGACGCCGGTGACCAACGCGGGTTCGCTCAGCTGGCTGTACGACTACGCGCGGGCGAACAACGCGGACAACCTGCCGACGATCCAGGCGTTCAGCGCGAGCCACGAGCCGAGCCCCTGGATGGGTGACCGGCAGACGTTCCAGGTCATGCCGTCCGTGGCCACCGGGACCCCGGAGTACGGGCGGGACGCCCGGGAGCTGGCCTTCCGGCACGAGAACGAGACGGCGCGGCCGTACTACTACGGGGTGCGGTTCGAGAACGGGCTGAAGGCCGAGATGGCGCCGACGGACCACGCGGCGGTGCTGCGCTTCACCTACCCCGGCGACGACGCGAGCGTTCTCTTCGACAACGTGACGGACCAGGCAGGGCTGACGCTCGACAAGGAGAAAGGGATCGTCACCGGTTACTCGGACGTCAAGTCCGGGCTGTCGACGGGCGCGACCCGGCTGTTCGTCCACGGCGAGTTCGACCAGCCGGTGACCGAAGGCGACTCCAGCGGCGTCAAGGGCCACCTGCGCTTCAAGGCCGAGGACCGGACCGTCACCCTGCGCCTGGCGACCTCGCTCATCAGCCTCGACCAGGCCGAGGACAACCTCCGCCAGGAGATCCCGGAGGGCCGGTCCTTCGAGGCGGTGAAGAAGAGCGCCCAGCGGCAGTGGGACCGGCTGCTCGGCAAGGTGGAGGTCGAGGGCGCGACCCCCGACCAGCTGACGACGCTGTACTCCAGCCTGTACCGGCTCTACCTGTACCCGAACTCCGGTTTCGAGAAGGTGGGTGGCGTGTACCGGTACGCCTCGCCCTTCTCCCCCATGCCGAACCCGGACACCCCGACGCACACCGGCGCGAAGATCGTCGACGGCAAGGTGTACGTCAACAACGGCTTCTGGGACACCTATCGGACGACCTGGCCGGCGTACTCGTTCCTGACCCCGTCCCGGGCGGGCGAGCTGGTCGACGGGTTCGTGCAGCAGTACAAGGACGGCGGCTGGACCTCCCGCTGGTCCTCCCCCGGCTACGCGGACCTCATGACGGGCACGTCCTCGGACGTGGCGTTCGCGGACGCGTACGTCAAGGGCGTCGACTTCGACGCGGAGGCGGCGTACGAGGCTGCGGTGAAGAACGCCACGGTCGTACCGCCGAACCCGGGCGTCGGACGCAAGGGCATGACCACCTCCCCCTTCCTCGGCTACACGAGCACCGAGACCCGCGAGGGCCTGTCCTGGGCGCTGGAGGGCTACCTCAACGACTACGGCATCTCCCGCATGGGCCGAAGGCTCTACGAGGAGACCGGTGAGCGGCGCTACAAGGAGGAGTCGGAGTACTTCCTGAACCGCGCCCGGGATTACGTGAACCTCTTCGACTCGAAGGCCGGCTTCTTCCAGGGCAAAAACGCCAAGGGCGACTGGCGGGTCGAGTCCTCGACGTACGACCCGCGCGTCTGGGGTCACGACTACACCGAGACAAACGGTTACGGGTACGCGTTCACCGCGCCGCACGACAGCCGGGGTCTGGCGAACCTGTACGGCGGCCGGAAGGGTCTCGCGGACAAGCTCGACGACTACTTCTCCACCCCGGAGACGGCCTCCCCCGAGTTCGTCGGCTCCTACGGCGGTGTCATCCACGAGATGACCGAGGCGCGCGACGTCCGGATGGGCATGTACGGGCATTCCAACCAGGTCGCCCACCACGCGATCTACATGTACGACGCGGCCGGGCAGCCCTGGAAGGCGCAGGAGAAGGTCCGCGAGGTGCTGTCCCGGCTGTACACGGGCAGCGCGATCGGGCAGGGCTACCACGGTGACGAGGACAACGGCGAGCAGTCGGCCTGGTTCCTGTTCTCCGCGCTCGGCTTCTACCCGCTGGTGATGGGCAGCGGCGAGTACGCGATCGGATCGCCCCTGTTCACCAAGGCGACCGTGCATCTGGAGAACGGGCGCGAGCTGGTGGTGAAAGCCCCCCGGAACAGCGCGAAGAACGTGTACGTGCGGGGGCTGAAGGTGAACGGCCGGACCTGGACGAAGACCTCTCTCCCTCACTCGCTGGTCGCCGGGGGCGGTGTCCTGGAGTTCGACATGGGCTCGCGGCCGTCGTCCTGGGGCACGGGAGAGCACGCGGCGCCCGTGTCGATCACCCGGGGCGACCAGGTGCCGGCGCCGCGCGGGGACGTGCTGAAGGGCGACGGCGCCCTGTTCGACGACACGTCGGCGACGGACGCGGCGGTGACCTCCGTGGATCTCCCGGTCTCCGAGGGGACCGAGGCGGTGCAGTACACGCTGACGTCGGCGGCGGACCGGGCGAAGGCACCGGCCGGCTGGACGCTCCAGGGCTCCTCCGACGGGACGACCTGGCGGACGCTGGACCGGCGCTCCGGTGAGTCGTTCGCCTGGGACAGACAGACCCGCGCGTTCTCCGTGAGGTCGCCGGGTACGTACGAGAGGTACCGCCTGGTCCTCGACGCTGAGGCCACCCTGGCGGAGGTCGAACTGCTCTCCTGAGGTGCCGAGTTGGGGGTCCGATGCCGCTTCCCGTGCCCGTCCTGCCCGAGGGTGTCGATCCTGCCTGGCTGCCGCCCGCCGCGTTCTCGGCGGTCGGCGGCCGGCGGACGCTGATCCGGGGATCGGGTCCGCTGGTGGAGACGGTGCACGGGGAGGTGGCCGAGGCCTGCCGGCGGTTCGGGGGCCGGGTCGTGCGGGAGGCCGTGCCGGACGGCGCGTACGACCTGGTTCTCGGCCTCGGTAGCGACGATGCCGACGGTGAGGGCTTCACTGTCGCGCGTGAGGGCGGCACGACGATGGTCACCGCCTCCGGCGGCCGGGGGCTGTTGTACGGCCTGTTCCACGTCGTCCGTCTCGGGGAGGCGGCGTTCCGGGGTGGGTGGGCGCCGAAGACCCATCGCCCGGCGCTCGCGCTGCGGATGCTCGACCACTGGGACAACGTGGCCGTGCACCCGGTCATGGGCCAGGTGGAGCGCGGGTACGCGGGCGGCTCGCTGTTCTGGGAGGACGGCAGGGCGCGGGGCGAACCGGAGCGTGTGCGGACGTACGGCAGGCTGCTCGCGGCGTGCGGGATCAACGCGCTGTCCGTGAACAACGTCAACGTGCACGCGACCGAGGCGCGTCTGCTGACCGACCGTATCGGGGAAGTGGCCGAGATCGCCGGGGCCTTGCGCCCCTACGGCATCCGCACCCATCTGTCGGTCTCCTTCGCGTCCCCGATCACGCTGGGCGGGCTGCCCACGGCCGATCCGCTGGACGAGGCGGTGCGCGGCTGGTGGGCCGAGGCGACGCGGCGGGTGTACGAGGCGATACCCGACTTCGGCGGGTACGTGGTGAAGGCCGACTCGGAAGGACAGCCGGGGCCGTTCGCGTACGGCCGCAGTCACGCCGAGGGCGCGAACCTGCTGGCTGCGGTGCTGGAGCCGTTCGGCGGCACGGTGCACTGGCGGGCGTTCGTCTACGACCACCGCCAGGACTGGCGGGACCGCACGACGGACCGGGCCCGGGCCGCGTACGACCATTTCGTGCCACTGGACGGGGAGTTCGCGGCCGGTGCCGTGCTCCAGGTGAAGCACGGGCCGATGGACTTCCAGGTGCGGGAACCGGTCTCGCCGCTGATCGGGGCCATGCCGCGGACCCGGCTGGCGGTGGAGCTGCAGGTCACCCAGGAGTACACCGGGCAGCAGCGGCACACGTGCTGGCTGGGGCCGATGTGGAGCGAGGTGCTGCGGTTCCGGCACCAACAGGGTTCGGCCGTGGGCGAGTCGGCGCGGGGTGGTCTCGTCGCCGTGTCGAACGTCGGGGACGACCCGTTCTGGACGGGGCATCCGCTGGCGCAGGCCAATCTGTACACCTTCGGGCGGCTGGCCTGGCAGCCGGACGCCGAGCCGGGCGCGGTGCTCGACGAATGGATCGCGCTCACCTTCCCGGACGCCCCGGCACGGCTGGCCGACGGGCTGCACGCCGTGCTCGACGGCTCGTGGCGGACGTACGAGAAGTACACCGCTCCGCTGGGGGTCGGCTTCATGGTGCAGCCGGGGCACCACTACGGGCCGAGTGTGGAGGGGTACGAGTACAGCCCGTGGGGGACGTACCACTTCGCCGACCGGGACGGCATCGGGGTCGACCGCGGTGTGACGGGCGGTACGGGGTTCGCCGGGCAGTACGGCACACCGTGGGCCGAGCTGTACGAGTCGCCGCAGACCTGCCCGGACGAACTGCTGCTGTTCTTCCACCATGTGCCGTACGGGCATGTGCTGAAGAGCGGGAAGACGGTGATCCAGCACATCTACGACACCCACTTCGAGGGGGTCGAGGAGGTCGAGGAGGCCCGGGCGGTGTGGGCCTCACTGGCCGGGCTGGTGGACCCGGCGCGCCATGCCCGGGTGACGGAGCGCTACGAGGAGCAGCTGCGCAGTGCCCGTGAATGGCGCGACCAGGTCAACAGCTATTTCTTCCGTGCGTCCGGCGTGCCGGACGAGCGGGGGCGGCGGATCTACTGAAGGATCGCCACGCCCAGCGGGTCGAGGACCAGGGGTTCTCCCCCGTCCACCCGCTTGCCGGTGAGCAGGTCGGTGGCCGTGCCGAGCGCTGTCAGGCGGGCCGGTTCGGGGGCGTGGTTGAGGAGGAAGAGCAGACGGGTGCCGTCGGGGGCGACCCGGCTCGCGGTCTCCACCGCCGGGTGGTCGGCGCAGGGGCCGAGCAGGTCGTGGCGGGTCAGGATCCGGCGGACCTGGTCCGGCCCGGGTGAACAGACGGTGGTCCTCGTCCCAGACCTCCCCCGGCCACTGCTCGGGGTTGTAGTCGCCGCCGTAGCGGATCTTGTGCGTCATGCGGTGAAGTCCTTCCGCGTCTCGGCGATCACCGAGCGGCTGCCGTGCAGCAGGGACAACAGCAGCGGGGCGGCCAGCAGGGCGGGCAGGGCCTCGGTCAGCACGCTCGCCGACGCGGCCGTCAGGACCAGCAGGGAGGCGGCGGCGAGGGTGGCGCGGCCGTGCCGGAACAGGAAGTACCCGGCGAGGCGGGCGGTGTCCCGGGCACGGAAGGTGAACAGGGACGTCAGGACGAGGGCGTGCGCGCCCCAGAAGAGGGAGCCGGTGCCGATCACCGCGAGCAGCAGCGCCCACCAGCCGGGCAGGCCGGTGGCGGAGAAGTGCGTGAGGGTGAAGGCGATGACCGTCAGCCACGCCAGCAGGGGTGTCCACAGCTTCAGTGCCGGTACGGCGTTGAGCCGCCAGCCGCGCAGGTAGGCCCGGGCCGGGTGCAGCTCGGTGAGGTCGCTGCTGCGGTGGTGGAGTGCGTAGAGCGCGGCGGACAGGGCCGGCCCGAGGGGCAGCAGGCACAGGGCCGCGAGAGGGAGGTTGGCGGGGTCGGGCCCGAGCAGGAGCAGCCCGGCCGGGCCCGGTGAAGCGGCGACGAGGAACAGTGCCTCGACGGTCAGCAGGGTGTGGATCAGAGCGGAGGCGCGGGAGAGGGTTCCGGTGCCGAAGCCGGCGCTGCGCACGGTGCTCATGCGGCGGCCTCCCGGCCGGGCGGCCGCCGCACGTGCCGGACGCCCTGCCGCGCGGAGGGCCGGTGCTCCGCCGTGCCGCAGGTGAGCCGGCCGCTCGGCCCGTCGGGGACCCGGATCACCCGTTCTCCTTCCTGAACCGCTCGTAGGCCTTGTTGTGCAGGTCGACGAGCTGCTGCATGTTCTTCGACTTCAGCTCGGCGAGGTAGGAGTTCCACTGGGACAGCGGGCGCTTGCCGAGGACGAACTGGAGGGTGTTCTGGATGACGTGGTCCTTGAGCGGCGTTTCCCAGAGGGTGGCCTGCTCCTGCTCGAAGGACTGCAGGGGGTGGGCCGGGTCGATGGGCAGCTGCTCGCGCTGGGCCATGGCGTCCTGGAACTTCCGCTCGTCCGGGCTGAACATCGAGGAGACGAGCTCCCAGCTGCCGCCGTAGGCGAAGACGCCGTTGTAGAAGCCGAAGTCCTTCTGCATGTCCTTCGGGGCGTCCGGGTCGGAGCCCATGAGGCTGATGCCGGGCTTCGGCTCGTACCGGCTTCCGGAGCGTGTGTGGGTGACGCCCTCGACGCCCCAGCGGGCCAGCCGCTGGCCCTCGTCGGAGTACCAGAGCCAGTCCACGAACTGCATCATGGCAACGAAGTTGTCGCTCTTCAGCGCCTTGCTGGAGATCATGACACCGTTCTCCAGCCGGCTGCCGCCCAGCACGACGGGGCCGGCCGGCCCGAGCGGCACCGGCACCATCTCGATCCTCGCGCCCTTGACCTGCTTCTCCAGGTTGTACCGGTAGTCCTGCACCAGGACCTGCGGGTTGGCGCTCATCGCGTAGGACTTCTCGGCGAGCAGCTTCTGCAGCGCCTGGTCGTCGGTCTGGCTGAAGCTCTCGGGGTCCATGAGCTTCTCGGCGACGAGCCTGCGCAGGTACTCGACCATCTGGCGGTAGGCGTCCTGCGCGCCGGTGAAGACGTACTTCTGCGCCTTGTGGTCGAAGCTGATGTTGTCGTACGTCCAGCCGGATCTGACGCCGAAGGCCTGGCCGAGGTAGCTGAACAGGGCGCCGCAGGGGAACGGGGTGTTGGTGCTCCAGCGGTCGGTGAGGGGGTACGTGCCGGGGTGCTCCTCCTTGAGCGCCTTCAGGACGTCGTACACCTCGTCCCAGGTGGCGGGCAGGCTCAGGCCGTGCTTGTCGAGAACGTCCGTGCGCAAGGACAGCGAGTAGCCGGCCTTGGGCTTCTCGTGCAGTCCGGGCAGCAGGTAGTAGCGGCCGTCGGACTGGCGGATCGAGTCGAGCTCGGGCTCCAGCTTCCACTTGCGCACCTGCTCGCGGAAGTTGGGCATCAGCTTCACGTAGTCGCTGACCGGGAGGATGGCGCCCGAGGAGACGAAGGCGACCTCGGAGGGGTGGTACGTCTTCGGGATCAGGAAGGGTGCGTCCCCCGCGCCGATGAGGACGCTGCGCTTCTTCTCGTAGTCGGCCAGCGGGACGTCGACCGGCTCGAGCGTCACGCCGGTGCGCTTGGTCAGCTCCTTCCAGAACAGCCAGCCGTTCTTCATCGGGTAGACCGGGTTGTTGTTGTGCAACACCGAGAAGGACAGCGGCCGGGAGGCCTTGAACTGCTGCCCGGCCCGGTAGTTCTTCATGGCCCCGTCCTGCTTCTTCGACAGGTCCTTGCCGTCCCCGCCGTCGTCACCGCCACCGCAGCCGGTGACCGTGGCGAGGCCGATGAAGCCGGCCGCGGCGAGCATCCGGCGTCGCGACAGCTGTCCTTCGTTCTTCACGGGATCCCCTTGTTCCGTAGTCGAGTTGAGGAGCAGGTGCGCGCTCAGCCCTTGACCGCGCCGAGCATCACGCCCGAGACGAAGTAGCGCTGGACGAACGGGTACACGCAGAGGATCGGCAGGGCGGTGAGCACGATGGTGACCGACTGGATGTTGGCGCCGACCTGGCTGAGCTGCTCGGTTCCGGCACCGGCGTTGCCGCCGCCGGTGGCGCCCTGGATGAGGTTGCGCAGGTAGACCGTGACCGGCATCAGCTCCGTCCGGTCCATGTAGAGGAACGCGCTGAACCAGGAGTTCCAGAAGGACACCGAGTAGAAGAGCACCATGGTCGCCACGACCGCTTTGGACAGCGGCAGCACGATCCTCAGCAGGGTGCCGTAGGTGCTCAGGCCGTCGATCTGCGCGGCCTCCTCCAGTTCCGTCGGCAGATTCTCGAAGAAGGCCTTCATCACCAGCAGGTTGAAGACGCTGATCGCGTTCGGCAGGGCGATCGCCCACACGCTGTTCTTCAGGCCGAGGCTGGTGACCAGGATGTAGTTCGGGATCAGGCCGCCGGTGAAGAACATGGTGAACACGGCGATGCCGACGAGCACGCCCCGGCCCTTGAGGTGCTTCTTCGACAGGACGTAGGCGTAACAGGTCGTCAGGACCATGGCGACCGCCGTCGCCACGACCGTGTAGAGCACGGTGTTGCCGTAGTTCCGCCAGAACATCGAGTCCTGGAACACGATCCTGTACGTGGTGAGGTTGAACCCCTTGGGCAGCAGGGTCACCTCACCGGCCCGGATCTGCCGCTCCCCGCTGAAGGACCGCGCGAGGATGTTGACGAACGGGTAGAGGGTCACCAGCACGACGAGCGTGAGGATCACCCCGTTGACGCCCTGGAAGACCCGCTGGGAGCGGCTCGGCCTCACCACAGGCTCGTCCCCACCGTGCGGCGCGAGAGCGTGTTGGCGGACGTGATCAGGACCAGGCCGATGATCGCCTCGAACAGGCCGATGGCGGCGGCGTAGCTGAAGCTGTTGGACTCGACGCCGGAGCGGTAGACGTATGTCGAGATCACATCCGCGGTGGGATAGGTCAGCGGGTTGTACAGCAGCAGCACCTTCTCGAAGCCGACCGCCATGAACGTGCCGACGTTGAGGATCAGCAGCGTGATCATGGTGGGGCGGATGCCGGGCAGGGTGACGTGCCAGATCTGCTGCCAGCGGCCCGCGCCGTCGATGCGGGCGGCTTCGTACAGGTCCTCGTCGATCGTGGTGAGCGCGGCGAGGTAGAGGATGGTGCCCCAGCCGGCGGTCTGCCAGATCTCGGAACCGACGTAGACGGTGCGGAACCACCCGGGTTCCTGGATGAAACGGACCGGGTCGTGGCCGAGCAGGCCGAGGACGTGGTTGACCGGGCCGTCGCTCGCCAGCATCTGCAGGGTGATGCCCGCGACGATCACGATCGACAGGAAGTGCGGGAGGTACGACACCGACTGCACGAACCGCTTCAGGGAGCGCCGGCGCACCTCGTTCAGCAGCAGCGCGAGCACGATCGGAATCGGGAAGCAGAAGAGGAGCGTGAGCCCGCCCAGCCACAGGGTGTTGCGGAACACCTGCCAGAAGGTGGGGTCGCTGAGGAACATCCGCACATAGCGCAGGCCCACCCATTCCTCACCGAAGATCGAACCGCCGGGCTCGAAGCGCCGGAAGGCGATCACGTTGCCGATCATCGGCAGATAGCGGAAGACCAGGAAGAACAGCAGCGGCAGGATCGCCAGCGAGTACAGCTGCCAGTCGCGGCGCAGTGCCCGCCGCCACCCGGTCCGGGCGGGCACCCGCTCGCCGCGCCGGGGAGCGGCCCGGGCCGACGGCTGGTCCGGGGCGCCCGGCGGGGCCGATGTGGTGGACGTGCTCATTGCTCGGGCCTCCCGTGGACATGGGACGCGAAACCGAAACTTTCGAGCTCTTGCCGGTAACTTGCGGCAACTTATGGGGCTCAGAAAGCGCTGTCAATGGGTGCGGCGGCACTCGGACGGGGCATCTGTGGCGCGTTGGAATCCCTCCGACGCTGGGTAGAACCCCCGGGGTCCACTCCGCCGACCCACCGCAAGTTTCTGGATGACCACCGATTCCTGCGAGGTGTCGCCGTGCCCGCGTTCGACCTGCCGCTGACCGAACTGGAGCGCCACCGCCCGGGCATCGAGGAGCCCGCCGACTTCGACGCGTTCTGGCAGGACACCCTGAAGGCGGCCGGGGAGGCGGGCCCCGGGGTGTCGGTGCGGCCGGTGGAGACGGGCCTTCGGCTGACGCAGACCTGGGACGTGACGTTCCGGGGCTTCGCGGGTGATGCGGTGCGGGCATGGTTCAGCCGGCCGGCCGGGGTGGGTGAACCGCTGCCCGCCGTGGTCGAGTTCGCCGGCTACGGGCGCGGCCGCGGCCTTCCGCACGAGCGTCTGACGTGGGTCAACGCCGGGTACGCGCATCTGCTCATGGACAACCGCGGCCAGGGCGACCAGTACGGGTGCGGCGGCGACACACCCGATCCGCACGCCGTCGCGCCGGGCGGCCCCGGGCCGGCGGTGCGCGGGCTGCTCGCCGCCGAGGACTACCACTACCGGCGCCTGATCACGGACGCGGTGCGTGCCGTCGCGGCCGTACGGGAGCTGCCGGGTGTCGATCCCGGGCGGATCGCCGCCGTGGGCAACAGCCAGGGGGGCGGGCTCGCCCTGGCGGTCGCGGGGCTCGTGCCCGGCCTGGCGGCACTGCTGACCACGGCGCCGCTGTTGTGCGGGATCCGGCGCGCCCTGGACCTCACGGACGCCGGGCCCTACGGCGAGATCGCCGCCTACCTCTCCGTCCACCGGGGCGCCGAGCGCGCCGCCTTTCGCACCCTCTCCTATGTCGAGGGCGTCTCCTTCGCCCGCCGCGCGCAGGCCCCGGCCCACTTCGGGGTGGGCCTGCGGGACACGGTGTGCCCGCCGAGCGGGGCGTACGCCGCCTTCAACCGCTACGCCGAACTGACCGGGACGGACCCGCGCAGGGAGATCCACGCCTATCCGTTCAACGGGCACGAGGGGGGCGACGCGGTGCAGGTGCGACGCCAACTGCAGTGGCTGCGAGGGGTGCTGGACTGACGGCGGGGCGGCGCGGGGCCGGCCGGCCTGTTCTTGGCGCGGCCCATGGGCCGCGCCACCCTGCCGTCCCCTCCTCGGCTCACCCCGCGACCGGGGACTCCGCGGTGCAGCCGCCGGCGCTCACCAGACCCTCGGCGCTCTGCTCCTCGATCACCTTGCCCTTGTGGATGATCTTGCAGGTGATCCGGGAGCCCTCGGGGTCCGCGGCGACCGGCATGACCGCCGCGGGCATGATTCCGCGCAGCGTGACCGTCTTCTTCCAGGGCAGCTCGGGCTTCGACACCGACTCGATCTTCGGCTCCATGGCCTTGCCCCCGCCGCCGTGGAATTCGATCGAGTCGATGTTCTTCCCCGTCACCTCGTAGGTGACCTCGTACGTCTCGTCCACCGCCTTGTCGACCTGGTCGACCGCCTCGGAGCAGGCGGTGAGGCCGAGCGCGAGACCGGTGACGGCGACGGAACAGACGGCTGCGCGAAGGGTGCGCTTCAAAGGGATCCCCCCGGATCATGATGGTCGAGCCCCGCAGCCAACCGCAAAGGGAAGGTAAAGTCAACTCCCGCTGCGCTCAGGCCTGTTAGGCCATCGCAGGTGGCGGCCGCCCGTCACTCGCGCCGCCCTCCCCGGTGGAGGGTCCGGCGCATCGGCAGGGGTCCCCGGCCCAGACCCTCGCCCCTGAACCGTTTACATCTGCGCCGCCGGGCGCTAACTTCCGCAACAGGCGGGGTGGGAGCGCTCCCATCACGGTGGACCGGAACCCGCCCTCGAGCCGCTCCCATCCCGCGCTACCGCACACACACATCCGCAGGTCCGTACCCCCACGAACGGATGGTGCTGTCATGATCCCGACAAGCGAGCCGGGAGGATCCACGATGCCCCGACCAGCGCTCCCCTCCCGTGCCAGAGCCCTCTTCCTCGTGCTGCTCTCCCTCCTCGTCACCGTCCCGGCCATCGGCCTGGTCATGACGGCCGGAGGTGAGGCGGAGGCGCACGGCACCCCCATGAAGCCCGGCAGCCGCACGTTCCTGTGCTGGCAGGACGCACTGACCGACACCGGCGAGATCAAGCCGGTGAACCCCGCGTGCCGGGGCGCACAGCAGGTCAGCGGCACCACGCCGTTCTACAACTGGTTCTCGGTGCTCCGCTCGGACGGCGCCGGCCGCACCCGGGGCTTCGTACCGGACGGCGAGCTCTGCAGCGGCGGCAACCCCAACTTCACCGGGTTCAACACGCCCGGCAAGGACTGGCCGCTCACCCATCTCACCTCGGGCGCGACCGTCGACTTCTCGTACAACGCCTGGGCGGCACACCCGGGTTGGTTCTACGTCTACATCACCAAGGACGGCTTCGACCCCACCAAGACGCTCACCTGGAACGACATGGAGGAGCGGCCGTTCCTGAGTGTCGACCACCCGCGGCTGAACGGCTCCCCGGGCACGGTCGAGGCCAACTACTCCTGGGCCGGGAAGCTCCCCGACAACAAGTCGGGCCGCCACATCATCTACATGGTCTGGCAGCGCTCCGACAGCCAGGAGACCTTCTACTCCTGCTCCGACGTGGTCTTCGACGGCGGCAAGGGCGAGGTGACCGGCATCAAGGAGCCGGGCAACCCGTCCGAGCCGGTGCCCGGCACCTGCACGGCCACCCGCAAGACCACCGGCACCTGGAGCGGCGGCTACCAGTCCGAGGTGACCGTCACCAACACCGGCACGGTCCCGATGCTCGGCTGGATGGTCGACTGGACCCTCCCGTCGGGCCAGAAGGTCGAGAGCCTGTGGAGCGGCAGCGCGACCTACAACGGCCAGGCGGTGATGGTCCACAACGTCAACTGGAACGGCTCCCTCGCGCCAGGCAAGAGCACGACGTTCGGATACGTCGTCTCCGGGGCGGGGGGTGACAGTACGAGCAGTCTGCCGTGCCGGGTGGGCTGAACCACCGGACGGGGCGGGCCCGGTGACCGGGGCGACGGTGACCGGGCCCGTCCGCACGAGGACGCGGGCCGGGCCGGCCGGGCGGAGCGCGCCGGCCGGATCCCTCCCCGGGTTCCCGGCCGCGTAGGTTGGCGCCATGGTGGAGGGGGCGAAGGCCGCGACCGAGTCGGCGGCCACGAGCGGACAGGCCGGAGAACAACCGCAGGCGCCAAGCGGCATGAGGGAACAGGCCGGAGAACAACCGCAGGCGCCAAGAGGCATGAGGGAACAGGGCGGGCCGGCCCGCTCGTCCCTGTGGATGGCATTGGGCACGATGGTGTCCCGGGCGACGGGGCTGATCCGGCAGGTGCTCCAGGCGGCGGCGCTGGGCACGGGGCTGCTGGCGAGCACGTACAACACGGCGAACACCGTGCCGACGAGTCTGTACACCCTGGTGATCGGCGGTGCGCTCAACGCCGTGCTGGTGCCGCAGCTGGTCCGGGCGCGGGCCACCGAGGCCGACGGTGGAAGGGCCTATGAGCAGCGGCTGGTGACGCTCGTCCTGTGCGTCCTGGCCGTTGGGACGGCGCTGGCCGTGTGGGCCGCGCCGCAGATCGTGGGCCTGTACATGCGCGACACCGCGGACAGCCATGAGGCGTTCGAACTGACCGTGGTCTTCGCGAGGTTCCTGCTGCCGCAGATCTTCTTCTACGGCCTGTTCGGCATCCTGGGGCAAGTGCTGAACGCCCGGGAGAGGTTCGGCGCGATGATGTGGACGCCGGTGCTGAACAACGTCGTGCTGATCGGCATGTTCGCCGCGTACCTGGGGCTGATGACGGTCCCGGACCGGGTGGCGGACATCACCGCGACGCAGGTGCGGCTGCTGGGGCTGGGCACGACGGCCGGCATCGCCCTGCAGGCCCTTGCGCTGATCCCCTTCGTGCGTGCCGCGGGCTTCCGGTTCCGGCCACGCTTCGACTGGCGGGGTGCCGGACTGGGCAAGAGCGTCCATGCCGCCAAGTGGACGTTGCTGTTCGTCCTGGTCAACCAGGTCGCGCTGACCGTGGTGACGAACTTCGCCAACGCGGCGGACCAGGCGCTGCCGGATGCCGGTGCCGGCTACTCGGCCTACATGTACGCGCAGACCATCTGGTTGCTGCCGCAGTCGATCGTGACCGTCTCCCTGGTGACCGCGCTGTTGCCACGGATGAGCAGGGCCGCCGCGGAGGGCCGGGTCGCCGGGCTGCGTGCCGATCTCTCGCGGGCGCTGCGTGTCAGCGGGGTCGTCATCGTGCCGGCCGGATTCCTCTTCCTGGCGCTGGGCCCTCAGATCTCCGCGCTGCTGTTCGCCCACGGGGCGGCCGACGCGGCATCCTCCCAGCCGCTCGGGCAGATGCTCCAGGCGTTCGGGCTGGGACTGATCCCGTTCTCGGCGCAGTACCTCCTCCTGCGGGGCTTCTACGCCTTCGAGGACACCCGCACCCCGTTCTTCATGGCGACGTGGATCGCCGCGGTGAACATCACGCTGGTCGTCTTCTGCCACCTGCTGCTGCCCGCGCGCTGGGCGGTGACCGGTATGGCCGGTGCCTACACCGTGTCGTACCTGGCCGGCCTGGCCGTCACGGCGTGGCGGCTGCGCGGCAGGCTCGGCGGCCGGCTCGATGACGGGGAGCTGCGCCGCACGTACACGAAACTGGTGAGCGCCGCCGCCCTCGCCGCGGGGCTGGGCTGGGGAGCCGCCCGGGCCTGCTCCGCGTCGCTGGGCACCGGCACCTGGTCCACCGCGCTGGGCCTCGCTGCCGGAACGGTCGTGATGGCCGCGGGCTACCTGGCCCTGGCCCGCCTGATGAGGGTCGGTGAACTGCGCGTCTTCGCCGGTCGGCGGTGACGGCGTCCCGCGGCCGGCCCGGGCGGCGGTCGGCGGTGACGGCGTCCCGCGGCCGGTCAGGGCGGCGTCCGGTTCGGGGAACGGACCACCTGCCGTGGCCGTCTCCCGTGTGACGTACTCCTCGACCTCCTCGACCTCCTCGAAGGGCGCTTCCTGAGGGCACCGCGGGGGCACCGGTCGGCCGGGGCACCGGCAGGGGCGCATGCGGGATGCGAGTGCGGAGCGAACCGGGTCGGCCGCCCCATATGTCGGGGTTATCCAGGTGTGCGATTCTGTGTGTGGGTGCCCTGCCGCTCATGTGCGGCGTGGATCCGCCATGGGAGGCGCAACCCCGCGCCGCCGGTCCCGTGCCCGCGTCGTCGTCGCCTGAGTCCCGGGGACTCCCACCTGCCGGTGGCTGCGGCATGGACGGGAGGTGGATGCAGACATGCCCCATTACGGCGATGCCCGGGCCGCGGTCCCCGGTCTCCGGGCGCCGGGGGACGGGGGCACCTGTCCCTCTCGTCCCGCTCCGGAGACGGCCGCCCGGGCGCGTGTCCTGGCGTTCGCCGGGGTGGTGGTGGCCGCGGTGTACGTGCGGGGCGAGGACGGGGCCGATCTCCGGCTGGTGGAGTCGGCCGGGGCCGAGTCCGAGCAGCGCTACCGGTTGCCGCAACGGGTGACGCTCCCGGCTCCGGGGGCATCACCCGGCGCGGGATCGCCCGGTTCCGCCGGGCCGGCGTCGCAAGCCACTGCTCACGGCGGCCCCTCCCCCGGCGCCCGTCCGGGCGGGGCCCCTTCCGGCCCGGGCACGGGAGGCGGTGGCCCTGACGTCGCCGAGGCCTATCTGCGGGGACGGGCCGTGTGGCTCGCGGGTGTGGTGCTCGCCGGGACGGGGGAAGGCGTGGCCGTCTCCCTCCCCTTCGGGGCTCTGCCACTGGGGGCCGCGGGTGGCTGGCTGGGGTGTCTCGTCGTGGTGGGAGAGGCCGGAGAGGGGTTCGGGTCCGAGCAGCGGGAGTTCCTGGAGCGCTATGCCGAGGCCGTCGCCGAGCGGCTGCGGGGCGAGGCCGACCGCTCGGCGCCCTCACCGCTGCTGGATTCGGCCCTGCGCGCCATGGGAGTGGGGTCCTTCGCCCTGTCGCCCGGCACCGGGCTGGTCGAGACGGACCCGGCCCTGCTCGAACTCGTCGGCATCCCCGAGGGCGGATTCGACGGCAAGACCGACACCCTGCTGTCGGTCAGCGTCCCGGAGGACGTCCCCGCGCTGATGTCGGTCATCGAACCGTCCGCGCAGACCCCGGGCCGCCGTGAGCTGGAGTTCCGTATCCGGCGGCCCACCGGTGAACTGTGCTGGCTGCGGCTGGACTGCCGGGTTCTGAAGGGGCCCGACGGCGCCCCGGAGCGGGTGCTGGGCGTGGTGAGCGCGGCGCCCGTGCTGCGCCGCAGCGCCAGCGACGTCGCCCGGATCCAGTGGCTGACGGCCGCCCTCGACGACGCCACGACCGTCCGGGACGTCAGCCGTGTGGTCGTCGCCGCGTTGCGCGAGCCGCTGGGCGCGGACCGGGTGGCGCTCGCCGAGTTGCTGGAGGACCGGCTGGCGGTCACCG
Organism: Streptomyces sp. NPDC037100; assembly: GCF_055606225.1. NCBI lineage: Bacteria > Bacillati > Actinomycetota > Actinomycetes > Kitasatosporales > Streptomycetaceae > Streptomyces > Streptomyces sp. NPDC037100. The sequence continues at coordinate 227,537 of NZ_JBVJSX010000006.1, read as the reverse complement.
TGCTCGATCCGCCGGGCGCGGGTGCCTGGCCTGAGCTGTGGCGCCGGGAGTGGCGCTCGGAGTGGCCCGACGCGCCGGTCTCCGCCCTGCCCACGCTCCAGGCGGCGCTGCGGGACGGGCGGATGAGCCTGTGGCCGGCGGGTGCCGTGCTGGAACCCGGGCTGGCGGGGATCGGCCCCGGCGGGCTTGCGGTGCTGCCGCTGCCGGCCCGGAGCGGGGTGGCCGGGGTGTGCCTGGTCGGCTGGGACACCTCGCACGAGTTCGCCCCCGAGGAGCGGGCCCTGCTGACCGCGACCGCGGGCCTGGTCGGGCAGGCCCTGAAGCGCGCGCACGCCTACGACGCCGAGCAGGAGCTCGCGACGATGCTCCAGCGCAGTCTGCTGCCGCGCCGGCTCCCCCAGCTGCCCGGGGGCACGGCCGTGGCCCGCTATCTGCCCGCCCGGCGAGGGCTCCAGGTGGGCGGCGACTGGTACGACGTGATCGCGTTGTCGGAGAGCAAGGTGGCGCTGGTCATCGGGGATGTGCAGGGACACAGCGCCGGGGCCGCGACGATCATGGGCCAGATGCGTACGGCGGTCCGCGCCTACGCCGTGGAGGGGCATCCGCCGGACGTGGTCGTCGCGCACGCCAACCGGCTGCTCGTCGGGATGGAGACCGACCTGTTCGCCACCTGCTGCTACGTCGAACTGGACATGGAGGAGGGCAACGCGCTGTTCGTCCGGGCCGGGCACCTGGCACCGCTGGCGCGGCATCCCGACGGCGGCACCGAGGAGATCGCCGTCGAGGGCGGGCTCCCACTGGGCGTCCTCGCCGACGCGGAGTTCCCGCTGACGGCCCTCGCCCTCGCCCCGGGATCGGTGCTCGCGCTGGTGACCGACGGTCTGGTCGAGTCGGCGGACCTGCAGCTGGACGAGGGGATGCGGCTCGTGCGCCAGGCGTTCGCCGCGGCCGATCCCGCCGACCCGGGCCGGATGGCCGACGCGCTGCTCGGCGAAACCGGACGGCGCGAGGACGACGTGGCGGTGCTGCTGCTGCGCTACGACGGGATGCGGATACGGCCGGTGCGGGCGGGCTGGGTGGTGTGGCGGCTGCCGGACGCGGTGATGCACGCCCGCCGGTTCAGCGCGCGCACGCTGCGCTCGTGGGGCATCGCCGCCGAGGCCGACACCGTGCTGCTGGTGGTGTCGGAGCTGGTCACGAACGCCCTGGTGCACACGCAGGGCGCGGTGCGGGTGGAGCTGACCCTGGCGGCGGACCGGCTGCGGGTGACCGTGAACGACTCCTCACCGCGGGCGCCGGCCAAACCGGTGGTCGTGGACTGGGAGTCGACCGGCGGCCGGGGGCTCTTCCTGGTCGAGGCCATGTCGGCGGCCTGGGGCTCGGTGCCGGTGGGTGGGGGCAAGCAGGTGTGGAGCGAGATCGTCGTCACCCGCCAGGAGCCGGAGCCCGGTGAGGAGCCGGAGGAGGAGCCGGAGACCGAGCCGGAGGAGGAGCGCAGACCGGGCCGCGTCTGGGGCCTGGGCCGCGACCGGACCTGGGGCCTGGGCCGCAACCGGGACCGCCGCAAGGCCCGCGGCCAGGAGCCGCGCCGCAATGACGAGCCGGCCACGGACCGTGCCGGTGACCAGGCCGTTCACGACCCCAAAACCCGTGAGGGAGGTCCCTGATGCGTGGTCTCGGTCTGCGCGGTGCCGCCGGGCTGCTGGCGGTCCTGCTGGCCGTGTCCCTCGCCGGATGTGCGGACGGCGGGGAGGGCGAGGGCGAGCTGACCATCGGGCTGCTGCTGCCCAGCCGGGCCGTGCCCCGCTGGGAGAAGTCGGACAGGCCCCTGATCGAGAAGCGGGTCAAGGAGCTGTGCTCCGATTGCAGGGTCGTGTACGCCAACGCCGAGAACGACGCGGCGAGCCAGCGGCAGCAGATGACCTCCATGATCACCCGGGGCGTCTCGGCCCTGCTCCTGGACGTCGTCGACCCCAAGGCCCTGCGCTCCTCGGTGCACGCGGCGCAGCGCGAGGGCATCCCGGTCGTCGCCTACGACCGCCTCGCCGAAGGCCCGATCTCGGGTTTCGTCAGTTTCGACGGCGACCAGGTCGGCAGGCTCCAGGGCCAGGAGCTCCTGAAGGGCATGGGGCCCCGCGCCGACGGTGGTGGTGTCGTCATGGTGAACGGCGACCCGTCCAGCCCCAACGCCGCCTGGTACGAGGGCGGGGCGCGGGCCGTCCTCCAGGACGAGGTGCGGATCCTGAAGTCGTACGACACCGTGGGGTGGCGTACGGAGAACGCGCACGACCACATGTCCGCCGCGGTCAGTGCCCTCGGCCCGAGCGCGATCGACGGGGTGCTCGCGGCCAACGACTCCATCGCCGCCGGTGTCATCTCGGCCCTCAAGAGCGCCCGTGTCACGCCGCTGCCCCCGGTCACCGGGCAGGACGCCGACCTGGACGCCGTGCAGCGCATCGTCCAGGGCGAGCAGTACATGACCGTCTACAAGCCGTTCCGGCTGGAGACCGAGGCGGCCGCCGCGATGGCCGTGGCCCTGGCGCGCGGCAACGACATCGACTCCCTGGTCACGACGACGGTGGACAGCCCCACGACCGAGGAGGTCCCGGCTGTCCTGCTCACACCCACCGCCGTGACGCGCGAGACGATCGGCCGGACGCTCGTCCGGGACGGTGTCTACACGGTCGACCAGATCTGCACCTCGAAGTTCCGCTCGGCCTGTGTCCGCGCCGGGCTCACCCGGTGAGCGAGGTGGTCTCCGTGGCATATCCCCCCGTACTGGCCCTGCGGGGCATCACCAAGCGGTTCGGCGGTGTCCAGGCGCTGGTGGACGTCGACCTGCAGGTCCGGGCCGGTGAGGTCGTGGCCCTGGCGGGCGACAACGGCGCGGGCAAGTCCACGCTGGTCAAGGTGATCTCCGGGGTCAGCCCCGCCGACCGGGGCGTCATCGAGTGGGAGGGGCGCCTCGTGCAGATCAAACGCCCGCACGACGCCCACGCCCTGGGCATCGCCACCGTCTACCAGGACCTCGCCATGTGCGACAACCTGGACGTCGTCGGCAACCTCTTCCTCGGCCGCGAGATCGACCGGGTGGGCGTCCTCGACGAGGTGGAGATGGAGCGCCGTGCCCGTGACCTGATGCGCGCGCTGTCGATTCGCATCCCCGACGTGCGGGTGCCGGTCGCCGCGCTGTCGGCCGGTCAGCGGCAGGCCGTCGCGATCTCCCGCTCGCTGATGGGTGCCCCCAAGGTGCTGCTGCTCGACGAGCCCACCGCAGCCCTCGGCGTGGAGCAGACCAGTCATCTGCTCGACCTGATCGAGGAGGTCCGCGACCGCGGTATGGCGATCATCCTCATCAGTCACAACATGGGTGACATCAAGGCCGTCGCGGACCGGGTCGCCGTGCTGCGGCTGGGCCGCAACAACGGTCTGTTCGATGTGAGCACCGTGACCCAGGAACAGATCATCTCCTCCGTCACGGGTGCGGCGGACAACGCCGTGGCCCATCGCTCGAAGGGCGACGAGGAGGCGTGGCCGTGAGCCGCGGCGGGCCGCACCGGGACGGCGGACCGGCGGGACCGGGCAGCACCGGGCCGGTCACCACCGATCGCGAGCAGCGCGTCGCCCGCGGCTGGCGGGACGGTGTGCGCCAGTACGCGCTGGAGGTCCGCGGCAGTGTGCGGGGCGGAGAGCGGGGGCCGCTCCTGGTGCTCGCCGGGCTGCTCGTGATCTGGATCGTCTTCCAGGGGCTGGACGACAACTTCCTCTCGCCGCGCAACCTGTCCAACCTCAGCGTGGACATCGTCGGGACCGGGCTGGTCGCCGTCGGGATCGTGTTCGTGCTGCTGATCCGGGAGATCGATCTGTCGGTCGGCTCGGTCAGCGGCCTGGCGGGTGCGGCGTTCGCCGTGCTGAACGTGAACCACGGAGTGCCGGAGTGGCTGGCGGTGATCGTGGCGGTGGCCGTGGGAACGGCCGTGGGTGCCTTCCACGGGTTCTTCCACGCCTGGCTCGGCGTGCCCGCGTTCGTGGTGACGCTGGCCGGGCTGCTGATCTGGAACGGCCTGACGCTGTACCTGCTGGGGGCCAGCGGCACGATCAACATCGACGAGGAGGGCCTGGTCGCCTCCCTGACCAGCCGGCACTTCGGCAACGACCTGGTGGCGTACGCGGTCGCCGCGCTCGGCACGGCCGGGTACTTTCTGGCCGCCCACCGCCGGCGCAGCCGCCACCGGGCGGCGCGGATGCCCTACCGGACGGAGGGCGACATCGGGATGCGCACCGGTCTCCTCGCGGTGGTCGCCTTCGCCGGTGCCTACACCCTCAACCGGTTCCAGGGGCTGCCGCTGGCGCTGCTCGTCTTCCTGGTGGTCCTGGTCGTCTCGGACTATCTGTTGCGCCGTACCCGCTACGGGCGGCGGGTGTACGCGCTCGGCGGCGGGGTCGAGGCGGCGCGGCGGGCCGGTATCGGGGTGGAGCGGGTGCGGGTCGCGATGTTCATGGTGTCGGGGACGCTGGCCGCGTTCGGCGGACTGTTCGTGGCGTCGGGACTGACCTCGGCGAGCCCCACGACGGCCCGGGCCGCCGGTTCGGGGATGCTGCTGATCAACGCCATCGCGGCGGCCGTCATCGGCGGGACCAGTCTGTTCGGCGGGCGGGGCTCGCCCTGGTCGGTGCTGCTCGGTGTGGTGGTGATCCAGTCGATCGCCTCGGGGATGGGGCTGCTGGGGGTCCAGGACGCCGTGCAGTTCATGATCACCGGCGGGGTGCTGCTGGCCGCCGTGGCCGCCGACGCGCTGTCCAGACGCGCCCAGGCCCGACGTGGCCGACCGTGAACCGCGAGATCAAGGCAAAAGGCCTGATTAGTGTACTTATTACGGAATGTCTAACATGAGCAAAGGTGGGTAAGGGCCGAGATGTCATGAAACGCAGTCGCCTCACTCAGGCGGCCGTGGCCTTCACGGTCGCCGCTGGTCTGGTCCTCGCCGGGTGCGGTGACACCGATCTGCCCGGCGGCGAGGAACAGGCCGACCTCAGCGTGCTCGCGACGGACGTGCCGCAGATCCAGACGCTGAAGAAGCTCACCAAGAGGCATTTCACGGCGGAGACCGGCATCACCGTCGACTACACGCTGCTGCCGGAGAACGAGGCGCGGGAGAAGATGAACCGCGAGTTCGCGACCCAGGCCGGCACCTACGACGTGGCGAGCGTCAGCGCGTACGAGGTGCCGATCTACGCGGACAACGGCTGGCTCGCCCCGCTCGACGCCTATGTGAAGGCCGACAAGGACTTCGACCAGGACGACGTCTTCCCGAACCTGGCGTCGTCGCTGACCGGCGAGGACGGCAAGCTCTACGCCGAGCCGTTCTACGGCGAGGGCTCCTTCCTGATGTACCGCAAGGACCTGTTCCGCAAGGACGGGCTGACCATGCCGGCGAACCCGACCTGGAAGCAGGTCGCCGACCTCGCCGCCCGGGTCGACGGCTCGGAGGGCGCGAGCGGCATTTGCCTGCGCGGCCTGCCCGGCTGGGGCCAGAACCTCGCCCCGATCAACACGGTCGTCAACACCTTCGGCGGCGCCTGGTACGACATGGGCTGGAACGCCCGGCTGACCTCACCGGAGTTCAAGAAGGCCGTCGGGTTCTACGTCGACCTGGTCCGCTCCCACGGCCAGGACGATCCCGAGCGGATGGGTGTGCTGGAGATCCTGGACCGCTTCGTCGAGGGCAAGTGCGCCATGATGTACGACGCCACGTCGCTGGCCTCGTCGATCGAGGCCGACAGTTCCCCGGTCAAGGGCAAGGTCGGCTACGTTCCGGCCCCGCACGAGAAGACCGACAAGGCCGGCTGGCTGTGGACCTGGGCCTGGGGCATCCAGCAGGCGTCCGAGCACAAGGACGCCGCCTGGGAGTTCATCTCCTGGGCCTCCTCCAAGCAGTTCCAGGAACTGGTCGGCCAGGAGATGGGCTGGACCTCGGCGCCCGCCGGCAACCGCAAGTCGCTCTACGAGAAGCCCGAGTACCAGCAGGCGGCCGGCGCCTGGTACCGGCAGGAGTACACGGCGGCGACGGACTCCGCCGACCCGAAGGACCCGGGCGTCGGCCCCCGCCCCTACACCGGCGTCGGCTTCCTGGGCATCCCCGAGTTCGCCGTGCTGGGGACGGCGGTCTCCGAGCAGATCGCCGCGGCCATCGCCGGCCGGCAGTCCGTGGACGCGGCCCTCGACAAGGCGCAGGACCTCGCCCATGCCGCCGCGGCGAAGTACCGCGGCGGGTGACCCGCCGCCGCTCACGGGGCCGCCCGCGAACGGCACGGGCCGCGCCCCCCGGTCACCCGGGAACGCGGCCCTCGAACTGCCGTCGTGGTCCGCTTACTTGCGGATCAGGCTGCGCAGCACGTACTGCATGATGCCGCCGTTGCGGTAGTAGTCCGCCTCGCCGGGGGTGTCGATGCGGACGACCGCGTCGAACTCGACGCCGGTGTCGGTGGTGACCTTCACCGTGCGCGGGGTGGTGCCGTTGTTGAGCTCCTCGACGCCGGTGAAGTCGAAGGTCTCCTCACCGGTGAGGCCGAGGGACGCTGCGGTCTGGCCCTCCGGGAACTGCAGCGGCAGGACGCCCATGCCGATGAGGTTCGAGCGGTGGATGCGCTCGTACGATTCGGCGATGACGGCCTTGACGCCGAGGAGCGCGGTGCCCTTGGCGGCCCAGTCGCGCGACGAGCCGGAGCCGTACTCCTTGCCGGCCAGGACGACCAGCGGGATGCCCTGCTCGATGTAGTTGCGCGAGGCGTCGTAGATGAAGGAGACCGGCCCGCCCTCCTGCGTGAAGTCGCGGGTGTAGCCGCCCTCGGTGCCCGGCGCGATCTGGTTGCGCAGGCGGATGTTGGCGAACGTGCCGCGGATCATGACCTCGTGGTTGCCGCGGCGCGAGCCGTAGCTGTTGAAGTCGCGGCGCTCGACGCCGTGCTCCGTGAGGTACTGACCGGCCGGGGTGTCGGCCTTGATGGCGCCGGCCGGGGAGATGTGGTCGGTGGTGACCGAGTCGCCCAGCTTGGCGAGCACGCGGGCGCCGGAGATGTTCTCGACCGGGGACGGCTCGTGGGCCATGCCCTCGAAGTACGGGGGCTTGCGGACGTAGGTGGACTCGGCGTCCCACTCGAAGGTGTTGCCGGTCGGGATCGGCAGCGCCTGCCACTGTGCGTCGCCCGCGAAGACGTCGCTGTAGGACTTGGCGAACATGTCCTCGCCGATGGCGCTGGCGACGACCTCGTTGACCTCGGCCTCGGTCGGCCAGATGTCCTTCAGGAAGACCGGGTTGCCGTCCTGGTCGGTGCCCAGGGCGTCCTTGGTGATGTCCACCTTCATGGAACCGGCGAGGGCGTACGCGACGACCAGCGGCGGGGACGCCAGGTAGTTCATCTTGACGTCGGGGTTGATCCGGCCCTCGAAGTTCCGGTTGCCGGAGAGGACCGAGGTGACCGCGAGGTCGTGGTCGTTGACGGCCTTGGAGACCTCCTCCGGCAGCGGGCCGGAGTTGCCGATGCAGGTGGTGCAGCCGTAGCCGACGAGGTTGAAGCCGACCTTGTCGAGGTACGGGGTCAGGCCCGCCTTCTCGAAGTAGTCGGTGACGACCTTGGAGCCCGGGGCGAGGGTGGTCTTGACCCAGGGCTTGCGGGTCAGGCCCTTCTCCACCGCCTTCTTGGCCACCAGGGCGGCGGCGACCATGACGTACGGGTTGGAGGTGTTGGTGCAGGAGGTGATGGCCGCGACCGTCACCGCGCCGTGGTCGATCTCGTACGACGTGCCGTCGGGGGCGGTCACGGTGACCGGGTTCGACGGAACGGCCGCACCGGTGCCGTCGGCGTGCTGCGGCGCGCCGGCACCGTTCTCCTGACTGCCGTAGGCCGGGGCGTCGGAGGCCGGGAAGGACTCGGCGCTCGCCTCGTCGACCGGGGAGGCGGAGGCGCCGGGCTGCTGCGCGACCGGGGCCTCGACGTAGTTGAGGACGTCCTTGGCGAACTGCTGGGCGGCCTCGGCGAGGACGATGCGGTCCTGCGGGCGCTTCGGGCCGGCGATGGACGGCACGACGGTCGACAGGTCGAGTTCGAGCTTCTCGGAGAAGTCGGGCTCGGCGGCCGGGTCGAGCCAGAGGCCCTGCTCCTTGGCGTACGCCTCGACCAGGGCGAGCTGCTGCTCGCTGCGGCCGGTGAGCCGCATGTAGTTGATGGTCTCGTCGTCGATCGGGAAGATCGCGGCGGTGGAGCCGAACTCCGGCGACATGTTGCCGATGGTGGCGCGGTTGGCCAGCGACGTGGCGGCGACGCCCTCGCCGTAGAACTCGACGAACTTGCCGACGACGCCGTGCTTGCGCAGCATCTCGGTGATCGTGAGGACGAGGTCGGTGGCGGTGGTGCCGGGCGTGAGCTCGCCGGTGAGCTTGAAGCCGACGACGCGCGGGATGAGCATGGAGACCGGCTGGCCGAGCATGGCGGCCTCGGCCTCGATGCCGCCGACGCCCCAGCCGAGGACGCCGAGGCCGTTGACCATGGTGGTGTGCGAGTCGGTGCCGACCAGGGTGTCCGGGTAGGCCTTGCCCTCGCGGACCATGACGACACGGGCCAGGTGCTCGATGTTCACCTGGTGGACGATGCCGGTGCCGGGCGGGACGACCTTGAACTCGTCGAAGGCGGTCTGGCCCCAGCGCAGGAACTGGTAGCGCTCCTTGTTGCGGCCGTACTCCAGGTCGACGTTCTGCTTGAAGGCGTCGTTGGTGCCGAACTTGTCGGCGATGACGGAGTGGTCGATGACCAGCTCGGCCGGGGCGAGGGGGTTGATCTTCGCCGGGTCGCCGCCCAGCTCCTTGACGGCCTCACGCATGGTCGCGAGGTCCACGACGCAGGGAACGCCGGTGAAGTCCTGCATGATCACGCGGGCCGGCGTGAACTGGATCTCCTGGCTGGGCTGGGCCTGCGAGTCCCATCCGCCGAGGGCACGGATGTGGTCGGCGGTGATGTTCGCGCCGTCCTCGGTGCGGAGCAGGTTCTCCAGCAGGACCTTGAGGCTGTAGGGAAGGCGGGCCGAGCCCTCCACCTTGTCCAGCCGGAAGATCTCGTACGACTCGTCGCCCACCTGCAGCGTGCTGCGGGCGTCGAAGCTGTTCGCCGACACGACAGTCTCCTTCATTGATGTGCGCGTACCACCACGATCCTGCCGCCATGGCATCTTGGCCGATCCGCTAAGGTAAGGCTAAGTTAGGTAACCCTTACCGCCGGATTCGATGGCGGCGTGCGGCTGCGGTGCTCTCTCGGCAGATATCTCGATGTCGAGATAACTCTAGTACACGAGCGCCGGATGGTCATGCCCTGGCGCCCCCCGTACGGTCATGCGCGCTCTTTTCCCGGGTATCCGAACCAGGCATCCACGCACAACGCAGTACACGGACAGCCATACACAGGAGAGGGGACAGGCATGCCGCTCACGTTCCGCAAGAGTTTCCGGATCCTTCCGGGGGTGCGACTGAACATCAACAAGCGCTCCTGGTCCATCACCACCGGCGGCGGAAAGAACGGCCCGCGCCACACCCGCAGCAGCACAGGACGTCGTACGACATCGATGGATCTGCCCGGACCTTTCGGATGGCGGCGCACCACGAAGGCGCGTCGACACTGAGTGCGGCGGGCGGGATTGACGTCCCGTCACCCGTTCGGACCCCCTGTCGCGGCGACATCTCATATCTGAGATAACCTCGGCCTCATGGCAGACGACTACCTCGTACGCATCGGTAAGCTCATCCGTGACGCCCGGCAGCACCGTGGCTGGACGCAGTCGCAGCTGGCCGAGGCGCTCGGAACCAGCCAGAGTGCCGTCAACCGGATCGAGCGCGGCAACCAGAACATCAGCCTTGAGATGATCGCGCGCATCGGGGAGGCCCTCGACAGCGAGATCGTGTCGCTCGGCTACGCCGGTCCGATGCATCTGCGGGTGGTCGGCGGCCGTCGGCTGTCCGGTGCCATCGACGTGAAGACGAGCAAGAACGCGTGCGTGGCACTGCTGTGCGCCTCACTGCTCAACGAGGGGCGCACGGTGCTGCGCCGCGTCGCCCGCATCGAGGAGGTGTACCGCCTCCTCGAGGTGCTGAGCTCCATCGGCGTGCGCACCCGGTGGATCAACGACGGCGTCGACCTGGAGATCGTGCCGTCGGCCGAGCTGGACCTGGCGGCGATCGACGCGGACGCGGCCCGCCGCACCCGCTCCATCATCATGTTCCTCGGCCCGCTGCTGCACCGCATGGACCACTTCAAACTGCCCTACGCCGGCGGCTGCGACCTCGGCACGCGCACGATCGAGCCGCACATGATCGCGCTGCGCCGCTTCGGTCTGGACATCGCCGCCACCGAGGGTCAGTACCACGCCCGGGTGGATCGCGCGGTCAGCCCGGACCGCCCGATCGTCCTGACCGAACGCGGCGACACGGTCACCGAGAACGCGCTCCTCGCCGCCGCGCGGCACGACGGCATCACCGTCATCCGCAACGCCTCGTCCAACTACATGGTCCAGGACCTCTGCTTCTTCCTGGAGGCCCTCGGCGTCAAGGTCGACGGCATCGGCACGACCACCCTCACCGTGCACGGCGTGCCCACCATCGACGTCGACGTGGACTACTCCCCCTCCGAGGACCCGGTCGAGGCGATGAGCCTGGTGGCGGCGGCCGTGGTGACGGAGTCGGAGCTGACGGTGCGCCGCGTCCCCATCGAGTTCCTGGAGATCGAGCTGGCGGTCCTGGAGGAGATGGGCCTCGACCACGACCGCACGCCCGAGTACTTCGCCGACAACGGCCGTACTCGGCTGGTGGACCTCGCCGTCCGGCCCTCCAAGCTGGAGGCGCCGATCGACAAGATCCACCCCATGCCGTTCCCCGGCCTGAACATCGACAACGTCCCGTTCTTCGCGGCCATCGCGGCGGTCGCCCAGGGCAAGACCCTCATCCACGACTGGGTCTACGACAACCGGGCGATCTACCTGACCGACCTGAACCGCCTCGGCGGCAGGCTCCAGCTCCTGGACCCCCACCGCGTCCTGGTCGAGGGCCCGACCCGCTGGCGCGCCGCCGAGATGATGTGCCCGCCGGCCCTGCGCCCCGCGGTGGTCGTCCTGCTGGCGATGATGGCGGCCGAGGGCACGTCGGTGCTGCGCAACGTGTACGTCATCAACCGCGGTTACGAGGACCTGGCGGAGCGGCTGAACTCGGTCGGGGCACAGATCGAGACGTTCCGGGACATCTGATCAGCGGATGCCGCCGAACCCCGTCCGGCCTGCCCGCCGGGTGGGCCACCGGCGGGTCGCGCCGCGGTCCTTGAGGGAGACGGCCTTGCCAAGGGATGCTGAGCGCGCGTCAGGTGTGGGCCCGCCGAAACGGGAAAGTCCGCCCCCCGAGTTCGTCGCCGCGATGGACCGCCTGCTGGAGCAGGCGGCGGGCGCCCGCACCGCCGTGATGTGCGGCGAGGCGGTCTGGTGGCGCTGCCACCGGCGGCTGATCGCCGACTTCGCGGTGCCGGCCCGCGGTGTACCCGTCCAGCACCTCATGCACGACGGGCGCCCGAGCGCCCACACGCCGACCCCGGGAGCCCGTCTGCGCGACGACGGGCTCCTGGTGTACGACGCCCCCGAGTCGGCCCGCGGCTGAGCCGTCAGTACAGCTTGTTCACCGCCGTGACGGTCGTGGCCTTGAAGTCCGCCACCTGCGCGTGCTGGAACGTGCCCATCTGGCTCCAGCGGACGACCGTCACGGTCGCGCCGTCGCGGCCGACCGAGAAGAGGCCGATGTCGGAGGAGCCCCAGGCGGAGGCGGTGTGGATGCCGTAGACGTCGGCGCCCTCCTCGACGTTCAGCCGGCCGTAGTACTTCTGGGTCGCCGTGATGTCGGGGTCCTGCTGCATCAGCTTCTTCGCGCAGCCGGCGAGGTCCTTGCGCAGCAGTGCCGCGAAGTCCTTCGCCCACTGTTCGCTGCGCCCCTCGACCGTGAGCTGCTGGGCGTTCGTGTCGTACTCCGTCCAGTGATCCCGGTGCGTGGTGATGGACGGCAGCGCGTCGCCCACGCACATCGGCAGCGGGTCGGGCCGGCCCGCGGTGACCGGACCGGCGTACCAGGGCGAGGCCGGGTGCGGCGGCAGCTCGGCCGGCTCCAGGAACCGGGGCGTGCCGGAGGCCGGTGCGGTGGCGGCGACGGCCGGCACGGCGGCTGCGGCGACACCGGCGACGGCCGCCAGCGCGGCCACGGTCGTACGGATCCCTCGGGTACGGATCTTCATGGTCTCCCCCATCGGTTTCCCCCGGCTTTCCCGGTCGGGTGCGCGGGCTTGTGCCCTTGCCCCCTGTACGACCCGCCACGGCCGCAGCCGTTGCCCTGCGGGCCTGCTACGGATCCGTCCCGATTGTCACCGGCCCGCTACCGCGGACCGAGCCCCTCTCCGAGGGCGGCGACAGCGGCCGGGTCGTGGCCGGCGGCGAGGAGGGGGGCTCGGATGTCGCGCTCCGGTTCGGGGACGTAGCCGATCAGAACGTCGGCGGGGCCCTGGATACGGACCTCGCCGAGGACGGCCGGCAGGAGGAGGGTGCGGGCGCGGTCCAGCGGGCCCGACCAGGAGCCGGCGGTGACGGTGACGGGGGCGCCCGCGTTGGTGAGGATCCGCACGGTGGAGAAGCGGTAGGACCAGGGCGTCGCCGTGCCGGCGGACCAGCGTTCGAGGGCGAAGTACGGGCCGGCGCAGAGCACGGTGCGTACGACGCCGTTGTCCTGGCGAACGCTGAGACCGGGGTGGAACTCCGGTCGGAGGCCGGGACGCCACTCGTCGAGGAGGCGGTCGAGGTTCGCGTGCCACTCGTGGTCGGGCACGGGCGAGCCGTCCTCCATGCGGCGGCGCATGGCGTGCTGCTGGATGTCGGACGTCTGCTCGATCTCGTACACGAGGGTGTCCGGGCCGAAGCTGTGCAGGGTGCCGCCGGGGACGTAGACGGTCTGTCCCGCGTGGACCGGCAGGCGGCGCATGACCGCGTCGAAGTCCTGCGCCAGCAGCGCCCGGTGCAGGGTGTCACGGTCCACGCCGGGGCGGACGCCGACCAGGGCGGTGGCTCCCGGAGCGGCGTCCAGGACGTGCCATGCCTCCGTCTTGCCGTGGGGTTCGCCCTCCAGGCGCCGGGCGGTGGCGTCGTCGGCGTGCAGATGCACCGGGAGTGCCCGGCGGCCGTCGATGAACTTGGTGAGCAGCGGGAAACGGGGGCCGGGCGGGAGCCGGGCGCCGAGCAGTTCGACCGGATGCTCGGCCATGACCTGCCCGAGGGTGCACCCGGCGAGGGGGCCGTCCGGGACGGTCGAGGCATCGCCCTCGACGTCGCTGACCTCCCATGTCTCGGCGACCGGCCCGTCGGGCAGCCCGGTGCGGCCCAGCCGCTCGGCGATGGCCCGGCCGCCGAAGACGTGCTGCTTGACGGGGGTGGTGAGCCGCAGGGGATGCCAGTCCACGTCCCTCCTCGGACGGGTCGGTTGCCGGTCTCGGCCCGGAGTACCCCCGGGGCGAGGGGCACATGCGTGCGGCACCTGGCGGGCCCGTGACGAGTCGCGGGCCGCGGATGCCGCCGCCTCGCGCCCGGCGCGCGCCGCTCCCTCGCCCGTGATCCGCTTCACACCGGCCGAAGCCCGGGCCCGGGCCTTACAGGGCGTAAAGCGACCGAAGAATGGATATGGGTCATACGGCGATACGCGAGGAGTGTCCGACGTGCCCGGATGCCGGGTGCAGCGGCTTCAGGGGAAGGAGCGCGCATGGACGGCCGGCCCTTGCACGTCGGACCGCAGCCGGAACCCTTGTATCTCGAACCGCGGCTGGAGCCCCGGCTGAGGTCGCTCATGGCGGCGCACGGCACGCTGCACTCGCTCATCGACGCGCTCGGCTCACCTCTGCACGTCGTGGTGCCGGACCAGATCGCCGAGAACCTGGAGCGGTTCCGGTCGGTGTACCGGGCGCACCACCTGTCGGGCCAGGTCTTCTACGCCCACAAGGCCAACCGGTCCAGTGCCCTGCTGCGGCGGCTCGCCGCGACGGACGCGGGCGTGGACGTGGCGTCGCTGGGCGAGTTGCAGCACGCGCTGGGTGCCGGGTTCGAGGCCGGCCGGATCACGGCCACGGGGCCGAAGAACCCCGAGTTCCTGTGGCTGGCGGCCCGTGCGGGGGTCACGGTCAGCGTCGACGCCGCCGCCGAACTGGACCAGCTCGCCGCCCTGGTGCGCAAGCACGCGCTCGCGCCGGCGCGGGTGCTGCTGCGGCTGTCGGGCTTCGAGACGTCGGGGGTGAAGGTGCTGAGCCGGCGCAGCCGCTTCGGCACGCCCGTACGGGAGTTGGAGCCGCTGCTGGAGGCGGTCGAGCGGCATGCCGACGCCGTCGATCCGGCGGGGGTGGCCTTCCATCTGGACACGACGAGCGTCGCGGAGAAGGCGACCGCCCTCGAAGGGTGCCTGGCCGCACTGGAGTTGTGCCGGAGCCGGGGGCTGCGGCCGCGGACCGTGGACGTCGGCGGCGGGTTCGGCGTCAGCTATCTCGCCGAGCGGGAGCAGTGGGAGGCGTACACGAGCGGGCTCACCGCGGCCGTGCTCGGCCGGCGTCCGCCGCTGACGTGGGGCGGTCACGGCTACGGGCTGCGCGACGAGTCGGGCACCCTGCGCGGCACGCTCGGCCTCTACCCGGCCCACCGGCCCGTCGCCGGCGCCGCCTACCTGGACGAGCTGCTGACCCAGCCCGCCGCCTCACTGGGCGGGCGCCCGCTGGCCGCGCTGCTGCTGGAGCACCTGTACGACCTGCACACCGAGCCCGGCCGGGCGTTGCTGGACCAATGCGGACTCTCGCTGGCGCGGGTCCTGGAGGTCCGTGGCCAGGAGGCCGGCGGGCCACTGCTCGTCAGGCTGGCCGCCAAGGCGGACGACATCGCCCTGGAGGACCACGGAGTGCTGATGGATCCGGTCGTCCTCCCCCGCGACGGAGCAGGGCCTGACGGGGGGCCCGTCGCCGTGCACCTCTTCGGCAGTCTCTGCCTGGAGAGCGACCTGATCACCCGGCGCACGGTCTTCCTGCCGCGCCGCCCGGAACCCGGCGATCTGCTGGCCTTCGCCAACACCGCGGGCTACGCCATGGACTTCCACGCCACGCGCGCCCAGCACCAGCCCGCCGCCCGCAAGGTCGCGGCCTGGCAGGACGGAGACGCCTGGCGCTGGTGCCTGGACGACCAGTTCTGGCCGATCACGCCCTCGGGGGGAGCTCAGTGAGGTACGACAGCATCACCGACGCGATAGGCAACACCCCTCTGGTGCGGATAGACCCGGCCGTGCACGGCCTTCGCACCATCGACCTGTACGCCAAGCTGGAGATGCTCAACCCCTTCGGCTCGGTCAAGGACCGGGCCGCCTGGAGCATGGCGGGGCCCCTGTTGGCGGAGGCCGTCGAACACGGCAGCCGGGTGGTCGAGTTGTCCAGCGGCAACACGGCCAAAGCCCTCGCGGTCATCGCGGGCATGCACGGCCTGGGCTTCAAGAGCGTCACCAACCGGATGCGGGTGCCGGAGATCAAGGACCTCCTGCTGCTGCTCGGCGCGGAGATCGAGGAGCTGCCGGGGCAGAGCGAGTGCCTCGACCCGACCGCCACGGACGATCCGCTGACCCTGTTCCACCGGACGCTGTCCGCCTCCGGCAGCGTGTATCTGCACACCGACCAGTACTTCAACCCGCGCAACACCGAGGCCCATCTCACCGGCACCGGGCCGGAGATCGTCAAGGACCTGGACGGCCGGGTCCCGGACTGGTTCGTCGCCTGTGTGGGCACCGCCGGTTCCTCCACCGGGGTCGCCCGCGCCCTGCGCGAGGAGGACCCGTCGGTGCGGGTGGTCGGGCTCGTCGCGGCCAAGTCCGACTTCATCCCTGGGATCCGCACCATCGACGAGGTGCAGGAGGTCGGCCTGTTCGACCCGGACACGTACGACACGATGGAGTCGGTCAGCGCCGACGAGGCGATCGAGGGGATGCTCACCCTGAACCGCCGCTGCGGCATCCTCGGCGGGCCCACCGGAGGGGCGGCCTACTTCGGCGCGGTCCGTCATCTGCGGGCACTGGACGAGGAGTCGGAGGAGCGACGGACCGCCGTGTTCATCGTCTGCGACCGGGTGGAGAGCTATCTGAGCTACGTCCGCCGGCGGCGCCCCGATCTGCTGGGCCGGCCACCCCGGAAGAACTCGCCCGCCGACCTGTCCGACACCGAGATCGGCCGGGCGCCGTCGGTCGGCGTGGCCGAAGCCCGGCGCTGGATCGACACCGACCGACCGCTCGTGGTCGACCTGCGCAGCCCGTACGCGTACGCGGCGCTGCACATCGACGGGTCGGTCAACATCGTCGACGAACTGTTCGCCGAACTCGTCCGGGGTGGACTGCCGTTCAGCAAACGCCAGTCGGTGCTGCTGGCCTGCCCGGTCGGTGAGCAGTCCGCGCGCTACACGGCGCTGCTGACCCGGATGGGCCACCCCGACGTGCGCAGCCTGGCCGGCGGCATCATCGCCTGGCGGGACGCGGGCGCGCCCCTGGTGCGGGACTGACCGGCATGACCGCACCGCTCACCCGCGAGGATCCGCACCCGTGGCAGCGGGCGCTGCGCGCCCAGTTCCCCATCGTCACCGGGCATCCGGAGCTGGCGTACCTGGACAGCGCTGCCACGGCGCAGAAACCGCAGGCCGTGCTGGACGCCGTGCAGACGTACCTGACGACGTCCAACGCCAACTCCGCCCGTGGCACCTACACCTGGGCCAACCGGACCACGGAGCTGGTCGAGCGGACCCGTGAGCGCGTCGCCCGGTTCCTCGGGGACGCGCGGCCGGAGCGCTCCGCCGTCCACTTCACCGGCGGTACCACCGAGGGGCTGCGGACCGTCGCCCGCGACTGGCTGCCGGGTTTCCTGCGCGACGGCGACGAGATCGTCGTCCCGGACGCCGACCACCAGGCCAACATCGTGCCGTGGCTGGAGGCCCAGCGGCTGCTCGCCCGCGAGGGCGTGCGCGTGCGGGTGGTGCCGATGCCGTACCAGAGCGGTTCCGGGGACTACGACCACCGGGCGCTGGCCGAACGGGCGGGCCCACGCACCCGGTTCGTCGCCACCACCCATGTGCACCACGTGTACGGCGGCGACATGAACGTGCAGCGCATCCGCGAGGCCGTCGGCCCGGACGCGGTCATCTGCCTGGACGCGGCGCAGAGCGTCGGCCATCTGCCCTTCTCCGTGGCCGAGTTGGACGTGGACTTCGTCGTGTTCTCCGGCCACAAGGCGCTGGCCCTGCCCGGCTCCGGGGCGGTGTGGGCCCGGCAGGCGCGCGGGCCGGCGTTCGTGCCCGGGGGCTGGAGCGGCACGCCCAACACCGTCGGCATCGCCTCACTCGAAGCGGCCCTGGACTGGCTGGAGGCGGCCGGTCTCGACCGGATCGAGCGCTGGACGGCCGATCTCGCGACCCGCCTCACGGAGGGGCTGCGCCGGCTGGACGCCTACGAGGTGCTCGGCTGCCCGCTCAGCCTGGCCGCCGACACGGCCGTGCAGCGCCGCCAGGGCATCGTGACCCTGCGGCACCACGCCATCGACTCGGGCGACCTGGGGTTCATCCTGTTCAGCCATGGGTTCATGGTCCGCTCGGACCACCACTGCCAGGGTGACGCGGGCGAGAAGTCCGGTTCGGTGCGGGTGAGTCTGCACGTGTACAACACCGTTGAGGAGATCGACCGGCTGTTGTCGGTTCTCGCCTCACTCTCCTGACACCCCCGACTATGCGTAATGGGAACCGTTTCCACCTGTAGTCTCTGACCGGCAGGAGTCAGGTGCGATACGGCGAGGTGGCGCAACCGGATGGGGCTGAGTCTGGCGACGGCGCAGCGATGGGTGGAGCGCTGGGAGCTCCAGCAGCAACGGTACGCGGTCGACCGCGAGGAGCGGTTCACGGTGATCGCCGATGTCGTCGAGCACGCCACGGCCGGGTGCGTGGCTCCACCTCTCGTCGTGGACCTCGGCTGCGGGCCCGGCTCCCTCGCGGCCCGGCTGATCCGGCGGCTGCCGGACGCGGAGATCGTGGCCGTGGACCGGGATCCCCTCCTGCTGGAGCTGGGCCGCACCCACCACCCGGACGCGGCCCGTTACGTCGACGCCGAGATCGGCACGCCCGGCTGGACCTGGGCCCTGGATCTGGACCGGCCGCTGGACGCGGCGGTCTCCACCACGGCCCTGCACTACCTCGACCGCGACACCCTGCTCGCGACCTACCGGCAGCTCGCCGTGCTGCTGCGCCCCGGGGGTGTCCTCGTCAACGGCGACCACCTCCCCCAGGACGAGACGGGCCCGGGCGGGATCGCCGCCCACGTCGGGCGGTGCCGGGCAGACCGGCAGCGCGTGTTCGCCCACGAGGACTGGGGCTCCTGGTGGGCGGCGGCCGGCGACGACCCGGAACTGACCGACCTGCTCGCGGAGCGCCGCCGCCGCGCGGCACCCGACACCTGCCGCCCCGCCGAACTCCCGCTCGCCGCCCACCTCGAGCTGCTCCGGCAGGCCGGCTTCGACAAGGCGGGACCGGTGTGGCAGTACGGCGACAGCTGCGTGGTCGTGGCGGTGCGCTAGTAATCCTGAGGGTGAGGAAGGCTTGGGCGGCGGTGACGAGGGTGACGTGGTGGTGCCGGCCGCGCCAGGTGGCCCATCGGCTGACTCGGCGCCGGGCGTCGCCTCACCCCACCAACCGCAACCGCTCCTCGCAGATCCCCACCCGCACCGACTGCCCCCAGGTCAGCTCCACCGCGTCCGTCTCCATCCCGTCCCCGAAGGCGATGAGCCGCTCCGACTCGACGGTGATGTGCAGACCGGACGACGCGGTGAGTTCCCCGGCCACCGACGATGTGCCGGTGGCCGGGGACGGCCAGGCCTCACGTACGAACCACAACAGGCGCGGCTCGGTGGGCGAAGGCAGGGGCCAGTGGCCGCCGCGCTCCTGCCACACCGACCGGATCCACCCGGTCGCCCCGGTGCCCGTGCCCACGAGCACCCCGGAAGAGGCCTGAGCCTCGACGACGCCCCCGTCGCCCTCCAGGCCCAGGCGGTATCGGGCCGTCTGATGTCCGCCGGCTGCCAGGCAGATCTCGTTGAGGGCGACGACCCGCTGGGTGTCGTCGGCGACGGCCTCGACCATGGTGCGTTCCTCGACGCCGACGGAGCGGGAGAGGACCGCCGGAAGCAGAGCGGCCGCGTCGTGCGGGCGGTGCCGGACCAGCACCCCGGGGTTGCGTCCTGGGTCGGTGTCGATGCCCACCACCGGCTGCCCCCCGAGGTACTTGGCGACGTTCGCCACCAGTCCGTCCTGCCCGACCACGACCACCACGTCCTCGGGCGCGAAGAGGAAACGGTGCAGGTCGGCCCGCTCCACCCGTGCCTGACGCCAGGTCAGCGGAACCGCCGAGCCGACCTCGGCCAGCGCCTGTCGCGTCCGGCGGTGCCGCTCGGCGAGCTCCGCGATGTCCCGGCCCCGGGAGGACAGGAAGAAGGCGGCCTGCCCGTGCGTGCCGTGCCGGGCCACCAACTCCTCGTACTCCGTGGTGCGATGGACGAGAACGACCCGGGGTGCGAGGCTCACGCCTGCTCCCGCGCGCCCAGCTTGGCCAGCAGTCCGGTCAGCACGTCCGGTGACACCGTCACGCTCTCGATGCGCGGCAGGTTCTCCGCGAGCCGTGTCCCGGTGAGCGCGTGCAGCGTCGCCACCTCCACCTCCGCGTGGACCCGCAGCCAGGCGGCCTGCGCCTGGGCCCGCGCCTCGCCGAGTTCGCGCGCCCCTTCCGCTTCCGCACGGGACAGCCGTACGGCACGAGCCGCCTCGGCCTCCGCGAGCCGCACCGTCCGCGCCGCCTCCGCCTGTGCCCGTACGGCGTCCGCCGCCGCGTGCTCCTCGGCCTCCCGCCGGGCGTTCGTGCCGCGCTGGTCGACCAACTGCTCCTCGCGGCGGGCGAGTTCGATCTTGCTGGCCAACTCGTTCTCCGCGATGGCCCGTTCCCGTTCCACCGCGAGGGCCCGCCGTCCGTACGTCGCCCGGTCGGCCTCCTGCTGGATCTGTTCACGGGCCGGGGTGCGCAGCGCGCGCTCCACCTCGGGCTCCGGTCGCAGCGCCACCACGCGTACGGCGACCACCTCGATGCCGGTCGCGGGCAGCCGGGGTTCGGCTTCCAGACCGGCTGCGATCCGCTCGCGCACCGAGCTGACGCCGTCGACCAGCGCGGCCGCCAGCGGCGTACGCGCCAGGACGTCCAGCGCGTGCTGCTGGGCCGTCTCGGTGAGGAGTGTGGCGAGCTGCTCCAGCGGCGCGCCCCGCCACACGCCGGTGTCCGGGTCGATGGAGAAGTCGAGGCGGGCGGCGGCGACGGCCGGGTCGTCGATGCGGTAGGTGACCGTCGCCTGCACCGCCACGTCCTGGAAGTCGGACGTACGGGCGTGGAACGTCATCGCCAGTTCCCGGTCGTCGACCGGTATCTCCGACAGCGCGGCGGTCAGCGATCGGAACCAGAAGCTCAGCCCCGGCCCGTCGTGCAGCAGGCGGCCCGCGCGGTGGTGCCGGATGTGAGCCGTCGGTGTGCCACGCAGGTGGCGCAGGCCGAGGCGCCGGGTGATGTCAGCCATGGTTTCCCCTCGCTTTTCGTCTGCTCGACGATAACCAGATGCGATGATTATCGTCAAGGGGACGAAAAAACGGGGCGCGGAACCACGTGAGCGACGGGTCGAAACGCCCTCCGTCGGCCAGGACGGTGGCATGGCACTGCATGTCCACTCCGAGGCCGGGCGGCTGCGCCGCGTCACACGGCACCGGCCGGATCTCGAGCTCAAAAGGCCCCCAGCAACAAGGACGCCCTCCTCTTCGACGACGTGCTCTGAGTGCGCCGGGCGCGCGCCGAGCACGACGGGTTCGCCGACGTGCCGCGGGACCGCGGGGTCGCCGTCCAGCTCTTCGGCGACCTGCTCACCGAGGCCCTGGACGTCCCGGCGGCCCGCTCGCTCGTCCTGGACCGGGTCTTCGACGAGAACCGGCTGCTGTCGAACCACTCTCGCGCCCTCGCCCGGCCTCTCGGTGAGCCGTCGGCGTCTCCTCGTGAGGTGCACCCCGCGGCTCAGCCGGCCGCCCCGGGCCCGGCGCCTCTTCGTGACAGGGACCGCGAATGAGACAGCCACACCGTCGAAACGGCTGTCTGGTTCTCGTTCTTGCCCCTCGTGCCAGCCACGAGGCGTTCACGCTCGCCCGTTTGAATCCAGCGGTGTGTTGCCGCACCGTTGCGTCGCGTGCGCGACATGTGGGTGACGCTGCGTCAGTGGGTCTGCGTTCGGCCGTCTATGCGTTCGAGACCCCCTGGACAGGCTCTGACCTAGCGAAACGACTGGTTCACCATGCGTTGGAGCAACAGCCGGCTGACTACGCTGAGTTTCGGGGGCGCCCTCTCCCATGAAGAACTCTCAAGGCTGAGGAGCACGGACGTGACCGACCTCGTACTGCTCGCGGGCGGCTCGGTGACCATGACCCACCACGTCACCGGCACTTACTTCATGTGCAACGACTGGCACGACGGTGTCGGCAACCACACCCAGACCTGGGCTCAGGACCCGTTCGCCAAGGACAACAACTCCCACCGGTGGTTCCTGCGGCAGAACGCCGACGGCACTGTGCGCATCGAGTCCTACGCCAACCAGCGCTGCCTCACCGCAGGGGCCAACCCGCCCGACATCGTGACCCTCCGAGAATCCACCGACAGCCTCAACCAGCACTGGCGGCTGATCTCCCACAGCGAGCGAGGCAACGACTTCTACCTGGTCTCGGTCGTGCACCCGCGCTACGCCCTGGCCATCGCCGACCATCTCCAGGGCAACGACCGGCTGGTGGGCCTGACCCGCATGTGGGGCGGACCGAACCTCTCCCAGCTCTGGCGGATCTACCCCTCCTCACAGGACCAGTGAGGACTCCCGACCAGCACACCCGCCGCCACGTGCTCAGGATCCTGATGCGTACAGCGGCGGTCGCCGCCCTGGCGCTCGCCCCGATGGCCGTTCCCGCCTCCGCTTCCAGCACCCCCAACGTGGTGCGAGCAGAGATCGACTGCCGTCCGGCCACGTGTGCATCTACCTCGAGATCAACTTCGGCGGCTCGCCCTGGGTGCGGCGCGCCGTGGACGGCAGCGTGAAGGACCTGCGCGGCTACAACCTCAACGACCAGACCCGCTCCCGGAAAATCAACCGCAACGACTGCGGCTGACGCCTCCCCACCCGCCGCTCAGAGGCCCAGTCCGCACGCAGCAGCCAGCCCCGCCCGGCGATCCTCACCGGGCGGGGCTGGCTGCCGCACGGTCGGGAAGGACGGTCCGGCGAACGGTGCCGTTCCGGTACTGGTGATCACTCGATGTGTCCGGTGTCGGGGTCCACCTGTGCGAGGAACTCCCGCACGGCCCCCTCCAGATGCTCCCTGCTAGCGCGCACCGGAGGGTGGGTACTGAACCCGAATCCGTACTGGGGGTCGGGCCCGGTCAGCCACATGAAGTCGTAGGTGCCCGGCTTTCCGTCCAGCTCGCTGACCTCGAACTCCTCGCCGTCCACCGACATCCGCCACGGCTCGTTCGCCGCCATCACCACCTGCTTTCCCCGGCCCCGGGAGACGAGGCGCAGTACGTTCGGATCAGGCCACCGTGAAGTCGGCCGCCTTCGTGTCCAGGGTCGTGTCGCCGTCCTTGGCGGTGACCAGGACGGCCACGTGCCACAGACCCTTCGGGGAGCCTTCGGCGTCGGCGCGGGTGACGGCAACCTTGTAGGTGCACCGCTGGCTGTCCCCGCCCGAAGGCTTGCAGACGGCCGACTCCGCACCGGCCATGTCCTTGGCCGTCAGCCCCTTCGTCGCGAAGGACGAGTTCGCCGGCCAGGCCAGCACCTTCACGCTCTTGACATCAGAGGACGCCGTGACGTCGGTGGTGAAGGCCAGCGAGCCGTCGCCGTCGGCGTCGGGAGCGGTGTAGCGGGCCGTGCTGTGCGCCGGCGCCGGAGACTGCTGGTCCCCGGCGTAGGCGAGAGCGAAGACACCAGCACCTCCGAAGACGACGACACCGGCAGCAACGGACACGACGATACGACGCGACATGAGAAGTTCTCCTGACAGACTCAGCTGGATCCCACCGACGCTCTCGGCGGCGCCGTGCTCCCATGCTGGCCGCGCTGCACGCGCCGGGTATGAGCACACGTACTCAAATGCAGCCTGAGCAACCGCAGTTGCGCCTGCGCACCTACGTCCCGGCCTGACAGGCCGCTTCGGCGATCAGCCGTATGAAACCGGTGCCGACGCGCATCCCCTCCAACTTCCGTTCCGCGATCCACGTCCGGGCAACGCCCCGTCCGCGGGCACGTTCCGCCGCAATCCACACCGAACCCAGAGGCCCTCGCCTCGTTCAAGGACCGCTCAAGGCGTGTCGCCTGTCACCAACGTCCCGGGACAGCACAACCAGGGCCTGTCGTTCGGATCACGCCACAGGAGACTCACGGTACGGGTCGATGCAGGTGAGCGGGGTCTGGTGCGTGCGGCTGCAAGGCGGAGGAGGGCGTCGACTGGGGCCCCTCCCGCGCGAGCGCAGCCGAGCGTGGGGGAGTCGGCAGCCGACGACAACGCGGCAGATGTGCGTGCCGGACCCGGCGTCTGTGGCGTGATCCAAAGCGACAGGTCCTACTCGCCGCTTCACCCGCATGCCCCACACCGGGTGCGGCTGCGGGCGGGCACTCCGACACTTCATGCGGAGACCGCTATCTGTTGACATCGCCATGCCGGTCTCGGCGCAAGCGCCGCAAGCGCCGCGAGCGGCCACGCGCACACGCGAGGAGCCCCCCATGACCACCGCCGAACACTCCACCCACGACAACCACGCGCACACCCATGGCGACGACTGCGGTCATCTCGCCTTCACCCACGGCGACCACACGGACTACGCCCACGACGGCCACATCCACCGGATGCACGAGGGCCACGCCGACGAGTGCGCCACCGCCGGCCACACGGTGCACCGCAACCACGACCACGAGCACGGCGACGCCTGCGGCCATCCGGCCGTGCGGCACGGCGACCACACGGACTACGTGCACGACGGCCACCGCCACGCCGCCCACGAGGGCCACTGGGACGACCACTGACGAGGGCCGCCGAACCCGGGCCGGCGGGTCTCGGGCCAGGCCGTCCCAGTGGACGGTGCGGTCGCCCAGCGCCGGGCTCGCCGTCCAGGAGGACGGTGCCCGAGTGGGGCCGGTGCAGCAGGGCCGCGACCGGCGAGGGTGGACTTGCGGCAGCCGCTGGGGCCCAGCAGAGCGAAAGACTTCGCACCTGAACAGGATCGGCGGGCGTCCCGTAATCAGGACGCCCGCCGAGCGGTTCACCGCCGCGCTCAGGCCCGGGTCAGCTTGATGTCCTGGCCCTGGACCGCGTGGAAGGTGGGCAGCGGCAGGCCGCCGAAGGTGCGCAACTCCATCACGGTGGCCTCGACGTGGGCCGCCCCGGCCGCCAGCACGCCGGACCTGGTCCGGCCCGTGTTCACCCAGCGGTGCTCGGCACCGTCGCACACGGCCCGGGTGCCGCCGATGCCGTGACGGGCCGTGGAGAGGCCCTGGTGCACGGAGGAGCTGACGAAGACCGGGCCGCTGGAGCCGGCGCAGCGGTAGGTACCGGACAGGGTGACGGTGCCGTCGGCGGCGATCCGGCCCACGGCGTCGACCGTCACGGAGCCGGTGGGGGCGAGGGCCGACGCGGTGGCGGGCGCCGCGCCCGCGCCCGTGAGCAGGAGCAGCGCGGCACCGGCCGCCGCGCCGAGAAGGGGACGTACACGCATGAGGGAAACCTCCCGAAAGGGGTGGGATTGCGGCTTCCACTCGTACCCGCCCCACGGGCCCGGCGCCCGTCATCCTCACCCCTTCGGGGGCGCCTTCGCACCGGCCGTCGTGGAACCGTCCCGGGAATGTCCGGGGCGTGTCACGCTTCCCGCCGGGCCGTTCCGGTGAGTCCGGGACGGGAGGATGGTCTGTCTGTACGAGTCGTACGACCCTTCGAGGATGGCCCTACCGACGTGGAGGTGCGCCATGTGTGCCCACCAGCCCCAGTGCCCCGCGACCGACTCCCCCTCCCCCGCCGCGCACATCGTCGCGGCCCGTCCCGAGCAGGGCTGGAGCCTGCTGTGCGACGGGACGGTCGTCTTCGACGACACCGGCGAACTGCTCCCCGACGGGCGCGTGGTGCAGCCCCGCCGGGTGACGGCGGAGGGACTGGCCGCCGCGGCCTGACCCGAGGCCGCTTCCTGGCCACACGACCTTCCCGCTACGGCAGGACCGCGAAGCCGTCCAGTTCCACCATCGCCTCCGCGTCCCACAGCCGGACGACCTGGACGACCGCCATGGCGGGGTAGTCGCGTCCGGCCACCTCACGCCACAGGCGGCCGAGTTCGGGGGCGTGCGCGCGGTACGCCTCGACATCCGTGGCGTAGACGGTGACACGGGCCAGGTCGGACGGTGTGCCGCCGGCCGCGGTGAGGGCGGTCAGCAGGTTGGCGAGGGCCCTTTCGAACTGCTCGGGCAGGGTGCGGCCGACCACCTTGCCGTCTGCGTCGAGGGCGGTCTGGCCGGCCAGGAACACCACCTGCGACCCGGAGGCCACCACGGCGTGGGAGAAGCCGGCCGGCGGGGACAACTCGGGCGGGTTGACGCGCTCGGTGCTCACCGGGCCTCCTGACGGGCGTACAACTCCCTGGCGATGATGCCGCGTTGCACCTCGCTGGCCCCCTCGTAGATGCGCGGGGCGCGCACCTCGCGGTAGAGGTGTTCGAGCAGATGGCCGCGTTGCAGAGCCCGGGCCCCGTGCAGCTGGACGGCCGCGTCGACGACGTACTGCGCGGTTTCGGTGGCGAGCAGTTTCGCCATGGCGGAGCGCCGGGGCACGTCCGGGTCGTCCGCGTCGTACGCCGATGCCGCCGCGTGGACCATCAGCCGGGCCGCCTCCGTGCGCAGGGCCATCTCGGCGACCTGGTGCGCGACGGCTTGCAGGTCCTTCAGCCTTCCCCCGAAGGCGTCCCGTCCTGCGGTGTGGGCGAGGGTCGCGTCGAGGGCCGCATGCGCCATGCCGATGGCGAACGCGCCGACGCTGGGACGGAACAGGTTGAGCGTCCCCATGGCGACCCGGAAGCCGCGGCCGGCCTCGCCGAGCACGTCGTCGGCCGTCACGGGCACGGCGTCGAAGTCGAGTGCGCCGATCGGGTGCGGCGAGAGCATGTCGAGAGCGCGGCCGGTCAGGCCCGGGCGGTCGGCGGGCACGAGGAAGGCCGTGACGCCACGGGCCCCGGCACCCGGGGTGGTGCGGGCGAAGACGGTGTAGAAGTCGGCCTCGGGGGCGTTGGAGATCCAGCACTTCTCACCGGTGAGACGCCAGCGGGCGGAGCCGTCGGGGGCGGCGGTCAGGGCAGTGCCCTCTGATGCGCGGCCGTCCTGCGAGGCGGCGTCCGCCTCCCCCCGCAGCGCCGCATCCGATGCCCGGCCACTCCGCAGATCACCGTCGGCCTCCACACGCATCGCCCGCGCCACCGCGTCCGACGACCGGCCACCCCGCAGTCCGGTGTCCGCCTCCACCCGCAGCGCCGCATCCGATGCCCGGCCACTCCGCAGATCACCGTCGGCCTCCACCCGCATCGCCCGCACCACCGCGTCCGACGACCGGCCACCCCGCAGTCCGGTGTCCGCCTCCACCCGCAGCGCCGCATCCGATGCCCGGCCACTCCGCAGGTCACCGTCCGCCTCCGCCCGGAGTTCCAGCGATGCCGCGTCCGATCCCGCGCCCGGCTCGCTCAGCGCGAAGGCCGCGATCGCCGTGCCGGCGGTCACCCGGGGGAGCCAGTGGTCGCGTTGGGCCCGCGTGCCGTACGCGTGGACCGGGTGGGCGCCGAGGCCCTGGAGGGCCAGGGCCGTCTCGGCCTCCGTGCAGGCGTAGGCCAGGGACTCGCGCATCAGGCACAGGTCGAGCGCGCCCGAGGTGAACAGGCGTCCGAGCAGCCCGAGGCTGCCCAGTTCGGCCACCAGGGGGCGGTTCACCCGCCCCGGTTCGCCCTTGTCGGCCAGCGGGCGGAGCCGCTCCGCGGCCAGGGCGCGCAGTTCGGCGCACCAGGCGAGTTGTGCCGGTTCGAGCGAGAATGCGGTCATCGCCGGTCCCTTCTCCGCCACCCTGCGTTCCGGCTGGGCCACTCCGAGGCTATCGCGGACCGTTGACTGCCGTCACCAACACGATACGCTCCAGGGGCGAGCCCACCACGCCAAGGGGGCGAACCGTATGAATCCACGGGGCACGGCCCACGTCGACACCTTCGCCCGGGACCATCTGCCACCCCCGGACCAATGGCCCGAGCTCCGCTTCGACTTGCCGGAGCTGCACTACCCCGAACGGCTCAACTGCGCCGTCGAACTGCTGACCGGCCCGCCCGACGACCGCCCGGCCTTCCTCACCGCCACCGGCGAGCGGTGGACGTACGGCGATCTGCGCGCCCGCGTCGACCGCGTCGCCCATCTGCTCACCGGCGAACTCGGTGTCGTCCCCGGCAACAGAGTGCTGCTGCGCGGCCCCACCACCCCGTGGCTCGCGGCCTGCTGGCTGGCGGTGCTGAAGGCGGGGGCCGTGGCGGTGACGGTGCTGGCCCAGCAGCGCGCGCACGAGCTGAGCACGATGTGCGAGATCGCCCGCGTGCGGCACGCCCTGTGCGACATCCGGGCCGTCGACGACCTCGCCAAGGCCGAGATCCCGGGCCTGCGGATCACGACCTACGGCGGTGACGCCCCGGACGACCTCCTGAACCGCCCGACGCCCGCCACACCGTACGCGGCCGTGGCGACGGCGGCCGACGACGTGGCGCTGATCGCCTTCACCTCCGGCACCACCGGCCGCCCCAAGGGCTGCATGCACGTCCACCGGGACGTCCTGGCGATCGCCGACACCTTCTCGCGGCACGTGCTGAAGCCCGGCCCCGACGACGTGTTCACGGGCAGCCCCCCACTGGGTTTCACCTTCGGCCTCGGCGGCCTGGTGGTCTTCCCCTTGCGGGCCGGGGCGAGTGCGCTGCTGCTCGAACAGGCCGGGCCCCGGCAGCTGCTGCCCGCCATCGCCCGGCACCGGGTCTCCGTGCTGTTCACCGCCCCGACGGCGTACCGCGCCATGCTCGACGAACTCGACGGACACGACGTCTCCTCCCTGCGCCGCTGTGTCTCGGCCGGCGAGAACCTGCCCGCGGCGACCTGGCGGGCCTGGCACGAGCGCACGGGCCTGCGCGTCATCAACGGCATCGGCGCCACCGAGCTGCTGCACATCTTCATCTCCGCGGCCGACGACCGGATCCGGCCAGGGACCACGGGCGTGCCCGTGCCGGGCTGGCACGCGCGCGTGCAGGACGCCGACGGCCGACCCGTGCCCGACGGGCAGCCGGGCCTGCTCGCCGTGCGCGGCCCGGTCGGCTGCCGTTACCTCGCCGACCCGAGGCAGCGGGACTACGTGCGCGGTGGCTGGAACGTCACCGGCGACACCTACGTCCGCGATCCCCACGGCTACTTCCGCTACGTCGCCCGCGCCGACGACATGATCATCTCGGCCGGGTACAACATCGCGGGCCCCGAGGTGGAGGACGCGCTGCTGCGGCACCCGGACGTGGTCGAGGCGGCGGTCGTGGGCCGGCCCGACGAGGCCCGCGGACAGGTCGTGCTGGCCTTCGCCGTCCTCAAGGAGGGCGCGGAACGCGACGCCGAGGCGCTGCGCTCCTTCGTGAAGAGCGAGCTGGCGCCGTACAAGTGCCCGCGGGAGATCGTCTTCATGGACGCGCTGCCCCGCACGGCCACCGGCAAGCTCCAGCGGTTCAGGCTGCGCGCCCCGGGGGTACCGGAACGCGACCGGGAATGATCCGTACGACCTAAGATGATCAACGTGTCCGACCAGCATGCACCACGGTCTCTCATCGTCACGCTCTACGGCGCGTACGGCCGCTTCGTGCCGGGCCCCGTGCCGGTAGCCGAACTCATCCGGCTGCTGGCCGCGGCCGGCGTGGACGCGCCGTCCGTGCGCTCCTCGGTGTCGCGGCTGAAGAGACGCGGACTGCTCGTTCCGGCCCGCACCGCCCAGGGCGCGGCCGGTTACGAACTGTCCCCGGACGCCCGCCAGTTGCTCGACGACGGCGACCGACGCATCTACGCCTCGGCCCCGCCCGAGGACGAGGGCTGGGTGCTCGCCGTCTTCTCCGTGCCGGAGTCGGAGCGGCAGAAGCGGCACGTGCTGCGCTCCCGGCTGGCCGGGCTCGGTTTCGGCACGGCGGCTCCGGGGGTCTGGATCGCGCCGGCGCGGCTGTACGAGGAGACCCGGCACACGCTCCAGCGGCTGCGGCTCGACGGGTACGTCGACTTCTTCCGCGGTGACCACCTCGGGTTCGCCCCGACCGCGGAGGCCGTCGCCCGGTGGTGGGACCTGGCGGCCATCGCCAAGGAGCACGAGGCGTTCCTCGACCGCCACGCGCGCGTGCTGCACGACTGGGAGAAGCGCGAGGACACCCCGGCCGAGGAGGCCTACCGGGACTACCTCCTGGCGCTGGACTCCTGGCGCCACCTGCCCTACACCGACCCGGGCCTGCCGTCCGAGCTGCTTCCCGCCGACTGGCCGGGAGTCCGCTCGTCGGCCGTGTTCCGGGGGCTGCACGAGCGGCTGCGGGACGCGGGGGCGGGGTTCGTGGGGCTCTGACCCCCGCGGGCTCCGCCCGGTTTGCCGTGTTTGCTCCGTTGCGGAACGGTCAACGATGTCCGCGAGCGGACGGAGCACGCGGCGGGAGGCGGACCGAGGGATGACCGTCACCACACCACCGAGGGCGGCGGGCGCCCGCGCGGACCGGCTCCCGTGAGGCGGCTGGGCCGTTCGGTGCACGGCGGGTGGAAGCGGGCCGGCGCCCCCACCCTCGTGCGGCAGGGCCGCGACGTGGAGTTGATGCACCGGGCCATGGGGTTCGCCACGCTCGCCCTGGTCACGCTGGCGCCGCTGCTGATCGTGGTCGCCGCCGCCGACCCTCTGGGGCGGGGCGGTTTCGCCTCGTGGCTGGCCGACGGCATGGGGCTGTCCGGGCGGTCCGCGCGGGTGCTCACGGACATCATCAGCCCGCCGCGCAAGGTCATCGGCACCACGAGCGTGCTCGGCGGGGTGGCGCTCGCCGTCTTCGGTGTCGCGTTCGGCGGGAGTGTGCAGAACGGCTACGAGCGGATCTGGGGCCTGCCCTCGGGCCCGTGGCACCGCGTCTGGCGGCAGGCGGTGTGGTTGATCGCGATGACCGCGTACCTGTACCAGGAGGTGCAGACGCGCGGCCTGCTCTCGGGGCCGGAGCGGATCGCGCTGAGCTCGGCGTCCGGGGTGCTGTTCTTCTGGTGGGGGCAGCGCTTCCTGCTGGGCGGGCAGGTCCGCTGGCGCGATCTGCTCCCGGGGGCGCTGGCCACCATGCTGGGACTGGGCGGCCTGCGCATGTTCTCCTACTTCGTCTTCACCCCCCTCATCGTCACCAACGCGATCAACTACGGAGCGGTCGGCGTCGTCCTGGTCGTGGAGTCCTGGCTCATCGGCGTGGGCTACGTCGTCTACGGCGGGGCGCTTTTCGGCCGCTGGGCTCTGGAGCACCACGGGCACCGGAACC
Source organism: Streptomyces sp. NPDC037100 (assembly GCF_055606225.1). Classification (NCBI taxonomy): domain Bacteria; kingdom Bacillati; phylum Actinomycetota; class Actinomycetes; order Kitasatosporales; family Streptomycetaceae; genus Streptomyces; species Streptomyces sp. NPDC037100. The sequence goes on along the minus strand of NZ_JBVJSX010000006.1, from coordinate 196,752 downwards.
GCACCGGGTAGAGCCGGTCCCGCCGGTCACCCCGTAGAAACGCACATGCCACCCGTGGGGATCCCGGCCCTGGCTCATGCGAATCAACAGGGGGTCCACCCCTCGCATCTGCGGCATTATCATCGGCGCATGCCCAGCAGAGGGAGAAGAGCCGTGCCGACCCGTACCGTGCGCCGGACCCGCCGCCCGCTCCAGGTGGCCGCGGTGGCAGCCGCCGCCCTGCTGGCCCTGAGTGCCTGCTCGTCGTCCGGCTCGGATTCCTCGGCGAGGCAGGACTCCGCCGAGCCGGGCCGGCTCGCCGGCGAGGTGACCGTGTTCGCCGCGGCCTCGCTGAAGGAGAGCTTCACGACGCTGGGCGAGCAGTTCGAGAAGGAGCACCCGGGCACGAAGGTCACCTTCAGCTTCGGCGGCAGTGACTCCCTCGCCGCGAGCATCACGGGCGGCGCTCCGGCCGACGTGTTCGCCGCGGCCAGTCCCAGGACGATGAAGATCGTCACGGGCGCCGGGGACGCCTCGGGGGCGCCCGTGACCTTCGTCCGCAACAGGCTGGAGATCGCCACCCTGCCGGGCAACCCGCACAAGATCACCAGCCTTGAGGACCTGACCGGGCCGGAGCTGAAGGTCGTGCTCTGCGACGAGGAGGTGCCCTGCGGCGCGGCCGCCCGGAAGGCCCTCGACGCGGGCCGGCTGAAGCTCACCCCCGTCTCCTACGAGCAGGACGTCAAAGCCGCGCTGACCAAGGTCGAGCTGAAGGAGGCCGACGCCGCCGTCGTCTACCGGACGGATGTGCGCGCGGCGGGTGACAAGGTGGAGGGCGTGGAGTTCCCCGAGTCCGCCGACGCCGTCAACGACTACCCGATCGCCCTGCTCGAGGACGCCCCGAACGCCGAGGCCGCCAAGGCGTTCATCGCGCTGGTGCGGTCCGCCGAGGGCCGGAAGGTCCTGAGCGGGGCAGGATTCCTCGAGCCGTGATCTCCCCGACCGACCGGCCCCGCGCCGCGGCGGACACCCTCCGGGGCGGTCCGCGGCGCCGGCGCGCCCGCACGGGCGTCCCGCTGCCCCTGCTGATCCCCGCGCTGATCGGCCTGGCCTTCCTGATCGTGCCGCTGGTCGCCCTGCTCGTGCGGGCCCCGTGGCAGAGCCTGCCCGGGCTGCTGACCAGCCCGGATGTGTGGCAGGCGCTCAGACTGTCCCTGCTGTGCGCCACGGCGGCGACCGCGGTGAGCCTGGTCGTCGGCGTGCCGCTGGCCTGGCTGCTGGCCCGCGTCGACTTCCCCGGCCGCGGACTCGTGCGCGCCCTCGTCACCCTGCCCCTCGTCCTGCCTCCGGTCGTCGGCGGTGTGGCGCTGCTGATGGCGCTCGGCCGCAACGGCATCGTCGGGCAGTGGCTCGACTCGTGGTTCGGGATCACGCTGCCCTTCACCACGGCCGGGGTCGTGATCGCGGAGGCGTTCGTGGCGATGCCGTTCCTCGTCATCAGCGTCGAGGGCACCCTGCGGGCCGCCGACCCGCGCTACGAGGAGGCCGCCGCCACCCTGGGGGCGTCCCGCTTCACCGCGTTCCGCCGGGTCACGCTGCCGCTGATCGCGCCGGGCATCGCGGCGGGCGCGGTGCTGGCGTGGGCCCGGGCGCTCGGCGAGTTCGGCGCGACGATCACCTTCGCCGGCAACTTCCCCGGCCGTACCCAGACCATGCCCCTGGCCGTCTACCTGGCCCTGCAGAGCGACCCGGAGGCCGCGATGGCCCTCAGCCTGGTGCTGCTGGCCGTGTCGATCGCTGTGCTGGCGGGGTTGCGCGACCGTTGGATGCGTGCCGGATGACCGAGACCCACGAGCAGGACACGCACGCCGGCACCTCGGCGGACGGGCTGGACGCCCGTCTCGTCGTGGACCGCGGCGGCTTCCGCCTCGACGTGGCGCTGACCGTCGCGCCCGGCGAGGTCGTCGCCCTGCTCGGGCCGAACGGCGCCGGCAAGACCACCGCACTGCGGGCCCTGGCCGGCCTGACCCCGCTCACCGACGGCCATCTGCGGCTGGACGGCACGGCGTTGGACCGCACGCCACCGGAGGCCCGCCCCGTCGGGGTGGTCTTCCAGGACTACCTGCTCTTCCCCCACCTCACGGCTCTCGACAACGTCGCCTTCGGCCCCCGCTGCCAGGGCGCGACCAAGGCGGAGGCCCGGGCGCAGGCCGCCGAATGCCTCGACCGACTGGGCCTCGCGGCGCACACCGGTGCCAAGCCGCGCAGGCTCTCCGGCGGCCAGGCCCAGCGCGTCGCCCTCGCCCGGGCCCTGGCGACCCGGCCCCGGCTGCTGCTGCTCGACGAGCCGCTGGCGGCCCTGGACGCCCGCACCCGGCTGGAGGTCCGTGCCCGGCTGCGGCGCCACCTGGCCGACTTCGAGGCGGTGGCCGTGCTCGTCACCCACGATCCGCTCGACGCGATGGTGCTGGCCGACCGGCTGGTGGTCGTGGAGCACGGCCGCGTCGTGCAGGAGGGCACCCCGGCCGACATCGCCCGCCACCCCCGCACGGACTACATCGCACGGCTGGTGGGCCTGAACCTCTACCGGGGTGTGGCCGACGGCCACACCGTCCGGCTCGCGGACGGCCCGTCCCTCATCACCACCGAGGTGCTGTCCGGCCCGGTCTTCGTGGCGTTCCCGCCGAGCGCGGTCACCCTCCACCGCGAGCGCCCCACCGGCTCCAGCGCCCGCAACCTGTGGCGTTGCGAGGTGGCGGGCCTGGAGACGCACGGCGACCAGATCCGGGCCGACCTCACCGGGGAACTGCCCCTCGCCGCCGACCTCACGACCGTGGCAGCGGCCGAACTCGGCCTCCACCCGGGCGCGGAGGTCTGGGCGACCGTGAAGGCCACGCAGACCCACGCGTACCCGGTCTGAGGCGGTCGGCACCCCCACGGGTCAGGCCGCCGTCCTGACCGGCGTGCCCTCCGGGACGACGGCCTCCCGCACGACGCGGCGGCGCCGGACCGGCAGGATCGTCGGGTGGGCGACACCCCAGGCCGCGCCCTTGCAGATGATCTCCTTGTAGAACGCGGCGAGCCGGCCGGTCAGGGCCGCCGACACCGCACGGTCGTCGGCGGTGACGTACTGGATCAGACCGTCCTTGCGGCCCAGCGAGATGCACTGGTTGAAGTAGCGCACCGGCACACGGGGGACCTTCTGGCCGGTCAGGCGGGCCGCGACGGCGTCGGCGGCCTGCCAGGCGGTGGGGACTCCCGAGGCGCACGACATCCGCAGCGGCTTGTCCCCGGGGCCCATCGCCAGGGCCGCGTCGCCGACGGCGTACACGTCCGGATGCGACACCGAGCGCATGGTCCGGTCGACCACGATCCGGCCGGTGCCGGAGACCTCCAGGGTGGTGGCCCGTGCGATCGGGTGGACGGCGAAGCCCGTGGTCCACACGGTGACCGCAGCCGGGAGGCGGGTGCCGTCGGCGGTGGTGACGTGGTCGGCTGCCACGGCGGTGACGGCGGTGTGCTCGTGGACGGTGATGCCCAGCCGGTCGACGACCTTCCGCAGGTGCCCGCCGCCCTTGGGTGAGAGCCAGTCGCCGAGGCCACCGCGAGCGGCGAGGGCGACGTCGAGGTCCGGGCGGGCCTCGGCGATCTCGGTCACGGCCTCCAGGCCGGTGAGGCCGCCGCCGACCACGACCACGGACTGCCCGGCGGACAGTCCGGCCAGGCGCTCCCGCAGCCGGAGCGCTCCGGTGCGGCCGGCGATCTCGTGGGCGTGCTCGGCGGTACCGGGCACGCCCTGGTCGTTCCAGCCGCTGCCGAGGGCGTACACGAGGGTGTCGTACGGCAGGACCTCGCCCTCCCGCTCCCCCGAGCCTTCCGGGGCGGCGACGGTGACGGTCCTGCCGTCCACGTCGAGGGCGGTGACCTTCCCCTGCTTCACTGCGACGCCGGTGCCCTGGAACATCTCGGCGAAGGGCCGGGGCGCGAGGTCCTGGCCGGCCGCGAGCTGGTGCATCCGGACGCGCTCGACGAAGTCGGGCTCGGCGTTGACGAGGGTGATGGCGACGTCCTCGCGGTGCAGTCGCTTGGCGAGGCGGCCGGCGGCGGTGGCTCCGGTGTAGCCGGCTCCGAGGACGACGATGCGGTGCTGCATGGCGTGGCTCCTGTCATGACGGCTGTCTTCAGCGGGTTCGCCTCTTGAACCGGGCGGCCCGCCGTTTCCTGACAGGAGCGTGCTGTGATGCGCGTCACACTGCGGTCGGCCGGGTCAGAAGACCGTCAGCAGGGGTTCTCCGTGGTCGCCGGCGGCCCACAGCCGGGTCGCGCGTTCGAGCTTGTCGGGGTTGACCTGGTTGCGGAACGCGGCGATGCCGTCGGCGGCGACCTCCAGACACATGACGCCGATGACCCGGCCGTCGAGGACCACCACGAGGGCGGGGTCGCCGTTGGCGGTCCAGGCGTAGACGTCGGGCGAGCCGCCGACCAGGGCGCGCTTGGCCGCGCTGGGTTTGAACAGGCCCCGCATGAACTTCGCGACCGCGAGGGCACCCTCGAACGCCCGGGCGCGGGCCGGGACCTTCCCGCCACCGTCGCCGACCGCGACGGCGTCCCCGGTGAGCAGGTGCACGAGCGGCTCGGTCCTGCCGCTGGCGGCGGCCGCGAGGAACTCGTCGATGATCCGCCGCGCGGCGGTCTCGTCGATCTCGGTGCGGGTACGGGCCCTGCCGTCCGCGACGCGCTTCTTCGCGCGGTGGAAGATCTGCTGGCTGGAGGCCTCCGTGATGTCGAGGATCTCGGCGATCTCCCGGTGCGGATAGTCGAAGGCCTCCCGCAGGACGTACACCGCCCGCTCGTTCGGGGAGAGGCGCTCCAGCAGGACGAGCACCGCGTACGAGACCGACTCGCGCTGCTCGGCGGTGTCGGCGGGCCCGAGCATCGGGTCCCCGGCGAGCAGCGGCTCGGGCAGCCACTGCCCCACGTAGGTCTCACGCCGCGCCCGGGCCGAGGTGAGCTGGTTGAGGCACAGGTTGGTGAGCACCTTCGTCAGCCAGGCCTCGGGGACCTCGATGCGGTCGGTGTCCGCGCCCTGCCAGCGCAGGAACGTCTCCTGCACGGCGTCCTCGGCCTCGCTCGCCGACCCGAGCATCCGATAGGCCACGGCCTCCAGACGCGGTCGGGAGGCTTCGAACCGGTCCACGTCGTCCAGGGTCAGGGGCATGCCACGGATCCTAACGTCCCCGGGTGCCGCGTCCTTCGAGATCCAGTCGCGGTTTGGGGGCGTCCAGGCGGCCCGTCCGGGGGCGGCGGCTGCCCGCGCGGTACGGGGCCGGCCAGGGCGCGCCCGGGCCCGTGTAGCCCTGCTCGGCCGCCGCGTGCAGGGTCCAGTGGGGGTCGTAGAGGTGGGGGCGGGCCAGGGCGCAGAGGTCGGTGCGGCCCGCGAGGATCAGGGAGTTGACGTCGTCCCAGCTGGAGATCGCGCCGACCGCGATCACCGGGATGCCGGTGGCGTGGCGGATCCGGTCGGCGAACGGCGTCTGGTACGACCGCCCGTACTCCGGTCGCTCGTCCGCGACGACCTGCCCCGTCGACACGTCGATCGCGTCGGCGCCGTGCGCGGCGAAGGCCCGGGCGATCTCGACGGCGTCCTCGGCACTCGTCCCGCCCTCGGCCCAGTCGGTGGCGGAGACGCGGACGGTCATGGGCCGCTCCCCGGGCCACACGTTCCGTACGGCGTCGAAGACCTCCAGCGGGAAGCGCAGCCGCTTCTCCAGGGAGCCGCCGTAGGCGTCGGTGCGCAGGTTGGTCAGCGGGGAGAGGAACCCCGACAGCAGGTAGCCGTGCGCGCAGTGCAGTTCGAGCAGGTCGAAGCCGGCCCGGGCGGCGCGGACCGCGGACGCCGTGAACTGTTCGCGGATGTCGGTCAGTTGGGCGCGGGACAGCTCGCGCGGCGTCTGGCTGAACGGCTTGTACGGAAGCGCCGAGGGGGCCACGAGCGGCCAGTTTCCCTCCTCCAGCGGTTCGTCCATGCCCTCCCACATGAGTTTCGTGGAGCCCTTGCGGCCGCTGTGGCCGAGCTGCACGCCGATGGCGGTGCCGGGCGCCTGAGCGTGCACGAAGTTCGTGATCCGCTTCCAGGCCTCGGCCTGCCGTCCGGTGTAGAGGCCGGCGCAGCCGGGCGTGATCCGGCCCTCCTCGCTGACGCACACCATCTCGGTCATCACCAGCCCGGCCCCGCCCAGCGCCCGGGCGCCCAGGTGGACGAGGTGGAAGTCACCGGGGACGCCGTCGACGGCCGAGTACATGTCCATGGGCGAGACGACGACCCGGTTGCGCAGGGTCAGTCCGCGCAGCCGGAACGGCGTGAACATCGGGGGCGTGCCGGGCGGGCAGCCGAACTCGCGCTCCACCTTCTGTGTGAAGCGGGGGTCGCGCAGCCGCAGGTTGTCGTGCGTGACGCGACGGCTGCGGGTGAGCAGGTTGAAGGCGAACTGCCGGGGCGGCTGATCCAGGTACAGGGGGAGGTTCTCGAACCACTCCAGGCTGGCCCGTGCCGCGCGCTGCGTGGAGGCGACGACCGGTCGCCGCTCCGCCTCGTAGGCGGCCAGGGCCTCGGGCAGCGAGCCCTGCTCCTCCAGGCACGCGGCCAGGGCGAGCGCGTCCTCGACGGCGAGCTTCGTGCCGGAGCCGATGGAGAAGTGGGCGGTGTGGGCGGCATCCCCGAGGAGGACGACGTTGCCGTGCGACCAGCGGTCGTTGACCACCGTGCGGAACGTCGTCCAGGTGGAGTTGTTCGACTTCAGGGGGCGGCCGCGGAGGGCCTCCGCGAAGATCTTGGCGCAGCGCTCGATCGACTCCGCTTCGCCGAGCTCGTCGAATCCGGCAGCGTGCCAGACCTCTTCGCGCATCTCGATGATCACCGTCGAGGCGTCGGGGGCGTACGGGTAGCCGTGGAGCTGCATGACGCCGTGTTCGGTCTCGGCGATCTCGAAGCGGAAGGAGTCGAAGGGGAAGTCGGCGGCGAGCCAGATGTAGCGGCAGCGGTGGGTCGTCACCCGGGGGCGGAAGACGTCCGCGTGGGTCTCGCGGGTGGAGCTGTGGACACCGTCCGCCGCGATGACCAGGTCGTGGGTGCACGGCAGGTCTTCGGGGGCCTCGGCGTGGAAGCGGAGGTCGACGCCGAGGTCGCGGCAGCGGGTGTGGAGCACCTCCAGGAGGCGTTGGCGGCCCAGGGCCGCGAAGCCGTGGCCTCCGGAGGTGTGGCGGGTGCCGCGGCGGACGATGTCGATGTCGTCCCAGCGGGTGAAGTGCTGCTGGAGGGCCTCGTGGACCTGGGGGTCGGCGTGTTCTATGCCGCCGAGGGTTTCGTCGGAGAGGACCACGCCGAAGCCGAAGGTGTCGTCGGGGGCGTTGCGTTCCCAGACGGTGATGTGGCGTTCCGGGTCCAGGCGTTTGAGGAGGGCGGCGGCGTAGAGGCCGCCGGGGCCGCCGCCGATGATCGCCACGCGTAGGGGGTGGTTCGGCTCAGTGCCCGGGTGCGGGCGCGTTGTGGCTTGTCGCGCGGTTCCCCGCGCCCCTTCAGGGACGTCCACTATCGTCCGCTCCATTTCGGGGGGCGCTTCTCCGTGAACGCCGCGTGGAACTCCGCGTAGTCCTCGCCCGTCATCAGCAGGGCCTGGGTCGAGGCGTCGAGTTCGATCGAGGCCGCCAGGGGCATGTCCAGTTCGGACGTCAGGAGTGCCTTGGTCTGGGCGTAGGCCAGAGCCGGGCCCTCCGCCAGGCGCCGGGCCAGTTGCTGTGCGGTCTCGTCCGCCCGGCCCTCTTCCGTCAGTTCGCTGATGAGGCCGATGCGTTCCGCCTCCAGGGCCCGGACCGGGTCGCCCAGCATCAGCATGCGGGTCGCGTGGCCCAGACCGACGACCCGGGGCAGCAGGTAGGCCGCGCCCATGTCGCCGCCGGAGAGGCCGACGCGGGTGAAGAGGAACGCGAAGCGGGCGGTGGGGTCGGCGACGCGGAAGTCCGCGGCCAGGGCGAGGACCGCTCCGGCGCCCGCCGCCACGCCGTGCAGGGCCGCGATCACCGGGAAGGGGCACTCCCGGATCGCACGGACCACCTGGCCGGTCATCCGGTTGAAGTCCAGGAGCTGTGCGGTGTCCATGCCGAGCGTCGCGCCGATGATCTCGTCGACGTCGCCGCCGGAGCAGAAGCCGCGGCCCTCGCCGGCCAGCACCAGGGCCCGTACGGACCGCTCCCGGGACAGCTCCGCGAGCAGGTCACGCAGGTCGGCGTAGGCGCCGAAGGTGAGCGCGTTGAGTTTCTCGGGGCGGGCGAGGGTGACGGTCGCGACGCCGTCGGCGACGTCGACGCGCAGATGCTCCCAGCCGGGGGTGCGGGCGGCGGAGCCGGTGAAGGGACTCATGACGTGCGGCCTCCTCGGGCGGGCACTGCCTCACTGAGCTCTACCCCTCGAAGCTATCACTCATCCGTGACTGTCGTCATGAGTGCGCGATAGACCGTACGGGTAGGACTTCGGCACGGGCCCGGCGTGACCCGGCCCGGTCACATCCGTCACAGATCGTCCACACCGGCGTAACGGCGGGAGCAGCTGTGCGCGACGGCGCGTTCACCTGGGTAAGCCGTCCGGCAAGGGGGCAAGGGCGCCTCCGACGGTGCCCCTCGGACGCCTCCGAGGAGCGGCGCCGTACCATTCATCAGGTTGCAAGCAGGATGTCCTGCTCCATGAACGGACCCGCCGTGTACGAACTCCCCTCAGCCCCCGCCTCCTGGCGCATCGCGCTGCCGCACACCGCAGCGGCGGTGCCCGTGGCCCGCGCCCTGGTCCGTACGGCGCTGGCCGAGCTGGACCACGGGGCGGACCGCGACACCGCGGAGCTGCTGACGGCGGAGCTGGTGGCCAACGCCGTGGAGCACACCACGGGCGAGACGCCGATAGAGCTGGTCGTGGAGCTGATGCCGTCGGGCTGCCAGGTGGAGGTGCACGACACCGACCCGGCTCCGCCCGGCGACCTCACGCGCCCGGCCGGCGGACCGCCCGACCCCTGGCAGGAGCACGGGCGCGGGCTGCTGCTGATCCGCGCCCTGAGCTCCTCCTGCGGGCACCGGCCGACCGAGTCGGGCAAGGCGGTCTGGTTCAGGCTGTCCGCGGTACCGGCTCAGCGGCGCCGGACGGTGTGACCGGGGCGAGCCGGGGGTCTTGGAGCCCGTAGCGGCCGCAGGGCGCCGGCCGCACGGGCATGGCCTGTTCAGGCCAGGGTCGCCACCATGACCGCCTTGATGGTGTGCATCCGGTTCTCCGCCTCGTCGAAGACGACCGAGTGGGCCGACTCGAAGACCTCGTCGGAGACCTCCAGGTACTCCAGGCCGTAGGCCGCGTGGATCTCCTGGCCGACCCTGGTGCCGAGGTCGTGGAAGGCGGGCAGGCAGTGCAGGAACTTCACGTCCGGGTTGCCGGTGGCGCGCAGGACGTCCATGGTCACGGCGTACGGGGCGAGGGCGGTGATGCGCTCGGCCCAGACCTCCTTCGGCTCACCCATGGAGACCCAGACGTCCGTGGCGACGAAGTCGGCGCCGCGGACGCCCTCGTCCACCGTCTCGGTGAGCGTGATGCGGGCGCCGCTGGCCGCGGCCAGCGCGCGGGCCCGGTCGACGATCCCCTCGGCCGGCCAGTACTGCTTCGGCGCGACGAGCCGGACGTCCATGCCGAGCAGGGCGCCGGTGACCAGGTAGGAGTTGCCCATGTTGAAACGGGCGTCGCCGAGGTAGGCGAAGGAGACCTCGCTCAGCGGCTTGGCGCAGTGCTCGGTCATGGTCAGCACGTCGGCGAGCATCTGGGTGGGGTGCCAGTCGTCGGTGAGCCCGTTGTAGACGGGGACACCGGCGTGCGCCGCCAGCTCCTCGACCTTCTGCTGGCTGTCACCCCGGTACTCGATCGCGTCGTACATCCGGCCCAGCACCCGCGCGGTGTCCTTGACCGACTCCTTGTGCCCGATCTGCGAGCCGAAGGGGTCGAGGTACGTGGTCGAGGCGCCCTGGTCGGCGGCCGCGACCTCGAACGCGCAGCGGGTGCGGGTGGAGGTCTTCTCGAAGATCAGCGCGATGTTCCGGCCCTGGAGATAGCGCGGCTCGATCCCGCCCTTCTTGGCGGCCTTCAGGTCGGCGGCCAGCTCGACCAGACCGCGGAACTCCTCCGCGGTGAAGTCCAGCTCTTTGAGGAGATGGCGGCCGGCGAGGGCGGTCGGGACAGTCGCCATGAGGGCGCTCCAGGGATACGGGGGACACAGACTGCTGGAATACTATACGAACCTCGGCATGTATATACGCGGGCTCTCGGGCGGCGGCCGCAGGGGCAGAGGCCCAGGGGCCTCCTACACCGGATCACGCGCGACCGGGCAGCTCATGCACCGCGGCCCACCCCGGCCCCGGCCCAGCTCGCTCCCCGGGATCTCTATCACCTCGATGCCCTGTTTGCGCAGGTGGGTGTTGGTGGTGGAGTTCCGCTCGTAGGCGACCACGACCCCGGGTTCGACGGCAAGGACGTTGCAGCCGTCGTCCCACTGCTCGCGTTCGGCCGCGTGCACGTCCTGGGTGGCGGTCAGCACACGGATCTCGTTCAGGCCGAGGGCGGCGGCGATCGCGCGGTGCATGTGCTCCGGCGGGTGGTCGGTGACCTTCAGCTCCTTCTCGCCGACGCCCGGCTCGATGGTGTACGAGCGGAGCATGCCGAGGCCCGCGTACTGGGTGAAGGTGTCGCCGTCGACCATCGTCATCACGGTGTCGAGGTGCATGAAGGCACGCCGCTTGGGCATGTCGAGGGCCACGATCGTCTCGGCGGACCCGGCGGCGAACAGCTTGTGCGCGAGCATCTCCACGGCCTGCGGGGTGGTGCGCTCGCTCATGCCGATGAGCACGGCCCCGTTGCCGATGACCAGCACGTCCCCGCCCTCGATGGTCGACGGGTAGTCGGTCTGCCCCTTCGACCACTCGTGGAACGTCTCGTCGCGGAACAGCGGGTGGTGCCGGTAGATCGCCTCGAAGTGCACGGTCTCGCGCTGCCGGGCGGGCCAGCGCATCGCGTTGATGGACACCCCGTCGTAGATCCAGGCGGAGGTGTCGCGGGTGAAGAGGTGGTTGGGCAGCGGGCCCAGCAGGAAGTCGTCCAGCTCCATGACGTGGAAGCGCACCGAGGTCGGCTCGGGGTTCACGTCCAGGAACTCGCGTTTCGTCATGCCGCCGATCAGGACCTCGGCCAGGTCCCGCGCGGGCAGGTTCTCGAAGGCGGCTCTGAGCGGGTCGGTGGCCAGCGGGCCGTACTCCTTCTCGTCGAAGACCCGGTCCAGGACGAGGGATCTGGCCGCGGGCACCTCGAGCGTCTCGGCCAGCAGGTCACCGAAGAGGTGGACGGCGACACCGCGGTCGCGCAGCACGTCGGCGAACCCGTCGTGCTCGGCGCGGGCCCTGCGTACCCACAGCACGTCGTCGAAGAGCAGCGAGGTCTTGTTGCTGGGGGTGAGCCTTTTGAGCTCGAGATCGGGCCGGTGCAGGATGACGCGGCGCAGCCGCCCGGCCTCGGAGTGGACGTGGTATGCCATGCATCCATCCTGACCGCCAGGGCCCACGTTGACGCACTTCCCGCATGTTTCGTCGCGCTTCTGTTCGCGTCGGGGTGACGACAACGAGGTCCCGGGGGCGCCGGGGCGTCACACGCCGGGTCGCCTCAGCCCTCCTCCGCACCGGCCGGCTCGACCGGCCGGGTTGCCCGGTGCCGTCGCCAAGCGCAGGTGGGCGACGGCAGAACTGTCGCCCACCCGTTCACAGCCTCGGGTCCACCGGCTCCGACTCCAGCGCCAGCACCCCGAACACCGCCTCGTGCACCCGCCACAGCGGCTCGCCCTCGGCCAGCCGGTCCAGGGCCTCCAGGCCCAGGGCGTACTCGCGGATCGCCAGGGACCTCTTGTGGTTGAGGAACCGCGAGCGCAGCCGGGCGAGGTTCTCCGGGCGCGTGTACTCCGGGCCGTAGATGATCCGCAGGTACTCGCGGCCGCGGCACTTGATGCCGGGCTGCACCAGGCGGCCCTGGCCGTCGCGGACCACCGCGCCGACGGGCTTGACGACCATGCCCTCGCCGCCGCGGCCGGTCATCTCCAGCCACCAGTCGATGCCGGCCTGGACCGACTCCGGGTCGGCGGTGTCGACGTAGAGGCGACGGGTGGTCTGCAGGAGTCCGCTGCCGTCGTGCTCGACGAGCCGGTCCAGCAGGGCGAGCTGCTCGTCGTGCGGCAGGCCGGCGAGGTTGCGCCCCTGCACCGCGAGGATCTGGAACGGTGCCAGGCGCACGCCCTCCAGGCCGTCGGTGGTCCAGCAGTAGCGGCGATACGCCTCGGTGAACGCGGCGGCGTCCGTGGCGCGTTCACCGGTGCGGGACAGCAGACCGCCCACGTCCACGCCGCGCGCCGCCGCGCCCCGCAGGGCGGCCAGTGCCCGCGGGAGCACCGCGCCGGACGCGGCGCCCACGGCGGCGTACTGCGACCGCAGCAGGCCGGACGCCTTCAGCGACCAGGGCATCAGCTCGGCGTCCAGCAGCAGCCAGTCCGTCTCCAGCTCGTCCCAGAGACCGGCCTCGCCGATCGCCGTGCGCACCCGGTCGAGGATCTCCTCGGTGAGGGCCTCGTCGTCCAGGAAGGGACGTCCGGTGCGGGTGTAGAGGGACCCCGTGGGGCCCGCCCCACCCTCGGCTGCGCTCGAGCGGGAGGTGCCCCCGACGCCGAAGCGCTTGCGGGCCGCCTCCGCGTCCCGGCACACCAGGACCACCGCCCGCGAGCCCATGTGCTTCTCCTCGCACACGACCCGCGCGACACCGTCCGCCGCGTACTGGGCGAAGGCCTCGGCCGGGTGCTCCAGGTAGCCCTCGACGTGACTCGTGGCCGTCGGGGCCATGGTCGGCGGGAGGTACGGCAGCAGGCGCGGGTCCACCGCGAAGCGGCTCATGACCTCCAGGGCGGCGGCCGCGTTCTCCTCGCGGATCGCGACGCGGCCCTGGTGCCGGGTCTCCACGACCCTGCGGCCCCGCACGTCCGCCAGGTCCAGCGGACGGCCGTCCTGCCCGCCGGGCGCCTCGGAGCGCAGCGGCTTCGTCGGCTCGTACCAGACCTGCTCCGCCGGGACGTCGGCCAGCTCGCGCTCCGGCCAGCGCAGCGCGGTGAGTTTGCCGCCGAAGACGGCGCCGGTGTCCAGGCAGATGGTGTTGTTGAGCCAGGTCGCCTCCGGCACCGGGGTGTGGCCGTAGACGACCGCGGCCCGGCCCCGGTAGTCCTCCGCCCACGGGTAGCGCACCGGCAGGCCGAACTCGTCGGTCTCCCCGGTGGTGTCGCCGTACAGGGCGTGGCTGCGGACCCGGCCCGAGGTGCGGCCGTGGTACTTCTCGGGCAGACCGGCGTGGCAGACGACCAGCCGGCCGCCGTCGAGGACGTAGTGGCTGACGAGTCCGTCGAGGAACTTGCGTACCTCGGCGACGAACTCCTCGCTCTCGCCCGCCATCTGCTCGATGGTCTCGGCGAGGCCGTGGGTGTGCTGGACCTTGCGGCCGCGCAGGTAGCGGCCGTACTTGTTCTCGTGGTTGCCGGGCACGCACAGGGCGTTGCCGGACTTCACCATCGCCATCACGCGGCGCAGTACGCCCGGGCTGTCCGGGCCGCGGTCGACCAGGTCGCCGACGAAGACGGCCGTACGGCCCTCCGGGTGGACGCCGTCGACGTAGCCCAGCTTGGCCAGCAGCGCTTCCAGTTCGGCGGCGCAGCCGTGGATGTCGCCGATGATGTCGAACGGACCGGTCAGGTGGGTCAGGTCGTTGAAGCGCTTCTCGGTGACGACCGTGGCGTGCTCGACCTCCTCCACGCCTCGCAGGATGTGGACCTTGCGGAAGCCCTCGCGCTCCAGGTGCCTGAGGGAGCGGCGCAGTTCGCGGGTGTGGCGCTGGATGACCCGGCGGGGCATGTCGGCGCGGTCCGTGCGGGCCGCGTTGCGTTCGGCGCACACCTCCTCGGGCACGTCCAGCACGATCGCGATCGGCAGCACGTCGTACTGCTTGGCCAGGTCGATCAGCTGGCGGCGGGCGTCGGACTGCACACTGGTCGCGTCCACGACCGTGCGGCGGCCGGCGGCCAGGCGTTTGCCCGCGATGTAGTGCAGGACGTCGAAGGCGTCCTTGGTGGCGCTCTGGTCGTTCTCGTCGTCGGAGACGAGGCCGCGGCAGAAGTCGGACGAGATGACCTCGGTGGGCTTGAAGTGCCTGCGGGCGAAGGTGGACTTGCCGGAGCCGGTGGCTCCGACCAGCACCACCAGGGACAGGTCGGTGACGGGCAGCACGCGCCCCTGCTGTACGTCGGTCATGCCGCCTTCGCCTCCTTCGGCGTGGTCATCGTGAACACGGCCATCTGGGTGGGCGGTCCCACCTCGGGGTCGTCAGGGCCCACGGCGACGAACTCGACGTCGTAGCCGTGCCGTTCGGCCACCGCTTCGGCCCAGGCGCGGAACTCCGCGCGGGTCCACTCGAAGCGGTGGTCGCCGTGCCGGACGTGGCCGGCCGGCAGGGACTCCCAGCGCACGTTGTATTCGACGTTCGGAGTGGTCACGAGGACCGTCCCCGGACGCGCGGAGCCGAACACCGCGTACTCCAGGGCGGGCAGCCGGGGCAGGTCGAGGTGCTCGATGACCTCGCTGAGCACGGCGGCGTCGTAGCCCTTGAGCCGGACGTCGGTGTAGGCGAGGGAACCCTGGAAGAGCTGGACACGGGAGGCCTGCCGCTCGCCCATGCGGTCCAGCTTCAACCGCCGGGAGGCGATGGTCAGCGCCCGCATCGACACGTCCACGCCCACGATCTCGGTGAACGCCGGATCCTTGAGCAGGGCCTGCACCAACTGGCCCTGACCGCAGCCGAGATCGAGGACCCGGGCGGCTTTGGACTGCCGGAGCGCCGTGACGATCGCCTCGCGGCGCTGCACGGCCAGCGGGGTCGGCTTCTCCTCGGCCTCGGTCTCCGCCTCGACCGCGTTGTCGATCTCCTCGACCTCGCTGTCGTCGGCCTCGGCGAGACGCACCAGCTCCAGGCGCTCGGTGGCCTGGCGGGTCAGCGCCCAGCGGCGCGAGAGGTAGCGGCTGGTGATGAGCCGCTGCCCGGGGTGGCCGGGCAGCCAGCCCTCACCGACGCGCAGCAGCTTGTCGACCTCGTCGGGGGCGACCCAGTAGTGCTTGGCGTCGTCGAGGACGGGGAGCAGGACGTAGAGGTGGCGCAGGGCCTCGGCGAGGGTGAGCGTGTCCGATTCCAGCACGAGGCTCACGTACCGCGAGTCGCCCCACTCGGGGAACTCGGTGTCCAGTGCCACCGGCTCGGCGGTGACGCTCCAGCCGAGCGGCTCGAAGAGCTTCCGTACGAGGTCCGGGCCGCCCCGGGCGGGGAGCGCGGGCACCTCGACACGCAACGGCCTGGCCCGGCCGGGCAGTTCCGGCCGGGCGTTGCAGACGCCCTTCATCGCGCTGGAGAAGACGCTGCTCAGCGCTACGGCGAGCAGGGAGGAGGCCGCGTAGGGGCGGTCGTTGACGTACTGCGCGAGTGCCGCGTCCGGAGCGCCGCCGCGGCCCTTGCCCTTGCCCCGCCTGACCAGTGCCACCGCGTCGACCTCCAGCAGCAGCGCCGCCGTGCAACGCCCGGCCTCGGCCTCGGGGTAGAGGACGTGGGCCGTGCCGTAGGAGGTGGAGAACGCCTGCGCGTTGTCGGGATGCTTGTGCAGCAGGTAGCCGAGGTCGGTGGCGGGACGTTCCGGCGTGCCGGTGGTCGTGATCGTCAGGAGCAAGGGGGTCGCACCTCGAAACACCTTCTGGTCTGCGGATGTATGTGCGACAAGGTACGCGAGGGATCCCGGCGCATTCACTTGTTTTTGCTGCCTTCGGGGGGCGCGAAGGCCCCATGTCTCCTTAAAGTGTGGTTCCAGCTGAGCGCAGCGGATTCGCGTGGAGCCGACGAAGGACGACGTGCATGACCTTTCCCGACGGACACGGCTCCGCACCCTCCTTTTTCGATCTCCAGGAGAGGGCCGGACGGCAACATACCCGGCATGCCTGGGAAGCCGGCCTTGACGCCGAGGAATTCGCGCACGTGCAGGCGGCCTATCTCCGGTCGCTGGAAGAGGAGAAGAAGGCCGCCGTCGCCGCGATTCGCGAGGAGGCCCGCAATGCGCTGAAGGAGGTGCAGGAGCGGGCTGAGAGCCTGGAGCGGCAGTTGCGGGATATCCGCACCAGCCAGGCGCACGTCGCGACGGATCTCGCCAGGTGCCGGGATATCGTCGACAGCCTCACGCACAGCATGTCGCCCGGCGAACTGAGCACCGTGGGGGCGGAGGAGTTCCACCCCCGGCGGGGCCGCAGCGTGCTGACCGCGGCCGGCGCGGCGGAGACTCTGTTGTTCGGGTTCAGCCTGGCCGGCCAGAGCGCTTCGTACGAGGGCGTTTTCGTCCAGTGGTTGTCCGCCGTGCTCCTCACGGCAGTCGGCATCCTCTGCCCCTTCGTCGCCGGCGTCTGGCTCTTCTTGGGGCGGCGACACCCGCTGTACCGATACGGTGCGCTCGGCATGGCCGTGTCGTCTCTCACCGTCACGGCATTCGCGGCCCGCTCCATCACCGTGCTCGACGGCACCTTCTTCCTCTCGTATGTGGGGGAATGGGTCCTCTACGGAGTGATGCTGCTGTTGTGCTCGGCCTTCGCCTTCTACTCGGGCCACACCCGGCAGCTCGCGACGGTCACCGCTCGGCTCCTTTTCGAACGCGACCGCTACGACGACATGAAGAAGCGGGCGTTCGGGCTGAAGCAGGAACGGCGGAAGGTCGATCACGCCCGGGACGAGATCCCTCTGCTGCGCGAAAGGGAGCAGGCCCAGTTCGTCGAACGGGAGGAGCTGGTGATCGCGCGGTACGACGCTGCGGCCCAGGCGTTCTCCACAGGCGTGCTCGTGGAGACCCGGGCCCTGTCGGCGAGCCGCCGACCCCAGCTGCCTCTGACCGGCAGTGCACCCGCCCTCGAAGCACGGCAGGCGGCTCCCGCACTCGAGCGTGTCGACCGGCTGCTGGTCGCCGACTTCCCTCTCCAGGTGGCTCCCGGGGAGCGGATCTGCCTGGTGATGCGGATCATCGTCCAGGGCTCGTCGATCCGCTTCACCCAGGGCGCGGCGCTGAAGCAGTTCGACGTTCCCGACCAGGGCGTCGAGGTGATGCTGACCGTGCAGACGCGAGCTGGTCTCGCCCCGGTCAGCGGCCTCAACCAGAAGCTCGTCGTCCCCCCGAACGGCGATTCGGAGCCAGTGCTCTTCGAGTTCGAGGCACGTCGGACGGGAATGCTCCACGCGCATGTCACCGCATGGGTGGGGGCACGTTCGTCGGTGAACTCGCCCTTGAATTCTCGGTCCAACCCGGTGCGCGGGGCGGGCAGAGCGCGTCCAAGGGGGCGAACCTGGGACCGCTCCAGGCGAATCCGGGTGAGGCCACTCTCCAGCTGAAACGCGTCGGAGACCGCTACGAGTTCCAGGTACTGATGGAGAACATCTTCTACAGCACGGTGCCGATGAGCCTGCCGGCCGAACTGGACGGCCCCATCGAACGCACGCTCCAGCGGCTTGAGGAGTACTGCGGTGGCGCGGGAGCCGACCGCTCGCGATCCCGGCGGCTACAGGCACTGGGAGTGAAGCTCTGGAACGAGATGGTGCCCGGCCCTATCAGGGAACAGTTCTGGAGCATCCGCTCGAAGATCTCCCGGTTCAGCATCGCCACGGAGGACGACGTCATCCCTTGGGAACTGCTCTATCCGATGACCGGCCTCGAGGACCACGGGTTCCTCGTCGAGCAGTTTCCCGTGTCCCGGAGGGTCTACAACCAGGAACGCGTCGGCACGATCCCCCTTTCCTGCGCGGCTTTCGTTCTGCCACAGGCAGCACCGAGCGACGCCCGCGCCGAGGTCATCAGTCTCAATGGCCGACTGACCCGAAGTCTGCGCATCGATCACGGCAGGGTGTTGCGGGACACCGAGGACGTCCTGGACTGGATCGAGGAAGGGGCTCCCGGGTTGCTGCACTTCGCGTGCCACAACACCTTCGACGTCGAGGAGGGAGGCTCCAGCATCGCGATGGAAGGCGGCTCCCTCACTCCGGAGCTGCTGGCCATGGCGGTGGCCAGAAAGGACCTGGCAACCCACTCCCCGCTGGTGTTCCTCAACGCGTGCAGAAGCGCCGGAGCCACGTACACGTACACCAAGCTGACGGGCTGGGCCACGGAGTTCATGCAGGCGGGCGCCGGCGGCTTCGTGGGGACGTTGTGGCGAGTGCCCAGCAAGCAGGCCACAGAGTTCTCCGAGGCGTTCTACGACGCGTTCGTCGCCGATCGCCAGCCCCTGGGTCTCGCCGTCATGACCGCGCGCAAGGCACTGCACAGCAGCACGGATCCAACATGGCTCGCCTATACCCAGTACGGGGACCCGGGCACCAGCCTGGCGTGAGGCGCTTGAGCCTTCTTCTTCGGCGTCTCCTGCTTGTTGTCGTTGGTCGAGGTGAGGAACAGGACGGCTCCCGCCACCACCACGATCATCGCGCAGAAGGCGTGCCGCCGCGCCTTGCGGACGGCCTCCCGGACGAGCCAGGCGTGAACGACGACCAACAGCCGGCGTTCGAGCAGCCGCGCATGCTCGGCATTGGCACGTGCCGCCTCAAACCGTTGCTGCAGGATCTTCGCGCGGATCTCGTCCGATTCCCGGGCCAGCATGACGGCGGCGTTCCCTGCCACGGCGTCATGGAATTCCACCTTGGCCTGAAGCTCCGTCAAGTCCCTGTAGGGGCCGAAGAAGGAGCGGGGATCGGCCTCGGTGAGCTTGCGGAGGCCTGCCAACTCATCGCCGTGAAAGCGCGTGAGAGTGGAAAGATGAGGCATCAGGGCCTCGCTGGCCTGCCAGACGATCCAGCCGATGCCCGCTACCGCCAGGGCCAGTCCGCAGAAAGCAGCGGCAACATCGCCTCTGTCGTCGAGCTTGCCCAGAGCGATCAACGGGCCGGCTCCGACGAGCAGGGTCGCGGTGCCGGCGGCGGCGGCAATGATCCACTTCAGGGTGGCCCTGAGGTCATCGACGGCGTCGGTGGTGGCCACCGGCTCCGCCCCCGTCATGTCGGCTGGTCACCCCGGTACTCGACGGTGTTCTGATCTGACTGCTGAAGCTGCTGGTAGTCGGGCTTCCACTCGCCGTCCTCGTAGACGAGCAGCGTCTTGCCGTCATCGGAGAACTTCATCGAGCCCGGCTTCGGGGATCCCTCGGTCACGGACGACAGTATGCGGCTGCCGCTCCTGCCACGCAGGCGAACCCGGGGAAGTGCACGGAACTTCTGCGGGCCTGTACAGGCCAACGGCTCGCAGGAGCAGTCTCCTGGAGCCGTTGGCGGTGGGTCACGCCAGCTGCGACTGCACCTGCGCGGAGATCAGCTCCAGGTGGTCCAGGTCGTCGAGGTCGAGGACCTGGAGGTAGATGCGGCGGGAGCCGATCTCGGCGTAGCGGCCGATCTTGTCGACGACCTCGGCCGGAGAGCCGGCCAGGCCGTTGAGCTTCAACTCGTCCACCTCACGGCCGATCGCGGCGGCCCGGCGGGCGACCTCCGCGTCGTCCCGGCCGACGCAGACGACGAGGGCGTTGGAGTACGTCAGCTCGTCGCCGCGGCCCGCTTCCTCCGCGGCGGCGCGGACCCGGCCGAACTGGCGCTCACTGTCCTCGACGGAGCCGAACGGCATGTTGAACTCGTCGGCGTACTTGGCGGCCAGCCGCGGGGTGCGGGACGGGCCGTGACCGCCTACGAGCACGGGGATCTTCTGCTGGGCCGGCTTGGGCAGGGCGGGAGAGTCCGTGAGGTCGTAGTAGGTGCCGTGGAAGTCGAAGGTCTTGCCGGGGGCCGTCCCCCACAGGCCGGTGACGACCTCCAGCTGCTCCTCGAGGCGGGCGAACTTCTCCTTGGGAAAGGGGATGCCGTAGGCCTTGTGCTCCTCCTCGAACCAGCCGGCGCCGAGGCCGAGTTCGACGCGGCCGCCGGACATCTGGTCGACCTGGGCGACCTGGATGGCGAGCACGCCGGGCAGCCGGAAGGTGCCGGCGGTCATCAAGGTCCCGAGCCGGATGCGCTTGGTCTCGCGGGCGAGTCCGGCCAGGGTGATCCAGGCGTCGGTGGGGCCGGGCAGGCCGTCCACGGTGCCCATGCGGAGGTAGTGGTCGGAACGGAAGAAGGCGTCGAAGCCGAGGTCCTCGGTGGCCTTCGCGACGGTGAGCAGAGTGTCGTAGGTGGCCCCCTGCTGGGGCTCGGTGAAGATGCGCAGATCCATGCTTCCATCCTGCACGCCGGGGTGTGCGATCACGCGGTCGGTCCCCCGTAGCGTCCGGTCCCCGGTCGGGTGAAAATACGTCAATACTGCGGGGCCCCGGTGACCGGGCCAGTGACCGGCCCCGATGGTGATCGTTGGCTCGGGCGGAGCCGGAGCCCCCGGCTTCCGCACCGGGGGGTGGACCGCCGGGGCGTCACCCGCGTCGGCCTCCCCGGGGGCCGGGGGCCGAGGAGGCCATCATGTCCGAAGAGACCGTGCCGCAGCAGGGCGGGACCGGACAGCCGCAAGGGCTGTTGCAGCAGATGGAGGAGCTGATGGCGGCGTTGAACGCGGACCTGTCGGCGCTGGACACGGACCTTCAGGCGGCGGGGGGTGTCGAACGGAGGGTCGTCGAGGAGGGGCAAACGGGCTAGGGACCGGGGACCTCAGGGCCGGCCGAGGGGGTCGTGCCTCCTTCCACGGCTCAGGAGAGCCCCGTGCCTGCCTGCCCCGTCCCCTCACCCCGCTTCTTTCTCCGGCAGCGCCTGTTCCCGGTCCGCGAGTCTGCGGAGCATCTCCAGGACGCGGTCGCGGGACTCGTCCGCCGCGTCGATGGCCTCCATGCACTGCCAGTACGTGCCCTCGTCGTCGGCGGCGCTGGCCAGGGCGACCAGGGCGATGCCGACCTCTCCGAGGAGGTCGCCGAGGTACATCAGGGTGTGCCGGGCGTCGCCCAACTCGGTGAGCTGGCCCGCCCTCAGCTCACCGGGCGCCAGCACCGGCGGGTCGAGGACACCGCAGCCCCGGCCCGCCAGCTCCGTCAACCCCAGTGCCTCGCCGCGCAGTTCGGGCGGCCCGGCGACCGCGAGACGGCTTCCTATGGCTTGGGCGAGGGCCTGCGCCTGCCACACCTCGGCCAGGGTCTCCCGCGCGTCGCCGCCCGCCGCCAGGGACCGCCTGCTCGTCACGATGAGCCGCACCGCGTCCATGCGCTGCCCCCGTCTTGTCCGACGCGCTGCGCGCGTCTGTCTGCCCGCACTCCCTTGTTCACTACCCAGCGTGAGGGGGCGTGAGACGAAAAGCCAGAGGAAGGCGGAAATCTGCGGACAACAATTCGGAATCGGACCACGATTCGATTACGCAGCGTACAAGTGGACTTCTCTGCTCCAGGCGGCCGGGTGGTGCCCGCTAGATCGGGAACCTCCGTTCGTTCCGGTCGATCTTCGCGTCCAGCGCCGCCAGCGGGTCGATACCGAGCACCTCGCACAGCTGGAGCAGATACGCGAGCACGTCGGCGACCTCGTCGGTGACACGGTGCGCGGTGTCCGGGTCGGCCATGACCCGGGCCGACTCCTCGGGCGTCAACCACTGGAAGATCTCGACGAGTTCGGACGCCTCGACGCTGAGTGCCGCGGCCAGGTTCTTGGGGGTGTGGTACGGCTGCCAGTTCCGCGCGGCGGCGAACTCGGCCAGCCGGCGTTGCAGTGTCGCCACGT
Organism: Streptomyces sp. NPDC037100; assembly: GCF_055606225.1. Taxonomy (NCBI): domain Bacteria; kingdom Bacillati; phylum Actinomycetota; class Actinomycetes; order Kitasatosporales; family Streptomycetaceae; genus Streptomyces; species Streptomyces sp. NPDC037100. The sequence goes on along the minus strand of NZ_JBVJSX010000006.1, from coordinate 174,893 downwards.
CGAGGGGTTCACCATGGGGGCCGGGCTGCGATGCGTCCAGTGGATCAGTCACGATCCAGGTGTACCACCGTGGCCCCCTCCGTCCCGGCGGCCCACGAAGCGTCGCCGACCGCGCCGACGAGCCGGATGTGCCCCCGCTCGCACATCCGGGCCGCGAGGCCCAGCAATTCCCGTCGCTGCCGTGGGTCCAGGCCCCGGTCGAAACCGTCGGCGAGGATCGTGAGCGACTGCAGGGCGGCGGGCACCTCGCCGGCCGGGTCGACCTCCAGCACTCCGGGTCCGGTGAGGAGGACCAACGCGAAAGCGAGGTAGCGCAGTTCTCCGTGGCCCAGCCGGCCCAGGTCCGTGTGGAAGCCGTCGCCCCGGTCGACGGCGGCGGTGACCGTCCCGTCGCCGTCCAGCCGGGCCAGTACGTCCGCCACCGGCCCGCTGTATCCGGCCCGCACCGCCGCCACGAGCTGCGCGTGCCGCCGCCCGCACTCGGCCCGGGTGCGCCACAGCACGTCCGCGAGGTTGCCGCAGCCGCCCCGGAGACGGCCGGAGCCGGCCGCCACGGGGCCGCGCATTCGGGAGGGTTCGGGGTCGCAGGCGAAGGCGGAGCGCAAGGCGACGACCATCTGCTCGGCCGCCGCCAGCACCCTGCGCTGCCCCGGTGTCTTGCCGGCGACGCGCAGGGGCAGCAGGGCGGTGCCGAGCCGGTCGTCCGGGAGCGGGCCGCGGGTCACGGGCGTCGGCCCGGCCGTGTGCCAGGCGGCCTGCACGGCGCGCTTGCCCGGATCGCGCAGGGCGGTCTCCAGCAGGACCAGTCCGTCGGACGTCAACCGCTCGCCCACGACGCGCAGTTCGGGCTCGGCCTGTACGGCCACGTCGAGACGGACCGGGCCGGCGGGGCCGTCGGCCGTGCAGCCGATGCGGAAGCCGCGGCGGCGCTGCGCGTCGGGCCGGGCCCGCTCCGGCACACAGGCGACCGGGTCGGGGAACGCCTCACCGAGCTCGGCGCCGCCCCCGAGCCGGGCGAGGGCCTCGTACGCCCGCAGCGCGCTGGTCTTGCCGCAGCCGCTTCGACCGGCGAGCAGCGTGAGGGGCCCGAGCGGGAACGCGGCGCGGCGGTGGATGGCGAAGGCGGCCAGGCGCAGTTCGGTGACGCGGGGACGATCGGGGTGGACGAGGAGAGCGGGTGGGACGGGGGCGGCGGGCCGGTCGCGGAGAGCCGGCCGGTCGGGGAGGGCGGGCTGGGTCATGTCCGGACGGTAGGGCTGCGCCGGTGGGACGAACCGTTCCGTCTTCGAGGGCTTCCTACGAACGAGCTACCGTCACGCCCCGGGAAGCCCCGCCCCTTCCATCAATCCCGTCACCTCGGTCCCCGCCGGCGTCAGCAGGAACACGTTGCGGTCCACCCGGTGCATCCCGCTCGCCAGGCCGAAGACCACGCCCGTGCTGAAGTCGAGGACCCGCTTGGCGACCTCCGTCTCCGCGCCGGTGAGGTCGAGGAGGACGGGGACGCCCGCCATCAGCCGCTCGGCGACGTCCCGGGCGTCGGCGAAGACGTTCACACGCAGGACGACGAAACGGCGGCGGGCCTCCGTCTCGGCCTCCGGTATGGACCGGTGGCCGACGGCGGACGGCCAGGCGTCCCGGCCCCGCAGCGGCACGACCTGGGCGAGCCCCTCCCACTGTTCGTCGGTGACATCGTGGCTGTTCACCGGCATGCTCCGTCCTGGCTCGCGCTCACAGTCTGCATCGGGCAATTCTTGCGCAGAGTCACCCGTTCGGCCCAATGCGACACGCTCCGCGACCTCAATGCACCTCACAACGGCCGGAAGGCGGCTGTGTGACGGGCGTAACTCCCGATGATCAAGCCGTGTGACAGAGGCGTAACGGGCGATTCGTACCGTCGGAGGCATGACCACGACCCCCTCGGACCGGCCGGACACGCGGCAGGTGCGCACCGTCTGCTCGTACTGCGGTGTCGGCTGCGGTCTCGTGCTCGATGTGGGGGCGGGCCCGGACGGGCGGCGCACGGTGCTGAAGGCGTCCGGCGACAAGGCGCATCCGGCGAACGCGGGGCGGCTGTGCACCAAGGGCGCGACCACGGCCGACCTGCTCGCCGCGCCCGGGCGGCTGACCAGCGCGCTGGTGAGGGACGTCCGGGGCGAGGAGGCGGTTCCGGCGCCCGTCGCCGACGCGATCGCCGGGACGGCGGCGCGGCTTCGGGCGATCGTCGACGAGCACGGGCCGGACGCGGTCGCCTTCTACGTGTCCGGGCAGCTGAGCCTGGAGGCGCAGTATCTGGCGAACAAGCTGGCCAAGGGGTTCGTGGGCACGAACCTGATCGAGTCGAACTCACGGCTGTGCATGGCGAGCGCGGGCACCGGCTACAAGCTGTCGCTGGGCGCGGACGGGCCGCCCGGGTCGTACGAGGACTTCGACCGGGCGGACGCCTTTCTCGTCATCGGGTCGAACATGGCCGACTGCCATCCGATCCTCTTCCTGCGGATGATGGAGCGGGTCAAGGCGGGCGCCAGGCTGATCGTCGTCGACCCCCGGCGGACCGCGACCGCCGCCAAGGCGGATCTGTTCCTGCAGGTCAGGCCGGGGACCGACCTCGCGTTGCTGAACGGCCTGCTGCATCTGCTGCATGAGGGAGGGCACACCGACCCGGAGTTCGTCGCGGCCCACACCGAGGGCTGGGAGGCCCTGCCCGATTTTCTCGCCGACTATCACCCCGCCGCCGTCGCCGGGATCACCGGCACGGACGAGGACGACCTGCGTGAGGCGGCCCGGATCATCGGTGCGGCGGGCAAGCGGTGGATGAGCTGCTGGACCATGGGGCTGAACCAGTCCACGCACGGCACCTGGAACACCAACGCCCTGGTCAACCTGCATCTGGCGACGGGGGCGATCTGCCGTCCGGGCGCCGGGCCGTTCTCCCTGACCGGGCAGCCCAACGCCATGGGCGGGCGCGAGATGGGCTACATGGGGCCGGGGCTGCCGGGGCAGCGGTCGGTGCTCGTCGACGAGGAGCGGGCGTTCACCGAGGAGGTGTGGAAGCTGCCGCCGGGCACGCTGCGCGCCGACGGGGCCGGGCACGGCACGGTCGAGATGTTCCGGAAGATGACCGACGGGGAGATCAAGGCCTGCTGGATCATCTGCACCAACCCGGTCGCCTCGGTCGCCAACCGCCGTACGGTCATCGAGGGTCTGGAAGCCGCCGAGTTCGTCGTCACGCAGGACGTGTTCGCGGACACCGAGACGAACGCGTACGCCGATGTCGTCCTGCCCGGCGCGATGTGGACCGAGGCCGAGGGGGTGTTCGTCAACAGCGAGCGCAACCTCACGCTGACCCAGCAGGCGGCGGACCCGCCCGGGGAGGCCATGGCCGACTGGCGGATCATCGCCGAGGTGGCATGCGCGATGGGGTACGAGAAGGGCTTCTCGTACGACAGCGCCGAGCAGGTCTTCGAGGAGATCCGGCGGTTCTGGAACCCGAAGACCGGCTGGGACCTGCGCGGGGTCTCCTACGAGCGGCTGCGTCAGACGCCCGTGCAGTGGCCGGCCGCGCGGGAGGACGGGCCGGAGCGCAATCCGATCCGGTACGTGGGTGACGAGGGGCTGCGCTTCCCCACGGCTTCGGGGCGGGCCGTGTTCTTCGCACGGCCGCATCTGCCCGCCGCCGAACTGCCGGACGACGACTATCCGTTCGTGCTCAACACCGGGCGGGTTCAGCACCAGTGGCACACCCTCACCAAGACCGGGAAGGTCGCCAAGCTCAACAAGCTGAATCCCGGCCCGTTCGTGGAGCTGCATCCCGAGGACGCCGCGGCGCTCGGGGTCGACGAGGACGACCTCGTCGAGGTGGCCTCCCGGCGCGGGCGGGCCGTGCTGCCCGCCGTGGTGACGGACCGGGTGCGGCCGGGGTGCTGCTTCGCGCCGTTCCACTGGAATGACCTGTTCGGCGAGTACCTGAGCGTCAACGCGGTGACGAGCGACGCGGTGGATCCGCTGTCGCTCCAGCCGGAGTTCAAGGCGTGCGCGGTGTCGCTGGCGAAGGTGGCGGCGCCCGCACCGCAGGCACCGGCCCTGACGCCCACGGCCGTGACGCCGGGCACCGCGAACCCCTTCGGTCTGGCCCCCTCCCCTCCCCCGGTGCTCTCCGCCCAGGAGCGGCAGTACCTCACCGGTTTCCTCGCCGGGCTCGGCTCGGGCGCCCCCGGCGTGCCGGTGCTGCCGCCCGACGCGCCCTTCTCGCCCGAGCACGCGCTGTGGGTCAACGGGGTACTGGCCGGGATGTATTCACGGACGGGGGCGGCCGAGGCGCCGGAGCGGCCCGGCCGTGAGGTCGTCGTGCTGTGGGCCTCACAGACCGGGAACGCGGAGGAGTTCGCCACGGCCACCGCCGAGCGGCTGACCTCGACGGGGCATCGCACGACCCTCGTCGGCATGGACGACGCCGACGTCGGCGCGCTCGCCCGCACGGCCGACCTGCTGTTCATCACCAGCACCTTCGGGGACGGCGACGCGCCCGACAACGGCTCCGGCTTCTGGGACGCCCTCTCCGGTGAGCTGGCCCCGCGGCTGGACGGGGTGCGGTACGCCGTGCTGGCCTTCGGCGACTCCTCGTACGACGACTTCTGCGGCCACGGGCGGCGGCTGGACGCGCGGCTCGACGAGCTGGGCGGGGTGCGGCTGGCCCCGCGCACGGACTGCGAGCCGGATTTCGAGCCGTCCGCCGGGCAGTGGCTCGACCAGGTGCTCTCGGCGCTGGGTGAGAAGTCTTCGGCCCCGGTCGCGAAGCCCGGGGCCACGTCCAAGCCGGTCACCGCGGCCCGGCTCGTCGGCAACCGGCTGCTCAGCCGGCCCGGGGCGGGCAAGGAGGTCCGGCGGTTCACCTTCGACACGAGCGGGACGGATCTGGCGTACGAGGCCGGGGACGCGCTCGGTGTACGGCCGGTCAACGCGCCCTCGCTGGTTCAGGAGTGGCTGGCGGTGACCGGGGTGGACGCCGGGGCGGCCGTGACGGTCGACGGTGTCGGCGAGGTGCCGTTCGGTGAGGCGCTGCACCGGCATCTCGACATCACCCGGATCACCCCCGATCTGCTCCGCTTCGTCGCCGAACGCGCCCGGGACAAGCACGAGTTGCGCAGGCTGCTGCGGCCGGACAACAAGGACGGGCTGGCGCAGTGGAGCTGGGGGCGGCAGGCCGTGGACGTGCTCGCCGAGTACGCGGTGCGGGCGAGCGCCGAGGAGTGGGCCGGGGTGCTGCGCAGGCTCCAGCCGCGGCTGTACTCCATATCGTCCAGCCCGCTGGCCGACCCCCACCGGGTGTCGCTGACGGTGTCCGTGGTGCGGTACGAGAACCTGCACGGCCGGGCGCGCGGCGGGGTCTGCTCGCCGTACCTCGCGGACGCCGAACCGGACACCGAGGTACCGGTGTTCGTGCAGCGCTCACCGCACTTCCGGCCCCCGGCCGACGCCTCGACGCCGATGATCATGGTCGGCCCGGGCACCGGGGTGGCGCCCTTCGTGGGCTTCCTCCAGGAGCGGCGGGCGCTCGGCCACCGGGCCCCCTCCTGGCTGTTCTTCGGGGAGCAGCACCGGGCGACGGACTTCTACTACGAGGACGAACTGACGGCGCTGCTGGAGGAGGGCAGCCTCACGCGGCTGGACACCGCCTTCTCCCGGGACCAGCGCAACAAGGTGTACGTGCAGGACCGGATGCGCGAGCACGGGCCGGAGCTGTGGCACTGGCTGCGCGACGGGGCCCGCTTCTACGTCTGCGGTGACGCCTCCCGGATGGCGAAGGACGTGGACCGGGCGCTGCGGGACATCGCGGTGGCGCACGGCGGGCTGGGCGAGGCCGAGGCCGCCGCGTACGTGAAGCAGCTCGCGGCGGACAAGCGGTACATGCGGGACGTGTACTGAGCCGTGTGACCTGTACTGAGCCGCGTGACGTGTACTGAGCCGCGTGACGTGCACTGGGCTGTGCAGGAAGCGGAGGGTGGCGGTGACAGTCGTCCGGCCGCGGGTCATGCCCGGCTGGTGAATCCCCGGCCCGCTTCATGGGGCCGACCAGTGTACGGCGATGCGGGGGCTGGTACCGGACCTCGCCGGGGACTCCGGCGAGCAGTGAGCCGGGCGCACGGGCCCGCGCCCCGGGCCGCTTCATCTACGCGGCCGTAGAATCCGGGAACACCGGCGCGACGACGAGCGTTGTACCGGATGACACACCACACGCCTGAGGAGCACGTTCTTGTCCGCCAGATCGACGGACCTTCCGGGGCACAGTCCCCGACCCTCCCGCCACGGCACCGGTGATCGCGGCACACGGCGGGGTGCCCCCTCGCAATTGATGCGCCGATGAGTGCCGCCGAGGCCCTGCTGGGCCTGCTCGCCGTGTTCGTGCTGACCGCCGGCACCGGCTATTTCGTCGCCCAGGAGTTCGCCTACGTCTCCGCCGACCGGCTCGCCCTCGCGCGTGAGGCCGAGGCCGGGGACCGCAGGGCCGCCCATGCCCTCAGGGTGCTGGAGCGGCTGTCGTTCATGCTGTCCGGCGCGCAACTGGGCATCACCGTCACCGGCCTGGTGGTGGGCTTCATCGCCGAGCCGTCGGTGTCCGCGTTGCTCAGGCCGGCCATGTCGGGCCTCGGCCTGCCCGACGCGGCCGTCGGCACCGTCGCCGTCGTGCTCGCCTTCGTACTGGCCACGGTCGTGCAGATGGTCCTCGGCGAACTCGCCCCGAAGAACCTCGCGATCGCCGTGCCCGAGCGGCTGGCGAAGGCGCTGGCCCCCTCCACCCTGGCCTATCTGAGGGTGGTCGGCCCCGTCGTACGGATCTTCGACAGCGCGGCGGACCGGCTGCTGCGCAAGGCGGGGATCGAGCCCGTCGAGGAACTGCACCACGGCGCCACGCTGGAGGAGCTCGGCCATCTGATCGGCGAGTCCCACGAACAGGGAGAGCTGCCCGAGGACACCGCCGCGCTGCTGGACCACGCGCTGGAGTTCTCCGAGCGCGCCCTCGACGAGGTGATGGTGCCGCGCGCCGACGCCGTGTTCGTCCGCAAGGACGCCCGCGCCGAGGAGGCGATCGGTCTGATCGCCCGGCACGGCCACTCCAACTACCCGGTGCTCGGCGACCACCCGGACGACGTCGTGGGCGTGCTGGGCGTGCGCGAGCTGATGGCGCTGCCCGCCGCCCGTCTGGCCGTGGCGCGTGCCGGTGAGGTGGCCCGGCGACCGCTGCTGCTGCCGGACACGCTCGCGCTGCCCGACGCGGTGACACAGATGCGGGAGCACGACGACGAGTTCGCGGTCGTCCTGGACGAGCACGGCGGCGTGGCGGGCGTCGTCACGTACGAGGACATCGCCGAGGAACTCGTCGGTGACATCGCCGACGAGTCCGACACCGTCACCCTGCTCGCCGTCGCGGACGGCGACGGCTGGCTGGTGGACGCCGGCCGCCGGGTGGACGAGGTGGCCGAGGCGACCGGTGTCCGGCTGCCGGAGGACGACGACTACGACACCGTGGCCGGCCTGGTCGTGGACCGGCTCGGCCGCTTCCCGACGGTCGGCGACCGGGTCACGGTCGAGCTGCCGGAGGGCGGCCGGGCCGTGATCGACGTCCGCACGCTGGACCGGCATGTGGCCGACCGCGTCCGGATCGGTCTGCCGGCGCAGGCCGTGGAAGCCGAGGAGATCGCGTGAGTTTCCCGATGGCGGTCTTCGTGACCGTGCTGCTGCTGATCGGCAGCGGGTTCTTCGTCGCGGCCGAGTTCGCCCTCGTCGCCGCCAAACGGCACCGGATGGAGAAGGCGGCCGCCGAGGGGCGGCGCGGCGCCGGGGCGGCCCTGGCCGGGATGCGCGAGCTGTCGCTGATGCTGGCCGGCGCCCAGCTGGGCATCACCGTGTGCACCCTGGGCCTGGGGTCCGTGTCCAAGCCGGCGATCTCGCACGAACTCGACCCGCTGCTGCAGACCCTGGGCCTGCCCGGCGCCGTGAGCTACGGCGTGGCCTTCGCCGTGGCGATGGTCGTGGTGGTGTTCCTGCACATGGTGGTCGGCGAGATGGCGCCCAAGTCGTGGGCGATCGCCCATCCCGAGCGTTCGGCGATGCTGCTGTCGCCGCCCTTCCGGGCGGTGGTGCGGGCCGTACGTCCGCTGATCCGGCTGCTCAACCGGGTGAGCAACGCCCTGGTACGGCTGTGCCGGGTGGCCCCGCGCGACGAACTGGCCTCGGTGCACAACCGGGAGCAGCTCACCCACCTGGTGGAGGAGTCGGAACGGCTGGGTCTGATCAGCACGGCCGACTCGGAGCTGCTGACCCGCTCGCTGACCGAGCCGGAGACTCCGGTCGCCGCACTGCGGATCCCGGCCGCCGAGATCACCTGGGTCGAGGGCGGAGCTGACCTCGACGCGCTGCTGCGCTTCGCCGCCGAGCACGACCGCACCCGGCTGCTGGTCCGGGAGAACGGCACCGTCCTCGGCTCGGTGCACGCCCGGGACGCGTTGGTGGCCCGGGCCCGGGGCCGCGCGACGACCGCCCGGGACCTCGCCCGGCCGGTGCCCGAGCTGGCGGAGACCGCCACGGTGGCCGACGCCATCGAGGTGCTGCGCCGCCGCCGGTCGTCCCTGGCCGTCGTCCGCGACGACTCCGGCCGGCTCTCGGGCCTGGTCACCCTGGACGACCTGCTGGCCCGGCTCATGCAGCCGGCCTCGGTGGCCTGACAGAGACCGGGTCCGAACATCCAGCACATCTGCACACCCCGGGCGGGGATGCCGCGCGGCGCCCGGCCCGCAGCCAAGACCCGGCCGGTGCCTGAGGATTTGGCGGTGAAGTGCCCGCTTCGCGAATCGGGGCGCAAGAGTCCCGTGCCCGGCCGGGCGACGGGCTGTGTGAAGGAGTGGGCGCATTCTGTGACCCGGAGGTCACAGCGGTGAAGGCGGTGGCCACGAGGAGGCGTGCTGCGCCGGCAGGCGGTTGGATCTCTTCTCCGGGGAGTGCTTTGATCCTGCGCACGGCGGGAGCGGCCGGGGCGGAATCCCGGTCTCCGGATTCCAGCGAGCACCCGCGCTCACCGCCACTGCGAGACATTCACGCGAAGGGAAACACCCCCATGAACCTCACCTCTCGGGTCGACACCGCCGAGCTCACCGACGCCGACCTGGACGCCGTCGCCGGCGGCAACGCGGGCGGCGTCGATGCCTCCGCGGGCCTCGTGGGCGGCCTCTCCGCCGACCTGGTCGGCCCCCTGGCCGGCGAGGCCTGCGCCGCCCTGCACGCGGCCGTCTCCCCGCAGGGCGCGACCGCGGGCGGGCACGCGGGCATCCACACGACGTCGCTCTGACGACATCCGCGCAAAGGGCCCCGGGAAGCGATTCCCGGGGCCCTTTCGTATGCGGGCGGCGCGGGGACCACGGCGGCGGATATCCCCCAGGACCACGGCCGCAAACGTGAGGAATTTGCGAAACACGTGACGGAAATCTGGACACGTCGGGGGTGAGTAACGCGGTGAGAGGGCGTGACGCAGACTTACTCGGACCCATCGGATCCCGTCTGCAAAGCGAGAGGAACAGCACTGTGAAACCTGACTCGATGTCGACCGGAGAACTGCCGATCTACGAGAGCCTCATACGCGAACGCGGTGACGTCGTGGAGGAGGCCCGTGTGGTCGCCGAAGAGACCCAGCACCAGATGAGCCAGGCGCTGAACGGGGTCGCGGTGGCCCCGCAGGAGACCGGCGCGGCCTGACCCCCGGGGGGCATCGCGCCTCCCGGGGATCCGTGCGGGCGCTCCCCCGCCGGGCCGTCACCCGCCGAGCGGGTCGTGGCCCCAGTTCATCAGGGAGTGCCGCCACCGCGAGTCCCGCACGTCCCCGGAGGGCCGCTGGGCCAGGTGACGGCGGACGTAGCCGACGACCTTGCGCATGTGCCGGTAGTCGTCGTCCGTGAGGTCGCCCTTCTCGGCCCGCAGGATCGCCACGATCCGACGGCCGGAGGCGTGTCCGGTGGACTCGCCCCCGTCCTGGTGCTGCCCGGCGCTCTGCGAGTCGTCGGACTCCAGCCATTTCTCCAGACCGGCCGGTGTCATGTTCACCAGCTCACGGAAGTCGTTCCAGGTCTCCTCGCGTTCCCCGCCGTCCACTCCGTCTCACTTCTTCTTCTTGAGCGCGGACGGCTTGTGCACCGCGGTCCTGCCGGACTTGTCGCTGCGCACCTCGTACTGCGGGTCGTCCGGCGAGGCGTCGACCGTGCGGCCGGATGCCTCCGTCCGTTCGGTGATCTCCCGCTCCACCTCGCCCTCGGTGCGGCTGCCGTGACTGCTCCAGGTGACCTTGTCGCCCTTCTTCGGTTTCCCGCCCTCACCGCGGCCCTTCGCCATGCCGGTACTCCCTCGCCGAGACGTGTGATGTCCTTCCAGCGTGCGGGCTGGGCGGTCAGGGCGCAGCCCGGCGGACGCCGGCCCGACCGGTGGCCGTGCCGGCGAAGGCCCACGCCATCCGGGGCTCCGTCACCCAGCGGAAGGCCCGCCGTACGGGCGGTGTGCACAGCGCGGTGACGACCACGGCCGCGACCAGGGTGGCGGCGATCACGCCGGCCGGCCCGCGGACCCAGGCCGGCTCGTACCAGCCCCAGTGTTTCGCGGCCTGCGCGACGAAACCGTGCAGCAGATAGCCGGACAGGGTGCCGGCGCCCAGCATCGTGAACCGGGTCCGCCGACCGGGCACCCAGGCGAGGAAGCAGCCGACCAGGACGAGGGAGCAGCCGAAGACGGCCAGGGTCATCACGGGCCCGTACCAGAGGGGGACGCCCAGTTCCGGGGCGCTGTCCGCGTGGAAGAACCAGGCGTAGTCCATCCGCGGAACCGCCCAGTACGCCAGGCCCAGGGCGCAGACGGCCACCGGCACGGCCAGGATCCGCGCGGCGCGCCGTCGCATCAGCCGGAAGTGCTCCGGCCGCAGCAGCAGACCGCACACGAAGTACGGCAGGAACTGAAGGGTGCGCTGCAGATCGAGGTCGTGTGCGATGGACGGCGCGGTCGTCGCCGCCATCGCGATGACCAGGGCGAGCGGGAGCGGCCACCGCACCAGCCGCCACAGCGGTGTGGTCAGCCGCCAGACGAACAGCGCCGCGAGGAACCAGGTGAGGTACAGCGGGTCCAGCAGGCTGACCGGGCGGTCGGGATCCTGGCTGGACCAGCGGGTGAACAGGGTGTACGCCGTCTCGAACACCACGTACGGGACGACGACGCCGGTGACCAGGCGCTTGAGCCGGGCCGGGCTGCCGTCGAAGGTGCGCGAGAAGTAGCCGGAGATGATGATGAACGCCGGCATGTGGAAGGCGTAGACGAGGGTGTAGAGGGCGGTGACGGTCCTGCTGCCCTGGCGCAGTGGCTCCCAGGCGTGCCCCACGGCCACGAGCACGATCGCGAGGTACTTGGCGTTGTCGAAGAACGCGTCCCGCTGCCGGACCGGGCGGGTTGCCGCGCCGCGCTCTTCGGTGCGCGCCACCGGGGTCGTTTCCGCGCCCGGGCGGATCGCGGTCGTCGTGTCACTCACGGGCCCTCCCGAAGCGACTCGAGGCGTGGGCGCCTCTTCCGGCCGGGAGTAAAGGGAGGGAGTGTGCGCAGAACATCGCCCGCACCCTAATCACAGGGCCGTGCGTTCGTTCAACTCGTAACGGACATGGCTCGCTTCGGTTCATGCCCGCGTATACGTGCCGGGACGGGCGATCGTCTCCCGCAGGGCCGTGGCGAGGGGGTGCCGCGGCTCGGTCAGAACCCGCCGGGCCCTGCTGCGTGTTCACGAGCCGCGACTACACGTGCACGGCCGACGCCGTGACGGCCTGTCCGGTCTCGGGCCCTGCGGCGTGTTCGCGAGCCGCGACTACACGTGCGCGGCCGACGCCGTGACGGCCTGTCCGGTCGACTGCGCGGTGCCGGCCGGGGACGTGAGGTGCACGGGCCCCGGCCTGCCCGCGGCCACGTGAGCCCCGGCGCTCAGGTCTCCTTCCACACCAGCACGGTCAGTACGGCGCTCACGACGGTGACCGGTACGGCGGCCTGGTTCAGCAGCCGCACCCGCATGCTCCGGCCCGACGGGACCCGCTTCGCCAGGGGCAGGACCACGAAGGTGCCGCCGCCCGTCCCGACGATCTCGTGGATCGGGTGGTCCACGCGCTGCTCGTCGTCCTCGTACTCCGTCATGCGCGCCTGGACGACGGCGCCCGCCGGCAGTTGGTCGATGTGCAGGCTGAGGGTTCCGCTGAAGCGGGCCGGACCGCGGGCGAAGACGCTTCCGCCGGTGGCGTGGTCGCCGGTCTCGTCGGTCCACTCCGCGGTGAACTCGACCGAGTTCCACGCGCCGGGCGCGAGGTCGTACTGCTCGGCGACGCCGAGGTTGACGTACTGGGGCATGGGGTCCTCTCCTTCCCACCGGCCCGCCGGGAGGGCCAGGGCATCGGCGACGTCACGGCGGAAGCCGGCCATGTCGAATCCGCGCGGGTCGACTTTCCAGTCGCTCCATTCCAGGTGGCCGATGGCACTCTTGGGGCCCCAGCCGTGCGCGCGGCAGACCGCGGCGGTGGCCTTGACCATCGCGAGGTACTGGGCGGGCGGCCACGGGTCCCTGCCGTCGCCCTTGTTCTCGCACTCCCAGCCGTAGAACCGGGCGTTGCCGTCGACCGCGCCGGCCGAGCCGTCGTGCTCGTGCGTAGGGGGTGGATACGTGCCGTACGACTCGCCGATGACGGCGTTGAGGACGTCACCGTCCCCGCCGCCGGCATGGTTGGCCCGGCCGTTGCCGGTGAGGTGGACGACGCCGTCCTTGGTGATGCATCCGGCGGCGAGCGGGCCCGGCAGGGCACTGTGGCCGTGGAAGATCAGCCCGACGACGTCCGTGCCGGGGCCGGTGACGGTGTGATGGATCACCACGCCGTGCACGGGCCCCCAAGGCCCCTTGTGGTTGCGGTTGTTGGTGCGCCAGCCGGCCACTTCGTGGACGGCGCAGCCCTCGGCTTTCAACGCGGCGACGAGCCGGGCGGCGGTGAGCGGGGTGGCCATGGGTCAGTCCTCCGTTCCGGCGCGTGCGTGCCGGTCTGAAGACGGTCCGATCACATGTGGGGAGCGGCCTGATATCGGAAGCGTGCCTGATCTCGGGGCATGCCGAATCTCGCAGCGTGCCTGATCCCGCAGTGCCGCTGTCAGGCCCTCACCATTCTCGCGCCGCTCGACCCATCGCTCACCTCGCCGTACGCCACGTACCGAAAACGGCGCGATTACGACGCTGCGGCCCGGCGGTACGCCTTCACGACACTGGCGTAGCTGTTCTCCGCGTGGCCCTGTGCGATGACGCCCTCCATCAACGCCTGGGAATACTTGGGCAGTTCGGTGTCGACGCCGAGCGCCTCGCTCTCCTCGACGAGGTGCTTGAGCGCACCCAGATGCGTCTCCAGGGTGGCGTCGTTGGCCGGGAACCTCTCGTCGCCCGCGTCGATCTGCGCGGCGTAGTCGGCGGTGAACATCTTGATGGCGTCGAGCCACATGTGTGCCCAGGGCAGGAACTCCTGGGCCTTGACGCCACCGGTCTCCACGATGGCGACCCCGTGCAGGAAGCTGTTCAGGGCGCCCCACATCAGGCCGAGCAGCGACACGTCGAACAGGGCGGGCTTGCCGTGGTCGGCGCCGAGGTAGGTGGTGCCGCCGCCGAGGAGCTTCAGCACGGGCTCGTGGGCGTCGAAGACGGCCTGCTCACCGGCGTAGAAGAGGACGGAGGTCAGGGCGCCGATGCCGGGCGGCGTGATCATGATGGCGCCGTCGAGGTACCGCACCCCGTTCTTCTCCGCCCACTCGGCGGCCCGGCGGGCCTGCTCGGAGGAGCCGCTGGTCAGGTTGACGACCGTCCTGCCGCGCAGGAGTTCGCCGAGCGGGCCGATGACGTCGTGCACCACGTCGTACGTCGACACGCACACGACCACGAGGTCACTCGCCGCGACGGCGTCGGCGGGGTGCGCGGCGAGGACCGCGCCGTCCGCGACGAGACCGTCGGCCTTGTCCGCCGAGCGGTTCCACACGGTGGTGGCGTGGCCAGCCCTCAGGAAGGCGGCGGCCAGGGCCTGCCCCATCAGGCCGAGGCCGAGCACCGACACCGAGGTGTGGTTGTCACCCATGAATCTGTTCCTCCATACGCAGTGGTGCGCTGTGCCGCCGGCGCACAGGGGCGCGCACCGGCGAGAAGGCGGTCCACGCCCTCCTCGGGGAACCCTGGCAAACGCCCCTTCGGATGCGCTTCGGACCACTTCGCAAACGCCTCGGGGACGCCCTTCGGGCCCGGTGGCCGGGCGCTCTCGACCGCAGGTCGCACCGCTCATCGTCCGGTTACGCTGAGATCATGGAGTTCGGGGTGCTGGGGCCGCTGGAGGTGCGCACGGACGAGGGTCGTGTCGTGCGGGTACCCGAAGTCAAAGTGCGCCTGCTCCTCGTCCATCTGCTCGCCCACCACGGGCAGGTCGTCCCGGCGGGGAGGCTCGTCGAGGCTCTCTGGGGCGGCTCGGCGTTCACGGCACGGCCGACGGCGTCGCTCCAGGCCAAAGTCTCCCAACTGCGGCGCGCGTTGGAGGACGCGGAGACGGGCGGCCGCGACCTGATCGCGTACCGGCCGCCCGGATACGTCCTGGACGTCCCGGTCCGGGCGCTCGACGCGGGCCGTTTCCGCGACCTGGTCACCCGGGCTCGTTCCGGCGGGGACCAGGTGACTCGGGCGGCGCTGTACACCGAGGCACTGGGGCTGTGGCGCGGCCCCGCCTTCGCCGAGTTCGCGGACCGGCAGTCCGTGCGGCCGACGGCAGCGGGCCTGGAGGAGGAGCGCCTGACGGCGTTGGAGGAACACGCCGGGCTGCGACTGGAGTTGGGCGAGTACGGCCTGCTGGTGGGCGAGCTGACGCAGCTGGTGGAGCAGCATCCGCTGCGCGAGGGACTGCGGGACGCCCTGATGCGGGCGCTGTACCGGGCGGGGCGCTCCTCCGACGCGCTCGACTGCTTCAACGATCTGCGGCGCCGGCTCGACGAGGAGCTGGGACTGACGCCCGGTCCGTCCCTGGAGGCGCTGCAGCAGGCCATCCTGCGCCACGACCCGGCCCTGGCCCGGCCGGAACCGTCCGCGGCGCCGCCCTCCCCCAAGGTGCGGACGAGGCCCGAACCGACCGGCTCGGCCTCGCCCTTGGTGGGCCGCGAACAGGACGTCCGCGCGGTGCGGACCCTTGTCTTACGGCACCGCCTGGTGACGCTCACCGGCCCGGGAGGGGTCGGCAAGACCCGCCTGGCCCAGGCCACTTCGCAGAGTGTGGCGGGCGCGTTCGACGACGGCACCCGGCTGGTGGAGCTCGCGGACGCCGGCGCCCCGGAGCGGTTCGCCGGGGCGGATGCGCTGGCCGAGCGGGTGATGGCGACGCTGGGCATCCGGGAGAACACCGCGGACGACCACGCCGGAGGCCCGGAGCGGATCGCCGGGGCGGATGCGCCGGCCGAGCGGGTGATGGCGACGCTGGGCAACCGGGAGAACACGACGGACGACCACGCCGGAGGCCCGGAGCGGATCGCCGGGGCGGATGCGCCGACCGAGCGGGTGATGGCGACGCTGGGCAACCGGGAGAACACCGCGGACGACCACGCCGGAGGCCTGGAGCGGATCGCCGGGGCGGATGCGCCGACCGAGCGGGTGATGGCGACGCTGGGCATCCGGGAGAACACGACGGACGACCGCGCCGGGGGGCCGACGGAGCGCCTGGCGAACGCGCTGTCCGGCCGGCGGCTGCTGCTCGTGCTGGACAACTGCGAACACGCCGTGGAGGCCGTAGCCCGACTCGCCGGCCTGCTGCTGGGCCGGGCCCCGCACCTGCACATCCTGGCGACCAGTCAGGAACCCCTGCGCACCCGCGACGAGACGGTGTATCCGGTGGCGCCCCTGTCGCTGCCCCCTGAGGGCCGTCCCGGCCTCGACACGGTGACGAACGCGGGCGCCGTACGCCTGTTCGTGGACAGAACCAGGGCGACGGACCCGGGGTTCGCGCTCGACGCCGCCACCGCCCCTCTCGTCGCCGAGGTGTGCCGACGCCTCGACGGCATCCCGCTCGCCCTGGAACTGGCCGCGACCCGCGTGAGGGCGCTCGGCATCAGGGAGCTGCACGACCGGCTCGACGACCGCTTCAAGGTGCTCAACAGCGGTTACCGGGACGCCCCTTCACGTCACCGGACGCTGCGCGCCACGCTGGACTGGAGCTGGGGCCTGCTCGACGACCGCGAGCGGACCGTGCTGCGCAGGCTGTCGGTGTTCGGCGAGGGGTGCTCCCTGCGGGCCGCCGAGGACGTGTGCTCCGGTGGCGGCGTGACCTCCGCCGACGTCCTCGACGCGCTGATCCTGCTCGTGGACCGCTCCCTGGTGGTCCGCGCCGAGGGACCCCAGGGCCCGCGCTACCGGCTGCTGGAGTCCGTCGCGGTCTACGCACGTGACAGGCTCACCGAGTCCGGCGAGCACGCCGAGACCGCCGCCCGGCACCTGCACCACTTCCTGCACCTCGCCGAGCGGTCCCGGCCGCACCTGCACGGGCGGGAGCAGTCCCGCTGGTTCTCGTACCTGGACCTGGAGGCGGCGAACGTGCAGCGCGCGCTGGCCGAGGCCGACCGGTCCGGGACCGCACGAGAAGCGCTGCGCCTGGTCAACTCGCTGACCTGGTACTGGTACGTTCGCGGCCGGCTGGGCGAGGCCCGCAGGGCGCTGGCGACCGCCCTGGACACGGCGGGCGAGGCGGCGCCCGAGGAACGCGTGGAGGCGGTGTTCTGGCACACGGGCATCCGCCTGCTGCTCGGCGAGCACGACCCGCAGTGCGAGGTTTTGGAGGACGACCCGCCCGGCTCCACCCCGGAGTCGACCAGGGCCCAGTGGTTCCTGGCGCACGCGCAGTGGACGGTGGGGGCGCTGGTCGAGGGCGAGCAGCGGGTCGAGCGTGTCCTGGCCCGCTTCCGCACTCTGCGCGACGCCTGGGGCACCGCCGCCGCGCTGACCACCCGCGCGTGCTTCGCCCTGGCCCGCGGGGACCTGGAGTCGCTGCGCGACAACGCCGAGGAGGCCCGCGCCCATTTCGGGGAACTGGGCGATCTGTGGGGGCGGTTGAAGACGGCGGACGTGCTCGGCAGACTCGCCGAGATCAACGGCGACTACGAGTCGGCGGCCCGGCTGCACCGGGAGAGCCTGCGGATCGCCCAGGCCCTGGAGACATGGCCCGAGATGTCCGCGAAGCTGTCCGGTCTCGGCAGGATCGCCCTGCTCACCCGGCGCTACGAGGAGGCCGACGACCTGCACGAGCGCGCCGTGCGGATCGCGGCCGAGCAGGGCAACCAGCCGGCCGAGCAGTTCGCCGCGCTCGGCCTCGCCCTGAGCGCCCGCCGTCAGGGCCGTCTCGACGCCGCCGAGGAGTGGCTGCGCCCGTGGCTCGCCTGGAACCGCCGCCGCGGCGACGGCCCGGGCCTCGCGCTGGTCCTCGCCGAACTGGGCTTCCTGGCCGAACAACGCGGCGACGCCGACCGGGCCCTGGCCCACCACCGAGACGGCCTCGCGGCCGCCGCGTCGACCAAGGACCCCCGCTCGGTCGCCCTGGCCCTCGAAGGGCTGGCAGGCGCCTACTCCCTGGCCGGCGCCCCGGAGCGGGCGACGCGCCTCCTCGGCACGGCGGCAGCGACCCGGGAACGGGCGGGCGCTCCCCACCCCCCGGCGGAGCGGGGAGACGTGGAGCGCATCGCGTCCCGCCTGCGCGCCATGATGGACGAGGAGACGTACACGAGTGAGTTCACCGCCGGCACCCGACGCACTCACGAGACGGAAGCCCTCGCGGAGACCCACCCGCAGACACCGTGAGCGGGCAGCGGGCCACCTGTCCCCCGCCTCGAACGGTGCCACACTGGATTGTGTGGCGGAGACGGACCGGCAGCTCGCTCAGCGGCTGGAGCAGGTCATCGTGAACCTGCTGGAGCGACGTGCAGCCACTGCTTCGATCTGCCCGTCCGACGCCGCACGCGAGGCCTACGAAGGTGACGACGAGGGCTGGCGGGCTTTGATGGAACCGGCCCGCCGAGCGGCCTGGCGTCTGGTGGCGGCCGGCAAGGTCGAGGTGACCCGGGCCGGCCGGCGCGTCACGGAGACCGAGGCCCGCGGCCCACTCCGCATCCGTCGCCCGGATTGAAAGGACGTGTGGCCCCGGGCACGTTCCGGCCCCGGGGCACACGTCGCGAGGCCGGAGCCGGGCGGGGCGGTCCGACGGCACGGCGGGTACCGGGCGTGTCAGACCGTGACCGCCGGATTCACGGGCGCGTGCGACCCGTCAGGGGTCACCAGGGTGGCGTGCCCGACCATGTGCAGCATGGGCAGGTCGGAGGGGTGGTCGCCGTACGCGTGACAGTCCTCGGGGTCGATGTGGGGATGGAGGCCGAGCAGTTCGCGTACAAGGACGCACTTGCCCTCACCGATGGCGGGCCGGCCCGTCAGCTCACCGGTCAGGACACGGCCGCACCGCTCCAGCCTGGCCCCCAGCACGTACTGTGCCCCGACGGCCTTCGCGACGTGGGGCATCAGCGGTGGGAACGAACCGGAGACCAGCGCCACGGCCGCGCCCGCGGCCCGGTGCCGGCGCAGGGCGTCGACCGTCTCGGTGATGTAGAAGTCCGCGGCCCTGCTGCGTTGCTCGTACCACCGGCCGGCCTGCTCCTCGACCTCGTCGACCGGACTGCGTCTCCAGGCCCGGTGGTACTCGCGGTTGGCCTCCTCCCGTGGCATGCCACCGGCCATCCGCGCGTAGAGGTCCGCCAGGAGCTCGTCGGCGGCCCGCACGCCCTCGGCGCCGTGCCGGAACCCGGCGTAGTGGCGGAGGAACTCCACCCCGCTCCTGCAGCGGATGAGAGTGTCGTCGATGTCGCAGAACACCAGGTAGGCGGGCGGGGTGTCGTCCTGCGGCGACAGGGGTTCGATACTCATGGCGCGGACGCCTCCTGCAGTGCCGTGGGCCTGGCAGCCGCCAGGGAGCCGTGGTCGGTGAGTGCGGAGAACACGGACGCCGCGTAGACCATGGCGGCCGTCTCCCTGCGGAGCATCTGGTGGGCGGCGACCGTGTGGATGTCCCGCCAGCTGCGTTCGATCGGGCCCGGTCCGCCGCAGGCGCTCACGCCCGCGGTCCGGAAGAGCCGTTCGACGCCGTCCACGAGCAGATCGACGGCGGCGGCGGATCTTCGTCGGTTCCTGAGGACGTCGGCCTCGGCGCGGGTGCCCGTGTCGGCGCATCTGGCCGCGTCGAGGAGGAGGAGCTCCGCGGTCTCGATGTCGTCGGCCGAACGGGCCAGGGCGTGGTGCAGGCGGCTGCCGTCGTGCTGCGGAAGTCCCCGGGCCTGGGCCCGGGCCGCCCAGACCGACCACGCGGCCAGCGCGCCGCGGGCCGCACCGAGAGCCGGGGCGCAGAAGAGGAGGCCGCCGGCGAGGTGGGCGGGCACGGTGTGGCACCGGGAGCGTCCCGGGCCGGGTGTCCCCGCCAGCAGGTCCTCCATGGGGAAGCTGCGGTGGTCCGGTACGAAGACGGCCTCCAGCACCGCGGTGTGGCTGCCGGTGCCGCGCATCCCGCTGCTGTTCCAGGAGTCGCGCACGCGGAAATCGCCCTTCGGCACCGCGAACATGCGCAGACCTGCCGCGCCTTCCGCGTCGGGCTCAGGTGCGCACACCAGGAGCCAGTCCGCGAAGTCCACCCCGCTGACGCATTCCCACTCTCCGCTCAGCAGCCGGCCGGACGGCAGCCGGCTCACCTCGCCGGACGGCTTGACCGAGGCGCAGATCCGGGCGTCCGGGCCGGCCGACCACAGGTCTCGCTGGCCTTCGTGCGGCAGGTATGCCGCGAATCGGCTGTGGGCCGCCCACAGGACCGCGCACCATGCCGCTGAGGCGCATCCCTCCCCCACGGCGGTGGCCGCCGTGACCAGGCTCCTGAACGTTCCTTCCGTACCGCCCCAGGCACGGGGCACGAAGTGGCGTGCGAAGCCGGCATGAGTGAGGAGTGCGACGGTCTCGTCCCCCAGCCTGCGGGCATCGTCGGCGACCATGGCGTGGGTGGCCGCGCTCTCTGCCGCGGCGAGGACGGACACCGGAAGCACCGGCGAGATCTCGTCGACGTGGTCGTCCACCGGATTGTGACGCTGCATCTCTGGCGAGCACCTCATTCGATGAATAGAATTCGTTCCCGAACGTATCTTTTGCACTTCGGTCCCGCTACGGAGCCGGCACAGAAGGGGAGCGTCATGCCCAAACAGGCACGTGCCCTGCGGACGTACGACCGCGTACTCGACGCGGCTGCCTACGAGTTCGCGCGGTACGGGTACGCGAACGCGAACCTGCAGAACATCGCGGACCGCATCAGACTGACGAAGGGCGCACTGTACGGTCACTTCGCGACCAAGGAGGACCTGGCCGTCGCGCTGGACAAGCACTTGTCCGATGCACTGGGGAAGCTGCTCGCCGAAGTCAGGATCTCGCCCCACCCGGCGCTGTGCCGCCTGCGGTCACTCTTCCTCGGCCTCGGACAGCTCTTCGGCAAGGATGCGCGGGCCCTCGCCGCGTTGCGCCTGGCCGCGGAGACCGCCCGCTCGGCCGCCCAGCCGATTCCTCTCCTGACGGAGACGCACGGCCTCGTCCTGCAGTTGGTGCGCGAGACACAGAAAGCGGGCCGCTGGAACGCCGCGATCCCCACCATCCCCCTGGCGGACCTCATCGTGGCCGCGCTCTTCGGTGCGTTCCTGACGGATACCGGATTCGACACCGGCCAGGGGCGGGCGGGCCCTGAGGATGCCGATGCCGTCGACGCGATGTGGGAGGCCCTCTCTCAGGCGCTCGACGACACCCCCGCGCGCTGAGGCAGGCCATGGCAGCGCTGCCGGCAGGTCACCAGGAGGCGAACCGCGACCAGGGAGCTCGGCTGCCCACGCACTTCCAGGTCATGTCGGCACGGGCCAGCAGTTTCTCCCCCTGCCGGGCCGCCACGCGCAGGGTGAACTCGTCGGACGGCCCCTCTTCGAGGTCCAGGAGTATCTCTTCCCCCAGCTCGCCGAAGGCGGCGCAGTCCAGGGAGAGGCCGGCCAGGGCGAAGGCCTGCCCGGCGCACGTCGAGCGGAACGTCTCATGAACGGTGAGATGGCCGAACTGCCGGAAGCCCTCCAGCATGACCATCAGCGGTACGTGATCGGTGGGGTGATCGAACAGGACCGCGTGATCACGGTCGACCCGCAGCCCCCACCGCTGGTCGGGCCGGTCCCGTTCCAGTACACAGTCCTTCCACCGCAGCCGGCCCACCCGGCTCGGCCGTGCGATTCTGGCGTCCAGCGCGGGACGAGGAGGGACCACCTCGTCGCACGCGGCTGGACGCCCCCGTAAGAGACCGTAGCGCCGGTCGTCCAGCATGAGCCCCCGGGTGTGACCGCGCCCGCAGGGGTGGCCGTCGACCGTGAGCGTCACATCCAGGCGCGCCCCGGCGACTCGTCCCCGCCGGTCCCGCTCCTCGGTCCACGTCCCGTGCAGGACCACAGCCAGTGGTGCGCCCCCGACGCGGAGCGCGGCCGGGTCCGTGATGTCGAAGCTCAGGTCCTGACCGATGAAGCGGGATCCGAGCGGCACACCGAAGTACGTGTGGGCCCCGTAGAAGTAGGCCTGGCGCAACGTTTCCGCGAACAGCAGCGGATCATTCAGTCCGTTCTCGTCCGGGTGGTACAGCGCGTGGTCGCGCGGCCACTGGGCCCCCACCGAGAACGTGTTCGTGCCGGTACGGACACCGTCGGTGACGAACACCTCGGCGATAGAACTGCGGTGCACCAGTTCGCGTGTGACGGGCTGAAGGAAACTGAGTACTTCGACCTCGGCACCTATGGACGGCGCCTGCGTGATCCTAGAATCATCGAGTACGACAGACATCTGAATACCTCGCCTCTCGGCTGGAGTCACCCTGCGAGCGAACAGACGTGCGAAGCTTCTCTCTGCGCATCAGTAATATACCTGCGCGAAGGTATATTGCAAGCCTCGCCGCGGTGGGCTTCCATTAGCCAACTGCTCGTAACAGCAAGGAGGTTGGGACGCTCAGAAGGCAGCAACCGGCGCAGCACGATATGGACGTCATGAGTAACGAGCGCAATGAGCCAAGGGCCCGCCTCACCGCGGGCACCTCCTACGACGACACTTCGCACCTCAAGCAGGAACGCGCGATCCGCACCCGCGCGACGATCCTCAACGCCGCCGCAGCGGCGTTCGCCACCGAGGGCTTTCCCCAGGTCACCATCAAGGACATCGCCGACGGTGCAGGCATGACCAAGGGAGCCGTCTACTTCCACTTCCCCAACAAGGAGGCGCTCGCCGTCGCAGTGCTGGAGGAGTTCTACCGGCGCATGCAGGAGACCGTCAACGGCGCTGTGGAAGACGGTGATCCGGCATCACCCTCGACCTTCGTGGACGTGCTGAGGCGTCTCGCCCGGGCCTTCCGCGAGGACGTCTTCATCCACGCCGGGGCCCGTCTGCAGATCGAGCGGCCCTACATCAAGGCCGAACTGCCGGTGCCGTACGTGGGAACGCTGAGTGTGCTGACCGATCTGCTGAACAAGTGCCGCGAGGCGGGCCGGCTTCCCGAGGACACCAATCCCGAGGCCATGGCCCGGACGCTCGGCGCCGCCGTGTTCGGTGCCCAGCACATGTCCTGGGTGCTCAACAACCGCGAGGACCTCGTGGAGCGCGTGGAGGAGATCATCGATGCCTTCGTGCCGTTGCACTGAACGCCGGACTGCCCGGACCCTGGGGGTCCGGGCAGTCCGGCGCAGGACGGGCGCGGCCGTCACTCCTTGATGAAGGCCAGCAGATCCTCGTTGAGCCGCTCGGCATGGGTGGCGAACAGGCCGTGCGGAGCACCCTCGTACGGTATGAACCGGCTGCCGTCGATGAGTTCAGCCGTCCGCGCTCCGCAGAGGGCGTAGGGCGCCGCGAGGTCCTCCGTTCCGTGGATGACGAGCGTGGGCACGGTGACCGCGGCGGTCTCCGCGCGCTGGTCGGTGGTGAACAGGGTCCGGTAGATCTCGGTACCTGCCCGCGGCGATGCCTCCAGGCCCGTGCCCACCAGCCACCGCGCGAGTTCGGACGAGACCGGCAGACCGGCCGGATCCGCGTTCGGGCCGCCGAAGAACGGGACGGTACAGTCGCTCAGCCACTTTGCCCTGTCCCGCCGGATGGCCTCGGCCATCTCGTCGAAGAGGGCGATGTCGAGCCCGTCCGGGTTGTCCTCGGTCCGCAGCAGGAACGGCGTCGTGGAGGCGACCAGTGCCAGCTTCGCCACCCGGCCGGCGCCGTACCGGGACAGGTACCGCACGGCCTCGCCGCCGCCGACCGCGTACCCCACCAACACCGCGTCCCGCAGGTCGAGATGGTCGATGACCTCGGCGAGGTCGGCTGCGAGGGTGTCGTAGTCGTAACCGTCCCAAGGGGCGTCCGAACGTCCGCAGCCACGCCGGTCGTAGGTGATGCAGCGCAGTCCCCGCTCGGCGAGGAAGGACGCCTGGAACTCCCACATGCGGGAGTCCATCATGGCGGTGCCCAGCAGGACGACAGGGCGCCCGGTACCCCAGTCCTTGTAGTGAAGCCGGGTATCGTCCCTGGTCGTGACGTACGGCATGGGCCTTCCCTTCCTCTGGTGAGTCTCTGGTGGCGGGTGGGACGCGTCAGCTGCGCGCGGCGCGCCCAGGGGCGAACAGCACCAGGGCCGCGGCGGCGAGGCCGAGGGCGACGAGCGGGACGAGCGTGATCGCGAACGCGTCCGGATAGGCGTCGGCGGAGCGTCCCGCCCGGGCGAGCGCCGGGAAGAAGACGGATCCGGCGACCGCCACACCGAGTGCCGCCCCGCCCTCCTGGGCGGTGTTCAGCAGCCCCGACGCGGAGCCGGCGTGCTCGGGTACGGCAGCACCCAGCACCAGGTTGGTCAGCGGTCCGGTGGTCAGACCCATGCCCAGTCCGGCGACGAGCAGCATCGGCAGCAGCCAGAGCACGTTCCCCTGCGGACCGAGCCCGTTCGCCGTGAAGGCGATGGCGGTGTAGCCGGCCGCGAGGGTCAGCGGACCGCAGGCCACCGTCCGGGCGGACAGCTTGCCGGTGAACCGCGCCGACACCAGCGAGGCACCGAAGTAGCCGGCGCCCACCGCGAGGAAGACGAGGCCGGACTCCAGGGGTGACAGGCCCATGCCCTGCTGGAGGTAGAGGGCGAGGATGAAGAAGAACGAGCCCATGGCGAGGAAGTACACGACCGTGGCGGCCAGTCCCACCGTGAAGAGCCGGACCCGGAACAGCGCGGGTTCGATCAGCGGCCCGGCGTTGGCCGCGGCCCGCCGACGCAGATGCCGGACGGTCACCGTGACCAGGACGGCGGCCCCGGCCAGGCAGCCCCAGACCCACGCCGGCCAGTCCCGCTCCTGCCCCTCCAGGAGCGCGAACACGACGAGCGCCAGGGATCCGGTGACCAGCAGCGCGCCGGTCAGGTCGAGCCGGGTACCGCCGGCGCCGCGCGACTCGGGAATCGTGCGCTTGACGAAGGCCAGCGAGACCAGGCACAGCGGGACGTTGATCAGGAAGATGGTCCGCCAGCTCAGGCCCGCCACGTCGACGCTGATCAGGGCACCGCCGATGAACTGGCCGAAGACGCCCGCCAGCCCGATGATCAGGCCGTAGGTGGTGAAGGCCCGGTCGCGGGCGGCACCGGTGTAGACCGTGCCGATGATGCCGAGGACCTGGGGGACCATCAGCGCGGCGCTCGCGCCCTGAGCGATGCGCGCGACCACCAGGACGGTGATCGTCGGTGCGAAGGCGCAGGCCGCCGAGGCGATCATGAAGAGCGTCATGCCGAGGAAGAACATCTTCCGACGGCCGTACATGTCACCGAGTCGGCCGCCGGTGATGAGGCCCGCCGTGAAGGCGACCCCGTAACCGACGACGATCAGCTGGGCTTGGGCGGCAGTGGCTTGCAGGTCCGACCTGATGGCCGGAACCGCCACATTCGCGACGAAGAAGTCGAGAACGGTGATGAAGGTGCCCACCAGCACCACTACGAGGGCACCGGCCGAGGGGGCGGCCGACGGTTCCGTGGTGGGCCGTCCACGCTCCTCGACAGTGAGGTCCGGGCTTGCTCCAGAGGTCATTCCGACTGCTCTCCTGTGTTGTTTTCGGTGTTTCGTGTTTCTCGGTCACCAGGTCACGGGGAGATGGGTCACCCCGTGGAAGACGGTGCCTCGGCGGAAGACCGTGCTCGGCTCGGCCGCCAGCCGGAGGGTGGGGAAGCGCCGCAGCAGGGTGCGCAGGGAGAGTTCCATCTCCATCCGCGCGAGCGGAGCGCCCTGGCAGTAGTGCGGGCCGTAGCCCCACTGGAGGTGGCCACCGGTGTCCCGGTCCAGGTCGATGGTGCGGGGGCATGCGAAGACCGACTCGTCGTGGTTGCCCGCGGGAACGGAGATGACGACCGCGTCCCCCTTGGCGACCCGCACCCCGCCGAGATCGAAATCCTCTAGGGCCTGGCGGACCATCGCGTCCTGCGAGATCGACCAGTAGCGCATCGACTCCTCGACGTACTGCGGGACGAGGGCGCCGTCGTCGGCGGCCACCTTGGCGAACAGGCTGTCGTCCCGCAGCAGCCCCAGGACGTTGAGGGCTATCTGGTTCGTGGTCGTCTCGTGGCCTGCCACCAGCACCAGCCGGGCGATGCCGACGAGTTCGTCCAGGGTGATCGTGCCGCTCGCGTGGTGCACGGCCAGCCGGCTGATCAGATCGTCCTCGGGCCGCCGGGTCTTGCGGCGGGCCAGCTCGGCGAGGTAGTCGGACATCTCCACGAACGCCGCGTACGCCGCCGCCGGGTCCTCCTGGGAGATGGTGACCTGGGTCTTCTCGATGAAGAACGGTGAGTCGTCGTCCGGGACGCCCAGCAGCCGGGCGATGACGAGCGTCGGCAGGGTCCGAGAGAACGCCGCGTGCAGGTCCGCCGGCTTCTCGAGGTCCTCGAACCGGTCGAGGAGCTCGTCGACGAGCCGCTGCACCGGCTCCTTGAGCCCGCGCACCCTGCGCATGGTGAACTCGGTCTGGATCAGCCCGCGCAGCCGGGCGTGTTCAGGGTCGTCCAGACGCAGGAACGAGCTCGGGTTGCTGCCCGGCGGTAACTGGATGCGCACCGGCGCACCGGGCAGCCGCTCGTCGGCACTGAGCCGGGGGTCGGACAGGGCCTGGCGCACGTCGGCGTACCGGGTCACCAGCCAGGCCAGCCGCGACTCGGCCGCGCCCTCCGGAATACGTACGGCGCAGGGCGGCGCCTTGCGCAGCTCGTCCAGGATCGGCGGGGGCTCACCGTTCTCGGTCCGGGCGAACGGCCAGTCCAGCACACGGGTCTGAGCGGCGAGCGACATCAGTGGAACCCCTTTGCGAGTCGGATGCATTGCTCACCTACTCTCCCTTGACGCTCTGACGTGTACCTGACTCCGGAATGACTTCCTCCGGCCCCTGTGCGTCCTCCGGTTCAGTCGAGGAAGGCAGCCTCTATCCAACGGCGCACGCCGCCCTTGCGCATGCGGTGCAAACGCCCCACGGCGTCGGCCACCCGGCGCGGCCCTCCCACGGACAGGAACTTCTCCTGGACCATCTCGGAGTGCCGGGAGCGGGTGTCAGGGCCCGCGGCACCGACCGGGATCAGACGGGAGCGGGAGACGGTCCGACCGTCCGCCAGCCGTACGGTGACCCGGGCGCCGGTGGCCTTGGTGGAGCGGGAGAAGTCCCGGCCGTCGGCCTCCGGGCTGCCCACGAGGTCGACGAGCTCGTCACCGCCGAAGCCACGCAGCCACGGGGTGGCCAGCGGTCCCGCCTCACGCACCGCCTCACCGAACGGCGCATCGGACAGGAAGAGTTCACGGGTCATGGTCGTGTCGTGCTCCAGCCGCACCCGGCGGGCCAGCGACCAACGCACGGGATCGTCCAACTGCGGCGCGGAGAAGTCCTCCACGGAGAACTCACCGGTCAGCAGGGTGGTGGCGACCGGGTAGGGAACGTCGAGGACGAGCGCGCCCAGCGGAGAGCGGGGGCCGTCGACGTACCGGGCCGCGCGCTCCCCGGCGAACAGTGTGTACAGGGACGCCTCCACCACGATCTCCCGCACGTCCTCCGGGCGCAGCGGGCCGAGTTCGCGGTGGATCTCGGCGGCGCAGTCCACGGCCGCGTCGATGCCGGGACCGCCGGGGTGCATCTTGAAGGAGAGGGTCTCGGTGTGCCAGCGGCGGCCGAGCCCCTTCGCCACCGCCTGGGGCAGCGGAACCGTCGCGAACCGGGCCAGGAAGCCGTCCTGATGCTCGATGATGTCGGGAGCGCCACGCAGTCCGGCGACGGCCGCGTCACACGCGTCCATCGCGGTCCGTACGGGCGTGAAGGTGTTGAACAGGCGTGCGTCGCTGGCCAGGAAGGCGCGCATCAGGGGCCAGTTGGGCATGGCGAACGCGAGCCCGAAGGCGTTCTCCCACTGGTCCGCCGTGGCCCGGTCGCTGTGCATCCGTCCGGCCACCGCGCCGGCCAGGTGGGTGTGCACGGCGCTCTGTCCGCGCAAGGGGCCGAGGGTGGCCGAGGCGGTGATGCGGGCCGCGCACTCGTTGGCCGCGACGACCGCGGTCAGCAGGGAGAGCCCGTCGAGCTGGCGGGCATAGGCGAAGGCCAGGGGCACGGCGACGGTGGAGTTGGACAGGTGGCCGGCGTAGGCGGTGTCGTCGAGGTTGAGCCATGAGCCGAGGGCGGCGAAGACACTCGCCGCGGTGCGCGGGTCGCGCTGCATGGGGTGGCCGAAGGCGGCCACCAGGCGGCGTCCCAACGGGTGTGCGAGACCGGCCCGGATCGAGGCGATCTGGGACAGCACCTGGCTGGCCGCGAGCTTGAGGACACGGCAGGGGATGTGCTCGGGACGCAGGTTCGCGGCCCAGTGGGACAGTTCGCGCAGCGGTGTGTCCGCCGGCGGGCGGGAGCGGGTCGGCCGCGCCTGGACCTCCCACTGCTCGCACAGGGCCCTGGCCACGCTTTCGCTGAGTACAGCAGCCGTCATGGCGCGACATACCTTCTCTACGGGAGGACGCGGATGGGACACGACGGGCGGGGGCGCCGGTCCTCCCGGCGCCCCCGCCCGCCACGCGTGCGGGATCAGGCGCCGGGGACCTTGTCCAGGAACCCGTAGACGCCCTTGATGCGGCCGTCGTCACCGGTGACGACCACGTCGAAGCCGATCGCGACGGGCTCGGCGCCCGGCTCGGTCACCAGGCCCCACTGGAAGCGGGCGATGTTGTGGTGGGTGTCCACCGCTCCGTGCAGCTCGAAGGAGAGTCCCTTGAACTGCTCCTGGGCACCGGCGATCACCGCCCCGAAATTCTCGTGCCCCTCGACGGCGGCGAGCGGGTCGATGTACGGGGCGTCCGGCGCGAAGAGCTCGGCGATCCCCGCCGCACGCTTGTCGGCGTCCGTCTCGTTCCACAGCGCGAGGTACTGGGTGACGGTGTTGGTGAGGTCGCTCATGGCGGTCTCCTTTTTCTCTGTGATTGCGGCGACTGCCGGGCCGCCGGGTGCGCCGGCTCGGCGGGTGGGTCATGAGGTCCCGGGAGGCCCGGGAAAGGTCAGGGCTGTCCGGTGGCGGGGGCCCACACGGCCAGGGCACCGGGCATGACCTCGAAGGTCGCGGTCGGGCCGATGCCGTGCTGGTACTCGCCGTCGTGCTCCAGTGGCAGCCGTCGACCGTCGGTGCGTTCCACGGTGATGGTGCGGCCGCGGGCGTAGACGGTGTCCGGCAGCCCCATATGGGCCGCTGTCCTGGTGAGTTCGGGGATGTCGGCGGGGGGCACGCCGTCCCCGATGACGCAGACGTCGAGCAGTCCGTCGTCGAGGAGCGAATCGGGCAGGACGAGATAGCGCCCGCCCCGGTAGCGGCCGCCGCCGACGTTGGCGAGGACGGTCGGGCCCTCGTGCACCACGCGGCCGTCGACGGTTACACGGCCCGGGTACGGGACGTACCCGGCCGCGGTGTCGGCGAACGCCTTGGTGTACAGGTCCCTGCCCGTCAAGGGGATGTCCCGTGCCCGGATCAAGGCGTCGGCGATCACACCGGAGCAGGCGCCCAGGTAGACGCACTGCCGGGTCTCGTCCAGGCGGGCCAGGTCGAGACGCCGCAGCCGGGCGCTGCCGCCGGCGCCCGAGTCGGTGAGGACCGCTTTGAGGGACTCGGTCCAGGGGCGCTCGCCCCACAGCATCTTGTAACCGGAGTTCCCCGTGCCGCCGGGCACCACGGCGAGCGCGGTGTGTCCGGATGCGAAGGCCAGACCCTGCACGACCTCACGGACGGTGCCGTCCCCTCCGATGACGACCACCAGGTCGGGTGCACGGCCCGGCTCTTCCAGGGCACGGCGCACGGCGACGGTGGCGTCCCCCGGTGCCGTGGTGGGGTGGATGTCGACGTGCTCCAGGCTGCCGGCGCACAACTCGGCTACGTCACGCACCAGTTGGGGGCTGTGACTGCCGGAGGCGGGGTTGGCCAGGACCAGGGCCCGGGTCGGGCCCTGGGCTGTGGCGGTGTCTGCCATCGGGCGTACTCCTCGGGATCGTGGTGGCACCGGCGGTGGCGGGGCCGGCCCGGACGGTTGTCGGGCACGGCCTCCACAAACTGTGCCAAGAGGTGCTGACACGGTTCTGACGTGCTGCTGACGCCCGGGACCCGGCCGCCCGCGGGCTGGGGAGGCTCAGCGCGCGGCCGAGGCGACGACCCGCTGCAGCCGCTGGGCGAAGTGCATCGTGACGCCCTGCGCGTTGGCGTCGATGTAGAAGTGACCGCCCGGGTACTCGCTGTGGCCGAGGTAGGCCGGGCTGCGCTCCGCCCAGTGCTTCATGGCCTGCGGGTCCTCCTGGAGCGGGTCGGAGCGGCCCCCGTAGGAGGCCAGCGCGCAGCGGACCCCCGCCTTGTCGTCCACGTACTGGGCGGCGACCCTGAGGTCGGCACGCAGAGCCGGGACCACCAGGGCGAGCATCGCCGGGTTGTCGTAGATCTCGGCGGGGAAGGACCCCAGACGTTTGATCCACTCGACCAGTTCGGGCTCCGGCATCCGGCTCTGCTCCTCGGTGGGCGCGTACCAGCCCTCCGGCGACCAGCCGGACATACCGATCATGACGGGGGAAGGGCCGCCCTCCTCCTCCATCCGGATGGTCAGCCGGAAGGCGAGCTGGGCGCCGAGGCAGTGTCCGAAGAAGGCGAAGGGCCGGTCGTCGAGGTCGTCGAGCACTGCTTGGTGGAGGGCGTCGAGCAGCGGGTCCCAGTCCTCGTACGTGATCTCGTCACGGCGGTTGTGGCGGCCGGGCAGGGTCACCGCCTGGGCGGCGATGTCGGCCGGGAGCAGTTTCTCCCAGTCGCGGTAGATGATGGCGCCGCTGCCCGCGTGCGGCAGCAGGAAGAGCCGTACGGACGCGTCCGGGGACGGCTCGACGGGGTGGAACCACTGGCCTGTACGGGACATGTCCATGCCTATGGCACTGGTCACGATTTCGTTCCTCCATCGGTGAGGGTCCGGTCGATCTCACGCACTGCGGGGAGCAGCACCTCGGCGACTTCCTTCAGCTGCGTCTCCGGTTCGAGCGATCCGACCCGCAGGACGAGGTGCCGGGCGCCGGCGCGGACGTAGCCGCCGAGCCATTCGGCACATTGCTCGGCACTGCCCCAGCCGTAGGCCTGGATGGCCGACATCTGAGCCAGGGAGCGCCCGTAGTAGTGGCTGATGTAGTGCTCCAGCTCGGCCTTGGCGGCGGTGGCGTCGCTGTTGACGGTGACCGTCGCGTAGAGCGCGGGGGTCACGGCGCCGGGGTCGCGGCCCGCTTCGCCGGCGAGTTCGGCGATCCGACGGCAGGCCCGTCCGTAGGCGTCGGCGTCCGGCAGGAAGGGCAGCCAGCCGTCGTAGCGGGTGGCCGCGCGGGCGAGCACCTTCGGGGTGTCGCTGCCCGCAAGCCAGAGCGGCGGGCCGCCGGGCGCGGCGGGGCTGGGCAGCCGGTCCAGCCGGTCGGCCTGCCAGTACTTTCCCTGGAAGCCGGTGGGCCGGCCCGGTTCGCCCGCGGACCAGGCGGTGCGCCAGAGGTCGGCGATCTCGTCGAGGCGACCGACCCGCCCGGTGAAGGAGGCTCCGACCGAGGCGAACTCCTCCTCCGTCTCGGGCATCGGGAACCCGGAACCGAGGCCGAGGACCAGGCGGTCACGCGCGACATGGCCGAGGCTCGCCACCATGTTGGCGCCGATCAGCGGGTGCCGCAGGGCCGGGGTGAGGGCGGCGGTGCCGACGGTGATCCGCTCGGTGGCTGCCGCCGCGGCGGAGAGCACGACGAGGGGGTCGAGGCGCGGGCGGGCCGTCAGCGAGTCACCGGCCCACAGGGAATCGAAGCCGAGGCTCTCGGCCTGGCGGGCGAAGTCCAGGAGTGGGGCCGCCGCGTAGCTGCCGATGATGGCCTGCTCCCTGGTCGGGAGCAGGATTCCGATGCGCAGGGATCCGCCGGGGGGCTGCGGGCGGTGGGGGGAGAGCGCCTCGTCGATTGCTTGGCGCGCGGGTGTCCGCGCCCCTTCCGGGGCGGGGCCGGGCCGTTCGGCGTCCATGGGTGCCGTTTCCTCTCTTCGTTCTGCCGTCACTGCCGGTTCAGATCAGCGGGTCGCGTGCCGGGGCCGAGAGCTGCTGCCGAACGGCGCGGCGCAGGATCTTGCCCGACGGGTTGCGGGGCAGACTGTCGACGATGTGGTAGGTACCGGGGATCTTGTAGTCGGCGAGGCGGCCCCGCAGGGACAGCAGGAGCTCTCGGGGGGTTGCGGTGCTGCCGGGGCGCAGGACCACGGCGGCGTGCACCGCCTCGCCCCAGCTGGGATCGGGCAGCCCGACGACAGCGGAGTCCGCGACGGCGGGGTGCGCGGCGAGCGCCTTCTCGACCTCGGCCGGGTAGATGTTCTGCCCGGCGACGATGATGGTGTCGTTCATGCGGTCGCAGAGGTAGAGATAGCCGTCCTCGTCGAGGTAGCCGGCGTCCCCCATGTGCAGCCACTCCCCCACCAGGGTGCGGCCGGTGGCTTCCGGAAGGTTCCAGTAACCGAGCATCCGGGAGGGCGCCCGGACGCAGATCTGGCCGATGGTGCCGGGCGGCAGTTCGGCGCCGTCCGGGCCGACCACCTTCACCTCGTTGCCGGGGCAGGGCCTGCCGACGGACTCCAGGACCGCGCTGCCCGGGTAGTGGTCCTCGGGAGGCAGGCACACCGCCACGCTGCCGGTCTCGGTGCTGGCGTAGATCTGGGCGAACTCGCAGTCGAACGTCTCCAGGCACTGCTTCAGCAGCGTCTCGGACATCGGGGCGGCTCCGTAGCAGACCTTGCGCAGGGAAACGAACGCGTCCGGCCCCGCGGTCCGTTCGCCCGCCATCATCTGGAGCATGGCCGGCGCGGCGAAGGTGGTGGTGACCCGGTGGGTGCGGATCAGCCGCACCGCCTCCTGAGGGTCGAACTGGGGCATGACCACGCTGGTGCCACCGGCGTTGAACGTGTGCATGAACCAGCCGATGCCCGCGATGCCGAAGCCCGGCAGAGAGATCAGAGCGACGTCCTCGGGCAGCCAGTCGATCCAGGCGGCACCGTGTTCGCGCATCGCCCGCGGCAGAGTGAAGAAGCTGCGGTGGGCGAGGACGGCCCCCTTGGGCAGCCCGGTGGTACCGCTGGTGTAGATCTGCACGACCGGGTCGTCGGGTCCGGCACCGGACTCCAGATCGGTGTCCGGCCGGCTCGCGTACCAGGCGGGCAGCCCGGCACCGCGGGCCGGTTCCCCGTCGGTGTCGGTTCCGTCGATACGGATCACCGTGTGGAACTCGGGCAGGTGCGGGCGGACCTTCGCGGCGGTGTCCCAGAACTCGTCGTCGACGAAGACCAGGACGGCACCCGAGTCGCGCAGGATGTGGTCGACCTCGTCCGGGGTGAGTCGCCAGTTGACCGGGACCAGGACCGCGCCGGCCTTGGCGCAGGCGAGGATCACCAGGTAGTAGTTCTCCGACTCGCGCCCCAGATAGGCGACCCGGTCGCCGGGCCGTACGCCGCTGGCGCGCAGGGCGTGGGCGGCGCGGTTGCTCTCACGGTGCAGCTTGGCATAGGTGGTGATCCGGCCCTCGCAGATGATCGCCGCATGGTGCGGTCGGCTGCCGGCGTGGGCGCGGGAGGTGTGGTTGAGCGTCCAACTCATGTTGTCCGCGGTGGTCATGGTTGTCATGGGGTCCTCCCCGTTCGTCCGGGACGAGTCGTGCGGGGTCATGCCGCGGGGACCGGGCACAGTTGCCCGTCGAGGAAGTCGGCGAGCTGCCGCACCGTCGGGTGGTCGAAGGTGATCGAGGCGGCCAGCGGCAGCCGGAACGCCTGCTCCAGACCGGACTTGACGTTCTGGGCCATCAGTGAGTCCAGGCCGAGCGCGACGAACTCGGCGGACTCGTCCAACTCGTCGTCGGCCTCCATCTGCAGGACGGCGACGACCTTTTCCCGGACCACCTTGGTGATCAGGGCCCTGCGCTCCGGTGCGGGCAGGGCACCGAGCGAGGCGGCGTCGAAGCCGTCGTCGGCGGCGGCGTCGTGCCGCGCGAGGCGGTCGTAGAACTGGTCGCCGGTGGCGCTGCCGGCCACGTAGCGGTCCCAGTCGAACTCGCCCACCACCCGCTGGGTGCGCGGGCGGCCGCCCCACAGTCTGGCCAGGGTGTCCAGGGCCCGGGTGGGCGAGAAGAAGCGGACGCCGCTGCGTTCGATCTCGCGGCTGAGGTGCTCCTCCAGGCGGGCGGACATGCCGACCCTGGCCCAGGCACCCCAGTTCACGGAGAGCCCGGGCAGGCCCCGGCGGGTGCGCCACTCGGCGAGACTGTCGAGCCCGGCGCTGGCCGCCGCGTAGTGCCCCTGGGTGGCGCCGCCGAGGACCGAGGCGATCGACGAGTACGTCACGAAGAACTCCAGCTCCGGGAAGGAGCTCTGCGCGGCCTCGTGCAGCAGCCAGCCGCCGTAGGCCTTCGCGGCGAGCTGGGCGTCGATGGACTCCCAGGTCAGTTCGGCGATCAGCTTCTTGTCGTAGGAACCGGCCGCGTGGACCACGCCCCCGACCGGGTACGGTCCGGCCGCCACCTCGTCCACCAGCGTGCGCACGTCCTCGGGGAGGCTCACGTCGGCTCGTACGAGGGCGAGTTCGGCGCTCTCGGCGAGCTCCGCCAGGACCGGTGCGGCCTCCTCGGTGGGCTTGCCGCTGCGGCTGACCAAGGTCAGGTGCCGGGCTCCCAGGGCCACGAGCTTGCGGGCCGTGACGAGACCGAGCCCCCCGAGTCCGCCCGTGACGATGTAGGTACGGTCGGGGCGGACGGCGGCGTCGGTGGCCTCCTCGGCGTCCGCCGGGGGCCCGGCCTCCTCGGCGTGCGTGCCCGGCAGGTCCAGCCACACCTCGGCGGCCGGGTCGGTGAGGGCGGTACGCAGGGCCTCGCCCGTCTCGTCCAGACGGAAGTGCCGGCTCCCGTCGTGCGGGCCGGGGCGCGGCGCGAGCACGACCGACGCGGACGGGACGGTGAGCGTGGAGCGCAGGGTCCCCTCATGGCGAACGAGGACCTCGTCCCCCTCGGTGAACCCGGCGCCCTCACCCGCCGCGCGCACGATGCCGGTGGCCTGGCTGCCCAGCACGGGCGGGGGCTCCTCCTCCTCCCGTTCGGCACGGCCGGTGTCCAGCGCGGTCCGGGCGTCCTGATCGGTGAGGGCGACGGCGCGAACCTCGATCTGGACCTCGTCGGCGTCCGGCGCGCGGTCCGCGGCGGGCACCAGCGCCAGGTCGGAGAGGTCACCGGAGTCCGGGGCGCGCAGCTCGAAGCCGCCGCTCCAGGTGAGCGTCGCGTCGCCGGCGAGCAGCCGCCGGACGTAGCGCCTGCCCGGCCGGTGGGCGACCTGGTACTCGCCCGGGGTCTCGGCCGTCCACTCCGTGAGCAGCGGCTCGAGGTCACTGCCCGGGGCGAGGTCGACGAGGGTGGCGCGGTACTGCGGGTACTCGGTGAGCAGCACCCGTCCGAACCCCCACAGGGTCGCGGCGGCGAGGTGCCCGCCGTCGCCCGCCGGGTCGCCGGGGAGCGCCTGGGCACCCTCGGTCACCAGCCAGAGCCGGGGCGGCCGGGGCTGTCCGGCCGCGTCCATCGCGGTGACCAGGGCCAGCAGTTCGCGGTAGTTGTCCTCGCACTCGGCCCGCATCCGCTCGGCGGACATGGCTCCCGGCCGCTGCCGCCAGACCCGGCAGACGTCGGTGACGGTGGGGTCGTCGAGGGCCGCCTTGAGGTCGGTGGTGTCGGACAGCGTCGTCACCCGCAGGCCGGACTGCCCGGCCGGTGCGGCGGCCCGGCCGGGGGCCTGGTCGAGCAGCAGCAGGTGGCGGTCGCCGGCGGGGGCGGTCTGCGCCGGGAGGGCCCTGCGCACCCACTCGGGCCGGTGCAGGAACTGGCGGCGGCCGGTGCGGCCCTCGGGGCGGGCCAGGCGGACTCCGAGAAGTTCGGTGACCGGGTCGCCGTTCTCCAGGAGGAGGATGTCGGCGACCCGGCGGTCCTGGTCGCCGTGGACGCGGGCGAGGACGCGGAGCCGCTCCCCGCGGGGCTTGCGGAAGTGCCGTACGGAGGCGATCTCGCGCGGCTCGAACACCGGGCCCTCGGGATCCAGGACGACAGCGGCCTGCACCGCCGCCTCCAGGAGTTCGGCGGGCACGTGCTCGACCGCGGTGGCGTCGCGGCCGGTGAGCTCGCCTGTGACCAGTCCGTCCCGGTGCCGGGCGGCGCGCAGCAGCAGGCGCATGCGCGGGCCGTGCGGGCGGCCGACGGAGGCGAGGTCGGTGTAGATGTCCTCGTCGTCGATGTGCTGTCCGGCGGGCGTCAGCCCGGCGTCCAGCTCGGCCAGCTCGGAGACCGGCACGACCGGTTCGCGTTCGGCGGCGATCGTCGCGCTGGCGTGGATGTGCTCCTCGCCTCCGACGAGGGTGAAGACCTGCACGTCGGCGCCGCCGCCGGCGCGCGGACGCCACCGGGACGTCAGGGCCGTTACGGTCTCGGCGGTCGTGTGCAGTGGCGCGTGCAGCTTCAACTCGCGGATGGCGGCTCGGGTGTGTCCCCCGACCGCGTCCTGGAGCGCGAGGAGCAGATCGATGTACGCGCCGGCGGGAAGTGTCGTGCGTTCTCCGTCACCGAGGTCGGTCAGCGCGCCGAGGTCCTCGGAGGTGAACTCGGCCGTGAACTCCCGTACCCCGCTGGCGAACCGTTCCTCCGTGCCGAGCAGCAGGTGGCGGGCCCTGCCGCCGGCGGTGCCCGTGCGCCGGGCGCTGGTGGAGGGCAGCCAGTACCGCTTGCGCTGGAAGGCGTAGGTGGGCAGGGAGGTCTTCGCGGGGGTGGGGCGGTCCGCGTGGTAGTCGGCCCAGGAGACCGTCAGACCCGCGGCGTAGTACCCGGCGAGCGCGGCCAGGGTGGTGCCGGTGGAGCCGTCGCGGCGGCGCAGGCTGGCCAGCCACACGTGGTCCTCGGCGGTCAGGCAGCGCCGGGCGAGGGCTGTCAGGGCGGCCTGCGGTCCGATCTCGATCAGGGCATGGCGGCCACGCTGGGCCACCGCCCGGATGCCGGCCAGGAAGCGCACGGGTTCGCCGATGTGCCGCACCCAGTAGTCGGCGGTGCCGATCTCGCGGAGGCGGGCCGGCCGGCCGGTGACGTTGGAGATCAGGCTGATGGCCGGCTCGTGGAAGGTGATGCCGTCGAGGGCGGCCCGGAAGTCGTCGTAGACCTCGGTCATCAGGGGTGAGTGGAAGGCGTGCGAGACGGCCAGCCGGTCGACGCGGGTGCCCCGCTCCTGGAGGAGGGTGATGATCTCGTCGAGGGCGGCGGTGCCGCCGGAGACCACGCACTGGTCCGGGGCGTTCACCGCCGCGAGGGCCAGGTCCGGGTGGCCGGCGAGGAGGGGCTCGACGTCCTCGGCGGACGCGGACACGGCGGCCATGCCGCCCGGTGTGCTCACCGCCTGCATCAGCCGCGCACGGGCGGCGACCAGGGTCACTGCGTCCGGCAGGTCGAACAGGCCGGCCACGGCGGCGGCCACGACCTCCCCGATGCTGTGCCCGATGAGCACGTTGGGGCGCACACCCCAGGACATCCACAGCTTGGCGAGCGCGTATTCCAGGGTGAACAGGGCGGGCTGGGTGTACTCGGTGCGGTCGATCGCCTCCGGGTCGGCGGTGGTACCGAGCACCAGTTCGGCCACGGAGCGGCCCAGATGCGGGGCGAACAGCTCGTCGCACAGGTCGACGTGCTCGCGGAAGACCGGGAAACGCTCGTAGAGCGCGGCTCCCATGCCCGCGTACTGCGAGCCCTGGCCGCTGAACATGAATGCGGTCCTGCGGATGCCGGAGGGTCCCCCGTGCTTCTCCTCGGCGGCCGTGTCCAGCAGGTTCGCGAGCGCCGTGCGGTCGGCGACCGGGCCCGCGATGCGGTAGGGGTGGTGGGTGCGGGAGACGTTGGCGGTGTAGCAGAGCTCGTCCAGCCCCACGTCGGGCCGCTCGTCCAGCAGCTTGCGGTAGTTGCCGACCTGGGCGCTCAGGGCGGCGGCGCTCTTGGCGGAAAGGGTGAACACGGGAACCCCGGACGGGGCCGGCTCCGCGGGCTCCACGGGCTCCTGCGCGGCCGGGGCCGGCGCCTGTTCCAGGACCGCCGCCCCGATCGTGCCCGCGAAGCCGAAGCTGTTGACGACCGCGCGCCGGACCTCGGCCTCCCAGGGTTCGCACGCGGTGGGCACGCGCACCGGGTAGAGGTCCCAGGGGATGCGCCCGGACGGCGTCTCCAGGTTGAGGTGCGGGTAAATGGTCCCGGCCCGCATCTGGAGCACCGTCTTGATGACGCCCACGATGCCGGCCGCCGGCTCCATGTGGCCCAGGTTGGTCTTCACCGAGCCGACCAGCAGCGGTTCGCCGCTGGTGTGCGAGTCGGCGAAGGCGTCGCCGATGGCGCCGAACTCGATGGGGTCGCCGAGCGGGGTGCCGGTGCCGTGCGCCTCGACGTACTGGATGTCCCCGGGGGTCAGGTGTCCGGCGGCGAGGGCGGCGCGGATGACCTTCTCCTGGGCGGGGCCGTTGGGCACGGTCAGGCCCGCGCTGTCGCCGTCCTGGCCGACAGCGGTGCCTCGCACCAGTGCGAGGACGGTGTCGCCGTCCCGGGTGGCGTCGCTGAGGCGCTTGAGTACGACCACGCCGCAGCCCTCGGCGCGGGCGTAGCCGTCGGCGGCCTCGTCGAAGGTCTTGCACTGCCCGTCGGGGGACAGCATCTGCGCGTTGGAGAACATCACCGAGGTGCGCGGGTGGTGCAGGGCGTTGACACCGCCGCACAGCGCGATGTCGGTCTCTCCCGCACGCAGGCCCTGCACGGCGAGGTGGAGGGCGACCAGCGAGGAGGAGCACGCCGTGTCGATGCTCATGCTCGGGCCGCGCCAGCCCAGGAAGTACGACAGCCGGCCTGACAGCGGGAACATGGTGATGCCGGAGGCGAGGTTGCCTTCCAGCTCCTGGTACGGCAGTGAGTCCAGCTCCATCGAGTAGTCGATGGAGCTGGCGCCTATGTAGACGCCGCCGTTGCCGCGGCGCAGCGGTGTCGGGTCGATGTTGGCGTGCTCCAGGGCCTGCCAGGCCGTCTCCAGCAGCATCCGCTGCTGGGGGTCCATGTACTGGGCCTCCTTGGGCGAGATGTTGAAGAAGGAGGCGTCGAACTGGTCGATGCGGTCGAGGAAGCCGCCGGCCGAGGTGTGGATCTTTCCCTTGTCCTCCGGCGACTCGGGCGTGAACGCGGCCACGTCCCACCGGTCGCCCGGTATGGGCCCTATTCCGCTGCGTCCTTCACGCAGGAAGGCGTCGAACTCGTCGGGCGAGTTGCTGCCGCCGGGGAATCGCAGACCGATTCCGACGATCGCGATCGGCTCGGGCGCCTGCGCCGGCGCCCGGTTCGTCTCTTCCGTGTCGGATTCCGTACGCGGCATGGAACGACTCCTTGGGTCCTTGGCCTGATCGGTCAGCGGGTGGGCGGGGCGGACAGGGCGTCGGCCAGGTGATCCACGAGGTGGTTGACCGTCGGCTCGTTGAACAGCACGTTCACGTTGATGGACAGATCGAGGAGTTGCTCGAGGCTCTGTCGTATCTCGGTCAGCCGCAGCGAGGTGAGACCGAGGTCGAAATAGCTGATGTCGACGGGGAGGTCCTCCGACTCGTCCATGAGGAGAACGGCCTTGAACTTCCGTACGACGAGTGTCTCTATCTCGTCGGCGAGCTCGGTCCGCGGCAGTTCGCGCAGCCGCTGGGGCACGGTTGTCTCGGCAGGTGGCATGGCGGCCATGCAAGCAGCGGCGGCTGACGCCGCACTGACGGCCCGTCGGCCGGTGGCTGGATCAGTCCGGTGTCAGCGCCGAGTCAGATTCGGCTGCCACGATC
Source organism: Streptomyces sp. NPDC037100 (assembly GCF_055606225.1). Classification (NCBI taxonomy): domain Bacteria; kingdom Bacillati; phylum Actinomycetota; class Actinomycetes; order Kitasatosporales; family Streptomycetaceae; genus Streptomyces; species Streptomyces sp. NPDC037100. The sequence continues at coordinate 135,299 of NZ_JBVJSX010000006.1, read as the reverse complement.
GGTTTGCTTCGAACACCAATTCCTCGAAATCACTCGCCCATTCACGGAACGACCCGCACCGGAAGATCGAAAAGCAGACACGTTCCGATATTCGGAAAGGCTGATGATGCTTCGCGAAGCTGCGCAGGAGGAGAGTGCTCCGGCACCTTCCGGATTGAAGAGCTACGACCTCTACATCGCCGGCAAGGACGTCTCCGGGGACGGATGGGTATACACCGTCAGCGGGCGGTCCCTGCTGGAAGACGTCTTCACCAGTGTGAGTCTCAAGCGCTCCCTGGAGCAGGACCCGGACTCCGAGGCCGCCCAGCACCCCTACGTCGTGGGCCGCTGCGCGATCGCCGACGACGACGCCATCGACCTCGCCACGCAGGCCGCCGCGGCCGCCGCCTCGGACTGGGCGGCCGTCCCGCTGGAGCGGCGGATGCGGCTCGGTACCCGCTTCCGCGAGGAACTGATCAAGCACCAGGACGAGTTCCTCGAGATGCTCGTCGCCGAATCGCACCCGGTGAAGCTGGCCCGGTGGGAGCTGAGCTGCCTCCTGCAGATCTACGCCCCCGGCAGCCTGCGCTGGTACCGGAAGCAGATGCGGGTCGAGAAGGAGTACGCGGGCCGCAAGCTGATCCTGCAGCGCCAGCCGGACGGCGTGGTCGCCTTCAACCCGCCGCAGAACGCCCCGCTGCCCAGCGCCGCCCTGTGCGTGCTGGCCCTGATGGCCGGCAACAGCGTGGTGGTCAGGGCGCCGCGCAGCATCGCGCTGAGCACCATGTGGCTGCTGCGCGACATCGTGGCCCCGCTGCTCGAGGAGCTCGACGCGCCTCCCGGCGTGCTCAACGCGGTGTGCAGCAACCCCAAGCAGACGATGGACCGCTGGATCGCCGACCCTCTGATCAACGACATCTTCTACATCGGCGGCAGCCAGGAGGGCCTGCGCTTCGAACAGCGGTGCGTGGCCCACGGGAAGAAGCCGATCCTCGAGCTGGCCGGCAACGACGGCATCGTGGTGTGGAAGGACGCCGACATCAAATGGGCCGCCGAAGCCATCACCGAGTCGTTCTTCGGCTCCGGACAGATCTGCATGGTGCCCAACTACGTGCTGGCGCACCCCGACATCGCCGAGGCGCTGATCGCCGAGGTGCGCGAGCAGGTCAAGGGCATCCGGCCGGGCTTCCCGGAGGAGGAGGACGTCCTGCTGTCACCGGTCCGCCGCAGCGAGCGCTTCTTCCGGCTGCTGCGGCAGGCCCTGGACAACGGCGCCTCCCTGGTCACCGGCGGCCATCGCACCGAGCTCGACGGCACACCGTCGGAGACGGGCGTCTTCCTGCAGCCCACCGTGCTCCGGGTCGACGGCCTGGACCGGGCCGGCACCTTCGACGTGGTGCGCGAGGAGACGTTCTTCCCGCTCATCCCGATCGTGGTGGCCGAACGCGACAACGACGACGCGCTCCTGGAGTCCTTCCTCCGCTTCGTCAACTCCAACTCCTACGGGCTGCGCAACTCCCTCTGGTCGCGCTCCGACCACGTCATCGACACCTTCGTCCGGCGTGTCGTCAACGGCGGACTGCTGAAGGTCAACGACTCCCACATCGGCTTCCTGCCCTACCTGCCCAGCCACGGCGGCACCGGCCGCACCGGCGGAGCCTTCGGTGAGGCCAACTACCCGATGCTCAAGACCTCGCACGTCCAAGGGGTCAGCATCGCCCGCGACATCAGCCCCTACGACGCGGTCTTCGGCGCCTGAACGCCCGACCCGTCCGCCTTCCGGAGGTACCCCCGTGCGTTCCCTCGACACTGCTCGGGCCGTCTGCGAGCAATTCCACCCAGGTCTGCTCAAGGAAATCGAGCAGATCCCCTACGCCGTCCGGGAGCAGCCCGGCGGCCCCGTCATCGACCTGTTCCGCATCCACGGCGGGGTCGGCCTGCTGGTACCCGAGGAGTACGGGGGGCACGGAGCTGCCCCGCTGGACGCGCTGCGCGTCCAGCTGGCGCTGGGCGCCGTGTCCCCCTCGCTCGTCGCGGCCGTCTCCATGCACCACTTCACCGTGGCGATGCTCTACTCCCTCGCCGGCAAGGAGGGCCGGCTCACCTCGGCTCAGACCGGGTTGCTGCGGCGGATCGTGCCCGACCAGCAGGTGATGGCCTCCGGCTGGGCCGAGGGCCGCACCGAGCAGAACATCCTCACCCCGGCCGTCACGGCCCGGCCCGTCGACGGCGGATACCTGCTCTCCGGCGCGAAGAAGCCGTGCAGTCTCTCCCGTTCTATGAGTCTGCTCACCGCGAGCATCGCCATCCATCACGAGGACGGCACGGCCGAGCTGGCACTCGCCCTGGTGCCGGCCGACGCTCCCGGTCTGTCCGTCCACCCGTTCTGGGGCAACGATCTGCTCGCCGGCGCGGAGAGCGAGGAGGTGCGGCTGACGGACGTGTTCGTGCCGGCGGACATGGTCGTACGTGCCGGGGCGGACGACCCGCACCGGCTCGACGACCTGCAGACGGCCGGGTTCGTCTGGTTCGAGATGCTGATCTCCGCCGGGTACGCGGGCGGGGCCGCCGCGCTCGTCGAACAGGTGCTGGAGCGTGAGCGCGGCAGCGTCCAGGAACGGGCCGCCCTCGCCGTCGAGATGGACTCCGCCCTGGCGCTCCTGGAAGGCGTCGCGCGGGCGATCGGCCCCGAGACGGACGAGGAGTCGGTCGCCCGGGTCCTCGTCGCCCGCTACTCCGTCCAGAAGGCACTGCCGAGAATCGCCGGGCAGGCGCTGGAGCTGCTCGGTGGTCTGGACTTCATCCTCGGCTCCACCCACGGCCGGGCTGCCGCCGCCGTGCACGCCCTCGCCTTCCACCCACCGGGCCGCGGCGCCGCCGCCGAGCCGCTGCTGCGCTACTTCGACGGCGGCCCGCTGGTCCTGAGCTGAGTCGCCGCGCCGCGGGCAGCGGCCCCCACCACACTTGGAGTGAGAGATCAGTGACCGTTATCCAGGAAGCACCGGTCGAGAGCGAGGCGGAGATCCTCGGCCTGTACCGGGCCCATCTCAGCAAGGGCCGGGCCACTCTCGCCGAGCTGTTCGGCAGCCACATGGAAACGGCGTCCGAGGGCGCCTGGCTCACCACCAGCGACGGTGAGCGCTTCCTCAACGCGGGCGGGTACGGCGTCTTCATCATGGGCGCACGCCACCCGATCGTGATGGAGGAGGTGGAGCGCCAGCTGCGGACCCACCCCACCGCGACGCGCATCCTGCTGGAGCCCACCGTGGCCCGCGCCGCCGAGGCGCTCGTCTCCGTGATGCCGGAGGGCCTGGACCGCGTGCACTTCGCCCTGTCGGGGGCCGAGGCGGTGGAGACGGGCCTCAAGCTCGCACGGGCCGGCGGCCGCAAGCGGACCGTCTCGATGCGCGGCGGCTACCACGGCAAGACGCTGGGCGCGCTGTCCGCGACCGCGAAGGACGTCTACCAGGCGCCTTTCCGCCCGCTGATCCCGGACGTCGTGCACATCCCCTTCGGTGAGACCGACGCGCTGGAGGCGGAACTCGCGGCCCATCCGGGCGAGGTCTGCGTCATTCTCGAGCCCGTCCAGGGCGAGGGCGGCGTGATCATCCCACCCGCGGGCTACCTCAAGCAGGTCGAGGAACTCGTCCGCGCGCACGACGGGTTCCTGATCCTCGACGAGGTGCAGTCCGGTTTCGGCCGGCTCGGCGAGTGGTGGGGCGCCGACATCGAGGGCGTGGTGCCCGACGTGCTCCTCACCGGCAAGGCTCTCGGCGGCGGCGTGCTGCCGGTCTCCGCGGCCGTGGCGACCCGCAAGGCGTTCCGCCCCTTCGACAAGGACCCCTACGTCCACACCGCCACCTTCTCCGGCCAGCCGGTCCTGATGGCCGCGGTACAGGGTGCGATCCGGGCCGTGAAGGAGGAGCGCCTGGTCACCCGGGCCATGGACCTGGGTGCGCAGCTGCTGCCGAGGATCTCGGAGATCGCGTACCGCAACATCCCCGAACTCGTCGTGGGCGTACGCGGCCGTGGGCTGCTCATCGGTGTCGAGCTCGTCGAGGCCGGGCTGGCCGGCGAGCTGCTCATCGAGCTGTTCAACCACGGCGTGGTCGCCAACCACTCGATGAACGGCAGCTCGGTGGTGCGGTTCACCCCGCCCGCCGTGATGAGCGACACCGATGTGGAGTTCCTCCTGAACTCCTTCGACCTGGCCACACGCGACCTCGTCCGGGGCGCGGCCAAGATGCCGGAAGGCGGCAACTGATCATGCGTCACGTAGAGCTCGAAGCACTGATCCCCTCGGAGCAGGCCATGACGGTCTTCGACTCCGTACGGCGCTGGGAGCGGTACCCCGACCTGGCGCCCCACGTGAAGGCGACCACCGTGCACGCCACCTACCCGGCCGAGGACTCCAGTTCCAGCTGGGAACTGCACTTCCGCAGCGGTCTGCTGAGCTGGACCGAGGACGACACCTTCCTGCCGGAGCTGGGCGAGATCCGTTTCCGGCAGTCCGACGGCGACTTCGACTCCTTCGCGGGCACCTGGGCCATGACGCAGCAGGGTGACGACGTGGCGGTCCGCTTCGATGCCGACTTCGACTTCGGCATCCCCAGCCTCGAGGGGATCCTCGACCCGATCGCCGAGCGGGTCATCAAGGAGACCGTCGCCTGGGCCCTGACCGGCCTCTTTCCCGCCGTCCGCCTCTCGGGCGGCGTCGACCTCACCGAGCCCGCCGCCATCGGCGCCTAGCACCGCCCGCAGGAGCTGACCATGGACCAGGCAAATCCTTTCGAGACACCGAGAACCTACTCGCTGCACCGCGCCGAGTACCTGGTGGGCCTCGCCGTCACCACCGGCCTGATCATCGCCCACTTCGGTGAGATCCGCTGGTGGGTCGCGATCGCCCTGTTCCTGTACATCGACCTGATCGGCTACATCCCGGGGGCCATCGCCTTCAAACGCAGCGGCGGGCGGCCGATCGCCAAGACCTACTACGTCCTCTACAACGTCATGCACAGTCTGATCACCCAGGCCGCGGTCGCGGCGCTGTGGTGCTGGCTGGTGGAGCCGGAGTGGGCGCTGCTGGTACTGCCGTTCCACCTCTTCGGGGACCGCGGCCTGTTCGGCAACTTCATGAAATCGTTCGCGCTGCCCTTCGAGCCGGTGCGCCAGCCCGGCTACCTGCGGCTCCTGGACGACCTGGGGCTGACCCACCCCAAGCCGGTCGGCCACGCCACGGAACCCACCCCGGTGGGCCACGTCCCGGCGCAGCCGGTCCGCCGGCAGCGACAGGAGGCCGTGCGATGACCGCCGCCACCGACGTGCGTACCTTGCGGCGCCCCGTACGCCAGGACCCGGCCGAGCGGCGGCGAGCGCTGTACCACCTGGCCTCCCCGGTGTCGGTGCTGACGGTCGGCTCCCGGGAGCGGCTGCACGGCACCACGGCGAGCACCGTGACGCTGGTGTCGCGAGAGCCCCTGCTGGTGGGGGTCGTGCTGCGGGCGGGTTCGTCCTTCGCACGGCTCGCGGCCGCCGAGGGCCGGTTCGCGATCAACGTCCTCAGCAGCGGGCAGGCCGATGTGGCCGGCCACTTCGCGAACAGCGACCGCCCCGAGGGCAGCGCGCAGTTCGCGGGGCTCGCCTGGACGGCGGACTCGTACGCGAAGGCACCGCTCCTGGCCGGGGCGCTCGCCCATTACACCTGCCGGTTCCACTCCGCTCACCCGGCCGGTGACAGCGAGTTGCTGCTCGGCCATGTCGTCCGGGCCAACGCCGGTGAGGAACAACCCCTGTTCAGCTACGCCGGAGAGCTGTTCGCCGGCTCCCTGCACCCCGCGAAGGAGGCGGCCGCGTCATGACCGGTTCTGTGGCACCCGAGGCCGACTGGGACAAGGCTCCCGGTCTGCTCGACGGCGCGAAGGAACTCACTCTCGGACCCGAGGAGTGTGACCTCGCCTACTGGTTCACCTCGGTGGCGCAGGGCACCCTGCGCGACCGCGGCGAGACGGGGCACCACGTGGACGCCGTCGTGCCCGGCTTCCTGAAGGAGCCCGGGCCCCTGCGCGACGCCCTGGTGCTGGAGTTCGGGTTCCGCGGGCTGTCGGAGGAGATTGCGACGCGGCTGCTCGGCCACTATGTCGCCATCGCCCCCGGCGTCCCCGAACTGGAGTTCTACGCAACCCAGTTGATCGACGAGGCGCGTCACGCCCGGGTCTTCCGCAACCACCTGGTGGAGCTGGGGGTCCCGCAGAAGACGCTCCTGAAGGACATCGACGAGATGGCCGCGGACTACCGCAAGCGGGTCCTGGACCCGGTCGTGGACTTCACCCTCGACATCGTCCGCGACCAGGCGGACTTCGCCGGCGGCGTCGCCGTGTTCGCCATCGTCATCGAGGGGGTGCTCGCCCCGGCGGCGGAGCTGAGCGAGCGCAAGTGGACCCCGCTGTCGCCGGCCACCGGCGAGATCTCACGCGGCACCGCCATCGACGAGATCAGGCATCTGACGGTGGCCAGCACGATCCTGCGTGATCACGTGGCCGCGCACCCCGAGTACCGCCCGCGCCTGCTGGAGATCCTGCGGTCCGGTGTGCAGCTCTGGGACGAGATCCCCGACCGCGAGTTCGTCATCCACCGCGAGGAGCTCTTCCAGGAGGGCATGGCCCAGCACGCGGACAGGATCGGCGACTACGAGATCTGGCCGGGCGTCCGGATGCTCGACACCACGCCGGAGCAGCGCTACGACATGGCCGAGCGCTGGACCGACGAGATGGCCGAGTCGCGGATGGCGTACATGGGGCTGCCTCTGGAGGCCCTCAGCAGTCCGCGGGCCGGCACATGAACGGACGACGAGCGGCGGTGGTGGCCGGGATCGGGGCGTACACACCTCCCGGTCTGGTCACCAACAACGACCTGGCACAGCGGCTCGACACCTCCGACGCGTGGATCCGCTCACGCACCGGGATCGCCGAGCGGTATGTGGTCGCGCCGGGCACCGCGACCTCCGACCTGGCCGTCCAGGCCGGACTGCGCGCCCTCAAGTCCGCGGGAGCCGAGCACGTGGGGGCGGTCGTCCTGGCCACCACCACACCCGACCAGCCGTGCCCGGCGACCGCCCCGCAGGTGGCCGCCCGGCTGGGGCTCGGGCAGGTGCCGGCGTTCGACGTGGCCGCCGTCTGCGCCGGTTTCCTGTACGGTCTCGCCACCGCGTCCGGGCTCCTCGCGGCGGGCGTCGCCGACAGCGTGCTGCTGATCGCCGCCGACGCGTTCACCACGATCGTCAACCCGGAGGACCGCACCACGGCCGTCATCTTCGCGGACGGTGCGGGCGCAGTGGTGCTGCGCGCGGGCTCCGTCGACGAACCAGGCGCCGTCGGCCCCCTGGTCCTCGGCAGCGACGGCGAGCTCAGCCACCTCATCGAAGTGCCGGCGGGCGGCTCACGCCAGCGCTCGTCGGGCCCCGTGACCGACCCGGAGGACCAGTACTTCCGGATGCTCGGCCGGGACACCTACCGGCACGCGGTGGAGCGGATGACCGGCGCTTCCCAGCAGGCGGCCCAGCTGGCCGGCTGGAACATCGAGGACGTCGACCGGTTCGCGGCCCACCAGGCCAACGCCCGGATCCTCGACTCGGTCTCGGAACGCCTCGGGGTGCCGGCCGAACGGCAGTTGACCAACATCGCCCAGGTCGGCAACACGGGTGCCGCCTCGATCCCGCTGCTGCTGTCGCAGGCCGCCGCGGACGGCCGTCTCACCGCCGGACACCGGGTGCTGCTGACCGCGTTCGGCGGAGGCCTCTCCTGGGGTGCGACGACCCTGACCTGGCCCGAGGTCCAATCGGTCTGACGGTCCCGGCCGGCCGGACTTCCTGTGCAGTACGCCATTCCGTACGCGTATGCGTACACCTCCTCACGTACGCCGGTATCGCGTACGCCTTCGAAAGGATCCGACATGCTGGAGCAGCTCAAGGAAATCCTGTCCAACAAGCTCAAGGTGTCGCCCGAGGCCATCACCCCGGACGCCACCCGGGAGGACATCGAGCTGGACTCGCTGGCCGTGGTGGAGCTGTCGCTGCTGCTCAAGTCCGAACTGGACCTGGACGTCAGCGACGACGACCTCCTCGAGGCCGAGACCGTGGCCGACATGGTCCGGCTCATGGAGGAGCGGAGCGCGAAGGTCTGATGGCCGGCATGGACATCGCCGTCACCGGACTCGGCCTGGTCACCCCGGGTGGTATCGGGGTCGGGCCCAGCTGGGCGGCGGTCTGCGACGGCAGGCCGGCCGCCGCCCTCGATCCGGAACTGGCGGACAACCCCGTACGCATCTCCTGCCGGGTTCCCGGCTTCGATCCGGAATCCTTGCTCAGCGCGCGGCGGGCACACCGCCTGGACAGGTTCGTGCAATTCGCCCTCGTCGCCGCCCATGAGGCCGTTGCCGACGCCCGTCTCGACCCGACCACCTGGGACGGGGCGCGGGTCGGTGTGGTGCTGGGCTGCGCGGACGGTGGCCCCGGCACGGTCGAGGAGCAGCACGATGTGCTGCGGGAGCAGGGCGCCGACCGGGTGTCCCCGCTGCTGCTGCCCATGCAGCTGCCGAACATGCTGGCCGGTCAGACGGCCATCGAGTTCGGGGCCACCGGGCCCAACCTGGTGGTGGCGACGGCCTGCGCCTCGGGCGCGACCGCCATCGGCGTGGCCCGGGACCTGCTCATCCTCGGCCGCTGCGACGTGGTACTGGCAGGCGGCAGCGAGGCGATGATCACTCCGTTGGTCATGGCCGGCTTCGCGCAGATGGGCGCGCTGTCGCGGCGCGAGGACGACCCCGCGTCGGCCTCACGTCCCTTCGACGCCGACCGGGACGGCTTCGTCGCCGGAGAGGGGGCCGGGATCCTGGTCATGGAACGCGTCGTGGACGCCCGGGCCCGCGGTGCGCACGTCCACGGCCGGATCGTCGGCTTCGGGGCCACCGCCGACGCCCACCACATGACGTCGCCGCACCCGGACGGCGCCGGCATCGAGGCGGCGGTCCGCGCGGCTCTCGCCGACGCCGGGGCGGACCCGGACGACGTGCAGCACGTGAACGCCCACGGCACGTCGACACCGCTCAACGACCTGGCCGAGGCACGCATGATCCAGCGGACGCTGCAGGGCGACCCGCTGGTCACCTCCACGAAGGGAGTCACCGGACATCTGCTCGGCGCGGCAGGCGCGGTCGAGGCCGCGTTCGCGCTGCTGAGCGTCGAACATGAAATCATTCCGCCCACCGCGGGCCTGTGCATCCCCGACGGTCGGATCGACATCAAGCTCGCACAGTCGGCCACGTCGATGCCGATCGACCTCGCGATCAGCAACTCGTGCGGGTTCGGCGGCCAGAACACGGCGCTGGCGATCGCTCCGGCCTGAGGGCCGGCACCGGCAGCACGTGCGGGGCGGACGGCTCGCAGCCGTCCGCCCCGACCTGCTGTCCCGGGCACCCGCCGCCGTACCCCTCCCCCTGCGGAGCCCGGGTGCGGGCAACTCACCGCCCGGCTCACCACCGCCCGGCCGGCCCTTCGCCACCCGCCCGGCGCCACTCACTCCACCGCGTCCGGCACGCCCCCGGCCGCCGCTCCCCCTACCCGAGGAGTCCGTCATGCACGATCCCAGTGAACTGCTCGCAGACGGGCCGGTCGCCGTGCGGCGCCTGGCCCGTCGTCGCTACGACCTCGACCTGGCCGCCCTGGAGAAGGCGATGCGCCGGCGGTCCGAGGCCCAGGCCGACGTGACCCGGTCGCGTACCGAGCTGAACCGCGTCTCGCGCACGCGCGGGCGCTCGGGACCGCCGTCCGAGGAGGAGAAGGAGGCCGCCCGCGCCCTGCGCGCGGACGTGCAGCAGGCGGAGGCCTCGGCCCGGGCCGCAGAACACGACCTCTCCGAACTGCTGCTCGGCATCCCCAACGTCCCCCTCGACCGGGTGCCGGACGGCGACACCGAGAAGGAGGCGGTGGAGGTCCGCCGCTGGGGCCCGGTGCGGGACGACAACGACGCCCCCCACCACGCCGACATCGGCGAGTCGCTCGGCATACTGGACAGCGCGGCGGCGGCCAGGCTCTCGGGCGCCCGCTTCAGCGTCGGCCGCGGTGCCGGTGCCCGTCTGGAGCGGGCGCTGACCGACTTCCTCCTCGACCTCCACACCCGCGAGCACGGTTACACCGAGTACTCCGTGCCGTACCTCGTGAACCGGGAGACCATGACCGGCACCGGTCAGCTCCCCAAGTTCGAGGACGACCTGTTCCGTACCCGGGTGGGCGACCGGGAACTGTTCGCGATCCCCACCGCCGAGGTGCCGCTCACCAACCTGGTGGCCCAGCAGCTCCTGGACGGCCGTGACCTGCCGTACGCCTTCACCGCGCGCACTCCCTGTTTCCGCGCCGAGGCGGGGGCGTACGGGCGTGACACCCGGGGAATCCTGCGCCTGCACCAGTTCGAGAAGGTGGAGCTGGTTCGGGTCTGCGCCCCCGAGGACGCACCGGCACAACTGGAGCTCATGGTGGGGCACGCCGAGGAATGCCTGCGCCGCCTCGGGCTCTCGCACCGCGTGGTTCTGCTGCCCGCCGGCGACCTGGGCTTCTCCGCCCGGATGACGTACGACATCGAGGTGTGGCTGCCGGGCAGCGGCGCCTACCGCGAGATCTCCTCGGTCTCCGACTGCGGCACCTTCCAGGGCCGCCGTGCGAACATCCGTCACAGGCGGGCCGACGGCCGCAAGGGGCCTGCCGCCACCCTCAACGGTTCGGCCCTGCCCGTCGGACGCACCGTCGCCGCGCTGCTGGAGCAGGGCGTGCAGGAGGACGGCTCCGTCCTGCTCCCCGAGGCCCTCGCCCCGTACACCGGTTTCCGCCGGATCCTGCCGGGCGGGACGACCGCGTAGTACGCGCACGCCGAGAGGGCGGGTGATCCGGTCGGCCCCGGATCACCCGCCCTCTCGGCGTGCGCGTCACGCGCCCATCATGTGCACCCCGCCGTCGACGTGGACGATCTCGCCGGTCGTGCGCGGGAAGAAGTCCGACAGCAGGGCGACCACACCGCGCGCCGCGGGGTCCGGGTCGACGAGGTCCCAGCCGATCGGGGCCCGGTGCTGCCAGACCTCGGCGAGCTCCCCGAAGCCGGGTATCGACTTGGCGGCCATGGAGCGCAGCGGACCGGCCGCGACCAGGTTGCAGCGGATGCCCCTGCCACCCAGGTCCCGGGCGAGGTAACGGCTGGTCGACTCGAGGGCGGCCTTGGCGACACCCATCCAGTCGTACCGCGGCCAGGCGACCGTCGCGTCGAAGGTGAGCCCGACCACCGAGCCGCCGCGTCCCTCCATCAGGGGGAGGCACGCGGTGGTCAGGGACTTCAGGGAATACGCCGACACCTGCACGGCCGTCGAGACGTCCGCCCAGTCACCGTCGAGGAAGGAGAAGGCGCCCTTGGGCCCGTACGCGATGGAGTGCACGACGCCGTCGAGGCGGTCGAACCCGTCGGCGGATGCGCTGATCCGTTCCGCGAGCGTGTCCAGCTGCGTCTGGTCGGTGACGTCCAGTTCGACCACCGGAACCGGCTTGGGCAGCCGGGCGGCGATCCGCTCGATGAGGGAGAGCCGGCCGAAGCCGGTCAGCACCACCTCGGCGCCCTCCTGTTGCGCGAGCCGGGCGACGTGGAAGGCGATGGACGCCTCCGTGACGACGCCCGTCACCAGGATGCGCTTGCCGGCGAGGAGTCCGCTCATGACCGCACCGCCTTCGGCGCCAGGGAACCCACCAGCGGGGAGTCGTGGTCGAGGACACCGAGACCGCCCGCGCCCCCGGGCGAGCCCAGGGTGTCGAAGAAGTCGGCGTTGGAGCCGCGGTGATCGCCCCACTCGGCGGGGACGTCGTCCTGGAAGTAGATGGCCTCCACGGGGCACACCGGTTCGCAGGCCCCGCAGTCGACGCATTCGTCGGGATGGATGTAGAGGGCGCGCCGGCCCTCGTAGATGCAGTCCACGGGGCATTCGTCGATACAGGAACGGTCCTTCACATCGACACAGGGCAGGGCGATGACGTAGGACATCGTTAACTCCTCTTCACAGCAGGGTTGTTGAGCGAGGCGGGGGCCTGGTCCACGGAGACCCCGGTGGTGCGCTCGCCCAACGTGAGGACGGTGACGGCCAGTGCCGCCATCGAGGCGGCGATCACCCCGAACAGCGCACCCGGTCCGTAGGAGTCGAGAACGGGCAGCAGGACGAACGGCAGGGCGGCGGCGCTGAGTTTGGACAGCGAGTACGCCATGCCGGACGCGGTGGCCCGGATCGCCGTCGGGTACTGCTCGGAGAGGTACACGTGCGACACGCTGGAGAAGACGTTGCTGCACAGCGTGTATCCGAAGCCGAACGCGACGATGAGGAAGGTCGAATCGGTGAAGGCGAAACCCAGCCCGGCGGCGACCATCGCTGCGGCGGACAGCGCGACGAGAGTCTTGCGTTCGATGCGGTCGATGATCGGCAGCGCCAGTGCGGAGCCGACGGGGTAGCCGAGGAAGGACAAGGCGGTGAAGCCCAGACCGGCCACGATGTCGTAGCCCTTCGCCGCGAGGATCTGCGGGGCCAGGGTGCCGAAGCCGTAGTAGCCGACCACGGAGAGCGAGCAGAAGATCCACAGCATCACCGTGCGGCGTCTGAGCCCACGGGCGAAGATGTCCCGCAGCCTGGTCCGCCCCGCGACGGACGTCTCGTGCTCGGCCGGGAGCGCCTCGGCCTCCCGGCCGGCCGGGACCTGGGCCTCCATCCGGGACACCAGCACGTCGGCCTCCTCGGTACGGCCGTTCGCCGCCAGCCAGCGCGGGGACTCGATCAGCCGCCGGCGCAGCACCCAGACCACGGCCGAGCCGAGCGCGCCGATCACGAACAGCCAGCGCCAGCCGTCCACCCCCAGCGGGGTCAGCGGTACCAGCCACAGGGCCGCGAAGCCGACCGCGGGCACCCCGCAGAAGGCGATCGTGTAGGCCCAGGCGATGAACCGGCCGCGCTTGGCCGCGGGCAGGACGTCCGCCAGGTAGCAGTCGGACAGGGCCTGTTCGGCACCGATGCCGATGCCGGCCAGGAAACGGGTCACGATCAGCCACTCCGCGTTGGGCGAGAAGGCGCCGAGCAGGGAGAAGCCGGAGTAGATCGCGAGGTTGATCAGGAAGGCCCGGCGTCGGCCGAGCCGGTCCGCGACCCGGCCGAGCACCAGCGAGCCGATGAACTGGCCGATGAAGACGGAGGCCAGGACCAGTTTGAGCGACGTCGCTCCGAAGGCGAAGTCTTCCTGGAGCACCTTGGCGATGGTGCCCGACAGACTGTTCTCGAAGGTGTCGAAGAGCAGGCCTATCCCGATGACCGCGGTCAGGCTGCGGTGCATGGGGGTGATCGGCATCCGGTCCAGACGGTTCCCGATCGAGGCGGGAGAGACGACTGTGCTCACCGCCGTGGTGGTCTGGGACATGCGCGTGGCTCCTAGGGGGCTTCGGGTGGGGCGGGCCGGGGTCGGGGAGCGCGGCCCGGTGTCCCGGAACGCGAGGCGGAGGGGCGGGGCACGGCGGGTGACGGCGCCCCGCGAGGTCGGGTGCCCCGCCGCACGGGCCCGGCAGGATCCGGGCGGGAGGCCCTGGGAGTAGAGGGCCGCCCGGGGCCCCGGCCCCCGGCCCCGGACACGTGAGGGCCTCTACTCGCTCCTGAAGAACTCCCTGATCCCGGGGGCCGCCGCCGGCTGACGGCGGTGCGGTGCGCGGGACCCCGGAGCGCCGGGACGGTGCTGAGGACCGGTGGAGGCCGGGAGACGGTGGATGAGGGGCGGGCGCCGGTCAGGCGGCCTGGTCCGCGTTCCGGCGGATCTGCTCCTCGACGTCGCCGCGTCGCACCGGTGCGCTGACCTCGTGCAGGAACGAGGCGACCTCGCGGTACGAGGCCCAGAAGCCCACCTCGTGGTAGGGCACACCGCGCTCGGCGCAGTAGTCCCGGGTGAGCTCACGTGCGCGTGCCAGGTTCTTCTGCGGCATGGCCGGGAACAGGTGGTGCTCGACCTGGTAGTTGAGTCCGCCGTAGAGGAAGTCGACCAGCAGGGACGGGCGGATGTTCCGGGAGGTGAGTACCTGGCGCTCCAGCCAGTCCAGGGTCTCCTCCTCGCCGTCGCGGATCGCCATGCCCTTGTGGTTGGGAGCGAAGATCATGCCGAAGTAGAAGCCCAGGACCGCCTGCTGGACCAGGATGAAGACGACCGCGAGGACGGGCGAGAGGACGGTGAACACCAGCGTCAGATAGATGGCCGTCCGCGCGACGAGCAGGAACGTCTCCAGCACGGGGCGCTTGGTCTTGCCCTGGGCGATGGACAGCACGGCCGTCTTCAGCATCTTGAAGGACTCCAGGACCAGCAGCGCGAAGAACAGCACGCTCTGGTAGCGCACCACGAACTTCTGCGTGCCGCGCCGGGTGGGGTACTGCTTGATGTCGAAGATGGCGGTGCGCCGGCCGATGTCCGGGTCCATGTCCAGGTGGTTGGGGTTGCTGTGGTGCCGGTTGTGGTGGTTGACCCACCATCCGAAGCTGACCCCGTTGACCAGGTTGGCGTGGAAGTAGCCGATGGCGGAGGCGGCCTTCTTGCTGCGGAACATGGCCTTGTGGCCCGCGTCGTGCCACATGAAGGCGGACTGGCCGCCGCACAGGCCCATCCACAGCGCAACCGTCAGCTGCCACCACGAGTCGCCGAGCGCGAAGAACGCGGCGAACCCGAGCAGCAGGAGCGTGGTGTTCAGCGCCAGGCGGCCTATGTAGTAGCGCGGATCGAGGTCGAGGAGACCCTCTGCCTTGACGCGTTTGAGGAGTTCGGCGAACGTGGCCGAAGCGCCGACGCGCTGCTGAGGAACGGCGATGACCTGGGCTTCTTGGACGTGCGGACGCTGCATGCGTTGCTCTCCTTGGGAGAAGTGCCCGAACCGGGCGGCGGCGCCGCTGCCCTGCGGGACGTGGCTGCGCCGGGGTCGACAGTGCTTCCGTGGGCGGTGCCGGAAGGCGGGCGCCGCCCGCCCGTCGGCCAGGACCGCTTCAACAGCGCGGTACTTCGGACCGGGTCGCCGGGCGAACGTGTGTCCAGCGTTCCGTGCGCCGCTGATGTGTCACTGATACTGGGCTGATCGGACCCGGCCACAGGGCAGTTGATGCCCTGGGGACCTGGGGCCCGGGCCTTGTTTCCTCCGCTCAGGCCGCGGCGGCCTGGGCAGCGCGAAGTTTGACGTCGAGCTCCTGGACGATGTCGTCCGCGGCACGGGCCACGTCCTTGTCGTCGGGGGCTCCGATGATGGCCATGAGCTGCCCGACCATGGCATGCTGGAGGGCTTCGGTGGCCGTGGCGTCGGGGGTCGTGGTCTCGTTGCTGTCACTCACTGTTCCGGCTCTCCTCGTCGTGTGATGGCGGCGGTGTACTGCAGGTGCGTCAGAAGGCCCCGCAGGCCCGGAAGACGTGCGCGAAGCCGGCGAGCGAGGCGGTCGGCCGGTCGAAGGCGACGTACTCCGGGATGAGTTCGTCAGGGGCCCATTTCTGCTTGTACGAGAGCTGGGTCTGCGCCGGGTAGAGAGCGGCTCCCTCGGCCCAGAGCGCGTGCATCAGCCACTGGAACGCCGGGCTGTGACCATCGAGTTCATGGCTCGCGTCGAGTCCGGTGAACGGCGTGAAACCGAAGTGCAGCCACTCCACGCCCTCGGCGCGGAAGACCTCGATGGCGTGCGCGTTGATGGCCTCCATCAGCCCCGGGGAACCCTCGGGCACACGCCGGCTCAGGTCGTGCATCCAGCCGGCCCGCTCGCCGTAGACGGGTGAGTACGAGATGTACGCCACCGGCGTGCCCTCGATGGTGCCGGCGAACAGCCGGCGGTGCGCCTGCGGCTCGCCGCCGATCTGGCCCACCAGGAACTCGAGTTGGTGAGCCCCGCCCTTGGAGCCGAGCCAGGCCTCGTCGATCGTCGCTATCGCACCCTGCCAGTCCTCGGCGGTGACCTCCTCGATCACGAGGCCGTTGCGGTGCGCTCGGGAGATCTTGTTGCGCAGCTGCATGAAGCGGGTGCCGCGCAGGGAGAACTCCGGAAGCCGCACGGCCCAGGAGGCGCCCACCTGGTTGACGGTGAAGCCGTGCCGGGCGTAGCGCTCGGCGTCGGCACGCTGGAGTTGGACGCCGACGAGCTCCAGCCCCTCCTCCTTCACGTACCGACGGAAGCCGTCGAGGAGGGTGTCGTAGGCGTCGGGGGCCGCGAAGGGACCGCCGAACTGGACCGCGTAACCGCCGGTGCGGCGGTAGACGACGACGCCGTCGGTGCCGGGGATGGTGAAGGTGCTGTTGCCGCTGTTGAGCGCCAGGAACGCGCTGGGGTTCTCGCTCTGCGTGTGTGTCCGGATCGCCCCGAGAACCGAGGTGTCCGCAGTGGTTGCGGGCATGCCCGTACCCCTTTCGGAAGGTGTTTCTTTTGGTGCGAGTAGAGCACCGACGCCGCGTCGAGGGGAAGACCGAAAAGTAATTCAGCGACCACGTCAGGAAGATGTCAGCGTCTTATCAGAGCCCCCTGCCAATGTTGTTCTCGTGAACGGCACGGGAAACCGGAAGCCGGGAACGAGGAGAGGTGCCCGGAGTGGCTTATCGGGGACCGAAAGAGCATCTTGAGGTCGGGCCTAAAAACCCACGCAGGTTCGAATCCTGCCCTCTCCGCGACACGGCCGGCACCCCCGGCCACCGTCACCACCAGGAGAGGTGCCCGGAGCGGCTCATCGGGGACCACAAGAACACCTTGAGGTCGGGCCTAAAAACCCACGCAGGTTCGAATCCTGCCCTCTCCGCGACACGGCCGGCACCCCCGGCCACCGTCACCACCAGGAGAGGTGC
>NZ_JBVJSX010000006.1:0-118320 GCF_055606225.1 Streptomyces sp. NPDC037100 | reverse complement strand
CCCGGAGCGGCTTAACGGGGACCACAAGAACACCTTGAGGTCGGGCCTAAAAACCCACGCAGGTTCGAATCCTGCCCTCTCCGCCCTGCCGAGACCGGTTGTCGCCGGCCGCTGGAATTCAGGTTGCTCCGGAGTTCCGGCCGCTTCGAAATGCGGGCTCGCAGTCGCAGCGATCCGGCCGCCCGGGCGCCCTGCCTCCAAGGCGCCGCGACCTCCGGACGCCCACGAGCTCCGCCGCCCCCCCGTACCGGCGGAGCACCCACCTCGACGGGCCGCCACCCCAGGCGGCCCGTCGAGGTGTCGGCGTCCGGCCCGCCCGCTTCCCGGGCCGCCTGCGCTCGTCACCCACCGCCAGGGCACCGCCGTTCCCGCTTCCTCGGCAACGACCACAGCAGAAAAATACCTTCTCAAAGGAATTATTCTGTGGCAGGATGCATGCGGGAGGAAGCTCCAGGGTCGATCCCGAAGACCTCGGAGGTCGCCACGCGCCGGTCGGTCCGCGGCCCCAGGCTGCGGCTCCTACGGCCATGACGAGCCCCCGCCCGTGTTCAGCCGTCTTCGCCGCCCGAACGCCAAGGGGGAAAACGTCATGCTGAGCTTCTCGATTCTCGGCGCACTCCAGATCCGTACCGCGTTAGGTCCCGCGGAGATCTCCGGTGATCTCCAGCGAACCCTCATCCAGACACTTCTGGTGAACGAGGGGCAGTCCATCTCCGGCGAGAGCCTCGTCGAGGAGATGTGGGGCGACTCGGTCCCGGACAACCAGGCGAACGCCCTGCAGGCCCACATCAGCCGCCTGCGTCGGAAGCTGAAGAGCCTGGAACCCGACCGGGCTTCCTCCCGGGTCACCATCCACCCCTCCGGCTATCGGCTCACCGTCTCAGAAGGCGAGCTGGACGCCGCCGAGTTCACCAAGACCGTCCGGCAGGCGGAGGTCGCCGCTGCCAGTGATCCGGCCGCCACCGCCCGTCTGCTCCGAGAGGCCCTCGCGATGTGGCGCGGCCCCGTCTTCGGCGATTTCCCCGGCGGCACCCTGTGCCAGCTGGCGTGCGGCCGTTACGAGGAGCACCGCATGCGGGCCATGGAACTCCGCTTCGACGCCGAGCTGAGTCTTCGCAACCACGCGGCCGTACTCGCCGAGCTCCACGATGCCCATACCAACCATCCCCTGCGGGAACGCTTCTGCGAGCAGCTGATGATCGCCCTCTACCGTTCGGGCCGCCAGGCCGACGCACTGAATGTCTACCGCCGGATGTGGCAGCACCTCTCCGACGAGCTCGGCATCGAACCCTCGCCCTCGCTCCGCCGTGTGGAGAACGCGATTCTCTCGCACGACCCGGCCCTCGCGTGTGGCGCCCCGGCGTCGGTCATACTCCAGCCGGCGTGAGCTCCCTCCCGTCCGCTCCGGCCGTGTAAGCCGGCCGTCAGCGCCGGGTCAGCCCGTATTGCGACGATCTCCCGGGACGACAGAAACGTACATGAGCAGTCACCCACACCTTCGGAGACCTCCCATGACCACGAGTCAGACCTCTGCCCGCCCCGTGGCCGCCGCCGGACGCGTGGCGGCCGCGCGCCCTCTGCGTATGTTCCTCACGCTCGACGCCGCCGTGACCGCCGGGAACGGCCTCATCTACCTGCTCGCCGCCGGCCCCGTCGGTGATCTGCTCGGCCTGGACACCGGGCTGCTGCGCGGCATCGGTGCGTTCCTCACCGTGTACGGCATCCTCGTGGCCGTTCTGGCCGGCCGTCAGGTACCGCCGGCCGGCCCCACCAAGGTGGTCATCGAGGCCAACCTGCTGTGGACGGTCGCGAGCGTAGCCACCGCCGTATTCGGCTGGTTCGATCCGAACACCGTGGGCACCGTCTGGACCCTGATGCAGGCGGTCGTCGTCGGAGGCTTCGCCGCTCTGCAGATCAACGGTCTGCGCCGACTGAGCAACTGACCCTGCGTCACGACTCTCGCAACGCCTCGCCACCGGACGACGCCGCCGGGGCTGCCGACTACTGGTAGGGGGAGACATGCGGTTCCAGGTCGCGGAGCTGGCCGAGATCCGGGAGCGGGTGCACGCCGGCCCGAGCGAGAAGGCCACCGCCGCGCAGAAGGCCAAGGGCAAACTGACTGCCCGGGAACGGATCGACCTCCTCCTCGACGAGGACTCGTTCCACGAGGTGGAGCCCCTGCGCCGGCACCGGGCGAGCGGCTTCGGCCTGGAAGCCAAGCGGCCGTACACGGACGGAGTCATCACCGGCTGGGGCACCGTGAAGGGCCGCCGCGTCTTCGTCTACGCGCACGACTTCCGCATCTTCGGCGGGGCGCTCGGCGAGGCCCACGCCTCCAAGATCCACAAAATCATGGACCTGGCCATGTCCGCGGGCGCCCCGCTCGTGTCACTCAACGACGGCGCGGGCGCCCGCATCCAGGAGGGGGTCACTGCCCTGGCCGGCTACGGCGGGATCTTCCGCCGCAACACCAAGGCGTCCGGGGTCATCCCCCAGATCAGCGTGATGCTCGGCCCATGCGCCGGCGGCGCGGCGTACTCACCCGCCCTGACGGACTTCGTGTTCATGGTCCGGGAGACCTCGCAGATGTTCATCACAGGTCCGGACGTGGTCAAAGCCGTAACGGGTGAGGAGATCACCCAGAACGGCCTCGGGGGCGCGGATGTGCACGCCGAAACCAGCGGCGTGTGCCACTTCGCCTACGACGACGAGGAGACCTGCCTGGAGGAGGTGCGCTATCTGCTCTCCCTGCTGCCGGGCAACAACCGGGAGACACCGCCTGCCTTGCCGGTCGAAGACCCGCCGGACCGGCGCTGCGAGGCTCTCGTCGACCTGGTCCCGGTGGACGGCAACCGCCCGTACGACATGCGGCAGGTGATCGAGGAGATCGTCGACGACGGTGAGTACCTGGAGGTCCACGAACGCTGGGCCCCCAACATCATCTGCGCGCTGACCAGGCTCGGCGGACAGGTGGTGGGCATCGTCGCCAACCAGCCCCGGTTCCTCGCCGGTGTCCTGGACATCGAGGCGAGCGAGAAGGCGGCGCGGTTCGTGCAGCTGTGCGACGCCTTCAGCATCCCACTCGTGACACTGCTCGACGTTCCCGGGTTCCTGCCGGGTGTCGACCAGGAGCACGGCGGCATCATCCGGCACGGAGCCAAGTTGCTGTACGCGTACTGCGACGCGACCGTGCCACGCATATCTCTGATCCTCCGGAAGGCGTACGGCGGCGCGTACATCGTCATGGACAGCCAGTCCATCGGCGCCGATCTCACCTACGCGTGGCCCACGAACGAGATCGCGGTGATGGGCGCGGAGGGCGCGGCCAACGTGATCTTCCGCCGTCAGATCGCCGAGGCGGAGGACCCCGAGGCCGAACGCGCCGAACTGGTCAAGGCGTACAAGGCGGAGCTGATGCATCCGTACTACGCGGCCGAGCGCGGTCTCGTGGACGACGTCATCGACCCCGCCCAGACCCGTGAGGTGCTGATCAGCTCGCTGGCGATGCTGCGGACCAAGCACGTCGACCGTCCCGCCCGCAAACACGGCAACCCCCCTCAGTGACGGAGGTCCCACCCCATGACCGCCCTGTCCACGGCCTGCATACGCATAGAGAAGGGTGCGGTGACACCCGAGGAACTCGCCGCCCTCACGGTCCTCTTCCTCGCCCGGGCCCCCAGAACCACACCCGGAGCCGAGCCCGACCGCCCGGGCTCGACCACCACCTGGCGCCCCGACCTCTTCCACGCCCCCCACAGCTGGCAGGCCCCGTAAGGGACCGCGTCCGGCACGCGGCCGCCCCCGGTGCCCCGGGTCACGACGGGAACGTCGTCACCCGGGCCGGGGGCGGCCGCGTGCGTGCCCTCCACGCGGCGGGGCCCTGGTGAACCATGTGCTGCCCTGCAACCGGCCTGTCCCGGCGTGCGCCCCCGTGGCCGCTCGGGGGCGATGCAGCAGAGCCTCGGCAGTCGGAGAGGCCCAGGCCGACGGCCCGGCCGGCGCCGACGGAGGCGCGTGCTCAGGCTCGGTGCCGACCCCGCGAAGAGCGGCGGCCAGAAGGGCGGTTGATCTGCGGCGGCTCACGACACACGGCCCCGGGGAGCGGGCCGCGCTGCGGCGATAACCCCCCGATAACGGCGCCTCCTACCTTCTTCAACTGTAGGAATGGCCGCACCAGAAGGGGGGTGCCCCATGGAGTTTCTGGTCCTAGGGCCGGTGGAGGCTGTACGGGACGGCGAGCGGGTTGCCCTCTCGGGGTCCAAGATTCACACGGTGCTCGCCGCCATGCTGCTGGCGCAGGACCGGGTCGTGTCCGACGCGCGGCTCAGCTCACTGCTGTGGGGCTGGGATCCGCCGGCGACGGCGAGCGCGCAGATCTACACGTACATGTCCCGGCTGCGCAAGCAATTGGGCGACGAGGTCGAGATCGTACGGCGGCCTCCGGGGTACGTGCTGCGCGCTCCCGGCGCCCTGGTCGACCTGGTCGAATTCCGGCGGCTGGAACGGGACGGCCGGCGGGCGCTGGCGGAACGGCGGTATGAGGAAGCCTCGGAGTCGCTGCGCCGGGCGCTGCGGCTGTGGCGGGGGCCGGCGCTCGCGAACGTCACCGAGCACCTGCTCGACGCCGAGCTGGCACCGCTGGAGGAGGAGCGCATGCTCGCCCTGGAGTCCCGGATCGAGGCCGATCTGGAGCTGGGGCGGCACGAGCGGGTGACGGCTGAGCTGACCGGGCTGGTCGCCTCGTTCCCGGTGCGGGAGCGGCTGCGAGCCCAGTTGATGACCGCGCTGTACCGGTGCGGCCGACAGGCGGACGCGCTGCACGTCTACTACGAGGGGCGCGGCGTCCTCGCCGAGCAGCTCGGCATCGACCCCGGCGAGGTGCTCGGGTCGACGTACCAGGCCGTGCTGGGCGGCGAGCTGGGGCTCGGGAGGGCCGCCGGGGCGCGAGCCGGGCGTACCGGTCCGGTGCCCTCGATGCTGCCGGCCTCCGACGGTGAACTCGTCGGACGGCAGCACGAACTGCGGGCACTGCGGGGGCGGCTGGGGCACGAGGAGCCCGCACAGCGGCGCATCCTGGTGACCGGCATGGCCGGCATCGGCAAGACCGCGCTCGCGGTACGGGCCGCCGCCGAGAACGGGGAGCACTTCCCCGACGGACTGCTCTTCGCCGAACTCTGTGGCTCGGACGGCGCCCCGCGGGCTCCGCGCGCCGTACTCGCGCAGTTGCTGCGGGCGCTCGGCGAGGGCGACCCGAACCTGCCCGCGGGCGATCTGGACGAGCTGGTACGGCTGTACCGGACGCGGACCGCCGGCCGGCGGCTGCTGCTGGTGCTGGACAACGTCTCCGGCGACCGGCAGCTCGCTCCGCTGCTGCCGGCCGGGCCGTCCGCCGTCCTCATCACCAGCAGGCGGCGGCTGGCCCGGGTGACGGCGGGCGACACGTTCGCGCTGCCGTTGCTGGACGACGATGCGGGCCTCGATCTGCTGGCCGCCCGCGCGGGACGGCAGCGGCTGCTGGAGGACCCGGACCGGACCGAGGACCTGGTGGCGTACTGCGGCGGGCTGCCGCTGGCGCTGGCCATCGCGGGTGCCCGGCTGGCGGCACGGCCGCACTGGACGGCGGCCCGGCTGGCCGCCCGGCTCGCCGACCCCGCCGCCCGGCTCGCCGAACTCGCCTTCGGCGACCTCGACCTGAGCCGGGTCCTGGGGTCCTCGGTGGAGCAGCTCACAGCGGTCGAGCGGTCGGTGTTCGGGGCGCTCGGCGGAGCGGACGGCGAGCCGTTCCCCGCGCGGTGGGCCGGGGACCGGCTGGGACTGTCGGAGGACAGGGCGGAGAACGCCCTGGAGTCCCTCGTCGACGCCGCGCTCCTCGAACTGTCCGGACTCGACGACCAGGGACGGCCGTTGTACCACTGTCACGAGCTGGTACGGCTGCTCGCGGCGGCGACCCCGTGGGAACCGCGGGGACCCGGGGAGCAGGAGTCCGCGCCGGCGCTCGTGCCCGCGGCACCGCGGGGCACGCCCGTCACCGGGGCGGGGTGATCCGGCTGTGTCGCTGTCCCTGTTCCTGTGCCTGTACGTGGCGCTGCCCGTGTGCGTGTGCCTGTACGCGGTCTCCTTCTCGGCTTCGCCCTCGTACGGGGAGTCCTGTGAGCCGGACACGTCACCACGCCCCGCGGGTGCGGGCGCGGGTGAAGCCGGGGCCGGCCGTCAGCAGGGCCGGGGCGATGATCTCCTGGGCGATCCGCCAGGCGTCGGAGACGACGCGCTCGCGCGGGGGCCGCGGGGACTGCGTGACGGCCAGCGCGGTGACCGACCAGACCGCGGCCACGGCTGCGGCGGCGCGGACGTGGGGGGTCGGACGGGCGGGGCGGATACCGGTGCCCGAGACGTCCATGCGCAGACCGAGTTCGGTGGCCTGGCGGTGCTGCGCGGAACGGGCCGCACCGGCGTCGGGGTGACCGAACACAGCTGCCGACAGCGGGTGTTCGTAGGCCGCGCGCACCCAGGTGGAGAACCGCAGCCGCTCCCGGTTCTCCCAGCCGCCGGGCGCGGACGGGCCGGGGTCGATCCGCCGGACGGCCTCGGCGAGGGTGTCGAAGTACGCGGCCAGCTCGGCAGCGGACAGGTGACCTGTGTGGGGCCGGCGGAGTGTGGTGTCGAGGTCCGCGGGACGGACCGGGGGTGCGACGGATTCCGTGGTCATGATGCGTGACGTCCTCTCTCGGAGTGCGGTCGGGACAGCGGCCGGAGCCCGGGGGGCCGGGGACGGGCCGCCGGGTCACGTGCCGGTGGGCGGGTGGAGGTGGACCGGGCCGCGGGCCGCGGGGCCGGCCGCGCGGGCCAGGGCCACCGCGAGGTGGTCGGAGAGGCGCAGGTCCTCCACCGTCCACTCGGTGGGGCGGCCGATGCCGTGGTGGGTGACGCGCAGCGGGCCGTCCCGGTCGGGCTGGGTCTCCAGCTGGTCCAGTTCCGTGCCGACGAGGCCCACGCCGACCGCCTTGACGACGGCCTCTTTGCGGGTCCAGACCCGGTGGAACGCGGCGTGCCTGGCCGGGCCCGGAGCCATGGCGTCCAGATGGCACCGCTCGGCCTCGGTCAGTACGGATCCGGCGAACAGCGTCTCGCGCACCGGGCGCAGCGCCTCCGCGTCGACGCCGATGGCGAGGCCGGCGCCGACCGCGAAGACGCCCCAGCCGCCCGTACGGCTCAGGCTGATCGCCAGTGGGAGCGCGGGGCGCACCAGCAGCGGCGGGCCGTGGTCGTCCGCGCCGCAGCCCGGGCAGCGCCGGTGTCCCAGCCGGGCGGTGGCCGGGGAGATGTCGAGCAGTTCGCCCAGCGCGCGGCGGGCTCCGGCCCGGGTGCGCACGAACTCGGCGGCGTCCCGTTCGGCGAGCATGCCGAGGGCACGCCGGAACTCCTCCGTGCCCAGCAGCGCGAGGTCGGCGGGGTCGACCCGCTCGGGGCAGCGCCACCACCACACGTGCGCCTCGCCTCGGGCGATGATCCGGTCGACGGCGGCGGCCGGGCCCGCGCCCGGATCCGCGTCGGCGCGCACGCCGGGGCGGACAGCGCCGGGAGCTGCGGGGACGTCGTCGCCGCGGCACGGGTCCTCGCCGGCGGTACGACCGCCCCGGTGAGCGACGTCGCCGCGGGCGTCGACGTCCGTGCCGGGGTGGGCGCCTCCGGAGGCGGTCCGGGCCTCCGCGTGGCCGGCATCCTGACCGGCGGCACCGGTTTCACGGAGGCCGGCCGCCTCGCCCGGCCAGGTGCTCCAAGCGGCGGCGCCGTCCCCGCCGGGCCGGGACCGCTCGCCGGACCCGAGCCCCTCGCCGGGCCGGGTCGCACCCGGCGCCCCCGCTGCCTCGGCTGCCGCACCTGATCCCGTCCCTCCGCTCCCCCGAACCCGCGCAGTGCTGCCCGCGGTGGTGCGGGGCTCCTCTTCTGCCCTGCCGGGGGCCTCCGCCCGGCTTCGATCGCGTGGAAGTGTCATGTCCCGCGTCTCCTTTCCGCACCCGTCCGCCGGGGCGACCGGGCTGTTCAGTCGTGCTCAGATGTGTACGGTCACTGTTCTCGAGCCTCCTCCTCAGGACTATTGACGGCCTATACCGACGGCCCATAGGGGCGCGATAGGACCGGCTCCCAGAATTGCCCGGGAAATTGCCGACAACCTGAGGAATCTCTCCTATGACTCAGATTCAGATGCTGGGTCCGGCCGCGTCGAACACGGTGACCGGGCATGAACTCAGCGAACGGGAAAGGGAGCAGCTGGT
Source organism: Streptomyces sp. NPDC037100 (assembly GCF_055606225.1). Classification (NCBI taxonomy): domain Bacteria; kingdom Bacillati; phylum Actinomycetota; class Actinomycetes; order Kitasatosporales; family Streptomycetaceae; genus Streptomyces; species Streptomyces sp. NPDC037100. Next base: position 110,047 of record NZ_JBVJSX010000006.1, on the reverse strand, counting down.
GGCCCTGGCCCGCCGGCTGACCGGCCCGGGGCATCCGCTCATCGACAGCTCCGAGTGGCTGGGCGCGGCGCTCGCCGCCTCCTCGTTGATGCCTCGTACGCTGCTGGCCACGCTGCGCGCGTTCCGGCACGATCCGGGCCAGGACGGGGTGCTGCTGCTGCGCAATCTGCCGGTGGTGGCGGGCGATCCGCTGCCGCCGACGCCGAGTGTGCCGAATTCCGTCGAGCGCGTTCCGACGACCGCCGCCTCCGTCATCACCTCGCTGATGCTGCAACTCGGCGAGGTGATCTCTTTCCGGAGCGAGAAGAACGGCGCCCTGGTGCAGAACGTGGTGCCGGTGAAGGGCCGGGAGGAATCACAGAGCAACGCCGGTTCGGTACTCCTGGAATTGCACGTGGAGAACGCCTTCCACGACAACCGGCCCGATTACGTGGGGCTGCTCTGCATACGGGAGGACCCGACCGGTGACGCGAAACTGTGCACCTCCTCCGTCCGCCGCGCGCTGCCGCTGCTGTCGCAGGATGCGCGCCGGGTGCTCGCCGAGCCGCGGTTCCTGACCGAGCCGCCGCCGTCGTTCGGCAGCCTCGACAGCGTCCGGTCGGCGCACCCGGTGCTCCTGGGCGACCCGGAGGACCCCAACGTGCTGATCGACTTCGCCGCCACCCACCCGCTGGACGACACGGCGAAGGCGGCGATGGCCGGGCTGCGGGACGCGTTCGTCGAGACGATGACGGCGCACCGGCTGCGGGTCGGGGACTTCGCCGTCGTGGACAACCGGGTCGCGGTGCACGGCCGTACCTCCTTCGTTCCGCGCTACGACGGCGCGGACCGCTGGCTGGAGCGGGTCTACGCGCACCTGGACAACCGCCGTAGCCGGGTGGACCGCAAGGGCGGTGGCGCGGTTCTGGACTAGGACAGGACGGCGCTCCACGGCTGAAGGGCCGGCCCCGCGGGGCCGGCCCTTCAGCCGTCGGTGCCGCGGCGGGGTGCCCTCACTGGCGGGAGCCGATGACGTCCGCGGGGCGGCCGGTCAGCGACAGCCGGCCCGGTACGACCGTCGCCAGCAGGGCCAGGACGCCGGCGAAGCCGAGGACACCCAGGTACATCCACGGGTCGACGGAGGGTGCCGCGGTGCCCGTCATGCCGATGCTGAACGCGGTCAGGACGGCGAAGGCGATGCCGCTGCCGAGCGCCGCGGCGATGAGCACCACGACCAGCGACTCGATGCGCAGCATGCCCATGACCTGCCGGCGGGTGGTGCCGACCAGGCGCAGCAGGGCGAACTCACGGAAGCGGTCGGAGACCGACATGGCGAGCGTGTTGACCACGGCGATCGCGGTGAACGCGATGATCAGCCCCATGGCCACGTAGTTGACCTCGGCGTTGTTCTGCTGCACCTCGGCCTGGAGGTCCTCGACCTGGCCGCGGTCCAGGACGCCGACGCCCGGGAACGCGCCGACGGCCTTCTGCAGCTGCTCGCGGCCCGCCGTGCCGTCGTCGGCGGTCTGGACGAGGACGGAGGAGGCGAGCGGGTTGTCGACGTGCCGCGCGACCAGGTCGTGGGCCATGGTCAGGTCGCCGAAGCCGAGTCCGCGGGCGTAGACGGCGGCCACCTTCAAGGTGACGACGGTGCCGTCGCCGAGGGTGATCTTGAGGGAGTCGCCGGGCTTCTTGCCGAGGTGGTCGGCGGCGACCTCGCTGAGCGCGACGCTGCCGGTGCCGAAGCCGGCCAGTGTTCCCTCGCTGACGTCCGGGTCCCAGTTCTTGCGCAGGCCGTCCGTGGACAGGCCCTGCGAGGGGTACTTGTCGAGTCCGACGCGGACGGTCGTACGGACCACCTCGGTGATCGCGGTGACGCCGGGGGTGGCGCGCAGCGCGTCGGCGGCCTGTTCGGGCACGCCGGGGCCGGAGGAGGCGACGACCCAGTCGGCCCGGTTGCCGTCCTCGGCCTGGGCCGAGGCGGCGTCGCCCATCGTGGTCTGCACGAACAGCACCGTGCAGGCCATGCCGATGAGCAGGGCGAGGGGGGTGATCGCGGACGCCATCCGTTTGGTGTTGGCGCGGACGTTGGCCGTGGCGAGGTGGCCGGCGACGCGCGAGGCGCGCAGCGGGACGCCCAGGACCGCGACGGCGAGCCGGGCGATGACCGGGCCGAGCAGGGAGACCGCGACCGCCAGCACCACGACGGTCAGGAAGGTCACCGGCGTGGACGCCGGCTCGGTCTTCAGCACGCTCAGTACGGCCAGCAGCACGATCCCGCCGGCCAGGGTGAGCGCTCCGGCGAGGAAGCGGCCCCAGGCGAAGCCGGTCCGCTCCATGGCGGATTCGGCGAGTGCCTCGGCGGGCCGGATACGAGCGGTACGGCGGGCGGAGATGCGGGCCGCGGCCCAGGCGCCCAGCAGGGCGGCGCCGACGGCGGCGGCGAACGGGAAGAAGCTGAAGGTGACTTCCAGGGTGTCGGGGATGGTGCCGAAGCCGACGAACTTGTGGTGCAGCCAGTACGCGATCGGCAGTCCGGCGGCGGCGCCGAGCACCCCGGCGAGCAGACCGACGATCAAGGCCTCGCGGCCGATGAGCTGCCGTACCTGCTTGGGGGTGGCGGCGATGGCGCGCAGAAGGGCGAGTTCGCGGTAGCGCTGCTGGATGGACAGGGCGAAGGTGCCCACGACCACGAGGATCGCGACCAGCAGCGAGGTGCCGCCGATGGCGCCGCCCATGGAGACGAGCTTGATGCGGGCCTTCGCCGCGTCCAGGAACTCGACCGGGCCGCGGTCGCCGCCGGTGACGACCTGGGCGGTGGTGCCGTCCAGTGCCTTCTTCACCTGGGCCGCCAGTTCGGCGGTGCCGACGCCCTTCGCGGGCAGCACACCGATCGCGGTGATCTGTCCGTCGCGGCCGGAGAGCCGCTGGGCCTCGGCGGTGGAGAAGAAGAGCGAGGTCTGCTGCTTCAGGTCGCCGCCGGTGGGTGCCGCGATGCCGCTGACGGTGTAGGTGCGGGGGGCGTCGGTCGACTGCACGGTGAGCTTCGAGCCGGTCTTCAGGCCGGTGCGGCCGGCGAGTTCGCGGTCCACGACGACGTCGGCGGCGGACGTCGGCGCGGCGCCGTCGACCAGCGTGAACGGGGTGAGGGCGGCCGAGGCCCAGGCATGCCCGTACGAGGGCTTGCCGTCGACGCCCTCGACGACGCGGCCTTCGGGGCCGACCGCGTACGCGGGGAAGGTGATCTCGGGTACGACGGCCCGGGCGCCGGGCACCTTCTCCAGCGCGGTGACGGTGGAGCCGGGCAGCCAGACACGTTCGGCGAGCGGCTTCGCCTTGTGCTTGGTCTTGGTCTTGCCCTTCTTCTTCTTGACGGTGGTCTGGTGGACGTTCTGGTCGCCGCCGACGATCACCGGGGCGGCGGCGTACCGCTCGGTGCCGATGGTGCCCCGCAGGCCGGTCTCCAGGAGGATGCCGCACGCGGTGACCAGGGCCGCGGCGCACATCAGCGCCAGGAACGCGCCGATGAACCCGCCCTTGCGGGCCCTGAGGGTCTGGAAGGCGTAACGCAGCATCAGGCCCACGCTCCCAGGTGTGTCATCCGGTCCGCGACGCGCTCGGCGGTCGGGGCGTGCATACGGTCGGCCAGGCGGCCGTCGGCGAGGAACAGGACGGTGTCGGCGTACGAGGCGGCGATGGGGTCGTGGGTGACCATGACGACGGTCTGGCCGGTGTCGTCCACGCAGGACCGCAGCAGCGAGAGGATCTCCTTCGCCGTGACGGTGTCCAGGGCGCCGGTCGGCTCGTCGCCGAAGATGACGTCGGGGCGGGTGATCAGGGCGCGGGCGATGGCCACGCGCTGCTGCTGGCCGCCGGAGAGTTCGGCGGGGCGGTGGCCGGCCCGGCCGCCGAGGCCGACGCGGGCCAGGATCTCCTCCAGCCACCGCTTGTCCAAGCGCTCGCCGGCCAGCCGCAGGGGCAGCTCGACGTTCTGGCGCACGGAGAGGGACGAGATCAGGTTGAACGCCTGGAAGACGAAGCCGATGCGCTGGCGGCGCAGCTTGGTCAGCTGGGTCTCGTTCATCCCTCCGAGCTCTGTGTCACCGATCCAGGCGCGGCCGGTGGTCGGTTTGTCGAGGCCGGCCGCGCAGTGCAGGAAGGTCGACTTGCCGGAGCCGGACGGGCCCATGACCGCGGTGAACGAGCCGCGCTCGATGCCCACGGAAACGCCGTCGAGGGCCCGGACGCCACGGCCGTTCCTGCCGTAGACCTTGCTGACCTCGTCCAGCCGCAGGGCGTGGCTCCGGGTGACGGTGCCGCTGCGCGGCTCGGTGTTGGTCCTCTCGGTCATCATGCGTGACCAGTCCTCTCCATCCATCGTCGCGTGGGGCGTGAGCGCCTCCGCCGACAGCGGAAGTGCATCGGATCGAATCTGGCCCTCCGATCTATATCTGCCCTATGGGAAGGGGCCGAACGGGTGGACCGGGGCATGGGTTCCAGCCGATGAAGCGGAGGATCGTCCGAAAGTGGGCGGGTGCGGTGGCTCGGACAGGGGCGGGGCGGGGTCCGGTCCCACGCCCCCGGGCCGTGCGCCTCACCGGTGACCCCGGCCGGGACATGGGCGCCGCAGCCGGTCCGGGCGGCCGGCGGCCTGTCCGGACCGGCAACGGCGCTCCCGGCAACGGCGCCCCCGGCAACGGCGCCCCGCCGGTGGCGGCCTTCGGCCGGACCGGCGGGGCGCCCGTTGTCGGGGTCGGCTGCGTTCCCGTCAGGTGCGGCCCCGGGTCCAGCGGAGGATCAGCGTCGCTGTCACTGCCGCCGCGCTGGTCGTGTAGGCGGCTATGACCCAGGGGGCCGGGGGGCGGCCTGCTGTGAGGCCGTGGGCCATGGCGGCGGCCCAGGCGGCGTAGGAGGCTCCGTGGAGGATGCGGAACGGGCGGATCCAGCGGCGTCGTGCGAAGACGCCGCGCCAGATGCCGGTGGCGAGGACGAGCAGGAAGAGGTGGCAGGCGAGGGTGCCCAGGCCGACCAGGGCGTCGCCGCTGCCCCAGCCGAGCGCGGCGGCCGCGGCGTCCACCCGGCCGCCCGCCACCTTCACTCCGATGTGGGTCAGCAGCGCACCGACGCCCACCGCGCCGACCGCGCGGTGCAGACGCTGCGCGGGCGAGCGGACCGAGGGCGGCAGCAGTCCGCGCAGGGCGGTGGCCAGGCCGAGTACGACGGCCGCGGAAAGGGCGACCAGGGCGATGACGCCGGCCATCCGGTCCAGGAAGTCGCGCAGGGCGCCCGCGGCGAGCACGCCGGCCAGCAGTGCGGCACCGGCCGCGGCGAGTCCGCCGCCGATCAGAGCGGCACCGGGGGGCGGGGTGTGCGGGGGGCCCTTGCGGGCCGGCGGGGGTTCGGGGGGCGGGGTCAGGACCGGGCTGCCGGTGCCGATGGTGTGGGTCATCGTTTCTCCCTCGCGGGGATGCCGACCGGGACGGTTCCCGGCCTCCGCCGGGGAGGGCCGGGGGCCGGGAACCGTGGTGCCCCGGGAGCCGGGGGACGCTCCCCGGGGGGCTGGGCCGTACCGACGGGTCGATACGGGGGTCAGGCGGGCGGGTGGACGTGGACCGGGCCCAGCGGGCCGGCGGACGGGCGGGACAGGGAGGCCGACCAGGGGCCCGGCAGGTGCAGGTCCTCGACGTGCCAGGTCGTGGTGCGCTCGCGGTGCACGTGACGCACGGTCAGCGGGCCGTCCGTGGACGGGTTCACGTCCAGGGTGTTCAGCGGCATGCCCATCAGGCCCAGGCCGACCGCCTTGACGACCGCCTCCTTCCGGGTCCAGGCCCGGTGGAAGGTCCTGGTGCGCTCCGGGCCCTCGGCGAAGGACAAGAGCTGTTCGCGCTCGTTCGGCGTCAGGACCAGTTCCGCCAGTGCCGCGGACTCCACCGTGCGGTACGCCTCCACATCGACGCCCACCCAGTCGCCCGCCCGGACCGCCAGCACACCGCAGCCGGTGGTGCGGGACAGGCTGACCGCGAGCGGGACGGGCGGCCGTACGACCGCGGGCGGACCGTGTTCGGCGTCGCCGCAGCCGGGGCAGATGCGCCGGCCGAAGCGGACGGACTGCGGGGCCACGCCCAGCAGTTCCGCCACCGCCCGGCGCGCGCCCGCCCGGGTGGTCGTGAAGGCCGCCGCGTCCCGCGCCGCGTGGAAGCGGCGGGCACGGGCCCGTTCCGCCTCGTCCAGCAGCGCGAAGTCGACCGGGTCCACGGCCTCGTTCAGCGGCCACCACCACACGTGTGCCGCACCGTTCTCCCCCAGCCGGGCCACCACCGTGCGTGCCGTCTCCGGCACGTACACGTCGCTGATGTCCGCCGCGTGATCGATGTGCGCGGCGGCCGGGGCCGATAGTGATGCCATCTCTCCTCCTCTCTTCTCGTCACGGCCGGTCTCAGGCCAGTCCGTTGAGGCGCAGGAGGAGTTCCTTCACCTCGGTGGCGTGGTAGCGGTCCCGTTCCTGGACCGGGTCGGAGCACAGCAGCAGCGGCCCGTCCCGGTCGTCGGAGGGCAGCCGTCCGTGGCTGCCCCTGACCAGGCCGGGATCGAGCGGCACCACGGTCAGCGGTGCGCGCATCCCGGCCTTCTTCCGCAGCACGGTCAGTGCCGCCTTCGCCCTCACCGCCGGGATCGACGGGTCGAAGAAGAGCTCGGCGGGGTCGTAGCCCGGCTTGCGGTGGATGTCGACGCCGCGCGCGAAGTCGGGTGCGCGGGCGTCGTCGAGCCAGTAGTAGTAGGTGAACCAGGCGTCCGGTTCCGAGACCGCCACCAGCTCCCCGGAGTTGGGGTGGTCGATGCCGTGGTCGGCCTGCTGGGTGCGGTCCCAGATCTCGTCGACACCGTCCAGTGCCTTCAGCACGTCCCGTACCCGCGGAACGTCGGCGGGGTCGGCCACGTAGACGTGCGCGGCCTGGTGGTCGGCGACGGCGAACGCCCGCGAGGTGTGCGGGTCGAGGTACTCCATGCCGCGCTGGGTGTGAACCGAGAGCAGTCCCTCACGGCGCAGGGCGCGGTTGATGTCGACGGGCCGGCTCACCGCGGTGATGCCGTACTCGCTCAGCGCGACCACCGTCGTGCCGCGCTCCCGCAGGTCGGCAAGGAGCGGGGCGAGGGCCGCGTCGGTCTCCCGCGCGGCGCGGACGGCCTGCGGGCTGTCCGGGCCGTACCGCTGGAGGTCGTAGTCGAGGTGCGGGACGTAGACGAAGGTGAGGTCGGGGCGGCGGCGGTCGACGACGTACCGGGCGGCGCCCGCGACCCAGCGGGTGGAAGCGATCGACGCGGTCGGGCCCCAGTACTGGAAGAGCGGGAAGTCGCCCTGAGCGACGGTGAGTTCGTCGCGCAGGGAGGCCGGGACGGTGTAGCAGTCCGGGGACTTGCGGCCGTCGTGATGGTAGACGGGGCGGGGGGTGAGGACGGTGTCGACGTCGGCGCCCATCGCCCACCACCAGCACAGGTAGGCGGTGGAGTGCTCCGGGTCGCGGCGGCGGGCCGCCTGCCAGACCTTCTCGCCGTGCACCAGCCCGTTGTGCTGGCGCCACATCATGACCTCGCCCTGGTCGCGGTGGTACCAGCCGTTGGCCACCGCCCCGTGCTCGCGCGGCAGCGATCCCGTGGTCAGGGTGGCCTGCACGGTCGCGGTGACGGCCGGGAAGACGGTGTCCAGGCGGGCGGTGAAGCCCTGTTCGCCGACCGCGCGCACGTGCGGCATCTCGTCGAGCAGCCGCCGGGTCAGGCCGACCGTGCACAGTACGGCGACCTGCCGGCCCGTCCGGTCGCCGGTCACGACGTCACCCGCGTGAGACCCAGAGCCAGCAACTCGTCACGCATCCATGTCATTTCGGCGGCCAGTCCGGTCACGAGGGCGTCGTCGTGGTGGCCGGGCAGCACGGACCAGGTGTAGGTCTCCACCTCGACGTGGTCGGTGACCGCCCGCTCCCCCGCGAACAGCGTCCGCAGGGTCGCGCGCAGCACCTCGCGGGTGCCGGCCAGCGGCGGCGGGGGCTCCTCGTGCAGGGGCACGTGGTAGTGGACGCGCCAGGGCGCCCGGCCCGGCAGCGCGCCGGCGAGCGCGCCTCCGAGGTCGTCACAGGCCAGCAGCGCCCCGCCCGGGCCCGCCTCCCTGGTCTGGTGCAGGAACCGCCGCTCCGCGAAGGGTGCCAGCACCTCGCGTACGGAGGTCTCCGCCGGGTCGGGGACCTCCAGCGCGGTGGACGCCTGGAGCTTGACCACCGGGATGCCCGCCTCACGCAGCCGGGCCAGCGCGGCGGCCGGTTCCTCGTGGGCGACGGCGAGGTGGCAGGCGTCGAGGCAGACGCCGATCCACTGCGGGTCGGTGCCGGCCAGCACTTCCACGGCCTGCTCGGTGGTCTCCGCCACACAGCCGGGCTCCGGTTCGATGCCGACCCGTACGGTCTTGCCGGTGTCGGCGGCGATCTGCTTCAGGCCCTCTGCCAGCGCGTCCAGTTGCCGAGCGGCGGTGGTGCGCTGCGCCGAGGTCCACACGGTGCGCCAGGCCAGCGGCAGGGTGGAGATCGAGCCGCGGGAAGTGCCGTCGGGCAGCAGTCCGGCGAGCACCCGGGCGAGGTTCAGCGTGTACTCCAGGCGGGCCGGTTCCGACCAGTCCGGGTAGTACACGGCCCGTTTGACGACGGGGGCGTGGAAGCCCCGGTAGGGAAAGCCGTTGAGGGTGACCGTCTCCAGGCCGCGGGTGCTCAGCTCGCGGCGCAGCCGGGCCACGCCGGCCGGGTCGGCGGCGAGCGCGCCGGCCGTCTCGGCGGGCAGCCACAGGCCGATGCCGATCAGCCGGGCACCGGCGGCGACGCGCACCGGTTCGGCGTACGCGGCGAGCTGGCCGACGATGCCGTCGAGGGTCTCGGCGGGGTGCACGTTGGTGCAGTACGCCAGGTGGACGGTGCTGCCGTCAGGGTGTCGAAAGCGCATGAGGGGACCTCAGCTCCCACCGCGGGCGACGGAGTTGCCCGCGAACAGGCCGGCGGCCTGGGTCTCGTTGTATCCGTCGAGATCCAGGCGGCCCGACTGCCCGTAGAAGTTGACGGGGTTGCGCCACAGGACCCGGTCCACGTCGTCCTCGTCGAAGCCGGCGGCGAGCATCGCGTCGGCGGTGGCGCGCGTCAGCAACGGGTCGCTGTGGCCCCAGTCGGCCGCCGAGTTGACGAGCACGCGCTCGGTGCCGAACCGCTTCAGGACGGCGACCATGCGCTCGGCGGTCATCTTGGTGTCGGGGTAGATGGAGAAACCCATCCAGCAGCCGCTGTCGGCGACCTCGCCGACGGTGATCTCGTTGAGGTGGTCCAGGACGACCAGGGCCGGGTCGATGCCCGAGGCGCGGACCACGTCGAGGGAACGCCGGGTACCGCCCGCCTTGTCGCGGTGCGGGGTGTGCACCAGAGCGGGCAGTCCGTGCTCCGCGGCGAGTTCCAGCTGCCGGGCGAAGGCGAATTCCTCGGCGTCGGTGACGGTGTCGTAGCCGATCTCGCCGACCGCGACCACGCCGTCCTTGGCGAGGTAGCGCGGCAGCAGGTCGAGGACCGGCAGGCAGCGCGGGTCGTTGGCCTCCTTGGGGTTCAGGCCGATCGTGCAGTAGTGGCGGATGCCGAACTGGGCGGCCCGGTAGGGCTCCCAGCCCAGCAGCGAGTCGAAGTAGTCGGTGAAGCTCGCCGGGTGGGTGCGGGGCTGGCCGAGCCAGAACGCGGGCTCCACCAGGGCCCGGACGCCCGCGGCGTGCATCGCCTTGTAGTCGTCCGTCGTACGGGACGTCATGTGGATGTGGGGATCGAAGATGCGCATGGCCGTGGCTTCCGCTCGGGGTGGGTGAGGTCAGGCGTCGTACGGGGCTTGGTCCGCGGTGACATACGCGGCTTCCTGCGTCGCGACGAGCCACAGGTCGGCCGGTACGGTCCGGCCGGCGGCCCGCCGTTCGGCGGCGAACCCCTGCGCCATGCGGGCGAGTTCGGCGTCACGGCGTTCGTGCAGTCCTGCGACCCGGTGCAGCGGGATACCGGTGAACAGGCACTTCAGTACTGCCTGGCGCCAGCGGTACTGGTCCAGGTGGACGCGCGCGTACGGGCCCAGCGCTGCCGAGATCAGCCGGGTGTCGTTGGTGCGCAGAGCGTCGTCGGTGAGCGTCAGCCCGGCGGCGCCGATGCGCAGGAACGGCAAGGCGCGCAGGACGCCCCGGCGCTCGGCGGCGTCGCCGCCGTGGTACCGGGCGGCCGCCTCCGCGGCCAGGTCGCCGCCCTGCGCCGGCAGCCGCAGCAGCAGGACGGTACGGATGCCGTCCTCCACGCTCCAGCCGGCCCAGCCGGGCAGCGGGCCGCGTCCGTAGTAGCGGCCGGCCGCGGGAAAGCGGGTGTCCAGGGCGGCGGCACCCTGTTCGGCGACGGCGGCGGTGTCCCGGGCGAAACGGTTCCGCTGGTCCGAGGAGAGGACGGAGAGGAGGGACTCCTTCAGCGTGCGCACGGTCAGGGCGTCGTGGACGGCCCCGGGCGCCTGCGTCAGTGTGGGTGCGGTCATGTCGGTGTGACCTCCTTCGAGAGGTGTGCGGGCGCACGCGGAGTGCGGGGCGCGGGTACGGCGGTCCGGGCCGCCGCGGCGCGCAGGAACTCGATGCTGTGGCGGGCCGTCGCCGTCGCGGCGTGGCTGTGCCGGGGCAGCTCCACGGAGACCAGGCCGCGGTACCGGGCCGCGCGCAGCGCGTCGAGGACCGGCGGGAAGTCGATCTCCCCCGCCCCGAACGGCAGGTGCTCGTGCACACCCCGCCGCATGTCCTCGATCTGCACGTGGGCCAGCCGGTCGGCGGCCAGCTCGACGCACCTCTGCTCCGGATACGGCTCCAGGCACCGGCAGTGCCCGATGTCCAGGGTCAGCCCGAGCCGGTCCGGTGCGCCCAGCGCCCGCCACAGCCTGCGGTACCCGGCCAGGTCGGCGACGAGCATGCCCGGCTCCGGCTCGAACGCCAGCCGGACCCCGGCCCGCTCGGCGTCGGCGAGGGCCGTCGCACAGCCCTCCTCCAGCCGCTGCCACGCCTCGTCCCGGGTGGTGCCGGGGTCGGGCGTACCGCTCCAGAAGTGCACGGCCTCGGCGCCCAGTTCGGCCCCGATGACCATCGCGCGCCGCAGCAGCTCCTGCCGGGCGGCCCGCCCCTCGGGCTCGGCGCTCAGCAGCGTCGGCCGGTGCTTGCGCATCGGGTCGAGCAGATAGCGCGCCCCGGTCTCCACGACCACGGCCAGCCCGGCCCGCCGGATCGCCCGCCCCGCGTCCCGGACGCGGGCCGCCAGGCCAGGAGCGTACGGATCGAGGTGCTGGTGGTCGAGGGTGAGCGAGACCCCGTCGTACCCGAGGTCGGCGAGGACCGCGAGAGCGTCGGTGAGCCGGTGATCGGCGAAGCCGTTGGTGCCGTAGGCGAAGCGGAGGGGCTCCGCTTGGGCCGGGTGTGGCTCTGCTTGGGCCGCGTGTGGCTCCGCTTGGGCCGGATGTGGATCGGCGGGAGCCGGATCCGCGGGAGCCGGACGGCGATCCACGGGAGCCGGGTGGGGATCCGCGGGAGCCGGGTGGGGATCCGCGGGAGCCGGGTGGGGATCCGCGGGAGCCGGGCGGGTGCCGGGCTCGGGGCCCTGGTCGGCCGTCATGTCGAGGACACCTTCCTGGCGAGGCGGGCTGCCTGGGGGAGGACCGCGGCAAGCAGGGCGGCGAGTTTCGGAGAGCCGGTGCGGGAGACGAAGGCGGCCTGGAGGGGCAGGAGGGCGTGGATGCCGGCGCCGACCGCGGCCCGGGTCCGCGCGGCGTCCGGGTCGCGCAGGGCGGCCGACTGGGCGCGGGCGCAGGTGACCGCGTAGACGGCGGCGGTCAGGACGGTCACGGCGATGGAGCGTCCGGGCAGCCGTGGCACGTCGGTTCCGATGCCGGGGGCCGACCGCGCAGCGGAGCCGACGAGGTGACGCACCACTGCGGACGCGGTGGCCGACGGGCCGCTCGACGCCTGCCGCACCGCTGCGGACGCGGTGGCCGACGGGCCGCTCGACGCCTGCCGCGCCGCGGCGGACGCCGTGTTCGGGCGCCGACGCTCGGGAGCACGTAGGGTGCCGGCCGTCGCCGCCAGGGTCACCGCCGCCGTCACCGCCAGGGACAGCAGGGGCTCGCGGCCCGGCGTGCCGTTCACCTCGTGGCGGCTGAGGCGGGTCAGCGCCCAGGTGTGGGCGCCGACCGTGGCCGCGGCGCGCAGCGCGGGACCGGCAGGTGAGGGGCCGGTGCCGTGCAGCACGTCGAGGGCACGGGCCGCCGCCATCGCGACGGGTCCCAGCGGGGTGTGCTTCAGCCCGAGGTCGTACGCCCACACTGTGGCTGCGAGCGGCAGGGTACGGCGCAGCAGGACGCGGCGGCCGCCGGCGAGCGCGCCCAGGCCGAGGCCGGCGGCGGTGAGCCCGCCGGCGATGCCCAGGGCGGCCCCGGCGCTGATCCGCCCGGACGGCACCGGGCGTTCGGGGCGTTCGCGGGCGTCCTCCTCGCGGTCGGCCCAGTCGTTGAGAGCCATGCCGGCCCAGTACAGGCTGACGGAGGAGGCGACGAGGAGCAGGGTTCGCCCGCCCGCCGGGCGGCCGGCGCTGAGCGCACCGGCCAGTACGTCGCCGGGGACGGTGAGCGCGGCGGGCGCCCGTACCAGCTCGGCGACCGCGGTGGCGTGCTGCCGGACCGCGACGGAACGGGGCCGGTACCCGGTGTCGTACCGGGGGCGGGGTGGAACGGAGGGGGTCTCGGTCTTCCGTGCGGTCCGGAACGCCGTCGACGCCGCCCGGGCCGCCGCGCGGCACGCCGTGAGCGTGTCGCGGGCGCCACGGGTCAGTTCGCGCAGGGTTCGGCGGCGGGGGCCCGGCTGCCGGGGTGCCGGGGCGCCGGAAGCGTCGGCGGCCGGCGGCGGAGCGGTGGCGGTGGTCATCGCGCCACCTCGGACCGGCGCGCGGGCTCGGCGGAGGTGGCCGCCCACTCGGTCAGGGCTCCGTACTGCAGGGTCAGGTTGTGCTCCGCGGAGGCCGCCGGGTCCTTGAAGAAGAAGCCGAGCGCGGGCAGCGCCCCGCTCTCCCCGCGCCGACGGGCCAGCGCGGCGAGCCGGACCAGGTCGAGGACGAGCGGCGCGGCCAGCGCCGAGTCGCAGCCCTGCCAGGTGAACTGCAGGGTCATGCGCACGCCGAGGAATCCCTCGAAGGTGATGTGGTCCCAGGCGGTCTTCCACTCCCCCAGCTCCGGCACGTTGTCGATGTGCACGACGCCTTCGACGGCGTGTCCGACGGTCTCCTCCAGGGCGCGCTGCTTGGACTCGGTCTTGCTGCGCGCGGCGGCGGGGTCGGCGAGGGTGGCGCCGTCGCCGCCGCCGAGCAGGTTGGTGCCGGACCAGGAGCGCAGCCGGAGCGCGCGCTGCGTGAACATCGGCGCCAGGGCGCTCTTGACCAGGGTCTCGCCGGTCTTGCCGTCCCGGCCGGCGTGCGGGAGTCCGCGCAGCCGGGCGAGTTCCTCCAGGGCGGGCAGCGCGGCACCGGCGGAGGGGGTGAAGTTGACGTAGGCACAGCCGGCGTGGAACGCGGCGTACGCGTACAGCGCGCTCGGCGGCAGCAGGTCCGTGCTCGCGGCGAGGGCCTTGTCGAGGTCGGCGAGGGCGAGGAAGGCGGGGTCGGGCTCGGGCAGCGGCTCGGTGGAGGAGACGTTGACGACGACGACCTGTTCCAGGCCGTGCCGCGTGCGGAAGTCGTCGATGTCGGCCGCGAGGCGGCGCGCGGTGGTGTACTGGGGCTCGCCGGGCAGCGGCGAGCCGTCGCGGATCCCGGCGTCGGCGGCCTCCAGGGCGGGGCGCACCGCGGCGACGAGCGGGGCGGGCAGGACGCCCGCGTGGGCCAGTTCGCCCGCCCTCACCGTCAGCGGCACGTCGACGACGTCGTGGCCGCCGAAGACGAGGTCGTCGAGGTCCGGCAGGCCGGCGCCCGCGAAGTCGGCGGACTCGGTGACGCATCCGGTGGCGGAGGCGAGGCCCGCTGCGATGGCGGCCACGCCCGCGACGGCGGTGGTCGCGACCGAGCCTCGGGCGCCGACCAGCCAGACGCCGATACGGGGAGAGGATCCGAGGGAGCCGGCAGTGTCCTGCATGGTGAGCGTGCCTCCTGCGCTGGGACGGGGCTGAGCCGGGTCGAGATGCACTGAGCCGAGTCGGGATGAGGGCCGGTGGGGGCGCCGCACGGGGCGCCCCTGCCCGGTTGTGTCTGGGTTTGCCGTTGCTTGCCGCTACTTGCCGAGGTCGACCGGGAAGGGCCAGACGTCGAAGGCCTTGTCCAGCTCGGCGCGGTCGCGGCACATCCACTTGGCGGTGACGCGGCGGACGGTGCGCTTCGGCAGGTGCGGGTTGTCGTTGCGGTCCGTGATCGGCTGGGCCAGCGACTGCAGCTCCCAGGCGACGCCCACGAGCCGGTTGATGTGGGTCCAGTAGTGCGGCTTGATGCCGAGGAGCGCGAAGCCGGCCAGGAACGGGTGCCAGCGGTGGTAGGCGTGGGTGGGCGACGGCGGCGTGTAGTTCATCATGTGGACCTTCTGGCCGTCCGGGCGGCGCGGGTCGAACAGCGTGCCCTGGCCGTACTCCTGGAAGGCGAAGAGCAGTCCGCGCGGGTCACGGCCGTAGAACTGGTCGTAGACCTTGATCTGCTCGCGCGAGATGACCTCGAAGGCGGCCTTGTTGGGCTTGATCAGCTCCATGAAGCTGCGCGGGTAGCGGCCGCTCTTGCGGGTCTCGACCCAGGCGTCGTAGGTCTTGGTGAAGCCGCCGAACGGCTCGACGATGGCGTAGACCGCGTCCTTCATCTCCTGGGACGGGGTGTAGTACGACATCTCGTCGTACTGGTACCAGAACTCGTTCGCCCAGCGGTCGCCGACCATGCCCGGGACCTCCGGCAGGGACGGGTGGCGACGGCGGCCGTGGGCCTCGGCGGGCGTGGCGCCGACGAGAGACGCCGTGGCGGCTGCTCCGGCGACGCCGAGGGCGGCCCGCAGCGCGCTCCTGCGGTCCAGGGTGTTGAGCGTCATGCGCGTTCTCCTTACACGGGGCGGAAGGGGCGGATTCACGGGGTGTGTCGGGCCACATCGCGCGCCGGTGGCCCGGTTGCTTTGCGTGCTACGACTCTCGCGTACGTCCCTATCGGCGACCTATACCGGAAACCGGCAGGTCAGGGCCGGTTTCCGGGCGGTTTCAGGGGCGCTTTCGGGCGGTGTTCCCGGGGCCGTCGGCGGGGGTGTCCCCCGGCTCGGGGAACGGCGCCTTGCGCAGGCCGGGCGAGGCCAGCGCCACCAGTGCCGTGAGCGCCATGACGGCACTGAGGGCGAGGGCGGTGCGCAGGGCGTCCGTGGACTCCAGGAGGAAGCCGGCGGCGACCGGCCCGGCCGCCATGGCGCCCGAACCCACCAGGTTGGCGAGGGAGTTGGCGCGACCGCGCAGCTGGTCGGGCGCGGCCCGGACGAGGAGGACCCCGCCGGCGACGTTGAAGACGCCGCCGACGTAGCCGCTCGCCGCGAACAGGGCGCCGAGCAGGACGGGGGTGTTCAAGGCGGCGGCCACCGGGACCATGAAGGCGGTCCAGGCGAGCAGTCCGCCCAGGACCAGGGTGCGCAGCGGGAACCGGGTGCTCCACCAGCCGCCGGTGATCGCGCCGACAAGCCCGCCGGCGCCGCTGAGCGAGAGCACCAGGCCGACTTCGAAGGGGGTGCCGTGCCGTTCCTGGATGCCCGCCATCACGGCCAGGTTGAGGCCCTGGAAGAGGACGTTGGTGACGGCGACGGCGGTCATCACGGCCCGCAGGAAGGGCTGCCGCCACATCCACACCAGGCCCTCGCGGATCTCGGTGCCGAGCCGGGCCGGCTGTCCGGTGCGTTTCTGCTGGAGCTTGCCTCGCACTCCGAACAGGCAGATGACGGAGGCCAGTTGGCTGACGGCGGCGGCCGCGTAGGGCAGCGAGGCGCCGAGCGCGACGAGTCCGCTGCCCAGCGGCTGTCCGGCGATGGCGGCACCGCGCGTGCGGGCCTCGTTGCCGGTGAGCGCGGCGGGCAGCTGCTCGCGGGGGACGACGGCCGGCACGGCCGCCCGTTCGGCGAGCTGGTGCAGCACGCCGAGGGCGCCCTCGGCGAACGCGGCGACCAGCAGCGCCCACAGCCAGGTGCGTCCGCTGAGCAGCAGCGTGGTCACCACGACGGCGATCAGCGCCTGGCCGAGCCCGGCGCCGATCATGATGCGACGCCGGTCGTAGCGGTCGACGAGCACCCCGCCCGGCAGCTGCATCAGCAGCATGGGCAGCAGCAGCGCGGTACCGACCAGTCCGGCGTCCCCCGGCGATCCGGTGGCCCACAGCACGGTCAGCGGATACGCCACGGCGGTCGCCCGCCCGGCCAGCAGCGACAGCCCGGCGCCGCCCCACAGCAGGGTGAAGTCCCGGTTGCGGCGCAGCGGCAGGCGGGGCGCGGACTCGGCGGGCGCCGGCTCCGGTGCGGTCCCCGGTGTCGGCTCGGGCACCTCGTCGACCGTACCCACCCCGCTCCCGCTCCCGTCGCGCGTCTCCTCCGTCATCAGCCACGGCACCTCCGAGGGGTCCGTGGCCGGACCCGTGGTGCCGCTCACCGGGCGGCTGCGCTTTGGGGCACCCGGGCCGTCAGTGGGGCGCACGCGTGCTCCAGGACCGCCATGGCGCTGTGCATCTTGTTGGTGGCCTGCGCGAAGGCGATGCTCGCCGGGCCGTCCAGGACGTCCGCCGTGACCTCCTCGCCGCGGTGGGCCGGCAGGTCGTGCATGAAGACGGCGCGGGGCGAGCCGTCCCACAGCCAGGGGCCGACCTGGAACGGCGCGAAGATCTCCCGCCAGTCCGCGTCCGGCTTGCTGGTGCCGGTGGTCTGCCAGCGGGTGGTGTAGATGACGTCGTACGCCCCCGGGAGGGCGGCCATGTCGTGCCGCTCGGTGATCCGGGCGCCGCTGCGCGCGGCGTGGGCCGCGGCCCGCGCGGTGACGGACGAGGTGAGCCCGTAGCCGGGCGGGGTGCGCAGGTCGAGGTGGACGCCCGGGTAGCGGCTGAGGGCCAGGGCGAGGGCCGCCGCGGTGTTGTTGCCCTCGCCTGCGTAGAGGATGCGCAGGCCGTCGATGCGGCCGAAGTGCCGCAGCAGGGTGGTCAGGTCGGTCAGCGCCTGGGTGGGGTGTTCCTCGGAGCTCATGGCGTTGACGACGGCCATCCGGTGCTGGCTCGCCCAGCCGCGCAGTTCCTCCTCCGGTCCCGCGGTGCGGGCCACCAGCACGTCGAGCATGCCGGACAGCACCCGGCCGGTGTCCTCGGTGGTCTCGCCGGTGTTGAGCTGGAGGTCGCCGGGCCCGTAGGAGACGAGGGATGCGCCCAGGCGCAGCGCGCCGGAGGAGAAGGCGGTCCGGGTGCGGGTGGAGGTCTTGGCGAAGTAGACGCCGGTGACCAGGCCGTCCAGCGGGCGGGCCGGGTCGGCGAGGCCGGCGGAGAACGCGGCGCCGCGTGCGACGACGCGGTGCAGTTCGTGGTCGGTGAGGTCGTCGACGGAGATGAGGTGGCGCACGTGGCGGGGGACTTCCATGGTTCAGCCTTCCCTAGCTGGTTGCGGAGTGGTCCAGGGCGGCGGCGAGCCGCGCGACGGTGTGGTGGCGCAGGACCGTGGCCAGGTCGAGGGCGAGGCCCGCGCGGCGGGCGGCGACCAGCAGCGGCGGCACGAGCAGCGAGTCGCCGCCCAGTTCCCGGAAGTCGTCGTCGACGCCGACCCGTTCGAGGCCGAGCACTTCGGCCCAGACCGCGGCGAGCCGCCGTTCGGTGGCGGTGCGCGGTGGCGCGTACGGTGCCGCGCCCGCGCCGGTCGCCTCGCGGGCCACGACGGCGGCCCGGTCGCGTTTGCCGTGGGGGGTGAGCGGCAGGGCGGCGACGACACCGACGACGGCCGGGACCAGCGCGGCGGGCAGGAGGGTGCGCAGCCGGTCCCGGAGCGCGGCGACCTCAACGGTGCGGCCCTCGGCGGGCACCACCCAGGCGGCGAGCCGCTTCCCGCCGTCGGCGGCCGGGACGGCCGTGACCAGCGCTTCCCGTACGGCCGGGTCGGCGGTGAGGGCGGCCTCGGCCTCGCCGGGCTCCACCCGGTGGCCGCGGATCTTGACCTGGCCGTCGGTGCGGCCCGCGAACTCCAGGAGTCCGCCCGGCAGTCGCCGGGCCAGGTCGCCGGTGCGGTAGAGGCGGCTGCCGGGCAGTCCGTACGGGTCGGGCCCGAAGGCGAGCGCGGTCAGGTCGGGACGGCCGCCGTAGCCGCGGGCGAGTCCGTCGCCGCCGAGGAACACCTCGCCGGTGACGCCGTCGGGCACGGGCCGCAGCTCCGCGTCGAGGACGCGGACCAGGACGCCGGGCAGCGGGGCGCCGAGCGGGACCAGGGCCCGCGCGGACCGGGCGCGCACGGGGCCGTAGGTGGCGGCGACGGTGGCCTCGGTGGGCCCGTACTCGGCGCCGAGGGCCATGCCCCCGCCGCCGGCGCGGATCCGGGCGGCGACCCGGTCGGCCTGCGCGGTGGGGTAGGCGTCCCCGGCGCAGACCGCGAGCCCGGCCAGCCCGGCCAGTTCCCGGTCGGTCAGCTGGTGTTCCAGCAGCGCCAGATGGCCCGGCGTCAGGCCGACGAACGCGTACGGCGCCCCGCGCAGCAGCAGCGGCCCGAACTCGGCCGTGCCGTACTTCTGCGGCAGCACCCGTACCGGCTGCCCGGTCATCAGCGGCGCGTACAGCGCGGGCATCCCGAGGTCGAAGCCGGCCGGGGTGAACCAGGGCGCTCCGCCGTGGCCGGCCTCGGTGTACTGCCGTACGGCCCAGTCGAGGTAGTGCGCGAGAGCCCGGTGGGAGACCTCGACGGCCTTGGGGGTGCCGGTGGAGCCGGAGGTGTGCAGGACGTAGGCGAGCCGGTCCGGGTCGTGCCGCAGGCCGAGCGGCGAGCCGTCGCCCTCGCGGGCGGCTTCCTCGGCGAGCAGCACGTCCGCGGCGGGCAGCCGGGAGAGGTACGAGCGCTGGGTGACGGCGATCCGCGGCGCGGTCCCGGCGTGCCGGGCGTCCGGCGCGCACGGGTCGAGGGGCACCTGCACGGCGCCCGCCTTCCACACGCCGAGCAGGGCGGCGACGAGGTCCGGGCCGCGGTCGAGCAGCACCGCCACCCGGGTCTCGGCGCCGGCCCCGAGGGCGAGCAGCCGGCGGGCGATCCGGTTGGCGCGGGCGTCGAGCTCGCCGTAGGAGAGGCGGAAGTCCTCTCCGTGCAGGGCGGTGGCCGCCGGTGTGCGGGCGGCCTGCGCCTCGAAGGCGCCGAGGACGTCGGCCGGGGTTTCGGGGTGCGGCAGGGCGGGCGCCTTGAGGCGGGCGCTTTCGTAACGGTCGGGGAAGGCGCCCGTGCTGTCGCCGTCGGCGCCCGCGCGGGCCATCTCGGTGAGCACCGCGCGGTACAGCCCGGCCAGCCGGTCGGCGGCGGACCGGGAGAGGGTGCGGGTGCGGGACGCGAGGGAGAGGTGACCGCGGACGGGGGTGCCGACGACGACGGGGAACTCGTTGGGGCTGTCGTCGCGGCTGGCCATGATGTCGATCAGCTCGGTGTCGACCTGGTGGAAGTCCAGGTAGTGGAAGAGCACGTCGATCAGGTGGGTCTCGCCGCCGGGCACCCGCATCGCGGGCATCGGGTAGCGGCGGTGCGGCCACAGCGCGACCTCGTGCGCGAAGACCTGCCGGGCCAGTTCGCCCCAGGTGCGGGCGGTCCGCTCGTAGGGGAAGGGCACCGAGTTGAGGTACATGCCGGAGACGGTCTCGGCGCCGGCCTCCTCGGGCCGGGCGTCGGCGACCATACCGCCGCGGAAGGCGGCGGAGCGGGTCAGCAGCGACAGCACCTTGCTGTGCGCGGCGTGCAGCACGCTCTTGTACGGCACCTCGGCGGCGGTCGCCAGGGCGCGCAGGCCGGGTTCCAGGTCGGTCAGCGGCAGGTCGATGCGGTAGCGCTCGTCGGGTCCCGCGGGGTCGCCCGCCCAGCCGGGCGGCACGGTGAACTTGTCGTGTCCCTCGACGATCCCGCGCCAGAACTCCTGGTCGGCCGGGTCGTCGAGGGCGCGCAGCTCACCGGCGATGAAGTCGGCGTAGCGGACGGCGGGCGCGGGCGGCGCGGGGTCGGGCTCGCCGCCGGTGCGCAGGGCGCGGTAGGCGCGGAGCATCTCCATCAGCTGGGAGTGGTAGCTCCAGCCCTCGATGACGGGGTGGCACTCGGTGATCGACAGCCACCAGCTCTCGTCGTCCAGGAGGTGCACGGCCATCCGCATCAGCGGTGCCCGGGTCAGGTCGAACAGCTCGGCCCGGTCCCGGTCGGCGAAGTCCCACAGCGCCTGCTGCCGGGCGTCCTCGGGGAGGTGACGCAGGTCCTCGTGGACGACGGGCATGCGGGCGGCGGCGTGCACCAGCTGGAGCGGCTGGGAGTACCCGGCCAGGGCGAAGGAGGTGCGCATCACCTCGTGCCGCTCGACGATCAGGTCGGCGGCCCGCTGGAACGCGGCCGGGTCGAAGGGGAGTTCGTCGCGGATCCGGAAGGAGGTGATGTTGTGGTAACGGTTCTCGCCGCTGCCGCCGTGCATCTCGACGAGCATCCCGGCCTGGATGCGCGAGACCGGGTAGGCGTCGGTGACGTCGGCGGGCAGATCGGCCCGGTCGGCGGCGTCGATCAGCGCGAACCGTGCGACGGTCCGGGGTGCGCCGGGGGCCGGGGCGCCGGTGCGGGCGACGGCCGCTGCCAGGCGTTCGACGGTCCGGTGCTCGAAGACGTCCCGGACGCTGGTCTCCCAGCCGGCCGCGCGCAGCGCCCCGACCAGTCCGACCGCGCGCAGCGAGTCGCCGCCCAGGTCGAAGAAGTTGTCGCGCACCCCGACGGTGTCCAGGCCGAGCACCCGCGCCCATACGGCGGTCATGGCCCGCTCGGCCTCGGTGCGGGCCTCGACGTGCGCGCCGACGGCCCTGGCGGCGCGGCCGGGGGCGGGCAGCGCGCGCCGGTCGAGCTTGCCGTTGCCGGTCAGCGGCAGCGCGTCCAGGGTGAGGTAGGCGGAGGGCAGCATGTACGGCGGCAGCGACGCACCGAGGTGTCCGCGCAGGCCGGCCGGGTCGAGGTCATCGGCGCCGGTGCCGGGGGCCGGTACGAGGTAGGCGACGAGCTGCTTGTCGCCGGGGGTGTCCTCGCGGACGATCGCGACGGCCTCGGCGACGGCCGGGTGCGCGGTGAGCGCGGTCTCTATCTCTCCCAACTCGATGCGGTAGCCGCGTAGTTTGACCTGGTGGTCGACGCGGGCGAGGAAGTCGAGGTTGCCGTCGGGCAGCACCCGGGCCAGGTCGCCGGAGCGGTAGAGGCGGCTGCCGGGCGGGCCGTAGGGGTCGGGCACGAACCGCTCGGCGGTCAGGTCGGGCCGGCCGGCGTACCCGCGTGCCAGTCCGGTGCCGCCGATCCACACCTCGCCGGGGACGCCGGTGGGAAGCGGGCGCAGCCGGTCGTCCAGGACGTACATCGTGGTGTGCGGGACGGCCCGGCCGATGGGGACCAGCTCGGTGGGTACCGGTCCTTCGAGGAAATAGGCGGAGTTGCCGACGGTGATCTCGGTGGGCCCGTACTCGGCGGCCAGCCGGGTGCCGCCCTCACCCGCCGCCGTCGCCCACCGCTCGGCGAGCCGGGCGGTGAAGGAGTCACCGGCGGCGATGACGAGTCCGGCCAGGCCGCGCACCTGTTTCGGACTCAACTGCTCTGTCAGCAGGTTGAGATGACCGGGCGTGAGCTTGATGAAGGCGTACGGCCCGTCTGCCGCGAGCAGGTCGCCGAGGTCGGCGGTGTCGAAGTCCTGCGGCAGCAGGTGCACCGGCTGCCCGGTCATCAGCGGCGTGTACAGGTCGGGCACGCCCAGGTCGAAGGCGATGGAGGAGAACAGCGGCGCTCCCCCGGTGCCCGCGCTCGCGTACGCCTGGACCGTCCAGCCCAGGTAGTTGGCGAGGCCGCGGTGGCTGATCAGGACGCCCTTGGGTCGCCCGGTGGAGCCGGAGGTGTAGATGACGTAGGCGAGCCGGTCCAGGTCGTGGGCGGCGGGCAGTTCGGCGACGGCCGTCTCCAGCGCGGCCCGTTCGGCGGGGTCGTCGACGACGACCGTGCGGACGCCGGTCAGGCGGCCGGTGTACCGGGTCTCGGTGACGGCCAGGGCGGTCGCGGTCTCCGCCAGCATGTGGGCGACGCGGTCGTCCGGGTGGGCCGGATCGACCGGGAGGTAGGCGGCGCCCGCCCGCCAGATGCCCAGCAGCGCGGCGACCAGGTCGGGGCCGCGGTCGAGGAGGACGGCGACGACGGCCTCGGGACCGGCCCCCAGCTCGGTGAGGCGGCGGGCGAACCGGTCGGCTCGGGCGTCGAGTTCGGCGTAGGTGACGGTGGTGCCGGCGTGCCGCAGTGCGGGCGCCTCCGGCGTGGCCGCCATCTGCGCGGCGATCGTCTCGAAGACCGGGCGCAAGGTGGCGAGCTCGAGCGGGCGGCCGGTGCCCACGGGGGCGGCCGGGCCGTCGAGGAGCAGGGCGCGCTCGGCGGCGTCCAGGAGGTCGAGGTCGGCGACGGGGGTGCCGGGGGCCCGGGCGATCGCCGCGAGCAGGGTCCGGTAGTGGCGGGTGATCCGCTCGGCGGTGGACGCGTCGAAGAGCGCGGTGGCGTACTCCAGGCTGCCGTGCAGGGTGCCGTCCGGCCGTTCGGCCAGGTGCAGGGTGAGGTCGAAGCGGGAGACGCGGCTCTCGGCCGGTACGGGCGCGACGGTCACGCCGGGCAGCTCGGGGGCCTCGGGGCCGCCCTCGCCGGAAACGAGGTCGAACATGACCTGGAAAACGGGGGTGGTGGACAGGTCCCGCTCCGGCTCCACCTCGTCGGCGATCCGGTCGAAGGGGGTGCCCTGGTGGTCGAAGGCGGCCGGTACGGCCGTACGGATGTCGGCGAGGAAGCGGCGGAACGGCGTCCCGGGCCGCCAGGCGGCGCGCAGCGCCAGGGTGTTGTAGACGTAGCCGGCCATCTGGCGCAGCTCGGGCCGGGTACGGCCGGAGGAGGCGGTGCCGACGCACACGTCGGTGGTGCCGGCGTAGCGGCCGAGCAGCAGCTGCCAGGCACCGAGCAGGACCATGAAAGTCGTGGCGCCCTCGTCCCGGGCGAGTCCGCGCAGGCTCTCCGCGACCGGTGCGGGCACCTCGAAGCGCGTCATGGCGCCGCCGCCGTCGCGGACGGCGGGCCGGGGCCGGTCGGTGGGCAGCCCGAGCGGGGCCAGCCCGGCCAGCCGCTGTCGCCACCAGGCCAGGTCGGCGGCCGCGGCCGGTGAGCTGTCCCGCTCGGTGGACCACGCCGCGTAGTCGGCGTACTGGATGGCCGGCTCGGGCAGTGCACCCTCCGGGTCGCGGCCCTCGACGGCGGCCGTGTAGAGGGCCGAGAGGTCGGACAGCAGCAGCGGTCTGGTCATCGCGTCGCAGGCGATGTGGTGCACCACCGCGACCAGCACGTGGTCGTCGGCGGCGAGCCGCAGCAGCCTTACGCGCAGCGGCTGTTCGGCCGCGAGGTCGATGGGCCGGGAGGCCTGTTCCTCCGCGAAGGCGACGGCTCGGCCGTCGGCGTCGCCTTCGCCGTCGCCGCCCTGGACGACGGCGAAGTCCGCCGGGCCGGCCGGGTCGATCACCTGGCGGGGGTCGGTGCCGTCGAGGACGTACCGGGTGCGCAGGATCTCGTGGCGGGCGGCCAGCGTGTCGAAGGCGCGGCGCAGGGCGCCGGTGTCGAGGGCGCCGCGCAGCCGGTACACCATCGGCAGCAGGTACTCGGGGCTGTCCGGGTCGAGCTGGTGCAGGAACCACAGGCTGCGCTGTCCGGCGGAGAGGACGAGGGGCTTTGAGCGGTCGGCGCGGGGTATTGCGGCCGGGACCGCGCGGCGGCCTCCGGCGCGGGCGGCCAGCCGGCGGCGCAGCAGTTCGGCCGCCAGCTCTTCCCGGTTCGGTGCGGTGGGTGCGGTCACGGCTGGTACTCCCGGTGGGCGAGGGCCAGTTCGGCCTCGGTGAGCGATTCGATCTCGGCGCGTACGGCCTCTTCCACGGCGGTGGCGAGGCCCCGCACGGTGGGCCGCTCGAAGACGGCGCTCAGCGGCAGCTCGACGTCGAACTCCTCCTGGACCCGGGCGATCACCCGGGTCGCGCGGACCGAGTTGCCGCCGATGCGGAAGAAGCCCTGGCGGGCCCCGACCGGCCGGGCGGCCCGGTCGCCGAACAGCACCTCGGACCAGATCGCGGCGAGGGCCTCCTCGACCGGTCCCTCGGGCGCGCTGTACGGCTCGTCGGCGAGCGCGGCGGCCAGGTCGGGCACGGGCAGCGCGGCGGTGTCGACCTTGTTGTGCCGGGTCAGCGGCAGCCGTTCCAGGCCCACCAGCAAGGCGGGCAGCATGTAGTCGGGCAGCCGACGGGCGCAGTGGTCGAGCAGTTGGCCGTCGGTGGCCGGCTCGGCGTCCGAGGCGGGCGTCCAGTAGCCGACCAGGGCGGCCTCGGGCCCGGAGCCGTGCACGGTGACGTACGCCTGGGCGACGGCCGGGTGCTCGGCGAGAACGCCCTGCACCTCGCCGGTCTCCACCCTGCGACCACGGATCTTGACCTGGCCGTCGGCGCGGCCCGCGAACTCCAGGGTGCCGTCGGGCCGCATCCGGGCCCGGTCGCCGGTGCGGTACAGCCGTGCCCCGGCGGGGCCGTACGGGTCGGGCACGAAGGCGGCGGCGGTCAGGCCGGGCCGGCCGTGGTAGCCGCGGGCGAGTCCGTCGCCGCCGACGCACAGTTCGCCGGTGACGCCGTACGGCACGGGCTGGAGACGGTCGTCGAGGACGTACGCCGTCACGTGCGGGTAGGGGCGGCCGACGGGCACACCGGTGGCGGTGTCGTCGGCGTCCCAGCGGGTGGCGGCGATGGTGGTCTCGGTCAGCCCGTACTCGTTGATGAACCGCATCAGGCGGCGCGAGAGTTCGCGGGCCAGCGCGGGCGGGCAGGGTTCGCCGCCGGTCTGGCCGACGATCGGACGGCGGCCGAGCCCCGCGTCCAGCAGCAGCTGCCAGTGGGTCGGGGCGACCTGGAGGTGGCTGACCTCGTGTTCGTCGATCAGCCGCAGCTGGGCCGCGTGGTCGCGTTGCTCCTGTTCCCGGGCGAGCACCAGGCGGCCCCCGGCGATGAGCGGCATGAACAGTTCGGTGCAGGAGATGTCGAAGGTGACCTGGGCCAGCGCCAGCCAGGCGTCGTCCGGGCCCTGGCCGAAGTCCAGATGGGCCTGGGAGGCGCGCAGCATGGTGAGCAGCGAGCCGTGCTCGACGGCGACGCCCTTGGGCCGCCCGGTGGAGCCCGAGGTGTACATGAGGTAGGCGAGGCGGGAGGGATCGTCGGCGACGGCCGGGACGGGCTGCGCGGGCCGCGTACCGGCGGCGACGGCCGGGACGGGCTGCGCGGGCCGCGTACCGGCGGCGGTCGCCGTGGTCTCCGCGACCGCGACCGCGCCCACGTCCAGGACCCGGCCTTCGAAGCGGCCCGTGAGCCGCGCGGCGTGCGTGCCGTCGGTGACCAGGACCGTCGCCGCCGCGTCCGCCAGGACGTGCGCGGTGCGCTCGTCCGGGGCGGCCGGGTCCAGCGGCACGTAGGCGGCGCCCGCCCGCCAGGCGCCGAGGAACGCGGCGACCAGGTCGGGGGTGCGGCCGAGCAGTACGGCGACCACCGAGCCCTCGCCGGCGCCCGCGGCCCGCAGCCGGGCGGCGAACGCCTCTGCCCGGCGCTCCAGCCGCTCGTACGTCCACCTCTCGCCGCCGCACACGATCGCGGTGTCCTGCGGTGCGCGCCGGGCCGCCGCGGCGATCGCCGCGTCGACGGTCTGCTCGGGTCCGGTGACCGTGCCGGGCTCCGGCCGGCCGGGACCGCGGCCCAGCAGCTCGGCGCGGAGCGGCGGGGGCAGCAGGTCGACGTCGGCCAGCCGGCGGTCCGGGTCGGCGGTGACCGACTCCAGCAGCCGGATCCAGCAGTCGGCCAGCCGCTCGACGGTGGCCGCGTCGAACAGGGCGGTGGCGTACTCGGCGAGGCCGAGCAGCGAGCCGTCGGCGCAGCGCTGGAGCACGAAGGTCAGGTCGGTGCGGGCGGTGCGCCAGGCCCCACGGAAGGCGGCCACGTCACCGGCGTCGACCGCGGTGCCGGTGCGGCCCTCCTCGTGGACGTCGAACATCACCTGGTAGAGCGGGGTCCGGGCCGGGTCGCGGGTGTCGTCCAGCTCCGCCACCAGCCGGTCGAACGGCAGCTCCTGGTGGGCGAAGGCCGTACGGGCGGTGTCGCGGACCCGGACCAGCGCCTCCCTGAACGGTGTACCGGCAGGCGCGTCGCAGCGCAGCACCAGCGTGTTGAGGAAGTAGCCCGCCACCTCGGCGACCTCGTCGCCGTGCCGTCCGGCGACCGGCACCCCGACCGGGACGTCCCAGCTGCCGCTGAACCGGGCCACCAGCGCGGCGAACGCGGTCAGCAGGGTCTGCTGCAAGGTGGCCCCGCAGCTGCGGCCGAGCGCGGCGACCCGCTCGGCGAGCGGGGCCGGCACGGTGAAGACGTGCGCGGCGCCGGCCGCGTCCCGGGTGGCCGGGCGGGGCCGGTCGGCGGGCAGGTCGACCGGCGTGATGCCGTCCAGGGTGTCCTTCCAGTGGGCGAGTTCGGACATGAGGAAGGTGTCGGTCAGCCGGGCGCGCCGGTGGACGGCGTGGTCGGCGTACTGGACGGGCAGGGCGGGCAGGTGCGCGTCGGTGCCGGTGTGCAAGGCCTCGGCGAGCGCCTTGAGGTCGCGCTCCAGGACCACGGAGGTCCAGCCGTCGCAGGCGATGTGGTGAATGCTCAGCAGCAGGGTCAGCGTGCCCCGGCCGCGCACCGCGAGGGCCCGGCGCACCGGGCCCCGCACCAGGTCGAAGGGGACGGCGAACTCGGCCTCCACCAGCGCGTTCAGCTCGTCCGCGGTGTCGGCGCGGGCGAAGCGGACGTCCCACTCGGCCGGCAGGTCGGCGAGCTGCACCGGCTCGGTGCCGCGCAGCAGGTAGCGGGTGCGCAGGATCTCGTGGCGGGCGGCGAGCGCGCTGAGCGCCTCGCGTACGACCGTGTCGTCGTACTCGGCGGGCAGGGTGAGGAAGACCGGCGCGTTCCACTCGGCGCTGCCGGGGCGCAGCCGGTCCAGCAGCCACATGCTCTGCTGGCCGGGTGAAAGCGGCAGGCCGTGCGGGTCGCGGACGACCGGGGTCACGGACTGCGCCGTGGGCAGGGCGGTGTCGTCCGCCGCCCGACCGGCGGTGAGCAGCGCGGCCTGCTGCTCCACGGTGGTGGCGGTCAGCAGCGCGGTCGCCGGGAGGTGCCGTCCGGCGGCCCGGGACAGGCCGGCCGCGAGCCGGTTGAGCATCAGCGAGGACCCGCCGAGCTGGAAGAAGTCGTGGTTGGCGCCGATCTCGGCGGCCGGGGTGCCGGTCAGCCGCATCCACTCCTCGGCGACGACCCGCTCGGCGGGGGTGCGGACCGGGATGTGCGGGGTCTCGGCGGCGGCGTCTGCCGGGTCGGGCAGCGCGGAGCGGTCGATCTTGCCGTTGGGGGTGAGCGGGAACTCGGTGACCGGCACGTAGGCGGTCGGCACCAGCGGCTCCGGCAGCGAGTGGCGCAGGAAGGCGCGCAGCTCCTGCGGGCCGAGCGGCTCTCCGCGCGACTGCACCCAGGCGACCAGCCGTTGTCCTCCGCGGCCGTCGGGCACACCGGCGGCGACGGCGGCCCGCACCCACGGGTGGGCGGCGAGCGCGGCCTCGACTTCGCCGGGCTCGATCCGGACGCCGTTGACCTTGACCTGGTGGTCCAGGCGGCCGAGGTACTCCAGGACGCCGTCGGCCCGCCAGCGCGCCCGGTCGCCGGTGCGGTAGAGGCGGGCGCCCGCCCGGTGCGGGTCGGGCACGAAGCGTTCGGCGCTCTGGTCGGGGCGGCCGAGGTAGCCGAGGGCGAGACCGACGCCGCCCGCGTGCAGTTCGCCGGGGACGCCGACGGGCACCGGGCGCCCGGCCCGGTCCAGGACGAGGACGCGCATGTTGCCGATGGGCCGCCCGATCGGCACGGCGCCGGTGTCCTGCGCCGGGTCCCAGCGGTGCTCGGTGATGTCGACGGACGCCTCGGTGGGCCCGTAGGTGTTCCAGATCTCCGCCCCGGGCACCCGGTCGTGCAGGGCACGGCACAGCTCTGCGTGGAGCGGCTCTCCGGCGCTGAAGAGCAGGCGCAGGGCGCCGGCGCGTTCCCAGCCGGGTTCCTCGACGAGGCGACGGTAGACGGACGGCACGCCCTGCAGGATCGTCACGCCGCCGTCGATGACGGCCCGCAGCAGGGCGGCCGGGTCGCGCTCGGCGCCCTCGGGGGCGAGCACCACGGAGCCGCCCGCGATCAGCGGGGAGAACAGTTCGAGGCCGGCGGCGTCGAAGCCGACGGTCGTCTTCAGCAGCATCCGGTCGTCCGCGCCCACCCGGTGCCGGTGTGCCAGCCAGCGCACCCGGTTGGCGATTCCGC
The DNA here is from genome assembly GCF_055606225.1 of Streptomyces sp. NPDC037100. Classification (NCBI taxonomy): domain Bacteria; kingdom Bacillati; phylum Actinomycetota; class Actinomycetes; order Kitasatosporales; family Streptomycetaceae; genus Streptomyces; species Streptomyces sp. NPDC037100. The sequence continues at coordinate 81,365 of NZ_JBVJSX010000006.1, read as the reverse complement.
CGTGCGGAACGAGCACGCCCTTGGGACGGCCGGTGGAGCCGGAGGTGTGCAGAACGTAGGCGGGCCGGTCGGCGTCGACCGCGAACTGCACTCCCTCGTGATGCAGTTCGCCCTCGGCGCTCTCGGTGCCCTGGATGTCCTGGATGCCCTCGACGGTCAGCGTGCGGACGGTGCCGGGCAGGCTGTCCGCGGTGGCCCGCTCGGCGAGGACGACCGGGTCCCCGGTGTCCGCGAGGACCGCCGCCAGGCGGGCCGCCGGGTGGCGCGGGTCCATCGGCACGTACGCGGCGCCCGCGAGCCAGACGCCGAGGAACGCGGCGACCAGCTCCGGGCCGCGGCGCAGGCACACCCCGACGAAGTCGCCGGGACGCACCCCTGCCGACCGCAGCCCGGCCGCGAACCGGTCCGCGAGCGCGGCCAGTTCGGCATAGGTGACGGCGGTGCCGTCGGCGCGGACGACGGCGGGTGCGGCCGGGGTGCGGGCGGCCTGGGCCCGGAACAGCGGGAGTATCAGCAGATGGCCGGGGACGCGTCCCGACTTCGCAGGCTCGTTCACGATCTCTCCTCCATCGGGATCGGCGGTGCGGATCAGCTGCCGGCGCCGGCCTCGGCCATACGGCGGCGCAGGCTCAGCGGGCGCATGTCGGTCCACAGGGTGTTGATGCGCTCCAGGCACTCCGCGCGGCTGCCCTCGGTGCCCTCGGCGTGCCAGCCGGCGGGCAGGGCGCGGTCGGCCCACCAGATCGAGTACTGCTCCTCGTCGTTGAGCACGACGCGGTACACACTTTCGTCGCTCATGTGTTCAGCCATGGAGGTGTCCCTTCTGCGCGGTGAGATGTGGGCCCATGGTTGAACGCAGCGCTATCGGGCATTTATCGGCCGCCTATACGCTCCGCTGAGACGCCGTGGACAGGGGCGAGCCCCCGGCGCCGAGGGACGCCGGGGGCTCGTGGATGCCGTCGATTCTTCGCTGACCAGCGATCAGGCGGCGTTGCTGTGCCAGTTGTCGTTGTTGACGTTGTTGTCGTTCAGGTTGGCCTCGACGTCGTTGGCGAGGATCCACGCCACGTCCGCGGCCTGGTTGTTGACGTTGCGGTTGTTGTTGCCGGTGTTGTCGCGGTTGTTGTTCATGGAGGGGTTCCTCTTCTCTGTGGTGGGCCGTCCGTCCCGTGAACCCAACTGCACACGGGTCGTGTGCGGCCGGCGGGTCGCTTCATAGCGGCGGAGCGCGGCGGCGATGCCCGCGGCTCCCGATGCCTCCTCCTTGAGGCAGATCGCGAGGGCCACCGCGTCCTCGATGGCCTGGTTGGCTCCCTGTCCGTGGTGCGGGAGCATCGGGTGGGCCGCGTCGCCGAGCAGCGTGGTGCGCGCGGTGCTCCACCGCTCCAGCGGCGCCCGGTCGTACAGCGCCCAGCGGCGCACCTCCCGCGCCGCGCCGACGAGGGCCCGCACCTGCGGCGCCCATCCGGCCAGCGTCGCGTCGAGGTCGGCGGGCCCGGCCGCGCTCGTCCAGGACTCGTCGAGCCCCTCGGGCGCCGGGGCGACGGCGACATAGGTGAACTGCCGTCCGCCACGGACCGGGTAGAGCAGTACGCGCCCGGCGGGGCCCGCGAACATGTACATCAGCGCGGGGTCGAGGTCCGGGAGCGCGGCCGCGTCCACCAGGCCCCGCAGCGCGCAGTTGCCGGAGTACACGGGCCGCTCGGGCCCGGCCAGCCGACGGCGGACCAGGGAGTGCACGCCGTCCGCGCCGATCAGCGCGGAAGCCCGGGTGACCGCGCCGCCCGCGAACCGGAGCGTGACGCCCTTGGCGCCCTCCTCGTAGCCGGTCAGCTCGCGCCCGGTGTGCACACGTTCGGCGGGCAGCAGCGAGGCCAGCATCCGGTGCAGGTCGCCGCGGTGCACCGTCAGGTAGGGGGCTCCGAACCGCTCCTCCCAGGCGGCGCCCATCTCCTGCCGCGCCACCGTGGAGCCGTCGTGGAAGGCGCGGACCTCCAGCGCCTCGGGCCGCACCGCCTTCCGGGCGAGCTGCCCGGCCAGGCCCATGCGGGTCAGCAGCCGGGTGCCGTTGGGGCCGAGGTGCATGCCGACGCCCTGTTCGCGCAGGGTGTCGCCCCGCTCGTAGACGTGGACGTCGATGCCGCGGCGGTGCAGGGCTGCGGCGGCGGCGAGTCCGCCGATGCCCGCGCCGATCACCGCGATCGTGGTGGTGGTCATCGGTGGTCCCATGCCTTCTCGAAGGAGTCGAAGGAGTTGAAGGAGTTGAAGGAGTTGAAGTCGTCGAAGGCGCCGGTCTCGCCGGAGCCGAGGGCGAGCACGGCGTCCAGGTCGGCGTCGGCGGCCAGTTCGACATCGGTGATCCGGGCGTCCGGGTCCCGTACGGCGGCCGTGAGCATCCGCTCGTAGCCGTCCGCGAACCGCTCGACGGTCGTCCGGTCCAGGACGTCGGTGTCGTAGGAGAAGACCGCGGTCACGCCCTCGGGGGTCTGCTCGATCCGCAGCAGCAGGTCCAGCTGGCCCTCCTGCTGCGGCACGTCGATCAGGGCGATGTCGAGCCCGGCGTACGGGATGGCACGGCCGACCGCCTGGCCCGGGGGCACGTTGGGCACCGGCGGTTCCATGCGGTCCATGTGGACCAGGAACAGCGCGGCGCGGAACAGGGTGGCCTGCGGGAAGGCCAGGCCGCACGGGTAGCGCACGCCCAGCATGCCCCGCATGATCCGCTCGCCGGCCTGCGCGGCGGCGTCCCGGAAGGTGACGCCGGGCCCGAACTCGGCTCGCACCGGGATGGTGTTGAGGAAGCAGCCGATCACGTCCCGCTGACCGCGGCCGGAGCGGCTGGAGGCGGGCACCCCGAGCAGGAAGTCGTCCTGCCCGGTCCAGCGGTGGGTCAGCGACTGGAACACGGCGAGCAGGTACGCGAAGGGTGTCACGCCCGCCGCGCCCGCCGCCGCGCCGATCCCGTCGGCGGCCTCGGGGGCGAGCCGCCGGACGACGGTGTCGCCGCGCAGCGAGCGCACCCGGGGGCGTGGCCGGTCCAGCGGCAGTTCGGCCGGGGCCGATCCGGCGACCGACTCCCGCCAGGCGGCGGCGGCCCGCAACCCGGCCTCGGAGGCGGTGTGGGCCAGCTCCGCCTCCGCGTGCTCGGTGTACGAGCCCTTCAACGGGCGCCAGTCGGGGGCGGTGCCGGCGGCGTGGGCCGCATAGGCGACGAGGACGTCACGGACCAGCAGCCACCGGGAGGTGAAGTCGCTGACGATGTGGTGGGCGGAGGTGACCAGCGCCCAGTCGTCGTCGGCGCGGCGCAGCAGCACCACCCGGAAGGTCCCCGACTCCAGCCGGAACGGCCGGGCCCCGGCCTCCTCGACGGCGCGCAGCAGCCCGTCCTCGTCGATTCCGGCGAGGTCCCGCAGTTCCAGCCGTACGACGGGTGCGTCGGAGGCGATACGGACCGGGCGTCCGCCGTGTTCGGCGAAGACGGAGCGCAGCAGTTCCTGGCGTTCGCCGACCGAGGTGACAGCGGCGTCCATGGCGGCGGGGTCGACCCGGCCGCTCAGCCGCAGCGGCATCACGATGTTGTAGGCGGCGCTGTCCGGGGCGATGCGGTACGCGGTCCACATCGCCTCCTGGATCGAGGTCAGCGGCAGGGCCCGCACGGCGGAAGTCATCCGCAGCCTCCCGCGTGGCTCAGGTCGGAGGCGGGGCCGCCGACGAGGGCGGTGCCGGGCTCGGCGGGCTCGCGGTTCTCCGCGGGGGGTGCCGGGGCGTGCTCGGGGAAGGTCGCCGCGAAGTCGGCGACCCGGTCCAGGCCCCAGAACGGCTCCGAGCCGTGGATGAAGTACGGCACCCCGAACACACCGTCGCGGTCCACGTCCACCAGGGCCTTGACGCCCTGCGCCCGGATCTCCGGGTCGTCGGTGACGGCGCCGGCCTCCTCGGCGTCCAGGCCGATGGAGACGGCCAGTTCACGCACGGTGGCCGGGTCGCAGAGGTCACGGCCCTCCAGCCAGCGGGCCCGGCCCGCCCGCTCCACCCACGCCCGGCCCAGGCCCCGGCGCTCGGCGAGGAACCACGTCAGGTGCGCGGGCTCCCACCACGGGTCGGCGTCCACCGGCCAGGTCAGGGTGAGCCCGCGGGCCGCGGCGAGCCGGCGCACGTCCCGCAGGATGTAGAACTGCTTGGCGCGGGACATCGGGACGTAGGGGAACTCGGCGCCCGCCTCGGCCAGCAGCTTCCGGCTGGTCTCGTCGGGCTCCCAGAAGGGCCGCCACTCCAGCCGGTCGAGCAGGCCGGGGTGGTTCTCGCGCAGCTCGCGCAACGCGAAGAAGTTGTAGGGGCTGCGCAGGCTGAAGTAGAACCGCGGCGGCCGGGCGGCGCGTGGCATGGCTGACTCCCTTGGGCGGATGAGGTTCTCAGACGACCAGTCCGCCGTCGACGGCGAAGACCTGTCCGGTGATGTAGGCGGCGCGGTCGCCGGCCAGGAAGGACACCAGTTCCGCGACCTCCTGGGGTTCGCCGAAGCGGCCCAGCGGGATGCGGCGGGTCATCTCCTTGGTGTGCTTCTCGGAGAGGCCGCCGGTCATGTCGGTGCTGATGAAGCCGGGGGCGACGGCGTTGGCGCGGATGCCGGAGCGTCCGGCCTCCTTGGCGAAGGCCGCGGTAAAGCCGATGATCCCGGCCTTGGACGCGGAGTAGTTGGTCTGGGTGGCGTGCCCCGCGGCGGCGACCGAGGAGAGCGTGACGACGGTGCCGCGGCGGCGCTTGAGCATGGGGAAGGCGAGCGTGCGGACGACGTTGTAGGTGCCGTCGAGGTTGGTGCGCAGCACGGCGTCCCAGTCCTCGTCGGCCATCATCGCCAGGTGGCCGTCGCGGACGATCCCGGCCGCGGTGACCACCACGTCGACCGGTCCGAGCAGCTCCTCGGTCTCGGCAGCGAACGCGGCCACGGCGGCCCGGTCCGTCACGTCGACGCGGCGGGCGAGGGTGCGGGCGCCGTGCGCGGCGGCGGACTTGGCGGCGAGCGCGGCCGCCTCCTCGTTCGACTGGTAGCACAGCGCGACGTCATGACCGTCGCGGGCGAGGGTCTCCACGACGGCCCGCCCGATCCCGCGCGAACCGCCGGTGACCAGGGCGACCGGCCTCGGTGTGTCGGACATGTGACGTGCCTCTTTCCTCGGTGACGGGACGGGTGGCCGCGGGTGGTGTCTCAGGCGAGCCGCAGCAGCAGCGCGCCGAGGGTGCCGTCGCGGTCGGCCGCGGGTGTCTCAGGCGAGCCGCAGCAGCAGTGCGCCGACGGTGCCGTCGCGGTCGGCCGCGGTGATCAGGGCGAGTCTGTCCCCCAGGCTCGGGTCGCTCTCCGCCTCGGCCAGCGCGGCGGCGAGCTGGAAGGCGGCGGAGGCCGCGCCGGCGTCGCCGACCAGGGAGCGCACCGGGAGCCGGTTGCCGGTCAGCCCGTCGAGGGCGGACTCCTCCTGCTTGCCGAGCTGGCCGGGCGGGTTGCCGGGCACGATCAGTTCGACGTCGTCGGGGGCGGCGTCCGCGTCGGCCAGGACGTCGGCGACGCAGCGTTCCAGCGCCGCTCCGGCCCGGCCCTTGTCCTGGAAGGCACGGAAACGGGAGCCGAGGACCGAGGCGAGCACGGGCCGGCCCCCCTCGTGGGCGGACGACGCCTCCTCCAGGAGGAAGAGCGCGGCGCCCTCGCCGAGCGGCTGCGGTTCGGCGCCGTCGTGGTCGGCGACCCGTTCCAGCCGGGCCCGCTGTACGGAGAACTCCTCGGCCGCGCCGGCCAGCAGCGCCGTGCCGTGTCCGCCCCGCAGCAGCCGGGAGGCGTACTGGAGGGCGAGGAGGGCGGTGGTGGCGCCGCCGGAGACGGTGACGTTGGGGCCCTTGAGGGTGTGCCGGATGGCACTGGCCCCGGCGGGGCAGTTCATGACGGTGTTGGGGAAGCGTGCCGGGTCGACGAGGTAGGGCTTGTCGCCGGTGAGCGCGTCCCGGGTGAAATCCATGATCGACTGGACGCTGCCGGAGGTGCCGAGCACCAGGCCGGTGCGCTCCGGGTCGGCGGCGAGGCGGGTGCCGTACTCGTCGAGGAGCATGCCGACCGTGGTGGCCGCGATGCCGGTGACCCGGTCCATGGAACGGGTGCCCTTGCGGCCGAGGACGGCCCTGACGTCGAAGCCGGGGATCAGCCCGGCCTCCGGGTAGGGGACCGGCCAGGTGGCCGCGTCCACCGGCGCGACAGCCCGCAGCCCGGATTTGAGGCCCTCGGTGAAGCCCTTCCTGCCCAGTCCGTACGGCGAGGACACGGCCCAGCCGGATATCGCCAGCCGGGGCGCGGCTGCGTTGGCCTGGAGCGCCATGCTCGTCAACTCCTCTCACGATTGCGGCCGCCGGCTCTCACGCCGCCTGCTCCCACTTGCCGAGGACCAGGACGGCGTTGTTGCCGCCGAAGGCGAGTCCGTTGTTCTGCACGACCCTCAGCTCCGCCTCGACCGCCTCGTTGGGCACGCAGTCGACCGCGCACTCGGGGTCGGTCGAGCGGTGGTTGATCGTCGGGGGGATGAAGCCGTCCCGCAGTGCCAGCGCGCAGGCCGCGGAGGCGAGGGCGCTGGCGGCGCCCATGGTGTGGCCGATCATCGACTTGATGGAGACCGTGCGCGGCAGGGTGTCGCCGAACACCTGCCGGATCGCGCCGACCTCGGTCACGTCGTTGGCCCTGGTGCCGGTGCCGTGCGCGGAGATGAAGTCGACGTCCGTGGCCTCGATGCCGGCGTTGCGGTGCGCCGCGGTGATGCAGCGGGCGATGGAGTCCCGGTCCGGGGCGACCGGGTGGCTGGCGTCGCAGGACAGGCCGTAGCCGAGTACCTCGGCGTAGATCCGGGCGCCGCGGGCGAGCGCGGACTCCAGCGACTCCATCAGCAGGATTCCGGAGCCCTCGCCGGTCAGGATGCCCTGCCGGTCGGCGTCGAAGGGACGGCACACGTCGGGTGCGATGGTGCCGAGCCGGTAGAAGCCGGTGAAGGTCTTGCGGCACAGCGCGTCCGCGCCGCCGCACAGCGCCATCTCGACGTCTCCGGAGCTGATCGCGTCGTAGCCGTAGCCGACCGCGTAGTTGCCGGCCGCGCAGGCGGTGGGCACCGTGACGGTCTCCACGTCCTCCAGGCCGAGTTCGCGGACGATGCCGGCCGACAGCCGGCCGGGCCACACCCGACGGGCCGCCGCCTCGTCGAGGGCGTCCTCGCCCTCGGCGACCTGGAGCGCGGTGAGGTGGTCGAGGTCGCGGGACTCGCCGTCGGTGGTGCCGACCGAGACCAGCGAGCGCACCTCGCGCACCTGCTGTGCGGTCAGGCCCGCGTCGGCGACCGCCATCCGGCTCGCGGCGACCGCGAACTGCGCGGCCCGGCCCAGGTCGTCCGGGGACTGGGCGGCCAGCCAGGCCGCCGCGTCGAAGTCGGTGATCTCGCAGGCGTTGGAGTACGCGAAGCCGGTGGTGTCGAAGGCACCGATCGGTTTCGCGCCGCTGCGGCCGGCCCGCAGGCCGGCGGCGAAGGCGTCGACACCGGTACCGATGCTCGTCACCACGCCGAGGCCGGTGACGACCACCCGGTGCCGGGCGCCGCGCCCGCCGCGGCCCGGCGTCGCGACCCCGCTCACTTGACCTGCGCCTCGGCGACCACGGCGTAGACGCCGGCGAGGTTGACCATCCGGCTGAGCTCGGACTGCGTCAGGGCGATGCCGAAGGTCCGCTCCAGGGAGGAGAGGATCTCGATGGTGCGCAGCGAGTCGGCGTCGTGCTCCTCCTTGAACAGACTGACGTCGGTGACCTCGTCGAGTTCCAGCTCGAGGATGTCGCAGACGATCTCCTTGATCTCCGCCTGCTGCCCGTCGTCCAGGGCAGGGAGCTGAGTGGTCATCGGGTGCCTCCGTGCATCGGTGTCGGCCGCGCGGGCCTCGGGTGGTGGTGTTCGGGGATGCGTTCATGGTGGCGGGGGCCGCTATCGGTGCCCTATATCCGCCAACTCCTGTGATTCGGCCACGGGTTGGGGCGGCAGGTCAGTGTCCTGCGACAGCTCGGCGACCTCGCCGAAGTGGCGGCGCACCCAGGCGTCGTCGTAGATCGTGTCGAGGTAGCGGTCTCCGCCGTCGGGCAGGATCAGCACGACGTTGGAGCCGGGTTCGAGGCCCGGTGCGATGCGGTCCAGCGCGGAGACCACGGCTCCCGAGGAGCCGCCCGCGAGGATCGCCTCGCGCCGTACGAGCCGGCGGCAACCCACCACACAGTCCAGGTCGGTGACGTGGACGACGTGGTCGGCGTCCGAGGGCCGCAGCAGCTTGGGCCGGATCGACGCGCCGTGGCCCGGCACCAGCCGGGTGCAGCCGGCGCTCCGGCCGAACAGCACGCTGCCGACGGCGTCCACCGCGTGCACGGTCGTCGTCAGGCCGCTCTGCCGGATGTACTCGGCGCAACCGCCCAGGGTGCCGCCGGTGCCGGCCGCCAGGATCAGGTGGTCGACCTTGCCGTCCAGCGCCTCGGCGATCTCGCGCATCGTGGTCAGGTGCGCCTGCCGGTTGAGCGGGTTGGCGTACTGGTCGGGCCAGTACGAGTCGGGTGTCGAGGCCAGCAGTTCGGCCACCCTGCGCAGCCGCATGGGCAGCAGCTCCCCGGTGACCGGGTCCGGGTCGGTGACGACCTCGACCCGGGCACCGTAGGCCCGCAGGATCGCGAGGTTCTGCTGGGTGGTGCGCGCGTCGACCACGCACACGAAGCGCAGTCCGAAGTACGCACAGATCTGGGCGAGTCCGATCGCGAGGTTCCCGGAACTGGACTCGATCACGGTGGAACGACCGGGCACGAGCTCCCCGGAGCGGATCCGGGTCAGCACCATCGACAGCGCCGACCGGTCCTTGACGCTGCCGCCGGGATTGAACCGCTCGGCCTTGGCGAACAGCCGTACCGGTAGGTCCGGTGCGAGCCGTTCCAGCTCTATGAGCGGAGTGTTCCCCACCACGGCGAGGATTCCCCGGAGTTCGGCAAGCGGCATGCCGGGAAGTCCGCCCGGTCCCTGGGCAACGGCCTTCCCGTCTTCGTACGGCATCTGATGCAGCCATCCTCTGCTGGGAGTTGCGGGGCGGTTTTCGACACCACCCGAGATTCGCCGAGCCGCCTATACCTCACCCATACGAACCTGCTCAAGCGGCAATTCCGGCCACCTATAGATGCCGCATAGCGGGCCAGCCGATTCTGGCGATTAAACGCACTCGACAGCATGAAAAGTCACTGCACACAACGGCGCACAGACGCACCCGACCGGAGAAATGAGCTCCCCTATGACCGACATCGGTACGACCGACACCGACTCCCGCGTCCGCAAAGTCGTCATCCTCGGCGGTGGCACGGCCGGCTGGATGACCGCCGCCTATCTCGGCAAGGCGCTCCAGGGCACCGTCGACATCCAGGTACTGGAGGCCCCGACCATTCCCCGGATCGGCGTGGGCGAAGCCACCGTGCCGAATCTGCACCGCGTTCTCTTCGACTACCTCGGCATACCCGAGGAGGAGTGGATGCGCGAGTGCAACGCCAGCTTCAAGATGGCCGTGCGCTTCGTCAACTGGCGCACCCCGGGCCGCGGTGAGCCCGGGGCGCGCACGCTGGACAACGGCCGGCCGGACCACTTCTACCACCCGTTCGGCATCCTGCCCGACCACGACAACACGCCGCTGTCCCACTACTGGTACAAGAACAAGCACGAGGGCCGCACCGACGAGCCGTTCGACTACGCCTGCTTCCGCGAGCCGCCGGTGATGGACGCGAACAAGTCACCGAAGTGGCTCGACGGCACCGAGTCCACCCGGTACGCCTGGCACTTCGACGCCGCCCTGGTCGCCGACTTCCTGCGCCGCTTCGCCACCGACAAGCAGGGCGTGGAGCACGTCCAGGACGAGATGGTGCGGGTCGAGCAGGACGGGCGCGGCTACGTCACGGCCCTGCACACCAAGTCCGGCCGGGTGCTCGACGCCGACCTGTTCGTGGACTGCTCGGGCTTCCGCGGGCTGCTGATCAACAAGGCGCTGGGCGAGCCGTTCGTCGACATGAGCGACCACCTGATGTGCGACAGCGCGGTGGCCACCGCCGTGCCGCACGACGACGAGGCGAACGGGGTCGAGCCGTACACCTCGGCCATCGCGATGTCCTCCGGCTGGGCCTGGAAGATTCCGATGCTGGGCCGTTTCGGGTCCGGCTACGTCTATTCCAGCAGATTCACGTCGCAGGACGAGGCGACCACGGAGTTCTGTGAACTGTGGGGGCTCGACCCCGCAAAGACGCAGTTCAACCACGTTCGTTTCCGGGTCGGCCGAAACCGCCGCGCCTGGGTCAACAACGTGGTGAGCATAGGCCTTTCCTCGTGCTTCCTGGAGCCGCTGGAGTCGACCGGCATCTACTTCATCACCGCCGCGATCTACCAGCTCGCCAAGCACTTCCCCGACCGCACCTTCAACCCGGCCCTGGTGGACAGCTTCAACCAGGAGATCGAGGTGATGTTCGACGACACCCGTGACTTCATCCAGGCGCATTTCTACTACGCGCCGCGCAACGACTCGCCGTTCTGGCAGGCCCAGAAGGAGCTGAAGCTGCCGGAGAACATCCAGCGGAAGATCGAGGCGTACAAGGCGGGGCTCCCGGTCAATTCGCCGGTCGCCGACGAGTCCACGTACTACGGGAACTTCGAGGCGGAGTTCCGCAACTTCTGGACCAACGGCAGCTATTACTGCATCTTCGCCGGCCTCGGTCTGGAGCCGGACACGCCGCTGCCGGCGCTCGCCCACAAGCCGGAGTCCGTCGCGGGCGCCCAGCCGCTGTTCGACAAGGTCAGGCAGGAGCAGCAGCACCTGCTGGACACGCTGCCCAGCGCCTACGACTACCTGCGCCGCCTGCACGGCAAGTAGTCCCCGGCCACGGATCAGCCCGGCGGCGCCGAACCCCCCAGCCCGCCGGGCCAGACCCGCACCGTGCAGATCCCTGTCCCGATTCCGGGCCCGATCCTGCTTCCGACAGGAGCCGACCGCATGACTGGTACAGCTGAGACGACCACGACCACCCCCTCGACCACCACCCCCTCAACGACTTCGACCCCTTCGGCGGCGCCGGCCGCCGCGCCGGACTCCACCGACATACGCCCCCTGATGGCGTCCTTTCCCTCCGGGGTCAGCGTGGTGACCGCGCTCGGCACCGACTCCGCGCCGCGCGGGATGACGTGCAGCTCGCTGGCGAGTGTGGCGCTGGACCCGGCGACCCTGGTGGTCTGCCTGCGCACCGCCGGCCCGACCCTGCGCGCCGCCCTGGACAGCGGGCACTTCGCCCTGAACCTGCTGCACGAGGACGCGCGGACCGTCTCCGACCTGTTCGCCTCCGGCGGCACCGACCGGTTCGCGCACGCCGAGTGGCGGCTCCCGCTGGGTGCCGCGGGGCCGCACCTGACGGAGGCCGCGCTCGCCGTCGCGGACTGCACGGTGGTGCACGCCGTGGAGGTCGGCGACCACACGGCCGTCTTCGGCCGGGTCACCCGCGTCACCCACACCGACGGCAGGCCACCGCTGCTCTACGGCAGGCGCCGGTACGCCCGCTGGTCGGCGGCCGCGTCGGCCCCGGCGCCGGAGGCACGGCCCGCGCCGGCCTCCGCCGTGCCCGCACCCGAGCTCGCCGTGCGGCCACCCCTGGAAGGAGAAGCCCGTGTCGGCTCCTGACCCGTTGCCCGGCCTGCTCGTCGCCGTGCCCGTGGTGATCGGCGTGTGCCGTGTCGGCGCGCTGCTCTTCCGCCGGATCGGGCAGCCCCCGGTCATCGGCGAGATCACCCTCGGCATCCTGCTCGGCCCGTCGTTGCTCGGCTGGATCTCCCCCGCCGCCCAGCACTGGCTGTTCCCGGCGGAGATCCTCCCGCACCTGCTGGTGCTGGGCAATCTCGGCCTGCTCGCCTTCATGTTCCTGGTCGGCCTGGAGCTGGACCTGTCGGCCCTGCGCGGCCACAGCCGTACAGCGGTCACCGTCTCCTACGTCGGCATCGCGCTGCCCCTGCTGATGGGCGCGCTGCTGGCGCTCGGGATGTACGGCCCGTTCGCTCCGGCCGGGGTGGACCGGCTGCCGTTCGTCCTGTTCGTCGCCGTGGCGATGAGCATCACCGCGTTCCCGGTGCTGGCCCGGATCCTCACCGACCGCGGCCTCTACACCACTCCCCTCGGGTCGCTGGCGATGGCGTGCGCGGCCGTGGACGACGTCAGCGCGTGGTGCCTGCTGGCGCTGGTCGCGGCGGTCAGCACCAGCGGTTCGGTGGAGCAGGCGGCCGTCACGGCTGCCTGGTCACTGGTCTTCGTGGCCTGCATGATGTGCCTGGTCCGGCCGGTGCTGGCCCGGCTGACCCGGCAGGCCGGCAAGGTCGCGGAGAGCTCGGTCCTGGTGTTCGTCTTCGCCGGCCTGTGCGTGTCGGCCTTCGTCACGGACGGCATCGGCATCCACGCCCTGTTCGGCGCGTTCCTCTTCGGCGTGGCCATGCCGCGCGGTTCCCGGGCGGTCGAGCTGTCCGCCGCCCGGCTGCGGGCGTTCACCGTCCCGGTGCTGCTGCCGCTGTTCTTCGTCAGCACCGGACTGCGCACCGATGTCTCGCTGCTCACCGGTGACGCCACCCAGTGGCTGTGGGCCGGCGCGGTCCTGGCGGTGGCCCTGCTCGGCAAGTTCGGCGGCAGTACGGCGGCGGCGCGGCTGTCGGGCCGTTCCTGGCGGGACGCGTTGTCAATCGGCGCGCTGATGAACTGCCGCGGCCTGACCGAGCTTGTCGTCCTCAACCTCGGCCTGGAACTGGGCGTCATCGGCCCGGACCTGTTCACCATCCTGGTCCTGATGGCCCTGATCACCACGGCCATGACCTCCCCCGCCCTCACCTGGTTCCGCCGCACACCGGCCCCGGAACCGTCCACCCCCGTCGCCCAGCGGGTCACAGCCGCGTGACGCGGCCCGCCGCGGGCGGCTCCGCCCGACAGGCCGCCCCAGCCGCTCCGGACCGGACCCGTGCGGGTCCGTCCGGACGCGTGCCACGGCCCCCGCCGCACTCCGGTCCGGACCCGCGGCCCCGCGCACCGCCCGGCCCCCGCGCCCCCGGTTCCCGCCGTGACGGCGGGACCCGGGGGCGACATGGTCGTACGGAGACCCACGGTCAGGCCGCCGGGGTCAGGGCGTAGGTGCCGCTGGCCAGGGCCCAGCGTTCGAGGGTGTACCGGGCGGCGCCCGAGTCGATCGCCTCGGCGGCCCGGCCGACGGCCGGGGCAAGGCGTTCGGTGACCGTCCGTCCGCCGGCCGGCTCCAGCGCGGCCAGGGCGGCGGCGGCCGAGAGCAGGACGGCGTCCCGCACCGGCCCCCGCTCACCGCCGAGCACCCGCCGCGCCACGTCCGCGTTGTATCCGGCGTCCGCCCCGCGCAGCGCCTCGACCGGGGCGTACCCGAAGCCGAGGGCCCGTGGGTCGAACGACTCCCGGCGGACCGTGCCGCCTGCCACCGTGAGGACGGTGGAAGTGGTGGTGACGGTCAGTTCGTCCAGCCCGTCGTCGCCCCGGAACACCAGCGCGTCGACCCCCCGGCGCGCCAGCACCCCGGCGACGAGCGGCAGCAGCCGGGCGTCGGCGACGCCGACCGCCTGGGCGGCGGGCGCCGCCGGATTGGTCAGCGGCCCGAGGGCGTTGAAGACGGTGGGGATGCCGAGCGCGCGCCGGGCGACCGCCGCGTGCCGCATCGCGGGATGGAAGTCGGGGGCGAAGCAGAACGTGATCCCGACCTCCTCCGCCAGTGCCGCCACCTGTTCCGGAGGCAGTCGCAGGCTCACCCCGAGCTTCTCCAGTACGTCGGCCGAGCCCGAGGCGGAGCTGGAGGCGCGGTTGCCGTGTTTGACGATGCGCGCCCCCGCGCCCGCCGCCACGACCGCGGACATCGTGGAGATGTTGACGGTCTTCGCCCCGTCCCCTCCGGTGCCCACCACATCGACGGTCCTCCCCGGCACGTCGATGCGTACTGCGTGCGCCATCATGCCCCGCACCAGCCCCTCCAGTTCGCCGGTCGTCTCCCCCTTGGCGCGCAGCGCCACCAGGAAGCCGGCGATCAGGGCGTCGGAGGCGTTGCCCCGCATCACCTGGTCCATCACCCACGCGGTGTCCGGCTCGGACAGGTCGCGACCGTTCAGGACGGAGCCGAGCAGCCCGGGCCAGGACCGTTGCGGCCCACCCGGTGCGGTCCTTGCGTTCACTCCGGTTCTCCTTCAGTCATCCGGTCCGGGACCAGCGCCACGCGGGCGTCAGCTCCACGGGTCCACATCGCCACCGGCCGCCACACCGCTCCACGGGTCCACGTCGCCGCCTGCCGCCACACCGCTCCACGGGTCCACATCGCCGCCTGCCGCCACACCGCTCCACGGGTCCACATCGCCGCCTGCCGCCACACCGCTCCACGGGTCCACGTCGCCGCCTGCCGCCACGCCGCTCCACGGGTCCACACTCTCGGTGACGGCCGCCACGCTGTTCGGAGCCGCGTGCGCCTGGTCGGCCACCGCCGCGCTGGTGAACAGGGCGCCGGCCGTGAAGGCGGCGACGACGAAGGCCTGGATCCCGGACTTCTTGATCTGCGTGAGCTGCATTTTCCGTCTCCCCGTCATTTGTTTTCCCTGGTTTCGGTCCGACCCGTTCCGTCCCGACACCGAGAAAATTACGGAGCTACGGCTTCAGTTGATTATCGGAGGCGCTTCACCGATCTCTGCCGGAGCAATAACGACGATATACTCGCAGTTCACAATGGGTTGGTGAGAAATTCGGACTCATAGATTCCAGGGGTCGTGCGGGGGTTGCGGATACCCTCCCCACAGCCCGCACGGGCCATACACGAAATAAATCCAATTCCTCAGGGAACCGGTACGGCAGCCCGTTCGGACATCCGCAGGAAATTCTCCAGCAGCCGCATTCCTCCCACCGTGGTGATGGACTCGGGATGGAACTGCACCCCTTCCATCGCCAGCGCGCGGTGCCGCAGACCCATGACATAGCCGTCGTCGGCAGCCCGTGCCGTCACGGTCAGCTCCCGCGGCAGCGGCTCCTCGACGACGAGCGAGTGGTACCGCGTGGCGGTCATCTCGTCCCCGAGGCCGGTGAAGACCCCGGCGCCGTCGTGCGCGACGGGGCTGGTCTTGCCGTGCTTGAGCCGGGCGGCGACGGCGATCCGTGCCCCGTGGGCGAGGGCGATCGCCTGGTGGCCGAGGCAGATGCCGAGCAGCGGGACCCGCCCGGCGAAGGCGTGCACCAGCTCCACGTGCCCCGAGTCGGCCGGATGACCCGGCCCGGGCCCCAGCACCACCGCCTGCGCCCCCCGGTCTTCGAGCTGCGCCGGGGTGCGGGTGCCCGACCGCACCACGTCGGTCTCGGCGCCCAGCGTGCGCAGGTACTGGTCGATGATGTGGGTGAAGCTGTCGTAGGCGTCGACGAGCAGGACCTTCACGGCAGCAGCTCCTCACCGGTCAGCGCCCAATAGGCGGCGCCCATCTTGTGCAGCGTCTCGTGCCACTCGGCGAGCGGCTCGGAGTCGGCGACGATGCCGGCGCAGCTCTGGGTGGAGTACGCCGTCCCGTCGTGGGTGATGGTGCGGATGCACAGGGCGAGCCGGGACCAGCCGCGCACGTCGACCAGGCCGACCGCGCCCGCGTACATCCGCCGGGGCTCGCTCTCCAGCTCCTCGATGATCTCCATGGCCCGGATCTTCGGGGCGCCGGTGACCGTGCCGGCCGGGAAGGTGGCGCGCAGCACCGACCAGGTGTCCTCGCCGGGCGCGAGGACCCCCTCGACGGTGGAGACCAGGTGGAAGACGTGCGAGTACGTCTCCACGGTCATCAGCCGCTGCACGTCCAGCGTGCCCGGCGCACTGACCCGGCCGATGTCGTTGCGGCACAGGTCGACCAGCATGACGTGCTCGGCACGTTCCTTCTCGCTGTCCCGCAGTGCCTCGATGCGCGGCCCGTCGACCGCCGGGTCGCCGCTGCGCGGGGTGGTGCCGGCGATGGGCCGCATGACGATCCGGTCGCCCTCGGTGCGGAACAGCACCTCGGGGCTGGCGCCGATGAGCGTGGAGCCGTCGCGCGGGACGAGGTACATGTACGGCGACGGGTTGCGGTGCCGCAACCGCCGGTAGACGTCCAGCGGCGTCAACTCGGTGTCCACGTCGATGCGGTGACCGATCTGGATCTGGTAGATGTCCCCGACGCCGATGTGCGCCAGGCAGCGTTCCACCTGGGCGAGGAAGGTCCGCTCGTCGGTGCTGTCACGGACCGTGCGCGGGGTGGGCGCCACGGGCAGCGGGGCGGGCTCGGGCGCGGTCGGGCGCAGCCCGGCGGCGACGGCGGTGATGAGTCCGGGGACCGCGGCGGGTGGGAAGTCCGGGCAGCGGGCGGTGAGCAGGCGGGCGGTGCCCGCGTCGAGGTCGTAGCTCACGACCTCGCGGAAGAGGGTCAGGACGAGGTCGGGCCCGCCGTCGACGGTGCGCTCGGGCAGCCGTTCCATGTGCCAGGCGGCGCCGTAGCCGACGGTGGCCAGGAAGCCGAAGGCGTATCCGTCCGCGGGCGCCGAGGTCTCCACGGTGAACGTCCGCTGGGCGGCCCGCAGCAGCTCCCACACCTGGTCGGCGTCGGCCAGGGCGCGGGCCCCGTCCGGCAGTTCGGCCAGCCTCAGGCCGGCGGCGGCGGCGCGCAGCGCCTCGGTGACGGCGGGGGCTCCGTCGAAGGTGACGCGGTCGGCGTGCACCTGGAGTTCGGCGAGCCGGCCGTGGCCGACGACGGCGCCGTTGCCGTCCTCCTCGGGGGCGGCGAGGCTCTCCAGCAGGAACACCTCGTCGCCGGCGCGGGCACGCAGGGCTGAGTACAGGTCCAGCGGGTCGTGCGGGGGCAGGACGGTCTCGTCGACGCGGACGGTGAGGGACCGGCGTGGTGCACCGGCCGCTCGGGGCGGTGAGTCGAGCAGTGTGGTCACAGGTGAACCCCATCCTCGAAAGGTGGCGGGCGATGGTCAGCCGTAGCGGCGCAGCTCGTGGAAGAAGTCCTGCTCGACGGCGAGTTCACCGGAGTCGAGCAGCCGGTCGTAGACGTGCTTGCCGACGGCGAGGTCGAGGACGCCGAGTCCGAACGGCGAGAAGAACACGGGCCGGTCGGCGGGCACACCGGCCGCGCCGGTCAGCACGTCGTAGAGGGTGCCGTCGATGAACTCCCTTCCTCCGCTCAGCCGTTCGGCCAGATGCGGGGAAGTGTCGGCCTTCAGGCAGTGCTCGACGTCGTCGACGAAGTTGGCGCCGGAGAGGATCACCTCGGGCGCCAGGTCGCGCAGCGACACGTGCAGCACCAGCGGGTGGTGGCCGAACCAGCCGGGGTCGGTGACGTGCGGGGTGCCGGCGACGGTGGCGAAGACGACGAGGTCGCTGCCGCGGACGAGGTCCTCGGCCGACCCGTGCACGGTGACCCGGCCGCCGGCCCCGGAGCGGTCGAGGTGTCCGGCGAACCCGGCGGCGTGCTCCGCCGACAGGTCGTGCACACCGATCTCGTCGAATTCCCAGCCGGTGCCCGCCAGGTACTGGTGGATGTACCGGGCGATGAGACCGGTGCCGAAGAAGCCGACGCGGCGCGGCCGGTCCCCGCGGGCCCGGCCGAGGGTCTCGGCGGCCAGTGCCGCGGAGGCGGCCGTACGAGCCGCGCTGATGATCGAACTCTCCAGGCAGGCCAGCGGATAGCCGGTGTCCGGGTCGTTGAGGATGAGCACGGCGGAGGCGCGCGGGAGGCCCGCCGCCACATTGTCGGGGAAGCTGGAGATCCATTTCAGGCCGTCCACGCCGATGTCGCCGCCGATCGACGCGGGGAGCGCGATGATGCGGGAGGCCGGCCGGTCGGGAAAGCGCAGGAAGTAGGACGGCGGATTGACGGTGTCACCGGCACCGTGGACGCGGTACGCCGTTTCGATCAGACGCACCACCTCCTGGTGCCGGCCGGCCAGGACCCGGTGGACCTGGGCCCCGGAGATCACGGCGAAGGTGGGCGCCTTGGCGACAGGCGGCATCGTGTACTCCACGTTTCGGCTGACAGTGGTACCGGCCGAACGTAGGCAGCCCGCTTATCGGTGGGGTATCGGTCGTCTACAACGGCACTTGGGGGGACCCGGGTTCTCCGGCCCTCCCCGCCCCTCTGCCGCCCGGCGTCAGCCTTCCTCGTTCTCCAGCCGGGCCAGCGCGCGTTCCGCCTCCGCGCGCCATTGCGGGGCGTCGGCGCGGACGAAGACGTCCTGGGCGGCGGTCAGCCGTTCACGCGCCGCGTCGTGGCGGCCCAGGCGGCGCAGTGTGTCGCCGAGGGCGAGGTTGATCCGGCCGTCGACGAGGGGGGCGTCGATGTGTTCGACGATCTCCAGCGCCTCCGTCAGGGTGGTCGCGGCGGCCTCCACCTCGTCCGCGCCCAGGCGGCTCTCCCCGAGTCCCAGCAGGGCGTAGGCGAGCCCCACCCGGTCGGACTTGTCGGTGACCAGCGTGACCACCTGCCGGAACGCTTTTTCCGCCAGGTCGAAGTCCGACCGGGCCAGATGCACCCGGCCCAGCCGGTGCAGGGTCTGGGCGGCGCCGCGCCGGCTGCCACCGCCGATCGACTCCATGAGCTGTACCGCTTCGAGGCTCAGCTTCATCGCCGGCTCGGTGGCGCCGCGGTCCAGTTCGATCTGCGCCATGTTGTCGAGCGTGTGCGCCTCGGAGGAGGTGTCGCCGACCCGGCGCAGGATGTCCCGGGCCGTCCGCAGCCGCTCCATGGCGACGTCCAGATTGCCGCGGAACCGGTCCAGGATCGACAGGTTGCGCAGGTTCAGCGCCTGCCCGTGCTCCTCGCCGGCCTGCTCGAACAACTCCAGAGCCTCGCTGTAGCGGGCGTACGCCTCCTCCAGCCGGCGGTAGGACTGGGCGACGCCGCCGAGCTGGTGGAGCATGGCGGCCTGCCCGCGCAGGTTGCCCGTCCTGCGGGCCGCGGCCAGCGCCGCCTCGGAGCAGATCCGCCAGTCGTCCAGGTAGTGCCGGGTCTCGAAGAGCACCGCCGCCGAGACCGTGAGGTCCCAGGCGAGGTCGGCCATGCCCAGGGCGGCCGTCTGCTCGACCGCGGCGACCAGCGGCAGGCGTTCCGCCTCCAGCCACTCCAGCGGCGAGTCGAGGAGTTCGTCGAGGTGGACGGGGTCGACCGGCCGGCGCGCCACCTCGCTGTGCACAACGCTGAAATGGCCGCCGTACTCCCGCCGGTGGGCCTCCTCCGCGATCGTCAGCCAGGTGCGGAAAGCGCGCTCGCGGGCGGCCCGCTGGGCGTCCGGCGGCTCCTCGGCGTAGGCCCGCTCGCGGGCGTAGAGACGCATCAGGTTCTGCAGCCGGTAGCGCAGCCGGCCGGTCGCGTCGACGCCGACGACCTCCAGGAACTGGGCGTCGACGAGGTCCTCCATGATCCGCTCGGCGTCCAGCACGTCGATGTCGAGCAGCGCGCCGCCCACCCAGGCCGCGAAGTCCGGCACGTCGAGCAGGCCGAGCCGCCGGTAGAGCAGCGCCGCGTCCTCGGGCAGATAGCGGTACGACAGCGCGAAGCTGGCCCGCACGCGGGAAGCGCCCTGGCTCAGCTCGTCGAGCCGGCGCGCCTCGTCGTTGAGCCGGGTCACCAGGTGGCGTACGGTCCAGTGCGGTTTGGAGGCGAGCCGGGCCGCGGCGATGCGCAGTGCCAGCGGCAGCCGGTCGCACAGCTCGGCCAGCCGTACCGTGTCGGCGCGGGCGGAGGCGATGCGTTCGGTGCCGACGATCCGGCCGAGCAGTTCCACGGCCTCCGGTTCGGGCAGCACGCCGAGGTGCACCCGGGCTTCCTGCGGCCAGGTGACCAGTTCCTCCAGCTGGTCCCGGCTGGTGACCAGCACGGCACAGCGCCCGCTGCCGGGCAGCAGGGTGCGCAGCTGCGCATAGGAGCGGACGTTGTCCAGGACGACGAGTACCTGCCGCTCGGCGAGCACGCTGCGGTACAGCGCGACGAGCGCCTCCGTCTCCGGCGGTATCTGGTCACTGGGCACGCCCAGCGAGCGCAGGAAACGGCTGATGACGTCGGCGGCGACGGTCGGCTCGTGTTCCTCGTCGTAGCCGCGCAGGTCGGCGAAGAGCCGTCCGTCCGGGAAGTGGGCGGCGGCCCGGTGGGCCCAGCGGACGGCGAGGCCGGTCTTGCCGACGCCCGCGATGCCGGTGATCAGCCCGAAGGCCGGCCCTTGTTGCCGGTCCCGGCCGTCCACCAGCAGGTCCAGTACCGCCAGTTCGGGCCCTCGGCCGGTGAAGCCGGGGACGTCCGGTGGGAGTTCGGAAGGGACGATGACGGAGTCGGAGTGCAGCGCGTCGGTGGTGACGACCGGCGGTGCGGGGGCGAGGGAGGGGTCGTCGCGCAGGATCGCGTCGTGCAGTTCCTGGAGGTCGGGGCCCGGCTCCATGCCGAGTTCCTCGATGAACTGGGCGCGCGCCTCCCGGAAGGTGCCCATCGCCTCGGCCCGCCGCCCGGACCGGTATTGCGCGAGCATCAGATGGTGCCGGGTGCGCTCGCGCAGCGGATGCTCCCGCACGACGGCCGCCAACTCCGGTACGAGGTCCTGGTGGCTGCCGAGTTCCAGCAGGACGGCGGTGGCGTCGTCGTAGGCGTTGAGACGGTGTCCTTCGAGCCGGGCGGCCTCGTCCTCCACCACCGGGCTGGCGATGCCGGCGAAGGCGGGGCCCGTCCACAGGGCGAGGGCGTGGGCGTAGTTGTCGGCCGCGTCGGCGTGCCGGCCCTGCTCGACGGCTGTCTCGGCGTCCTTGACCAGCCGGGCGAAGTCCACCGAGTCGACCGCGTGGCCCTCGGATCTGAGGAGGTATCCGGGGTGGGCGGTGACGATGATGTCCTCGGTGACGCCCTCGGCCTTGAATGTCTTGCGCAGGGCTGCGATCACGATCGCGATCTGGGTGCGGGCGGTGGCGGGCGGGCCGCTGTTCCAGACACCGTCGACGAGGGTGTCGACCGGCACGATCCGGCCAGGGTTGAGCAGCAGCAGAGCGAGGACCGTTCGCTGGCGCGCACCGCCGACGGTGAGCGCACGGCCGTTCGCCGTCACCGACAGGGGTCCCAGGACCTTGAAACCGAGCCGCTCGCCCACGGATGTCCCCCCCAGAACTCCACCCACCGTCCTCACCGGAGCGCCTGGACGACAATACCTGAGCGGCTGGACCGGTTCCCTGGTGTTTTCAAGCCGTCCCGGAGGTCAGGGGCTTCGACGGCGCGGAAGCGGGGAATCCTCTTTACTTTTCGTGGAGCGCCCAAGAGATCAGTTGTGCGAATTCGCACCGAGTAATCCGGGGTGGAATACCGCTTCTCAGAATTCGTTGCTCCTTACATCAGGTAACCGCGAAACTCCCCGGTACCTGTAATGGCCGGATTCCACCCCGGTAGCCGGCGGCCTCGCCCGCACGGATGGCCGATTCGCTATCGCACAGGCGATCCGATCAAGCCATACCGGACAGCCACCCCGTTCGGCGTGCCCACCGGGCCCGGGAAGCAGAGGGGAGCAGCCGGAAAACGATGGGCCTTCGGGCCCGGATCGACGACGTCCACCGCCTCGCAGGCGGACGCGGAACCGGCACCCTGACCGAAAACGATCAGGCCGCGGAGGCGCGCACGGTACTCAGCGCCCATCCGAAACCCGCACTGTCGCTCCTCCCGGTGCGGCCGGAGCCGCGAGCGGAGACCGGCGCCCCGGGCCACGCGGGCGGCACCGGTCGACCGGCGCTCACGTCACCACCGGTGGCCCATGAAGTGGGACCGCCGGGTGCAGCGAGCCCGCCGCGGCCGACGGGCTCGCTGCACCCACGGAGGGCGTGGGAACCGTACCCGCGCGCGGCACTGTCCGGTACAGCGTCCTGGTCAGGGCTGTTGCTTCACGCGGCCGGCAGAGGCCTGCCGCGTGTCGGCGCCAGAGCTGACGTGCCGCTGGGTCTGTTGGGAGCCGTGCCAGTCCAGACACATCACGGTGGCATCATCCGCGAGCCCGCCCCCGGCTGCGTCCCGGACCGCGGACGTCAGTGTCGCCGCCGCCTCCCGCGGGTGCAGATCGCGGGTGCGCTCCAGCAGGGCGAGCAGGTCGACCGCCTCTCCGTGGCGTTCGAGCATGCCATCGGTCACCATGAGCAAGCGGTCCCCAGGGCGTAGATCGAGGTCCTGCACCCGATAGGGGTGGGGCACGGTCACCGCCAGCCCGAAGGGATGGTCCACCTGGCATGTGATCGCGTGCGCGGCCCCCTCCCGCATGCGCAGTGGCCATGGGTGGCCGGCGTTGACGAACTGGGCGCGACCGGTGTGGAGGTTGATGCGCAGTAGCTGCCCGGTGGCGTGACCGTGACCGTGCTCGACCAGCGCCCGGTCCGCCCGTTGAGCCTGCTCGGCCAGGCCGGCTCCCGCGCGGCGGGCCCCGCGCAGGGCGCCCACCAGCACGGTGGCGGCCAGGGCCGAAGCGATGTCGTGGCCCATGGGATCGGTCACCGACACATGCAGGATGTCGCGGTCCAGCGCGTAGTCGAAGGTGTCGCCGCTGAGGTCTTCCGAGGGCTCCAAGCTCCCGCACAGCGTGAACTGTGCGGCCTCGCACGACAATGACGGGGGCAGCAGCTGGTACTGGATTTCGGCTGCCAGCGTGGGGGGCCGGGAGCGTTTGCCCCAGGTGTAGAGGTCGGTGAAGCGTCCGTTGGCGATCACGACGTAGGCCAGGATGTGGGCGGCTTCCCCGACCTCGTCAAGAACGTCGGCCCCGGGATCGGCGGGCAGCAGCAGTTCCAGCAGTCCGATCGCGTCCCCCCGGTTGGTGACCGGAGCGATCACTCGATGTCCCTGTCCGGTCACCTCCTGATACAGCCGCTGGGTGCGGATCACCTGCTCGTAGACGCTGCCGAACATGGGAATCCGCTCCGCTTCCCGCCCACCCTCCACTCCGACGGCAGCAGCCAGCCGCGCCACCGCCTTCCCCGTCAGGTCCACGATGAGGAACGACACTCTCGTGGCCCCGAAACGCCGCCGCAGATCCTCGGCGACCACCGCGACGGCGTCCACCGGCGCCGCAGTCTCCGCCGCTGTCAGGAGCCGGGTAAGTCCGCTCTGCCCACCGCTCACTACCACGGTCCCTTCCGCCGGCCCCTCTACCAGCTTCGGGACCCGCACAGCAGGCGTCAATCCGTGCGCCACCAGGGACGGTGGTCACGCTGTGCGCGCCGCCAGGGACGGTGGTCACGCTGTGCGCGCCGCGAGCCGAGTCGCCTCCGGCGCCGGACCGGGGCGCCGCCGCCAGTGGCAGGGCGCTGTTCCCAGGGCCGCCATGAGGAGAACGAGGAGGGACCGGGTGCGCAGGGACCGCGGGTGAGGCCGTGCGGTTGCGTCATCGGTTCCCTCTTCCCTCGTCGCTGTCCTCGGCCACGCGCCGCGGTGTCAGTCGCCGACGTGGATGCCGGGGCGGCGGTCGGGGTCGGGTTCGTTGCTGCGGATGATCTCGCGCGTGACGGGGGCGGTGTCACCGCGGCCGAGGAGGAAGTAGCGGATCATGTGCACCAGGGGGCTGCCTTCGGCCCAGGCGAAGTAGCAGTGCGGCCGCACACCGGTGGCGTCCCGCAGGGCAAGCAGGATGGCGGCTATGGCGTTGGGAGCTGCCGGGGCCTGGGCGCGCAGGATGCGGTGTCCGTCGACTTCGACGCCGTGGACGGTGAGGGTGTCACTGAAGTCGGACGGGTCGACGACGTCGATCTCCAGGAAGAGCACGTCGGCCGGGCCCGGTACCGGGTTGGTGCCGCGCTGTTCGCGTTCCTTGGCGCTGTACTCGGCGGCGTCGCCGGCCTCGCGGCGATTGGCGATGACGTTGATGGACTCGTCGTGGGCGAGGGTGTCGGTGACGAACCGGCGGGCGGCTTCGTCGAAGACGATGCGGTCGGCGCGCAGCTCGGTGGTGCGCGAGATCCGGGAGATCAACGACACGGTGATGATGCCGAGGATGAAGAAGCCGGAGATGGCGATGCCGTCGGGCTTGTCGACGATGTTGGCGATCAGTGCGTAGAGCAGGATCGCGGTGAGCGCGGTGAAGCCGGCGGTGGCCGCGCGCCGTCGGTTGCGGGCGACGAAGACGGTGACGGCGAAGGCGCCGGAGACCATCATCGCCAGAATGCCGGTGGCGTAGGCGCCGGCCTGCTTGTCGACGTCGGCGTCGAAGGCGATGGTGATGATGACGCACAGGGCGGTGTAGACGAGGACGACCGGGCGCACTGCGCGGCCCCATTCGGGGGCCATGCCGTAGTCGGGCAGATAGCGGGGCACGATGTTGATGAGTCCTGCCATCGCGGAGGCACCGGCGAACCACAGGATGAGGATGGTGCTGATGTCGTAGACGGTGCCGAATGCCTCACCGACGTGCTCGTGCGCGAGCCAGGCCAGGGCACGGCCGTTGGCGGCGCCTCCGGGCTCGAACTCGTCCTCGGGGATGAGGACGGTGGTGACGAAACTGGCGGCCAGCAGGTAGACGCTCATGATCAGCGCTGCTGCGGTGAGCAGCTTGCGGGTGTTGCGGATGCGGGCCCGCAGCCGCTGCTCGTCGTCGGCGCCGTCGGCCGCCACCAGCGGCATCATGCTCACACCGGTTTCGAAACCGGACAGTCCCAGCACCAGCAGGGGGAAGGCCAGCAGGGCAGGGCCGGCCAGATCACCGAAGCCGCCCAGGTCGGTGAGGGATCCGGTCCACGCCGACCAGGCTCCGGGATCGGTGAGAACGTGGGCCACGCCGACGCCGATGACGACGGCGTTGAGGGCGAGGAAGACGGCCACCAGGGGGATGGCCACCTTGACCGCCTCGCTGAAGCCCAGCAGAAACACCCCACCGAGGATCAGCAGCAGCGCCACCGTCAGGGCGACCTCATGGCCGTGCAGTACCGAGGGGAAAAAGGGGTTCTCCACCACGTGCACCGAGGCGTCAGCCGTGGACAGGGTGATGGTGATGATCCACGAGGTGGCCACGAAACCGAGCAGGACCAGCACGAACAGCTTGCCCCACCAGAACGGCAGCAGGTCCTCCAGCATCGCCACCGATCCCGCACCGTGCGGGCTCTGCCTGGCCACCCGGCGATACATCGGCAGCATCCCCAGCAGCGTCAGCGCCACGATCAGCAACGTCGCGAGAGGGGATACGGCCCCCGCCGCAAGGGCAGCGATCGCCGGGACGTAGGCCAGGCTGGAGAAGTAGTCGACGCCGGTCAGGCACATCACCTTCCACCAGGCATGCGGCTCGGCATGGCTCTCACCGGCCGCCGGCCCCACCGGCTGCACCCTGTGACGCAGCATCCACCGCGCCGCCGAACTGGCCGGCTGCGCCCGCAGCGCGGGACTGTCCACCGTCTCCGGCATCACTGGTCGGCTCGCCTGGCTCATATCCCCCATGCTCTCTTCGTCCTGACGGTCAAAATGATCGCCGCAAGCCACCGCTCTCGCGCCGACGCGACGATCACTGAGTATGCGCCTTGCCGACTGTCACCCGGAACCGAGGCTCCGGGAGTGGACGAGATGCCGGTGGGCTGCCAGGGGTGGGCGGCTGATCAGAGCCTTTGTCTGCCGCAGGACGCGGTTCATGACCTGAACGAACTGGCCGCCGTATCGGCGGCACCGGCCCCGACAGGCCGGCTCAGAGGTCCCACAGATCACAGGCGGACGATGACAAGAGCAATGTCGTCGAGGGCTCCACCAGCGACGTCGAACCGCGCCAGCAGTGCGTTGGCCAGCAGGTCCGGGGAGAGGGCCCGGTCCTGGGCCAGGACGGTCATGAGGCGTTCCAGGCCTGCGTCGATGTCCTCGCCGCGGCGCTCGATGAGGCCGTCGGTGTACAGCACGAGAGTGTCTCCCTCGGCGTAAGCGAGGCCGGCCTGGGGACGGGGAACGTGGTACTCGCGTGCGCCCAGGGGCGGATCGGTGGCCTGGTCCAGCAGTTCGCAGGTCCCGTCGGGGTGAAGCAGGATCGGCGGTGGGTGCCCGGCGTTGCTGTAGATGATCAGCTTGCTGCGCGTGTCGATGAGAACCTTGACCGCGGTTGCGGCCACGGCGCCGTCCACGGAGCGGGCATACAGGCCGAGAATCTCCAGGGCCTGGGCGGGGCTGGAGACGGCGCGGATGACGGCGCTCAGGGCGCTGCGGAGCATGCCCATGACGGCTGCGGCGTGCAGGCCGTGGCCGACGACGTCTCCGACCGCCACGGCGTAGCGGTCGGGTGGCAGGTCGACGACGTCGTACCAGTCGCCGCACACATTCAGTGACGCTGCAGCCGGCAGGTAGCGCACGGCGATGTTGCTGTGCCGGTCCAGGTCGGGGACGGAGAGCATGGCTTCCTGCAGGGTGACCGCGACCTGCTGTTCGCGGGCGTGAGCCTGACGCAGTTCCTGGTTCAGCCGGTCCAGCTCGCGGGCTCGCGCGTACAACTCCGCTGCCACGACCACTGCCTGCTCGGTCGGCTCCTCGCCGAGCTGACGTTCCTGCGCCGCACGGACGAAGGCCGTGACATCCTCCACCTGTTGGACGATCCACTTCACCGTGCCGTCAGGTCCGAAAAGCGGTGTGTAGATCATGGACCACCACCGCTCCTCGAACCCGTCCGGCTGGTCGGGACGGGGAACGTCATGGCGCTTCATCACCACGGTCTCCGGCTTCCCGATGTCCAGAAGGCGGCGCAGTGACGCTCTCAGGTTCCGTTCTGCGTCTTCGTGGGCGCCGGGATGTGCCGGCAGGGCGTGGAAGAAGTACTTCCCGATCACCTCGTCCCTGGTCCGGCCGGTGGTCCTCAGGCATGCCGGGTTGACGTAGCGGATCACCAGGTCCGTGTCCAGCACCAGGTACGGGCTCGGGGCGGCTTCGAAGAACGCTGTGAACCCGATGTCCGCTGTCATCACGCGCTCTCCTCGCTCGCGAGAGCGGCTCCCTGCCCTGTCAATCTACGAGCGATCCCGCGTCCGCGCTCGCCCTGGCTTCGCGTGCCGGCGCCGCGAACCGGGCTGGGAGCCACACCCTGCATGCCCAGGGTGCTGCGCTGTCGTACCGCCCGGGCTCCCCATGTGGCGACTCCGAGCGTCCGGAATGCCGCAGCGGAGGAGTCTTCGCCCTTCCCGTCCGAGCTATTTCCTGGAGGGAGAGAGAAAGGCCCGGCACCTGCGGGGCACCGTCAGCAACGCACGGAGATCGCGCAAGGTGGCATCGCGGTCTGCAGAACCGGCACGTCAGCTCTGCCCTGGCCACCTCCGTCCTCGCCAGGCGCCAGAGGGCCGGACGGGGTGACGATGGAGGGGAACCGATCCGCTTCCTCTCTTCGCGAAGGGTGAGCTGGTATGGCCTCTCCGTCCGATTCACCGTCAGGCCCCGGCACCGCGCCCCAGAACGCCACCGAGCCACGCGACACCTCCCTGGGCGGAGGGCTGACGGCGGTGGCGAACATGGGCTGGCAGATTCTCCTGGTCACGGGCCTGGCCGCCATCGCCCTCGGCGTCGTGGTCCTTGCCTGGCCGGAGGAGACACTGCGAGTCGTCGGCGTGCTCTTCGGCATCTACCTGCTGGTCATAGGCGTCTTCCAGCTGGCCGCCGCCTTCGGCACGCACATCCCCGGGCATCTTCGGGCCCTGCATTTCCTCGCGGGGGCGCTCTCCGTCCTGCTCGGGCTGATCTGCTTCCGCGGCACCCTGCAGTCGATCCTGCTGCTCGCCCTGTGGATCGGCTTCAGCTGGCTGCTGCGCGGCACCATGGTGACGGCCACGGCCGCCTCCACCCCGGACACGCCCGCGCGAGGCTGGATGCTGTTCACCGGGATCATCGGCATGCTGGCGGGCATCGTGCTGATCGTCTCGCCGTTCACCTCGATCGGCGCGCTCACCCTGACGGCGGGCATCATGGCCATCGTCCTCGGCGTGATCGAGGTGTTCCACGCCATCAGGATGCGCATCGAAGTCGGCCGTCTCGCGCCCAGGACCACTGCAAAGCGGCGGCCCGCGTTCCGCTCCCAACCGCACCCTCAGCACTGATCGCGGCGCGGACAGCGATGTCCTACGTCGACCGGGCGGCCGTGGGCCGCCCAGAACGGCGGGAGTGGGTGCGGTGATGTCCGGCGCTCGGACGCGTGCCCGGGTGGTGATCGTGACGAACCCGCGCTCGGGCGGCGGCAAGGTCGCTCGTTACGGCCTGGTGCAGCGGGCCGAGGACATGGGAGCCCAGGTCTGGATGACCAGCGCGGAACGGGACGCGGCGTCGCTCGCGAGGAACGCCGTCCGGGAGGGGGCCCAGGTGCTCGGGGTGGCGGGCGGCGACGGCACCGTGTCGGCGGTCGCCGCGGTGGCCGCCGACGAGGGCCGGCCGCTGGTCGTGGTCCCGGCTGGCACCCGGAACCACTTCGCCCGGGACCTCGGCCTCGACCTTCGCCATCCGGGGCGGGCGCTGGACGCCCTGGTCGACGGTGAGCCCACCCAGGTGGACCTGGGGGTGCTCGGCTCCCGTGTCTTCGTCAACAACGTCTCGTTCGGCATGTACGCCGACGCCCTGCTGGAGCCGGGGTACCGGGAGGACAAGCCGCATGCGTTCGTCACCGTGGCGCCCGACTATCTCAGGGGTAAGCAGGGGGTCGAGGCCCGCGTGGACACCCCCTGGGGGACCGTGGAGTTCCCGCAGGTGGTGCTGATCTCCAACAACCCGTACCACCTGGCCACGCCGCGCTGGCTGGGGCGTCGCTCTTCCCTGACCACGGGACAGCTGGGCGCCGTTGTCCTCAAGCGCCCGGCGCAGACTCCCCCGGATCTCCTGCGGCACCTGCGCGAGGAACTGCGACAGCACGCGCGCGGTGCCGGCCCGTCGGGCGAAGGGGTCGTCATGTGGTCGGCTCCCGGCATCACGCTGCACGGTGACGTACCGCACCTGGACGCAGGTGTCGACGGCGAAGCGACGCGGCTTCCTCTCCCCGTCGTGTGCGCCATCCGGCCGGGTGCCCTGCGGGTGCTGCTGCCGCAGGACCGGCCCGGGATCCCGTCCGAGCGCGGTGCGCCACCGGGCGCACAGCCATGACGGCCCTCCTCTCCGGGAGGAGATCAAGCCGCTGGTGTCCGTGAAGATCTCTCATGGGGAAGACCAGGGGCCACCTACGAGGGCAATGGGGCAGGGCGAGTGGCGTAGTGCGGCGTGGTGGGTGGGTCCGAGTTCGCGGCCCACCATGCCATGCCTGTGCCGGACTCCGAGAACGAGGAGGTCGGCGTGGTCGGCGGCTTGGAGCAGGGCATGCCGCGAGGGGCCGTCGACGACTCGTCTGTGCACGACGACGCCGCTTTCGAGGGCTGCCCGGTCCGGAACTGCCGCGCTCAGGAGAGCATCGGCGGCCGGCGAGCTGCCGAGGCCGGGTGAAGATTGCCGCGTTTCCTGCCGACTCCGGGCATGCACCACGACCAGATCGCAACCGCGGGCACGTGCTTCCTGGAGGGCGAAGGTGACAGGGGCGGCGCCGGCGTCGGTTCCCTCCCCCACGCCGAGGACGATCTGCCGGTCTCCTGCTCGGCGCCCCGGGACGGAGTCGCCGACGACCACGATGGGGCACGTCGCGCGTCCTGCCACACCAGGCCCGACGGAATCGGTGAAGAGGCGGCGCGCGAGGGCACCGTGCCCACGATGGCCCACGACCATGGCGAAGGCGTCTTCTGCCGCCTGGACCAGGACGTCGACGGGCTCCCCGGGCAGCACTTCGGCGTGGATCCTGACCTCGGGTCGGCGTCGGCGGGCCCGGGCTGCGGCATCACGGATGATCTCTTCCAGCAGGGCGGCTTCGGCGGGGCCTTCAGGGAGATCCTCCGCAGGGGTGGCGCCCTCGAAGCGTTCCCACACGGACGCGTGCACGATACGAAGGGGCCGGCCGTGCAGGGCGGCCTCGTCGACGGCCCAATCGAGCGCCGTCATGCTCGCAGAGGTGCCGTCCACGCCCACCGTCACTGGTCTGTCCACCGGCCACGCTCCCTGTCGTCACCAGTGAAACGACGGTCTGCGATGCCCGCAAGTCGTTCCTGGCGCTTTGCGCGGGTGAGGCTGTTCTTGGTTCCCCCGGCCTGACCGCCGAGGACGGCCCGCGGTTTCCGCATCGCGGTGGGCGGCGATGTCCACCGGGCCCGGTCGCCGGACGCGGGTTTCACCGAGCCGCGGGTCGACGAGCCGCAGGCGCCGGCCCGCCGGTGGCGCGCGTGAGCTCGGACCCGCTCCACGGGGACGAGGGAATCTTCGGGAAGACGACCACGGGTTACCGCAGAGATCACGTAGTCGACACACGGACACTTCAGGAGCAGCAGCACACCGACGCGAACGGCCTGCGAGGCGGTCCGGTCACTTCAGGGCATGCTCCAGCGACTCCGCGAAGGCGAAGTGCTCTTGCCTCCCCGTGATGGAGAAGAGCCTGACCACCGCCCCCGAGAGCGGTCCCGTGGTGACCCCCAGCGGGGCGGCCACACCGGAAAGGTGTGCGTGGTGCGCCAGGAGCAGAGTGGGAGAGACCCCGGCACGCGGGGAGGCGGTCCGGGGCTCACCAACGACGGTATGCCCACCACCGCGCCGTCCCGCGCTGTCCTGACGGGACGCTGACGCGGTGCCGACGACCTTGACGGATCACTGACGTGGCTGGGGGGAGGGCACGGAAGCCGGCGTTCGGAGTTGCCGTGTGCCATGCGGCGGCGCAGCGCCTGCGGGGACATGTCGACCAGTTCGATCTGGTCGGCACGCCGTACGACCTCGTCGGGGACGGTCTCGCGCTGGCGCACCCCGGTGATGGACTCGACGACGTCGCCGAGGGACTCCAGGTGCTGGATGTTGACGGTGGATATGACGTCGATGCCGGCGGCGAGGAGTTCCTCGACGTCCTGCCAGCGTTTGGTGTTGCGGGAGCCTGGCACGTTGGTGTGAGCGAGCTCGTCGACCAGGGCCACCGTCGGGGCACGGCGCAGGACGGCGTCCACGTCCATCTCGGTGAAGGTGCCGCCCCGGTACGCGAGTTCCCTGCGCGGGACCTGTTCGAGGCCGTGGAGCATCACCTCGGTGCGCGGCCGATGGTGGTGTTCCACGTAGGCGACCACGCAGTCGGTGCCCCGTTCGATGCGGCGGTGGGCCTCCGACAGCATCGCGTACGTCTTGCCGACGCCGGGTGCCGCGCCGAGGTAGATCCGGAGCTTGCCGCGTGCCATGTCGTTCCTCGGTCAGCCTTCGAAGCGGTAGCCCATGCCGGGCTCGGTGATCAGGTACCGGGGGTGGGCGGGGTCCTTCTCCAGTTTGCGCCGCAGCTGGGCCATGTAGACCCGCAGGTAGTTGGTCTTGCTGCTCTGCGAAACGCCCCACACCTCGTTCAGCAGGTGCTTCTGTGTGATCAGCCGGCCCGGACTCGTCACGAGGATCTCCAGCAGGTGCCACTCGGTGGGCGTGAGCCGCACATCCTCTCCGTCGCGCACCGCCCTCTTGGCCAGCAGATCGAGGGTGAAGTCCTCGGTCTCGACGAGCGTCGCCGCCGGACCGGCCGGGGTGTCCTCGGTACGGCGTACGGCGGCCCGCAGCCGGGCCAGCAGTTCGTTCATGCTGAACGGCTTGGTGACGTAGTCGTCGGCACCGGCGTCCAGCGCTGCCACCTTCTCGTCCGACCCCTGGCGGGCGGACAGGACCAGGATCGGAACCCGGGTCCAGCCGCGCAGGCCCTTGATGACGTCGACGCCGTCCATGTCGGGCAGACCGAGGTCGAGCAGCACCACGTCGGGCTGCCGTGCGGCGGCGAGCCGCAGGGCCGTGGCCCCGTCCGGTGCCGCGTCCACGCCGTAGTGACGGGCCTGCAAGTTGAGGACGAGGGCCCGCACCAGCTGCGGGTCGTCCTCGACCACGAGCACCCGGGTCATGGGTGTCTGCCTCTCCTGTCGTACGTCGTGCCGTGCACGCCCGGAAGCGGGGCGCCCGACGTCGCGGCTGCGGGAGCCGGCGGGCCCGGGATGCTCCCGAAGCCGCCGGCTCCCGAGGACATCGCGTAACGCCATCAGCTCTTCGCCAGGAGTTCCTCGAGGGCGATGTTGAGCTCGAGGACGTTCACGCGCGGCTCGCCCATGAAGCCGAGGGTGCGGCCCTCGGTGTGCTCGTCGACGAGTTTCTGCACCTCGGCGGTGGACAGACCGTTCGTCTCGGCGACCCGGTGGACCTGGATGTCCGCGTACTGCGGGGAGATGTTCGGATCGAGTCCGGACCCTGAGGAGGTGACCGCGTCTGCGGGCACCTGGGACGGCTTCACCTTGTAGGTGCCCGTGGAGTTGTCCTTGACGACGGCGGCCTTGGCGTCCTTCACCCACCGGATGAGCTCTTCGTTGTCCCCTGACCGGTTGGTCGCGCCGGACAGGATGAGCTGGTACTGGGTGTTGACGCTGTTGGTGCCGAGGCCGTTCTGCGGGCGGCCCTGGAACCACTTCAGGTCCGGCGCCGGGGTGTCCTCTCCCTCTTTCAGCGGCAGGTTGTACGCCTGTCCGATGAGGGACGAGCCGACGACCCTGCCGTCCGCCTTGATCTCGGAGCCGTTCGCCTTGTCGTGGAACAGCCCCTGCGCGATGCCGGTGACGACCAGCGGGTAGAGCACGCCGGTCACCAGGGTCAGCACGAGGAGGGCGCGCAGGCCCGCCCCGAGCAGCCGGGCGGTGTTCGATACGGAGTTGTTCATGGCCTTCAGCCGATTCCGGGAATGAGGGAGATGAGCAGGTCGATGATCTTGATGCCGACGAAAGGCGCGACCAGGCCGCCGAGGCCGTAGATCGTCAGGTTGCGCCGCAGCAGCTTGTCCGCGCTGACCGGCCGGTACTGCACGCCCTTCAGGGACAGCGGCACCAGCGCGATGATGACGAGTGCGTTGAAGATCACCGCGGACAGGATCGCGGAGTCCGGGGAGGACAGACCCATGATGTTGAGCTTGTCCAGGCCCGGGTAGACGGCGGCGAACAGCGCAGGGATGATCGCGAAGTACTTCGCGACGTCGTTGGCGATGGAGAACGTCGTCAGCGCGCCACGCGTGATCAGCAGCTGCTTGCCGATCTCCACGATCTCGATGAGCTTGGTGGGGTTGGAGTCGAGGTCGACCATGTTGCCGGCCTCCTTGGCGGCCGACGTGCCGGTGTTCATGGCCACGCCGACGTCCGCCTGGGCGAGCGCGGGAGCGTCGTTGGTGCCGTCACCGGTCATGGCGACCAATTTGCCGCCGGCCTGCTCCCGCTTGATGAGGGCCATCTTGTCCTCGGGGGTGGCCTCGGCGAGGAAGTCGTCGACGCCGGCCTCCTCGGCGATCGCCTTGGCGGTGAGGGGGTTGTCGCCCGTGATCATGACGGTCTTGATGCCCATGCGGCGCAGCTCCTCGAACCGCTCCCGCATGCCGTCCTTGACGACGTCCTTGAGGTGGATGACGCCCAGGACACGGGCGCCGCGGGCGTCCTCGACCGCGACGAGCAGCGGCGTACCGCCGGCCTCGGCGATGCGGTCGGCGATCAGGTCCGCGTCGTCGGCGACGGTGCCGCCTTGCTCCCGGACCCAGGCGGTGACCGAACCGGCCGCGCCCTTGCGGATCTTGCGCCCGTCGACGTCCACACCCGACATCCGGGTCTGAGCGGTGAAGGCGATCCACTCGGCACCCAGCAGCTCGCCCTGGTGGCGCTCCCGCAGCCCGTAATTCTCCTTGGCGAGGACCACGACGGAGCGTCCTTCGGGCGTCTCGTCGGCCAGCGACGACAGCTGCGCCGCGTCGGCGACCTGTGCCTCGGTCGTGCCGCGTACCGGCACGAACTCGGCGGCCTGGCGATTGCCCAGGGTGATGGTGCCGGTCTTGTCCAGCAGCAGGGTGGAGACGTCACCGGCGGCCTCGACCGCGCGGCCGGACATGGCGAGCACGTTGCGCTGCACGAGCCGGTCCATGCCGGCGATGCCGATCGCCGAGAGCAGGGCGCCGATCGTGGTGGGGATCAGGCAGACCAGCAGAGCGACGAGCACCACCAGCGTCAGGTGGGTTCCCGCGTAGTCCGCCAGCGGGGGAAGCGTGGCGCAGGCGAGCAGGAAGACGATGGTGAGCGAGGCCAGGAGGATGTTGAGCGCGATCTCGTTCGGCGTCTTCTGCCGGGCCGCGCCCTCGACCAGGTTGATCATCCGGTCGATGAAGGTCTCGCCGGGCTTCGTCGTGATCTTGACGACGATCCGGTCGGAGAGGACCTTCGTGCCACCGGTGACCGCCGAGCGGTCGCCGCCCGACTCGCGGATCACGGGGGCCGACTCACCGGTGATCGCCGACTCGTCGACGGAGGCCACGCCCTCGATGACGTCTCCGTCACCGGGGATGATGTCTCCGGCCTCGCAGACGACCAGGTCGTCGATCCTCAGCTCGGTGCCCGGCACCTGCTCCTCGCGGTCGCCCACGAGGCGGCGCGCCACCGTGTCGGTCTTGGCCTTGCGCAGGGTGTCGGCCTGGGCCTTGCCGCGGCCCTCGGCGACGGCCTCCGCCAGGTTGGCGAAGATCACCGTCAGCCACAGCCAGGCGCTGATGGTCCAGCCGAACCAGTCACCCGGGTCCGTGAAGGAGAAGACCGTGGTCAGCACGGAGCCGATCCACACCACGAACATCACGGGAGACTTGACCATCACCCGCGGGTCGAGCTTGCGGAAGGCGTCCGGCAGCGACCTGACCAGCTGCTTGGGGTCGAAGAGGCCCGCGCCGACGCGGCCCTCGGGGGCCTTGTGCCCGGTGGGGGCGTCCTGGTGGGGCGCGAGGGTGGGAGTGGACATGGAGTCCTGCTTCTTTACGTCGGTGGTCATCACGCCAGCCCTTCGGCCAGCGGTCCCAGCGCGAGGGCCGGGAAGTACGTCAGACCGGTGATGATGATGATCGTGCCGACCAGCAGCCCGGTGTACAGCGGCTTGTCCGTGCGCAGGGTGCCCGCCGTCGCCGGGACCGGCTTCTGCTCGGCGAGCGAGCCGGCCAGCGCCAGCACGAACACCATCGGCAGGAAGCGGCCGAGCAGCATCGCCAGGCCGATCGTGGTGTTGAACCACTGCGTGTCCGCGTTGAGGCCGGCGAACGCCGAGCCGTTGTTGTTCGCGCCGGACGTGTAGGCGTACAGGATCTCGGAGAACCCGTGGGCACCGCTGTTCGTCATCGAGTTCGCCGGGGTCGGCAGGGCCATCGCGAACGCGGTGAAGACGAGCACGAGCGCCGGGGTGATCAGGATGTAGCAGGCCGCCAGCTTGATCTCGCGGGAGCCGATCTTCTTGCCCAGGTACTCGGGGGTGCGGCCGACCATCAGACCGGCGATGAACACCGCGATGATCGCCATGATCAGCATGCCGTAGAGGCCGGAGCCGACGCCGCCGGGTGCGATCTCGCCCAGCATCATGCCGAGCATGGTGATGCCGCCGCCGAGGCCGGTGAAGGAGGAGTGGAAGGAGTCCACCGCGCCGGTCGAGGTGAGCGTGGTCGACACGGCGAAGATCGACGAGCCGCCGATGCCGAAGCGGGCCTCCTTGCCTTCCATCGCCCCGTTCGCCAGTTCGAAGGCCGGGCCGTGGTGGGAGAACTCGGTCCACATCATCAGGGCGACGAAGCCGAGCCAGATGGTGCCCATCGTGGCGAGGATCGCGTAGCCCTGCTTCACGGAGCCGACCATGACGCCGAAGGTGCGGGTCAGGGCGAACGGGATCACCAGGATCAGGAAGATCTCGAACAGGTTGGAGAACGGGGTGGGGTTCTCGAACGGATGGGCGCTGTTGGCGTTGAAGTAGCCGCCGCCGTTGGTGCCCAGTTCCTTGATGGCCTCCTGGGACGCGACCGCGCCGCCGTTCGACTGCTGCTGTCCGCCCATGAACTGGCCGACCTCGTGGATCCCGGAGAAGTTCTGGATGGCGCCGCAGGCGACCAGCACGATCGCGGCGACGAAGGCGAGCGGCACGAGGATGCGTACGACACCGCGCACCAGGTCGGCCCAGAAGTTGCCGAGCTCACCGGACCGGGAGCGGGCGAAGCCCCGCACCAGCGCCACCGCGACGGCCATGCCGACGGCGGCGGAGACGAAGTTCTGCACGGCCAGACCGGCCGTCTGCACGACGTGGCCCATGGCCTGCTCGCCGTAGTACGACTGCCAGTTCGTGTTCGTCACGAAGGAGACGGCCGTGTTGAACGCCTGATCCGGGTCGATCGCGTCGAAGCCGAGCGAGCCGGGCAGGACCCCCTGGAGTCGCTGGAGGGCGTAGAGGAACAGGACGCCGACCACGGAGAAGGCGAGGACGCCGCGCAGGTAGGCGGGCCAGCGCATCTCTGTGTCGGGGTCGGCGCCGATGCCCTTGTAGATCCACTTCTCGACGCGCAGGTGCTGCTTCGAGGAGTACACCTTGGCCATGTAGGTGCCGAGGGGTTTGTAGGCGAGTGCCAGCGCGGCCACGAGAGCGAGCAGCTGAAGCACGCCGGCGAGTACGGGACCCATCTCTTGTCTCAGAACCTCTCCGGGAAGAGCAGGGCGAGGACGAGGTAGCCCAGCAGGGAGACGGCCACGACGAGGCCGACGATGTTCTCGGCGGTCACAGCTTCGTCACCCCCTTGGCTGCGAGAGCCACGAGCACGAAACCCGCGATCGTGACGACGACGAAGGCCAGATCGGCCATCGCGAACTCCTGGAGTGAGGTTCGGTTGATACGGACGACTAGAGGAAAGCGCATCTGTGGCCGGATCAGGCCGGTCGTTGACGCCTCCCTTACGGCGGGGCCCACGGCTTTGACGGAACCCTGACGGCATCCGGTCCGAAGGGGCGAGCAGACCCGCCCCGGAGCAGGTGATCCGGCCTCACGGCAGCCGGAAACGGAGACGGCAGATCACCGCGTCCGTCTCCCGCCGCACGGCGTGCGCGACGACCGCGGCCCGCTGGTTGTTCAGCAGCCGCTGCCACAGCCGCTCAGGCTCCGTCTCCGGGATCAGCACGGTGACCCGCGCGCCGGG
This sequence comes from Streptomyces sp. NPDC037100, assembly GCF_055606225.1. Taxonomy (NCBI): domain Bacteria; kingdom Bacillati; phylum Actinomycetota; class Actinomycetes; order Kitasatosporales; family Streptomycetaceae; genus Streptomyces; species Streptomyces sp. NPDC037100. The sequence continues at coordinate 44,243 of NZ_JBVJSX010000006.1, read as the reverse complement.
CTCGGCGGCGCCCACGTCACGGACGTACGCGGCGATGGGGCGGCCCAGCGAGCGCCGCTCACATTTCAGCCCGACCAGCGGCACCCCGGGGTCCCACTCCGCCCAGGCCCGCTCCAGCGCGTACAGGGCGGCGCGGTCCTCCGGGTCGGGGTGGCAGACGGTCACCGCTCGGACCTCGTCGCCGAGGGAGGCTGCCGCGGTCAGCGCCTCGGAGGTCAGGCGGGAGATCGAGGAGACGGGCACGATCACGACCGAGCGGTCGCGGTGCGGGACCTCGGGGATCCGGCCCAGGCCGAGACGCTCGCCGATGCGGGCGTAGGCGCGGTGCACGGTCTGGAAGGCCACGACCAGCAGGGGCAGGGCGATGACGATCAGCCAGGCACCCTCCTCGAACTTGGTCGCGGTGACGACGACCGCCGAGACTCCGGTGAGCAGCCCGCCGAAGCCGTTGAGGACCGCCTTGCCCCGCCGGCCCGGACCGCGCCGGCTGCGCCAGTGCCGGACCATGCCGGCCTGGGCGATGGTGAAGCCGACGAAGACACCGATGGCGAACAGCGGCACGAGGGTGTTGGTGTCACCGCCGGAGAAGACCAGGAGCGCGCAGGAGACCAGGGCGAGCACGAGCACGCCGTGGCGGTGCACCTCGCGGTCCGCCTTCAAGGCGAAGACGTGCGGCAGGTAGTTGTCGCGGGCCAGCAGCTTCAGCAGCACCGGAAGGCCGCCGAAGGAGGTGTTCGCGGACAGGGCGAGCAGGATCATCGTCGCGGACTGGATCACGTAGAACGCCCAGTTGTGGCCGAGCGAGGCGTCCGCGAGCTGGGCGAGGACCGTGACGCCCTCGACCGGCTGGAGATGGAACCGGGAGATCAGCACCGACAGACCGATCAGCATCACACCGAGGACGGCTCCGAGCGCGACCTCCGCGCGCTGGGCGCGCTTGACGCGGGGGACGCGGAAGGAGGGAACGGCGTTGGCGATGGCCTCGACGCCGGTGAGGGCGGAGCAGCCCGAAGCGAAAGCCTTCAGCAGGAGCAGGGCGCCCACGGCGGTGGCGTTGTCGGCGAGTACGGAGGGGTGGCCCGCCGCGGTCGCCGTGCTCACCGGCTCGGTCCGGAACAGGCCGACGGCGATCAGCACGAGGATCGAGCCGACGAAGACGACGGTCGGCACGATGAACACCCTCGCCGACTCCACGATCCCGCGCAGGTTCACTGCCGTGATCAGCGCCAGCACGGCCAGGCACACCGCCAGCCGGTCGTCGTAGAGGGCGGGGAAGACCGAGGTCAGGGCGGCGACTCCGGCAGTGACGGCGACGGCGACGTTCAGGACGTAGTCCAGCACCAGCGAGGCCGCGGCCACCAGGCTCGTGCGCGCGCCCAGGTGCGCCTTGGCGACGGCGTAGGAGCCGCCGCCGTCCGGAAAGGCCGCGATCACCTGCCGGTACGAGGCGACCAGCACCGCCAGCAGCCCGGCGATGGCCAGCGTGACCGGCAGGGTGAAGCCCAGACCGTGAGCACCCGCGGCGGCCAGCACCAGGACGATCGCCTCGGGCCCGTAGGCCACTGATGCCATGGCGTCCAGGGACAGGGCGGCCAGACCGGTGACGGCGGTCAGCCGGTGGCGCTCACCGGTATCGGGTGGTTCCTCGCCGGCGGGCACGGCATCCGGCTGGGCGGTCACTGCGGTCATGGACAGGTGCTCCTTCGAGCGGTGTTCGGGTGCGCCCAGGTTCTGTCCGATTCCCATCGCGTCCGACTGTTCCTTGCGCCTTCTTCGCGCCCGAACGGCCAACTTTGACGGGATGTTGATACGCGAGTGACATGGGCGACGGCAGAGCCCTCGCCCCGGCTGCCCGGCCGCTCGGGCGGTGCGAGGCGGTGTCGGAGCAAGATGCCGTTCGGTATCCGTCAGAGCCGCGTCAAGGCGCGCCGATCGACAGCCCCGGCGCATTAGCGTCCAGCCCATGGGACGCCGTGACGATGCACACGGGGGACGGCTCGCCGCACGGGCGGAGGACCCCGACGGAACCAGTGAGGCGACGAACGACCTCGAGCGCGCACGTGAACTGCGCAGCGCAGTCCTCTGCGCCGGCGTATTGCTGTCCTTCCTCCTCCTGCTCGACTGGGGCTCCGGCCTGATCACTCCTTGGCGGGCCTTGCTGTGGTTCGTCCTCGCCGGACTGCTCTACGCCGTGCTCTACCCCCAGCGCGTGTCCGCGGGCGGCAATTGGCTGACCACACGCGGCCTGGTCCGCGGGCACCGGGTCCGCACGGATCTGCTGGTGTCGATACGCTGCCTGGACGGGGTCTCCCAGCGGCTCCTGCTGCGAGATCGCCTGGGAGGACGTGTCGAGATCGACCCCGGGGTCCTGGTGCGCCACCCGCACTTGTGGTTCTGCCTGGAGCGGGGGGCTCGGAAGGCCGCCGACGACGGCTCGCTGCTCTGCGGCGCGACCGCCCTGCGACGCCTCTCGGAACGCGTGGACCGCGAAACAGCCCGCGCCGTTTTCAAGATCTCCGGCCTGGAGTGAACGTCAGCCCTTGCGTGCCGCGCAGCCTTCGTCCGGGCTGCCCCCGGGGCGGGGCGCCCAGCAGCTCGGCGCCGCCTTCGAACGGCTCACGCCTGGGAGCGCATGGCGGACCCGGCAGGCCCAGCCGCAGCCGGCAACCGTCCCGTTCGGGGTCACACTGCGCCGCCTGGAAACGGCAGCCGTCCTGTTCGGGGCCACGCTGCGCCGGCTGGAACCGGCCGACGCCGACGCCGTCCAGGATGCGGTGGGGAGCCCGGTGTCCCGCCATCGGCTCAGCGTCTGGCGATCCACCGGCGAAGAGGCCCCGCCCAGTCGGCGTCCGTACGCCCGGTCCCTGAGGCCGCGAAGGGCCTGCGAGCGGTGAGGAAGCCTCGCACGACATCACACTGAGTGTCTGCTGCCGACCTCGCGGATCCACCGCGGCTTCGCGGTCGAGGTGGCGCGCGAACGACCGCCGGACCTGGTCCCCTGGGCCGCGGTGGCTGCGCTCTCCGGGTTCTTAACGCGGTCTTGACGCATTTGGAGGGCTCATCCGTGGGCCCACGCGTCACTGTGTGCTTACGCTGGTGCCGCCGTCCGCGTGATGGCCGGAACTCCACGCCGATCCGCGCATCAGGAGCACGCCGATGGCCACCACGGAACGCCCACCGCGCCGTCTGCGTGCCTGGATGCTGGAGGGTCTGTCCGACATGGGCAGGACGGGCGGTCACACCGGGCCCCACGCCGCGCCGGAGCCCGCCCACAAGGGCCAGCCGTGGTACCGGGTCATGTGCCTGACCGGCGTGGACTACTTCTCGACGCTCGGCTACCAGCCGGGCATCGCCGCCCTCGCCGCAGGGCTGCTGTCGCCGGTCGCGACCATCGTCCTGGTGGTGGTCACCCTGGCCGGCGCCCTGCCGGTCTACCGCCGCGTGGCCCAGGAGAGCCCGCACGGCGAGGGTTCCATCGCCATGCTGGAGCGGCTGCTGTCCTTCTGGAAGGGCAAGCTGTTCGTCCTGACCCTGCTGGGCTTCGCGGCGACCGACTTCCTGATCACCATCACACTGTCGGCCGCGGACGCCTCCACCCACCTCGTGGAGAACCCCCATCTCGCAGAAGCCCTTCACGACAAGCGGCTGCTGATCACCCTGATCCTCATCGCGCTGCTCGGTGCGGTGTTCCTCAAGGGCTTCCTGGAGGCGATCGGTGTCGCGGTGGTCCTGGTGGGCGTCTACCTCGCGCTCAACTCCGTGGTGGTCGTCGCAGGTCTGTGGCACGTGCTCACCGAGGGGCATGTCGTCACCGACTGGTCCAGCGCCCTGACCGCTGAACACGGCAATGTCCTCACCATGATCGGCGTGGCGCTGATCGTCTTTCCCAAACTCGCGCTCGGCCTGTCCGGTTTCGAGACCGGGGTGGCGGTGATGCCGCACGTCAAGGGCGACCCGGGCGACACGGAGGAGAGCCCGAGGGGCCGGATCAGGGACACCAAGAAGCTGCTGACCGTCGCGGCCGTCATCATGAGCTGTTTCCTGATCACCACCAGCTTCATCACCACCCTGCTGATCCCGGAGAGGGAGTTCGAGCCGGGCGGCCAGGCCAACGGCCGTGCCCTCGCCTATCTCGCGCACGACTACCTCGGCAACACCTTCGGCACGGTCTACGACGTCTCGACGATCGCCATCCTGTGGTTCGCGGGTGCCTCCGCCATGGCCGGCCTGCTCAACCTGATGCCGCGCTACCTGCCCCGGTACGGCATGGCCCCGCACTGGGCCCGCGCCGTCCGCCCCATGGTCATCGTGTTCACGCTGGTGGGCTTCCTGGTCACCTGGATCTTCGACGCCGACGTCGACGCGCAGGGCGGCGCGTACGCCACCGGCGTCCTCGTGCTGATCAGCTCGGCGTCGATCGCGGTGACCATCGCGGCCCGCAAGGCGAGGCAGCGGGGCTGGTTCATCGCGTTCACGGTGATCTCCGTGGTGTTCCTCTACACCACGGTCGTGAACGTGATCGAACGCCCCGACGGGGTGAAGATCGGCGCCTGCTTCATCGCCGGCATCATTCTCATCTCCCTGCTCTCGCGACTGGTGCGCGCCTTCGAACTCCGCGTCACGAGCGTGACGCTCGACGACATGGCGGAACGGTTCGTCAGGGACATAGCCAGCCGCAAGATCCGCTTCATCGCCAACGAGCCCGACAGCCGGGACAAGGCCGAGTACCGCGAGAAGATCGAGCAGATCCGCGCCGACAACGACCTGCCCGAGCAGGAGGACTTCGTCTTCCTGGAGGTGACCGTCACCGACCCGTCCGAGTTCGAGGCCGGTCTGACCGTGCGCGGTGAGGTCTTGCACAACCGATACCGCGTCCTCACCTTGGAATCCTCCTCCATTCCCAACGCCCTGGCGGCCCTCCTCATGCATGTCCGCGACACGACCGGCACCGTCCCCCATATCTACTTCGAGTGGACCGAGGGCAACCCCTTCGCCAACTTCCTGCGCTTCTTCCTCTTCGGCCAAGGGGAGGTCGCGCCGGTCACCCGCGAGGTGCTGCGCGCGGCGGAACCGGACCGGGCCCGCCGCCCGCGCGTACACACCGGCTGACGTGAGAAACCGGGCCGGCCCTCCACCCGTCGCCCCCGTTCTTCTTCCTGCTGCGGGATCCGCCTTCGGAACGGGCGGACTGGCCCACCGGGGCTCAGCATCACCGGCTGTTCCGTTGATCCCCCGCGGCCGTGAGCGCACAGCCGGCCACGGGCGAAGGCGCCGAGCCCGAGCGCGCCGAACGTCTGAGCGGAAAAGGTGGCGGTGGCGGTGCCAGTGCCGGTGGCGGCCCGGACGTCGGCGTCGCGCCGGTTCTGGGCTCGGGTGATCGCCGTGTCTGTCGCCGCCTGCGGGGTCACGCGTACAGATCGCGTATGGGCCTGGCTCACGGCGGCCCCGCCCTGGGGGAGGGCGGTATACGCTGCTGGACGGCCCTGTCTGCGTTTGCGTCGAAAAGTGGTGGATTCCGCGATGAGCGGTGAACCTCCCAGTCGCATGCCGCACGGCGCCGCCCGCACCAGGACTCCGTAGGGGAGCCGGGGGTGGCGTCCCGCGGCATGCCGCATCCCACGTCACGTCCCGTTCCTCCTGCCCCTGGAAGGGGTCCCCCTCATGTCCGAGCGTCGTCTGCGCGGCCTGCGCGCCTTCACCCCCGGCAAGCCGCCCGTCAAGCGTTCCGCCGCCGGAGCGGCCACCGAGCAGCCCGGCCCGGACGCGCAGGCCGTGCGGCACGAGCGGGACAGCAGTGTGATCACCGCCGCGCTGTACGAGGACGGCCGGCGCATCAGCACCCTTGACTCGCTGACGGAGACCTTCCGGGAACTGCGCAAGCATCCGGGCGGTATGGCGTGGATCGGCCTGTACCGGCCGGACCCGGCGGAGCTGCAGTCCCTGGCGGCGGAGTTCGATCTGCATCCGCTGGCGGTCGAGGACGCGCTGGAGGCGCACCAGCGGCCGAAGCTGGAGCGCTATGGCGACACCCTGTTCGTGGTGCTGCGGGCCGCCCGGTACATGGATGCCGCGGAGGAGGTCGACTTCGGGGAGCTGCACGTGTTCGTCGGCCGTGACTTCGTCATCACCGTCCGCCACGGCGCCGCCCCCGATCTGGCGGCGGTCCGCGCCCGGATGGAGAACAGTCCCGATCTGCTCAAGCGTGGTCCCGAGGCGGTGCTGTACGCGATCATGGACGCCGTCGTCGACGGCTACGCCCCCGTCGTGGCGGGCTTGCAGAACGACATCGACGAGATCGAGACCGAGGTCTTCGGCAATGCCCCCGGTGTCTCGCGCCGCATCTACGAGCTGTCCCGCGAAGTGGTGGACTTCCAGCGTGCCACCCGCCCGCTGGCGGGCATCGTGGGCGGTCTGTCGGCCGGGTTCGAGAAGTACAACATCGACGAGGAACTGCGCCGCTACCTGCGTGACGTCGCCGACCACGCCACGCACGTCACCGAACGCGTCGACGGGTTCAAGCAGGCCCTGCAGGACATCCTCACCGTGAACGCCACGCTGGTCACCCAGCAGCAGAACGAGGAGATGAAGGCCCTCGCCGAGGCCGGCCACGCGCAGAACGAGGAGATCAAGAAGATCTCCGCCTGGGCCGCCATCCTCTTCGCCCCCACCCTGGTCGGCACCATCTACGGCATGAACTTCGACCACATGCCCGAACTGGGCTGGGTGTTCGGCTATCCCTTCGCCCTGCTGCTGATGGGCGTGGTCTGCGGCGGCCTGTACGTCGTCTTCAAGCGCCGCGACTGGCTGTGACCCCGGCGGCGTTCCGCCCCGGCCGGCAGGAGGAGACCACCATGAGGCCCACTCTGCGCACCCTGCTCCTCGCCGCGATCGTGGCCTGGATCGTCTTCATCACGGCGTACATCGCCCTGACCGGATAGACCCGTGCCCGGTGACACCGGGCACCGGCCGGGGCAGAGGGAGTCGGGGACACCACAAGGAAGGGGGCCGGCGATGGCCGAGCGGGACGATGACAGGGCGGCCGGGGGCGGTGATGTCCTGCCGCCGGCGGTGGTCGACTGCGCACTGTACGAGGATGGCCGACGGCTCCCGGGACGCACCGGGCTGGAGAAGATCCTGCAGCGGATAGACCCCGACGGGAGCCGTTTCGCGTGGATCGGCCTGTACGAGCCGACCGCCGAACAGTTCCAGCGTGTCGCGGACGCCTTCGACCTGCACCCGCTGGCGGTCGAGGACGCCGTCCACGCCCACCAGCGGCCCAAGCTCGAACGCTACGGCGACATCCTCTTCCTCGTGCTGAAGACCATCGTCTACTGCGAGCACGAGGAGATCACTCCCACCAGCGAGATCGTCGACACCGGCGAGATCATGGTCTTCGCCGGGCCCGGTTTCGCCATCACCGTCCGCCATGGCAGCGCACCGCCCCTGGACGCGGTGCGCCGCGAGCTGGAGGCCGACCGCCACCATCTGGGGCACGGGCCCGCGGCCGTCCTGCACGCCGTCGCCGACATGGTCGTCGACCACTACCTGGACGTGGCCGACGCCTTCCAGATGGACATCGACAGCCTGGAGAGCGAGGTCTTCTCCCCCGGCAAGCCCGTCGATCCCGCCCGCATCTACCAGCTCAAACGCGAGCTCATGGAGTTCAAGCGCGCCGTCGCCCCCCTGGCCGGCCCCCTGCAGCGCCTCGCGTCCGGGACCATGCCCGACATCCCCGCAGACGTCTGCGCCTACCTGCGCGACGTCGCCGACCACCACCAGCGCGCCAACGAGCAGATCACCGGCTTCGACGAACTGGTCACCGGCATCCTCAATGCCAGCTCCGCCCAGCTCAGCGTTCAGCAGAACGCCGACATGCGCCGCATCAGCGCCATGGCCGCCCTCATCGCGGTGCCCACCATGGTCGTCGGCGTGTACGGCATGAACTTCGACCACATGCCCGAACTCACCTGGCGATACGGCTACCCCGCCGTCCTCACCGTCATCGTCGTGGTCTGCACCCTGACCTACCGAGCCCTGCGCCGCAACAAGTGGCTCTGAGCCACGAAACGACACCGCGCGGCACCACGCCCGAGCCGGGGACCGACCGAGCGCCCAGGCGCCGCCCGGTCACCGGTCAGTCCTGTACACCGTCCTCGTCGTCGAAGGCCTTCTCCCGCCGCCCCGCCCGGCCACGAATGCCCCGTCGCCCGCGAGCCCGGTCGATGTGCACCCGCACCGAGCCCTTGATCAGCCTGCTTCAGTCAAGGCCGCGTGCGCGGCGGCGAGGATCTCCCCGGAGAGCGGGGAGCCCTTGGTGGCCCGGGACAGGACCAGCGCACCGAACAGGGTGCAGAGCCGGACCATGCCGTCCTGGTCGTCACCGGCCAGGAAATCGGCGAAGTCGGCCACCCCCTCGGCGTAGACGCGACGGGCCTCGCGCCCCCCGCCCTCGCGTGCGATGTCGGTGGCGAGCGCGGCGACCGGGCAGCCGTCCGCCGGGGCGTCACGGTGCTCGACGGAGAGGTAGGTGTCGATCAGCGCCTGCTGGGCGGCGACGCGCTGCCCGTCGTACTTCTCGAGCCCGGCGCTGTGGCGCTGGGCGAGCTCGGCGAAGGCGTGGGCGGTGGCCTCGTCGACGAGCGCCTCCTTGGAGGCGAACTGCTTGTAGAAGGCGCCGTGCGTCAGACCGGCCGCCTTCATCAGGTCGGCGACGCTGACCTGCATGCCCTGCTCTCGGAACAGCCGGGACGCGGTGTCCACCACCCGCCTGCGGTTTTCCTCCGCCTGCGCCTGCGATACGCGGCCCATGACCACTTCCCCTTTGGATGTCGACTGGCATCTATCATAGCCCTCGTGTTTAGATTACCTCCGTAATCTAATCCCCTGCGGGTGGCCGACGGCGCCCGCCACGACCAGGAGCGAGCATGGAACTGAAGAACGCGGTCGCGATCGTCACCGGCGCCAACCGGGGCCTCGGGCGGCACTTGGCCGCCCAGCTCGTCGAGCGCGGCGCGAAGGTGTACGGCGCGGCCCGACGCCCCGAGACGGTCGACGTGCCGGGCGTCGTCCCGCTGCGGCTGGACGTCACGGACGAGGCGTCGATACGAGAGGCCGCGCGCGTGGCGTCCGACGTCACACTGCTGATCAACAACGCGGGCATCTCCACCGGCACGTCGCTGATCGGAGGCGACGTGGCCGAGGTGCACCGGGAGATGGAGACCAACTTCTTCGGCCCGCTCGTCACGACCCGATCCTTCGCCCCCGTCATCGAGGCCAACGGCGGCGGCGCCGTTCTCAACGTCCTGTCCGTCCTGTCCTGGTTCCACCCGGCCGGACTCGGCTCCTACGCCGCGTCCAAGGCCGCCGCGTGGGCGCTGACCGGCGCCACCCGCGACGAGCTGGCACCCCGCGGCATCGCCGTCTCGGCGCTGCACGTCGGCTACATGGACACCGACATGGCCGCCGACGTGCCCGCCGATCAGAAGGTCGCCGCCGACGACGTCGCGGCCCAGGCCCTTTCCGGCATCGAGACCGGCCTGCCCGAGATCCTCGCCGACGAGACCACCCGTTACGTCAAGCAGAGCCTGTCCGCGGCGCCCCAGCCGAACGCGGACTGACGCTCACCCTCCACCCCGGCGCGACCACCTTCACACCCCTTCACGCAAGGACATCTCATGCGTTACACGAGCTTCGGCCACCGGACCGGACTGCGCGTCTCCGAGTACGCGCTCGGCACCGCGAACTTCGGCACCGGCTGGGGCGCAGGCGCCGAGCCCGACGAGGCACGCCGGATCTTCGACCGGTTCGCCGAGGCCGGCGGCACCTTTCTCGACAGCGCGGACGGCTACCAGTTCGGCGAGTCGGAGGAACTGACCGGAAAGCTGATCTCCGCCGACCGCGACCACTTCGTCCTGTCCACGAAGTTCGCCCTGGGCGCCGCCCCGCATCCGGACATCTCCAAGACCGGCAACAGCCGCAAGAACATGGTCGCCTCGGTCGAGGCCAGCCTGAAGCGCCTGAACACCGACTACATCGACCTGCTGTGGGTGCACTTCCCCGACGAGCTCACTCCGATGGAGGAACTCCTGCGCGGACTCGACGACCTGGTGAGCGCCGGCAAGATCCACCACGCCGCGCTGTCCAACTTCCCCGCCTGGCGCGTCTCGCGCGCCGTAACCCTCGCGGACCTGAAGAACTGGGCCCCGATCGTGGGCATCCAGCACGAGTACAGCCTCGTCGAGCGCACCGCCGACCGTGAGCTCCTGCCCATGGCCGAGAGCCTCGGGCTGGGCGCCGCCCTGTGGTCCCCGCTCGGCGGCGGACTGCTCACCGGCAAATACCGCAGCTCCACCGAGGGACGCCTGAGCGACCTCGGCATGGTCATCCACACCGAGAGCACCGGCCGGAAGACCGCCGTCGTCGACACCGTCCTGGCGATCGCCGAGGAGACCGGCATGATGCCCGCCCAGGTGGCGGTGGCCTGGGTGCGCGAGCGCGCCGCCCGTTCCGTGACCACGCTCGTCCCGATCATCGGCCCGCGCAGTCTCTCCCAGCTCGACAGCTACCTCGGTGCCCTCGACGTCCAGCTGACCGACGAGCAGTACACCCGCCTGACCGATGTCAGCGCGGTGCCGCTCGGCGCGCCCCACGAGGGGATCGCCGCCTCCCTCGACCGCCTCCAGGGAGGCGCCGCCGACCGCGTCACCGCCCCGGTCGTGCCGGTGGCCTGATGGGCGAACGCGGCCGAGGACGCGGTGCGCCCGCGCGCAGCCAGAAAAACAACAAAAACTACCTCGTACTGGGAAACACCCGGGGCGAGCGGAGACCTCGACCTTCACGGACGGGGAACGGAACGGAGACGACGATGAAGGCTTTCATAGTCGAGAACTACGGCGACCAAGCCGGGATGCGCGCCGCCGAAGTACCCGCCCCGCAGGTAGGTGCCGACGACGTCCTGGTCAAGATCCACGCGGCGGGCATCAACCCGCTGGACCTCAGGATCCGCAACGGAGACTTCAAGGCGTTCATGCCCTACCGTCTCCCGCTCGTTCTGGGCAACGACCTCGCAGGGACGGTCGTCCGGGTCGGCCCGTCCGTCACTCGCTTCGCGGTGGGCGACGAAGTCTACGCCCGGCCCGACAAGGACCGCATCGGCACCTTCGCCGAACTCATCGCCGTCCACCAGGACGACCTGGCGCCCAAACCGGCCACCCTCACCATGGCCGAGGCCGCCTCCCTCCCCCTGGTCGCCCTGACCGCATGGCAGGCACTGGTCGAGCGGGCACACGTGCAGCCGGGCCAGAAGGTCCTCATCCACGCGGGCGCCGGGGGCCTCGGCTCCATCGCCGTCCAGCTGGCCAAGGCGCTGGGCGCGCACGTGGCCACCACCGTGAGCACCGCCAAGGCCGACTTGGCCAAGGACCTCGGCGCGGACGTCGTCGTCGACTACCGCAGCCAGGACTTCGAAGAGGTCCTCGACGGCTACGACGTCGTCCTCGACAGCCTCGGCGGCGAGAACGTCGCCAGGTCCCTGCGCGTTCTCAAGCCCGGCGGCACAGTCATCAGCGTCGCGGGTCCGCCCGACCCGGCCTTCGCCCGCGAACTGGGCGCGAACCCGATCCTCCGCCTGGCCATGACCGCCCTCAGCTTCAAGACCCGGCGCAACGCCAGGCGCCACGGTGTGAAGTACTCATTCCTGTTCATGAAGGCCAGCGGCGACCAACTGCGCGGACTCACCCCCCTCATCGACACCGGGAAGATCCGCCCCGTCGTCGACCGCGTCTTCCCGTTCGAAGAAACCCTCCAGGCCATGGAGTACGTCGAAAAGGGACGGGCAAAGGCCGGCAAGGTCGTCGTCGCGATGATGTGAGGGCGGGAACGAGTCCCGAGCGCCGGTCACCGTCGTCGGAGTAGCCGAACCAGGCCCGCTGCGGCGTGCCCCGGTCATGGAGCACCTGCCGGCACAGCTCGTAGACCGCTCCCTCGACGCAGCCGCCGGAGATGCTGCCGACGGCGTTGCCGTCTTCGTCCACCGCGACCGACGTACCGACCGGCAGAGGGGCGCTGCCGTGCACGCCGACGACGGTGGCCAGGGCGAAGGGGCGTGCCTCGCGGCTGAAGCCGTCGCGGCGGACGGTGGACGGCGCGGCCACATCTTCGACGGTTCCATGCGGCGGACCGGACGAAAAGGGGAGGATCTCCTCCCCCCTTCATGCACGGGCGAGCGGTGGGGCGGCTCAGGGCGCGGCTTCGATGGTGATCTCGTCGGCGCCGGCGAGCCGCTCGGCACCGCCGTCGGCCATGTGCCCGAGGATGACCAGACCGGTCGCGTACGGGGCGTCGCGGTAGTAGGTGGCGAGCTGGTTCCAGGGGGCGTAGTACGCCAGGTCGCCGACCTCGGGGTCGGCGCCTTCCGGGGCGCCGGAGGTGGACAGCTTCCGGGGCAGATCGGCGACCTTCTCGACCTGGTTGAGGTCGCGCAGGGAGAGGGGCAGGGGGAGCTGGGCCGCGAAGTCGCGGGCTGTGGGGCTGTCGTTCAGGGTGGCGGCGATGTAGTGGCCGTCGAGAGTGAGCCGGATGTTCACCGCGGTTGTCCTGCCGGTCGGCGTGGTGGCTGCCGGGGCCGTCGAAGCCTGCGGCGACGCGGGCGCGGAGGAGGAGGCGGCGGAGGAGGAGGAGGAGGAGGAGGACGGGGAATCGTCGGTGCAGGCGGTCACGACCAGCAGCAGGGCGGCGGCCGGGACCACGCGGGCGAGAGCGCGGAAGGGGGCGGGGTTCACGGGGGCGTCCTGTGGCTAGTCGGGCAGAGACTCGGAGTAGCGGCGGAAGCCGTCCCGCTCGGTGTGGATGTCGTACAGGCGCTGGACCAGCGTGTCGGGGCTGCTGTCCCCGTGCCATCCGGCCCTGCGGGGCCGCCGCGCAGGCCGACGTGGGAGAAGAACAGTTCCTCGCCGTCGACGGCAAAGACCACCACCCGCACCCGGCGCCGCGGCCGGCAGAAGGTCCAGCCACAGTTGCAGCGGGTCCTGGACGACCTCACCGCCACTCCGGCCATCGTGCAGGGCAGGCGCGGGGACATTCTCGCCTGGAACGCGCTGGCCGCCGCCCTGGTCACCGACTTCTCCCGTCTCGCGGAAAAGCACCGCAACTACCCGCGGATCATCTTCACGGACCCCGCCATGCGCACCCTGTACGCCGACTGGGAGAGCTCCGCGCACATCGCCGTCGCCCAACTGCGCATGGAGGCCGCGAAGTATCCCGAAGACCCGCGCCTGATCGAGCTGGTCGGTGAACTGTCCATAGCGACAAGCAGTTCGCCCGCTGGTGGGGCGATCACCACGTCGCCGCCCGCACCGTGGGCACGAAGACCCTCAACCATCCGGTCGTCGGCGAGCTCGTCCTGGACTGGGACACCCTCACCGCCAACACCGATCCCGACCAGCATCTGACCGTCTGGACCGCCGAGCCCGGCTCCCCCACCCACGAACGGCTGCGCGTTCTCGCCTCCTGGGCCGCCGACCAGGGCCTGCCCGCCTCCTCCCCCCACAGCTGACCGCGACGGACCGCTGTCCTGAAGGCAGCTGCAGGTGCTGTAGTGCGGCATCCTGCGGCATCGGATCTTGGGGTAATCGCGCAGGGGCCCTCACTCCCTCACTCCGGATATTGAACACATCCATGCAGCTTGGGTCAGGGCAGTTGCTGCTGCTCGGAAGTTGTTCCCGGCGCCGCCCGGTCCGCGACGGTGATGTGATGCCCTGCCGCCCTTGCGGCCGCGGTGCGACGCCAGTAGTAAACACGCTTTGGACGCCCATGATCGTTGTCACCGCCGGACATGCGGGCCCCAATCGCATCCCCCGACTACTGAACCGGATCGACTGGGACGCCGACGCGTAGCCCGGTGATTGTCCAGGGCCCGGACGAGTTCCGGCCGGGTTCGCGTGCGCAGCATCACGGCCATCGGACAGGAGATCGAATTGCGGGAGCAACAGCCTGCCGAGACTGAATTTACTCCGCTCCAACGATTTCCATATTTTAAGCCCAGCGGTAACCGGCTGCGCGCAGCAGAAACACGTCAGGACGCCAAAAGCCCGCCGGGCCGTGACACATAAGCGGTAATGTGGGAGTCACGTACTGGTGGCGAATCCTCGCTAGTCAATCGTGGAGTCCACATGTCAACTGATCTGTTGATGTCCAAAATCGCGAAGCGTTTCGAACTTCTCGATGTCGACGGCGATGGCGCGATCACGGCCGCAGACTTCCAGGATTCTCTTCGCCGTCTGGCCGAGGAGTTCGACGAACCACCCGGGGCGCCGAAGTACGAAGCACTCAGCAAAGCGTACGCCCAGCTCTGGGAGCAGTTGTTGCGGCACGCGGACGCGGATGGCGATGGGGTGGTCACTCGCGAGGAGTACGTCGCATCGCTGCATGCCGACGGTCCGATCGACTACGGGAGTGTCATGCGCCCCCTGGCGAAAGCAACGCTCGAACTGTGCGACACCGACGACGATGGTCGGATCGGCCGCGAGGAGCTGCGCCGGGTACAGCGCAGCCTGCGCATGAACACCACCGACGCAGACTTGGCGTTCACCGCGCTGGACCGCGACGGCGACGGTTCCGTCAGCCTGGAGGAACTGATTCGGGCGATTGAGGAGTTCTACACCAGCACCGACCCTGCCGCTCCGGGGAACATGGCTTTCGGCTCCTACTGATCCACGTGCCGGTGCCGGGTGACGACTCGGCACCGGCACGCAACGCCATTCAGCGGGCCATCTCGCGAGCGGCGGCAGCCGACGCCGGACGAGAGATGCGTTGCCGGGTCAGGGCCCGCTGCCACTTCCCGCTTGTGGTACGGGGCAGGGAGTTGGCAGCGACGGTGTGAACCTCCACGACGTTGATGTCGAGCGCCTCACACACCGCTCGCCGTACACGCCTGGCGGTGGATTCGGGTGCTCCGGTGCGTGCGACCTCGATCGCCACAGCGATGCGCTCATCACCGTCGTGGTCCGTCACGGGGAAGGCGACGCAGTGTCCCCGATGGACGCCCTGGACTTGGCTCGCGACCGCCTCGATGTCCTCCGGGAAGACGTTCACACCCCGAATGATGATCATTTCCTTGATGCGGCCCGCGACGAACAGCTCTCCCCGGAGCTGGAAACCGAGATCGCCGGTGCGGAACCAAGAGCCGTCGAAAGCTTCCCCGTTGGCCTCGGGATTTCCGTAGTAGCCGGTGGTCACGGCTGGACCGCTGATCTGGACTTCGCCGAGTCGGCCGGGACGGCACAGCTCTCCGGACTTATCCACCAGCCGCATACGCATGCCGTGGACCGGCTTGCCGACGGCCACGAGCGCTTTGACTCCGGGGTGGTCGTGGGGGCGCAAGCGAACAGCGCCTTCGTTGCTGAGCACTTCCCGGTCCACGTGCACCACGCGGGGCCGGCTGCCCGGTTCGGGAAAGGTGATCGCCAAGGTCGCCTCTGCCATCCCGTAGACGGGATACATGGTCGACGATGCGACCCCGGCCGGGGCGAAGCGCTCCTCGAATGTCGTGAGTGTGGCGGCGCGGACCGGTTCGGCGCCGTTGAAGGCGATGCGCCAGCGGCGCAGATCCAGCCCGGCGAGGGTCTCCGGGGTCGCCGCCGAAGCCAGGCGTCGATAGGAGAAGTCCGGCCCGGTCATGAGCGTGCCGCGGCTTCGGGCCATTTCTGCCAAGAGGCCCGTCGGCTTTCGGATGAAGGACATCGGGCTGAGAAGGGCCGCGCTGCCGCCGTTGAGCAGCGCGGCGAGCATTCCGAAGAGTCCCATGTCGTGATGGGGCGGCACCCACTGCACGAGCACGTCGTCCGGCGTCAGTCCACCGGACAGCACAATGGCGCGCAGACCGGCCAGAACTGCCCTGTGCGGGAGCATGACGCCCTTGGGCTCGGCGGTGCTGCCGGAAGTGAACTGAACGATCGCGAGATCGTCGGGCGCCACCTCGGGCAGGCTGCCGCTGCCGCGTGCGCCGATGTCGGCTCCTAGGAGCGCCAGACCGGGACAGGATTCGCGCAGATACCCGATAGCGGTCGGATCTACTGCGTCGGTGATCAGGTGACGCATTCCTGCCGCACGCACAGCGCGGGCGAGACGAGTTCTGCTGCTGCTGGACAGCCCCTTCAGTGCCGGCAACGGACAGACCGCCGCACCCGCCCGCAGTACGCCGAAGAGGCTCACCAGGAAGTCCGCCGAGGTCGGAACGGCGAGACCGACCACGGCTCCTGGGTGTACTCCGTGGCGGAGCAGGCCGCGGGCGAATCGGACCGATGCCCGGTCGAGTCGGGCGGCGTCCAGGCTCACGTTCATGCCGGGGAACGTGGCGGTCGCGGCCGGAAAATGACGTGACAGTGCTGCCAAGGCCGCGGGCAACGTCGCCTGGTCCAGTGGATGGTCCGCTGCTGTGTTCATCGCGAGGTCCGTTCCCGGTGCTGCGAAAAAGTGATGGCGAGCGGTCCGGCCGGGGAGATGCTCGCCCCGTTGTGCGTGACGTCCGCCACGTACCTGTCGGAATCGGCGTTCATGCGGAACGACTCCAGGAAGTGCCGGGTGATGAGTTTGCTGGTGAGTGTGGCGAGATGGACACCGGGGCAGATACGGGGGCCTGCGCCGAAGGGGACCAAGGCGAAGCCGGGCGGGGTCGCCTCCGTTTTTCCGACACCGAAGCGGCCGATTCGGAATTTCTCCGGCTCGGGGAACAGGTCCGGGTCGTGGTGGGCAGTGAGAACGGAGAAGAACACATGGCTGCCTGCGGGAATGTGGTGTCCTGCCCAGGCCAGGTCGACGCCCGAACGCCGCGGGAGATGCGCGAGGGGTGGGTGCAGACGGGCCGTCTCGGCGAACACCGCCTCGAACAACGACTGTCCCCCGAGAGGGTCTTCCCCCTGGAACCCCCGACGGAGCTGTTCCTGTAGTTCCGCGTGGCGAGCCACCAGCCACAGCATCCGGGACAGCAGGTAGCCCGTGGTCTCGTATCCGCCGAGAAGGAGAATGGACAGGTTCTCGGCGATCTGGAGGTCCGATGGCCGGTCGTCCAGCGCTCTGAGCCGGGTAACCGCGTTGTCGCGGTTACCGCTTGGCCGGCGGGCGGCGGCGAGGAGACCGGCGCGCAGTGCATGGCGCGCCCTGACGGCACGCTGCACGGCGCGCATACCCTCCGCGGTGCCTAGAGGCCGAGGTGCCTGCAGTTGGATGTACGCCTCCAACAGTTCCTCGGTGTCGCGCGGTGCGATACCCGCGAGAATCTGCGCGGAGATCTCGAACACGAGTCTGCGGACGAGAGGGAACACGTCGACGGTTCCGCCGAGCTCCGTAGTGACCCTGCGAAAGGCGGAGGTGATGTGCGGGGCGTAGGCGGCAACGGCACGTCGTTTCAGCAGCGGCATCACCGCCCGCCGGTACGTGTCGTGAAGACGCCCATCGAGATTGAGCATCCCGTGTCCAAAGGCTGCTCCCAGGACACTGTTCCATCCGTCGGCATGACTGAGCGCACCATCGTCGGCGTGGAAGAACCGACGGGCGAAGTCCGGCCCGTGCACGTAGAAGCACCGGTCTGCCTCCACGGGACCCAGCGCGGGAGCCGCGAACAGGCCGGACGCTCCTTGAGCCCAGTGCTTGACCGCCCGCGGATCGGTCTCGCGCGCCGGGCAGGCAGGGCTGCTTGGCGTACTCATGTCGTGCCGTTCCCTGTCGATCCTCCTGGGTAGTTCTGCATCGGCGTGGGCAGTTCGGTCGCCATCAGCTGTGCGACGAGGTCGTCGAGGGTGCGCGCGCCGATGAAAATCCTCGGGTCCACCTGGCGAGCAAGACCGAGCGCCTCCTCCGCCAGGACCAGCAACTCAACCCGGGCGAACGAATCCAGGCCCAGGTCTGCCGCCAGTGACGTTTCCCCGCTGATGTCTTGGGCGGACAAGGCCGGGTTGACCTGCATCAGATTCTGTACAAGCGCATCGAAGACTTCGTCGCGACTGGCCATCAGAGAACTCCCGAGATAGGCACCAGAGGTCCGGTCCACTCCAACGCACCGAACCTCCTTCCCTCACCTTTTGGCGCAGCTCGGCCGTCGCCACGCCGAAAGTCCCTCTTTCGAGTGAGCGCCGCGTTGTCCCTCAGGGAGGATCACTATGCTCTCCGGTGTGAGCGGGTGACATGGGTGCGGGACCGACTTAGCCCAAATGGAGGCACGGCGATGGATACGTGTGTGAACCGTGGGGTCACGCTCCGGCAGTCCGTGCACTACGACGACCTCGATGCCATGGGCATGCTGCACAACGCCCGATATCCCGTCCTGGTCGAGCGCGCGATTTCCGATTTCTGGTCTCGGTATGGTGTCACCATGCGGGACGGCCGCCCGAGCCATCCCGACGGGGCGATCGCCGTTCGCGAGATGAGCGTTTCGTACCTGTCCCCGGTGCGGGAATCCGGCGCCGTGGAGATCCGGATTTGGGTCGAGCGAATGGGCAACACCAGTGCGACGTACAAATTCGCCGTGGTCTCTCTGGACGGCCGCACGGTGCACGCGGAAGGGCATCGCGTCGTGATCAAAATCGACCTGGCGAACGGCCGCCCGTCACCATGGAGCCCCCAGTACACGGCTGTTGTCGAGCAGGAGCTCACCGGCCGGCCGGCCGCGCCTCCTGGCAAGGCCTGATCAGACCTCGGCCGGACGGGCCGCGCGTCAGGGGCAGTGTGCGGCGGTCTCCGACAGCACTCGGCTTCGCCGCTATGACCTGGGCCCGGTCAGGGCCCGTCCGGCGGTTCGTGCTCGGGGAGGCGTGAGTAAGTTGGCCGCACGCCTTCCGTACTTGTTGAGGTTATAAAGAAGGACCAGCAGGTCAGACGCTCTTCGCAGCGGTCTCAAGAATGGCGACGCGCGAGCGTCACGGCCGGCGATCCGGCCTGCCCCAGCTCAATTCTCCACGTGGTCACAAGCCTTAGGCACCGCCCTCGATCAGGATAAGCAGGCCGAGGCGGATCAGGACCGGCAGGAGGACATGACGGTTGCTCGCGAACACCTTCGGCAGCCAGCACCGGCTGTGGGACACGCCGGACGTCTTCCGGTTCGCCCCGGACAGCCGGAAGCTGGTCGGGGCCGAACTCCAACTGCCGTACGTGTACGCCGCCGCCGAGACCTCCACCCGCCTTCCCGTCATGCCCGCCGTACGCCGGGGCGGGCTCCGCGCGGACGAGGTCCGGGACTTCCGGCACGAGATGTGCACGGTGCTGTGCCGCGCTCCCGGCGATGCCGTGCTGACCTGCCTTCGCGACCTCGACGTCCTCGACGAACCGCTGGAAGCCGGCATCGGCATCGCCCCCGACGTGGCGCTCCTCCTCAGCACGGCACCGCCGTCGGCTGGAGCCAAGAAATGAGCAGGTAGCAAAACAGGGGGTCGCAGGTCTGTCCCGCGTCAAGTACACCGGGCAGGCCGTGCCCTGGGGAGATCCGTCAGCGGGCAGGCTGCGATCCCATCGGCACGGTGATCAAGGTGAATGGGCCTGAGACTCCCCGAGGAGCAGGGCCTGGCAAGGCCCGCGCTGTCTTCGGGGTGTACGACGTGGGGGCCGCGGCCAACGCGCGCCCCATCCCCGGGGGTTGGCCGCCTCGCTGGGCGTCAAACTACCGGCGAGCGCGGCGAACCACGGCGTCATCACCTCGGCGCGGCTCGCCCATTGGCGCGCTCCTGGCAGTGACCGCGGACGGAGCGATCGTCCAGACAGCAGGCGGCGGCACGTGAAGCCCTCGCTGCACGAACTCCTCGACCAGACCTGCTGTGCCGCGACGTAGCGGTCGGCCTCGTGCGTCTGAGGGCGGCCACTATTCGGAGTCAGGGTGCATCTGTACCCACCGGCCGTCGATGAACTTCATCTCCACGCCGTAGTACGGCTGGGGCGGGGCGACCGGCCGCTTGCCGCGGTGTGGCACTGTCGACGGCTTGGGGCGGTCGGCGGGCTGCACCTTCGCGGCACCCGGCTTCATTTTCGCGTCGCGCTTCCGCAACGCTTCGATCCTCTTGAGGAGTTCGGCGCGGCTGATGTCTTTCGGTACCCGGGTGAGACCGGTCGGAGCCGCCGAACGGGTCGACGAGCGGTCCGTGGTCGACCGGCAGTCGCGGTGCACCGGGTGTCCGCCCGGCGCGAAGACGAGCTTTTTCTTGGCCACCGGTAGGCGGCATACGGCACAGCGCTGGAGCGCAGGCTTGGATTTGAACGCGTCGGACACGATCCCCCCGGATGGCGATGCCTTGGTGGGACAGCAGAATAGGCGCGCTGGTGACAGCCCGGGAGACTTCGGGCGAAAACCGTTGCGCCTCCAAGACGTGCGTCACGGTGCGTTGCGGCCCCAACTCGCCCGACGATGGACGTGCCCAGGCCGCAACGCCTTGGAACCACCCCGCCTCAGCGCCCGGCGCCCCGGCCGTTACGACCGGCGGCGAGCCGGCCCTCCAGGCCCGTGATGAGCGTGTCGATCACCAGCCGGAACATGTGGTCCTGATCACGGCCTGCCTGGTCTGCGTCCGTGCCCTCGTCCGCGCCGGAAGCGGCACCGGGGGGCTTGAGGCTCGCCCACTGCTGGAGCGAGCCGTTGAGTTCGGCGCCGAGGACGCCGACGACGACGGCGACCATGAGAGCGGCGGTCTCCGGGACCTCCGGCTGCGGCACCCCGGCAGCGGCCACGATCGCGGTGAGCGCGGTCCAGAACGGGTCGTCAGGCTGGATGAAGTCCGGCTGGTGACTGAACGAGTAGGCCATCAACTCGGGGTGACGGTGCGCCAGGGTCCGGAAGTCCATGGCCAGCAGGCGGATGCGCTCCTGCCAGGGAGCGTCCTGAAGCGTCACGGTGCGGAACTGGGCTCCGACCGTTCTCGCCACCCCGCGCAGCACGGCTTCCTTGTTCGGCACGTGGTGGTACAGCGACATCGGGTTCGCGTCGAGCACGGTGGCGAGTTTGCGCATGGTGAGCGCCTCGACCCCGTCCTCGTCGATGAGCCGCAGGGCGGCGGCATAGATCCCGGCCTCGGTCAGAGGCACGTCCCTCTTCCTCGTTCCCCGCGGGGGACGCCTCACCTTCTTTTCCATACCACGTACGGTATCAGTTCCGTACACCGTATGGAAATGACCTGAATCACATCGCCCGCCGCTGCGACCTGGCTTGCTCCAAGTTTCCATACGCCGTACGGTACTAATTCCATACGGCGTATGTTTCCGTGCGGCGCCACGGTATCGACCTGCGCAGCGCCCCCTTGCCCATCTCCCTCCACGCAGAGGAGCAAGCCATGACAACGCACTCCGCGAACGACCTTCGCCCCATCCGGTCCCCTCGTGGGATCCCCCTCCTCGGCAACACGCCGCAGATCCCCGACACCAATCCGGTGGAGTACTTCGGTGAGCTGTCCAAGCAGTTCCCCGAGGGCATCTACGGCATGGACATCGCCGGCATCGAGCAGGTCTTCGTCTACGACCCGGACCTGGTGGCCGAGGTCTGCGACGAGACGCGGTTCTTCAAGCAGATCGACAAGACGCCGCTGCACCACGTCCGGGACTTCGCGGGGGCGGGCCTGTTCACCGCCCACCAGCACGAAGAGGAATGGGGCATGGCCCACCGTGTCCTGCTGCCGGCGTTCAGCCAGCGGGCCATGAGGGCGTACTTCGGGCAGATGCTGGAGATCGCCCAGAACCTGGCGGGCAAGTGGGAGCGCAGGGAGGGGCAGCCGGTCAACATCACCGACGACTACACCCGCCTGACGCTGGACACGATCGCTCTGTCGGGATTCGGCTACCGGTTCCGGTCCTTCGACAAGGAGGAGCTGCACCCCTTCCTCAACGCGCTGCTGGGCGCGCTGGTGGAGTCGCTGCGGCGCTCCCAGGAGCTGCCGATGATGACAAAGCTCCGCAAGGCGGACGACCGTAAGTACCGGGACAACATCCGGCTGATGCAGGACCTGGTCGAGAGCGTGATCAAGGAGCGCCGCGAGGGGAAGGGCACCAGTGAGGACGACCTGCTGGGCCTGATGCTGGCGGCCACCGACCCGGAGACCGGCAAGCTGCTGGCCGACGACAACGTCCGTGACCAGGTGCTGACGTTCCTGATCGCCGGTCACGAGACCACCAGTGGCCTGCTGTCGTTCGCCACCTACTCGCTGATGCGCAACCCGCACGTCCTGGCGCAGGCGTACGCCGAGGTGGACCGCCTGATGCCCGGCGACACCGTGCCGGACTACGACACGATCATGCAGCTGGACGTGATCCCGCGGGTTCTGGACGAGACCCTGCGCCTGTGGGCTCCGATCCCGGCGTTCGGCAAGGCCCCGCTTGAGGACACCGTCATCGGCGGCCGCTACCTGCTCAAGAAGGGCACGCGGGTCAACATCCTCGAGGGCCCACTGCACACCCACCCCACGGCCTGGGAGCGTCCGGAGGAGTTCGACATCGACCGGTGGCTGCCGGAAAAGCGGGCTCAGCAGCACCCGCACGCCTACAAGCCGTTCGGCAACGGCGTGCGTGCCTGCATCGGCCGGCAGTTCGCGCTCACCGAGGCCCGCCTCGCTCTCGCGCTGGTACTGCAGAAGTTCAAGCTCTCGGACACCAGCGACTACAAGATGGACGTGCGGGAGGCGCTGACGCGCAAGCCCGGCAACTTCGAGCTGATCGTCCGTCGCCGTCAGGAACACGAGCGGACCGTCTTCGGCGCCGCGGACCTGCAGACCGGCGACACGCAGGCGCAGGCAGCGGTCAGCGGCGTCGGCGTCAACCTCACGGTCGCCTACGGTTCCAGCCTCGGCTCCTGCGAGGACCTGGCGCGCACCATCGCCGACCGCAGCGAGCGCTCCGGCTTCGGCACCACCCTGGTGAGTCTGGACGAGCTGGGCGACAGCCTGCCCGCCGAGGGCATCCTCGCCGTCGTCGCCGCCAGCTACAACGGCAAGGCCCCCGACAACGCCCAGCGCTTCGACGACCTCCTCGCCGCCGGCCTGCCAAAGGGCGCGCTGGCGAACGTCCGGTTCGCGCTGCTGGGCGCCGGCAACACCCAGTGGGTGGCCACCTACCAGGCATTCCCCAAGCGGATCGAGGAAGGCCTGCTGGCCGCAGGCGCCACCCCGGTCGTCGAGCGCGGCATCGCGGACGCCGCCGGTGACTTCGACGGCATGGCCACCCGTTGGATGGACAACCTGTGGGCCACCCTGGCCGAGGAGTACGCCGCCGACACCTCCGCGGCGAGCGGCCCGCGCTACCAGGTCCAGCTGCTCACCGAGTCCGACGTGCGTCCCGCCATCGTCTCCGAGCAGGCGCACCCGCTCACAGTGGTGGCCAACGAGGAACTCGTGGCCGACGCGACCGGCCTGTGGGACTTCAGCATCGAGCCGCCGCGCCCGTCCGCGAAATCCATCACCTTCGAGCTGCCCGAGGGTGTCACCTACGACACCGGCAACCACCTGGCCGTCTTCGCCAAGAACGAACCCGCCCTGGTGGAACGCGCGCTGAGGCGGCTCGGTGTGGACTACGACCAGGTGCTCCGGCTCGACCAGCCGGCCGGGGGTCGCACCCACCTGCCGGTAGGCACCCCGGTCACCGCCGGCATCCTGCTCACCGAGTTCCTGGAACTGCAGGACGTGGCCACCCGCTCCCAGATCCAGACCCTGGCCGAGTACACCCAGTGCCCGTGGACCCGGCCACAGCTCCAGGCGTACACCGCCGACACGGAGGAGGCCGAGGAGCGCTACGGCAAGGAGATCCTCGGCAAGCGGGTCTCGGTGCTGGGCCTGCTGGAGCGCTTCGAGGCGGTCGAGCTGCCGCTGGCGGTGTTCCTGGAGATGACGGGCCCGATCCGTCCCCGCTTCTACTCCGTCTCCTCCGCCCCGTCGGCCAACCCGCGCCACGTGCGCCTGACCGTCGGCCTGCTGGAGGGCCCGGCCCTGTCCGGCGACGGCCAGTACCGCGGCACCTGCTCCTCCTACATCGCCGGCCTCAAGCCCGGGGACGCCGTCTACGGCTACGTCCGCGTGCCCTCCCCGACGTTCGCCCCGCCCGCCGACCCCGCCACTCCGCTGATCCTCATCGGCCCCGGCACCGGCATCGCGCCGCTGCGCGGCTTCCTGGAGGAGCGGGCCTGGCAGCACGCCAACGGCGCCGAGGTCGGCCTGTCACAGGTCTTCGTCGGCTGCCGCCACCCGGAGCACGACTACTTCTACCGGCAGGAGATGCAGGACTGGGAGCAGGCCGGGATCGCACGGATCCACACCGCCTTCTCCGCGGTGACCGGCCACCCGGCCCGGTTCGTGCAGAACGCCATCTCCCATGCCGCCGACGCGGTGTGGCAGGCCATCGAGGACGGCGCGTACATCTACGTCTGCGGTGACGGCCGCCGTATGGCACCCGCCGTCCGCGAGGCTCTCGCCGCCATCCACCGCCAGAAGACCGGCTGCGACGACGAGACCGCCCAGCAGTGGCTCGCCCAGCTCGAGGCCGACGAGCGCTACCAGCAGGACGTCTTCGCCTGATCCCCCGGACGCCGGGAGGCGTGCGGCCCCCGTCCTGCCAGTCCCCGCACGCCTCCCGGCCACCACAAGCCATTGGGACACCACACGGCACGCATCGGCCCGAGAACGCCGAGTGCCGCTCACAGAAAGCAGATCCTCATGGACACCATGCTCGCCGGACGCTTCCACCTGGACAGCAAGAAGTTCGCCGTGGAAGAGATCCCCATCCCCGTACCGGGCCCGGGTGAGGTCCTCATCGAGGTGAAGGCCGCGGGCGTCTGCCTCTCGGACGTCCACCTGATCGACGGCTCCCTCGTCCCGCTGTTCGCCACCTCCGACACGGTCACCGTCGGCCACGAGGTCTCCGGTGTGGTCCACACGCTCGGCCCCGACCTCAAGCGCGGCCTGCCCGTCGGTACCCGCGTCACCCTGGAGGCCGGCAAGACCTGCGGCACGTGCGCCGGATGTGTGCGCCGCCGGCCCTGCACCCGGATGCTCACCGCGGGCATCGACTACGACGGCGGCTGGGCCGAGTACGTGATCGCCCGCGAGGACACCCTCATCCCCATCCCCGACAGCCTCCCCTTCGACCAGGCGGCGATCATCCCCGACGCGGTCTCCACCCCCTACGCCGCCGTCGTCACCACGGCGGGCGTCCGTCCCGCCCAGTCCGTCGGTGTCTGGGGCGTGGGCGGAGTCGGCGCCCACAACGTACGTCTCGCCCGCCTGGTCGGTGCAGCACCGATCATCGCCGTGGACCCGCTGCCCAGCGCCCGCGAGCGCGCCCTGGCCTTCGGCGCGGACCACGCCCTGGATCCGGCCGACCCCGAGCTCGCCGACCAGGTCCGCGCGGCCACCGAAGGACGGGGCCTGGACTTCGCCTTCGACTGCGCCGGTGTCCCCGCCGTCCGCGAGCAGGCCGCCTCCGCGCTCGGCCTGGGCGGCTCCCTGATCCTGGTGGGCATCACGCCCAGGCCGCTCACCATCACCGAGGGCCTGACGTTCAACTACCTGTGCAAGCAGGTCCGCGGTCACTACGGCGGCAGCCCCGAATCCGTCTCCGAACTGGTGCGGCTGACCGCGGCCGGCCGCCTCGACCTGGCCCCCTCCATCACGGACCACATCTCGCTCGTGGACGCGGCCGACGCGGTCAGCCGTCTGGAGAACAAGATCGGCGACCCGGTCCGCCTGATCCTCGTCCCCTGACGCCCGTCAGCAGGACATCAAGCCACCCTGGGCAGGGGTGAGTGGGCGCCGGTGCGTGAGGGAGCACCGGCGCCCACGGCTTTCCGGCAACCGTGGAGAGACAGAATCATGCAGACGACCGAAGCCCTGGGCCGTACTCCGCAGCGCAAAGATGCTCATTCCAACCACAGACGCATCCTCGCGACCGCCCGGCAAAAACTGCGGGACGACCCCGACGCGAGTCTCGACAGCATCGCCTTGGCGGCCGGCGTCGCCCGGCGCACCCTGTACGGACACTTTCCCAGCCGACATGCGCTGATCGCCCACCTGGCTCAGGAAGCAGGCGGCGAACTCCAACAGGCGTTCGCCGCAGGCCGTACCACGGATGCCGACCCGATCGAGGCGATGACGCGGATGGTGCTGGCGGCTTGGGCGGTGGGCGATCAATACCGCATGCTCATCGCCTTGGGGCGGCGCCACCCGGGCAAGGACGCGTTCCGTGCCACCCTTGCAACGGCCCGCGAAGAGGCCATCGCGACCCTACGACGTGGTCAGCGCGAAGGCGTCTTCGCGGACCACCTTCCGGCACCCGTCCTCGCCCAGGCGCTGGAGGCACTGATGCTGGCCCTCGCCGAGGAGAACGCCGCGGGCACGTGGGCGGACCTCACAGACGAGGCCGCGGCGACTGCGTTCCTCGTAGCCGCCGGCGTGGCACCACAGGCGGCTGGGCTCCGGGTGCGGGAGGTTGTCAGGCGAGATCGGGCAGCGGGCGCCGGGTGACCTCATGGGCGTCGTCCGCAGCGAGGCCGAGCATACGCAGGACCATCTCGGCCAGGTCGGAGGCGGCCTCGTCGCCGTCGAGGTCCGGGCGGTCCAGCCTCAGGGCCACGAGGGACAGCAGGGTCCCGCCCAGGGCGGACAGGGCGGTGGTCGCGTTGCTGCAGGCGAAGCGGCCCGAGGCGATGCCGATCTCCAGGTCGCGCAGGGCGCGCGGGGCGAGGCCGCTGTCGGAGTGGATGTGGGCCAGTCCGCGGTCACGCAGGATCCGCAGGAGTTCCGGGTGGGAGTCCGCCATCCGCGCGGTGAGCCGGAAACCGGCCGCGACCAGCTCGGCAGGGTCGTCGATGCCTTCCACACGCGCGTCGATCACCTGCCCGAACTCCTCCAGGGCGTCCGTCACCGCGGCATCGAACAGCTCCGTCTTGGACTCGAAGTGGTTGTAGAAGGACCCGAAACCGACATCGGCGCGCTCGGCGATGGCCTGGATGCTGACGCCGGTGTCCCCGGTCTCCGCGAGGATCTGCCGGGCCGCACGGACAAGCGCCTGGCGAGTCTCGGCGCGGCGCCGCTCGAAGCGGTTCTTGGGCGGGGCTGACGTCGGCATACGGCCCAGTGTAACCGCCGCCACGATGACACTGCCATTACTGATGAGATCCTCAATTATTTGGGCTGAACCCATTGACGGATGGAAACGGCAGAGTTGATGATTTCCTCATTACAGCAGTGTTGCTTGGAGGACACCATGTCCCACATCCCCGTTGACAAGGGCGGTCCTCTGACGCCCCACCAAGACCTCCACAGTGAACAGGGCGCCCTACGCGGCGAGCACCCCGGACGATCCCGGAACCCGGTGATCAAGGTGGCGGACCTGGCCTGGCTGGAGTTCGAGAAGCCCGACCTGGACCGGGCCGAAGTGTTCGCACGTGACTTCGGCTTCGCGATCGCCGCCCGCACCCAGCACGAACTCTGGCTGCGCGGCACCTTCACGGGCTCTCCCTGCATGGTCATCCGGCGCGGGCACGCCTCCCGCTTCCTCGGGCCGACGTTCCGCGCGGCCGAGCGGGCCGATGTGGACCGGCTGGCCGCAGCCGTAGAACACACCGTCCGGGACATCGACGTCCCCGGCGGCGGCCGGTCGGTCGCCCTGTTCGATCCCTCGGGCGTCCCGGTCCGGGTGGTGCACTGCGCCGAACCGCTGCCCGCGCTGCCCGAGCAGCCGCCGCTGATCCTCAACACCGGCGCCGAACCGCGCCGTACGAACGCCACCCAGCGCCCGCCCCGCGAGCCGTCCCGCATCCAGCGCCTCGGCCATGTGGTGCTGGAGACACGGACGTTCGCCCGCACCCTGGACTGGTACCTGGACACCCTCGGGATGATCGTGTCCGACTTCCTGTTCCTGGACGGGCAGCGCGAGCGCGGGCCGACCATGGCGTTCATCCGCTGCGACCAGGGCAGTCTGCCCGTGGACCACCACACTCTCGCCTTGCACCTGGGTCCCGGTACCGGCTACGTCCACTCCGCCTACCAGGTCACCGACCTCGACGCGATCGCCGCCGGCGGGGAGTACCTGACCGAGCGCGGATACCAGCGCAGCTGGGGGATCGGCCGGCACATCCAGGGCAGCCAGCTCTTCGACTACTGGCGCGACCCCGACCGCTTCATGCTGGAGCACTTCGCCGACGGCGACCTGTTCTCCTGCGACCTCGAACCCGGGTGGGCCCCGATGTCGGCGAGCGGCCTGGCTCAGTGGGGGCCGCCCGTCACCCGCGACTTCCTCGGCACCAACCCCTCCCCCGCCAAGCTCCGCGAGGTCATGACGGCCCTGCGCGGCGACAACGAACTCGACCCCGCACGCCTGCTGGGCCTGATGAAAGCGATGAGCTCATGAGCACCAACGTTCTGCGCACCCCCGGCGGCTGGTGGGTCGTCCGGGACGAGCGCGCCGTCCGCATCGAGACCAAGGCGGTCACCACCGCCGAACTGATCGCCGACCGGGCCGCCGTGCGGGAAGCCGCCGCCTCCGGCGAAAGCGGCACGCCCGTGGCCGGCCTGGTGACGCTGCCCCCGGTCACCACGCCCTGCCGGGTGGTGGCCCAGATGGTCAACTACCGCAGCCACGCCAAGGATTCGGGGTTCACCGGCGATATCCCTCCCACCTTCTTCCGCAAGGCGTCCGGCTCGGTCAGCGGCCCGCACGAGACGATCGTCCGCCCCGCGCACGTGAACTTCCTCGACTACGAGGTGGAACTCGGCCTCGTCATGGGCGCGCCGCTGCCCGTGGGCACTGTTGTGGAGGAGCGGGACCTGCCTTCGTACGTCGCCGGGCTCGTCCTCACCAACGACGTCAGTGCCCGCGACGTCCAGCTGACCAAGACCCAGTTCTACGAGAGCAAGTCCTACCCGACGTTCACACCGACGGGGCCGTACCTGGCCCTGCTGGAGCCGGAGGACTTCGCCCGCCTGATCGACCTGCGGCTGCGACTGAACGTCAACGGCGTACCGCGCCAGGACCGCACCCTCGCCGACATGATCGTACGACCGGCGCAGGCGCTCACCCTGCTCGCCCGCTTCCAGACCCTCGACCCGGGCGACCTGCTGCTCACCGGCACACCTGGCGGCACCGCCCTGAAGGCCCCGCCCAAGCCGGTCGAGAAGATCGCCGCCCTGCTGCCGCCCGCGCTGAAGTGGAAGGCGTTCTTCAACGGCCAGGCCAAGAACCCCCTGTACCTGCGCGACGGCGACCTGGTCACCGCCACCATCGCCACCCCCGACGGGCACATCGACCTGGGCGAGCAGCGGACCGCCGTGGCGGACGCGGCGTGAGCGCCACAGCCCGGAGGCCGGTGGTCATCATCGGGGCGGGGCCCGTGGGCGTCACGGCCGCGCTCCTGCTCGCCCGGCACGGAGTGCCCAGCCTGCTCCTCGAACGCCACCGGGACGTCTACCCCTTGCCGCGCGCTGTCGTCGTGGACGACGAGGTGCGCCGGATCCTGCAGAGCGTCGGCATCCACGAGGAGTTCGCCGCCCTCGCCCGGCCGGCGCGCGGGCTGCGGCTGCTGGACGCCCGGCACCGCGTGATCGCCGAATTCACACGGTCCCGGGACGGCCGTCACGGCTTCCCCCAGACCAGCATGTTCGACCAGCCGGACCTGGAGCGTCTGCTGCGCGAAGCTCTGGCGCGCCGCCCGGAGTGTGAGCTGTGGGGCGGGGTGGAGGTCGTGTCCGTCAAGCAGGACACCGACGGGACGGCTCCGGTCCGGGTCACCTTCCGCCGCGACGGCAGCGACGAGGACGAGCATGTGTGGGCCGATGCGGTTCTCGGCTGCGACGGCGCCGGCAGCCTCACCCGCCACACCATCGGCGCCGTATGGGAGGACCTGCACTTCGAGGAGAGCTGGCGAGTCGTCGACGTACGCACCAGCCGCCCGGTACGGACCTGGGAGGGCGTCGACCAGATCTGCTGCCCGAGCCGGCCCGCCACCTTCATGCGCCTGGGCGAGGACCGCTACCGCTGGGAGTTCCGCCTGCCCGCCGACGTGCACCTGGACGGCCCGGACGGCCGGGAACGCCTGCGCGAGCTGGTCGCCCCCTGGGTGGACGTGCCGTCCGACGCCGCGGAGGCCGAAGACTTCGAGGTGATCCGGCAGGCGCAGTACACCTTCCGGGCCCGCCTGGCCGACCGGTGGCGCCGGGGACGCGTCTTCCTGCTGGGCGACGCGGCCCACCTCACTCCACCGTTCATCGGGCAGGGTCTGTGCGCGGGCCTGCGCGACGCCCGAAACCTCACCTGGAAGCTCGCCCGTGTTCTCCGCCAGGGCGCGGACGAAGGGCTTCTGGACACGTACGAGCGCGAGCGCAAGCCGCACGCCCGCTACGTGATCCGGCTCGCGGTGGCCGTCGGCTGGGCCATGACGGGTGGACAGGACCGCGGCGCGGTACTCCGCCGGGCCGTCGTCGGCGCGGCATGCCGCCTCCCGGGCGTGACCGCGGCGGTGAGCCGCGACCTCAGCCCCGCGCTGACCGCCGGCCCACTGGTACGGCGCCGCCCCGGGCTCGTCGGACGCGGGCTGACCGGCACCTTCTGCCCGCAGCCCTGGGTGACCGCCGACGGCAGGCGAACGCGCCTGGACAACGTCCTCGGCGACTCCTTCGCCCTCCTGACCGCTGTGCCGCCCACCCCGCACATGACAGCTGTGGCCACGGCACTGAACGCGGCCACGATCCACGTCGACGACCTGGACGACGACGGCACCCTGGCCAGCTGGCTGGCACGCGGCCGGGCCGACGCCGCCCTGCTACGCCCCGACCGCGTCGTGATGGACACCGTCCCCGCCGGAACCGGCCACTTCCCGGACCCCACCACCTGGGCCTCCCTGCTCCACACGGCCCGCCGTACCACCGATGCCCGGCCCGTCCCCCCGCCGAGGAGCACCGCACCGTGACCACCCCTCATCCCGAACCGTTCCTGCCGCCCGATCCGAAGACGGCCGCCGGCAGCCGTATGGCGGACTTCGCCCGCCGGGCCGCCCGGCAGCACGGCGCCGAAGGGATCCAGGACCCCACCGACTACCAGGCCCTGCACCACTGGTCCGTCACCGACCTGGAAGGGTTCTGGGCCGCGGTGTGGGAGTACTTCGACATCGACGCGACCACCCCGTACGAGCGGGTGCTGGCCGAGGAGACCATGCCCGGCGCCCGCTGGTTCCCCGGCGCCACCCTCAACTACGCCCACCACGCACTGCGCAACCTGCACCCGGACGCCCCCGCGATCACCGCGCTGGACGAGACAGGAGCCGGCTACGAGCTCACGGGCCGACAGCTACGCGCCCAGGTCGCCTCCGTCGCGGCCACCCTGCGCGACCTGGGCGTCGGACAGGGCGACCGGGTGGTCGGCTACCTGCCCAACACCCCCCACGCCGTCATCGCCTTCCTCGCCACGGCCAGCTTGGGCGCGGTGTGGTCGGTGTGCGGCCAGGACTACGCCCCCAAGGCCGCAGCCGACCGCTTCGCGCAGCTGAGACCGACCGTGCTGATCACAGCGGACGGCTACCTCTTCAACGGCACCCGGCACGACCGCCGCGCAGCCTCGCTCGACCTCGCCGGAGCCCTTCCCACACTGAAGGCCACGGTGCTCGTGGATCACCTGGGGTTTGCCTGGCCTGAGATCCGGCACACCGGACTGACGGTTCCGTGGGAGGACGCGGCCACCCGCACCGAGTACCTGACCATCGCTTCGGTGCCGTTCGACCACCCCCTGTGGATCGTCTTCTCCTCCGGCACCACCGGCCTGCCCAAAGGCATCGTCCACGGCCACGGCGGCGTCCTGCTCGAACACCTCAAGATCCTCGGCCTGCACTGTGACCTGGGCGTCGGGGACCGCCTGCTGTGGTACACCACCACCCACTGGATGATGTGGAACCTGGCTGTCTCCACCCTGCTGACCGGCGCCACCACCTGCACCTACGACGGCAGCCCCGCGCCGCAGGCCCGCCCGGACATCCTGTGGGAGCTGGCGGCCCGCCACAAGGTCACCGTCTTCGGCACCAGCCCCCAGTACCTGCTGGCCATGGCCAAACTGGGCATCGAACCGTCCACGCATGACCTGTCGGCCATCCGGGCCGTCGGATGCACCGGCTCCGCCCTGCCCGCCTCCTCCTACCCCTGGGTCCGCGACCACGTGGGCGCAGGCATCCAGCTGGCCTCCACCAGCGGCGGCACCGACGTCGTCTCCGCCTTCGCCGGCAGCGCCCCCACCACCCCCGTCTGGGCGGGCGAGCTGTCCGCCCCCAACCTCGGCGTGGCGCTCGCGGCGTACGACGGCGCGGGACAACCGGTCGTCGACCAGGTCGGCGAACTGGTCATCACGCGCCCGATGCCCTCCATGCCGCTGTACTTCTGGAACGACCCCGACGGCAGCCGCTACCGCGACACCTACTTCACCGCCCACCCGGGCGTGTGGCGGCACGGCGACTGGATCACCCACACCTCCCACGGCTCGGTGATCGTCCACGGCCGCTCCGACGCCACCCTCAACCGCAACGGCGTACGCCTGGGCAGTGCCGACATCCACGACATCGTCGAACGCCTCCCCGAGATCACCGAGGCCCTCGTCATCGGTGCGGAGGAACCCGACGGCGGCTACTGGATGCCCCTGTTCGTCGTCCCCGCGCCCGGTGTCACGCTGGACGACACCCTGCGCGAGAAGATCCGCGACGCCGTCCGCACCGGTGCCTCGCCCCGCCACGTGCCCGACGAGATCCTCGCCGTGCCGGCCATCCCGCACACCAGAACCGGCAAGAAACTCGAGGTCCCGGTCAAGCGCCTCCTCCAGGGGGCGCCCGTCGAGCGGGTCCTCAATCTCTCGGCGGTCGACAACCCGGACCTGGTTGCCTACTTCGCCGACCTGGGAGCCGAACGCCGCCGCGCCCGCCGCCCGCACACCGTCAAGGACGCCTCATGAGCACCACCGCCGCCCTGGCCTGTCTCATCGTGCTGATGTTCGCCCTGCTGGGCGTGGCAAAGATCCTGGCCCTCGGTCCGATGCCCGAGCTGGCCGCCCATGCCGGCTTCACTACCGCCTCCTACCGGATGATCGGTGCGCTGGAGCTGGCGGGCGCCATCGGCGTGGCGATCGGCCCGGTCCTACCGCTGTTCGGAGAGCTGGCCGGACTCGGCCTGCTGATGCTGCTCGCCGGTGCCGTGATCACGCACGTGCGCAAGGGAGACGGGCTGCCCAAACTCGTCCCCTCGATGGTGTGTGCTGCACTGGTCGCCTGGTATCTCCTGCTCCTTGCCGGCGGAGGCTCGTGACGTCGGCCGAGGACTGCAGCGGCCACCGGCGATGCGCAGACCGTCCTGCCTGTCGGCCTGCTGCGCGCCGGCGGAGGCCCCTGATCCCTGTCAGCGAGCCGTCCAGGCCGCGCCGAACGACTCTCTTCCGGCAGCCGGTACAGCTGACGCAACAGATCGAATGCCTCCGTTGGGTGCAGCGCTCCTGTGGCATCACCGTGTCCCACGATGCGTGATCATCCACGACCAAGATCCGCTTCCGTAGCAGCCCCTGGGCCCCGTCCGACGGCCGAAGGGGTCAGCCGCTCCCTGGGGTGCGGCAGGGGGCATCCGGGAGCGCAGGAGCGGAGCGGATGAGCTGGGCATGCTTGCACTACCCCTCAACTGGTGGTTTTGACCCGGGAGTTGAGGAGGGACCTGAATGCGTCCCTAGCGTGGTTCGCGCCGTGGTCTGCGGGCTGCGGTGCGGCGTCGCTTCCCGCGGCACCGGAGCAGCGACAGGCAAGGGGCACTGAATGGCGAACTTCCAGACTGGCGAGATTCCCCCCGGCTTCGCGTTCACTGAGAGCGGCGGGCTCATCCACTACAAGTACGGCCTCGTCCTGGCCGTCCCGGCGGCCAACCAGGCCGGCTGGTCGGGCGACATGTGGATCAGCTTCGGCTCCGCCTGGGGGGATGCAAAGATCAAGGTGAACTGGCACGACGGCTCCAACTGGAGCGCCGCCGTGGACCTGAACGTCACGCAGGCAGGCGGCCGGGTCCACAACGGCGCGAAGCTCCCGACGAGTACGCAGAAGATCGCCATCGGCCGCGTCAGGAAGAGCGCGAGCGACACCGAGGACGACATCCCGGTCAGCTGGCTGCTCCAAGTGGCCGAGGCGTGACCCAGGCAGCCCCCTATGACTCCCGATGCCCGGTCCGGCCCTGCTGGGCCGGACCGGGCATCGGGAGTGGTGGCCGTATCAGCCGAGTTGAACTGGACCGGCTCGGACACGTGCAACAAGGACGCCAGGGCCTCCCCCCACTGCTCGATCGGATGTGCATGCCCGAGCTACCGAGAGGCCCTGTCTCCGTGCGCGTGATCATCCACATTTCGACCGGCGTCTTTATCGGCCGACTTCGGCAACCGCCCACCTCGACGGCAGCGCAGTCGCCCGGTTCTGGCCGACGTCCATCGGCGGCCTTTGCGGACCTGGCGTCGCTTTTGCCGGTGGCCTCAGCGCTGGATGAGCATGCCTTCACGCAGGCGGCCCAGGGTCCGTGAGAGGAGTCGGGAGACGTGCATCTGGGACACGCCCAGGTGTTCGCCGATCTGGGCCTGGGTGAGTTCCTCCACGAACCGCATGTGGATGATCTGCCGGTCTCGCTCGTCGAGTTCGGCGAGGAGCGGGGCGAGGGTGTGGAAGTCCTCCACCAGTTCCAGCGACTGGTCTTCGGCGCCGATGAAGTCCTGCAGAGCGCTCTCGCCGTCTTCGCTGCCGCCGATCGCGGCGTCCAGGGAGGAGGAGTTGTAGCCGTTGGCGGCAAGTCGGGCTTCCCGTACCTCGTCCTCGGGCAGGCTCATCAGCTCCGCCAGTTCCTTGACCGTGGGGGTGCGGCCGAGCCGGCTGCGCAATTCCTCGGTGGCGCGGGCGAGCTGGACGCGGGCTTCCTGCAGCCGGCGCGGCACGTGTACGGCCCAGGTGGTGTCGCGGAAGAACCGCTTGATCTCGCCCACGATGTAGGGGATCGCGAAGGAGGTGAACTCCACTTCGCGCGTCAGCTCGAACCGGTCGATGGCCTTGATCAGGCCGATCATGCCGACCTGGACGATGTCCTCCATTTCTTCCGCGCCGCGGCTGCGGAAACGGCCGGCCGCGTACCGGACCAGGGACATGTTCATCTCGATCAGTGTGCTGCGGGCGTAGCTGTACTCGGGCGTGCCCTCTTCCAGGACCGTCAGCTGCTCGAAGAACAGCTTGGAGAGCTGGCGAGCGTCTTGTGGCGCAACCCGGGAGGGGTCGGCGACCTCCGGCAGCTCGCTCGTTCGTGCGTCCAGTGCCGCCGGAATGCTCATGAGCGCCATGCTGTGCCCCTCCCAAAGTTCGAGCCGACCGCTACCGCCTGCAAAACGGCCGACGGCGCAGCGTCTACCCCGCCTTCCCGCACCTATACCTGTGCGGTGTTGAGCAGGCTCGCTACCTGGTCGTGTCAGCTGGGGAGGTAGCAGCGAATGGTGGTGCCGTCGGGGCCGGTGTGGACACGGACGAGGTCGGCGAGTTGGTGGACCAGCAGGAGTCCGCGGCCGCCGGGCTGCGTGGGATTCGGCGGGCGGCGGCCGGCCAGCGGATCGGTCAGCTGTCCGCCGTCGTGGACCTCGCAGACGATGCGGTCGCTCTCGGCCCAGATCCGCAGCGTCCCCGAGCCGGCGCCGTGGACGACGCTGTTGGTGGTCAGCTCCGCCACCGCGAGTTCCAGGTCGCCCAGGCTCACGCCGGACACGCCCAGGGCCCGCGCCCGGGACACGGCGAAGTCGCGAGTCTCGGGCAGGGTCGGTGCGGCGAAAGTACAGGCCGCAGCATCGAGTGGAGCGAGCAGGGGCTCGTTGTAGCGAGCAATGATCTCTTCGGGGCTGTAGGCGGTGGATTGCCTCTCACCGTCGGCGTCGATGACGACCGGGTGGGTCGCCAGGGCGTCACAGAGCGCCTGCTGCCTTAGTTGCCCGGCGTCGTAGGGACAGAGGATGGTCACCGCGCGCCCTGTGAAAGCGGCATTGATCAGCGCTTCGTGCTGGACGCACGCCGGGTACTCGTCGGCGGAACGGCCCTGCCAGATCGGTTCGCCGATGATACGGACCCGGCGGGCGCCGGGTTGGGCGTCGGCGAACTTGCGCAGCACGTTGGCGATGATGCGGCCGGGGTTGCGGCCGGCCTGGGTCATGTCGATGAAACGGACCTGTGCCGCTCGCTCACCGAGCCCCTCGCGGATCAGCTTCAAACGATCCGGCGGGGCGGCGACGGCTGCGGGCTCACCGGCGTCCAGCCCTTCCCGCAGGAAGGGAACCGTTCCCGCGACGTACTGGTCGGTCCCCTCGTAGAAGAGCGCCGGGTGCACGAACGGCTCGTGCGAGGGCACTGTGGTCATCACGCAGCCACCTCGATCACGGTAAGCCCGGGCCAGAAGAGTTCGAGGATGCGGGGCAGCTGCGCCGGAGGTCGGTGAAGTACGATCCGCTGTCCCGCGGGGAGACGCTGGGCGGTGACCGCAAGGTCCGTCACGCCGGCCACATCCACGAATCGCACCCGGGACAGATCCACGTGATGCACGTCCGTGCCACGCTCGACCAGTCGCTGCAGCGCCTGCTGCCAGACCGTCCGTGTGTTCATGCTGATCTCCCCGATCGCCCCCAGCCCCGAACTGTCGGGCAACGGATCGATCTGCAGTACCGCCTCACGTGGCGGCGCGGCGGAGGGCCCGCCCACGCCAGGTGCGACATCCACGCTTTTGCCCCCAGTTCCCCGGGCTCGGCCGCACGGCGGCTCATATCGATCGCCTTGCACGATACCCGGTCAGGCACGGCGGACGCCCAGTCCGGCCACGCGAGAGAATCGGGCCGGGCCTGACCTGCGCGGGTCCCGATGACGTGAGCTGGTGGAGCTCATGCGACCGAGTACGTGTCCTCCTGTAGTGGCGCCCATGCCAACTCAGGCTTGGCGGGAGGGCGAGCTCAGGGAGCGAGGCTGAGTTCCGCCCAGACCGTATTGCCGGGGTGGCGCGGGGTGACGCCCCAGCGGTGCGCGAGCCGTTCGAGGAGCTGCATGCCGAAGCCGCCGGGCTCGGTGTTCTTGGTGGCACGCATGCGCGGCCAGCGGTCGCTGTCATCGCTGACCGCGATGCGCAGCAGTCGGCCGTTCCAGGTGAGCCGGATCAGGGGTGGGACGACGCCGTGGCGGATGGCATTGGTGATCAGTTCCGAGACGAGCAGTTCGGCGGTCTGGATCATCCGGTGCTGGTGCAGCGGACCGCCGAAACCTTCCACGCAGTCGCGGCCCAGTGCCGGGCGGCCGCGATGCTCGCCGTAACAGCGGGGAGGACTGCATGAGCCCTTGCCCCCGGCAGGCCGGTGCCTGGCAGAACGAGAACGCTCAGCGCCGTCGACAGACTCCCTGGCCTCCTGAGTCGCCATGCCGACCAGTGTCTTCCGGCGTCTTCCGTCGTCAGCCGACAGCGACGGGCCACTCCTCGACGAGGCGGCCGGTGGACCTCGCCCCTGTCCTGTGGCGGGCGGAGGCCGCCCCGACGGGGAGCGGGCCGGCTGCCCCGACGCGGGACAGAGCAGTCGCAGACGAGTGTGCCGGGGCCAGTTGTGACCAGGCAGCCCGCGTGCCACCCACCTGACGGTCCGTCGGAAGCAGCGTCAAACGAGCGTCATGACCGACAGTCCATCCCTCCCCATCGCGGACAGGTCAGGCCCAGGGGCTGACCACCGTGAAGGAGCTGTCGGCGCGGAACGTGTCGGTGTTCTGGTAGGGGTCCACGCGCAGGGCGTAGTTGTAGTGGCGGATGTAGCGGCCGGGGTAGTTGTACGACTCCAGGCGGACGGAGCCGGAGGCGCCGCCTGGGCGGACGCAGTAGGTGGCGTCCTTCTTGAAGGTGTCGGTGCCATTGCTGCTGTCGAAGCGGACCCGGAAGTCCCAGTGGCGGAGATAGCGGCCGGAGGAGTCGCGGAAGGAGTAGCAGTTGGCGTCGGCGAGGCCGGGTACGACGGTGAAGGTGGCGCTCTGCTTGACGGCAGTGCTATTGGAGGTGCTCACCGGGTCGATGTAGCCGAGGCTGTCGGAGCGCACCACGGCGTACCGGTCGGGGTAGTTGACCGGCCGCAGCGACCTGGTGGCGTTGGTGGGCAGGGTGACACCGCCGGGGACTGTCTCCTTCAGCACGGTGGCGTGGCGGATGAAGCCGGACAGGCCGGGCACCTCGGTGGGCGCGGACCAGGTGGCGAAGTTGTCGTAGCTGTCGCTGTACCAGTACTTCCCGGCACGGTAGCCGTCGTAGTAGATGCGCCAGCCGCCGTTGTCGAGCTCGACCAGAGCCGGACCCTCGACCCAGTCGCCGAAACCGGCCCAGTCGCCCGTCTTACGCAGGGTGTAGGGGCCGGTGAGGCTGGAGGCGGTGGCGTACTCGATGTACTTCGTCGTCTCGTTCTTGGTGAACGCGTGGTAGGTGGAGCCGACCTTGACGATGAAGGTGTCGATGTAGTTCGGGCCGATACCGGACAGCTGGGCGGGCGCGGACCAGGCGGTCAGCGCTGCGTTGGTCGCCGTGATCTTGTAGGCGGTGAAGTGGGTGGCGGTGCTCGCCGCCGTCAGGGACACAATGACGTTGACGCTGCCGTCGGTGTCGATGAACCACTCAGGTGCCCAGGTGCGGGTCAGCCCGTTGATCGGGATCGTGTAGTCGTACAGGAACGTCCAGTTCACCCGGTCGGTACTCCGGGCGAAACCGATCGTGTTCCCGGTCCAGTTGGTGGTGTAAGTGAGGTAGTAGTAGCCGTCGGTGTGCTTGAAGATGCTGGGGTCCCGGATCAGCGCGGACGGCGGGGTGTAGGCGGGGCCTTTTTGCAGGGTGAATCCGGTGGCGTCCGGCGAGTCGTACACATACAGGTTCGACTCACTGCTGTTGGTGAACGCGGTCATCGTGTACCGCGTGGCCTGCCCGGCCGGCGGGGCGACG
This sequence comes from Streptomyces sp. NPDC037100, assembly GCF_055606225.1. Taxonomy (NCBI): domain Bacteria; kingdom Bacillati; phylum Actinomycetota; class Actinomycetes; order Kitasatosporales; family Streptomycetaceae; genus Streptomyces; species Streptomyces sp. NPDC037100. The sequence goes on along the minus strand of NZ_JBVJSX010000006.1, from coordinate 5,274 downwards.
GCGGAGGCGGTGCCCTCCAAGACGGCGCCGCCCAGCAGGACCAGCAGCAGCGGGCCCAGCAGGGCGAGCAGCCTTCTTACGGTTCTGTTCAACTCTTCCTCCGGGCTCGGCCAGTCCGCTGGGCGATCGCCGTGACGAGGTATGCGATTGTTCGACATAACGAACAGCGTGCGGAACTTCGAGCAGAAGATAGGTTTCGGCCGTGGCTCCGTCAATGTTTCCGACGAGTACCGTTCGGTGCATTTCGCGCCGCCCCGGATATCGAAGAAGCCGCACTGTCACACACGTTGACTTCCGTACGGGACACCCTTTACGTTCGGCGCCGACCCCGTCCGGCAATTCGACCTACGTTCGGAATATCGGTCATTCGCGGTGCGAGAGCGGTCCCGCCTCCGGAAGGAACCCACCCCCCATGCCCCGAACCGCGCGCTTTCCAGGCGTGCCCCATTCCCCCACCCCACCGCCTGGACACCGGACTTCGACGCCCCTCGAAGATCCAAGCGGTGTCTCGCGTGGGAAAACCGCCCGCCCACGCAATGACATCTGAAGAGGGCCGGTTCCTGGACATCACCGGACGACAACTCGGCCGACTCACCGTGGCCGGCGCCCTCCGCTTCCATGCGGGGCTCCTGGCTGTACTTCAACACGTCCGACGAGGGCTTCCTCATGACGTCGGCCTCGTCGCCGGCCGGGCCGTGGGAGCCGTTGCACTCACTGTGGCGGATCTCCGGCTGGAACGACGTGTGCCGCGGTGACCGGGGCGACCTCTACACCTGCAACCCGAACGGCACCGGCTACGTCGACGTCGACTCGGTGCAAGTACACCATCGCGCCCACCAGGGTTTACACGTGCGTCAGCGTGCGCAGCGGCAAGGTGCTCGACGTCAGGGGAGGCAGTACGGCCGACGGTGTCGCGCTGATCAAGTACCGCGGCATCGGCAGTTCCAGCCAGCGATGGACCATCCATCGCGTCACCGGCCAGGGTCCCTGAGGGGTGGAGGCGGACGTCTCGCCGGGTCAGACGACCAAGCAATCGCTCTCTCGTCATCGAAAGGTGCAAGATGTCTTCCTTCGTCAGCAGACGGCGCCTGCTGCAAGTAGCCGGGGCCACGGTCGCCGCATCTGCCACGGGATCCTTCATGGGCGCATCTCCCGCGCAGGCGGCCGTTCCTCCCGCAAGGGCCGACATAGGGGTCTTGGCACACCCCTTCGAACTCGGCCAGGTCCAGCTCACCGCAAGCCGGTGGCTGGACAACCAGAATCGAACGCAGAACTATCTGCGGTTCGTCGATGTCGACCGGCTGCTGTACAACTTCCGCGCGAACCATCGGCTCTCCACCAACGGCGCCGCCGCCACCGGCGGCTGGGACGCACCCGACTTCCCCTTCCGCACCCACGTCCAAGGGCACTTCCTCACGGCCTGGGCACAGCTGTACGCCGTGACGGGGGACACCACCTGCCGGGACAAAGCGACCCACATGGTCGCGGAGTTGGCCAAGTGCCAGGCCAACAACAGCGCCGTCGGTTTCAACGCCGGGTACCTCTCCGGCTACCCCGAGTCCGACTTCACCGCTCTCGAACAGCGGACCCTGAGCAACGGCAATGTGCCGTACTACACCATCCACAAGACCCTCGCCGGCCTGCTGGACGTATGGCGCCACATCGGCAGCACACAGGCCCGTGACGTGCTGCTCGCCCTGGCCGGATGGGTCGACCGGCGCACCGGCAGACTGAGCAGCCAGCAGATGCAGGACATGCTGCAGACCGAGTTCGGCGGCATGAACACCGTGCTGACCGACCTCTACCAGCAGACAGGCGACGCGCGGTGGCTCACCGTCGCCCAGCGGTTCGACCACGCCGCGGTGTTCGACCCCCTGGCGTCCAACCAGGACAAGCTCAGCGGACTGCACGCCAACACCCAGGTGCCCAAGTGGATCGGGGCCGCCCGGGAGTACAAGGCCACCGGCACGACCCGCTACCGGGACATCGCCACCAACGCCTGGAACCTCACGGTCAACGCGCACAGCTACGCCATCGGCGGCAACAGCCAGGCGGAGCACTTCCGCGCCCCGAACGCCATCGCCGGCTACCTCAACAAGGACACGTGCGAAAGCTGCAACACCTTCAACATGCTCACCCTCACTCGGGAGCTGTTCGGGCTGGACCCGGACCGTACCGCGCTGTTCGACTACTACGAGCAGGCGTGGCTCAACCAGATGATCGGCCAGCAGAACCCGGCAGACGACCACGGCCACGTCACCTACTTCACCCCCCTCAATCCGGGCGGCCGTCGCGGTGTGGGCCCGGCGTGGGGCGGCGGCACCTGGAGCACCGACTACGGCACCTTCTGGTGCTGCCAGGGCACAGGCCTGGAGATGCACACCAGGCTGATGGACTCCATCTACTTCCGCAGTGACAACAAGCTGATCGTGAACCTGTTCGTGCCCTCGGTGCTCAACTGGTCGGAGCGCGGAATCACGGTCACCCAGACCACCACGTACCCCGTCAGTGACACCACGACCCTGCAGGTCACCGGCAACGTCAGCGGCACGTGGGCCATGCGCATCCGCATCCCGAGCTGGACCGCCGGGGCCACGATCAGCGTCAACGGCACGCGGCAGAACATCACCACCACCCCCGGCAGCTACGCCACCCTGACGCGCTCCTGGACCTCCGGCGACACGGTCACCGTTCGACTGCCCATGCGGGTCATCATGCGAGCGGCCAACGACAACCCGAACGTCACCGCGATCACCTACGGCCCGGTGGTCCTGTCCGGCAACTACGGTGACTCCGGGCTCAGTTCCCTCCCAGTGCTGAACACGTCCTCGATCACACGGACCAGCAGCAGTTCGCTCGCCTTCACCGCGACCGCCAACGGCTCCACCGTCAACCTGGGACCGTTCCACGACGCGCACGGCCACAACTACACCGTCTACTGGAACACCAGCGGCACCGTCCGGCTCGCCAACGTGGGCAGCGGTCTCGTGCTGGGCATCCAGAACATGTCCACGGCCGACGGTGGACGCGCTCTGCAGTGGAACGACTCGGGCACCGCCGACCACGACTGGCAAATGATCGCCGACGGAAACGCGGTCCGCTTCCGCAACGCCCACAGCGGCAAGGTGCTCGGCGTCTTGAACATGTCGACGACAGACGGCGCGACCGTCCTGCAGTGGTCGGACAACGGCACCGCCGACCACCGATGGACGCTGCTCGACCAGGGAGACGGAACCTACAAGATCCGCAACGAGAACAGCGGCAAGTTGCTCGCCATCGCGAACAACTCCACCGCTGTGGGTGCGTTCGCGGTCCAGGACTCGGACGACGGCAGTGCCGACAACCGGTGGCGCATCGTAAGGAACTAGGCCGCCGAGGAAGCACATCCTGGTCGGTCTCCATCCTCCACCGCGCTCGAGCTTTCGACCTTTGTTCGATATCGAGAACAAAAGAGGTCGAGGCGCAGCGCATCGACAGTCCGGACAGCCTCTGACGGAGGCGAACCGGAAACGCTCACTCAACGAATGTGAGGCCCGCATTGCGCAGACTACGTTTCAGCCGCAGACATCTGTCCGTGGTGCTCGCGGCCCTGGTCGCGTCGGCGGCGACGCTCGTCGCCAATCCGGCTCAGGCGGCCACCACCGGTGCCGTGCGCGGTGTCGGTTCCAATCGGTGTCTCGATGTACCGGGTGCCGCCCAGACCGACGGCACGAACCTGCAGATCTGGGACTGCCACGGCGGGACCAACCAGCAGTGGACGCTGACGGACAACAACCAGCTGACCGTCTACGGCAACAAGTGCCTGGATGTCCCGGGCCACGCGACCACGGCCGGTACCCGGCCGGTGATCTGGTCCTGCAACGGCGGTACGAACCAGCAGTGGCGGGTGAACGCCGACGGCACGATCATCGCCGTGGAGTCCGGGCTGTGTCTGGACGTCAGCGGCGGCGCTACGGCCAACGGCACGGCGGTGCAGCTCTGGAACTGCACCGGCGGCAGCAACCAGAAGTGGACCGGCCTGTCCGGGACGCCCAACTCGTGTTCTCTTCCGTCGACATACCGATGGACGTCGACCGGTCCGCTGGCGCAGCCGGCGAACGGCTGGGTGGCGCTCAAGGACTTCACCACCGTGACGTACAACGGCCAGCGCCTGGTCTACGCGACCACCTCTGACGGATCGTCGTGGGGCGCGATGACGTTCCGGCCCTTCACGAACTGGTCGGACATGGCCTCGGCCGGCCAGACCGGGATCAGCGGGGCCGCGGTGGCGCCCAAACTCTTCTACTTCGCGCCCAAGAGGATATGGGTGCTCGTCTCGAATGGATGGGGCACCGCCTGGCCCTTCACCTACCGCACGTCCAGCGACCCCACCGACCCCAACGGCTGGTCCGCGCCGCAGCAGCTCTTCACCGGCAGCCTCCCCACAGGCGGCCCGATCGACCCGACCGTGATCGCCGACGACCAGAACATGTACCTGTTCTTCGCCAATGACAAGGGCAGCATTTTCAAGTCGACCATGCCGATCGGGAACTTCCCGAGCAGCTTCGGCTCGTCGTACACGACGGTCATGAGCGACACGGAGGACAAGCTGTTCGAGGCGCCGGAGGTCTACAAGGTCCAGGGCCAGAACCAGTACCTCATGATCGTTGAGGCGAAGGGCGCGGGCGGCCGCTACTTCCGCTCGTTCACCGCCTCCAGTCTCAACGGTCCGTGGACCCTCCAGGCCGGCAGCGAGAGCAGCCCCTTCGCGGGCAAGGCCAACAGCGGTGCCACCTGGACCAACGACATCAGCCACGGCGACCTGGTCCGCGCCAACCCCGACCAGACCATGACGATCGACCCCTGCAACCTGCAGTTCCTCTACCAGGGCTACGACCCCAACATCCCAAGCCAAACCCCCTACCAGCGACTGCCGTACCGGCCGGGCGTGCTCACCCTTCAGCGCTGACCTGCGCGCACGTGATCACCAGCTCGTGACCTTGTCCCTTGAGGGAGGCAAAGCAGCTTCCGCTTCGCCTCCCGGGAAGGACCTCCCATGGTTCCCATCCACAGACGACTGCTGCGTCTCCTCACCGCCACCGCACTGACGCTCACCGCCACCGTCACCGCCTCCGTCGGCACGACCGCCGCGGCCGCACCGGGCAGCCCCGCGCTCACTCCGCCGCTGGGATGGAACAGCTGGAACAGTTTCGGATGCGGGATCACCGAGGCGCAGGTCCGCCAGGCCGCCGACTCGATGGTGTCCTCGGGGATGCGGGACGCCGGATACCGGTA
>NZ_JBVJSX010000005.1:548972-664433 GCF_055606225.1 Streptomyces sp. NPDC037100 | reverse complement strand
CTTGATCAGCACCCCTCGATCCTGTCACTAGCCACTGACACGGTCCGATCCGGGATCGGCAAGGGGGCACCGTCCAGTTACGGGACAGCTCTTAGCCACGGGCTTCAATGAGGCCGCCGGATACGGAGCGGTCGCAGCCACCGCGATGGCCACCGGCGTCATCGCCGAACACGCCGGGCTGCGCCTGGAACCGTTCCTCCTCGGCGCCGCCTATGTCCTCCTGGCCCTGGGTCTGTCCGCCATCTTCGTCCGCCCCTCTCTCCCCCTTCACCGGCGCGATCGGTATGTCCAGCTCGTGTGCGACACGCCCATGCGTGGCATGCGACAGCGGCTGTTTTCCTGCTTCACACAGGCCCGTCGGGTTCACTCTCCGACGGCATCGCTGGCAGACGGTCTTCGAGGGCCCGCCGAGCTTCTCCGAGCTGCGACTCAGCATGTTGCAGAGCAGCGATCAGCTTCGGAAGCCCTGCGTCCACGACCGGATCCCCATTAGCACCATCGGTGTACGTCTCGAGGGTGCGTGCCAGCCGAAGGAGAGCGTCCCGCGCCGCTCGTTGTTCGTCCTCTTCGAGATGCTCCGTGAGCTTCAGCCACTTGGCCTCCTTATCGGCGGCCTCTTGGGCGGCGAACGCGACAATCTCACCTGCTACGCCGCGGGCAGTCTCCTCAAGGCTCAGCGCGACCCTAAGCAGTGGTGCTCCGACCATGTCGTCCTCGCTGGGTTCACGCCCAGACGGGAACATCCGGTAAAAGCTCCAGGGATCTTGGGGCTCGCTCAGTCGTTCCAATGCTCTGAACACGGGCTCGAACGTGCCCAGCGGTGGAGCCGGGGACGGGAATGCCATCCGGTGGTTCCAGAGCGCGAGGATGGCGGTCGTAGCTTCGCGACGTACGCCGTCCGCCTCCGGCCCCGTGGCGTTCTCCGCCTGGATGATCAAGTCACTGATGTGATGGGCCATCCAGCGGCCCAGGACATCACTTTCGGAAAGAGAGCCAGCGATCTCCATTCCAAGCTCGAGGGTCCGCTCAAAGCTCGCCACATCCTCCGGATTCATCGAAGAGGTAAATCTTGTAGGACCGTTCACGCGGGGGGAGGGATTCGTCATCGTCTTGGTCGGACCTTATCGAGTAGATCTGCTCGTGGTCTTGGTGAGTGCGGTCGATCATCACTTCGACGATCAGGCTGCGTCCGGCCAGATCCAGGAGTTCCTGAAGGGCGTCGCGATGAATCTCTAGCCGCTGTCCCTGAGTTCCTATTACGCGGTCCGAACGGGTCGCGGACGTGTCGTCCCAGTAGGTGCTGCGAAGAGCGATACCACCGGCCCGAGTCCATTCGCGCATATCTGCGTCCGGTTCCAGTCCGAGCAGATCGATGACGTCATCAGAAGGCATATAGGGCGGGTACCTGAGCCCTGCGGCCAGCGGATCTTTACTGTCCATCCCCTCATGTCCGTCAGGATCGACGATCCAACCGGTCAACTGAAATCCCTCGACGTCAAACTGGTAGTCGCTGTCGTTGGCGTCGGGAATGCGGTAGCCCATGTACGAAGGGGCCGTCTGCAGGGCGAGTACCAGCGTCCTGGCCCTCGCGGGAGTGACGAAAGCACTACGGATTAGAACACGCTGCGCCGCTTCGTAGCCTGCATCATCGGAGCCTTCCCAGACCCTGACCCATCCGTCATCCGCAAAGAGGCGCTCGCTGAAGTGCCTGCTGTTCAGCCGCCAGACCCAGTCGGCGTCCAGGTGGCCCTTTCCACTCAAGGCGCTCTGCGGTGAGGGATCCCGTCGGTCGGCAAGCCATCTGCCGTCGTCTCGGGTGACACGGAATTTGCGAAGCCAGTCGGTGAAGTGATCCAGGTCCGCCTCGCTGTCCCGGTACACGGGATGAACCTTGAGCAACTCCCCGGCCACGGTCCACAAAGCGTGAGTCGAGAGATAGAAGTCCAGGTCGTCGGCGTCCGGCCGGGTCGTACGGTAGGCGAAGGTGCTTCCTTCTTTGTACAGCCTGAGAGTGTGGCGCGGATCGTCCTCGTGGGTGCCGCGGCAAGGAAGCCGCCAGGTGTCCGTGATCGTGCGCCCGGCGAGATGTAGGACGGTCTCCTCTGAAATCCCAAAGGCTTCACCGAGGGGCTTGCACCAGTCGTCCTTGAAGTCCCAGGAGAAGCGGAATCCACTGGGATCGGACTCGTGGGCTTCCTCCTCCGTGCCGTTTCGCGTTCTTGCCCTACGTTCCTCCCAGGACTCAGTGAGGATTTTCGTCGGGACGTTGATCCCGCGCACGATGGCGAGTTCCTCCGTGCTTAGGATCCCTGGGCAAGACGAGGTGAGGGCCAGACAGATCCTTTTCGCGCTCTCCTGCATCACGACATGCGGTCTGTCATCGAAAATTACTTTCCGCAGCAAGGGCTCGAACCCTGCGAGTGTCCGATGCGTCGTAGGGTTCTGAGCGGCTCGCGCGAGAGCGAGGAGCAGCCACTGACGGGCGTGCCGATCGTAAAAGGGCAGGCGGGCATCGTGGAACGGGGTCACGTCGAGCGTGCCGAGCGCGAAACGTAGGAGGGCGCCCAGTTCTTCTTGGCAGTCGAGTTCGGCGAGGAGCCGGACGCAGTGTGCGGCTCGCCACCTGGCGTCGTGCTCGGGGTCGCCGAGAACGGCCCACAGATAGCCTGCGAGGCACTCCGCAGCGCTGGTCGGTCCAGCGGGAAGGTCGGCGAACACACCGTCGCCCGAGTCCTCGGGTGAGAGGTCAGCCAGCATGGTGCCGAAGTCGTCGAGGACGATCCGCGCCTGCTCTCCGGTAAGCCGTGAGGCAAGTCGGGCTGCCAGGTGATGGCAGTCCTCGGGGGGAAGCACAGCCGATTGCGAACCGAGCTCTCGAAGAGCCTTCGCGAGCAGATCCGCATCAGGTTCGTCGGCCAGCCTGGCGAGTGCTGACAGATCGATGGGGTCGTAGACCTTGGTGGTCAGCTCCCGGCTGAACCGCGCCGAGGCTGTGTCCGCGAGATGCCTCAGTTGCTGGCGTGCCGCCCGTGGCAGCAACGGCAGCTCGGTCAGCCTCTTGACCATGCGCGCGTAGTCGAAAGTATTGAGGTTGGGGTTGGCTTGGAACGCGGCGAGCATGTCGTCGACTTCACGCAAGGGCACTGTGACCGCTTGGTCTATGACCTGATCCATGTGCAGCAGATGACCCGACGCGCGAACCAGTTGGCGGGCCTGCTCCCAGCCTTCGGCGGTGGAGAGGTCACACGAAGCGAGGGCGTCCTTGACCTGCCGTGCGCGCGCCAGTGCCGCGCCGTCCTGCTCCTCATCTCGGGTCCACCGGACCGAGCTGTGATCGCGCGACGCCGGGAAAGCTATGTGGCGTGTGCCAGGGCCGAGCAGCGTTACGGAGAGGTCGATGCCCAGTTCACTGGCGGTCTGGTCGAGACGCTCGAAGGAGGCACCACTAAAACGTCGTGCTCGCAGGAATTGTCCCAACGTCTCAGCGATGCGCCTACCGTCGCCGGGAGTCTCACGCAGTGCTCGCTCGACCAGGCGGAGTTCTTCGACGCGGTGCTCGTCGAACGACACCAAGGCCAGAGCGGTGACTGCGGACGGAGCGAGCGGGCCGGCCTCCTCGTCGAGCAGCGCCTGGATGAACGGTCGCTCGGAACAGAAGCGGCGGTCGCGCCAGCGGGAGGCAACGGTCATCGCGGTCGTGGCGCTCAAGTGGCCCATGGCGGCCAGTACCTCGGAGTGGTTCGATGCGTCTCCAAGGTAGGGTTCCAGGCTTTCGGCGAGTTGGGCGACGCGATACGCCCGACGGCCGTCGTCGAGGTTGCCGTCGGATGCTCGGCGGGCAACGGCGAGAAGGGCCCGCCACAACGCGTGTACATCGTCGCCCACACGGTCGGTCAGGTCGATTGCCTGGGTGAAGTAGGCGTGAGCTTCACTTCTGTCGAATCGCTGGACGGCGCGAGCGAGGTTCACCATCTGCTCCGCCTTGTACTCAGCACTCTCCTGAGCCGCGTCGAGCGACGCGGCCACGGATTCAGCGAGTTCGACAGCGACGTGCTGCAGTTGGTCGACAGGAGCGGCTGCTCGAACAGCGTCGATGAGGACACCATCCGGAAGGTGCCGCTGCGCACCTCGGTACCAGTCGAGCAGGTTCTGGCGCGATGCTTCGGACGAGCCGAAGGCGAGAATCCGGACGCCGAGCAGGGCAATGCCTCTGTACAGGAAGTGGGGCAGCGCCACATGGCCCCGGTGGGACGGGGCGGGAGGCGCGAGTGCTCGGAAAGGGCTGTCCGTGTCGCTGGCGGTTCCGACAAGGCAGTCGATCCACAGGCTCGCCCAGGCACCGAGCGGCACCACACTCTGCTCGTGGTCGTTCACGACACTTGAGTACGTGTGAAGTTTCTTTCGCGCTTCTCTGACGTCTTCGCCAGCGAACTCGTCCACGTCGAAGGGCTGTCTCCGGATCTTCGACAACAACGCGAAACAGCACAGCAGCGTGATCGTGTCGGTGCCACCACCCCAGCGGCTTCCGGCACCCCTGCCCAAGTCGCGGGGAAGATTCAGACGCAGGATCCGTTCGGCTTCCCAGTCCGAGAGCAGTCCGTGACGCATGCCCATCGCGATGATCCAACCGACCGCCGGAAGCGCCTTGTTCTCGTCTGAGAATCCCGAATGCCGGCGAACAGAGACAGGTCTACGCTGGCGCTTCAGCATTCTCACCAGGCGCCGCGCAAGGGGTGCCTGGCAGACGATGTTGGCTTGCCAGGCGGCATAAGCGACCGCGAGCTGGAGGTATTTCAAGGACACTGCCGCGTGGCCGAGACTCTCCAGTTCTTCGGTACGGCCCGAGTCGGCAAGCCGGGTGGCAATGATCACTCCGGCCTCGAAGCCCGCCCAATTGGGGCGCCACCGAGCAAGGTGGCTGACGCATGCCTCCACTCCGTCGGTGTTGAGGAATCCGAAGGCGACTTCGGCGATATCGGCGGCGGTGACGCTGTGCCGGTTCGCATCGTCGTCAGGCTGCTGCACCCACGCCCTGAGCCATTCCGACGCACTGCGCAGCCGACTGCGGGCGAAGTCGGTCTGTCCAGCGGCGAACGAGAGGAGAGCACCCTCGCAGTGAAGATTGGAGCCAGGCCAGTCGTCGGCAAGGCTACGATTCGCGACAACGTCCTCGATCGTGATGGCGTCCAGGAACTGGCCCGCCAGATCGGTGTTGGACCGCAGCAGGTGAAGTCGGCGAGAGTGGCCGGCGGCCAGACTGCCGGCCTTGACGGCCAGCCGGGTCGCTTCCCATTCCTTTCCCACGCGCAATGTGGCTTTGAGAGCGAACTGGGCCCGCTGCTGCGCGATCTCCCGTTGTTCCAGGTCGTTGCCCTCGGGGAGGGCTCGGCCGGTCATAGCCAGTTCAACAAGGGTGTCGACCTGACCGGCCTCCCAGAGCAGTTGGGGCAAGCTGGCAGCCACGTACGGTTCATTGACGGCGAGCGGGGTCAGTCGGTTGATGAAGTCGATCAGGGAGTCGCCGGTCGGACGGTAGTTCGTCCGGAACCAGGTCTCAGTCGGTTCGTCACGGAATTGCAGGGTGTCACCGTCGACGAGGAGCGGGCCTCCGAGGTCGGCCGCAAAGCTGTGCACGAGGGCGGCCGGTACTCTGCACAGCTCGGTCAGAACCTTGACGGGAATCCTCGGTCGGAGTGCGGCCATGGCCTCGCACAGCCGGTCGATCTCCGTACTCAGGTGGTTGGCGTCCTTGCACTGGTCCACCATGCCCTGGAGGAGTTCGTCGAACAGGGAGCCCTCAGGATGACGCCTCCCCTCACCGAGAGAGACCAGACAGGACTCGAGGTCCGAGGCCGTGCTCAGAACGAGGAACTGGAGCCGGGGGTTGCCGCCGGTGCGCCGATGGAACTCTGCCGCCTGCGCCTCGGTGACCGGACCGAACACTGACTCCAAGTGCTGCCTGGACTCGGCGACGTCGAACCCCTCAAGCTCGATTCTGTGGACGCTCGGCGGCGGTTCCAGCAGATCGATGCGTTCGGTGCGGCACAGCATCACGAGCCGCACATTGTCCGGCAAGGTCTCCCGCAGCACACCCGTGACGAAGGTCCGCTCCCCGCCGTCCTTCGCGATCAGCGCCGCGTTGTCGGCCGCGTCCACGACAAGGACCAGGAGCGCCCCTGGAGCAGAGGCCCTGACAGCCGCCGCAGCGCTCCGGACCCTGGCCATGAACGCCTTCGCGTAGTCGGTCGGCTGAGCTGTGCCGACCGGGATGAGCGGGTCGCAAAGGGCATGCGCAGCAAGCTCGTTCGCCAACTGCACCAAGCCCTGCCGATGTTGATGGCGCGGTGAACTGGAACGCCGGTAGCCACCGTTTCCAAAGCAGTCGTAGACGAGAGTGACCGAGCCGGAAGGCAGGTTCCGTTCGATCTGTGTCGTGAGCACCGACTTGCCAACACCACCGGCCGCGTGAACAACGACGGGCCGCCCGGCGAGTCCGACGATGTCGTCGACGATCGCGCGAGTTTGCTCAGTCACGATGACGTGCCCGGGCTCTTCGATGAGGTTGGGAGCAGGCAGCACGTGCTCCGGTGGGACTCCGAGAGCGGCAAGCACGGTGGAGCGTTCGACGACGTGGTTCGCTTCGAGGGAGGTCGCGCGTCTGGTGATCATCTCCTTCAGCAGAAGAGGTTGCACATCGGGAGCACCGGGAAGAAGCCCAGTCAAGTCCAGCCGGAACAGCCCTTCGAGCCGCAACAGGCCCGGAGCCGTGGCATCCACCTCCAGGCGGCTGAAGAACGCGGCCTCACCGTCTGCGTCACCAGGGAAGTTCGCGTACTGCCTGAGGTACTTGACATCGTGCGCATACTCACCGGCCTCTCCGCCGGCTGCCAGGATGCCGATCGCTCGGAGCACCGACTCACGGACCGGTCGATTGGAAAGGAACTGGAAGGTCACCTTCTCTTCGAGCCCCGGCGACTCCTGGCGGATCTGCCTGAACTTTTCCGCGAACCCCTTGACCGTCTTCGAGAGACCCGACACAGACCACTCCTCCGTGGCCCGTACGGTCGAGTGCTTCAGCTGCCGGTACACCACACGGCTGGCCTCGTGAAGGCCGGTCGCACCGTAGTACTCGGCGATATCGATTACGTCCTCGCCGTCTTCGCCCTGGGTGTCTTCGGGCGACACCCCCTCGACAGCGATCGCGGTCAGATCGGCGTCGGGAAGCAGCAGTTTCAGCGCCTGACGAGCCGCCCAGTGATAGTGGAACTGATCACCGTCCCGACTGGCACGCAGTAGATCGGTGTCAGACATGCCCACTCCCGGCATCCCCCACAGCGACGGACCGGGGCAAAGCTCTCCTCACATCACAGCAGACCAAGACGGTATAAGCGCACACACATTACCCACCCCTTCCGGAGTCGGGCAACGCGGGTGCGGCCGCCACGTGCCGCCAACCCCAAGCTCAGTCGGCTGCGCCGTGACACCGCAGGTAGGTGGCCAGTTGGCGGTGACACCGGAAGCATGTGGAATCTCCACAAGGCGGCAGCGTGAGCCGCGGTGCCGTTCCGCAACGCCTGACTCAACGCCAGCCAGGTCAGCATTAGTCCGGTCACCACCGAACCTGCAAACGCCTACGCAAGCGCTGAAGCTGGGAAGAGGGCCTCTCATCCCACCCTGACGAGGCGTCAGCAAAGTCAGCATCAGGTCAGCAAGTGTCCTGCCACAGCCGCCCAAAGACAGCCACACCGTGGAATCGCCAACCGCACCGACCTGCGCCAGCCGGCTGTTCGGATGCCTTCTGGCGGGCAGGCAGAAGCCAGTAAGAATTACCCGGAAGCCCGCCAATTAGCAGCCACCAACGCTCAGTTTTTCCGCAGGTCAGCGCACCCTTCCCCGCGGTTTCAACGGCACCGGCGGCAGTTCCGGGGCGGGCAGCGGAGCCCCGTCGTACCCCTTCACCTCCCCGAACCGGGAGCCTTCCATCCAGTCCTGACGGGCCTGTACGATCTCCTCTTGAGATCGCCCGATCCAGTTCCAGAACATGATCAGTTCCTCCTCGAACGGTTCGCCGCCCAGAAGCATCAGGCCCGCGTCCGACTCCGCCCGCAGGGGCAACTCGCTGCGGCCGCAGCCGAGGTAGAGCATGGAGCCGGGCAGGACGGGGACGCCGTCGACGTGGGCCTCGCCGGACATGGACAGGACGGCGTACTCGAAGTCCGGTTCCAGGGGGAGGCGTACGTCCGTGCCTCGGGTCAGGGTCAGGTCGGCGCCGACGATCGGGGTGTACGCCGTGCCGGGTGACGTCGCGCCGTCGAGGTCGCCGAGGATCAGCGTGGCCGTGACGCCGGGCGCCGTGATGACCGGCAGGTCGGCGTGGTGCTCGAAGCGCGGGTCGGTGTGGCGGTGGCCGTCGGGGAGCGCGACCCACAACTGCGCGCCGTGCAGGAAGCGGGCGTGCGAGCGCGGGCTCTCCTCGGAGTGGCTGATGGCCCGGCCGGAGGTCATCAGTCCCAGTTCGCGCGGGCGGATCGTCTGGAGGCTGCCGGTGGAGTCGCGGTGCAGCACCTCCCCCTCGTGCAGCCAGCTCACCGTCTGCAGACCCATGTGAGGGTGCGGCGGGACCTGCATGCCGGGCTCGTCGGCGATGTCGTCGGGACCGTAGTGGTCGACGAAGCACCAGGCCCCGACCATGCGGCGGCCGAGGTTGGGCAGCAGCCGGCGGACCTCGCTGGACTCGCCCAGCTTCACCTTGCGAGGGCTGAGGAGTTCACGCACCGGCTCCGCCACCACGAAGCCACGGCCGCCGCACAGCGAGGGGGCCGCTTCGCGCTCAAGATTGCTCATGGCGCACAACCTAGTCCGGCGCACGGGCTTGCGTCAGCGTCACGTTCGGGCAGTGGAGGGACCCGCGCGACCCGCGCGCGGTGCAGCTCGCCCTCACAGAGCAGAGCCGCGAGGTCACCCGGCGGGCGATCGAGGTCGTCCACGGGCTCCTCCAGCAGCTCCTCGCCCCGCTCGGCGGCCTCGACAGCGCACGCACCCGGGAGTTCACGCGCGAGCTGACGACCTTGCTCGACGCCCCCCTCGATCCCTTCAGCGAGCACGAGACGGAGCAGTCATGGCCACCACCACACCCCTCGTCGACCCCCGCGTCATCGCCCTGGCCCACTACGCCGGTCGGGCTCTCCTGGAGAACGTGCCGGCCCGCCACGGCATCACCTTCCAGCAGTCCGTCACCCTCCGGCTCACCGCCCTCGCCGACGGCCCGGTCGGGCGCGTCCAGCTCGTCGACGGTGTCACCGGCGCGCTGAAGATCGACGCGTCGGAGGTGCACGGCGTGCTCGACGAGCTGATCGCCACGGGGTTGCTGACCCCGGACGGGACGTCGGACGTGCGGATCACGGACGCCGGGCGGGAGCTGTACGCCACCACCTCGGGCGAGACGGCACCCATCACCGCCCGGATCTACGGCGGCATCCCCGCGGAGGACCTGGCCGTCACGGGCCGGGTGCTGAGCCTGATCACCGAGCGGGCCGGTGCTGAGCTGACGGCACTGCGCCGCTGAGCCCGACGGTGTAGTGGAATATTGAACCAACGGGTTCGGTTGTCGGCCTCGAAGGAGGCCACGAGTGAACACGACCCAGGACACGACGTACTACGCCCACGGAACTCCGGCCGAGCGCTGGGAGCGCGCGCAGCTGTTCTTCGACGCCAAGGACTACGCCGCGGCCGCGCGCGTCCTGGTCGGGCTGGTCGAGGAGGTGCCCGAGCAGACCGGGCCCCGGCTGCTCCTGGCGCGCTCCTACTACCACTCGGCGCAACTGCGCCGCGCCGAGGACGAGTTGCGGACGATCGTCGAGCGGGACCCCGTCGAGCACTACGCGCGGCTGATGCTCGGCCGCACGCTGCAGCGCCAGAACCGGCACGAGGAGGCGGAGTCGCACCTGCGGATCGCCTCGGCGCTCGCGGGTGACTTCGAACAGCGCTGACCCGCGCCGCACATGAGGATGCCCGGCTCCGCGCGGAGCCGGGCATCCGTGTGCCGGAGCGCTGCTATGCGGCCGGCGCCCCGTACGACCGCCGTCCCCGCCGGTGGGCGATCTCCCCCAGCAGGATGTCGACGGCGAGGAAGGCCGCCAGCGGGATGCCGAACAGGGGGAGGAAGTACCCGAGTACGGCGACGCCCGCCAGCAGTGGTACGAGGATCTGCGGCGGGACCTGCTGCCAGGCACCGCGCGGGATCGGACGCCCGAAGGCGGTGCCCCGGCCGCGCTGCCACCACATGCGGTAGCCCCAGACGATCAGCAGGATCAGGGAGAGCGCGAGCAGCATCAGGGCGATCTGGTTGGCCAGGCCGAACAGGACGCCGGTGTGCAGGTCGATGCCCCACCGGGTGAGTTTCGCGAGCACCGGGTGGTCCGCGAACCTGAGCACGTCGGTGACCTCACCGTTCGCCGGGTCGATCGCGACGGCGTCCTGCTTCGTGGGCCAGCCGCGCTGCACCTGCTTCACGACGTACGCCGAGGTCGCGTCGGCCGGCGGCACGATCTCCACCGGGTCGCCCAGTCCTTCGGCCCGCGCCGCCGACAGGACCTTGTCCAGGCCCACGCCGTGCGCGGCGTCGCCCGCCTGCCCGGCGGCGGAGCCGTGTCCGGAGTGCTCACCGCCGGCGGCCGCCGACACCGACGGGGTGGCCTGGCCGAGTGAGGTCCGCAGCTCGTCGATGGTGGCCCCGGCGTAGGCGGACCAGGTCAGGCCGGTCGCCGAGAGGAAGAAGAACCCGATCGCCGCCCATACGCCGACCGTGCCGTGCAGCCCGAGGGTGCGGCGCCGGCCCTTCGCCCCCCGCACCTTGCGCAGGGCGCGGCGACGGGAGAACCACAGGACCAGCCCGCCCGCCGAGATCACCCACAGCCAGCTCGCCGCCAGCTCGCTGTAGAGCCGTCCCGGCTCCCCCAGGTGCAGGTCCCGGTGGAACTCGTCGATCCAGGTGCGCAGCGGCAGCGCGCCCGTAGAGCCGTACTGTTCGAGGGAGCCGCGCACCTTTGCGGTGTACGGGTCGACGAACACGGCGAGCGCGTGGCCCTCACCGACGCCCGGGACGCCGGACAGCATCACCCTGGTCGTCGCGTCGTCCTCGGGCGAGGGGCGCACGGCCGAGACGGTGCCCTCGGGGTGGGCCTTGCGGGCTGCGGCCACCTGCTCGCTGATCGGCAGCTTCTTCTCGCCCACGGGGACGGTCAGTTCGTGGTCGTACACGAGCTTCTCGGCTTGGAACGAGCCGGCGTACAGCAGTCCGGTGACGGCGGCGACGAGGAGGAACGGCGCCACCAGCACCCCGGCATAGAAGTGCAGGCGGAGGATCAGCGGGCGCAGGGAGGCCCAGCTGCTCTTCGACGGGGCCGGGGCGGCTGGTTGCGGGGCCTCGTCCGTGGTGGTCGAGGGAGCGGTGGTCATCGGCGGCTTCTCCGGGGACGTCTTCATGGCCGTTGCGGTGTGGGCGGTGGCCGTTGCGGTGCAGTAGTCGGGGTGGCGGGGCGTTCAGTTCCCGGGAAACACGTGTGATGTGCGTCACGCAGAGGTGGGGGACGCCGTGCCATCCTGACGCAATGGGAACACCGAACGATCGCGCACCCCTGGCCGAGCGGGTCGGGCAACTCCTTGACGAGGGACTCCCGTTGACCATCGTCGCGGCCGGCGATCCGGTGCTGCGGCAGGGCGCGGAGCCGTACGACGGTCAGCTGGAGCCCGCCCTGCTGGCCCGGTTCGTCGAGGCCCTGCGGGTCACCATGCGGGCGGCGCCCGGGGTCGGCCTGGCGGCGCCGCAGGTCGGCGTGGAGCTCAGGATCGCGGTGATCGAGGATCCGGCGCCGGTGCCGGAGGAGGTGCGGCTCTCGCGCGGGCGGGTGCCGCAGCCGTTCCGCGTGCTGGTCAACCCCTCCTACGAGCCGGTCGGGGGCGCGCGGGCCGCGTTCTTCGAGGGCTGCCTGAGCGTCCCGGGCTGGCAGGCGGTGGTGGCGCGGCCCGCCGAGGTGCGGCTGACCGGGCAGGACGAGCACGGACGGGCGCTGGACGAGGTGTTCACGGGCTGGCCGGCGCGCATCGTGCAGCACGAGACGGACCACCTCGACGGCGTCCTCTACCTGGACCGCGCCGAGTCGCGTTCGCTGTCGTCCAACCAGGCGATGGCGGAACGCTGGGGCCAGCCGACACCGCAGGAGGCGGCGCGGGCGCTGGGCTTCGAGCTGCCGTAGCGAGCGAGCCCGGGCTGCCGCGAGCAGAGCCGTCCGGCCGCTGGGCTTCGAGCTGCCGTGGCGAACGCATGGCGTCCGGCCGCTCGGCTTCCACCCGCCGGATAGGCCAAGCCGTCCGGCCGAAATTCGCAGGCGCCCGGCGCGGTGCCTCCGTTACCGTGGCCGCATGTCCACGCCCCGAATTTCCTAGCCGAGGACCCACTCCCACGCCACCCGTGTGTCCTCTTGCCTGTTCGGAGCGTTTTCTCATGATCACCGTTCGTGACGTCGACGTGCGCGTGGGCGCGCGTCTGCTGCTGTCCGGCGTCTCCTTCCACGTCGCCCCCGGCGACCGCATCGGCCTGATCGGCCGCAACGGCGCCGGAAAGACGACCCTGTTGAACACCCTGGCGGGCGAACTGCGGCCCGCCGTCGGCTCGGTCGTTCGCGCGGCCGGAGTCGGGCATCTCCCCCAGGACTCCCGCGCCGCCGACCAGTCGGTCACCGTCACCGACCGGATCCTGTCCGCGCGCGGCCTGGACCTGGCCGTGCGGGCGCTGCGGAGCGCCGAGGCCGCGATGGCCGACGGCACGGACCGGTCGATGAACGCCTATGTGCGGGCCGAGGCCGAGTTCCAGGCCCGCGGGGGTTACGCGGCCGAGGCTGAGGCCGCCCGGGTCGCCGCCGGGCTCGGGCTGCCGGCGGAGCTCATGGAGCGGCGGCTCAGCGCGCTGTCGGGCGGTCAGCGCCGGCGCGTGGAGCTGGCCCGCATCCTGTTCGCCGGGCACGGCACCCTGCTGCTGGACGAGCCGACGAACCACCTCGACGCGGCCTCGATCGCCTGGCTGCGCACGTTCCTGACGAGCCATCAGGGCGGCCTGGTGATGATCAGCCACGACACGTCACTGCTGGCCGGCACCGTGAACCGGGTCTTCCACCTGGACCCGGGGCGGGCCGCGCTCGACGTCCACAACACCGGCTGGGACACCTACCTGGCGCAGCGGGAGTCCGACGAACGGCGCCGGGCGCGCGAGCGGGCGAACGCCGAGCGCAAGGCGGCGGCGCTGCACGCCCAGGCCGGCAAGATGCGGGCCCGGGTGTCGACCGCGGTGGCCGCGCGGAACATGGCGCGTCGTGCGGACCGGCTGCTCGCCGACCTCGAACCGGCCCGGCGCACCGAGAAGACGGCCAGGATCCGGCTCCCCGAGCCGGCGCCCTGCGGCCGCATCCCGCTCGGCGCGGTGAGCCTGACCAGGTCGTACGGCGCTCAGCAGGTCCTGAGCGGCGTCGACCTGGCCGTCGACCGGGGCAGCCGGCTGGTGGTGCTCGGTCCCAACGGCGCCGGAAAGACCACCCTGTTGCGCATACTCGCCGGGCAGGACAGGCCCGACGGCGGCCGGGTGGTCCACGGGCACGGTCTGCGCCTGGGCTACTTCGCGCAGGAACACGACACCCTGGACCCGGAGTCGACGGTCCGTGAGCACCTGGCCGGCGCCGCGCCGCACCTCTCCGACGGGGAGGTCCGCCGGGTCCTGGGCGCATTCCTGTTCACCGGCGACGACGCCGGCAAGCCGGTCCGCGTCCTGTCCGGCGGCGAGAAGACCCGGCTCGCCCTGGCAGGTCTGGTGCACTCGGGCGCGAACGTCCTGCTCCTCGACGAGCCCACCAACAACCTGGACCCGGCCTCCCGAGCCGAGGTCCTGGCCGCGGTGGGCACCTACCCGGGCGCGATCGTCATGGTCACGCACGACGAGGGCGCCGTCGACGCGCTGCGGCCGGACCGGGTGCTGCTGCTTCCGGAGGCCGAGGAGGATCTGTGGGACGACGACTACCGGGAGCTGGTGGTGCCCGCGCACGCGTGATCCCGGTCGGCGCCGCTCGGGCGCCGACCGGTCCGCGGGTCAGGAGTCCCGGTACGCCTCCAGCAGCCGCAGCCACACCTCACTGATCGTCGGGTAGGACGGGACGGCGTGCCACAGTCGGCGGATCGGGACCTGGCCGGCGACCGCGATGGTCGCGGAGTGGATGAGTTCGCCCACGCCGGGGCCGACGAGGGTGACGCCGCGCAGGATCCCTTCATCGAGGTCGACGACCATGCGGGCGCGGCCCTGATAGCCGTCGGCGTACAGGCCGGCCCCGGCGACGGTGGACAGGTCGACGTCGACGGCCTTCACCCGGTGACCGGCCTGTTCCGCCTCGGCCAGGGACAGGCCCACGGCCGCCGCCTCCGGGTCGGTGAAGACGACCTGGGGGACGGCCGCGTGGTCGGCCGTCGCGGCGTGGGCGCCCCAGGGCTCGACGACGAGCGGCTCCCCCGTGACGCGTGCGGCGATGGCGGCGCCCGCGATGCGGGCCTGGTACTTGCCCTGGTGGGTGAGGAGGGCACGGTGGTTCACGTCGCCGACCGCGTACAGCCAGTCGTGGCCCAGCACGCGGAGGCTGTCGTCGACCGGCAGCCAGGAGCCGGGGTCGAGGCCGATCGACTCCAGCCCGATGTCGTCGGTGCGCGGGGCGCGGCCGGTGGCGAAGAGGATCTCGTCGGCCTCGATGCGGTCGCCCGTGCCGGTGACGGCCACGACCGTCCCGTTCTCCCGGGTCACCGACTCCACGGACGTGCCCGTACGGACGTCCGCGCCGGCCTCCGTGAGCGCCTCGGCGATCAGTTCCCCGGCGAAGGGCTCCATCCGGGGCAGCAGGCCCTTGCCGCGGACCAGCAGGGTGACCTCCGAGCCGAGGGCCTGCCACACCGTGGCCATCTCGGTGGCTACCACGCCGCCGCCGATCACGATCAGCCGGCCGGGCACCGTCTTGGAGCTGGTGGCCTCCCGGCTGGTCCACGGCTGTACGGCGTCGAGCCCGGGCAGGCCGGGCAGCGCGGCGCGGCTGCCGGTGCAGACGGCGACGGCGTGCCGGGCGGTCAGGACGCGCTCGCCGCCGTCGGAGCCGGTGACCGTCACGGTGCGGGGGCCGGTGAGTCGCCCGTGGCCGCGGTACAGGTCGGCGCCGATGGAGTCGAGCCACCCGACCTGACCGTCGTCCTTCCAGTTCGAGGTGTAGTAGTCCCGGTGGCCGAGGACCGCGGCCGCGTCGAGGGGCCCCTGGACCGACTGGCGCAGGCCCGGCACGCGGCGGGCGTCCGCACGGGCGATGACCGGCCGCAGCAGGGCCTTGCTGGGCATGCACGCCCAGTAGGAGCACTCGCCGCCGACCAGCTCGCTCTCCACGACCGCGGTGGTCAGTCCGGCGGCGCGGGTGCGGTCGGCCACGTTCTCCCCCACGGGCCCGGCCCCGAGCACCACGACGTCGTACGCGTTGGTTTCCGTTTCCGTCATGGGGTCAGTCTGGTGGGTGGTGTGCGCACTGGCCACATGGGTAGGGGCGCGGAATACGTGTCCGGTCGGCCGTGTTGTGCCGACGGCTTGACCCCACACCAGGAAGAGGGATTTACGCCATGAGCAGCACCGTGGAGCTCACCAAGGAGAACTTCGACCAGACGGTCACGGACAACGAGTTCGTCCTGATCGACTTCTGGGCAGACTGGTGCGGGCCGTGCAAGCAGTTCGCCCCGGTGTACGAGAAGGCGGCCGGGGAGAACCCGGACCTGGTGTTCGGCAAGGTGGACACCGAGGCGCAGCCCGAGCTGGCCGCGGCCTTCGGTATCCAGTCCATCCCCACGCTGATGATCGTCCGTGACCAGGTCGCCGTGTTCGCGCAGCCGGGCGCCCTGCCCGAGGCCGCCCTCACGGACGTCATCGGACAGGCCCGCAACCTCGACATGGACGAGGTCCGCAAGGCGGTCGCCGAGCAGCAGGCCCAGCAGCCGGCCGAGTGACCCGGGCGGGGGCCCGGACGACCGGGCCCTCCCGCACCGGCCCCTCCTGCACCGGCCCCTTCCCGCACGGGGTGCGGGGCTCTAGAAGGGGTACGGGGCGACGTCTCCGCGTACCGTCGTCCAGCGCAGTTCGGTGAAGGCCTCCAGGTTGGCCTCGCCGCCGAAGCGTGCGCCGGTGCCGGAGGCGGCGACGCCGCCGAAGGGCGCCACGGCCTCGTCGTTCACGGTCTGGTCGTTGATGTGGACGATGCCGGTGGGGATGCGCTCGGCGAGGTCGAGCCCGCGGGCCGGGTCCCTGGTGACGATGCCCAGGGAGAGGCCGTAGGGGCTCTGCGCGGCCAGGGCCGCCGCCTCGTCGGTGGTGCTGAAGGAACGGACGGGCGCCACCGGTCCGAAGACCTCCTCCGTGTAGGCGGGGGTGCGGTCGTCGACGTGGGCGAGGACCGTCGGCCGGTAGAAGAGCCTGTCGTGGGTGCCGCCGGCGGCGAGCTTCGCGCCGGCGGCCGTGCTGGCCTCGACCAGGCCGCTGATCTTGGCGAGCTGGCCCGAGTCGATGATGGGACCGAGGTGGACCTGCCCCCGATGCGGGTCGCCGACGGCGAGGGAGTCCGCCTTGGCGGCCAGCCGCTCGACGTACTCGTCGTAGAGGGACGCGTGCACCAGATGGCGTCCGGTGGTCATGCAGATCTGGCCCTGGTGGAAGAACGAGCCCCAGGCGGCCGTGGATATCACCGCGTCGAGATCGGCGTCCTCCAGCACGATCATGGCCGAGTTGCCGCCCAGTTCCAGGTGGGCCCGCTTGAGGTGACGGCCGGCGGCCTCGCCCACGGCCCGTCCGGCGGCGGTGGAGCCGGTGAAGGAGATGATCGGCACGCGCGGGTCGGCGACCAGGGCCTGTCCGGCGTCCGGACCTCCGGGCAGCACGTGCAGCAGGTCCTCCGGCAGGCCCGCGGCGGCGAAGACCGCGGCGAGGGACAGCCCGCCGCAGACGGCCGTGCGCGGGTCCGGCTTCAGCAGGACCGCGTTGCCCAGCGCCAGGGCCGGTGCGACGGAGCGGATGGACAGGATCAGGGGGGCGTTGAACGGCGAGATCACGCCGACCACACCGGCCGGGACGCGGCGGGTGTACGACAGGCGCGGCGCCTCGCTCGGCAGCACCTGCCCGGCCGGGCGGGAGGCGAGCGCGGCGGCCTCGTAGCACTCCTGGGCTGCGACGTGCAGCTCGAAGTCGGCCTTGCCGGGGACGGACCCCGATTCGCGGACGAGCCATTCGCGCAGTTCGGCGGCGTGTGCGGTGAACAGGTCGCCGGCCTTGCGGAGCACGGCGGCGCGGGCGAAGTGCGGGGTGCGTGCCCACGCGGTCTGGGCGGTGGCGGCCCGCCCGGCGGCGGCTTCGACGTCCTCGGGGCCGGCGAGGGCGAGAGTGCCGAGGGCTTGGCCGGTGGCGGGCTCGGTGACGGTGTACCCGGGCCCCGCGAGGCTGCGGGGCTGCCAGGTTTTCGTGTCGAGCAACGGCATGACGGCTCTCCGATCGATCGGTCACCGGCTGACGGGCCAGCGGAGCTCCCGTGCGTGCGCGGCCGGTTCGGCGGTCACATGGCGGAACGCGCCGAGCGGGCGCGGCGGTCCGTGCCGCGGCCCGCGCAGGAACGCGTCCCCGTTTTGTTGAGCATGCAACATCCTAGCCGTGCCGCGCACGCAGACCGGACCTCCTGTCGATTGCCGTCTGCCGATCGGCGGTTGGTGGTTGGCGATCGGTGGTTGGCGGTTGGTGGTTGGCGGTTGGTGGTTGGCGATCCGCGATTGCCCTTCAGGGGGTGACATCTGCGGAACGTCACGCCCGGCCGGGTCAGCTCGATTCGCGGTGCAGCACCGTCGCCCCCAGCACCTTGTGCGCCTCGGGCTCGGTGGCGGGATTGCGCACCGCTCGGTCGACCAGCTCGGCGAGTTCACGCCCGGACGGCAGCCGCAGCCGGACCGTGCTGAGCCGGGGCCGCAGCAGTCGCCCGAGCATCAGGTCGTCGGCCCCGATCACGGCCGTGTCCTCGGGGATGCGGAGGCCCTCGTCCAGCAGGGCCCGCATCAGCAGCATCGCGTACTCGTCGTTGTAGGTGAACACCGCGTCCAGGCCCAGCGACCGCCAGCGGGCGGCGAGGCGCGCCGCGGCCTGCTCGTCGTAGGCGAGGGGCAGTTCGGTCACCGTGGCGTCCGTGCCGCGCACCGACTGGCGCACGCCGTCGAGGCGGGGTGCCGAGAACGCCTCGAGGCCGGGCTCCTGCGGGACGACGACGCCGATCCGGCGTCTGCCGCGGTCGTAGAGGTGGGCGCCCGCGCTGTGACCGACGACGTCGTGGTCCATGAGCAGCGCGTGCGCACCCTCGATGGTCTCGGGGCCGAGGGTGACCACCGCCCGCGCGCCCGAGCGCTTGAGCACCGCCACCCCGCGCGGGCCGAGCTCGGAGCCGGGCACGAGCACGGCCACGGGCCGCAACTCGGCCCAGGTGCGGGCGGCTTCGTCGCCGTGCGGGCCGCCGGTGCCGTGCTGCACGACCGTGTAGTCCAG
The DNA here is from genome assembly GCF_055606225.1 of Streptomyces sp. NPDC037100. Classification (NCBI taxonomy): domain Bacteria; kingdom Bacillati; phylum Actinomycetota; class Actinomycetes; order Kitasatosporales; family Streptomycetaceae; genus Streptomyces; species Streptomyces sp. NPDC037100. Next base: position 645,805 of record NZ_JBVJSX010000005.1, on the reverse strand, counting down.
GGCGGCGAGCGATCCCTGGAGGTCGGCGAGGAACCGGCTGTAGAGGGGGCCGACGGGAAAGGTCGGCGCGGGGATCAGAACCATGCGGCTGTGCCCGGCGCGCAGACTGCGGGCCGCGGCATGGGGTACGTACCCGAGTTCCTTCGCGGCCTCGTGCACGCGGCGGCGGGTGGGTTCGCTGATCCGTACGGCGCTGGTGTTGTTGAGGACGTAGGAGACGGTCGCGCGCGAGACGCCGGCCAGGCGGGCCACATCGGCGCTCGTGGGCACGGAGCGCGACGGTGCGGGGGACGGGGGCGCGGGCGTTTTCGGTATCTGCACCATGACGTACGGCATCTTGGCAGAAGCCCCAATGCGCCCTTCCGGCGGGGGAGTTGTGAGAAACCCGTGAGCGCTCACGAGGTACCGCGGGCGCCTATCGGCAGGCGGTGCCCGCGCCCGTGACCCGGTCGACCAGGTCGACCCACGCGGCCTCCAGCCGGGCCAGGGGGATCCCGCGCTGCCTGGTCAGGTGGTGGATCAGGGCCGGGTCCAGCTGGCCCATCAGCGTGTGGGAGAGGAGATCGCAGTCCGCGTCGGGGACGGCCTGGCGCAGCAGCATCTCGATGTGGTGCCGCAGCACGCGGCGGGCGGGGGTGACGAAGCGGCGGTTCGCGCCGGGCTCGGCCGCCAGCTGCAGATCCAGGTCGTCGACGGAGCGGCGCACCATCGCGCAGCCGAACGCCCGCAGCCGCTCCACGGGTGGCGCGCCGGGTCCGAGCGGCGGCGGGCCACCGAGGAAGGCGGCCTGGAACTTCTTCTCGGAGTGGTCGAGCAGCGCCGTCAGCAGGCCGGTACGGTCGCCGAACCTGCGGAAGACCGTGCCCTTGCCGACACAGGCCTCGGCGGCCACGGCCTCCATCGTGACGGCCTCCGCGCCGCGCTCCGCCACCAGCCGCCCGGCGGCCTCCAGCAGCCGGGCGCGGTTGCGCGCGGCGTCGGCCCGCAGGCACGGCTCGTCGCCCTCCAGGGAGGTGCCCAGCTGAAGCAGCTCGGGGTGGCCGACGGGCTCCTGGGGCGTCGGGAAGGGGGGCGGGGCGGCGGACATGAAGCCAGCGTAAAGCATCGGGAACAAAACTGGACCGCGGTCCGGTTAGGATGCTAGAACGTTAAACGGACCCCAGTCCGGATCGTCGTCAGTGCCTCAGAGCAGCACCTCAGATGTGGGAGTCAGCATGTCCGTTCGTATCCTCGCCCTCGTCGGCAGCCTCCGCGCCGGTTCGCACAACCGCCAGCTCGCCGAGGCGTCCGTCAAGCTCGCCCCCGAAGGTGCCGAGGTGGACCTGTTCGAGGGTCTGGCCGAGATCCCCTTCTACAACGAGGACATCGACGTGGAGGGTAACGTCCCGGCGGCCGCCGCACGGCTGCGTGAGGCCGCGAACGCCGCCGATGGCCTGATCCTTTTCACCCCCGAGTACAACGGCACCATCCCGGCCGTGCTGAAGAACGCCATCGACTGGCTGTCCCGCCCGTACGGTGCCGGTGCCCTCAGCGGCAAGCCGGTCGCCGTGGTCGGCACCGCGTTCGGCCAGTACGGCGGTGTCTGGGCGCACGACGAGACCCGCAAGTCCGTGGGCGTGGCCGGCGGCAAGGTCCTGGAGGACGTCAAGCTGTCCATCCCCGGCTCGATGACCCGCTTCGCCGAGACGCACCCGGCCGACGACGCCGAGGTCGCCGAGCAGCTGACCGAGGTCATCGCCCGTCTGCACGGTCACGCCTCGGAGCCCGCCGCGGCCTGACGCCGCACCTCGCGCCCGTGGAGGGGCCGCGGCCGGAAACGGCCCCGGCCCCTCCGGCACGCCGGCGGCAGTCGTCCAAGCCGGCTGACGCCGCCAGAGGGGCCGCGGCCGGAAACGGCCCCGGCCCCTCCGGCACGTCGGCGGCAGTCGTCCAGGCGGGCTGACGCCGCCACTCGCGCTCAGACGGGCTGGGGCTGCGGCTCACGCTCAGACCGGCTGGGACTGCGGCTCACGCTCAGACCGGCTGGGACTGCGGCTCACGCTCAGACCGGCTGGGACTGCGGCTCACGCTCAGACCGGCTGGGACTGCGGCTCGCGCTGAGGGCGGTGGATCGGCCGGCCCGAGCCGGTGAGCGGTTCCCCCGTGCCGCCGTGCCGTACCGCGATGATCTCGGCCGCGATCGACACGGCGGTCTCCTCGGGCGTACGAGCCCCCAGGTCCAGGCCGATCGGAGACCGCAGCCGGGCCAGCTCACGCTCGCTCACGCCCGCGTCCCGCAGCCGCCGTTCGCGGTCCTCGTGCGTGCGGCGGGAGCCCATGGCGCCGACGTAGGCGACAGGCAGCCGCAGCGCCTCCGTCAGCAGGGGGATGTCGAATTTCGCGTCGTGGGTCAGCACGCACAGCACCGTGCGCCCGTCGGTCTTCGTGCGCCGCAGGTAACGGTCGGGCCAGTCGACGACGATCTCGTCGGCCTCGGGGAAGCGGGCCCGGGTCGCGAAGACGGGGCGGGCGTCGCACACGGTGACGTGGTAGCCGAGGAACTTTCCCGCCCGTGTCAGGGCCGCAGCGAAGTCGATCGCACCGAAGACGATCATGCGGGGCGCAGGTGCGGCCGACTCGACGAGCAGCGAGAGACCGCCGGGGCAGTGCGACCCGTCCTCGGAGAGTTCCACCGTGCCGGTGCGCCCGGCGGCGAGCAGGGCGCGGGCCCGGCCGAGCGCCGCGCGGTCCAGGTCCGGGGCCCCGCCGAGACCGCCGGCGTACGAGCCGTCGGGACGGACCAGCAGGGCCCGGCCGAGGAGGCCGGACGGGCCGCGGGCCACCCGGGCCAGGGCCACGGGTTCCTCCCGGGCGGCGGCTGCCAGGGCGGCCGTCTCGGCCGGACGGCCGCCCAGGAACGGCGTGATCATGACGTCGATCGTCCCGCCGCAGGTCAGTCCCACCGCGAACGCGTCCTCGTCGCTGTAGCCGAACCGCTCCACCACGGTCTCGCCGTCCTGGAGGGCCTGGAGGCACAGGTCGTACACCGCCCCTTCCACGCAGCCCCCGGAGACCGAGCCGACGGCCGTGCCGTCGGCGCGCACGGCGAGTGCGGCGCCGGGAGGGCGCGGGACGCTGCCGCCGACGGCGACCACCGTGGCGACGGCGAAGTCCCGGCCCTCCTCGATCCACCCGTGCAGGGGCCCTGCGAGATCAAGCATCGCCGCCCGCCAGCACGCGGTCCGGCCGGATCGGCAGGTTCCGGTGGCGTACGCCGGTCGCGTGCCACACCGCGTTGGCGACCGCCGCGGCCGCGCCCACGATGCCGACCTCGCCGATGCCCTTGATGCCCACCGGGTCGTCCGGGTCGGGGTCGTCGACCCAGTCGGCCTCGATGTGCGGCACGTCGGCGTGCGCGGCGACGTGATAGCCGGCGAGGTCGGCGCCGTAGAGGCCGCCGCTCGCCCGGTCGCGGACGGCTTCCTCGTGCAGGGCCATGGAGATGCCCCAGGTCATCCCGCCGACGAACTGGTTGCGTGCGGTGAGCGGGTTCACGATCCGGCCGGCCGCGAAGATGCCCAGCATGCGGCGGACGCGGATCTCCCCGGTGGCGGGGTCGACGGCGACCTCGGCGAACTGCGCGCCGAAGGAGTGCCGTTCCTTCCGGGAGAGGGCGCCGACGGCCTCGGCCGTGTCCGACCGTACGGTGACGCCCTCCGGCGGGATGCCTGCACCGGGCACGAGACTCCCGCGCAGTTCCTCGGCGGCTGCCATGACGGCCCAGCCCCAGGAGCGGGTGCCCGCCGAACCGCCGGCGATCATCGCGGGACCGAGATCGCTGTCCCCGATCCGCACCCGGACCCGGTCCGCGGGCACCCCCAGGGCGTCCGCGGCGATCAGGGTGAGCGCGGTCCTCGCGCCGGTGCCGATGTCCGCGGCGTTGACCCGCACCGTGAAGGTCCCGTCCGCCTGCGCGGTCACGGCCGCCGTGGACGGCATCGCCATCGTGGGGAAGGAGGCCGCCGCGGTACCCGTGCCGAGCAGCCAGCGTCCCTCCCGGCGCAGGCCGGGCCGCGGGTCCCGCCCGTCCCAGCCGAACCTGCGGGCGCCTTCCCGGAAGCAGGCGATCAGGTTGCGGCTGCCGAACGGCAGCCCGGACACCGGGCCGACCGCGGGCTCGTTGCGGACCCGCAGTTCGATGGGGTCGACGCCGCATCGCTCGGCAAGCTCGTCGAGCGCCGACTCCAGCGCGAACGAGCCGGACGCCTCGCCCGGGGCGCGCATCCAGGTCGGGGTGGGGACGTCGAGCTTCACGAGCCGGATGGCGGTGTGGTGGGCGTCTGCGGCGTACATCGAGCGGCTCGCCGCGGCGCTCGGCTCGACGAAGTCGTACACGGTCGAGGTCTGGTTCAGGGACCGGTGCTCCAGGGCGCGCAGCCGCCCGTCCGCGTCGGCGCCGAGCCTGACACGCTGGGCGGTGGGGCTGCGGTGGCCGGCGAGGGAGAACATCTGCCGGCGGGTCAGGACGACCCGTACGGGGCGCTGCAGCACGGTCGCGGCCATCACGGCGGCCACCTGGTGCGCCCGGGTGCCCTTGCTGCCGAAGCCGCCGCCGACGTGCTCGGAGCGGACCCGTACGGAGGCCGGGTCGAGGGAGAAGAGGTTCGCCAGCTCGCCGGCGACCCAGCCGGTGCCCTGGTCGGAGTCGACGACCTCCAGTCGGCCGTTCTCCCACCGGGCCGCCGCCGCGTGCGGCTCCATCGGGTTGTGGTGCTCCTCGGGAGTGGTGTACTCCGCGTCCACCACCACGGCGGACGCCGCCAGTTCGGCCTCCAGGTCGCCCTTCTCCACCACGGCCGGCATGTGCCCGTCGAGCGGGTAGGCCTCGGACTCGCGCCGCGCGGAGAACGCGACGTCGTGCGGCTCCCGGTCGTAGTGCACCACCAGGGCCCCGGCGGCCTCCCGGGCCTGCTCGGACGTCTCGGCGACGACCAGGGCCACCGGCCAGCCCATGTGGGGCACCCGGTCGTGCTGGAAGAGGCCGGTGCTCGGGTCCGGCGCGACGCCCATCATGCCGGTGAAGGCGGTGTCGACGCGCGGGGCGTTGCCGTGGTGGAGGACGGTGAGGACGCCGGGCATCGCGAGCACGGCGTCGGTGTCCAGGGCGCGGACGCGGCCGCGGGCCACGGTCGACAGCACCAGCCAGCCGTGGGCGAGGTTCGCGAAGGGGATCTCGCCGGCGTAGCGGGCCGCGCCGGTGACCTTGTCGCGGCCTTCGACGCGGGTGTGCGCGGTGCCGGCGTTGCCCTGGGTGGCGGTGGTCATCGGGCGGTCTCCTCGGCAAGTTCGCTCAGCACGGCCACGACGAGGTTGCGCATCAGGGTCACCTTGTATCCGTTGTGGGGCAGGGGCCGGGCGGCCGCCAGTTCGGCATCCGCGGCGGCGGCGAAGTGCTCCGCGTCGGCCGGGCCGCCGGTCAGGACGCGTTCGGCCGTGCGAGCGCGCCAGGGGCGGGAGGCGACCGCGCCGAACGCCAGGCGCACGTCGTGGACCCGCCCGTCACGGACGTCGAGTGCGGCGGCGACGGAGCCGATGGCGAAGGCGTACGAGGCCCGCTCGCGCACCTTGCGATAGCGGGAGTTGGCCGCTGTGGCGGTGGCGGGGAGGGTGACGCCGGTGATGAGCGCGCCCGGCGGCAGGGCGGTCTCCAGATGCGGGGTCTCCCCCACCGGAAGGTAGAAGTCGGCGAGCGCCAACTCGCCTGCTCCGGCGGCCGTCTCGTACGACACGCTCGCGTCGAGGGCGGCCAGTGCCACGCCCATGTCGGAGGGGTGGGTGGCCACGCAGTGGTCGGAGGCGCCCAGGACGGCGTGATTGTGATGCTCGCCCGCGATCGCGGGGCAGCCGCTGCCGGGGTCGCGCTTGTTGCAGGGGGAGTCGACGTCGGCGAAGTAGCCGCAGCGGGTGCGCTGGAGCAGGTTGCCGCCGACGGTGGCCATGTTGCGCAGCTGCCCGGAGGCTCCGGCCAGCACCGCCTGCGCCAGGGCCGGGTAGCGGCGCCGGACCTCGGGGTGGGCGGCCAGGTCGCTGTTGGTGACGGTCGCCCCGATGCGCAGCCCGCCGTCCTCGGCCGGTTCGACGCGGTTCAGGGGCAGTTCGCGTACGTCCACGAGCCGGGCGGGCCGTTCGACGCCGGTCTTCATCAGGTCGACGAGGTTGGTGCCGCCGCCCAGGAATCGGGCCTCCCCGTCGCCGTCGAGCAGCGCCACGGCGCCGGAGACGTCGTACGCCCGCTGGTAGCCGAACTCCCTCATGCCGCCGCTCCCTTGGTCTCCTCGGCGGCCCGGGCCACGGCCTGGACGATCGACACGTAGGCGCCGCAGCGGCACAGGTTGCCGCTCATGCGTTCGCGGATCTCCTCCGGGGTCAGCGGCGGTGGTCCCGCCTCGGGCCGGAGGTCGCCGGTGACCGCGCTCGGCCAGCCGGCCGCGTGCTCCTCGATCACGGCGATGGCCGAGCAGATCTGGCCCGGCGTGCAGTAGCCGCACTGGAAGCCGTCCAGGTCGAGGAACGCCTGCTGCACAGGGTGCAGTCGCTCGCCCTCGGCCACGCCTTCGATGGTGGTGACCTCGCGCCCCTCGGCGGCCACGGCGAGCTGGAGGCAGGCCAGGCTGCGGCGGCCGTCGAGCAGGACCGTGCAGGCACCGCACTGGCCCTGGTCGCAGCCCTTCTTGGTGCCCGTCATGTCGAGTCGTTCGCGCAGGGCGTCGAGCAGGGTGGTGCGGTGGTCGACGGTCAGCGCGTACTTCTCGCCGTTGACGGACAGGGTGAGGTCGCTGGACGTCGATGGGGGCATGGAAGCCTTCTCTCTCACATCGCCGGGTAAGGGGGCGGGGTGCTACGGGTGGTGGTGCCGGTGCGCGCCCGGGCGGGATGCGGGGCCTGCCCGGGCGGGGTGTCGGCACGGGCTGTCCGCTCGGGTGGCCCGCCGATACGATGGAACAAGCGGACAGTTGTCCGCTACTCGGGAAAAGTAATGGACAGTTGTCCGCTTAGCAAGGTCAGGTTTCGGCCGCGGCCCGCGAGGAGTACGAGTGCGGCAGAAGAAGGACGCCCCCCTGCGCTCGGACGCGCAGCGCAACCGCGAGCGCATCCTGGAAGTGGCGCTGAAGGAACTGACACGTTCGGCGGACGTCCCGCTGAGCGCGATCGCCAAGAAGGCGTGCGTCGGGCAGGGCACCTTCTACCGCCACTTCCCCACCCGCGAGGCACTCGTTCTGGAGATCTACCGGCACGAGATGCAGCAGGTCGCCGACACCGCGGCACCGCTGCTGGAGAGCCGGGAACCCGACCGGGCGCTGCGCGAGTGGATGGACCGGCTGGCGCGGTTCGCCATGACCAAGGCGGGCCTGGCCGACGCGATCCGCCAGGCCACCAGCGCACCGGGGCAGCCGGCGAAGCCCGGGCACGCCCCGGTCACCGAGGCGGCCGAGCTGCTGCTCCGGGCCGCGGAGGAGGCCGGCACCATCCGCCCGGGGATCACCGCGGACGACCTCTTCCTCCTCATCGGCGGGCTCTGGACGCTGCCCCCCGGCACCGACTGGCAGCCCCGCGCCACCCGCCTGCTGGATTTCGTCATGGACGGGCTGCGCGTGGGGGCACCCGGGAGGTGAGGCGCGAGGCCGTCGGGGGGCCGGACCTCTGCCGTGAGGCGCGAGGCCGTCGGCGGGCCGGACCTCTGCCGTGAGGCGCGAGGCCGTCGGCGGGCCGGACCTCTGACGTGAGGCGCGAGGCCGTCGGCGGGCCGGACCTCTGCCGTGAGGCGCGAGGCCGTCGGCGGGCCGGACCTCTGACGTGAGGAGCTCGGACCTCCCGCTCCGGGGCGCGTACCGGTCAGAGGCAGTCGTACGTGAAGCCGGTGGTGACCGTGCGCGGGGTCCCGGAGAGGATCCGCAGTTCGGCCCGGGCCGCCCGGTGTCCCGTGCCCTGGAAGGTCCAGCGCAGGTGAAGGCGTGCCTTCCGCTGTCCCGGGCCCAGCACTTCCTTCAGCACGCCCGAGGCGGTGCCGTCGCTCCGGATCCAGCGGTAGGACAGCGTGCCAGGGCGGCCGTCGGTGGTGACCAGGGCGACGAGGTCCGCGGTGCCGTCGCAGCCCAGGGACGTCGGCCGGGCCGTGACCGTCACCGTGCTCACCGCCAGGGGCGGCCCGAGGCGCTGCCAGGCGAGGAACGCGAGGACGCAGAGCACCACCAGCGCGGGCAGGGCGTGCCTGCGCAGTCGTCGCTCCCGGGGCGCCGGAGGCGGCGGGACGGCGGGGAGTGTCCGGTGGGTGCGGTGCTGAACGGCGGCGGTCACACCCGGGCCAAAACGCAGCACGGTTCCTTCGACCCGGTCGGGGGACGTCGGCCGGGCAGGCGCCTTCTCCGTCGCCGCCTGCTCTGCGAGGGTCTCGTCGGCTCCGGGCCGCTGGATCCAGTGGCTGGCGAGGACGGTGGCGCTGTACTCCGCGTCGACTCCGAGCATCCGGGTCCGGTCGGCGGGAGCGGGACACGTCGGCGCCTCGGGCCGTTCGCCGACGCTGCCGAGCACGGCGGTCTCTTCGGCGGCGCGGCCGAGCACGGCGGTCTGTTCACCGGCGCGGCCGAGCACCGCGGTCTCTTCGGCGGCACTGCCGAGCACCGCGGTCTGTTCACCGGCACTGCCGAGCACCGCGGTCTGTTCACCGGCACTGCCGAGCACCGCGGTCTGTTCGGCAGCGCGGCCGAGCACCGCGGTCTCTTCACCGGCCCGGCCGAGCACCGCGGTCTCTTCACCGGCACTGCCGAGCACCGCGGTCTGTTCACCGGCGGAACCCGGCACCCCTGTCCGTTCGTCGTCGGTCGGCTCGATCGTGCGGTCGTCGTCGTGTGCGGTCATCGCAGGTCGCACCGCCTGGTCAGGAGTTGCTGCGAGGCGCCGCCGTCGGCGGCGGCCGGGGTCGTGGTGACCTGCACCGTCCAGTAGCAGCCGAGGTTGAGGAAGGTGTGGTCGACGCCGAGCGTGTACTGGGTGGCGCCGCTGCGCTCGAAGGTCTGGGACGCGCCGTCGGCCGTGCCCGGCTGTCCCGCCGTGTCGCCCGCGAACCAGGAGACGGTGATGGAGACCGGGCCGGTGCCGTCCGTGGTGATGCCGAGGGTCGCCGTGGCGGTCGTGGGGCCTGTCTGCCGGAAGCCCGTCACGGTGACGTCCTTGACGGCGGGACCGGTGGGCGGGGCCGTGGTCGTCGGCGTCGCCGCGGTGGGGGGTGCGGTGGTCGTCGCGGCGGGAGCGGTTGTCTCCTCACCGCCGGGCGGGGCGGCCGAGGCCGTGGGAGTGGCGGCGCCGGTGGTCGCCGGAGCCGAGGCCGACACGGTGAGGGACGGCGACCCGGTGGCCGAGGCCGTGGGAGTGGCGGACGGGGAGGAGGCGAACGGGGAGGAGGCGGTCGGGGCGGCGGACGCAGCCGGGCCGGCACCAGACCCCGCGCTGGTGGTGGCCAGAGCCTGCGCCGCCCTCTGCGCCGCGCTCCCGGGGGCGTACGGCAGCCCGTACGTCAGGAGGGCACCGAGCAGTACGGCAGCGGCGGACACGAGCAGTCCGGGGCGGCCGGGCAGCCACGGCTGGGCCCGGCCGGGGCCCGGCGTCCGGCTCAGCACCGTGCGAGCGGTGTCCGTGGTGCTCCGGGGGGCCGTGCGGGCCGAGGGAAGGAGCAGGGGCAGCAGGGCCACCAGCGCGGCGAGCCTTCCCCGGCCGCGTTCCTCCCAGTCGGTGCCGTAGGCGGCGCCGGCGACCGCCTCCAGTTCGGTGACGAACGCCTCGGCCTGTGCGGGGCGTTCCGCCGGGTCCTTGGCCAGACCGCGCCGGACCAGCTCCCGCACCGCGGCGGGGACCTCCTCGGCGGGGACGGGCGCGTCGAGGTGCCGCAGCGCGAGCTCCGCGAGGTTGTCACCGTCGTACGGCTTGCGCCCGGTCAGGCACTCGAAGAAGGTGGCCGTGGCCGCGTAGACGTCGGAGGCGGGCGAGGCGGGTGCGCCGGTCCACTGCTCGGGGGCCATGTAGGAGGGGGTTCCCGCCACACCGGCGCTGGTGCCCGCGTCCACGGCGATGCCGAAGTCGACGAGCTTGGAGGACCCGTCCGGCACGACCAGGACGTTCTCCGGCTTGTAGTCGCGGTGGACGACACCGAGGTGGTGCGCGTCGGCGAGACCGAGCAGCGACCCCTTGAGGACGACGAGCGCGGCCTCCGGAGCGAGCGGGCCCTCCCGCCTGAGCAGCGTGCGCAACGCAACGCCGTCGACCAGCTCCATCACGATGGCGGCACCGTCCGGGCTCTCCACGTACTCGTAGAGCCCGGCGACATGAGGGCTCTCCAGCCCGCCGAGCAGCCGTGCCTCCGCCCGGAAGTCGCGCACGAACCCGGGCCGGGTGCGCAGCGACTCGCTGAGGTACTTCACGGCGACCGGCACACCGGTCTCCTCGTGCACGGCGAGGACGACCCGGCCGCTGGCCCCTGCGCCGAGTTCGAGCGACTCGGTGTATCCGGGCACCGCCCATGTGTTCATTTCCAGCCCCCCCTCAAGGCGGCCGCTCCCCAGCGGCCGGCCACGCTCGGAGACACATTTTTCGGCCACTTCGGTTGCGTGGCCAGAAGTATGTGCGAGGCGTGCCCGGACCGTGACAGAGGCGCGGTCGTGCCGCCGAGGGCCGCGAACCGGTGACGCCCGCTCAGGAGCGGGGCGGCTTCGCTGCCGGGCCGGGCACACCGAGCAGGAGCAGCGTCACATCGTCGTCAGAGGTGTCCGTGTCCGCGATGAGGGTCGTGATCAGGCGGCCCGCCGCCTGGTCGAGGGTGCCGGGGTCGTCCACGGGAGCGCCCTTCAGCGCGATGTCGACGGCGCGGGTGAGGACGTCGACCTGCGCCTCGATGTCGGTGCCGGGTCTTTCGACCAGCCCGTCGGTGTAGAGCACGAGGGCGCTGCCCGGCGGCAGCGGCCTGGTCGCCTCCTCGAAGGGCAGCCCGTGTCCCGCGTCGTTGACGCCCAGCGGCACGCCGACCGGTGAGGTCAGCCGGCAGGCCGGCCCGTCGGGCGGCAGAGCGATGACGGGCAGGTGTCCGGCCGAGCACAGGGTGACCTCGTGCCTGCCCTGGTCCAGGACCAGGTAGACGCAGGTGACCAGCTGGTCCGCCAGGTCGCCGACGAACGTGTCGAGGGCGTTCATCAGCCCGCTGGGCGTGGCACCCGTGCGGGCCAGGGCATGGGAGGCGGCGCGCAGCTGCCCCATGACGGCCGCGGCCTCCAGCCCCCGTCCCATGACATCGCCGATGAGGACGCCCGTGCGGCGCTCGTCGAGGGGGATGACGTCGAACCAGTCGCCACCCACCCCGGGGTCCTGGACGGACGCCAGGTACCGGTAGGCGCACGGCAGGTGCGCCAGACGGGGCGGCTCCCCCATGAGGCTGTGCTGCAGGGTGTAGGCGATACGCCGCTGCTGCTCGTACCGCTCGGCGCGTTCGGCCTCCAGCCGTCTGCGCTCGGTGATGTCCCGGACGGTCAGGACCACCAGGGTCTCCTGCTCGGACCGCAGGCTGCTGACGCTCACCTCGACGGGGAACTCGGAGCCGTCGCCGCGCAGCCCGAACAGGTCCGAGTCCAGGACCGTCGGCTTCGGATCCCGCAGGCGGAAGTACGCGTGCAGGAGGGCGCCGTGCCGCCGGCGCCGGGAGGCGGGCACCAGGCCGATCACGTCGGTGCCGACGAGGTCGCCCGGCACGCGTCCGAACAACCGTTGCACCTGTGGGTTGGCCATGAGGACGGTGCCGCCGCCGTCCGTGATCAGGGTGGCGTCGGGAGCGGACTCCAGTAGCGCGAGGAACCGCCGGTGCGACCGTTGGACCTCGCGCTGCGCCGCGACCTGCTCGGTGATGTCGGTGACCACACCGCACAGGGCGTACGGCGTGCCGGAGGCGTCCTTGAGCGGGAACAGGGTGGACAGGACCTCCCGCGGACCGCCCGGCAGGGCGAGTTGTTCCTCTCGTTGCACGGGCCTGCCTTCCGCCAGCATCGCGAGGTCGGCGGCTCGCGCCTGGCGCGCGAGGTCGGACGGCATGACGTCGTCGTCCCGTCGGCCGAGGACCTGCTCCCGGCGCAGGTTCAAGCTCTGCTCGAACGTCGTGTTGACGGCCAGGAAGCGGCCGTCCAGATCCTTGATGAACACCACCGCGGGCGTGTGGTCCATGAAGGCCTGCAGCAGTGCGTTCTGGCGGACCTGCCACTCGAGTCGGCCGTGTGCCACCTCGACACGACGGCCCACGGCCAGGGTCGCGAAGATCACCGCCGTGAACACGGCCACGTGGCCGCAGACGAGCAGCGCGGTGCCCAGCCTCGACCCGAACACCCCCTCGTCCTCACCCGCCAGCGTGGCCAGGCCCAGCAGCGGCGGCACGATCAGGACGGTGACGAACAGCCATCGTCCCAGCGCGCCCGTCGTCCCCGCATTCAGCAGCAGCCCCGCGCAGCCCTCTCCCGGACGGGCCAGGAAGAGCGCCGTCCCCAACAGCACCAGCGCCGCCGCGGTGTGCAGGGCCATGCCCGAGTAGGGGCCGAACTGCTCCAGTTCGTGCACCGCATAGGCGGCCCCGTACAGCCTCAGCACACCGAGGGCGCCGACGGCCAGTCCCAGGATCTGACTCACCCAGGCGGGAACCCGGGGCACGCCGGCGCACAGGGAACCCGCCCCCGCGGCCATCAGCGCCGCAGTCGTGTTCGGCGCCATCCGGCCCGGCGGCCCCGTTCCCTCGTAGACGGTGTCGTCCGCGAAGAGGAGCTCGTCGATCCCCAGAGCCGCCCCGGTCGCATACTCCGCGAGGGTGAGCGCGCCGAGCAGGGCGGCCAGGACAGCCGCCACGCGGGAGACAGCGAGCGTCCCCGGGCGGGCCCCGCCTCGTACGACCAAGTACAGGGAAAGGCCCAGCGCCACGAGAGCCACGGCCGTGTTGGCCTTCACGGCCACCGCGATGCCGGGGAGCACTCCCTTCAGAGCATCCGCCCCCGTGATCCATCCGACGAGGCTCACCAGACCCAGCAGACCGGCCGCCAGGGCCGCGGCCCCGGCCACCCGGTGCGCGGTGGCGAGAGCGCGTGGGTGGAACGGCAGCCCGTCGACCTGCTCCGCGCTGTGCGCGCCAGGCAGCCCGGGCGTCTGCTCCCTCGTCACCGCATTCTCATCCCTGCCGGATGACCACCAAAACGCATGAATCACCTTTAGTAATAGGAAAGGGTATAGCCGGGACGGGCGGCGGGCCCCGCGAGGCGGCTGGGCTCCGCGAGGCCGCTGGGCTCCGCGAGGCCGCTGGGCTCCGCGAGGCCGCTGAGTCCCGTGCTCACGGAGTCCGCGGCGTACTGACCGGTCAGTCACGACGGACTGGCTGGGCCCGCGAGGCTGCTGAGTCCCGTGCTCGACGGAGCCCGCGGCGGACTGACCGGTCAGTCACGACGGACTGGCTGTTCCCGCGAGGCTGCTGAGTCCCATGAGGTGGCTGATCCGCCAAGGGGTGGCTGAGCCCGGCGACGTGGTCGCGAGGGCCTGAGTCCCGTGAGGTCGCTGAGTCCGTGAGGCCGGTGTTCGTGCCCTGCGCGGTGGCTGAGAGTCCTGTAAGGCGGTTCAGCCCAGGTGAGGTGCTGAGCCCCGCGAGATACCGAGCCGTTGGTGGCGCCGCTCGCTCCCGGCCGCGCGGGTTCGGCAGGCCGCTACCCTGAGCGCCGAGCCCGGCGGCAGGCACCCGAAGTCGCTGCCGCGCTCGCCCGGAGGCCGGCCAGGCCCCCTCGCCCGTCCCCGTGGCACCACCCGCCGTACGGCGGGCAGTTTCCGCCGCCCGGCGGCGTCCCCGGGCGGGGCCACCGGCCCGACCATGGCTGCACGAGCCGCCGCGACCTCGCGTGAGGAGACGCCATGACCCACGTTCCGCCCCCGTTCGACCCCGAACTCGCCGCCGCCCTGGAGCTGATCAAGGACGTGATCAGCCCAGGGCTGACCGCCGACGAGATCGCCGAGGTGCGCCAGGGGCCGGGCATCCAGCTGCTGGCCGAGCTGGACCTGACGTCGGGCGGGGCGTTCGATGTGGAGGACCGGCAGGTGCCGGGGCCGCAGGGGGAGCCGGACATCTCCCTGCTGATCTGCCGCCCGGCGGCGCCGGGGACCGCCGGGCCGCGCCCCGTGATCTACCACGTGCACGGCGGCGGCATGGTCCTCGGGAACAACCGGGTCGGCGTCGACGTCCCGCTGGCGTGGGCGCAGGTGCTGGACGCGGTCGTGGTGTCCGTGGAGTACCGGCTGGCGCCGGAGCATCCGCACCCCGCGCCGGTCGAGGACGTCTACGCCGGGCTGCTGTGGACGGCGGACCACGCCGCCGAACTCGGCGCGGACCCCGAGCGGATCGTCATCGCGGGCGCGAGCGCCGGCGGCGGGCTGAGCGCGGCCCTGGCCCTGCTCACCCGGGACCGCAAGGGACCTCAGCCGATCGGACAGGTGCTGATGTGCCCGATGCTCGACGACCGCAACGACACGCCCTCGACGCATCAGATGGCGGGCCTCGGGGTGTGGGACCGCACCGCCAACGAGACCGGCTGGAGCGCGCTGCTCGGCTCGCGCCGCGGCGGCCCCGACGTGCCGGCGTACGCGGCGCCGGCCCGCGCCGAGGACCTGACGGGGCTGCCTCCCGCCTTCCTCGACGTGGGCTCGGCGGAGACCTTCCGCGACGAGGTCGTCGCCTATGCCTCGCGCATCTGGCAGGCCGGCGGCGTGGCCGAGCTGCACGTGTGGCCGGGCGGCTTCCACGGCTTCGACGGATTCGCACCTCAGGCGGCGGTGTCGCAGGCGGCGCGAGGAGCCCAGCTCGCCTGGCTGCGGAGGTTGCTGGGGGTGTGAGGGGGCGAGGGCGGCGGGTCCGGTGAAGCCACGCACGCGACTGCCCGCACGAGCGGCCGCATGCGGAGGTTGCAGGGGGTGTGAGGGGCGGGGGCAGCGGGACCAGCGAAGCTCTCGGACGTCGACCGACCGCAAGACGGCCTCGGACTGCCAGGGGTGAGCAGCGCCGGGCGCGGCGGGTCCGGCGAAGCCCTCGCACTCCGACCGACCGAAAATGCGGCCGCATACCGCACCATGGGCCTATGAAAGAGCTGGCCGGGCGGCTGACCGCCCTCGACCCGGATGCCGGTGCGGCGGTCCGGGTCATCGCCTACTTCGACCGCCTGGCCGAATCCAGGGCGGGGGTGGAGGCGCTCGTGCGCGGCGCCGCGGTGCTGGCCGGCTGCCCGGCGCGGCTGGTGGATCCGGAGCGGCGTGTGCAGGTGAGGGTGGAGGCCGACGGCACCCGCCGTGACGGGGAGGCCCCACCGGACCCGGCCTGGCCCTGCGCGCGACTGAGCCCCGACAGCGCGGCGGTGCTGTGGCTGGAGCGTGGAGCGGGCGATGCCCGGCCCCGGGGGGCCGCGGCGAAAGGGCTCGAAGCGGGATACGCCCGGGCCGTGCCCGAGAACGCCGACGCGCAGCATGTGGCGGTCGCCCCCAGCGTCGTCGACGCCGTGATCCTGGAACGGGCCGCCGGTGCCGTCCGGCTCGTCCTCGACCGCACGCGCGGCCGGGCACCGGCCGACGATCCGGCGCTGGTCGAGACCCTCCTCGACGCCACGGCCCCCGAACAGGCCCGGCTGCTCGCCGCCCGCCGCCTCGGTCTGGACCTCGCCGCCCACGCCCGGGCTCTCGCCCCGCTGAACGGGCGGCCCCGGGTGATACCCGCCGATGCGGGGTCCGTCCCGCAGGCAGGTCATCCGGCCGCGGAAGGCACCGCCCGGCCCGGGACCGGCCTCACGAGCCCGGCAGCCGTACGGACCGCCCCCGGTCCCGGCGACGGCGCAGGTGAACTCCCTCCCGCAGCTCGACCCGCCATCCCGGTGCCGACCGCTCCGCGTCCCGGGACCCGCTCGACCGCGTCCCCCGCCGGTCTCCACCCCACCCCCGCCGACCTCCACCCCGCTCCCCCGGAGCCCCGCCTCCCCGCCGGGCGCCTCGGTGTCGGGCCCGCCGTGCCCGTGCTCGAGCTGCCCCGCTCCTGGGCCGGGGCCCGCACCGCCCTGCGGTTCACCGCCGAGGACACCCCACAGGACCCCGGGCCCTCGGTCGTCCACGCCGACGAGCTGGGCGGTATCGCCCTTCTCGCCGACCTCGTCGCGCCGGGTTCCGAGCCGCCGGAAGACGTCCGTGCCCTGGAGACCGCCGCCGCGACCGCCCCCTGGCTGCCCGCCACTCTGCACGCGGTCGCGTCCACGTCGAGCCTGCGGGCGGCCGCCGCCGAGATCAACGTCCACCACTCCACGCTCCAGGAACGCCTGACCCACGCCGAGCACCTCCTCGGCTGGCCGGTACGCACGCCGCAGGGACGGCTCCGCCTGCAACTCGCCCTCACGATGCGCCGACTGGCCCGGCCATGAGCGTCGCAGGCCCCGCCGTGTCCGCCGTAGTCGGCCATGAGCGTCATACGCCCCTCCGTATCCACCGCAACCGGCCATGACCTCGCAGAGCCCGCCGTATCCGCCGCGCCCGGCCATGAGCGTCATACGCCCCGCCGTATCCGCCGCAACCGGCCACGGCCCGCCGCACGCGGCGGGAAAGCCGGACGTGAAAGCCGCACGTCAGCGACACTGCCCCCTCCGAAACCGTCCGTCGGCGTGATCCGGATCGCGTCGGCGGCCCGCCCTCCGGCTCTCCTCCTGCGGCAGACTGTCCGAGCGCCCTCCATACACGATTCGGGAGCTTGAGGCATGAGCGTGCAGCGGTACCCCCTGGCCGGGGTCACGGTGGTCAGTCTGGAGCAGGCCGTGGCCGCGCCCTACGCCACCCGGCAGCTCGCCGACCTCGGGGCCCGGGTGATCAAGGTGGAACGGCCAGGCGGCGGCGACTTCGCCCGCCGGTACGACACGACCGTGCACGGGCACTCCAGCTACTTCGTCTGGCTCAACCGTTCCAAAGAGTCCCTCACCCTCGACCTGAAGGACCCCCGCGGTCACGAGATCCTGCACGACCTCCTCGACGGCGCCGACGTCTTCGTGCAGAACCTCGCCCCGGGCGCCGCCGCCCGGCTCGGTCTGGACGCCGCCACCGTCACCAGCCGCCGGCCCGGCCTGATCCCCTGCACGATCTCCGGCTACGGCACGAGCGGCCCCTGGGCCGACCGCAAGGCCTACGACCTGCTCGTGCAGTGCCAGACCGGGCTGGTGTCGCTGACCGGAACCCCCGAGGGCACCGCCCGGACCGGGATCTCCGTCGCCGACATCGCCGCCGGGATGTACGCCTACAGCGGCGTCCTCACGGCCCTGTACACCCGCGCCACCACCGGCGAGGCCCACCCCGTGGAGGTGTCGCTGTTCGAGGCGCTCGCGGAGTGGATGGGCCAGCCCGCCTACTACACCCGGCACGGCGGCACCCAGCCCCCGCGCCTGGGCGCCCAGCACGCCACCATCGCGCCGTACGGGACGTACACCGCCGCCGACGGCAAGGACGTGCTGTTCTCCATCCAGAACGAGCGGGAATGGGTGGCGCTGTGCGCCGAGTTCCTCGGCCGTCCGGAGCTGACCGACGATCCGCGGTTCGCCACCGGCTCGGACCGTGTCGCCCACCGCGAGGAGCTCAACGCCGTCGTCGCCGAGCGTTTCGCCCGCTCCGGCTCCGACGAGATCCTCAAGGACCTGGAACGCATCGGCATCGCCTGCGCCGGGGTCAACGACGTCGCCGCCTTCCTGGACCACCCCGTGCTGGCCGCTCGCGGCCGCTGGAGCGAGGTCGAGGTGCCGGGCGCCACCGTGGAGGCCCTGCTGCCGCCCGCCGACCTCGCGGGCCTGCCCGCGCGCATGGACCCCGTGCCGGCGGTGGGCGAGCACACCGAGGCGATCCTGGCCGAACTGGGCCGCACCGATGAGGAGGTGGAGGCGCTGCGTGCGGACGGGGTTGTCTGACGGCAGCCCCTCCCCCGCCGCCTAGCGGGACTCCGCGGCAGGCTCCCCGGACGCCTCGGCCTGCTGCTTCGACGCGCGCAGGCTCGTGAACGTCGTGACCGCCAGGACCAGCACGATGAAGCCCAGCGAGAACGGGATGCCGATCTCGGGAACGTGGACACCCGACTCGTGCAGCGCGTGCAGCACCAGCTTCACGCCGATGAAGCCGAGGATGATCGACAGGCCGTAGGAGAGGTGGACCAGCCTCTTCAGCAGGCCGCCGATGAGGAAGTACAGCTGGCGCAGGCCCATCAGGGCGAAGGCGTTCGCGGTGAACACGATGTACGGGTCCTGCGTCAGGCCGTAGATGGCCGGGATGGAGTCCAGGGCGAACAGCACGTCGGTGGAGCCGATCGCGAGCATCACGACCAGCATCGGGGTCATGATCCGCTTGCCGTTCTCGGTGATGAACAGCTTCGTGCCGTGATAGCGGTCGGCCACGCCGAAGCGCTGCTCCGCCATCTTCAGCAGCTTGTTCTCCTGGTACTCCTCGTCGTGGTCCTGCTTGCGGGCGTCCTGGACCAGCTTCCAGGCGGTCCAGATCAGGAACGCGCCGAAGAGGTAGAAGACCCAGGAGAAGGCGGAGATGATCGCCGCCCCGGCCGCGATGAACACCGCCCGCAGCACCAGGGCCACCAGGACGCCGATCATCAGCACCCGCTGCTGGTACTGCGTGGGCACCGCGAACTTGCCCATGATCAGGACGAACACGAAGAGGTTGTCGACGCTGAGCGACTTCTCGGTGATGTACCCGGCGAAGAACTCGCCCGTGGGCCCGCTCCCACCGGCGAACCACAGCCCCGCGCCGAACAGCACGGCCAGGACGACCCACACCACCGTCCACGTCCCGGCTTCCTTGATGGACACGTCGTGCGGCTTTCGGCCGACGAAGAAGTCGACGGCGACGAGCACGCACAGGGCGGCCGCGGTCAGCAGCCACACGGACGGCGAGACGTTCACTTGTTACTCCTGATGCAGGTGTGGGGAGGGGACATCGTTGTCCGGTGTGGCTGGTTCCCGCCACCCCTGCCAGGTGAACAACGGGTCAAAGCTGCACGTGCAGCGCTTCCATCACGTCCTCGTCCGTCAGCTGGTCGAAGTTCTCGTACCACAGACCCACGGCCATGAACGCGGCCGGGCAGTGCAGGCAGATCACCTCGTCGGCCTCGGCACGCATCGACTCGGCGCCCTCAGGGGAGCAGACGGGCGCGGCCAGCAGCACCCGCGCGGGAGCCTGACGGCGTACGAAGCGCAGCGCGGCACGGGCCGTGGAACCGGTGGCCAGGCCGTCGTCGACGACGATCACGGTCCGTCCGCGCAGGTCCGGGGCCGGCCGGCCCTGCCGGTACAGCCGTTCGCGGCGCCGCAGTTCGGCGCGCTCCCGCTCGATGACGGGGGCGAGGGCGGCCTCGCCGATACCGAGGTAGCGCAATGCGTCCTCGTCGAGGAGCGGCACCTCGTCCCCGGCCATCGCACCGACGCCGAGCTCCTCCTGATGGGGCGCCCCGATCTTCCGTACGACGAGCACGTCGAGCGGGGCGTCCAGCGCGACGGCCACCTCGTGTGCCACGGCGACCCCGCCCCGGGGCAGGGCGAGGACGAGGGGGTCGGGCAGGTCTCCCGCGCGCCGCCGGGTGCGCAGCGTTTCGGCCAGTTCGCCGCCCGCCTGCCGGCGATCATGGAACCGCATGTCGGTCACCTCTGCTTCCCGCACGAAAAGGGCCCCCGGCCCGTCCGGCTCCCGGCCCGTCCGGCTCCCGGCCCGTCCGGTTCCCGGCCCGTCCAGTCCGGTCCGGCTCCCGCGTACCCCCGCGCCCGCCGGGCGATGCGCGCCTTCCGGGCGATGCACGCCTTCCGGGCGATGCACGCCTTCCGGGCCCGGCGGTCATCGGCCTGTGCCCGTCCTCAGCTGCTCGTCGCACCACCGCCGGGCGACGTCGGTGACCTGGTCGAGTGCGCCGGGTTCCTCGAACAGGTGAGTCGCACCGGGCACCACATGGAGGGTGTGCGGGGCGGGCAGCCGCCGGGCCGCCTCCTCGTTGAGCCGCAGAACGTGTGTGTCCCGGCCGCCCACGACGAGCAGCACCGGGACGCGAACGGCGGCCAGGGCGTCGCCCGCCAGGTCGGGTCGGCCGCCGCGCGAGACGACAGCCCGTACCCGGTCGGGGCGTTGCGCGGCGGCGACCAGGGCCGCGCCCGCGCCGGTGCTGGCGCCGAACAGGACGACGGGCAGGCCCGAGGTGTCCGGATCCTGCGCCAGCCACTCGAGTGCGGCCGCCAGCCGGCGGCCCAGCAGGAGGATGTCGAAGCGGAGTTCGGCGGTGACGGCGTCCTGGCGTTCCTCGTCCTCGGTGAGCAGGTCGATGAGCAGGGTGCCGAGCCCGGCGGTGCGCAGACCGGCGGCGACCTCGCGGTTGCGGGGGCTGTGCCGGGAGCTGCCGCTGCCGTGCGCGAAGAGCACGACCGCGCGGGCGTCCCGCGGCAGGGTCAGGTCGCCGGTGAGGCCCACGCCGTCGGCGGGCAGGGTGACCGTCCGGGAGATCATCGTCAGCCTCCTCTCCCCCCGCTCCCCGTGGTACCCAGGCCCGGCCAGGCGTCCCATGGCGCGATCTGTGGGATGCGTGTCGTTGACGCCGTACCGCGCGCCGATGGAGCGTGAGGGGCGTGACCGATCGCCGCATCGTCTTCGTCGTCTTCGACGGTTTCCAGCCGCTCGACCTCACCGGACCGCACGAGGTGTTCCACAGCGCGGGCGGGTACGCCTGCGAGGTCGTGGGGACCAGGGCGGGGCCGGTCCGGTCGGTCAGCGGGCTGGTCGTTCAGGCCGCGCACGGCGTGGACGGCCTCGACCCGGCCGGCACGGACACCCTGGTGGTGGTCGGCGGCCAGGGCGTCGACCGGGCACGGCAGGACGCGGACCTGGTCGCCTGGGTCGCCGCCGCGGCGGCCGGTGCCCGGCGGGTGGCCTCGGTGTGCAGCGGTGTCTTTCTGCTGGCGGCCGCGGGGCTGCTGGACGGGCGGCGGGTCACCACGCACTGGGCCCGCGCGGAGCAGCTGACCCGGGAGCATCCCGAGGTACGGGTGGACTGCGACCCGATCTTCGTCCGGGACGGGCGGGTGTGGACCTCGGCCGGAGTGACGGCGGGGATGGATCTGGCGCTCGCCCTGGTGGAGGACGATCTCGGCCGGGACGCCGCGCACGAGGTGGCCCGTCGGCTGGTGCTGTTCCTGCGCCGCCCGGGGGGCCAGTCGCAGTTCAGCGTGGCGCTGTGGTCGCGGCAGCCGGCGACGGACCCGGTGCGGGCCGCCGTCACCGCGATCCACTCCGACCCCGGTGCCCGGCACGACATCGCCGGCCTCGCCGCGCACGCCGGGCTGAGCCCGCGTCACCTGCAGCGCCGCTTCACCGCCGAACTCGGCGTGCCCCCGGCGGCGTACGTCGAGCGGGTGCGCGTCGAGGCGGCCCGGCGGGCGCTCACGGACGGGGACGAACCGGTCGATGCCATCGCCCGCCGCTGCGGGTTCGTCACCGCCGAGACCCTGCGCCGCACGTTCCACCGCCGGCTCGGTGTCGCGCCGTCGGACTACCGCGCCCGGTTCCGCTCCACCACGGGACCCTCAGAGCCCGCGGGACCCGGGACATGTCCCACAGAGGAAGGACGTACCGCATGACCACCTACGGCCTGCTGGTCTTCGAGGACGCCGAGGAGCTCGACTTCGTGGGGCCCTGGGAGGTCTTCACCGTCTCGGCCCGGCTCCGGGACAGCGCCGACACGGCCGTGCTCGTCTCCGAGCACCCCGGGCCCGTGCGCTGCAACAAGGGTCTGCGTGTCCTGCCCGACCACACCCTCGACGACCATCCGCCGCTGGACGTGCTGCACGTGCCGGGCGGGCTGGGCGCCCGGGAGACGCAACTGCACAACCCGGTGGTCACCGACTGGATCGGGAAGACCGCGGAGCGGGCCACGTGGGTGCACGGCGTGTGCACCGGCACGTTCCTGTTGCACGCGGCCGGACCCGCCCGGGGGCGCCGGGTGGCCACGCACTGGAGCCAGGAGGACACCTTGGATGCGCGGGGGGAGGTGACCGTGGTCCGGGACGCCCGCTATGTGGTCGACGGCAACCTGATCACCAGCCAGGGGGTCTCCGCCGGTATCGACAGTGCGTTGTGGCTGGTCGGGCGGTTGCACGGCCGGGAGCACGCGCGTGCCGTGCGGCGCTGCATCCAGTACGACCCGGCGCCGCCCTACCTCGCGGACGCGCCCGTCTGATCCGCCCGTGCGGCGCGGGGCCGCATGGGTGGGCGAGCCTCGGGCAAGCGATGTTCATGGGCGGTGACGAGGGCGACGGCGGGCAAGGGCGGCAGCCGGGCGAGTGCGGACACCGGGCGGTGCCGCGTCCCGGCGACATCCGGATCGAGGCGTGGGCGGCGTGCAGAGAGCACTGTCTGGCGGAGGCCGTCCTGGCGATGGTGGAGTGCTTCGCGGACGTCTCCCGGGTGCGGCCCACCGCCGTGGACCAGGTCCGTCTGCCCGAGGCCAGCGATGACGACCTGCTCGCCGCGCTGCTGGACGAGGTCATCTTCCGGCTGGAGGCGTACGGCCAGGTGCCCGTGGACGTGGAGGCCGACGAGGCCGACGGTGGCCTGGACGTGCGGCTGGCGGTCACCGGCCTCGCCGACGTGGAGATCACGGGCGCGGTCCCGACGGCGGTGGCCTGGGACACGCTGCGGATCGGGCCGGATCCGTACGGGTGGTCCTGTGCGGTGAGGGTCGACGCCTGACCCCGGCGGCCGGGGGGCGCCCACCGTGGAGGGGTGAGCGGCGCAGTCGTGACGCTGTTCCTGCGCGGTGAGGGTCGACGCCTGACCCCGGCGCCGGGGGCGCCTACCGTGGAGGGGTGGGCGGCGCAGTCGTGACGCTGTTCCTGTGCGGTGACGTGATGCTCGGGCGCGGCGTCGACCAGGTCCTCGCGCACCCCGGCGCCCCGGCGCTGCGGGAGGCGTACGTCGAGGACGCCCGGGCCTACGTCCGGCTGGCGGAGGCGGCGCACGGCCCGGTGCCCGTGCCGGTGGCGGCGTCATGGCCGTGGGGTGTGGCGCTGCGGGCGCTGGACGAGGCCGCTCCGGACGTCCGGATCGTGAATCTGGAGACCTCGGTGACGCGCGCCGATACGTTCGCGCCCGGCAAGGAGATCCACTACCGGATGCACCCGGCGAACCTGCCGGCCCTCGCCGTGGTCCGGCCGGACGTGACCGTTCTCGCCAACAACCACGTCCTGGACTTCGGCCGAAGGGGACTGCTGGAGACGCTGGAAGCGCTGGCCCGGGCGGGCCTGCCGGCGGCGGGCGCGGGACGCGACGCCGACGAGGCGTACGCACCCGCCGTCGTCCCGCTGGCCGACGGCCGCCGTCTGCGGGTGTTCGCCCTCGGGGCGCACTCCAGCGGCATCCCGGCCGGCTGGGCGGCGACGGCGGACCGGCCGGGTGTCGCGTATCTGCCCGATCTCTCGCCGTCCGCGGCCCGAGCCGTGGTGCGGCGGCTGGGCCGGTCCGACGACCTCACCGTGGTGTCCGTGCACTGGGGCTCGAACTGGGGATACCGCGTGCCCCGGGAGCAGGTCCGCTTCGCGCACGCCCTGATCGACGGTGGAGCCGACGTCGTCCACGGCCACTCCTCGCACCATCCGCGCCCGCTGGAGGTGTACCGGGACCGGCTGGTCCTCTACGGCTGCGGCGACTTCGTCGACGACTACGAGGGCATCTCCGGTCACGAGGAGTACCGCGACGACCTGCGTCTGGCCTTCCTCGTGTCGGTCGAGGCGGACAGCGGGCGCCTGGCGGGGCTGCGCATGGTGCCGTTCCGGGCCCGGCGGATGCGGCTGGAGCCCGCGTCCGGGGCGGACCGTGCCTGGCTGCGCGCCACGCTGGACCGGATCAGCGACGGGGTGGCGGTGCGGGAGGCGGCCGACGGTTCGCTGGTGCTCGCGGCACCGGCCGCGTGACGTGGCGCGCGGTCAGCCCGCCCACGCCACCAGCCGTTCGCGGCTCTCCGGCTCCCGCAGCCGGGCGAGCGACTCCTTCTCGAGCTGGCGCACCCGCTCCCGGGTCAGACCGACCCGTCCCGCTACCTCGTTCAGCGTGCGGGTGTGCCCGTCGTGCAGCCCGTAGCGCAGACTGAGGATCATGGCCTCGCGCGGTGCGAGCGTGCCGACGGCCTCGCGCAGTTCCTCGGCGAGCGCCCGGAACTCGGCCACCTCCGGGGCCTGGAGGACCTCGGTGTCGGCGATGAGGTCGCCGACGACGGTCTCGCCCTTCTCGTCGACCGGGGTGTCCAGGCTGACCGCGTCCCGTCCGACGTGGCGCAGCCACCCGATCCTGTCCTCGGCGAGGCCGCTCTCCCGGGCCACCTCCTCGATGCTCGGCTCACGCTCCAGATCGAGCCGCAGCCGCCGCTCTACCTTGGCGATCTTCTGCAGCTGCTCCACGACGTGCATCGGCAGCCGGACGGAGCGCGCGTGCGCGGCCAGACCACGTTCGATCGCCTGGCGGATCCACCAGGTGGCGTACGTCGAGAACTTGAAGCCCTTGGTGTGGTCGAACTTCTCCACGGCCCGGATCAGCCCCAGGTTGCCCTCCTGGATGACGTCGAGCAGGGGCAGACCGCGGTGGGCGTGCCGTTTGGCCATCGACACCACGAGCCGGAGGTTGGCCCGGACCATGTGATCCTTGGCGGCCTGCCCGTCGCGGACGGCCTCCTCCAGTTCCCGGCGCCGCTTCGCCGTGAGGTCGTGTTCGCCGGCGTCGGCCCGGTCGAGCTCCTCCAGCGCCCGCACGCCGGTCTCGAGCCGCCGGGCCAGGCGTACCTCGTCCTCCGCCGTGAGCAGCGCCGTCGCCGAGATCTGCGCGAGGTACTGGCCGAGGAGGTCCGGCTCCTCGTCCGGCTCGGGGATGCGGCTGCGCAGCCGGGCGGTGCGGGCGGGGGCGCGCCGGTCCTCCCGGGCGTCCGCCGCGGGGTCTTCTGCCAGGGGAGACATCGTGGGTTCCTCCCTCTCCCGTCTCGTTCCGGCCCGCCCTGGCGGGTACCCGGGGGAATCGGCCCCGAACCGTGTGCCCCGGAGCCCTCGGGGGTACCCCGGGGCCCATGACCGGCATCGAACTCAGCAGCAACGCGTTCAACGACCATTCCTTCATCGCGCGCCGGTACGCGTACGAGGGCCCCAACGTCTCTCCGCCGCTGACCTGGAGCGGCGTACCGGACGACGCGGCGGAACTGGTCCTGCTCTGCGAGGACCCCGACGCCCCGTCGGGCACCTTCGCGCACTGGGTCGTGGTCGGCATCGACCCGCACAGCGACGGCGTCGAGGCCGGGCAGATCCCGCCGGGCGGCACGGAGCTCGTCAACGGCTACGGCCAGCACGGCTGGGGCGGCCCGCATCCGCCGCCGGGTGACGACGCCCATCACTACTTCTTCCGGCTCTACGCCCTGTCCGAGCCGTGTGTCCTGCCCGACGCCCCGCGCGCGGACCAGGTGCACGAGGAGGTCGAGAAGCGCCGCCTCGCGGACGGGACGCTGGTGGGGCTGTACCAGCGCTGAGCCCTCCACTGCTTCCACCGTGTGGCGCCGCGTCACAACGGTTGGTTGTGGCGGGGGCGCCGGGCGGTTGTTTGCCCGGCCCGTCCGCTCTCGCTTGGATGACTCCCGGACAACGCCGGGTTGTCCACGGGAGCGGGGAGTGCGCCGGGTATGGCGGGCGGGCGGTCGCTGGGGCGGCGTTTCGGGTGGCTGTGGGGCGCGTACGCGGTCAGCACGGCGGGGACATGGCTCGCGTTCGACGCGTTCGCCTTGATCGCGGTCCTGGCGCTGGACGCGGGTCCGGCACAGGTGTCGGTGCTGGCCGCCGTGGGACCGGCGGTCGGCGCGGCGGTGTCCGTGCCTCTCGGGCCATGGGTGGAGATCCGCCGCAAACGGCCCGTGATGATGGCGACGGACCTGGTCCGGTGCGCGCTATTGCTGAGCATCCCCGTGGCGTTCGCGCTCGGCCGGCTCACCTTCGGCCAGTTGCTGCTGGTGTCGGTGGCCGTCGCGGCGGCGGACATCACCTTCAACGCGGCGGCCGGAGCGTTCCTGAAGGAGCTGCTGCCGCGGCGGGACCTGCTGGTGGCGAACGGGCGGTTCGAGGCGACGACCTGGACCGCCAGCATGGTCGGCCCACCGCTGGGCGGGGCCGCGATCAGCCTGTTCGGTCCGGTGACGACGGTGGTGGCCGACGCGGTGAGCTATCTGCTCTCGGCGCTCGGCCTCCGGGCGATCGGCGACGCCGAGAAGCGCCCCGTGCGGCGGCAACCCGTGGTGACCCGGCCCGGGGACCTGCTGGAGGGCTGGCGCCACATCCTGGCCGATCCGGCGCTGCGCCCGCTCTTCTTCAACTCGCTCCTGGTGAACTCCCTGATCATGGCGGCATCCCCACCGCTGCTGATCCTGATGGTGGACGACCTGCACTTCGCCCCCTGGCAGTACGCCCTCGCCTTCGCGGTGCCCTGCACCGGCGGCCTGCTCGGCTCCCGCCTGGCCCCGCGCCTCGTCGCGCGCCACGGCCGGTACCGGGTCCTGCTCACCGCCGGGGTGCTGCGGTCCTGCTGGTCGATCGGCCTGGCCTTCACCGGCCCCGGCACGCCCGGTCTGGTGCTGGTCATGCTGGTCGAGCTCGGCCTGATCACCTGCTGCGGCGTGTTCAACCCGGTCCTCGCCACCCACCGTCTCGACCGCACCCCCACCGGCCGGGTCACCCGCACCCTGGCCGCCTGGTCGGCCACCGGCAAGGCGGCCACGGCTGCGGCCACCGCCCTGTGGGGCGTACTGGCCGCATGGACCGGTCCCCGGGCGGCCATCGCACTGGCCGGTGCCCTGCTCCTGCTCACGCCGCTGCTGCTGCCCCGCCGTGATCACACGCCGGGGGCCGGCCCCGAACGGGCGGCCGTAGCAGCGGAGCCGGACGGCGGCTGACCGTCGTGGCCCGCCCACCGGTCGGTCCGGGACGGACGCGGCAGCGCCCCCGCCCCGGACCGACCGTGCCCGGCTCAGACCGCTCCGGGTACGTCCTCCGTGACACCGTTCAGCTCGGAGGCCGGGTCCGTGCCGTAGGGGCGGGTGAGGATCTCCAGGCCGTGGCCCGCCGGGTCGAGGAAGTAGACGCCCCGGCCGCCGTCGTTGCGGTTGATGCGGCGCGGGTGATTGCCGTGCGGGTCGGCCTGGATGGGGATGCGGGCCTCGACCAGGCGGGCCAGGGCCTGGTCGAACTCGTCCTCGGAGACGAGGAACGCGTAGTGCTGCATGGGAATGTCGGCGTCGATGGTGAGGAAGTCCAGCGTGACGCCGTTGGCGGTGGTCACCGGCAGAAAGACCCCGGTCGGTGCCCCGACCTCCAGTCCCAGGATCTCGGCGAGGAAACGAGCGGACTTCTCCCGGTCCCGGGACAGGACGATGGTGTGATTGAACTCGACTGACACGGTTGAATGCCTCCACGGGCATCTCCGCGGCGCCTCCATGCCTCACCCGGACGGTGACCGGCACGCGATGCCGCGCGGTGGATCGTAGACAGCCGTGGCCGGGGTCGTCGAGCTGTTTTCGGCCGTGTTCGGGGCCGCCCGGCGGGGTGGTCCCGTCCCTGCCGTCCCAGCCGGTCCTGACAATTGTCAGGACCGCGTCGGCACGGGGCTCCCTACAGTTCTGAACGTCGGCGAGCCGCCCGTCCCGGCGGCCGTCCGAGCCGGATCAGGACCACGTCCGGCACTTCTTTCTCGCCTTCGTCCTTCGGGGGACAGACACATGAAGCGACTGATCAGCCGTACCGCCATGGGCCTCGCCGTGACCGCGCTCGCCGTCGGTGGTCTCGCCACCACGGCCCAGGCGGCCCCGGCCACCGCCAACGGCGGCGACCCGACGCTCACCGACGTCTACATCTGGGCCACCGACGTCAACCTGCGCCAGCAGCCGACCACCGACTCCCCGCGGCTCGCGGTCCGTTCCCACTGGTGGGCGGACGCCCTGTGCCAGAAGCAGGGCCAGACCGTGCACGACCCGGCGGTCGGCACCAACAACTGGTGGACCGCCGTCATGGAGTTCTCGGGCAGCGACATCGCCTGGGTGAACAACCTGTACATCCGGGGCGGCGAGAAGATCGCCGGCGTCCCGGACTGCTGACGCGCCTCCCCTCCACACGCCTGCGGCGGGCCACCGGTCTCACGGTGGTCCGCCACAGGCGTGTGGAGGGTCAGCAGTAGCCCATCGGGCCCATGTCCGTGTAGTAGACGTAGTCGACCTTGACCCAGCCGGTGACGTTGCCCCGGTGGGCCGTCAGGTAGATCCAGTGGCCGTCACTGTTCCAGCAGTGCGCGGTGAACGTCTCGCGGAAGTACCCCTGACCGTGGACGGTGCCGTCCACCGGCCGGCTGCGGATGTTGACGCCGTCACCGAGGAAGTACCCGCCCCGGGACTGCACGTTCCGGGCGGAGGTGTCCGAAGTGGGCCCCTGTTCCCGCGCGTTGGCGGTGACGGGTGACAGCACCAGGGCCGCGCCCGCCAGGGCGAGGCACGCGGCGCGGCGGATGTTTCTGCGCATGGCTGACTCCTTCTCGTCGTGCTGCGAGGTGTGGCGTGTGCGGGCGGTGCGCCGAAAGGGGGCGGACCGGAGTACCGGCCGCCCCCGTGTGACCTGCGGTGCGGCTCAGTACCAGCCGGTGCTCGCCAGGTCGTGGCCGTCGCAGGTGAGCAGGGCGCGCGAGACACGGCCGTTGAGGTTGTTGCCCATCTGCGTGTAGGCGTAGTTGATGCCGGCGTCGACGGTCTCGGAGACCCAGCCGTCGTTGCGGCCCGTGCTGTTGTCGGAGCGCTGCAGTACGGCCGCGCAGCCGGGCCGCGAGTTCTCGATCCGGGCGAACGAGCCGCACTTGTCGGAGTAGAAGTACTTCAGGGCCATGCCCTCGGCGTACTTGGTGGCTCCGATCTGACGGAACGATCCCGAGCAGAACGTGGTGGTGGGGTACTGCCCCTCCTGCCCGTAGAGTCCGTAGTTGCCGCCCGAGTACGGCTGGGCCTGGGCGGTGGTCGGGAGGAGCGCCATCACCGCGGCAGCGCCCCCCGCGGCCAGCAGTGTCGTGAGTGATCGGCGGCTCATGAGCCCTCTTTCGTGTGTCGGCGGGTGAAACGGTCGTGCGCGGCGACCGGCCCCCGGCCGGCCGCCGCTCGCTGTCGTGACCGTACGGGGCATCACCGCACCGCCGGCACCTGACACTTATCAGGGTCGGCGCCTCAGGTCGCCGCGATCCGTCGGAGCCCTGACATCCGTCAGGACCACCCGCCCCGCCCCCGCTCCTATCGTGGCTCCGCGGGCCAAGGCCCCCTCGGGACCACTGGGCGATCCAGGAAGGGCAACCATGCGCATGCTCCTGCGCGGCGCGGCCGCGCTCGCGGCCGTCGTCACGGTCGCGTCACTCACGAGCGGTGCTGCGGCACAGCCCCGGACCGGCAGGGCGATGGAGGGCGCCGGGACCGCCCGGACCGCGGCAGCCGCCCAGATCCCGCCCGGCGTCACCGCCGGCGTGGCCGTCTACGACCGCCGAACCGGCACGTTCACCGAACAGGTGGACGCGAGCAAGCAGTTCCGGTCCGCCTCGGTCGTCAAGCTCCTGCTGGTGCTCGACTTCCTGTGGGACCGCGGGCCCGACTACACCATCCCCCCGGCCGACCGCGCCCGGCTGGAGCCGATGCTGCGCGGCAGCGACGACGACGCCGCGGATCACTACTGGTCGACGTACGGCGGCTCGGCGATCATCGACCGGATGACCGCCGAGCCCGCACTCGGTCTGCGCGACACGGCGCCACCGCCTCCCGGGTACGAGGGCTTCTGGGGCTACACCGCCGTCTCCGCCCGGGACACGGTGGCGATCTACCGGTACGTCCTGGAGAAGGCCCCCGCGCCCGTCCGGGACTTCATCATGGACAACCTGCGCCGCTCCACCCGCTGCTCCGCCACCGACCACTTCGACCAGCACTTCGGCATCGCAGGGGCGTTCGACAGACCGTGGGCGGTGAAGCAGGGCTGGTCCGGGAAGTACGCGAAGGGCACCTGCGGCCCCCGGACCACGTCCTCGGGAACGCGGGCGGAGTCACCCGCCCCCGCTCCCCGCGCCGCCACGGCCGTCGACCTCACCCGACCCGCTCTGCACACCACCGGCACGGTGGGCGCGGACGACCGCACGATCGTGGCCGTGCTGACGCTGCACCAGGCCGGCACGTCGTACGGCAAGGCGTACACCGACATCGGCCGGCTGACCCGCTCGCTGAACGTGCCGGGCGGGGTGCGGCCGGCGGGGACCTGGTTCGGCACGTGGGGCGAGTTCGTCAACGTCCGCAAGGGAACCGCCACGGGCGGTGACCGGATGACGCAGCTCCCCGCCGGGGTCGAGGTGCTGGTCAGCTGCCAGATCCGGGGCGAGGTGGTCAATGTGCCGCCCTACACCAACGAGTGGTGGGCCTATCTGCCCCAGTACGGCGGCTACATCTCCAACATCTACATCAGCTCGCCGGACAACCGGCTGCCGAACGTCCCGGAGTGCGGCTGACCGCAGCCGTGACGGGAACGGGGGACGAGCGGTGGGCGGGGCTGCGGCCCTGCCCACCGCTCGCGTTCGTACGGCTCTCCCCGCACGCGTTGGTCTGCCCCACCTCGCTCGCGTCCGCGCGGCTCAGCGCTCGTACTCGGCGAGGTAGCGCATCACCTTGTCCACGTGCGGCCGTACCCGCTCCGGCACACCGCGCTCCTCGATGACCGTGCGGTCACTGGTGCGGTAGCCGGCCGCGACGAGCGCGGGAAGGTCCTTCTTCGGCAGGCCGGCCTGCTTGAAGCGCTGGTCGAGCCAGCACACGTACAGGCTCATGGTGGAGATCGCGTCCGGCGGCGACATGTGGTCCTTGTCGCCGTCGCCGTCCCCGTCCACCGCCCAGGCGCGGAACACCGACGGCGTCCACATGGCGATGCCGTACTCCTCGCTCTGCGGGCGGGAGGCCTTCGGGTCGAAGTTGCTCTCCGCCTTGATCAGGGCGGCGAGCAGGGCGGGCGTGATCTCCTCGTCGGTGCACCGGTGGGCCGCGCGGGCGATGACGGGGCGCAGCGCCTCGGGTACGTCGGAATCCTCGGGTATCTCACCGGCCGGCGGGCTGGGTGTGCCGGAGACGGTGGGGGTGTCAAGGTCGCGCTCGTCGTCCTGGGTGCCGCCTCCTCCCCCGAGCAGGGCCGCCCCGGCGACCGCGGCGGCGGTCAGGACGACGAGCCCCGCCGCGACGGCCGGCGCCATGCGTCTTCGACGGCGGTGGGGGCCGCCGGTGATGGCCTCGAGCCGGCCGGCGACACCGGTGGCCGTGTGCGGGAGGCGGGCGGCGTGGTCCGGGGCCAGGCAGTCGGCGATGAGCCGGCGCATCTCCTCGTCGATGCCGGCGTCGAGCCGCAGCGATGCGGTGCCGCGTACGTAGGCCTGGGCGGCGAGTGAGCGGGCGCGGGCCGTCGCGCCCGGGAAGGGGTGGAGTCCGCCGGTGAGGACCTGGTGGGCGAGAACGCCGAAGGCCCAGATGTCGGCGGTGGGCCGGACGACGGCGCCCTGGGTGCCGGTGCGCTGCGACCACCACTCGGGCGGCAGGTGGTCGAGGGTGCCGAGTGGCGGCAAGTGGGCGTGGGTGCCGTCGAGTTCGGCGGCCAGACCGAAGTCCGCCAGCCACACCTGACCGCCCGGGCCCAGCAGGACGTTGGCGGGTTTGAGGTCGCCGTGCACCCAGCCGGCGTCGTGCATGTGGGCGAGTCCGGCGGCGACTCCGCCCAGGACGCGGTCGGCGTCCGCGATCGGCCCGCCGCTCTCCGCGGCGGCCAGTACGTCCTGCAGGCTGGCCTCGGCCCGGTCCATGACCAGCGCGATCGCGCCGTCCAGGGCGGGCACTTCCGGTGCCTCGACGGTGCACACGGCGTGGGTGCGGACGAGGTGGGGGTGGTCCGCCTCGGCGCTGAACCGGACCTCGCGCGCGACGAGTTCACCGAGCGCCGCGCGCTGCCCGGGGCCGAGGGCACCGGTCGGGAGCACCTTCACCGCGACGGGACTGCCGTCGGCGACCGTACGGGCCTCGTAGACGGTTCCCCAGCCGCCGGAGCCGATGACCGCGCCCACCTCCCAGCCGTCGATGCGGAAGCCCTCCGGGAGGCCGGCCGGGCGGGGCGCCTCCAGCTCGTCGTCCTGTTCCTCCGGCGTGGTCATGCGTCTGCCTCCTGCGGGTCGGTGAGGCGGGCGGCGCCGCGGGGCGGCAGCAGGCCGAGGTGCTCCTCACGGACCAGGCCGAAGCGCAGGGCGACGGACGCGAGCCGGGTGCGCTTGACACCGGTGCGGCCGCCGTCGGCCGCGGCCGTGGCCTCCTCGCCGAGGTCCAGGCGCAGTTTGGCGAAGGCGAGGTAGTCGATGTGGTAGTTGACGGCGGAGCGCGTCAGGTCCCGGCAGGACTCCAGCGGCCGCAGCCGCTCCACGATCTGACCGACGCCGGGCAGCGCCGAGTCGGAGGGGTCGCGCAACCGGGGCTCGCACAGGGCCACCAGGACGAGGAAGTACTTCGCCGTCGGGTCCAGGGCGAAGGGGTGGACGGTCTGTTCGCCGCCGCCCGGCACGGACTGCTCCCCGAGGTAGGCGTGCTGGGGTGCGAACACCTTGAACGTGGCGGTGCCGGACAGGGCGGGCAGCACCACGCGGGAGAACTCGAAGGGCACGGGCGCCCCGAGCCGCCCGGGCGCGACGGTGAGGTACTCGCCGGCCCCCTCCAGGTTCTCCACCACGTACGACACGCTGCGACTGAAGTTGGACAGCCGCCAGTAGTCCCCCGCGGCTTCCAACTGCCCGGCCCGGCGGGAGATCCCGGGGTCGGCCAGGACGATGCGGACCCCCGCCCCGCCGCGTCCGAAGTCCGCGATGTCCCCCGGCCCCAGGTGGATCAGTTCGGGCCTGCCCGTCTCGTCCCCGCCCCACTGGGCGGTACCGGGCAACTGCACGATGATCGTTTCCACGCGGACTCCTCCGCTGATGTCGCCCCCGATTTGGTCGCGAGGATTGTACGGGCGGTCTTCGCGTGCCGCGGAGGCGGCGGGGCCGCGTCAGCGGACGCTTTCGGGGCCTCGCGCGAGGAACACGAACTCCCGGCCCGGCCGGTCCGGTGCGTCACGTATGTCCTCCACGACGTAACCCTGCGCGGCGAGTTCCGCCTCTTTTTTTCCTGCCGCTCGCGAAAGCGCGGCGTCGAGTCCGACGTCAGCGTCTGTCCGTCCGCGGCGAACAGACAGGTCCACCGGAACGTCACCAGCGGTCCGCTCACGTCGAGCAGGTCGGCCCAGGACTCGACGGCGTCGGCGCCCGCCACTTCTGTCACGCCGTACGTGGCCTCGCGGTTCCACTGCTCCCAGGCGCGGCGCGCCGGTATCCGCGTCTCGAAGACCAGGAGGCCGCCGGGCCGCGGCGCGGCCCGGATCCCTCGCGGGGTCCGCCGACCGTCCTCCGGCCTGTGATCTCCTGAGCGACGCTGCCCGTCATCGTCGCGAGGCCGGCGGCGAGCTGCCCTGTTCCGCAGCCGATGTCGAGGACCCGGCGCGACCCGGTGTCCTCCGCCGTTCGAGGTACGGATCGAGATCGCGACGGCCGGGGTCGAGCGGGTCGTACACCGCGGCGAGCCGCGGATGCCGGACGCACTCGTCGGCCATGGGCCCGACGACACGAAGGGCGACCGCGCACGGCCACCGGCCGTCGGCTCAGCCGCCGAGGCAGATGACGAGCAGGCAGAGCTCCTTCGACTTCGGGTCGGAGGGGGACGTCTCGGGCGGAGTGGTCTCCGCGGGCGGGGGTGTCGAGGGGGACGTCGGCTGCTGGGCGTCCGACCCGGACGCGGCGGGCGGGGGTGCCGTCGGGTCGGTGGCCGTGGAACCGGAAGAGCCGGACGAGCCCGACGAACCGACGCTGCCGGTGGCCGTGCCGACGGTGTCCCTGACGGTCTTGCGGGGCGCGGTCGTCAGCGGGAGCTCGCGGGGCGTGGCGGCTGCGTTCGTCCGCGTGGTGCGGGGGTCGGCGGCCCGGGACTGCTGGTGCCGCGAAGCGCGATCGGCGTGCGACGGGGTCGTGGAGGCGGAGCGCGGGGTGTCCTGCCGGCTCGACGTCGGTTCGGTGATCGTCGGCGCCTCTCCGAGGGCGCCGCCCATGGTGGTGTCCTCCGGCGTCGCGGACGCCTGCACGCCGGGCTTCGCGTTGCCGTTCATCGCGGCGACCGTCAGACCGCCTCCGACGAGCGCGACGGCCGTCGCCACCACGGCCCGGCGCTGGTTCTTCTTCCAGCGGGCCAGCTGACGCCGCCGGGCCGCCCGCCCTGCCGGCCGGGCTTCGTAACCATCGGCCGCGTCGGCGCCCGAGGGGTCGTCGGCGCCCGAGGAGTCGCGGACGTCGGACGAGCCGGGGCCGTCCTGCGCACGCGCGGGGGTCTCGTCCCACACGGTGCCCTCGTGCCAGGCGCCGAGGGCTGCCGGGTGCTCCCAGGAGGCCGGCCCGCCCGGGTCCGTGGCGGACCCGCGGTCCGGGCCGGGACGGTCGCCGAGGACGGAGGGGTCGATGTCCGGGGCGTAGGCGCCGCACCCCGGGCAGACCAAGGCGCCGTTGAGGTGCCGACGGCACGACGAGCAGTAGTCCATGTGTGGTGTTCCCGATCTGGCTGTTCCGGCGGCTCGCCGGCCGCGGCCTGGTCCCGTTCGCACGTGGGATCGAGCCGTAACGCTAACGAGACTTTGAAAGGGTGGTGTGCAGTCTGTGTGACACCCCTGCACAGATCCTCGGGATCTCGCGTGTGCCCCGAGTGACTCACGAGTGAACGAGTCGCACCGTGGGAACGCTCCGGCCCCCACCATCACGGAGCCCGCCCCTCCACTCGTGTCGCCCCTCAACTCCCCCGATTTTCCTGCCGACTGACGCACAACCCTTTGGACACCCGGCGGGTCACACCATGCAGGAGCAACCACCTCGAAGAGTTGCATGGGGGAAATATGCGATTCATCCGTTCCGTCCTGGCAGCGTCCGCCGTGGCGGCACTGTCCGCGGGAACCATGACCGCCATGGCGTCGCCGGCCTCGGCCGCGCCCAACACCACTCCGCAGAAGGTCTGTGGCAGTGGGTACAAGACGGTCAACTCGGCGACCGTCGGCTCGTTGGGGACCGTCTACCTGACCTACAACGCCTCCAACGGCCAGAACTGCGTCACGACCATCCGCAACAACCCGGGCAAGGCCGTGAACATGTCGGCCTGGGTCTCCGTCCCGGACACCGAGGAGAGCCA
This sequence comes from Streptomyces sp. NPDC037100, assembly GCF_055606225.1. NCBI lineage: Bacteria > Bacillati > Actinomycetota > Actinomycetes > Kitasatosporales > Streptomycetaceae > Streptomyces > Streptomyces sp. NPDC037100. The sequence continues at coordinate 610,368 of NZ_JBVJSX010000005.1, read as the reverse complement.
CTACGACGAGGGCCTGTTCACGTCGTACGCCGGACCGACCTACGTCTACGGCAAGGGCCACTGCGTGGACTGGGGCGGCGGCATCGCCAACACGTACGTGCAGGTCTTCGGCTCCAACTGCGGCTCCCTGAAGGAGCACCGGGTCACCTTCACCCGCTGACCCCCTCCGGCCGGGCTCCACGGGCGACCGTGGGGCCCGGCTTCCCCGTGCCCGGCCTACGCCCAGGCCGTCACCGGCAGGAACGAGCTGTCCTGGCGGAACCGGTCCGTGCCGTCAGCGCGGTCCACGCGGAGCTCGTAGGCGTAGTGGCGCAGATAGCGGCCCGGGTAGTTGTACGACTCGAAGCGGACGGAGCCCGACGCCGTGCCGGCCCGGAGGACGAACGTGGCGTCCTTGGCGAAGGTGCTCGTGCCGTCGTTCGGGTCGAAGCGGGCGCGGAAGTCCCAGTGGCGCAGATAGGCACCGGCCGCGTCCCGGAAGGAGTATCCGTTGCCGTCGGCGAGGCCGGCGACGACCGTGAAGGTGGCGGACCGCTTCTCGGCGGTGGTGCTGGAGGCGCTGGCCACGGGCAGGTTGAGCAGCCCGGACTGCTGCTGCCAGTAGCGGGTCGGATAGTTGGCCGACCGGAAGGAACGCGTGCCGTTCCGGGCCAGGGCCGGGCCGCCCGTGACCGTCTCCTTGACGACCGTGAAGTGCCGGGCCGTGCCGGAGATCGCGGGCACAGCGGCCGGCGCCGACCAGGTGGCGAAGGTGTCGTAGCTGTCGCTGTAGTAGTAGTTCCCGTCGCCGTAGCCGTCGAAGAACATCCGCCGGCCGCCGTTGTCGAGCTGCACCAGGGCCGGGCCCTCGCGGTAGCTGCCCCAGCCCGCCCAGTCACCCGTCCGGCGGATGGTGTACGGGCCGGTGAGGTTCGAGGCGGTGGCGTACTCGATGTACTTCGTCGTCTCGTTCTTCGGGAAGGCGTGGTACGTCGAGCCGATCCTCACGATGAACGTGTCGATGTGGTTGGCTCCGATACCGGAGAGGGGGACCGGTGAACTCCATTTGGTGAGCGCCGAGTCGGTGGCCCGCAACAGGTACGGAGTGAAGATCCACTCGTCGTTGGTGGTGGAACAGGACACGATGATGCTCACACTGCCGTCGCTGTCGACGAACCACTCGGGTGCCCAGGCACGGGAGAGGCCCGCGATCGGCACGGTGTAGTCGTAGAGGAAGGTCCAGGCGACCCGGTCGGAGCTGCGGGCGAAACCGATGGTCGTGCTGGGGTCCTGCCAGGTGTGCGTCGTGTAGGCGAGGTAGTAGAACCCGTCGGTGTGTCTGATGACACTGGCGTCGCGGATCCGGTTCGCGGGCGGGGTGTACGCGGCGGAGCGCAGCAGCCGGAAGTCGGTGGCGTCGTCCGACTGGTAGACGTTGACCGTGCCGTCGTCGCTGTTGAGGAACGGCACGATGGTGTAGCGGGTGGCCGAGCCGTTAGGGGGTGCGGCGGCCAGGGCGCTGCCGAGGAGCCCGGGGGACTCACCGAGCAGGACCGCCGAGGCGGGCAGGACGGCCAGGGCGCGCAGCAGCGTACGGCGGGACGGGTGGGCGGGGTGTGGGGTCACGGGCGGCTCTCCCTTGAACACCGAGGTTCGATATACCGAACCGAGTTCGGCAAATCGATCAGACGTGGGGGGTCAGAAGGTAAGGGCGAGCCGGAGGGCGGTCAATGGTTTGAACCGGGGCCGACGCGCCCAGTGAGAAGGAAGCGGCCGGTGGGTGAACATCCACTCCCGTCGTCGGCATGACGCCACCGGCCGCCGGACGTTACCGTTCGGTAGAGAAGCCGCTTCCGGAGGTGTCCGTATGACGCTCGACCGTTGCGAAGGCCTGGCGGAGACCGCCCGTGCGCTGGCCGAAGGCGAGATGACGGCGCGGGCGCTGGTCGAGCGGACGCTGGCTCGGATCGAGGCGACCCAGGCACACCTGAACGCCTTCCGGATCGTCCGGGCCGAGGCCGCGCTCGCGGAAGCCGACGCCGCGGACCGGGAACTGGCCTCTGAAGGCCCACGGAAACCGCTGCTCGGCGTACCCGTCGCGGTGAAGGACGACATGGACGTGGCCGGCGAGCCGACGGCGTTCGGCTGCTGCGGCGAGTTCCCGCCGGTCGCCGAGGACGGCGAGGCGGTGCGGCGGCTGCGTGCCGCCGGAGCAGTGATCATCGGCAAGACCAACACCTGCGAATTCGGGCAGTGGCCCTTCACCGAGGGCCCCGCCTTCGGCGCGACCCGCAACCCCTGGAGCACGGACCACACGCCCGGCGGGTCCTCGGGCGGGTCGGCTGCCGCGGTCTGTGCCGGTCTGGTGCCCGCCGCGCTCGGCTCGGACGGCGCCGGCTCGGTGCGGATCCCGGCCGCCTGGACCCATCTGGTCGGGATCAAGCCGCAGCGCGGCCGTGTCTCGACCTGGCCGCGCGGCGAGTCCTTCCAGGGCATCACCGTCAACGGCACCCTGGCCCGCACGGTCGCCGACGCGGCCCTGCTCCTGGACGCGGCCAGCGGCAACCACCCGCGGGACCCGCACCGGCCGCCGGCCCTCGACGTGTCCCGGGCCGTCGGCCGCGATCCCGGACGGCTGCGCATCGCGCTCTCCCTCAAACCGCCCTTCACGGCCGTGCCCGCCCGGCTCCTGCCCGAGGTGCGCACCCGAGTGGTCGAACTGGCCGAGCGGCTGGCCGCGCTGGGCCACATCGTCGAGGAGGCGGACCCGCCGTACGGGCAGATCGGGCTGACCTTCGTGCCGCGTGCCACGGCCGGCATCGCCGAGCGCGTGGGCGAGGCGCCCTTCCCGGCGTTGCTGGACCGGCGCACCCTGGGCGCGGCCCGGTTGGGACGGCTGCTCGGCGGAGCCCCGCTGCGGGTGGCCCGGCGCGCGGAGAGCGTGCTGCACCGGCGTATCGGCGGGTTCTTCACCTCGTACGACGTCGTCCTCGCGCCCACGACCGCCGCTCCCCCGCCCCGCATCGGGGCCCTGCTCGAACTCAGCGGGTTCGCCACCGACCGGGCGATGATCGCCGCGTGTCCGTACGCCTGGCCGTGGAACGTGCTGGGGTGGCCGGGGGTCAACGTGCCCGCCGGTTTCACGCCGGACGGGCTGCCGGTCGGCGCGCAGTTGTTGGGACCGGCGAACAGCGAGCCGCTCCTCGTGCAGGTGGCCGCGCAGTTGGAGGCGGAGCTGCGCTGGTCCGAGAAGTGGCCGTCACCGCCGGTCACGGCACGTTCCGCCGCCTGAGCGACCGTACGCCGGGCGACCACGCAGAGCGTCGACAGGCATGCCACCAGCCGCTGATCGGCTCTCGACCGGCAACGGCGTGCCAGGGACACTGCGGACGTCTGATGCCTTCCTTGAAGGAGTTGTGATGCAGGTCGCCGTGGTCACCTTCGACGGGTTCAACGAGCTCGACAGCTTCATCGCTTCCGCGTTGATCAACCGATGCCGTAAGGACGGCTTGGAAGCCTTCATCACGACGCCGACGCCGGTGGTCACGTCGATGAACGGTGTCGAGGTGACCGGGCAGCGCCCGATGGAGTTCGTGACCGAAGCCGACGTTGTGCTGATCGGTAGCGGGGTGAAGGCGCAAGAGGTGGTCGCCGACGACCGGCTGATCTCGAAGCTGCTGCTCGACCCTTCCCGACAGCTGATCGGTGCGCAGTGCTCCGGCGCGCTGGTGCTCGCCCGGCTCGGGCTGCTGGAGGGCATGCCGGCTTGCACGGACATGAAGAGCCGGGCCCGTCTCGAAGCCTGCGGCGTCACCGTGCTGGACGCACCGTTCCACGCCGAGGGGAACATCGCTACGGCGGGCGGTTGCCTGGCGTCCCAGTATCTCGCCACGTGGGTGATCGCCCGGATGCTCGGCGAGGAGGCCGCGCGCGCCGCCATCGACTACGTGGCTCCGGTCGGCGAGAACCAGGAGACTGCCGAGCGGGCCATGCGTGCCGTCCACACGGACGTGGTTGCACTGCGCTGACGCCTCGTAACCAGCGTTTCGGGCCGCTTGCAGGCGTTCGGGCCGAGACCGGCGCGCCCCACACACACCCTGCCTGGTGACGAGGTCACAGGCGGTCCAGGCGCTGTGGCGGGTGGGGCGGCCAGGGCCCGAGGGCAGGCAGCTCCTGCGCCGCCACCGGTGACACGACGGGCGTACGTCCCGCCAGCCAGGCCGCCAGGTCGCGCACGCCTGCGGTGACCACCGTGCCCGGCGGCCCGTCGCCGACGCACCACTTGCGGCCCGTGTCCTCGGCACGGACGCGTGTGCCCGCCGGAAGACGGCCGAGGAGGAAGTCGATGGTGTGTGCGGCCAGGTCCTCGGGCCAGTCGTCCGGCCGCACGCCGAGTTCCAGATCGACCATGTGGATCCATGCCTCGCGCCAGCGAGCGAAGACGGTCGCGGCAAGGTTCGCGTTGCGGAACGTCACCGGACGGCTCCAGTCCACGTCGGTGGCGCGTGCCCAGGATGCCTCCAGCCCGGCCGTGTGCGCGGCGAGTTGCGCGCGGTGCTCGGCCGCGCTGCGGCCGGCCGTCGTTTCGATGATCGCGTTGCGCTCGTCGACCCCGCCGTCGTAGCACGCTACGAGTTCACCGCGCAGGGCATGTTCCGCGAGACGGGCGAACATTCTCGCGTTGTCGGTGAGATGCGCGAGGACGTGGCCGCGTGACCAATCCGGAAGGGCGGATGCCTCGGCGACCTGCTGATCGCTCAGTCCGGCCACGAGCCTTTCCAGTGTCCGGTGGGCTTCGATCACAGCTGCGACAGGAGGTTGCATGACCCGACGTCCTACAGGGACCGGGTCTGGTCGAGGACTGACGGAGCCTGGGCAGCGAGGTCCTCGAGTGGTTCACCGCTCAGCCGGCATACCGTCCACTCGTTCAGCAGCTCCACGCCGAGCGACTTGTAGAAGTCGATCGTCGGTTCGTTCCAGGCCAGGACCCACCACTCGAAGCGCTCGTAGCCGTTCCGTTGGCAGATCGCAGCCAGTGAGGCCAGCAGAGCCTTGCCGTGTCCTCCACCTCGGGCGTGCGACCGCACGTAGAGGTCCTCCAGGTGCATGCCGCGCGTGCCGGTCCAGGTCGAGAAGCGGGGGAACCACACGGCATAGCCCACGGCCTGCCCCGTCTCGTCGTCCTCAGCGATCAGTGCGCAAGCAGCGGGACGTTCTCCGAACAGCGCGTCGCGGAGCTGCTCCTCGGTCGCTCGGGCCTGCTCCGCAGCCCGTTCGTACTCAGCGAGTTCACGGATCATCGCGCGGATCTCCGCGATGTCGTCCACAGTGGCGGCCCGGATCATGCCGGAGATCATCGGCCCCCGTACCGAGCCGTGTCCATCCGATTCCGCGCCTTCTGCGCGGCGTGAACCCGACCGTGGTCTTCGCCTCGACGGACCAGCTGCGGAACACGTCCGCAGCTGGGCCGGCAAGAGCCTTGTGGCGCATCAACGCACTTGGCGATGCTGCCTCGATGATGACCTCCGTCGTTGCGACACTTCAACGCTCAACGGGCATGACGCAGAAGGTGCCGACGGACGACGGGTGACCCTTCACGCGCGGCTCACGGGGGCAGCCTCTAGGGTGCCCCCGTGAGCACGCCTACCGATGAGAACGTCCCGGGCCGTCACGGCCCCTCCGCCACCGTCCAGGCCGACCCCCGCGAGGTGGGCCGGGTACGGACGGAGTACTCCCCCGCGCACGACGGCGACCCCGACCCCGGGGAGATCGTGTGGACGTGGGTGCCCTACGAGGAGAACGACGGGCGTGGCAAGGACCGCCCGGTGCTGGTGGTCGCCCGCGAGGCGGGCGGCACCTTCCTGGCCGTGCAGTTGTCCAGCAAGGAGCACGACGGCGACCGGGAGTGGGTGGGGATCGGCAGCGGGCCGTGGGACCGGTCAGGCCGGTTCTCGTGGGTCTCGGTGGAGCGGGTGCTGCGCCTGCACGAGGACGGCATGCGCCGGGAGGCCTGCGCCCTGGACCGCATGCGGTTCAACCGGGTCAGGCGCCGGCTGCAGGAGCGCTACGGCTGGAGCTGAACGTCCTCTCGAAGGCCCCCAGCACCGCCCGGTCCCGCGTCCGGTCGAGGATCCCGAACACCACGTGCCCGAAGACCCCCGCGAACCGGCCACCGGGCCCCAGCAACGCCCGGAACGCCTCCGCCACCTGCGCGGGGTCGTTGCGGAACACTCCGCAGCCCCAGGCGCCCAGGACGAGGCTGCGGTAGCCGTGGGCCGCGGCCGTCTCCAGGACGCGTTCGGCGCGCACCGCGAGCGCCCGCGGCAGTTCGGCGGCCCGTTCCGGGGCGGTGCGCAGCACCACGCCCGCGTTGGGCGCGGGCGAGGTCAGGAAGCCCGCGGTGTACGGCTCGGCCAGCAGGCCGCCCCGGTCGTCGCGGAAGACGGGCACGGCCGGTGAGTGGATGACACGGTCCGTGTAGAACGGATCGCGGTGGGCCCGGTGGTGGTCGTAGTACGCGCGGGCCTCGAGGAGGCACGTGTACAGCGCCGAGGCCCGGCAGAGGGCCTCCTCCTGGGCCTGGGCGCCGTTCAGGTAGCCGCCGCCGGGGTTGCGGGCGGAGGCGAAGTTCAACACGGCCACGTGCCCGCCGAGCCGGCGGGCGGCCTCCATGCTGCTCTCGCCCGTGACCTCGATCAGCGTCGTCCGTGTCCCCGTCACCCGATCGGCGGGCACCGGCACCGGTTCCGGCCCGTACAGGCGGGTGCTCTCGCGGGCCGCCCGCACTTCCGCCGCGATCGACACCTCACGCCCGTCCGGCGCGCGGTAGGAGCCGGCCTCGACGATCTGCTCGGTCTGCTGCGCGATACCGCGCAGACGCGCGCTCACGGCGCTACCCCCGTAGGCGCCGTGCCCGCGCGCCGCGCGGCCGTTCTTGTCGTGCTCACGCAGGCATCGTGGGTGATGCCGCATCCCCGGTGCAACAGGGTTTTCGCTTTGGGAGAACGCCGGGGAACGTCCCTGGAAACGCCGGGCCGGGCCGTATGACCGACCGGGAACGCCCCGCTTCGCCCCCTTGTGCCGAGCGGCATGAACGTCTTGGGTGGACGGGTGATCCCGGCCCGGGCCGCCGAAGTGCCCGGACCGGTGGCATGGTGGAATCTCAGGAGGATCCCTACATGTCCGATTCGGTAGGTGGCTGTACCCGGCCACGCACCTCACTGTCCGAAGCCGAGGTCGAGGCTCTCGTCCGCGGCATCTGTTTCAAGACCGGCCCGCCACGCCGCCTCGGTGTCGAGGTGGAATGGCTCGTCCACGAGCTGCGCGCACCGCAGCTCCCCGTCACACCCGAACGACTCGATGCGGCCTACGCCGCACTGCGTACCGTTCCTCTGAAGTCGGCGCTCACCGTGGAACCCGGCGGCCAGCTGGAGCTGAGCTCGCTCCCCGCCGCCTCGCTGACGGAAGTCATCGGTACCGTCTCCGCCGACCTCGACGCCGTCCGCGCGGTGCTGCGCGACAAGGGCCTCGCCCTCGTCGGCCTCGGCCACGACCCCTGGCACGAACCCCGCCGGTTCCTGCGCGAACCGCGCTACGACGCCATGGAGGCGTGCCTGGACCGCACGGGCCCCGCCGGCCGCTCCATGATGTGCACCTCCGCCTCCGTGCAGGTGTGCCTGGACGCCGGTTACGAGGAGCCCGGGCCGCTGGGCCTGGTGCGCCGCTGGTGGCTGGCCCACCATCTGGGCGCGGTCCTGGTGGCCGCGTTCGCCAACTCCCCGCTCGCCGGCAACCGGCCGACCGGCTGGCTGTCCACCCGGCAGCTGGTGTGGACCCGGATCGGCGCCGGCCGGGCGGGCGGACCGCGGCTGGACACCGACCCGCGCGGCGCCTGGGCCCGGCACGTACTGGACTCCCCCGTGATGTGCGTGCGGCGGGACGGCGGCCCCTGGGACGTGCCCGAGGGGCTCACCTTCCGGGACTGGATCCGCACCGGCGCGCCCCGGCCGCCCACCCGGGAGGATCTCGACTACCACGTCACGACGCTCTTCCCGCCGGTCAGGCCGCGCGGCCATCTCGAACTGCGCATGATCGACGCGCAGCCCGGAGACGACGGCTGGATCGTGCCGCTCGCCGTGACGGCGGCGCTGTTCGACGACCCGGAGGCCGCCGAGACCGCGTACCGGGCCGTGAAGCCGCTGACCGAACGGACACTGGGGCTGCCCGCGCCGCACAATCCGCTGTGGCTCGACGCGGCCCGCGGCGGTCTGGCCGACGCGGAGCTGCGCGAGGTGGCCGTCACGTGCTTCACGACCGCACTGGACGCCCTGCCCCGGCTCGGCGCCACCCCCGAGGTCATCGAGGCCGTCACGGCCTATCTGGACCGCTACGTCGTCCTGGGCCGCTGCCCCGCCGACGACCTGCTCGACCGACAGCGCGGCACGGACGGTCGCGCCCACGGGAAGGACCTGCGCCCATGACCGACACCGAATCCACCGTCGAGGCCGGGACCGTCGACCCCGAGGTGCTGCGTGAGCGGGCGGTCGCCTCGCTCGTCGTCGCCCGTGACCGCACCACCCTGCTGACGAGCTGCGTGGAGGACCCCGACCTGACCGCACAGCACTCGCCCCTGATGTCGCCGCTGGTGTGGGACCTCGCGCACATCGGCAACCAGGAGGAGCAGTGGCTGCTGCGGGCCGTCGCCGGGCACGAGGCGATACGCCCCGAGATCGACGGCCTCTACGACGCCTTCGAGCACCCCCGCGCCGAGCGTCCGAAGCTGCCCCTGCTCTCACCGGCCGAGGCCCGCACCTACGCCGCCGACGTGCGCGGCCGGGCACTGGACGTGCTGGAGCGGGCCGCGTTCCACGGCACCCGGCTGACGGAGGCCGGGTTCGCCTTCGGGATGATCGCGCAGCACGAACAGCAGCACGACGAGACCATGCTGATCACCCATCAGCTCCGCACCGGCCCGCCGGCCCTGACGGCACCCGACCCGGAACCGGCGCCGCTGTTCACCGGACCGTCCGAAGTCCTCGTCCCCGGCGGCCCGTTCACGATGGGAACCTCCGGCGAGCCGTGGGCCCTGGACAACGAACGCCCCGCGCACCGGCGCGAGGTGGCCGCCTTCCACATCGACACCACGCCGGTGACCAACGGCGCCTACCAGGCGTTCATCGAGGACGGCGGCTACGACGACCCGCGGTGGTGGACGGCCGACGGCTGGGCGCACATCCGCAGGTACGGGATCGACGCGCCGCTGTTCTGGCGGCGCGACGGGAAGCAGTTCCTCAGGCGCCGGTTCGGCGTCACCGAGGTCGTCCCGCCCGACGAGCCGGTGCTGCACGTGTGCTGGTACGAGGCCGACGCCTACGCCCGCTGGGCGGGACGCCGGCTGCCCACGGAGGCCGAGTGGGAGAAGGCCGCCCGGCACGACCCGGCCGGCGACCGCTCGATGCGCTACCCGTGGGGCGACGCCGACCCCGGGCCCGAGCACGCCAACCTCGGCCAGCGGCACTTGCGTCCGGCGCCCGCCGGGAGCTACCCGGCCGGTGAATCGCCGCTCGGCGTGCGGCAGTTGATCGGCGACGTGTGGGAGTGGACGGCGAGCGACTTCCTGCCGTACCCGGGGTTCAGGCCGTTCCCGTACAAGGAGTACTCGGAGGTCTTCTTCGGGCCCGAGTACAAGGTCCTGCGGGGCGGTTCGTTCGCCGTGGACGCGGTGGCCTGCCGGGGCACCTTCCGCAACTGGGACTATCCGATCCGGCGGCAGATCTTCTCCGGGTTCCGCACGGCCCGGTCGGAGGACGTCTGATGTGCCGTCATGTGGCGTACGTGGGACCACCGGAGGCACTGGGCCGGCTCCTGGTGGAGCCCCCGCACGGACTGTACCGGCAGTCGTGGGCGCCCCGGCACCAGAAGTACGGGACGGTCAACGCCGACGGTTTCGGCGTGGGCTGGTACGCCGAGGGCGATCCGGTGCCGGCCCGCTACCGCCGGGCGGGGCCGATCTGGGCGGACCTGTCGTTCGCCGATCTCGCCCGGGTCGTACGGTCCACGGGGCTGCTCGCCGCGGTGCGGGACGCGACCCTGTCGGGCGCGGACGCGGAGGCCGCCGCGGCCCCGTTCGCCGCGGGGACGTGGCTGTTCAGCCACAACGGGGCGGTGAAGGGGTGGCCCGGCTCGCTGGCCGCCGTCTCCCGGACCCTGCCGCACGAGGACCTGCTGTCCCTGGAGGCACGCAACGACTCGGCGCTCGTGTGGGCGCTGGTGCTGGCGCGGTTGCGAGGCGGCGACGAGGAGGGCCAGGCGATGGCCGACACGGTCCTGGAGGTCGCCGCCGCGGCCCCCGATTCCCGGCTCAACCTCCTGCTCACCAACGGCGACACGATCAGCGCGACCGCATGGGGCGACGCCCTGTGGTACCTCACCCGGCCCGGCGGCGGCACCGTCGTGGCCTCCGAGCCCTACGACGACGATCCGCACTGGCAGGAGGTCCCCGACCGCACCCTGCTCGTGGCGAGCCGCACCGACGTGCTGCTCACGCCGCTGAAGGAGCCCGCCGACGCCACCGTGCCCGCACTCGCGAAGGAGCCCCGCACGTGAGCCCGTTCCACCTCACCCGCACCCTGCCCGAGGACGCCACGGACGCCGCGCTGCGCGCCGATGTCCACCGGGGTCTGACCGGCCGCCCCAAGTCGCTCCCGCCGAAGTGGTTCTACGACGCCCATGGCAGCGACCTGTTCGAGAAGATCACGGAACTGCCGGAGTACTACCCCACGCGCGCGGAGCGGGAGATCCTCCTCGCGCGTTCCGGCGACATCGCCGCGGCGATGCCTGCGCGCACCCTGGTCGAGCTCGGCTCCGGCTCCTCGGAGAAGACCCGGCATCTGCTCGACGCCCTCACGGACCTGCACACCTACGTCCCGGTCGACGTCAGCGAGAGCGCCCTCGCCCAGGCCGGACGGGCGCTCGCCGCCGAGCGGCCGGGCCTGGACGTGCACGCGCTGATCGCCGACTTCACCGCGGAACTGACCCTGCCGGACACACCGGGGCCCCGGCTGGTGGCCTTCCTCGGCGGCACGATCGGCAATCTGCTGCCCGCCGAACGCGCCGCGTTCCTGGCGTCCGTACGCGCCCTGCTCACCCCGGGCGACGCCCTGCTGCTGGGCACGGACCTGGTCAAGGACGAGGAGGTGCTGGTCCGGGCGTACGACGACGACGCCGGGGTGACGGCCGCGTTCAACAAGAACGTCCTGAGCGTGATCAACCGTGAGCTCGGCGGCGACTTCGAGCCCGCCGCGTTCGACCATGTGGCGTTGTGGGACGCCGGGCACGAGTGGGTCGAGATGCGGCTGCGCTCGCGCAGGGCACAGACGGTGAAGGTGCCGGCACTCGATCTCGCCGTGGACTTCGCGGCGGGTGAGGAGATGCGGACCGAGGTGTCGGCGAAGTTCCGGCAGGACGGCGTGCGCGCCGAACTGTCGGCGGCGGGGCTGGACCTGACCCACTGGTGGACGGACGGTCCGGGCCGGTTCGCGCTGTCGCTGAGCGTGGCGCGCTGAACCGGTGAGCCCGGGGCGGCGGCGACGGCGGGAGACGACGTCTCGCGCTTCGCCGCCGCTTGGGGCACGGTGGAATGACGCGTGACAATCCCGGACCGGAACGTCACTGGAAGAGGAGCGGCGGCATGTCGAACCACACCTACCGGGTCACGGAGATCGTGGGCACCTCACCGGACGGCGTCGACCAGGCCATCCGCAACGGCATCGAGCGGGCCTCGCAGACGCTGCGCAACCTGGACTGGTTCGAGGTGACGCAGGTGCGCGGCCAGCTCGAGGACGGGCAGATCGCGCACTGGCAGGTGGGCCTGAAGGTGGGCTTCCGGCTGGACGAGTCCGAGTAGACGGGGGCTCCGGCTCTCCCCCGGCACGCACTCTCAGGTGCGCCCTTCGCGCTCCTGTGCCGCCTTCATCTCGGCGGACCGGGTCACCCAGTCGGCCCGTACGACGGTGAAGCCCGCGCGCCGGGCGTCGGCGCAGACCAGTTCGTCGTCGTCGACGAGGACGCGGACCTCGCGGGTGCGGGCGAGCCGCCGCAGGATCTCCAGCTTGGTGAACCGGGCGGGCCGCCGGTCGGCGTCCCGCCGCATGTACACGCGTCCGTCGGGCAGCCCCTGGGCGGCGAGCCAGTCGAGCGTGTCGCGCCGGCAGCGCTCGGGCCGCCCGGTGAGGTAGAGGATCTCGCACTCCCGGGCCTGCTCCCGGACCAGCGCGACGCCCTCAGGGACGGGCGGGTCCTGCGGCGCCGCCGAGAAGAAACCGTCCCAGTCCTTCGGCCTGCGCTCCAGGAAGCCCTGCCGGTGCGTGGTGTCGGCGAGGGTGTTGTCCAGGTCGAACACGGCCAGCGGGGCCTTGCTGCGGTCGTCACTCACGCCGCCCAGCCTAAGTGGTGCTCGGGGTGGCGGCGGCCGGCACCGGAACGCATATTGTTAATGGGATCCATTTTCATGTAGCGTCTCGGTGCCCGACCACCGAGGAGGAGCCCCATGGCCGTCCCCAAGCGGAAGATGTCCCGCAGCAACACCCGTCACCGCCGCGCCCAGTGGAAGGCGACCACGCCGACGCTGGTCCCCGTCACCGTGGACGGCGTCCGCCACCTCGTACCGCAGAACCTCGTCAAGGCCTACGAACGCGGTCTGCTACGCCCCGACGGCTGAGCACGCCGTCTCCGCCCAGAAGTGCGCCCGGACCCGGCGCAGCCAGGCCTCGACCAGCGCCTCGTCGGGCTCGTCCGGCAGTGCCGTGGGGCCCTCGTCGAAGGCGGCCTCGTAGTGCCGGAGCAGGGGCAGGGCGGCCGCGGGATCGGCGGCGACGCGCTCACCGAAGGCGTGGTACTCGTCCGGGTTCTCGACGCGGATCGTCAACCGCCCGGTGGTGTACAGCTCCAGGCCCTGCCCGCACAGCCGTTTGAGATGCCGGGCGTGCTTCGCCGTGCGCTTACGGGTGTCGGCGGAGAACGAACCGTCACCGCGCGCCTCCAGCCGCCGGAACTGCTGTGTGGCGTAACCGAGATAGGCGTCCCGGACGCGCTTGGCGCTCAGGAACGCCGAACGGATGCCGATGAGTTCGTCGCCGAGCGGGGTGCGCACCTCGTACAGGTCGTCCGGGAGCCACACCAGCTCCATCGCGGTCGGGTTGCCGCCGAGGGCCAGCCGGCACCACTTGGCGGCCTCGTGCAGGGTCCGGTCCGGGGCCGTGCTGACGTGGGACTCCTTCGGCCGGCGCAGGCCGTGCAGCTCTTCGGTCGGCGCGGCGAACAGGCCGAGGCGGTCGATGTCCGAGCCCGGGCGGGCAAGGCCGTAGGCGGTCGATCCGACGATGCCGGAGAGCAGGACGTTGGGGACGGTCACGGTCGGCCGCCTTTCGCTACGAGGTACCGGAACATTGTCCTGACGTGCCGGGACGCGGTCATCCGGTTTTCCGGCGGCGGTCCACGCGGAAGGGCGGAATACCGGCGGGACCGCCCGGCGTAGAACCTGGTATGGATCCCGTGCGCCTGTCCGTCCTCGACCGCTCCCGCACCCGCGAGGGGCACACCCATCCCGAGGCGCTGCGCGACACCGTGCGGCTGGCGAGGGAGCTGGAGCGGCTCGGCTACCACCGGCTCTGGGTCTCGGAGCACCACGGCGTGCCCGGGGTCGCCGGCTCCGCGCCGACCGTGCTGGCCGCAGCCGTCGCGGGCGCGACCCGGACGATCCGCGTCGGCACCGGCGGGGTGATGCTGCCCAACCACCGGCCGCTGGTCGTGGCCGAGCAGTTCGGCGTACTGGAGTCGCTGTTCCCCGGGCGGATCGACATGGGCCTGGGCCGGTCCGTCGGCTTCACGGACGGGGTGCGGCGGGCCCTGGGCCGCGGCAAGGGCGACGCCGACGACTTCGAGGCCCAGCTCGCGGAGCTGCTCGGCTGGTTCCGGGGCACCTCCCCCACCGGGGTCCACGCCCGGCCCGCGGAGGGCCTGAGCGTGCCGCCGTTCGTCCTGGCCATGGGCGAGGGCGCCGGCATCGCCGCCCGCGCGGGCCTGCCCATGGTCATCGGCGACCTGAGGAACCGGGACAAGATGCGACGCGGCATCGACCACTACCGCGACCACTTCCGCCCCTCCGTCTGGGCCGCGGAGCCCTACGTCGTCGTCTCGGGCACGATCGCCGTGGCCGGCACCCCCGAGGAGGCCCGTCGGCTGCTCATTCCTGAGGCCTGGTCCATGGCGCACTCCCGCACCCACGGCACCTTCCCGCCGCTGCCGCCCGCAGAGCGCGTGGAAGCACGCACGATGACCGCGAAGGAGCGCGGCTTGTACGAGTCCGGCCTGACCGGCCACATCGCCGGCACCGAGGAGCAGGTGGCGCACGAGCTGGAGACGGTGCTGAAGGAGACGGGCGCCCAGGAGGTGCTCGTCACGACCAGCACGTACGACCGTGAGGCCCTGCTGGACTCCTACCGGCGGCTGGCCGCGATCACCTCCGGTTAGATCCGGTTAGAGTCGTCTCCCATGCACGACCGCGACCCCCATGACCCGTACGTCCGTGTCCGCGGAGCCCGTGAGCACAACCTCCGGGGCGTCGACGTCGACATCCCCCGCGACGTGCTGGCCGTGTTCACCGGCGTGTCCGGCTCGGGCAAGTCGTCGCTGGCGTTCGGCACGATCTACGCGGAGGCGCAGCGGCGCTACTTCGAGTCGGTGGCGCCCTACGCGCGCCGGCTGATCCACCAGGTCGGCGCGCCGAAGGTCGGGGAGCTCACGGGTCTGCCCCCGGCGGTCTCGCTCCAGCAGCGCCGGGCGGCGCCCACCTCACGCTCCTCCGTCGGCACCGTCACCAACCTCTCCAACTCCCTGCGCATGCTGTTCTCCCGGGCCGGCGCCTACCCGCCCGGCGCCGGGCGGCTCGACTCCGACGCCTTCTCGCCCAACACGACGGCGGGGGCCTGCCCGGAGTGCCACGGGCTCGGGCAGGTGCACCGTACGAGCGAGGAACTGCTGGTCCCCGACCCCTCGCTGTCGATCCGGGACGGGGCGATCGCCGCGTGGCCGGGCGCCTGGCAGGGCAAGAACCTGCGGGACATCCTCGACGCGCTCGGCCACGACGTCGACCGGCCGTGGCGGGAGCTGCCCGCGGACGAGCGGGAGTGGATCCTGTTCACGGACGAGCAGCCGGTCGTCACGGTGCACCCCGTGCGGGACGCCGACCGGATCCAACGGCCGTACCAAGGCACGTACATGAGTGCCCACCGGTACGTGATGAAGACGTTCTCGCACTCCAAGAGCGCCACCCTGAGAGCGAAGGCGGAGCGGTTCCTCACCAGTGCGCCCTGCCCCGCCTGCGGCGGCAGCCGGCTGCGCCCCGAGGCCCTGGCGGTGACGTTCGGCGGCCGGACCATCGCCGAGCTGGCGACGCTGCCGCTGGTGGAACTGGCCGCCGGTCTCGACGCGAGCTCGGAGGCCGCCCGGGTGCTCACCGACGACCTGAGGTCCCGTATCGCGCCGGTCGTCGAGCTGGGTCTCGGCTACCTCAGCCTCGACCGGCCGACGCCCACCCTCTCCGCCGGCGAACTGCAGCGCCTGCGCCTCGCCACCCAGCTGCGCTCCGGCCTGTTCGGGGTCGTCTACGTCCTCGACGAGCCGTCGGCAGGACTGCACCCGGCGGACACCGAGGCGCTGCTCACGGTGCTGGCGCGGCTGAAGGCCTCCGGGAACTCGGTGTTCGTGGTGGAACACCACCTGGACGTGGTGCGCGCCGCCGACTGGCTGGTCGACGTGGGTCCGGACGCGGGTGAGCACGGCGGGCGGGTGCTGCACAGCGGCCCGGTGGCCGGGCTGGCCGGCGTCGAGGAGTCGGCGACCGCCCGCTACCTGTTCGGCGACTCCCCCGCCCCGGCCCGGAAGGTGCGCGAGGCGACGGGCCGGCTGAGGACCGGCCCGATCACGCGGCACAACCTGCGCGGCGTGACGGCGGAGTTCCCGCTCGGCGTGTTCACGGCGGTCACCGGCGTGTCCGGCTCCGGAAAGTCCACGCTCATCGGCGAGATCACCCAGGACTCGGCGGGCGTGGGCCGGCTGGTCTCGGTCGACCAGAGGCCGATCGGCCGCACCCCGCGTTCCAACCTCGCCACCTACACGGGCCTCTTCGACGTCGTCCGCAAGGTGTTCGCGGCCACCGAGGGGGCGCGCCAACGCGGTTTCGGCGTGGGGCGGTTCTCCTTCAACGTGGCGGGCGGGCGCTGCGAGACCTGCCAGGGCGAGGGGTTCGTCAGCGTCGAGCTGCTGTTCCTGCCGAGTACGTACGCGCCCTGCCCGGACTGCGGTGGGGCCCGCTACAACCCGGAGACGCTGGAGGTGACGTACCGGGGGCGGAACATCGCGCAGGTGCTGGATCTGACGGTGGAGAGCGCGGCGGAGTTCTTCGCGGACACCCCGGTCGCGGCCCGCAGTCTCGGCACCCTGCTCGACGTCGGTCTGGGCTACCTCCGCCTCGGCCAGCCCGCGACCGAGCTCTCCGGCGGCGAGGCCCAGCGCATCAAGCTGGCGAGCGAACTGCAGCGCGGCAGGCGCGGCCACACGCTGTACCTTCTCGACGAACCCACGACCGGGCTGCACCCGGCGGACGTGGAGGTCCTGATGCGCCAGTTGCACGGCCTCGTCGACGCCGGGCACACGGTGGTCGTCGTCGAGCACGACATGTCCGTCGTCGCGGGCGCGGACTGGGTGATCGACCTCGGCCCGGGCGGCGGCGACGAGGGAGGTCGCATCGTGGCGGCGGGCCCGCCCACGGACGTCGCCCGCTCGACGGACAGCCGGACGGCACCGTATCTGGCACGCGCGCTGTCCGGGGGCCGCTGAGGTCCGGCAGCACGCACCCACGCCGGGCCCCAGCCACAGAGGCCCGGCAGTGCGCACCCACACCGAGCCCCAGCCGCAGAGGCCCGGCAGCACACACCCACACCGAGCCCCAGCCACAGAGGCCCGGCAGTGCGCACCCACACCGAGCCCCAGCCGCAGAGGCCCGGCAGCACACACCCACACCGAGCCCCAGCCGCAGAACTCCGGCAGCACACACCCACGCCAGGCCCCAGCCGCAGAACTCCGGCAGCACCCGGCCGGGCCCCAGCCGCTGAGGTCCGGCAGTGCGCACCCAGCCGGGCCCCGTCGAAATAAGGGCGCCCCTACGCCACCAGCACCGTGTGCGTCCAGGCCGGCGCGGCGGTCTCCCGCGACTGAGCCGCTCGGGCGAGGGCGCGGCGGTCGGGGCTGCTGCCCGGCGGGAGGGCCTCCCGTACCTCGACCTCGGCGATCAGGCCGCGGGCCGTAGTCACCCGCCACAGGGAGGCGAGCAGCGTGTCCTCGCCGACGTACGCGGGGGCCGTGGTGGCCCTGCCGTCACCGAGCCGGTAGCCGAGCCGGACCGGCTGGACCGGCACCCCGGCGTCCAGGGCGGCCTGGAAGACGGCCCGGCGGAAGGTGCCCTGGGCCCGGCCGCACCAGGTGCTGCCCTCGGGGAAGGCCGCGACCGCGGTGCCCTCGCGCAGTGCCGCGGCGATCCGGGCGACGGTGTCCGGGAGGGCTCGCAGCCGGTCCCGGTCGATGAACAGGGTTCCGCCGCGCGCGGCCAGCGCACCGGCGACGGGCCAGCGCCGCACCTCCGTCTTGGCCAGCATCCGGGCGGGACGTACGGCGGCGAGCAGCGGGATGTCCAGCCAGGAGATGTGATTGGCGACCAGCAGCAGACCCCCGGTGGGGGCGGCGGCACCGGTGACCCGGACGCGGACGCCGGCGGCCCGTACGACCCACCGGCACCAGCGCCGGACCAGCGACGCCGGTATCCGGGCGCCGAGGGGCGTCAGCGCGATCCCCACGAGGAGGAGCGCCACGACCGCGCCGAGCCGCAGTACGGCACGCGGCACATCCCGCGCCCGCACGGCCGCCGGCGCCTGGAGACAGGCCTCGGGCGTGCAGGGCGCGGTGGGCAGCCAGGCACTCATCAGGCCGGTGCCAGGGAGAGGAAGTGGCGCAGGTAGCGCCCGTTGACGCGGCTCATCGGCAGCAGTACGTACAGGTCGGCGACGCCGAAGTCCGGGTCGTGGGCCGGTTCGCCGCACACCCAGGCACCCAGGCGCAGGTATCCGCGCAGCAGGGCGGGCAGTTCGACACGGGTAGCGGGCGCGGGACCCGGCGTCCACGGCAGCAGCGGCCGGACCCGGAACTCCTCCGGGGAGAGGTGCCGGCCGCTCACCCGGTCCCAGGTGGCGGACGCGAGGGTGCCGCCGTCGGCGAGCGGGACGGAGCAGCAGCCGGCGAGCCACTCGTGGCCGTGGTCGACCATGTAGCGGGCGATGCCGGCCCAGATGAGGCTGATGACCGCGCCGTCCCGGTGGTCGGGGTGCACGCAGGAGCGGCCGACCTCGACGAGCTGCGGCCGGATCCCGTCGAGCGCGCTCAGGTCGAACTCGCCCTCGGAGTACAGCCGTCCGGCCACGGCCGCGCGCTCCGGCGGCAGCAGCCGGTAGGTGCCGACGACCTGGCCGGTCGTCTCCTCCCGTACGAGCAGGTGGTCGCAGTACGCGTCGAACGCGTCGGCGTCGAGGCCCGGCTGCGGGCCGGCCAGCAGGGCGCCCAGCTCGCCGGCGAAGACGTCGTGCCGCAGCCGCTGAGCGGCCCGCACGTCCTCCTCGTTCCGGGCGAGGGCGACGGTGTAGCGGGTGGGGGCCGCGGGCTGCGCGGGGCGGTCGACGGTCAGTACGCCGGTCATGGCTCTCTCCTGGTCACGGGCCGGTTCGGTGAGGCGGGGCGGGGCGCTGAGCGGTGTCGTGCGGGCCTTCTCCTCTGTTCTCCCGACGTCGCCTGACCGTCGCGTGTCATGTGCAGAGAGAACGGGTGTGAGGTTGTTGAACGGCTCGCGCCCCCGGGTGCGGCCCCGGATGGCCCAGCCCGGCACGCGCCCTCCGGCTGCTGCGGCCAGAGTGAGCGGTATGACAGAACACGGAGGCGACGAGCGACGAGGCGGCTCGTCCTCGTCCACCAAGCGGCGACGCCCCGTGCGCGGTGCCGGGGAGGCGGCCCGGCGCGCAGCCGAGGCGCTGACGGAGCTGATCCGCCACCGCCTCGAAGGGGTTTCCGCGGTGTGCCGGGGCGAGGACGACGGCTGGGTCGTCGACGTCGACGTGCTCGAACTGGCCCGCATCCCGGACACCACGAGTCTGCTCGCGACGTACCGGGTGGAACTGGACGCGGCGGGCGAGCTGGTGCAGTACCGCCGGATCGCGCGCTTCCGGCGCGGCGCCCAGGACCAGTGACCGGACCGCCGCAACCGCCGACCGGAAGGACCGCCTCATGACCGTCTACAGCGACGAGATCGTCTGTGCGCCCCGCGCCGGAACCCTCTACGACGTGCTGGAACTGATCCTCGACCGCGGCATGGTGATCGACGTCTTCGTGCGTGTCTCGCTGGTCGGGATCGAGATCCTCAAGGTCGACGCGCGCATCGTGGTCGCCAGTGTCGACACGTATCTGCGGTTCGCGGAGGCGTGCAACCGCCTGGACCTCGAGCACGATGCGCGTTCCAAGACCGTGCCCGAGCTGTTCGGTGGGCCGGTGGCCAGGACCATCGGCAAGGCGGGTGCCAAGCGCACGGCCCGCTCCCTGACCGACAAGGTCCGCGACGTCCTCAGCCCGGAGCACGAGCCGGAGGAGGACGTGGCCGACGACGATGCCGACGCCCGTGCCGAGCAAGCCCCGCGGCCGGCGCGCAAGCGCCGCAGTGACGACGACCGCCCGCGGCCCCGGCGCCGCAAGGCCGAGGAGGAATGACCGTGACGGCCACCACCGCCCTCACCACCGCCGGCACGCTCGGCACCCTGTACGTCTACGGCATCGCCGCCGCGGGCATCCGGCCCCCGCGGACACCCGGGGTGGACGGTGCGGCGGTGCGGCTGCTGACCGAGGCGGGGCTGTGCGCCGCCGTCTCGGACGCCCCGGCGTCGGTCCGGGCGCGGCGGCGCGACCTGATGGCGCATCAGGCGGTGCTCGGCGAACTCGCCGCGCAGGGCCCCGTCCTGCCCATGCGGTTCGCCGTCCTCGCCCCCGACGCGGTGGCGCTGTGTTCCCAACTGCGCTCCGACCGCGCCCACTTGACCACACAGCTCGACAGGGTGAGGGGCTGCGTCGAGATGAACGTGAAGGGCGCCGTCGTCCCCGGACACTTCGCCGACCTCGTACGCCGTGACGAGGCCCTGCGCGCGCTCGCCCGCCGGACTCGCCGGCGCCCCGGTTACGAGGCGAACGTACGGCTCGGCGAGGCGCTCGCCAAGGGTGTCGCGCGCGAGGCCCGGGACGCGGCCCGGAAGGTGCTGGCCCGCCTGACCCCCCTCGCCGTGCGCACGGCGCCGGGACCGGTCGACGACGAGCAGGTGCTGAGCACGTCGTTCCTGGTGCGTTCCGCCGACGAGCAGCGCTTCCGGCAGGCGGTGACCGCGCAGGCACGTGACGTCGGGGACAGGCTGACGCTCAGTGTGACCGGTCCGCTGCCGTGCTACAGCTTCGTCGACGCGCAGTCCGCACCGGCCGGCCGGTGACGCGGTGGGACTCGTGAGCGGACTGCTGCTGTTGCCGCTGGCCCCGGTGCGCGGCACGCTCTGGGTCGCCGACCACCTGCTGAAGGAGGCCGAACGGCAGATGGGCGACCCGCGTGCGGTGCAGGCACGCCTCGCGGCACTCAACCGGGCCCTGGAGGAGGGCGCCATCGACGAGGCGGCCTTCGAGGAAGAGGAGGAGCGGTTGCTCGCACGCCTCGACAGCCCCGTCCGGTACACCGGCCACCACCACCGCGGGGGCGCTTCGTGACCGACCTCGGCACCTGGCCCGCGGGCCCGGGAGCGCAGCCCGCCGGGCCACCCAGCGGGAGCCTCGCGGACCTGCTCGAACGCGTTCTGGACAAGGGCATCGTCATCGCGGGCGACATCAAGATCGACCTGCTCGACATCGAACTGCTCACCATCCGTCTGCGCCTGTTCATCGCCTCGGTCGAGACCGCCAAGAAAGCGGGCATCGACTGGTGGGAGACGGACCCGGCGCTGTCCTCGCGGGCCGCGCGTGACGCGCTCGGCGAGGAGAACGCCCGGCTGCGTGCCCGTCTCGAGGCCCTGGAGGAAGCCGGTCCCGACAGCACGGAGGTGGCCCGATGAGCGGGGTCCGGGCCGCCCGCGCGGCAGCGACGCGACCGGACGCGTCGCGCACCACCGTCACCTGCGTGTTCGCCGTGACGGACACCCCACCGCCGGACGAGCTGCTCTCGGTGACGCCGGGCCATGACGGCGGCGGCCCGCTACGGATCCTGGCCGCGGGCCCTCTCCACCTGGTCGTGCAGGACGTTGCGGCGGCCGACTTCGGCGAGGCGTCGCTCGCGGAGCGGCTCAACCGGCCCGAGGAGCTGGAGCGCTGTGCCCGCGCCCACCACCGGGGCGTGGAGACGGCCGCGAGCGCGGGCCCCGTCGTGCCTCTACCGATGGCGACGCTGTATCTGGACGACGGCAACGCGGTCCGGGCCGTGACCGCCCAAGAGACGTCCCTGCGCGCCCTGCTGGACCGGCTGCGCGACCGCACCGAGTGGGCGGTGAAGGTGCACGGCCCCGGCACCGCCGCCGCGCCGGCTGCCGCTGCCGCCGGGGCGGAACCGGCCGACGGGCGGTCGTACCTGCGGCGGGCGAGCGACAGGCGACGCACCGAACGCGAGTCGCGCGAGCGGGCCCTGGCGCAGGCGCACGCCGTCGACCGGGAGCTGCGGCGGTACGCGGTCGCCGCGACCCGGCACCGGCCGCAGAGTGAACAACTGACGGGCCGGAGCGTCCCCCAACTCCTCAATGTCGCCTATCTGGTCGACGACGGACGGCGTGACGAGTTCGTCAGCGCCGTCGCCGAACTGGCCCGCGACGCCCGCCTCTCGGCCGTGGACGTCACCATGTCGGGCCCCTGGATCCCGTACTCCTTCGCCCGGCCGGACGAGGTGGAGTGCGCCGCACACCCGGAGGCCGGCGCATGACCGTGCCGGTCGCGGGCGGCGCCGAGCGCACGGCGGTGCCCTGGGACGGGGAGGAGCCGTACGCGCCCGTCGGGGTGCCGCTCGTCGACCTGCTCGACCGGGTGCTGGCGACCGGCGTCGTGGTCAGCGGCGATCTGGTGCTGGCCATCGCCGACGTGCCGTTGGTGCGGATCTCCCTGCACGCCCTGCTGGCATCGGTCAGCGACCGGGTCCCCGCACCCTGGTCGGACAGCGGGCCGCTGTGACCGCGCCGCGCACCCACGCGATGGACCTCGATCCCGAGCGGGTCACGAACGACCTGGCGGCCCTTGTCCTGACCGTGGTGGAACTCCTCCGGCAGCTCATGGAACGCCAGGCGGTGCGCCGTTTCGACGAGGGGACGCTCAGCGCCGAGCAGGAGGACCGGCTCGGCACCGCGCTGATGCTGCTGGACGAGCGCATGGACGAGCTGTGCGCGCAGCACGGTCTGCGGCGCAGCGACCTCAACCTGGACCTCGGCCCGCTGGGCCCCTTGCTGGCCGACCCCCGCCCGTGACGCGCGCATCGCGAGACGGGGCCGGGGATGAGCACCACTCCCGGCCCCGTCCGTCCGCACCTACCGGCGAACGTTCACTGCGACCCCCTGGGGGCGCGGGGAACTGCGCGATCAACCCCGACGCACCCGCAGCCGCCGAAGCACCGAAGCCCCTGCGGCGCTACCGCTTCACCTTCCGCGCGGCCCGCAGCCACTCCTTGTTCATGCTGGTGATGGACATCAACGGGATCCCCTTCGGGCAGGCCGTGGCGCACTCGCCCGCGAGCGTGCACCCCCCGAACCCTTCCTCGTCCATCTGCTCCACCATGTCCAGCACCCGCGTCTCCCGCTCGGGCGCCCCCTGCGGCAGCACGTTCAGATGGTTGATCTTGGCGGACGTGAACAGCATCGCCGCCCCGTTGGGACAGGCCGCCACACACGCCCCGCACCCGATGCACTCCGCGTGCTCGAAGGCGAGGTCGGCGTCCGGCTTCGGCACCGGCGTGGCGTGTGCTTCGGGGGCCGCCCCGGTCGGCGCGGTGATGTACCCGCCGGCCTGGATGATCCGGTCGAAGGCCGACCGGTCCACGACCAGGTCCTTGATCACCGGGAACGCCGACGCCCGCCACGGCTCCACGTCGATGGTGTCGCCGTCCTTGAAGGAGCGCATGTGCAACTGACAGGTGGTGGTCCGCTCGGGCCCGTGCGCATCGCCGTTGATGACGAGCGAACACGCACCGCAGATGCCCTCGCGGCAGTCGTGGTCGAAGGCGACGGGGTCCTCGCCCTTGACGATGAGCTCCTCGTTGAGCGTGTCGAGCATCTCCAGGAACGACATGTCGGGCGAGATGCCGTCCACCTCGTACGTGGACATCGTGCCGTCGGCGTCGGCGTTCTTCTGCCGCCAGACGCGCAGGGTGAGCTTCATGCGTAGCTCCGCTGGGTGGGGTGGACGTACTCGAAGACCAGGTCTTCCCGGTGCAGGAGGGGAGCCTCGCCGGTGCCGGTGAACTCCCAGGCGGCGGCGTACCCGAATTCCTCGTCCTTGCGGGCGGCCTCGCCGTCGGGCGTCTGGGACTCCTCGCGGAAGTGGCCGCCGCAGGACTCCTCGCGGTGCAGTGCGTCGAGGCACATCAATTCGGCGAGCTCCAGGTAGTCGACGACGCGGTTGGCCTTCTCCAGCGACTGGTTGAACTCCTCGCCGGTGCCGGGCACCTTGATACGCCGCCAGAACTCCTCGCGGATCTGCGGGATGCGCTCCAGTGCCTTGCGCAGCCCCGCGTCGGTGCGGGCCATGCCGCAGAACTCCCACATGAGTTCGCCCACCTCGCGGTGGAAGGAGTCGGGGGTGCGGTCGCCGTCCACGGACAGCAGCAGGTTCAGCCGGTCCTGGGTTTCGGCCAGCACCTCCTGGACGGCGGGGTGTTCCTCGGACACCGCCTCGTGGTGCGGGTGGCGGGCCAGGTAGTCGTTGATGGTGGAGGGGAGGACGAAGTATCCGTCCGCGAGTCCCTGCATCAGCGCGGAGGCGCCGAGCCGGTTGGCGCCGTGGTCGGAGAAGTTGGCCTCGCCGATCGCGAACAGCCCGGGGATCGTGGTCTGCAGGTCGTAGTCGACCCACAGACCGCCCATCGTGTAGTGCACGGCGGGGTAGATCCGCATCGGTACCTCGTACGGATCCTCGTCGGTGATCCGCTGGTACATGTCGAAGAGGTTGCCGTACTTGGCCTCGACGGCGGTGCGCCCCATCCGCTTGATGGCGTCGGTGAAGTCCAGGTACACGCCCTGGCCGCCGGGCCCCACTCCCCTGCCCTCGTCGCAGACGTTCTTCGCGGCGCGGGAGGCGATGTCGCGCGGGACGAGGTTGCCGAAGGACGGGTAGATGCGCTCCAGGTAGTAGTCGCGCTCGTCCTCGGGGATCTCGTTCGGCGGCCGCTGGTCGCCCTTCGCCTTCGGTACCCAGATCCGCCCGTCGTTGCGCAGCGACTCGCTCATCAGCGTCAGCTTGGACTGGTGGTCGCCGGTGCGCGGGATGCACGTCGGGTGGATCTGGGTGAAGCACGGGTTGGCGAAGTAGGCGCCGCGCCGATGGGCCCGCCAGATCGCGGTGGCGTTGGAGTTCATGGCGTTCGTCGACAGGTAGAAGACGTTGCCGTAGCCGCCGGAGGCGAGCACGACGGCGTCCGCGAAGTACGTGTCGATCTTCCCGGTGACGAGGTCACGGGCCACGATGCCGCGCGCCCGCCCGTCGACGACGATCAGGTCGAGCATCTCGGTCCGCGGGTGCATTTCGACGTTCCCGGCGGCGATCTGCCGGCTGAGCGCCTGGTAGGCGCCGAGGAGCAGCTGCTGGCCCGTCTGGCCGCGGGCGTAGAACGTGCGCGACACCTGCACGCCGCCGAACGAGCGGGTGTCGAGCAGCCCACCGTACTCGCGGGCGAAGGGCACGCCCTGGGCCACGCACTGGTCGATGATCTCGACGGAGATCTGCGCGAGCCGGTGGACGTTCGACTCGCGGGCCCGGAAGTCGCCGCCCTTGACGGTGTCGTAGAACAGCCGGTGGACGGAGTCGCCGTCGTTGCGGTAGTTCTTCGCGGCGTTGATGCCGCCCTGCGCGGCGATGGAGTGGGCGCGGCGCGGCGAGTCCTGGTAGCAGAACTGGACGACGTGGTAGCCCTGTTCGGCAAGCGTGGCCCCGGCGGAGCCGCCGGCGAGGCCGGTGCCGACGACGATCACGGTGTGCTTGCGCCGGTTGGCGGGGTTGACCAGCTTGGCCTCGAAGCGGCGCTTGTCCCACCGCTCGGCGACCGGCCCGGACGGGGCCTTGGTGTCGACGACCGGCTCACCGGTCGTGTAGTCGGCGTACGAGGTCATGGTCAGCTCACCACTCCGGTCATGACGCCCACGGGTACGGCGATGAAGCCGGCCGTGAGCAGCAGCGCGAGGACGTTGGCCGCGGCTTTCAGGGCGCGGTCGCGGGTGCGGCTGCCCGCGCCGAGGGTCTGGGCCGCGCTCCAGAAGCCGTGCCGGATGTGCAGGCCGAGCGCGAGCATCGCGACGATGTAGATGACGTTGCCGTACCAGGTAGAGAAGGTGTCGACGACGTTCTGGTAGGGGTGGCCCTCCTGGAACCCGCCCGCGTGCACGGTGCCGGTGGTCAGGTCGAGGATGTGCCAGACGATGAACAGCCCGAGGATGATGCCGCCCCACCGCATGGTGCGTGTCGCATAACTGGTCCGCGCCTTCTTGTGCGCGTACTTGCTCGGGCGGGCCTTGATGTCGCGGCGGCTGAGCTGGTACGCCGATGTGGCGTGGGCGACGACGGCGACGACCAGCACGATCCGGACGAGCCAGAGCGTCCACTCGTAGTGCATGAACGGCTCGCCGACGGTGCGCAGCCAGTGGGCGTAGTGGTTGAACTCGCCCGCCCCGAAGAAGATCTTCAGGTTTCCGATCATGTGAACGACCAGGTACAGCAGCATGATCAGACCGCTGACCGCCATAACGGTCTTCTTGCCGACGGTGGAGTCCCACACAGTGCGTGCGAAGGACGGCCGCCGGTCCGTCCGCGTTGCCAGAGCCATGGAACAGCACGCTACGGATCCACGTCCGATCGGTCCAAGACATGGTCCGGCTTGACTCCATAGGCTGCGGCTATGGTGGGAGCATGCAGTTCCAGCAGCTCCAGTACTTCGTGGCCGTGGCCGAGACCCGGCACTTCACCCGGGCCGCCGATCTCGTCCATGTCGCCCAGCCGTCGCTGTCGCAGCAGATCAAGGCGCTGGAGCGGGAGCTGGGGGCGGATCTCTTCCTGCGCGCCCGGGGCAACATCACGCTCACGGACGCCGGGGAGGCGCTCCTCCCGCTGGCCCGCCGCATCCTGGCCGACGCGGACACGGCCCGGCACGAGGTGCAGGAACTCGTGCAGCTGCGCAGCGGCCGGGTGCGGCTGGGGGCGACGCCGAGTGTGTGCACGGGCCTGCTGCCGGATGTGCTGCGGGCCTTTCACGACCGCTACCCGGGGATCCGGCTGGTGATCGAGGAGGGCGGATCGCACGATCTGGTGCGGGAGCTGGCCCGCGGGGCGCTGGATCTGGCGCTGGTGGTGCTGCCGGTGCCGACGCCGTCACCGGCGCTGACGACGGTGGAGCTGCTGCGGGAGGACCTTGTCGTGGTCTCCTCTCCGGACGCGCCGAGGCCGGGGCGGGGACGGCGTACCGTCCGGGTCTCCGACCTGGAGAGTGAGCGGCTGGTGATGTTCCGGCACGGGTACGACCTGCGCGAGCTGACCGTGGCGGCGTGCCGTGCGGAGGGCTTCGAACCCGACTTCGCGCTCGAGGGCGGGGAGATGGACGCGGTGCTGGGTTTCGTGCGGGCCGGGCTGGGGGTCGCCGTGGTGCCCCGGATGGTCGCGGCGAGGTCGGGCCGAGGCCTGCGGGTGACGCCGCTGGCCCGACCCGGACTGCATCGCACGATCGCGCTGGCGCATCGCAGTGACGTGGCCCCGCCCCGGGCCGCTCGGGAGTTGCAGCGGATGCTGCTCGAGCGGTGAGGCGGCTACCGCGCCGGAAGAGGGCCGGCGGCGGGCCGGTGGGAGGACGCCAGGCGCAGGATGTCGTCGACCGGCCACTGATCGTAGACGTGCTCGCCGTACTTGGCTTCCAGGATCCGGCCGTCGGAGCCGATCAGGAAGTCGGCGGGCAGACCGAGCCTGCCACCGGGCCGGCTGGTCGCGGGGAGCCGCTCACGGCCTCGGAGGACCTCCCGTCCGCCGCGCAGCACCGCCCGGACGACCGGCCCCCACGCGCGCGGGCTGAGCAGCGCCCGGGAAACGGCGTCATGCCACGTCCCCGCTCACTCAGCCACGCCCGACTCGCCTCGGCCGCCCTCGCCGTGATCGACCGCGACGGGCTCGCCGGGCTGTCCATGCGCTCGGTCGCGAAGGAACTCGGCATGAGCACCATGGCCCTCTACCGGTACGTCGACGACCGCGAAGAGCTGGAGAGGCTGGTCGTCGACCTCGTGCTCGAAACCGTGGACACCGAGGCTCCCGGCCCCGGACCGCACTGGCACGAACGCATCGAGGTGCTGGTGGGGCGGCTGCGCGACGCCGTGGCCGCCCATCCGGAGATCGTGCCCCTGACCGTCGCCCACCGGCACCGGTCCCTCCCCGGGCTGCGCTGGTCGGAATCCGTGCTCGGCGTGCTCACGGGGCCGGGTTCGACGGCACCCGGCGGGTGGTCGCGCTGCGGGGCCTGCTCGGGTACGTCATCGGCGCCATCCAGCTGGAGCACCTCGGGCCCCTGTCCGGCGAGGGCACGGTCGCCATCACCGAGCTGCCGGCCGACGCCTTCCCCCACATGACCGAGACCGCCCGGGACGCCCGGAAGGTCAGTGCCGACCGGGAGTTCCTGGGCGGTCTCGCGCTGCTGCTGCGCGGGCTGGACACCTGACCCTGCCGCGCACAGCGGCCCGGGCGTCAGCCCGTCGCGTCCACCAGTGCCAGTTCGTGCAGCCGCTCCGGCGGGCCCGGCCTCGCGTAGTACCAGCCCTGGGCCGTGTCGCAGCCGAGTATGCGCAGTTGGTCTGCCTGGGCTCCCGTCTCCACGCCTTCCACCGTCACCGCCAGGTCCAGGCTGTGGGCCAGGGAGACGATCCCCTCGACGATCTTCAGGTCGACGGGGTCCGCCGGGAACTGCTGCATGCTCTGGGTGAAGGACCGGTCCAGCTTCAGGACGCTGACGGGAAGCCGGCGCAGGTTGGCGAGGTTCGAGTAGCCCGTCCCGAAGTCGTCCAGGGCGATGTCGACACCCATCTCCGCCAGCCGCCGCAGCGGCTTGAGCAGATCGTCGTCCGCCCCGATCAACGCCGACTCCGTGACCTCCAGGCACAGCGCGTCCGGCTCTACGCCCGTGCGCTCCAGGATGTCGACCGTGTCCTGAACCAGTCCGGGATGCGTCAACTGGCACGGCGACAGGTTCACGTTGATCCGCAGCGGCCCCACCGCCTCGGCGCCGCCCTGCAGTTCCCGCCACTCGCGTGCCTGGCGCACCGCCTGCTCCAGCACCCACCGGCCCAGCGGCACGATCAGGCCGGTGTGCTCCGCGAGCGGGATGAACCGGTCCGGCCCGAGCACCCCGTGCTGCGGGTGCAACCAGCGCACCAGGGCCTCGGCTCCCCGGACACTGCCGTCGCCGAGATGCACCAGCGGCTGGTACTCGATGAAGAACTCGCCCCGCTCCAACGCCGTCGGCAGTGCCGTGGTCAGCCCGTGCCGGGTGATGGCCCGGGCGTCCGCCTCCGGATCTGCGAGTTCGAAGCGGTTGCCGCCCGCCGACTTGGCCCGGTACATGGTGATGTCCGCGCTGCGCAGCACCTCCGCCGGGCTGCGCTCCCCGGCCGGGCCCTCGACGATGCCGATGCTGCCGCGCACGGTGAGCTCCCGGCCGTCCACGCTGATCGGCGCCAGCAGCGCGTTCATGATGCGCCCGGCGAGCTCGTCGACGTCGCGCTGGGTGTCGGTTCCGGTGGTCAGCGCCACGAACTCGTCACCGCCGAGCCGCGCGACCATCTCGCCCGGTGTCGTGGCGCAGGACTGAAGCCGGTCGGCGACCTCCACCAGCAGCCGGTCGCCGGCCGCGTGACCGAGGCTGTCGTTGATGGTCTTGAAACCGTCGAGGTCCAGGTAGCACAGCCCGAACCGCTGGCCTTCCCCGGCGCCCAGGGCCTTCTCCAGGCGCTCGAAGAAGAACGTGCGGTTCGGCAGTCCGGTCAGCGCGTCGTGCGTGGCCTCGTAGCGCAGCCGCAGGTTCAGCAGCCGCCGCTCGGTGGTGTCCTCCATGAGGGCGAGCTGGTACTGCGGATCGCCGTCGGCGTCGCGCAGCAGGGAGACCGTCAGGTTCGTCCACAGGACGGTTCCGTCCGGGCGGTAGAACGCCTTCTCCAGGTGGTAGTGCTCCCGTTCGCCCCGCACGAGTTCGTCGTAGAGCCGCCAGGTCTGGGGAGCGTCGTCGGGATGGGTCCACTCCCGGACGTTGCGGCTGCGCAGCGACTGCTCGGAGACCCCGAACATGCGCAGCAGCGCGTTGTTGACCTGCAGTATGTTCCCCTTGAGGTCGGCCATGCCGATGCCTATGGCCGCGCCCTCGAAGACGGCGCGGAACCGCGCCTCGCTCGCGTGCAGGGCCTGCGCCACCACGCCCTGCGCCTGGAGGGCGGCCTGCGCGATGGCCTCCTGCTCGGCCAGGGTCCGCTCGCGCAGCGCCCGGGCGAAACCGGCCGCCATCGCGTGCTGGAGCCGCGCGCACCGGGCCCGCAGGTCCTCCTGGTCGCCGTCGCCCCCGCAGTACAGGACCAGGTAGGCGTCGACGCAGTCCAGGGTGCGGCTGAGCGCCTCCGGATCGGTGCAGTGCACGTTCACCAGGGCGGCTCCGACCGCCCTGCCCGCCTCCGGGTCGAAGGTCCGGGCCAGCAGTGCCTCGCTCAGCCGCCGCGCCTGGGGCAGCAGTTGCGCCTCGAACTCGGGCCGGGTCGACGACGTCGAGGTCACCGGGAAGACGGCCCGGCTCCAGATCGTCGCGAACCGGCGCAGTCTGTCCTCCGGCCCGTCCGGTTCCGCGGTCACGCCGTACGCCCCACGCCCGCGAACCCGGAGAACGCATACGGATCCTCGTCCTCCGGTGCGGTGTCGGGCCGCCAGCGCGGCATCGCCACCAGTCCGGGTTCCACCATGTCGTACCCCTCGAAGAACCGCGCGATCTCCTCGCGCGAGCGCATGATCAGCGGGTTGCGGATGTCCCTGTACACGTCCACCGCACCCCCGGCCCGCTCCGGCGGCAGCGGGATCCCCTCGTAGGAGGCGTGGGTGAGCACGAGCAGGCTGCCGGGCGCGAGCGCCTCGCCCAGTTCGGCCACGGCCCCGTACGGGTCGTCCTCGTCTTCCACGAAGTGCAGTATGGCAACGAGAAGCAGCGCCACTGGCTGATTCAGGTCGATCAGCCGCTCCACCTCGGGGCTGCGCAGGATTTCCTGGGGCTTGCGCAGGTCCGCGGCGACGACTCCCGTGTCCTCGTCGCCCTCCAGGACCGCCTGGCTGTGCGCAACGGCAACCGGGTCGTGGTCGACGTACACCACGCGGGCGCCGGGACGGGCGGCCTGCGCCTCCTCGTGCACATTGCCGAAGGTGGGGATGCCGGAGCCGATGTCGAGGAACTGGGAGATGCCCTGGTCGGCCGCGTAGCGCACGGCGCGGCGCATGAACGCGCGGTTCGCCTGCATGACCTTGGGAAGTCCCGGCATGAACTCCATGGCCCTGCGGGCCGCTTCCCGGTCCACCTCGAAGTTGTGCGATCCGCCCAGGTAGTAGTCGTACATCCGGGAAACGCTGGGCACCGAGATGTCGATGCTCCGTGGGGCCCAGGCGGGACGCTCCATCTATCTCTCCAAGGCGTAGGCGATCCGGTGTTCGAGCAGAGGCTACTGATCGCCCGCCAACGGAGCGACCCGAAACGGAAATTGACCATCCGTTCCCGGTCACTGCCTGCGGCACGTGCCGCATTGATACCCCTGCGCATGCGCTTCGAACACATGGCGAACAGTGTCCGGGGCATTCCGGAGAGTCCCGGGTCGGAGGGGGGAGTAATTCGATGAGTTCAGGTGAAGCACGGCAAAACGGTCCACCCCTCCGTGAGGCACGGAGGGGTGGACCGGGTCTGCGCATCGGGTGGACGAGCTGATCAACCCTGGGGAGGTCTCTCTACTACTCCGACGCGCCGACCAGCTTTCCGTCGGGCCGGACGGCGTACCAGGTGCCGCCGACGCCCTGGCCGTTGGTGTCGCCCGGAGCCTTGTCGCCGGCGAAGGTGTAGATGGGCGAGCAGTTGATCGTCTGCTGCTTGCCCTTGCCGTCGGTCCGGTCGAAGATCATGTAGCCCTTCTTCTGGATGCCCTTGGTGTCGGCGAAGTCGACGGGCTCCACGAGCGGCCACTTCTCCAGGCACGCACCGGTGCAGTTGGAGACCGGCTTGGGCCAGGCCTCGTCCTTCTTGAACCGGTAGACGGTCATGCCGTTCTTGTCGACGACGATCTCGCCGAGCTTGGGGTCCTCGCGCGTGGACAGCCCGGCCTGGACCGCTTCGCCGCCGCCCTCCGCACCGGCCTCGGCACCGCCCTGCGCCTTCTTGCCGTCGGGGGCGAGCGCGTACCACTTGCCGCCCACACCCTGGCCCTTGACGTCACCGGCGTTGACGTCCTTGGCGTAGCGGTAGGCGGGCCAGCCGGCGACCGTGAGCTGCTTGGTGCCGTCGGCCCGGGTGACCGAACCGAGCAGCGCCTTGTCTATGCCCTCGCCGGCCTCGGCGTCATCGGCCGGAACCGGCGGCCAGGTCTTGGCGCAGTCACCGTCGCAGTTCGACTTGGGCGGCTGCTCGGTGTCCTGGTCGAACCGGTACAGGGTGAGGCCGAGGCTGTCGGTGACCACCTTGCCGACCTTCTCGGCGGTGGAGACGGACAGCTTGCCGGCGGGGTTGGAGGGGCTGGAGGCACTCGGCGCGGCCGGCTGGCCGGTCGCGGCGCCGCCCGCCGTGCCCGCGGTGCCCGAGCCGATGTTTCCGTAGTCCCCGGGCGCCGCCGTGGCGCCCACGTTCTGGCTGGCCGCCGGTGGGCTGTCCTGACCGCACGCCGTCGTCAGCGCCAGGACCGCCGCGGCGCTCGCCACGAGTGAGGCGCTCCGCCAGGAGGTCTTCATCGTCAACTCCCCATAATCGCAAGGGTGTTGCAGCGCCCTGCTGCGCCGCCGCACGGTCATGAGTACGCATGGGGACGGTGATTGTGTTCAACCGTCGGCCAAATTTCTTTCCGGAACCTGTGACGAGTGCCGCCGGTCGTCGCACACGAGTGCACCTCGAGCTTCCTGCGGGCGACCGCGGATCAAACCGGCGATGCCCGGATATCCCTCTTTCGGGGCAATCCCCTTGCACCCCGGCCCGTCCGGGCGGCACAGGGCACATGATCTTCGTCGTGCATGGACCCCTTTCGACTCAAGCCGCCCTTGCGACAAGGGCCTTGGCGGCGGCGACGCTGACCTGGGCGCTCGTCGGCGCACCGGCCGGGGTCGCGGTGGCCGACTCCTGCGCGTACGCCTCGACGGGGCCGGACGGTATCGAGGCGGTGGCGTACGCCGGCAGCAAGAAGACGTGGCCGTGCCCGACACCCACGCCGACCCCTTCCCCGACGCCGACCCCGACTCCGCCGCCGAAGCCGACGCCACCGCCGAAGCCGACGCCGCCCCCACCACCCCCACCGAAGCCGACGCCCCCGGAACCGACCCCCACGGCCAAGCCCGAGCCGCCGCCGACACCGGCACCGCCCACGCCGCGCCCGGCACCACCCCCGCCGCGCCCGGCCCCGAGGCCCGTCCCGCCGACGCTCCCTCCCCCGGCACCGGAGCCCGCTCCCCCGCCGCCGGCGCCGCCGGCCACCCCCGCACCCGGCCCGTCCGCGACTCCCGTGCACTACCCGCGCTACCGCGCCGCCCCGCCGCGGCCCCGGCCGGCGAACGGCACGCTGTCGCCGCTCACCTTCGTCCTGCTCGTCACGGTGCCCGCGGTGGTGGCCGTCGCGGCGCTGCGCGCGCGCTGATCCCTGAAGCCCTGGAGGTATCTCTTGCCGGAATGGCTTGTTCTCACCCTCGCGATGCTGGCCGCGTGTGCCGTGGTGGTCGTCATCACCTTCGTACGTCACCGCACGGCGTCCGAGGACGAGGACCCCAGTGAGACCCCGGACGTCATCGAGTACATGACGATGTGGATCGGCGTGGTCTACGCCATCGTCCTGGGCCTGGCGATCGCCGGTGTCTGGGAGGGTCGCAGCGCCGCACAGGACCACGTCCAGGCAGAGGCGACCGCGCTGCACGAGATCTCGCAGCGGGTGCGGGTCTATCCGGCCGAGGAACGCGACCGCATCCGGGGCGACATCCGGACCTATGTGAGCCATGTCGTGACCACCGAGTGGGACACCATGGCCGACAAGGGCGAGGTCACCGGGCGCGGCACCGAACTCTTCGAGCGGATCCGCCAGGACGTCACCGACTATCAGCCGGCGACGGACTTCGAGGCCCAGGCCTACCAGCCGCTGCTGGACCAGGTGACCGCGGCCGACCAGGCCCGCATCGCCCGGGCCGAGTCGACCGGGGAGACGATGCCGGGCGTGGTGTGGTTCGGGCTGATCGCCGGAGCCGTCATCACCATCGGGATGATCTTCGCGCTGCAGATCCGCAGAACGACACGCGAACTGGTCCTCGCCGGGCTGTTCTCGGCGTTGATCGCCTTTCTGCTGTTCCTGATCTGGGACTTCGACTCGCCCTACAGCAGGGGCGTGACCGCCTCGGCGGATCCGTTCCTGAACCTCTTCCCTGGCGTCGGGGACTGACGGCGCCCCGCAGCACGGGTCCCGGCCGGGGGGCGCGCGACACGCCGTCGCCGTCCCCCGGCCGCCTGGGCGGTGTTCCCCCGGGCGGCGCACACCCGTGCCCCATTCGCACTACTGCGATCGCGCCGTCGCGCGCGTCTTCCTAGCGTTTCGGGCATCGAGGTGCATGTGTGACGTGAGCGGAACAGGTCCGCGGCTGCTCCTCGGGGACCGGAGGATTCACCATGCGCGCGATATGCCTCGCCTCTGCCGTACTGCTGGGCGCCGGCGCCCTCACCTCCTGCGTGCCCGCCGCCGACGCGGCGATGCGGACCGACTTCGGCTTCAGCGTCCTGCCCTCCACCGTGAGGGCGGGGGGTGAGGTGACCCTGCACGTCACGCGCAACCGGGCATGCCGGGGGGAGGCGGCGGTCGACTCACCCGCCTTCGACCCGGTCACCATCCCGCCGGACGAGTCCTGGACGACGGTGGTCGTCGACTGGGACGCCAAGCCCGGCGCCGTCTACGAGGTCGAGTTCGAGTGTGACGAGTCGAGCGGCATCGCGCGTCTGACGATCGCGGGCGGCCGGCCGACGCACCACCGCGCCCATCACCCGACGCACCACCCCCACAAGGGTGTGCACGCCGGTGAGGGCGGCACCCTCGCCGGCTTCGACCTCAAGGAGATCGGTCTGGGCGCCGCACTGATCGCCGGGTCGCTCGGGGTCGCCTATCACTTCTCGCGCCGCCGCACCGACGGGGACGCCGGCTGACACATTTCCGAGGCAGGCGTTCGCCCCGGCTCCCCTGGTGACAGGGAGCCGGGGCGAAATGCGTTCACGTGCGGGGCGGCGACGCGTCGAAGAGGAGCGGGGCGCCGCGTCAGATGCGCCGCTCGGCCCGGCGGCGCATCCAGAACACACCGCCGCCGACCACCGCCGCGGCCACCAGACCGCCGCCGATGGCCATGTCCGTCGGGGTCGCGCCGGTGGTGCTGCCGCCGCCGATGCCGCCGCGGACGCCGCCGATGACGGTGAAGGCATGCGGCTTGGTCATCCGCCTGCCGTTGCAGTCGACCGTGATGTCGTACGGACCCGGGCGGGCGTTGCTGTTGATGGTGGCGGTGCCCCTGGCCCTCTCGTTGGGGCCGGAGACGGGAGACAGATGCGTCGGCGAGAACGCGTTCGAGGTCGCCGTGCCGCCGCCCCGGCAGCCGTCGACCGTGATGGTCAGCTGGCCGCCCCGGGCGATCACGCTGGGCAGGGCGGTGATGTTGCTCGGCGTGTCCCACGCGACGGCCGCGGGGGCGGAGAGGCCGAGGGCGGCGACCGCTGCGCCGGCGACCGCCAGGGCACGAGTGTTACGCATGTGAACCTCCGCGGAAGACGCCCCGGGACCCGTCCCCGGTCGATCGGCGAGAAAGCGCCTCCCAGAAAGACAGTCAGTTGCCGTGCCTCGAGCCGCATTTCGGGAATGGTCCGTACCGGTGAGAGAAGGCGGTGCGGGAAGAGCGTCCGTTCGGATATCGCCGCAGGTCACGGACCGTCAGAAATTTCCTCCCGGCGGCAACTCGGATGGCTCACCTCATCTCCCCACACCACCCCTCACGGCCCCCGGCCACCCGTTCGCCGCCGCCCCGTCGCCGGTTTCACGGACGCCACTTAGCGTTCTGCTATGCGCGATGGACACGGCGACGGCCGCGTCGAGAGGGGATGGCGAATGTCTGCGTCCGAGCTGGCCCAGGCGGAAGAGGAGGCGCGGCCCAGGAAGCGCGCCCCGTGGGGCGTGATAGCGCTGGTTCTGCTGACCGGCCTCGCTCTCATCCGGAACGGTTCGGGAGAGTTCGACGAGGGGCCGCCACAGCCGGCGAGTGCGGCAGCGGCCGACAGCCGGGTGCCCGGCGGCACCTTCGCGGGAAGCGTTCGTCCCTTGCCCTACGCCCTCCCCGACCGGGTCAGGATCCCGGCGATCCAGGTCGACGCGCCGATCATCCCCGTGGGCCTGGACGCGGACGGCTGGGTCGGTGCGCCGCCGCCGGAGGACCCCAACCTGGCCGGCTGGTTCACCGGTGCCGTCACCCCCGGCGAGAAGGGCACCGCGGTCGTGGTCGGCCATGTCGACAACCAGCAGGGTCCCGCCGTGTTCTACGGCCTCGGGGCCCTGAGGAAGGGACATCGCGTCGAGGTCGCCCGGCAGGACGGAAAGACCGCCGAGTTCGAGATCTACGGCGTCGAGGTGTTCGAGAAGAACAACTTCCCCGGCGACCGTGTCTACGCCTCCAAGGGCGCGCCGGAGCTGCGGGTCATCACCTGCGGCGGCGGTTTTTCGAAGCAGGACGGCTACGCGGGGAATGTCGTCGCCTTCGCCCGCCTGGTCGCGGTGCGCTGAGCGCTCGCGACACGGGCGGGCGAAAGCCCGGACGCGTCCCTTACGCGTAGTCCCGCCGGGGCACGGTGACGTGGTAGCCGGAGTCCAGCAGTTGGGGCAGATAGCGCCGCAGGGCCCGCACACTCTGCGAGCGGTCGCCGCCGGCGTCGTGCGAGAGCACCACGACGCCGGGCGCGGCGCCGCGTTCGACCCGGTTCGCGATGGCCCGGACCCCGGGGGTGGTCCAGTCGAGGGTGTCGACCGTCCAGCCGAGGGGCTCCATGCCGAGTTCGGCGCCGAGCCGGAAGGCGGTGCGGTTCCAGGCGCCGTAGGGCGCGCGGAACCACTCGGGGCGCTCCCCGTAGGCGTCCTCGATGACCTCGCTGGTGCGTTCCATCTCGGAGCGGATCTGCCGTCGGGTGAGGCTGGTGAGCAGGGGGTGGGACCAGGTGTGGTTCCCCACGACATGGCCCTCGTCGGCCATCCGGGCCAGCAGGTTCCTGCCGCCGGCGACCATCTCGCCGCACACGAAGAACATCGCCCGCACGTCGTACTCGGCCAGAATGTCCAGGATGTGCGGGGTGTAGCGGGGATCGGGGCCGTCGTCGAAGGTGAGCACCATGGTGCGGCCTCGGCCGGACACGCGCAGCGGCGCCTCACGGTGAACCAGGGGCCGACGGGGTGCGGCGCGCGGCGGGCCGTAGCCGGTCAGGGGCTGAAGCCGGTACGCGGAGGACTTGACGAGGCGGCGGGCCTGGGGGCCCGAGGCGGGGGTCGAGGTGCCGGGTCCGTCCCCGGTGACAGCCGTGACCACTCCGGCCGTCGCGGCCGCTCCCACGGCGCCGGCGCCCGCGATCAACACGTGGCGCCTGGTGAACAGCCGGGTGGGCAACTGATCCTTCTTCATGACTCATGAGTCGCCTGGCGGAAGGCCGACGCACACGAGCAACACCGGTGCGGCGGCACACATTCACCCCTTCGGCCCAGACGGGTGGTCAATGGGGGCGCGCCAGCGGGAAGGGCAGGGTCTCGCGGATGGTGAGTCCGGTGAGGAACATGTGCGGTGCCGGACGCGGTCCTGGTCGGACAGGCCGGAAAGGGGGTCGGCGGGCTCGGTCCCGTCCCCTCCGGCGAGGCCGAGCGCCGCCAACGACGCAGCCCCTCCGTGGTGGCGGGCCGCTGCCCGCCCTTCGGGTGCCCTTTTCCCCGGAGTTTGCGCATGGACGGTACGGAGACGAAGCCTCGGCGAGGCCGACGCGGGCGAGGGAGGCGGCCTCCGCGTAGCAGAGGAAGCGGGGATACCACTCGGGGTGGTACTGGGCGTTGGAGCGGTACAGGAGCCTCCAGCTGCCACCGCTTGGAGACGAGCAACAGCAGGCGGCGCCAGAGGCGGAGCACCGGCCCGGCGCCGATGCGGGCGCCCTCCTCGAACACGCGGCGGAGCACGGCGAAGTTCAGCGAGACCTTGCGCACGCCCGTCGAACGCTCGCGCCCCGCGCGGCACGGGAAGCCCTGGGCTTCGCCCGCCGGTCACCGTCCTGCCCGGCAGCCGGACCTGGGGGTTCCGATAGCCTCGCGGCGTGACGGAACAGCACTCCCATCAGTTCGAGCGGGGCACGGACGGGCCGAAGGTGATCGTGGCCGGGGTGGACGGCTCCGACTCCTCCTTGCGTGCCGCGGCCTACGCGGCCGGACTGGCCCGGCGGCAGCACGCGCTGCTCGCCGTGGTGTACGTGCAGCCCGTGCTGGCGGCGGGTGCGGCGCTGGGGGCGCCGGTGGCCGGGACGACGGACGAGATCGCCGAGGACCTGGTGGCGCAGATCCGCGACGCGGCCGAGCGGCTCAAGGGGATATTCGAGGTCCGCTGGGAGTTCCACACGTTCCGCGGCGACCCGTACAACGGCCTCGTGACGGCCGCCGACGAACTCAAGGCGGACGCGGTGGTCGTGGGTGCCTCCGAGCAGGCGGGCCACCGCTTCGTCGGCTCGGTGGCGGTACGCCTGGTGAAGGCGGGGCGGTGGCCGGTGACGGTGGTGCCGTAGGACGGCCCGGCACCTTGATCGTCGGGGCGCGCCCGAGTGCGGCCGGTCGTCCGGTCCGTGCTGGGGCCGGGGGCCGCTTCGCCTGCTCCCACCGCCGGTCCGGGGCGGCGATGCGAGGTGCGCGGCAGGCGACGGCAGCCGCCACTCTCCCATCGCCAGTCCGCGACTCCCCCATCGCCAGTCCGCTACTCCCCCATCACCAGTCCGCTACTCCCCCATCACCAGTCCGTCCTCGGCCGCGCCCCGGCCGAGGACGACGTCGCGGATGCGGTCGCGGACGGCTCGGACGTCGGCGCCCTGGGCGAGCGCCCGGTTGAGGTTCACGACCCGGCCGGCGTCGACGTCGAAGAGCTGGGGGACGAACTCCGCCTTCGTCACCTTCCAGCGCTCTCCCGGCCGTGCGGGCGGGGCGAAGGTGAAGCGGCCGAGGGTGGACTGGTTGCCGCGCGGATCCTTGGCACCCTCGTGGTTGGTCATCTCGCCGGCGATCTGGTCGCCCATGCCGTAGATGACCCAGGTGCCGTTGACCTTCTCGTAGGCCTGCGGGACGTGCGCGTGGGTGCCGAGGATCAGGTCGATGTCGGGGCGGCCCCCGGTGCGCGCGGCGGTGAGGCTCCTGGCCAGGGTCAGCTGCCGGTCGTCGGGGGCGTCCTGCCATTCGGTGCCCCAGTGCAGGGAGACCACGACCACGTCGGCGCCGGCCCGGCGCGCGGCCCGGGCGTCCTCGACGATCCTCGCCTCGTCGGTGAGGTTGACGGCCCAGGGCTGCCCGTCCGGGAACGGCAGGCCGTTGGTGTCGTAGGTGTAGGCGAGGTGGGCGACCTCGGCCGGGCCGGCCTCGAGGACCGTCACCGTGCGGGCCTCCTCCTCGGTGCGTGCCGAGCCCGCGTGCCGGACGCCCGCGCGGTCGAGGGCGTCGAGCGTGCGGCGGATACCGTCGGCGCCGTCGTCCAGGGTGTGGTTCGAGGCGGTGGAGCAGCCGTCGTAGCCGGTTTCGGCCAGGGCCCGGGCCACCTCGGGCGGGGACTTGAACGTGGGGTAGCCGGTGTAGACGCCGTTCGCGCCGTAGACGGTCTCCATGTGGCACAGGGACACGTCGGCGCGGGAGACGACGGAGCGGATTCCCGCGAGCATCGGCCGGAAGTCGTAGCCGGTTCCGCCGGCGTCGAAGCGGGCCCGGTCGATGATCGTGCTGTGCGGGAGGACGTCACCGGAGGCGACCAGTGTGAACCCGCGCTGCCCGGCGGCGGCCGGTTCCGGGCGTCCGCGGTCGGACGCGTCGTGGCCGCGGGCCTGGCAGGCGGCGCCTGCGGCGAGGACGACGGTCAGGGCCAGGGCGATCTGTCGACTGCGCGTGAGCATGCATTCACCCCACTGTGGGCGTTGTGGTCATATTTACGCACCATCAGGAAAGAAGGCTCCTGGTGTCCCACGCGTCTCCGACACGCTCATCAGCCCGTCCGGCACCCGCATGGCCGGGTGCCCCGACCGTTCGTCGAACCGTTCGTCGACGCGATCGACCGTCCGTCGCACAGCCGGGTACGTGCCCTGTGCCGGAGCCGAGCCCTGCGGTGGCATACGGCCATGACGGCCGGATCCACTCTCACGAACGGAACGACCGCCGAGCACGAGCTCGCCGCACTGCAGCGGGAGCACGGCCGGCCCCTCTTCGCGCTGCTGCTGCGGCTCTGCGACGGCGACCGGCAGCGCGCCGAGGACCTGGTCCAGGAGACGCTGGTGCGTGCCTGGCAGCACCCCGAGGCCCTGCGCGCCGACGACTTCGACTCCGTGCGGCCCTGGCTGATGACCGTCGCGCGGCGGCTCGCGATCGACGCCCGACGGGCCCGCCAGGCCCGTCCGCCCGAGGTCGGCGACGCGGTGCTGGAGAACGCGCGGGTCATCTCCGACCACGCCGAGCGGGCAGCGGCGATGCTGGATGTCCGCGAGGCTGTGAAGACACTCACTCCGCAGCACCGTGAAGTCCTGGTGCTCGTGTACTTCCAGGGGGCGAGTGTGGCGGAAGCCGCGACGGCCCTCGGGATTCCGCCCGGTACCGTGAAGTCCCGCGCGTACTACGCGCTGCGTGCCCTGCGCAGGGTGCTACCGGGATACGCCACCGACCTGCAGTGAAACCAATGGGTGGGTCAAGCCTCCGTAAAGCGCCTTGCCGACGACCCCGGTTGAGTAATCGGCTGTTCCCATCCGTGTTCCGGAGGGGGCCGTCAGCGCCCTCGGGGCCCGGTGTCGGGCGACGCGCACGTACCGGAGGAAGGCAGGAAGGGATGCTGGACGAAGAGCAGGGGAGCACGGACGGTGCCGACGGCGAACTGACCGTCCCCATGGCGTGGTTGTACGCCGAGTACATCGCCGACGAGCTGCTGCGGACCGGCGATCTCATGCCGCCGACATCCTTCGAGTTCCGTGCCGGGCGGGATGCCCTGGCGCTGACCGTCTTCCTGTCCGACACCGACGGGGAGCTGTCCGGCATCCGGGTCGTCACGCAGCTGGAGACGTGGCTGTCGCTGACGGCCTACGACCAGCCGTGGCAGGAGTGGGTGCGCGAGCGGCTGGCCGAGCTCGCCGCCGGTGCCGCGAGGTCGGGCCGGCGCGCGCCGGACCTGGTTCTCGCGGAGGAGGCCTGGCGCTGGCTGCAGGAGACGGAGCTGCTCGCGCCCGATCTGAACGCGGTCCCGGGCGGCGCTCCGGTGGTCGGTGAGGACGAGGGGCCGAAGGTCTGGACGCCCGCCTGGCAGCTCGGACTGCCGCTCGGACACCTCGCGATCCATCTTTTTTAGATTTCCGCGGCCCCGGACCAATCCGGGAGCCGGAGGGCTCCGAATCCTTTGGTTGCGATTGTGTCACCGGCTTGAGTGATTCAGCCGCCTGGTCCGTACCGGTGGGAGCAAGGAGTAACCCCACCCGCACCCAACGGCACGAGGATTCGGCATGAGGTCCCTGGAGAGGCATCGCGACGTCGCGGCCTACGCGCTCGGCGTGCTGGACGAGGCGGAGGCCTTCCGCTTCGAGGACCACCTCATGGAGTGCCCTCGGTGCGCTGCAGAGGTGACGGAATTTGGCCCCACCACACGGCAGTTGATGCTGTACCGGCGGTCGACGCCACGGTTCGTGCACCCCATGGCGCAGCCCGGGCCGCGCATGCTGGACGGGTTGCTGGCCGAGGTGGCGACCCGGCGCCGGGCCGGACGCAGACGCCTGCTGTTCGCCCTGGCCGCCTCGGTCGTCTTCGCGGCGTCGGTCCCCGGCATCGCGATGATGGCCGAGGGCAACGCCGAGGAGCCCCGGACCGTCGCGGCGACCGACACACGGACGGGGGTGTGGGCGCAGGTCACGACGGAGGACGAGGCCTCGGGCAGCCAGGTCGAGCTGAAGGTGAAGGACGGCTCGGGCCCGCGCGCCTGCCACCTGGTGATCGTCGGCCACGACGGCACCGAGGAGACCGCGACCAGCTGGAACGGGCCCGGCCACGACGACCACCCCAACACGATGATGGCCAGCTCCTCCCTGCATCCGGAGGACATCGCCCGCTACGAGATCCGCTCGGCGGCCGGCGAGGTCCTGTGGAGGATCCAGCCGAGCTGACCATCCGTCCGCCCCTGTCGCCGGGCGCCGGGCGCGCCCCGGTGTGAGACTGCTGGACGAGGCACCCGAAGGATCGCCGGGTGCCGGCGGTCCCGGCGAGGGGAGACGAGGTGACGGCAGAGGCCGGGGACGGCGGCCGCCTGGAGGACTTCCTCGCCGACCCGGAGAACGCGACCCTGGACCTGCCCACCGCGGCGGCCCGCTGCACCAAGGCCCTCGGCCTCCAGAGCTCCCTGGTCTACCTCTCCGACATCCAGCAGCGCCGGCTGGTACCGCTCACCGACGTGGCCTCCCCCCTGCTCATCGACGGCTCGCTCGCGGGCTGGACCTACCGCACCCAGTCCCTGCGCGTGGCGGCGTCCGAGGAGGGCGGTATGACGGCCTGGATCCCGCTCGTGGACGGCGCCGAACGCCTCGGCGTCATCGCGGTGAACTCCCCCGCGCTGACACCCGACGTGCTGCACCGCGGCCGCGCCCTGGCCAAGCTGCTCGCCATGATGATCACGTCCACGCGGGCGTATCAGGACTCCTTCGTACGGCGTCTGCGCACCCGGCCGATGCGCCTGCCCGCCGAGATGCTGCGGGCCTTCCTCCCACCCCGGACGATCGGCACCTCGCATGTCGTGTCGACGGCCGTGCTGGAGCCGGCCTACGAACTCGGCGGCGACGCGTTCGACCACTCCCTGACGGAGACGACCCTGCACGTCGCGGTTCTCGACGCCATGGGGCACAACCTGGCGTCCGGGCTCACCACGGCGGTGTCGCTGGCCGCGTGCCGCAACGGCCGGCGCACCGGGGCGGACCTGCCCGAGCTGGTGGAGAGCGTCGACGACGCGCTGTCGCAGTGGCTCCCGGACCAGTTCTGCACCGGTGTCCTGGCCCAGCTGGACCTGGCGTCGGGGATGCTGCGGTGGGTCAACTGCGGGCACCCCACCCCGCTGCTCATCCGCGACCGGCGGCCGCTGGTCGACGCCATGCGGCGGGAGACGGACCTGCCGATGGGGATGCCGTCCCTGCTGACCGAGCGCAGGCGGGAGACGCACGAGATCGCGCTGAAACCCGGCGACCGGGTGCTGATGTACACCGACGGGGTCACGGAGG
Source organism: Streptomyces sp. NPDC037100 (assembly GCF_055606225.1). Classification (NCBI taxonomy): domain Bacteria; kingdom Bacillati; phylum Actinomycetota; class Actinomycetes; order Kitasatosporales; family Streptomycetaceae; genus Streptomyces; species Streptomyces sp. NPDC037100. Next base: position 567,272 of record NZ_JBVJSX010000005.1, on the reverse strand, counting down.
CCAGGGCCGTCGACGGCGCGGAGTTCGGGCTCGAACAGTTCGCCGACTACATCATCGGGGCGACGGCCGCGGGCGAGCTGCCGTCCGAGACGCTGCGACGGCTCATCCACTCCATCCTGGACTCGCCGACGAGCCGGCTGCGGGACGACGCGACCATCCTGATGTTCGAGTGGTCACCGCCGTCCCGGTAGCCACGAGACCCGGCCCGGGTCACTTCAGCAGCCGGGACATCCTGCGGTCCGCCAGCGGCTTGCCGCCCGTCTGGCAGGTGGGGCAGTACTGGAGCGAGGAGTCGCTGAAGGACACCTCACGGATGGTGTCGCCGCACACCGGGCAGGGCTCACCGTTGCGCCCGTGGACGCGCAGCCCGCTCTTCTTCTCGGCCTTGAGCCGCCCGGCCGCCACGCCCCGGGAGCGCTCGACCGCCCCGGTGAGCGTGTCGCGCAGGGCCGCGTACAGCCGCCCCGTCTCCTCCTCGCTCAGGGACGCCGCCAGTTTGAACGGCGACATCTTCGCCACGTGCAGGATCTCGTCGCTGTAGGCGTTGCCCACGCCCGCGATCAGGCTCTGGTCGCGCAACGCGCCCTTGAGCCGGCGCCGTTCACCGGCCAGGAGTTCCGCGAGGCGCCGCTCGTCGAAGTCGTCGGCGAGCGGGTCCGGGCCGAGCCGGGCGACGCCCGGGACCTCCTGCGGGTCGCCCACGACGTACACCGCGAGCCGCTTCTGGGTGCCGGCCTCGGTCAGGTCGAACCCGGCGCCGGTCTCCAGGGCCACGCGCAGCGCGAGGGGGCCCTTGCCCGGGCGGGGCGGGCCGTCGGGGAGGCGGTCCTTCCAGTGCAGCCAGCCCGCGCGGGCCAGGTGCGTCACGAGGTGCGGGCCGTCCGCCGTCGCGAGGTCGAGGAACTTGCCGTACCGGCGTACGGCGGCCACCTCGTGGCCCTCCAGCGCGGACAGGGGAGGTTCGTACGTCTTCAGCACGCTGATCGCGACGGGCAGCACCCGTACGATCTCGTGGCCGACGAGGTGCTCGGTCAGGAAGTCCTTGAGCGCCTCGACCTCGGGGAGTTCCGGCATAGGTCCAGAGTGCCACGGGGGGTCACTCCCGGCCGGGCACCACGAACTCGCACCACACGGCCTTGCCGCCGCCCCGGGCCTCCACGCCCCACACGTCGGTGAGCAGCTCCACCAGGAGCAGGCCCCGCCCGGAGACGCCCGACTCGCCCGCCTCGCGTCGGCGCGGCAGGGCGCTGGAGGAGTCCGCGACCTCGACCCGCAGCCGGCGCTCGGAGCCGGTGAGGGCCCGCAGGGTGACGACCGCGGAGCCCTCGGTGTGCATCAGGGCGTTGGTGATCAGCTCGTCGGCGACCAGTTCGATCTCGTCGGCGCGATCGCCGGCTCCCCAGGCGGCGACCGCGGTGCGGATCATGTGCCGTGTCCCGGCGAGGGCCCCGGGGTCGCCGGGGGCCACGCGCCGCTGGAGCCGGGGGCCGGGCTGCGGGCCCTCGGCTCCGCGCCGGCGCAGCAGGAGCAAGGCCACGTCGTCGTCGCCGCCGCGCTCGGCGGCCACGTCGATGAGCCGCTCGGCGAGGTCCCGTACGTCGTCGGGGCCGGTGGCGACGAGCGCGCTCAGGGTGCGCATGCCGTCGTCGAGATCGGCGCCGGGCTGCTCCACCAGACCGTCGGTGCACAGCAGCAGGGTGTCGCCGGGGTCGAGCTCCATGGTGGTCACGGGGTACTCGAGGCGGCCGAACTCGGCGGACAGGCCGAGCGGCAGCCCGCCGGGCACGGGGACGCGGCGACAGGAGCCGTCGGGGTGCCGCACCAGCGGATCGATGTGGCCGGCCCGGACCATCTGGAGCACGCCGGTGGACAGGTCGGCCTCGGCGTAGAGGCAGGTCGCGGAGCGGTCGGTGTCGAGTTCGTGCAGGAAGACGGAGGCCCGGGCCATCACGGTGGCCGGGGGGTGTCCCTCGGCGGCGTAGGCGCGCAGCACGATGCGCAGCTGGCCCATGACGGCGGCCGCGTGCGTGTCGTGGCCCTGGACGTCGCCGATGACGGCGCCGACCCGGCCGCCGGGCAGCGGGATCAGGTCGTACCAGTCCCCGCCGATGTCCCGGCCGACGGAGCCGCCGATGGTGGCGGCGCGGTAGCGCACGGCGACGTCGGCGCCGGGCACGCTCGGGATGGTCCGGGGCAGCATGGCCTGCTGGAGGCCCTGCGCGAGGTCCATCTCCTGTTCGTAGAACATGGCCCGCTGCAGGCTCTGCGCGATGCTGCTGCCGAGTGCGACCAGGATGTTGCGCTCCTCGGACGTGAAGCCGTACCGGTCGCTGTAGAGCAGGCCCATGGCGCCGATCGGCCGGGCCTGGACGATGAGCGGCAGATAGGCGGCCGAGGTGATGTCGAGGCCGGTGATGTGCGGCCACAGGACCGGATAGCGCTCGGCGAACTCCTCCGGCGACTCGATGAAGCACGGGCCGAGGGTGCGGACGGCCTCGCTCATCGGGTAGGGCTCGTCGATCCGGGTGACGCGGGTGCCGGGTACGAAGCTGTCCGCGGGGCCCTCGGCCACCAGGCGGATGCGGCCGGCCTCGACCAGGCCCATGACGAGACTGGTGGCGCCCAGGTGGACGAGGCCGTGGGTGTCCTTGAGGACGTCGATGACGTCCTGGACGGTGCGGGCGTGGGCGAGGGCGGCCGTGGTGAGTTCGACGACGCTGGTCTGCTGCCGGCGGGCCTCGTCCCGGGCGGCCTGGTCGCGACGGGCGTCGATCTCGCCGAGTTCCTGGGTGGCGTCCCGGATGATGCCGATGATGCGGCGGGGGCGCCCGGTGTCGTCGCGCCGGATGTAGCCCTGCGTGTGGGTCCAGCGCAGGCTGCCGTCGCGGCGGCGGATGCGGAAGTAGGCGCCGTAGTTCTCGCTGCCGTCCTTCAGCGCCTGCGAGACCGCGGTGTCCAGGCGGCGGGACTCGTCGGGCGGTACGCGCTTGGCGAGGGTCTCGGGGTGGTCGTCGTACTCGTCGGAGCGCACGTCGAAGACCTCGTGGGCCTGGGCGTCCATGTGCATCAGGCCGGTGTCCAGATCCCAGTCGAAGCTGCCCATCCGGTTGAGAGCGAGGATCGGGTCCGGGTGGGCGGGCCAGTCGTCCGGGAGGGACAGGGCGCTCGCTCCCCGATCAGCCATGGGCCCACCTTGCCAGGATTCGTCCGATTCTTCGACCGGATGTGCCGAGTGTACGAGCCGCTGCTCCGGAGCGGCCCTCGGTCACTGAAGACGCCCGCGGGGCCGCCGGGGATGCGGTCGGCGGCCCACCCGCCGGAAAATCATTCCGGCTCCGTCGGGAGGATCGGGGCTGTCCGGTACTACGTCGGGCCCGGCACTATTGTTTGCTGCGGTCACATGGGTCACGCAACCGCAGCGACGGGACACCGAGCGTGACGACCGGGCCCCGCGCCGCACGGGAAGGAGGGCCCCACGGCCGTGGAATGGTTCGCCGCATCCGACTACTGGCTGACCCGGCTGGTCTTCCAGCGGGCACTGGCGGTCATGTATCTGGTGGCGTTCCTGACGGCGGCGCTCCAGTTCCGCGCGCTGATCGGCCGGCGCGGCATGCTGCCCGTACCGCGGTTCGTGCAGCGGGTGCCGTTCAAGCGGGCGCCGAGCCTGTTCCAGTGGCACTACTCGGACCGCTTCTTCGCGCTCTGCGCCTGGGCGGGCTGCGCGGTGTCGGCCGCGCTGCTGGCCGGGCTGGACTCACTGCTGCCGCTGTGGGGCGGCATGCTGCTGTGGCTGGTGCCGTGGGTGCTGTACCTGTCGATCGTCAACGTCGGGCAGACCTGGTACGCGTTCGGCTGGGAGTCGCTGCTGCTGGAGGTCGGGTTCCTCGCGGTGTTCCTCGGCAACGACGAGGTGGCGCCGCCGGTCGTCGTGCTGTTCCTGCTGCGGTGGATCCTGTTCCGGGTGGAGTTCGGCGCGGGCCTGATCAAGATGCGTGGCGACGCCTGCTGGCGCAAGCTCACCTGCCTGGACCACCATCACGAGACCCAGCCGATGCCGGGCCCGCTGAGCTGGTTCTTCCACCATCTGCCCAGGCCCCTGCACCGCGTCGAGGTGGCCGCCAATCACGTCACCCAGCTCGTGGTGCCGTTCCTGCTGTTCACCCCGCAGCCCGTCGCGACGGCCGCCGCGTCGCTGATGATCGTCACCCAGCTGTGGCTGGTGCTGTCGGGCAACTTCTCCTGGCTGAACTGGATCACGATCGTGCTGGCGCTGTCGGCGGTGCGCTTCCCGGCCGATCCGCCGAAGGTGCCCGACGCCCCGCTGTGGTACGTCGTCGTGGTGCTCGCGGTGTCGGCGCTGCTGCTGGGCCTCGGTTACCGGCCGGTCCGGAACATGGTCTCCCGGCGCCAGGTCATGAACCGTTCCTTCGACCCGCTCCATCTGGTCAACACCTACGGGGCGTTCGGCAGTGTGAGCCGGGTGCGGTACGAGGTGGTGGTGGAGGGCACCGCGGACGACGTGCCGCATACGGACTCGGGCTGGCGGGAGTACGAGTTCAAGGGCAAGCCGGGCGATCCGCGGCGCTGGCCGCGCCAGTTCGCGCCCTACCATCTGCGGCTCGACTGGCTGATGTGGTTCGCGGCCCTCTCGCCCGCCTACGCGGAGTCCTGGTTCGGGACGCTGGTGGAACGGCTGCTGGAGAACGACCGGGACACCCTGAAGCTGCTGCGCCGCTCCCCGTTCCCGCCGGACGAACCCCCTCGGTACGTGCGCGCCCGTCTGTTCCGCTACCGCTACACGACATGGCGCGAGCTGCGGCAGACGGGCGCGTGCTGGGAGCGGACGTACGTACGGGAGTACCTGCCGCCGACGCGGCTGGCGGGGCCGGGGCAGAGGCCGTAGCCGCCGCCCCTGCCCGGCCCTGGCGCTCCGCGGTTACGCGAACTGGCCGGGCTTGTAGTCGCCCGCCGGCTGCTCGAGCATGACGTTCAGCCGGTTCGCGGTGTTCATGAAGGCGATCAGGGTCACCAGCGCCATGAGCTGTTCCTCGTCGTAGTGCTCGGCGGCCCGCCGCCACACGGCGTCCGGCACACCGCCGGCTCCGTCCGCGATCCTGGTTCCCTGCTCGGCCAGCTCCAGCGCGGCCCGTTCGGCCTCGGTGAAGACCGTGGCCTCCCGCCACGCCGCGACGAGATGGAGACGTACGGAGCTCTCGCCCGCGGCAGTGGCCTCCTTGGTGTGCATGTCGACGCAGACCGCGCATCCGTTGATCTGGCTCGTGCGGAGCGAGACCAGTTCCCGGGTGGCGGCCGGCAGCGGCGACTCCACCACCAGCCGCCCCAGGGAGTGGAACTGCTTGACGACCTTGCTCGCGCTCGGGATGGCGAAGACGTCCAGTCGTGCGCTCATGGTGAGCTCCTCTGCCTTTGTGGGTGCGTACACCCCTATGAGGCAGCGGCTCGTCACGATGTGACATGGGTGCATGTGACCTGCGCCATAAGGGTCCGGCGTGGGGTTCACGCCTCCCGGCGGGCCGGCCCTGTCCTGCCATGCTCCACGGGGTCACACTGGACCGTATGCGGCCCCGGGGCACCGCCTGCGCGGCCGCCGGACTGCTGCTGGCCGTCGCGCTGGGCTGCACCGGTGGTGCGGGGGACCGCGCGCCCGTGGCCTCCACGGCGCCTGCCCGGGCCGCCGGAGAGAGCCCCCGCACCAGCTCCTCCCCCACCCCGGCCGGTCCCGTCTCGCTGCAGGCCTTGATGCAGCGCGAGCACACCGGCTCCGGCCTGCGCCTCGGCGCGGTGCTCGACCGTACGTCCGCCTACACCCGCTACGCCGCCACCTACGAGGCGAACGGCCTGACGATCTCGGCAATCATGAACATTCCCGAGGGCGAGGGCCCCTTCCCGGCGCTGGTGCTGGCGCACGGCTACATTGACCCGGACGTGTACGTCAGCGGCCAGGGCATGCCGCGGGAGCAGGACCGCCTGGCCCGCGGCGGCTATGTCGTCCTGCACACCGACTACCGCAATCACGCCGGCTCCGACAAGGACCCGGACAACGACGTGCACCTGCGTCTCGGCTACACCGAGGACGTCATCGGCGCCGCCCTGGCCCTGCGCGACTCCGGGCGCCCGGAGATCGACGGCGACCGCATCGGGCTGTTCGGGCGGTCCATGGGCGGCGGGGTCGTGTACAACACCCTGGTCGTGGCACCAGGGCTGTTCGACGCGGCCGTGGCGTACGCCCCGGTCAGCGCGCGACCGGAGGAGAACATCGACCGCTTCCAGCGGCCCGACGGCGATCCCCTCGTCGCCGAGATCGAGGAGGAACACGGCACACCCGAGGAGAACCCCGGCTTCTGGCGGGACGTCTCCCCGCTCACCCACGCCGACCGCGTGACCGAGCCCCTGCTGATCCAGCACGGCACCGCGGACGACACCTGTCCCCCGGCCTGGTCACGCGAGGCCGCCGCCACATTCCAGAAGGCGGGCAAGGACGTCGAACTGCGCACCGTCTCCGGCGAGGGGCACACGTTCGGGCCGAAGTGGGCCGCCTCGATGGACGTCACCGAGGCCTTCCTCGCACGCCACCTGCGCTGAGCCGGCCGCCCCCACGGCATCGGTTCGGCCCCGACACGGTCGGCGACCTCGACGCACCGTCCTCGCCGGGTGCACAGTTCTCCCTACGTACTCGTCAGTAAGTCCGCCCTCTCCCCTCCGAGGAGCCGCTGTGACCACGTGGGCCGGCCGCACCGCCGCCGAGATATCCGCCGCCGTACGCGAGAAGCGGGTCACGCCCCGCGAGGTGGTCGCCGAGCACCTCGCCCGGATCGAGCGGCTCGACGGCCGGGTCGGCGCCTTCCGTACGGTGCGCGCCGAGGCGGCCCTGGCCGAGGCCGACGAGGTGGCGGCGCGCGGCGACTTCGCCGAACTGCCCCTGGCCGGGGTGCCCGTGGCCGTCAAGGACAACCTCGCCGTGCGCGGCGAGTCCCGGCGGATCGGCTCGGCCGCCACGCCGGACACCCCGGCCTCGCAGGACCATGTGACGGTGGCCCGGCTGAGGGCGGCGGGCGCGGTGGTCGTGGGGCTGACGAACGTCCCCGAACTGTGTGTCTTCGGCACGACGGACGGCGTGCTGGGCATCGCCCGCAACCCCTGGGACCCCACGCGCTCGGCGGGCGGTTCGTCGGGCGGCAGCGCGGCGGCCGTGTCCGCCGGGATGGTGCCGATCGCCCTCGGCAACGACGGGATGGGCTCCCTGCGCATACCGGCCGCCAACTGCGGCCTCGTCACCATCAAGCCGGGACGGGGGGTGGTGCCGACCGGCGAAGCGGACAGCACCTGGTTCGGCATGGCGGAGCACGGCCCGCTCGCCACGACCGTCGAGGACGCCCGTCTGATGTTCTCGGTCCTCGCCGGTGTCGAACCCGGCCCCGGGCCCGCGCCCGGCGCCCTCAAGATCGCCGTGTCGCTGCGCAGCCCGCTGGCCGGCGTCACCGTCAGCCGCCCGTACGCGGCGGCCGCCCGGGACGCGGCGGGGCTGCTGATGAGGGCGGGCCATCAGGTCCGGCGCGCCGACCCGCCCTACCCGATGTCACTCGCCACGACCTCCCTGACCCACTGGACGGCGGGCACCGCCGCGGACGCCCGGCCGCTCGACCCTCGTCTGCTGACGCGACGCACCCGCGTCCACGCCCGGCTCGGCCGGCCGTTCCTGCGCAGCGTGAGTTCCGGGGCGAGCCGCGAGCGGCTGCGGCGGCGGCTGGAGCCGTTCTTCGCCGAGCACGACGTGCTGCTGACGCCGGCGCTCGCCCGCCGCGCCCCGAAGGCCGGGCCCTGGCACGAGCGGGGCTGGCTGAGCAACGTGCTGGCGAACACGAACTACTCGCCGCTGACGCCCGCGTGGAACCTGACCGGCTGGCCTGCCATGGCCGTCCCCTGCGGCACCCTTCCTTCGGGCGCCCCGTGCGCCGTGCAGCTCGTGGGCCGCCCCGGCTCGGAGCCCCGACTCCTGGCTCTGGCCGGGCAGTTGGAGGAGCGAAACCCGTGGCGGCGTACGGCGCCGATGGACTAGGGTCGGCCGGGTGACTGCCGGGTCGGCCGTGGGCCATGCACGAGTGAGGCGCCCGGCCTCGGAGTGAGCGCGGCGGGGGTGACCCCGCCCTGGCCCGCCCGAGAGCCGGAGAGGGCACGCGCCCCGCCTCCCGTCTTCGTGTCCTCATCCCCGCGCCCCTGAACGGCGCTTCCTCACGGATCCCGAGACTCGGAGAAGAACCCACGCATGTCCCACACCCCGCACGCCCCCGAACTGCCCACCACGGTCGCCCACCTCGACCACACCGCTGTCTACGCCTCCGACCGGCAACTGTCCGCGGAGTTCCTGGCGGCCGTCCTGGGTCTGGAGGTCGGCGCCCCCTTCGGCCCGTTCCTGCCCGTCGATCTGGGCAACGGCGTGACTCTCGACTACTACGAGAAGACCGACGAGCCGATCCAGTCGCAGCACTACGCGTTCCTCGTGCCCGAGGAGCGGTTCGACGGCATGATCGACCGTCTGGAGGCGATCGGCGTCACCTACTACGCCGACCCGAGCCACACCCGGCCCGGCCGGGTCAACGACCTCTTCGGCGGTCGCGGCGCCTACTTCGACGACCCGGACGGCCACAACATGGAGATCATGACCCGGCGGTACGCCCGACCCTGAGAGCCGCGAACTCCCGGTCGCCCTACAACGGCCGGTACATGACGTGCAGCCCCACCCGGCCGTGGCGGGGGTGGTCGAACGCGTCGGGCACCGTGCCGAGGATCGTGAAGCCGAGGGAGGCCCACAGTGACACGGCCGGGTTGGTCTCGACGACGGCGTTGAACACCATGCCGCGGTAGCCGGCGGCCCGGGCTTCGGTCAGGAGGTGTTCGGCGAGGGCCCGCCCGTAACCCCGGCCTCCCTGGCCGGGGTCGACCATGAAGCCGGCGTTGGCGATGCGGGCGGCGGGGCCGCCGTAGTTGGGGGTGAGGTAGGCGGAGGCGACGACGGCACCGCTGTCGTCCTCGACGACGTAGACGCGCTTCGCCGGGTTCATCCACAGGACCCGGGCCTCCTCCTCGGAGGTGCCCGGGTCCCATGCGTAGGTCTCGCCCGCGGCGACGATGCGGTGCCAGAACGGCCAGATGCGAGGCCAGTCGTCAGCCGCTGCTTCCCTGATCAGCATGGTCGCGAGTCTGGCACGGCCATGCGCTCGGAGGTCGCGGAGGGGTGCGCCCGATGTCAGTCGACGCTGGGCAGGATGTGCGGCTCTGCGAGGTCGTCCTCATAGCCCGCGAGGCGGATCGGGGCCGAACGGGCCCACACGTCGAGGCTGCCGAGCTCGTCGGCCCGTCGGCCGGCGCGCTCGCCGCGTTCCTTGGGGCGCTGTTCTCGATTCGTCTTCTCCGGTGTCACCGCGCACTCCTTATGTGTCGGTCACCCTCGGGACGTACGCGCCGGTCCTGCTGCGCCTGACGCCCGCTCGGGCCTCTATGCCAAATGCAGTTCGGACGCGGTGGCGCCGGTCGACTCACGGGAGAGCAGGCCGTGGTGAACCGGCTGGTCCCATGACGGACCGTGGGTGTGGGTAGGACCCCGTGCTGCTGTCCGTCCGCATCAGACTAACCAAATGAGCAGGGCCCCGCTCGATGGGGCTGAAAACAACCGGTAACGATCGCGCGTCATCCCGCGTTCAACTCCGGTTTACGTACCGATTTGTACACATTCAGGCGTTTCGCGAATCACTCGAACGGCGTACGTCGACGACGGCGCTTTTCGGACGGTGCGCAGTTCAGGTGCCGTTGGCCGAATCGAAAGCCGGCCATGCTCTGCTGCCGTACGGCAACGGCCGTCCCGCGGGAGGACTGACGCATGGAGCTGCGCAGCGTCGAGGAGCTGATGGATCTGCTGTACGCCTGCCGGGGCACCTGGGACGCCCCGGACCGCGCCCACCCGCCGGCCGATCTGCACGACCATGCGCTGCGGACGGCGGCGCTGCTGCGCCGCGGGCGCCCGGCCGACAAGGAACTCCAGGTCGCGGGGCTGGTGCAGCCCCTCGGCCGGCTGCTGTGGCCCGGCGACCCCGCCGGCCGCGCGGATCACACGGCCGACGCGGTCCGCGCCCTGCTCGGTGAGCGGGTGGCCCGTCTCCTGCGCCGTCACCCCCGCCGGGGCACCCCGGCCGACGACGACCTCCTCGCCCTGTGCCAGGCCTCCGAGGAGGGCCGCACTGCCGCTTTCGACGCCGGGGTGCTGGAGGACTGGCGCACGGTTCTGGAACTGCTGGCGGCCCGCAACTCCCGCCTCGGGGCGGTGGACTGACGGGCCACCACAGGAGGCATACGCGGTGCTCGTCACCCCGGGGCCTGCATGACCGACTCAGCGGCGCGGGGAACTGCGCGACCAGCCCCCACACCGCCCGCCGACGCCCGACGGAATCCCGCCTACCACTTACCCGGCGCGTAGTCCTTCAGGAAGACTCCGTACAGGTCCTCTCCCGCCTCGCCCCGCACGATCGGGTCGTAGACCCGGGCCGCGCCGTCGACCAGGTCGAGCGGCGCGTGGAACCCGGCCTCGGCGAGCCGCAGCTTGTCGTAGTGCGGCCGTTCGTCCGTGATCCAGCCGGTGTCGACCGAGGTCATCAGGATCCCGTCGGTCTGGAACATCTCCTGTGCGCTGGTCCGCGTCACCATGTTCATCGCGGCCTTGGCGGCGTTGGTGTTCGGATGCCCGGCGCCCTTGTAGCCACGCCCGAAGACACCCTCCATCGCGGACACGTTCACCACGTACGCGCGCCCGCTCGCCGCCTTCTTCGCGGCCTCGGCCATGGCCGGCCGCAGCGCGCTGATCAGGATGAACGGCGCCGTGTAGTTGCACAGCTGCGTCTCCAGCAGCTCGACGGGCGAGATCTGCTCGATCGTCTGCACCCAGGTGTTGGAGTCGACCACGTCGGGCACGAGACCACCCGCGTCGATCGCCGTGCCGTCCAGGTGCCGCGCCACGCTGGCGTTGCCCGCGACCAGGGCGAGGTCGGCGACCTTCTGGGCGTCGAGGCCGCTGGTCCCCAGCGGCAGCGCGGCGATGCCGTCGACCGCGCCGGAGTTGAAGGCGCCGATGACGTGGTGGGCGGGAAGCTCACCGGCGGGCAGCGGGGCGCTCTCGCCCTCGACCAGGGCGGCGTAGGCGGAGGGCAGCCGGCGCACGGTCTGCGTCGCGTTGTTGACGAGGATGTCGAGCGGGCCCGCCTCGGCGACCTGCTCCGCGAGGGCCACGGCCTGTGCCGGGTCGCGCAGGTCGATGCCGACGACCTCCAGGCGGTGCATCCAGTCCGCGGAGTCGTCCATGGCCTTGAAGCGGCGAATGGCGTCCTTGGGGAAGCGCGTGGTGATCGTGGTGTGCGCGCCGTCGCGCAGCAGCCGCAGCGCGATGTACATGCCGATCTTGGCCCGGCCGCCGGTGAGCAGGGCCCGCTTGCCGGTGAGGTCGGCGCGGACGTCGCGCTTCTCGCGGTTCACGCGGGCGCAGTCCGGACACAGCTGGTGGTAGAAGTAGTCGACTTCCACGTACCGGGTCTTGCAGGTGTAGCAGGAGCGCGGGCGCTGGAGTATCCCCGCGATCCTGCCCTCCTCGGTGGTCGACGACGGCAGCAGGCCCTCGGTCTCGTCGTCGATGCGCTGGGCGGAGCCGGTGGCCGTGGCCTCCGTGACCGCCTTGTCATGGGCGGTCTTGGCGGCCCGGCGCTCCTGGCGGCGGCGCTGCTTGACCGAGCGGTAGATCCCGGCGGTGGCCCGACGCACCGCGATGGCGTCCGGGTGATCGACCTCCAGCTTGTCGAGTTCCTCGAGCACACTGAGGCAGACGGCCAGGCGCTCCGGGTCGATGCCGGGTCCGTACGAGAGTCCGTCGGCCTCGTCCATGGCCTGCGGGCCGTCCTGTGTCACCGTCATCGCCGCTGTAGTTCCCTGCTCTGCCGTCGCGGCGCGCCGGTCGCGCCCGCTTTCGAAGGGCGGATTTTACTTCAGCGCCGGGCAGCACCGCCAAACTCGCCCCGATCACGGCCGGCAGGCCTTGATCAGTGTCGCCACCTCCTTGGACACGGCCGTGGCGAACAGGTCGAGGTCAGGGACCGCCTCGGCGTCGGCGACGAGGCCGTAGTGGACGCTCCCGCGGTACGTGGAGACCGCGACCGCCAGGGAGTGGCCGGGGGCCAGCGGGGCGAAGGGGAAGACGGCGGTGAGGGGGTGGCCGCCGAGCTTCAGGCCCAGGCTGGGCAGGGGCACGCTGGTGACCAGAAGGTCGAACCAGAGCCGGGCCGCCTGGCCGACCAGGGGCCCGCCGAGCCGGTGGGCGAGGGCGGGGACGTGGTCGGCGAGCAGGGCGACGGCACCCGCGCCCCGGTTGGGGCCGGCGTCCTTGTTGCGATCCATGGCGTCCCGGACCGAGGCCAGACGGGCCAGCGGGTCCGGATCGTCGACCGGAAGCCGTATCAAGTACCCGGAGAGCCGGTTGCCCTGCGGGTACGCGGTGCGGGGGCGGCGCTTGGAGACGGGGATCAGCGCGCGGGGCGCCACGCCCTCGCTGCCGTCGCCGCGCTCGTCGAGCCAGCGACGCAGGGCGCCCGCGACGACCGCGATGAGGACGTCGTTGACGGTGCCGCCCACGGTCTTGCGGACGCGGTGGACGTCGTCGAGGTCGAGGACCACTCCGGCGGTGCGGCGGGTGCCGCTCGGCTCACAGGTGAGTGCGGGGGTCGAGCGCACGTCGAGGGAGGAGCGGGCGACGGAGGCGCCGATGTCCAGGGCGCGGCTCACGTCGGACAGGGCACCACGCATCATCGCGGGCAGATCGCGCACGTCCGGCACGAGACCGCGCGGGGCCGCGGCGGGGCGGGGCCGGGGCGGGGGCATGTCCATGGGGTCCATGACTCCCGCGGCGAGGGTCAGCGCCCGCAGCCCGTCGGCCAGGGCGTGATGGAACTTGAACAGCACCGCGAAGCAGACGCCGTCCTCGCCCGGCAGCACATGGGCCTCCCAGGGCGGCCGGTCGCGCTCCAGGGGGCACCCCATGAGCCGGCCCGCCGCCGTGTGGAAGTCGGCGGTGGGGGCGTGCAGCCGTACGTGGTTCAGGGGGTCGAAGTCCGGGTCCGCCTCGCGGGCCGCGCCGCCGAAGGCGAACGGCCGGCGCAGGGCGGAGGGCAGCGGCTGCCACACGTCGCGGATGCGCATCCGCAGCCCGGAGACACCGGCGGCCCGGGCCGCGAGCAGGTCCGCCGCGTGGGCGCCCGCGGCGGGCGAGTGGGCCGAGAAGATCCCGAGCGCGCCGAGGTGCATCGGGTGCTCGGCGGACTCGAGGTTCCAGAACGCCAGGTCGAGAGGAGCGAGCAGATCAGCAGTCAAGGGCTTGCCTCGCGTCGACGACGGGTGGGCCAGCAGTCAACCGCCCCCAGCCGATTACGGTCAAGTACGATCAGGCTACGTACAGTTAACAGCAGATTAAGTCCCGCCCAGCGAACGGGGCGGGACTTATGGTGCATGTGCCGTCAGTCCAGCACAGGTTGCGTCGCCGGGCACCCCGTGGGAGTCACCCGGGAGGCGTCACGGATCGACGCAATTCGCTGAAGGTCACCCACATGACGACCGACGGGCTGCCGACGCGCCCGTCGGTCCCCTCTTCGCCCTCGCCTCTCCCGGGCATGTCAGGACAAAGCGCCCGAGGTCAGGTGACCAACTGCCCCTTGCCCAAGGCGATGACCCCGCCCTTGGACACGGTGTACAGCTCCGCGTCCCGCTCCGGGTTGACGCCGATCGTCGCGCCCGGCGGCACCTCGACGTTCTTGTCGAGGACGGCGCCGCGTACCACCGCGCCCCGGCCGATGTGCACGTTGTCGTGCAGCACCGAACCCTGCACCACGGCTCCGGGGTCGACCACCACACCCGGCGACAGCACGGATCGCGTGACCTGCCCGCGCACCAGGCAGCCGGCGCTGATGATGGACTCGCTGGCGATGCCGCCCGCGTTGAAGCGGGCCGGCGAGAGCTGGTACGAGTGCGTGAAGATGGGCCAGCTGCGGTTGTACAGGTTGAAGGCGGGGCGCTCGGCGATCAGGTCCATGTGGGCCTCGTAGTAGGCGTCCAGCGTCCCGACGTCCCGCCAGTAGCCCTGGTCACGGGTGGTCTCGCCGGGCACGTGGTTGGCGCTGAAGTCGTACAGCGCGGCCTCGCCCCGGTCGGTGAGCTGGGGCAGGATCGAGCCGCCCATGTCGTGCACGGAGGACGCGTCCTCCGCGTCCCGCTTGAGTGCCTCGATGAGGGCCTTGGTGGTGAAGATGTAGTTGCCCATCGAGGCGAAGACGCAGGTCGGGTCGTCCGCGAGCCCCGGCGGGTCGGTCGGCTTCTCCAGGAAGCGCTCCACCGTCTGGCCGTCCGAGCCCGGCGTGATCACCCCGAAGGACGAGGACTCGGTGCGCGGCACCCGGATGCCGGCGACCGTCACACCCGCGCCGCTCTCGATGTGCTGGGCGAGCATCTGGCGCGGATCCATGCGGTACACGTGGTCGGCGCCGAAGACGGCGACGTACTCGGGCTGCTCGTCGTAGACGAGGTTCAGCGACTGCAGGATCGCGTCGGCGCTGCCCAGGTACCAGCGCGGGCCGAGGCGCTGCTGGGCGGGCACGGGTGTGACGTAGTTGCCCAGCAGGTTGGACATCCGCCAGGTGGTCGTGATGTGGCGGTCGAGCGAATGCGACTTGTACTGCGTCAGGACGCAGATGCGCAAGACGTCGGCGTTGACGAGGTTGGACAGGACGAAGTCGACCAGGCGGTACGTGCCGCCGAAGGTCACCGCCGGTTTGGCACGGTCGGCGGTCAGAGGCATCAGCCGCTTGCCCTCGCCGCCCGCCAGCACGATCCCCAGGACCGAAGGACCACCACCACGCATGGCCGCTCCCCTCACGCCGATTTCCCGATGCCTGCCCCTGAGCAGTACCCGCTAAGCCTGTTTGACGATCTCCTCGTAAAGCCGGACCGTGCGCCGGGCCACCGCGTCCCAGCCGAACTCGCCGACCGCGCGTTCCCGCCCGGCCTCGCCCATCCGCCGGGCGGCCGCCGTATCACCCAGCACGGCGTCCATGGCCCGGCCGAGACCCGCCTCGAAGTCGTCGCCCGGCGGGACGAGCAGGCCGGTCGTGCCGTCGTCCACGACCTCGGGGATGCCACCGACCGCCGAGGCCACCACCGGTGTGCCGCAGGCCATCGCCTCGAGGTTCACGATGCCGAGGGGCTCGTACACCGACGGGCAGACGAAGAGTGCGGCGTGCGTGAGGAGCTGGATCACCTCCGGGCGCGGCAGCATCTTCGGGATCCAGAAGACCCCGTCGCGAACCCCGCTCAACTCCCCGAACAGCTCGCGGAACTCCTGGTCGATTTCCGGTGTGTCCGGGGCTCCCGCGCACAGCACGACCTGCGCGGCCGGGTCGATATCGCGCACCGCGCGCAGCAGGTGGGGCACGCCCTTCTGGCGGGTGATCCGGCCGACGAACAGCACGTACGGGCGGGAGCGGTCGAGGCCGATCCGGTCCAGGGCGTCCGTGCCGGGGTCGGGCCGGTAGAGCGTGGTGTCGATGCCGTTGTGCACGACGTGGACCCGCTCCGGGTCCAGCGCCGGGTAGCAGCCGAGGATGTCCTCGCGCATGGCTCCGGACACGGCGATCACCGCGTCGGCGGCCTCGATCGCGGTGCGTTCTGCCCAGCTGGACAGTTCGTAGCCGCCGCCGAGCTGCTCGGCCTTCCAGGGGCGCAGGGGCTCCAGGGAGTGCGCGGTCATCACGTGCGGAATGCCGTACAGGAGCTTGGCGAGGTGGCCGCCGAGGTTGGCGTACCAGGTGTGGGAGTGGACCAGTTCGCGCCCTTCGAGGGCGGCTGCCGCGGCGAGGTCGACGGAGAACGTGCGCAGCGCGTCGTTGGCGCCGTCGAGCGCGGACCAGGGCCGGTGCCGCCGCACACCGTCGGCGCGGCCCTCGCCCCAGCAGTGCACGTCCAGGTCGACGAGTGGCCGGAGCTCACGGGCGAGGAACTCCACATGGACACCTGCACCGCCGTACACGTCCGGCGGGTACTCCCGGGTCAGCAGTCCGACTCGCACCCGCAACTCCCTGCTCTCAGCGGCCGTTCCCTTTCATGGTCACCCAGATGGGGCGCGTGGGGAAGAGCGGGGCGGTCGTGGGAAACAACAGTCGCCGCAGACACCCCCTCCGGGGACCCGGTAGTAGAGGCAGCAACTGCGGCGCCGGAAGGCGGTGCCGGTGAGGGTTCCGGCGCCGGTGAGCAGGGGGTGCGCGAGGAGTTCCGCGGCCAGGGAGCGGGCCCGGGCGGCGACGTCCGTACGGTCGTGCCGCCGGGCCCAGCGGTCCAGTTCCCGGGCGGCGCCGGCCAGCGCGGAGGCGGCGTTGCCCCGCAGCAGGCCGGGGGCGAGGCCGTGACGGGCGCGCAGGGCCGCCGCCAGCGGGACGAGGTGGCCGTTCAGGACGACGTCCGCGACCGTCGGCGCGTCACCGGGACGGGGCGTCACGCCCGTGAGCCACAGATCGTCGGGGGCGCTGCCGTCGGCGTCCCAGTGCAGCAGCCGGGCGTCCAGGTCGGGGACGCGGCCGTACAGCGCGGCGCAGCCGAGGGCGATCGACCAGAGCCGGGCGGCGAGGCCCAGATGGGTCACGGACGCGGCGACCCGCATCTCCGGGGCGCGCAGGGCGGTCGCGACCTTCCGCACACGAAAAATCAGGGGATTTCCTGACAGATCCGGTGATGTCGTGGCATACGCCTGTGCGAGAGTGGGAAGGGACCCCGCCGGTACTCCTTCCGTGCGCAGCACGAAGAAGCCGGCGAGCGGGCGGAGCGCGGCGAGGTCGGGGTCGAGGTCCACGAAGAGCAGTAGTACCAAGGCCCCTAAGGGACGCGACCCGGTGGCCCCCGACCGGACTCGCCCACCCTGGGGATGATGGGGGTCCCCTCGTACTCCATCGGCAGTAGGACCCAATGAGTGCTCAGGGACGACGACGGGAAGACCTGGACACGGCAGGGTGTTGGTCATGAAAGCCCACCTTTCGCCGCGCCGGGCCGAGCGTCCCCGCCTCACGCAGAGGAGCAGCCGATGAGCGCCCTCGCGTTGTCCGTCCTGCTGTCCCTCGTCTCCGCGTTCGCCTACGCGGGCGGGGCGATCGTGCAGGAGCGGGTGGCGGAGTCCTCGCCGGGCGAGCAGTACGCGCCGCTGCGCCGGCCGGGCTGGTGGGCGGCGGTCGGGCTGAACGGCCTCGGTGGACTGCTGCACGTGGTGGCACTGGCCTACGGTCCACTGAGCCTGGTGCAGCCGCTCGGCGCGCTGACCATCGTGGTGGCGCTTCCCATGGCGGCCCTGTTCGTCGGCCGCAAGGCCGGCGCCACGGCCTGGCGGGGCGCGATCATGGCGACGGTGGGGCTCGCCGGTCTGCTCTCCCTGGTCGCCGCGTCCGACGCGCGGTCGCTGGACACGGCGCAGCGGGTGGCCGTCGCCGTCGTCACCGCGGGTGTGGTCGTGGCGCTGATGGTCGCCGCCCGGGCGGCGCACCGGCACCCGGCGGTGCGCAGCATGCTGCTGGCGACCGCCTCCGGTATCGCGTTCGGCATGTCCTCGGTGTTCACCAAGACCGTCGCGGTCGACTGGACCGGCGGGGTGTCGGCGGCGGACGTGCCCTCCCTCGCCGTGATCGGCGTCCTCGCCACGGCCGGCATGCTGCTGTCCCAGGCCTCCTACCGGGGCGCCGGCCTCGCCGCCCCGCTGGCCACGCTGACGGTAGTGAACCCGGTGGTGGCGGCGGCGGTGGGCATCACGATGTTCGGAGAAACCTTCCGCTACGGCACGACGGGGACGGCGCTCGCGCTGAGCTGTGGTGTGGTGGCGGCGGGTGGCCTGATCCTGCTGACGACGGAGCGGCTCACGCACGGGCAGCCGACGAGTCCGGGGAGCCTGCCGGCGACCGGGCCTGCGACAGAGGCCGTGGCCGCCCCCGAGAACTCGGGCGGACGGCCCGAGCCTGTGACGGTGGCCGCCGCGGCCGAGGCCGTGCCCGCCGGTGGGCGACTCCTGGTGGAAGACGTGCTCGCCGGTGGGCGACTCCTGGTGGAAGACGTGCCCGCCGGTGGGCGACTCCTGGTGGAGGACGTGCTCGCGGCGGGGCCCGGCGCGGCGACGCCTTCGGCGGTACCCGCTCCGGGGTCCGGGATGTCGGCGGCGGTGCTCGTACCGGG
>NZ_JBVJSX010000005.1:381209-548879 GCF_055606225.1 Streptomyces sp. NPDC037100 | reverse complement strand
CGTACGGACCGGGGACATCGTCGGCGGTGCTCGTACCCGGACCGGGGACATCGTCGGCGGTGCTCGTACCCGGACCGGGGACATCGTCGGCGGTGCTCGTACCCGGACCGGGGACATCGTCGGCGGTGCTCGTAGCGGTGTCGGAAGGGACGGTGCCACCGGCCGGGCAGGAGACAGCGGCGGAGGTGCTCGCGACGGTGCCGGACGCGTCGGGCGTGCCGTACGAGAGCGGTGAGCCGTCGGTGTCGGTCTCCGGCGACGAACGCCCGCTCTCCTACGTCTCCCGCTACGGCATCCCGTACGTGCCGCTGCCCACGGCCGACCGGCACCGCATGCGTGTCAAATCCTGACGCCACCGGCCCGGAGGTACGCCACCGGGTCCACATCAGAGCCGAACCCGGGCCCGGTCCGCACCTCGAAGTGCAGATGCGGGCCCGAGCTGTTGCCGGTGGAGCCGGAGCGGCCGATGCGCTGGCCGGCGCTCACCGACTGCCCGTCCCGCACGGAGATCGCGGACAGGTGGGCGTACTGGCTGTAGCGGCCGTCCGCGTGCCGGACCACGACCTGGTAGCCGAACGAGCCGCCCCACCCCGCACTGACGACGCTGCCCGCCGCGACCGACTTGACCGACGTGCCCGTGGGCACGGGGAAGTCGATACCGGTGTGGTAGCCCTTCGACCAGGACGAGCCCGCCTTGCGGTAGGGCGTCCCGAGCGAGGCGCCGACGGGGGCGACGAGTCCCTGCCGGGTGGCCGTGGACCGGCCGGCACGCTCCGTGCGCTGCCCCTTGGACCGCTCCGCGGACCGCTCCTTGGTCCTCTCTTTCGATCGCTCGTCCGCGCGGTCCTGGGCCGGCTTCTTCGTCGGCGGCTTGGCCGACGGCGCCGGCCGGTGCGCGGGACGCGTCTTCGTGGCGCCCTCGCCGCGCAGCGCGAGACGCTGGCCCGGCACGATCAGGTCGGGGTCGGACCCTATGGCCGACCGGTTGGCGACGTACAGGCCCCGCCAGCCGCCCCGCACGTCCTGGTCGTCCGCGATGCCGGAGAGGGTGTCGCCGCGGACCACGGTGTACATCTCGGCGTTGCCCGCCCGGGACTGCGGCGTGGACTGCGGCCGTACCTCCTCGATGGAGGTCTTCGGCTTCGTTTCCCTCTGCTTCGTGCGCTCGGCGGCCGGCCGGATGTCGGGCTCGCCACCGCCCCGGGTCAGTCCGGCCCGCACGGAACAGACCGGCCAGGCTCCCGGGCCCTGCCCGTCGAGCACCTTCTCCGCGACGGCGATCTGCTCGTCCTTGCTCGCCAGGTCCGCGCGTGCCGCGTAGGCCCGGCCGCCGTAGGCCTCCCAGGTGGACTGGGTGAACTGCAGTCCGCCGTAGAAGCCGTTGCCGCTGTTGATGCTCCAGTTGTTGGTGGACTCGCAGGCGGCGACCTTGTTCCAGGTGTCCATGTCCGCCGCCTCAGCGGCGCCGGTGCCCATGAACGGCAGTGCCATGCCCGCGCCGCCCGCCGTGACGGTGAGTGAGGCGCGGTTGATCCTGTTCGGCTGATACCGGCGGTGCCGGCCGCGTACGGCCATCGAAAGCCCCCCTAGACATGCGTCAGGAGGGGCAAAAGTAAGCGCTGCGAACCGGCCAGAACAAGACGGCTTTTCGCCGCCCCGGAGCCCAAGTGGCCGGTATGAGGCCCCTGTTGCGCGACGTGCGCCTCGGTGGTGCACCGTGTACGGCACCCGGTGCGCGGGTGCGCCGTGCGCGGGGACGTGTGCGTCGGCTGAGTGCGACGGGGCTCTCGTCCGTATCAGCCTGCGCGATGTCGTGCGACCCGCGCGTGCGGACGAAGTAGCGGCACGTCAGGATGGTCGACGGGGGCATGCTTGTGGGGCCCCACCGGCAGCACCGATACCGAGGTCTTTAGGAGCGAACCGAATGAGCAGTACAGCGCAGATCGGCGTCACCGGTCTCGCGGTCATGGGCCGCAACCTCGCCCGCAACTTCGCCCGCAACGGCTACACGGTCGCGGTGCACAACCGGACGCCCGCGCGTATGCACGCCCTGGTGGAGGAGTTCGGCGGCGAGGGGGAGTTCGTCGCGTGCGAGAGCGCCAAGGACTTCGTGGCGGCGCTGGAGCGGCCGCGTCGCCTGGTCGTGATGGTGAAGGCCGGTGAGCCGACGGACGCGGTGATCCAGGAGTTCGCGCCGCTGCTGGAGCCCGGCGACATGATCATCGACGGTGGCAACGCGCACTTCGCGGACACCCGGCGCCGGGAGCGGGACCTGCGCGAGCAGGGCATCCACTTCGTCGGCATGGGCGTCTCCGGCGGCGAGGAGGGCGCGCTGAACGGGCCCAGCATCATGCCGGGCGGCCCGAAGGAGTCC
This sequence comes from Streptomyces sp. NPDC037100, assembly GCF_055606225.1. NCBI lineage: Bacteria > Bacillati > Actinomycetota > Actinomycetes > Kitasatosporales > Streptomycetaceae > Streptomyces > Streptomyces sp. NPDC037100. The sequence continues at coordinate 546,505 of NZ_JBVJSX010000005.1, read as the reverse complement.
TACGACTCGCTCGGCCCGATGCTGGAGAAGATCTCGGCGAAGGCCGCCGATGGCTCACCGTGCGTGTCCCACGTCGGTCCCGACGGTGCCGGGCACTTCGTGAAGATGGTGCACAACGGCATCGAGTACGCGGACATGCAGCTCATCGGCGAGGCGTACCAGCTGCTGCGGGACGTCGCCGGGTACTCCCCCGCCGAGATCGCGGAGATCTTCCGGACCTGGAACCGGGGCCGACTCGACTCGTACCTGATCGAGATCACGGCCGAGGTGCTGTCGCACGTGGACGCGGAGACGGGCAAGCCGTTCGTGGACGTGGTGGTCGACCAGGCCGAGCAGAAGGGCACCGGCCGCTGGACCGTGCAGATCGCCCTGGACCTGGGCGTGCCGGTGTCGGGTATCGCCGAGGCGGTCTTCGCGCGCTCCCTGTCGGGCCACGCGGCGCTGCGGGAGGCCTCGCGGGGCCTGGCCGGTCCGAAGGCGCAGCCGCTGGGCGAGGCGGAGGCCCGGGCGTTCGCGGACCGGGTGGAGCAGGCGCTGTACGCGTCGAAGATCGTGTCGTACACGCAGGGCTTCCACGAGATCGACGCGGCCCGCGACGAGTACGGCTGGGACATCGACCTCGGTGCGGTGTCGGCGCTGTGGCGGGGCGGCTGCATCATCCGCGCGGCGTTCCTGGACCGGATCCGGTCCGCGTACGACACCCGGCCGGACCTGCCGAGCCTGCTGTCGGACGCGACGTTCGCGCAGGAGATCGCGGACGCCCAGGACGACTGGCGGGAGGTACTGGTCGCGGCGACCCGCCAGGGTGTCCCGACGCCCGGTTTCGCCGCGGCCCTCGCCTACTACGACGCCCTGCGCGCGGAGCGGCTGCCGGCGGCGCTGACGCAGGGGCAGCGGGACTACTTCGGTGCGCACACGTACCGCAGGGTGGACCGCGACGGTTCGTTCCACACGCTGTGGGGCGGGGACCGGTCGGAGACCTCCGCGTAGGCGCTGCCGCTCAGGAAGGTGAGCGGGGCGGTGGACGGCACGAGTCGCCGTCCACCGCCCCGTTCGTGTACCGGGGTCAGGACAGCGGGGGGCCGGGCTCCGGGTTCGGTACGGGCTCCGGCCCCGGGGGGATCGGGGACGGGTCGGGACCCGGCACGGGGTCGGGGCCCGGGGGCGCCGGCGGGGTGGGCGCGGGCGGCGGAGGGGTCGGCTCCGGGCCCGGCGGGGGCTGTGGGTTCGGCACCGGATCGGGATGCGGGTCCGGGCGCTGGGGATCGGGGCCCGGTGTCGGCGCCGGTGGCACGGGGTCGGGAATCGGGTTCGTCATCAGGTCCTCCAGCCAGTGGGACGACTCCGGCTCTGGACTAATCCCCCGCCTACCCGGCACCCGCCTCCGCAGTCACTCCCCCGCAGGACGGAGAGGGGACCAGGTGGGGGCAGGGAGGCCGGGGCGGGGCGCCTCCGCGGAGAGCGGGACCGGGTCAGGAACGCCCGGGATGGGTCCTGAGCCAGTCCTTGGGGCGGGGCGCCTCCGCGGAGAGCGGGACCGGGTCAGAAACGCCCGGGATGGGCCCTCAGCCAGTCCTTCGCCGCCACGAGCAGGTCCTGATCGGCCGGGGAGGCCTCGTCGGGGTGGCGTTCGGCCCACTTGGTGACGTACGGGCAGAGCGAGGCGACGGCGCTGTGCTCGCGGCCGGCGAGGGCGTAGAGCTCGCGCGCGAGCGAACCGGCGATGCCCTTGCCCTCGTGGGCGGGCTCGACGACCGTATGGACGGGCACGAGCGCGCGCTCGGGGCTTTCGAGCACGAAGTACTCGATGCGGCCGACGACTTCCCCGCCGGACACGGCCTCCAGCCGGCCCGCCGCCCGGTCGTCGCGGATCTCCGGGTCGCTCATGACACGCTCCTCCTCTGCACCGGATCCTTGGGTCAGGCCCTGACGGCCTGCGGACTGCGCTGCTGGTCCGAGCCGGGTACCGGCTCGGACGGGTCGGCACCCAGGGCCACGATCCGGTTGTCGCGGTCCACGTGCACGACCCGGGGAGTGAGTGCCCGCGCCTCGGCGTCCGTCACCTGGGCATAGCTGATGATGATCACCAGGTCTCCGGGATGGACGAGATGGGCGGCGGCCCCGTTGATCCCGATCACGCCGGACCCACGCTCGCCCTCGATGACGTACGTCTCCAGCCGGGCGCCGTTGGTGATGTCCACGATGTGCACGAGCTCGCCGGGAAGCAGATCGGCGGCGTCGAGCAGGTCGGCGTCGATGGTCACGGATCCCACGTAGTGCAGGTCGGCCTGGGTGACGGTGGCTCGGTGGATCTTGGACTTGAACAGAGTACGCAGCACTTTGGACTCCTGGAAGACGGCTCCCTGCCTGCTTTGTGCAGGTCAAGGGCGGTCTTCACTTTACAACCGGCGCGCGCTTGACTCGAAGATTGTGAGGAACATCGCTTCACTCTGAGGAGAAGGCGCCCTGCCTGCACTTCCGCGAGGACCAGGCCGTTGTAACGCCACCCACCAAGCCTCTGCTCGGGCAGCCGTCTCGCAATATGCGAGGACTGATGCTGATCAGTTGCTGACTTACCTGACGACACATCAGGTACTTCCCGGGAGCACCTGGAGAGCGAAGTCGTGGCTCCCGTCCTCGCCTAGGGCGGTTCCCACCCGCAGACGGGGCGCGGGCCCGGTCACGAGGAGAAATGTCGATCATCTTCAGCAAGGTCCACATACTGGCGCGCCGCTGCCTCAAGGACACCGACCATCTCGGGAACCACGGCAGGGAAGACTAATCGCCTTGAGCCCGGTGCCGCTTCCTGCGCGGCACCGGGCTCAGGAGATCCGCGCGTACGACCAGATGTCCGCCGGGAGTTCGCGCCGCAGCTTCCAGGTGACGGCCATGGGCATGCTGCCGGTGTGGCTGGCGTACTCGGCCGGGCCGAGGAACGTCCAGGGCTGTGGGCTGCCGATGTCGCTGGTCCTGTCCGGCCGGAGGAACAGTAGGACATGGGTGCCCATCTCGACGGGGCCGTAGGGGGTCTGGGCGGGCGGAGCCCAGAACGCCTCCTTGAGGACGTCGACCTCGCACTCCTCGCCGGTGTCCGGATCGGTGACGAGGAACCGGCCGCTGAGCGGATCGGTCTGGACGTGCGTGGTCCGCCATCCGCGCGCGCTGAGGCCTGCTGTGAGTGACGCGACGATCTCCTGCATCGGAGCGGGGTTCTCGGCGGCGACGTCGAGGTCGCGGCTGAAGCGTTCGACCAGGCCGTGGGCCTGCACGGCGTATCCGCCGGTGAGGACCAGAGGGTATGGGGAGCCGAGGTCGAGGATGTCGGCGAGGAGACGCTCGTGGAGCGGAGTGAGCTTCACGCGGCGGTCGTGTCGGCCGGAGCGGTGCGGAGCAGCTCAGGGAAGGCGTCCTCCCAGACCTCGCGGATGTAGGGACTGATCAAGCGCCGCAGCACGGGCCACTGCTCGGTGAGCAGCCGGTGGTGCAGGAGGGCCATCAGGTCCTCACTCAGTCCTTCGGCGAGGACGGTCCGGTAGAGCGTCATGCGGGACTTCGGACGGTCCAGGCTGTAGCTCGTCCGCCCGGACCAGACGATGTGGAGCGGCAGGTCCACGTTGCCCTCGACGGGGCCGGCCAGCTCCTGCAAGCGCTCGGGCAGTCGGCTCCGGTAGCGGTCCCGCAGCACCTCGGCGCGGGGGGCGGTGATCGTCGGGTCCATGCATCCAGTATCGCTGCCGGGAGGCGGCGGCATGGCGGATACGGGGCTCCCCTGTCGTACGTACGGGTCGGGCGCCGCCCGCCCTTCCCTCGGACGTCTCACCCAGTGGGCGCTTAGCGCATCATGGCCTACCTGTGCAGCCCCCAGGTGATGCGGCAACCGACTGCCCTGCCGGCCAGGTCCAGCCCCGCTCGCGGGCGCGGCTGATCATGACGTAGCAGGTCATGCGGAGGGCCGCCGCGGTGCGGTGGTAAGTGAGGTACACAGGAAAGATAAAGGCGGCCGCGACTGCTGCGGCCGCCTCCACAGCTCTGCTTACCCTCGGGCCCAGCGTTGGTTGGCGCCGGTGTGGCAGCTCCACACGATCACCGCAGCGCCATTGGCGGTGCCGGCGCCGTCGACGTCCAGGCAGAGTCCGGTCTGGACGTTACTGACGGTCCCGTCGGTGTTCACGTTCCACTGCTGGTTCGCGCCGCCGGTGCAGTCCCAGATCCGTGCTCGGGCACCGGGGGCGGCGTTGCTCGGCACGTCCAGGCATCTGCCCATCACCCGCAGGGTCTGTCCGGTCTGGGTGAACTGCTGGTTGGTGCCGGTGTGGCAGTCCCAGATGATCACCTGGGCGCCGTTGGACGAGTTGGCACCGCTGACGTCCAGGCATCGGTCGGCGGACTGGCTCCGCAGCCGGAATGTGGTCGGGTCCGGGGGAGTCGGGTTCGGGTCAGCGCCCGTGAAGAAGCTCCAGACCTCTCCCTTGACCCAGCTCCTGGCGCCGCTCTCACAGCCGGCGCACCCGTCCACGGGGCCTTGCTGGTGACCTCCGTCGAACGCGGCCCAGACGACCGGATACCCCTCTCGGCAGCCCGAGTAGGCGGTCGTGATGTGGGTGCGGCTGCCCGACGCGGGCTCCGGCGGGTTCTGGGGAGTGCAGCCGTTGTTCCTGACGAACCTGTCCCGCATCCCTCGACCGGCGCCGATGTTGTCGTTGATGCCGTGGATTCCCATGTAGGCGAAGGGCTGGGTGCCCCCGCTGCACCCGCTGATCCCCCCGGGCGCGGCTATCGCGGCGACCGCACGGAAAACGTTCGGCCTGGCACATGCGAGTGCGTAGCTCATGGCTCCGCCGTAGCTGAAGCCGAGGGCGAAGCGCTGCGTGGTGTCGACACAGAGATCGTTGTCGATACGCCTGATCATGTCGTCGACGAAGGTCACGTCCTCGCCGCCGGAGTTGCCCCAGCCGTTGTTGATGCCCTGCGGAGCCACGAAGATCGCACTGTTGTTCGCCAGTCGCCGGAGTCCGTAGTGGGCATAGACATCGCCATCGCTTCCACCGCCGGCGACCTGCCCGGCGGTGCCACCCAACCAGTGGAATCCGAAGACCAGTCGATGTTGGCGGGTGTTGTCGTAGTTCTCAGGGATGCTCAGGATGAAGGAGCGATTCTTACCGCCGCTTTGAATCGTGTGCGTACCGCTCGTCAGTGTGGGGGCACGTCCGCATCCGGCGGTCCCCGCACGTGTGGCCCCGGCGGTGGGCGACGTGTCGGCCGCAACGCTGACTCCTGCCATGCCGGCCATGGCCAGAACGAGCAATGCCGCTAGCACGGCTCGCCCGAACAGCCATCTGTGGATCGACATCATGCGACTCCCTCGCTGCTCGGTGACATGGCTCTGACTGGTCGGTGGGACCGCAGTCGGCTCTGGGGCTGGATGCGGTGGAGTTGGAATCGCTGGTTGGTGCTGCCGGTGGCTGCCCATTGGGAGATTCGGGCTCCGTCGGCGGTGGAGGCCTCCCACACGTCCAGGGCGAGGCCGCTCTGCCGGTTGACCAGACTGATCACGCCACCGCCGTGGTCGACTGTCCGCCACTGCTGGCCGGTGGTGTCGGTGTCCGGCTGCTGGGTGATGTCGGCGCCGCTGCTGCTACTGGAGACGTGCAGGAACAGACCACTGTGCCCAAGCCGGATCTTGTAGTGCCCGCCGTCGGAGGGCAGGAACTCGAAGTGCTGGTTGGGACCGGCGGTGATCTGCCACTGGATCAGCCGCGCACCGGCGGCCGTGGACGCGCCGTTGATGTCGGCGGCCTTACCGCTGTGCTGGGCCACCAGCCGATAGGCCACGCCGGCCTCCACCGGACCCGACCTGAGTGCGGACGCGCGGTAGGTGCGGCCGGCCTGGCCGGCGAACTCGATGAGATCGGCCTCGAGCCGCTTCGGCTGGACCGGCTCGCCGCTCGATTCGTCCCGCAGCGTGAAGTCGCCGGCGAAGATCCGACTGCGCACCCGGACGGCACCGGTTTCGTCGGGTGTGACGACGCACTCGATCCGGCCGCTGCTCCACTCGGCGCCGACGGTGTGTCCGCCGCGGCCGCGCAGTCCGCTCACGCGCCCGGTGGGCCAGGCGGCCGGCAGCGCCGGCAGCACGTGCAGTTCGCCGTTGTGGCTCTGCAGCAGCATCTCCGCGATGCCCGAGGTGGCGCCGAAGTTGCCGTCGATCTGGAAGGGTGGGTGCAGATCGAACATGTTGGGCGCGAGCCGGTCCGTCCGCACCAGGTCCCGGATCAGCTTGTGGGCCCGGGCGCCGTCCTCCATCCGCGCCCAGAAGTTGATCTTCCAGGCGAGCGACCATCCCGTCCCGTCGTCACCGCGCAGCTCCAGCGTCCGCCGCGCGGCCTCGTGCAACTGGGGTGTCCCGCGCTTGGTGATCTGGTTGCTCGGATGCAGACCGTACAGGTGGGAGACGTGCCGGTGATTCCGCTCGGTCTCCACCCAGTCGGCCAGCCACTCCTGGACATTGCCCCTGGAGCCGACCCTCGTCGGCGCCAGCCGGTCCCGGGCCGCCAGTGCCTGAGCGCGGAAGGCGGCGTCCACGCCGAGGAGTTCGCCGGCGCGGGCGACGCTGTTGAAGAGGTCGCGCAGGATCTGGTTGTCCATGGTGGGCCCGGCGCAGACGGTGGCGTTCGTATGGTGAGCGAGCTCCGGAGAGTTCGACGGGTTGGTGACCAGGTGTCCGAGCGTCGGGTGGGCGACCAGGGTGTCGAGGAAGAACTGGGCGGCGCCCTTCAGGGCCGGGTAGTTCGAGCGGAGGAAGTCGATGTCACCGGTGAACAGATAGTGGTCCCAGATCAGGGTCGCCAGCCATGCGCCACCGGTCTGCCACATCCCCCACTGCGCTCCGTCGACGACCGAGGCGCCCCGCCACGCGTCGGTGTTGTGATGCGTCACCCAGCCGCCGGCGCCGTACTGCGCCTGAGCCACCCGGGCGCCGGTCACGGTCAGGTCGTCGATCATGTCGAAGACCGGGCGGAAGCATTCGGACAGGTTCGTCGTGTCGGCGGGCCAGTAGTTCATCGGCAGGTTGGCGTTGATGGTGAACTTCGAGTCCCAGGACGGAGCCATCTGGTCGTTCCAGATGCCCTGCAGGTTCGCCGGCTGGGTGCCCGGCCGCGAGGACGAGATGAGCAGATACCGGCCGAACTGGAACAACAGGGCGGAGAACTGCGGGTCGTTCACCTGCGCGTGCTGTGCGATCCGTACGTCGGTCGGCTGGTCGGCCGCCGCCGTACGTCCCAGATCGACCGACACCCGGTGGAACAGCGCCTGATAGTCGGCGAGATGCCGGCTGCGCAGTTCGTCGATGCCGACGTCGCGGGCAGCGTTGAGGCGGCTGCGCGCGATCCCCTGGTAGTCGCCGTCGACCTTCCGGAAGTTGACGTAGCTGGACCCGATCGACACCAGCACCGTCACGCTGGTGGCGCCGGAGACCCGCAGCGTACCGCCCGAGCTGCTGACCGTGCCGCCCGTCACGGCGGCGTTGGCCAGGGCGAGGAACCGGACCCGCCCGGCGATGCCCTCCATGGTGCCGGAGATGCCGTCGAGGGCGATGGTGGCCCCGTCCGGGCTGGACACCGTGGTCCGTTGTGGACTGTCGAATGTGGCGGTGAAGGTGATGGAGTTGGCCCGGTCGGCCGTCAGCCGGACCACGATCACCTGGTCGGGTGCGCTGGCTAACGCCTCGCGCTGGTACCGCACGCCGTTCAGCACGTAGGTCGTGGTGGCCGTGGCGGTGGTGAGGTCGAGGGTCCGGTTGTACTGCGACGCACCGGTGGCGCTGCCGAAGGAGAGCCGAAGGTTTCCGACCGGCTGGTAGGCCAGCTGTCCGGCCGGGCTGCCCAGCATCGTCTGATTGATCAGGTCCTGCGCCGGCCCCCACTGATCCGCGAAGACCCGCCGGCGGATCTCCGCGATGTTGGCCGCGCCGCGGGTGTTGGCGGAGTCGTACGGACCGCCGGCCCAGACGGTGTCCTCGTTGAGCTGCAGCCGTTCGGTGTCGACGTTTCCGAACACCATCGCGCCGAGGCGTCCGTTGCCGATCGGCAGTGCCCGCAGCCAGTCAGCGCCGGCCGGCTCGTCGTACCACAGGGCGAGGTCGTCGGCGGCCAGAACCTCCGGCGGCGCGGCCGAGCCGCCCTTGGCGAAGGCCGTCCACCCACCGGGCACGATCCCTGCTCCAGCCGCCGCCCCGGCGGCGAGAAACCGTCTGCGTGTCACATCGGACAATGTCGTTCTCCCTTCACGGACTGGAGCAGGTCACTGACTTCGGTGATGACAAACCACCGGTGAGAAAGGCGACGGCCGTACGCTGTCCTCTCCGACGAGCCGCAGGCCGTTGCCATCGGCTCGGCCGCGGCCGGCGGTCACCGTCCACCGTGTCCGCCGCGTCGGGCGTCGCGTCGCGCGTCCGTGTTCTGGATCTGCCATCTCTGGTTGTCGCCGCCCCAGCACGCCCACAGCTGAACCTTGAAGGTGGCGGTGTTCACGTCGAGGCAGAGGCCGGAGTGAACGCTGCGGATGGTGCCGTCGGCGCCCACCGTCCAACGCTGGTTGTCGCCGCCGTTGCACGCCCACGTGCCGACCACGGTGCCGTTCGTCGTCCCGCTGCTGTACGCATCCAGGCACTTCTCACCCCCGAGTGCGGTGATCTGTCCGCCGGCCGTCAAGGTCCACTGCTGTCCGGCCGAGTTGGCGCAGGTGTCCACCTGGGCCTGGAGGTTCGCCGCGGTCCCGCCGGGGATGTCCAGACAGCGCCCGGTGCCGACGTTGCGCAGCGTGCTCGTCGGGGCCGGGGCGTCGCCGTCCAGCCCCCAGCCGTACCGGAGGCGCTCGCGGCCAGTGGCGCTGGGGGTGCTGAGCGTGAGGTCGGTGCCGGTGCCGTGCAGTTTCTGCATGGCATACCAGTCGTCACCCTGGCCGGCGCGTATCTTCCCGCCCAGCCCGGGCCAGTAGATGGAGCCGATCCGCAGTTCCCGGAGCACCGTGGTGGTGGCCCGGAAGTAGCGCACGAAGTTGTCGGTGCTGCCGGCGTCGTGGTAGTTGAGCCCGGTATCCATCGGCGCGCCGAACTCGTCGACGACAGTGCGGTCGGCGCAGGAGCCGATCGCGTTCCGCAGGTACGCCACCCACTGGTCGTAGGTCTTCTCGCCGCTGAAGAACGTGTAGTGGTGCAGCGACAGGAACGTCCCGTCGAGGCGGCGGTCGGCGCACATGGATTTGATGTCGGTGTTCAGGCCGGCGCCGCTGACGAAGATGCGGTTCCGCGGAATCGACGGGTGGCTGCTGATCCAGTTGCTCACCACGTTCGCCCACTCGCCGGCGCTGTGGCCCACCGGTTCGTTCATCGGCTCGAAGTGCACGAGGCTGTTGGTGCCGTACCGGGCAAGCACGGTGTTCCACATGGTGTCGAAGGCGCTCGGGTTGACGATGCGACCGCCGCGGGCTGCCACTCCGTCCTCCCAGTAGGAGAGGACGACCTTGAACCCCTTCGCGGTGGCTGCGTCTATCGCGCCCGTGTACGCGCTCCACCAGCTCGTCCCGACGGTGTAGGTGTTGATCGGGAGCCGAACGGTGTCGGCGCCGAGGTTGTTCTCGAAGCCGGTGTAGATGGCGTTGGCTTTCGCCACGACCGTCTGGTAGCTGTCGGAGCCGCTCAACCCGTGCAGGACCAGCGGTCCACCGTGGAAGTTGTCACCGAGCCGGGCCCAGTTGACGCCGCGGAACTGGGCGGTGTCGGCGGCGGCCGGCGAGGCGCTCTGGGGCTCGACGACCGCGAGCGCGCCGAGAGCGGTCAGGATGCAGGCGAGCGCCCGGGCGAGGTTGCGCCGGCGATGGGGGTGGGGCATGGGCGTGCCTTCCCGGTTGGCGGTGTGGTCACGTCTGCGCTGTGCAGGATCTGTTGACGCCGGCCGCCTGCCGGCAGCCGGCCGAGCCGGCGCGGAGCTTGCCCTCTCCGCGCCGGCCCCCTCCCAGATCGCTCGCGCAGCGAGCATGTCAGCGTCATGCCGCTGCCGTGGCGCCTGGAAAGCCTCGCTCCCCGGCTTCGCCCGGATCTCCGGTCAGCAGGTGGAGTTGGTCCGGGTGAGCAGCCCCATCCGCCACGGCGGGGAGATGCGGTCACCGCCGGCGTTGGGGTCCATGCCCTGGTACAGGAACTGCAACTGGCAAATCCGTAGATCGATTTCGGATTCCGCTTTCACAGGTCATGAACGGGGAACGTCACGCGTCGACGACTAGAAGATTGACAGATTGCCATGGTCTATTCAAGAGGGAATCGTCATATATATCGGCCTGAGCCGTCGCACAACTAACCGGAGAGGCGGGACTATTGACGGCCTCCCCTCATAACGTTTTCAGGCGGCGAATTGGATTGGCGGACGCGTGTGAATCGCGGCAGTTTTCGTTATCGGCGGCCTGCTTGAACAGTCGCAGTCGCCGTAGTGCCGAAAAGCACGGCGCCGTCGCCGAACGCGATGACCTGGGTGCCGACCCGACTCCCCTCACGACGGCATTCTCGGTCGCCCCGGCGAGCGCAGGTTTGCCGAGCACCGTCGCCGACCGCGCCGACGGGACGGGGAGCAGCGCCAAGGCGACGATCAGCCGCTCAAGGGGGACCAGTTCGTCGGCGGCCCGGCCGCAGTCCGCACAGGATCGGGTGTGCCGGGTGATGCGCTTACGCCACAGCGTGCTCGGTACGCCGTCCCAGCCCCCCAGCGCGGCGGTCAACTGTGGGCACCGGGGGCTGGCTTCCAGCGCGGCGACGAGTGACCGGCTCAGCTCCAGCTGGTTACGCATCCGCTGGACGCGCACACCCGCGTGAGCCACGCTCGTTCCCAGCGCCGCCGCGAGCTCCGCCCTCGTCAGCCGGCCCGCGGTCTCCAGACACCACAGCGACAGCAGCGCCCGGGCGTCCGGGTCGAGCCACCGACTGGCGCGTACGGTCTTTCGGCGATGACCGGACAGCTCGACGTGGATCAGGGCCAGGTTCTCGGCGTCGGCATCCGGCGGGTCGGCCATCTCGTCGAGGGAGGCCGTCCGTTCGGCGTCCGCCTGCCGCCGGTTCAGATGGGTGCTGATCTGTCGTGTCGCGATCGTGGCCAGCCAGGGCCGGAAGCACTCCGGGGCGCGCAGCGTGCGCAGCTCAGGAAGTGCCCGCAGCATCGTCTCCTGCACCACGTCGTCGACGTCCGCAAGCTCACCCAGTGCCCTGCGCACGATCGCGTATACCAGCGGCAGGTACGTCGCGGCCAGGTCGTCGAGCGCTCGTGGATCGCCGGCCTGTGCGGCGACGACCAGGCTCGTCTCGTCGGCTCGGCCGGCTCGCATCACGAGCCCGTACATGTTGCCCCGGGCAAGGCCGCCACAGGTGCCGCGCGCGTCGCCACCCTCGGGTTCGCACGCACGATCGACTCGGGCGCGGCCGGCTGGTAATGCTTGGCTGCTCATAATCGCCCCAGCCATCCGCCGTCAACGGGAAGAACGATGCCGTCGACATGGTCCGAGGCCGGGGAGGCGAGGAACACCGTGGCCCCGGCGAGATCGTCGGCGCGTCTCCAGCGACCGGCCGGGATCCGGCGGCCGAGGATCGCCTGGTTGCGCTGGGGGTCCGCGCGTAACGCCGCGGTGTTGTCGGTGGCGATGCAGCCCGGTGCGATGGCGTTGACGTCGACGCCACGCCCGCCCCACTCCTTGGCCGGGGCTGGCGCCTCGGCGGCCCGGCTCTCGGTCTCGATCTCGAGGGTGCGGGCCCCGCAGTGGACAACCGCCTTCATCGATCCTCCATCTCCATGGTGTCTGACGTCCCTTCCGCGGTGGATCGGCATGGTCCAGGGGTGACCGCGAGCAGCCGCCGGCCGGCCTGCTCCGGCCGTATGTGCGGTCCGTCGGGTGCGTGTGCCGTTCGCTGACGGGGCGCGGTCATCACCGTTTCGTCGATCCGGATGCCCAGGCCCGGCGTGTCGCCGAGCACGAAGGCGCCGTCCTCGACGTGCAGATCCATCGCGACGCCGATCGGCGGCTGCAGGCCCTGCAGTTCGCTGGCGAGGTGGTTGGGCACCGATGTCGCGGCGTGCAGCAGCGCGACAGGCGTGTTGCCGATCGGGCTGACCGGCAGGTCGTAGGCGTGCGCCAGCGCGGCGACACGCAGGAAGTGGGTGACTCCCCAGACCGCGGCCGTCTGGACGATGTCGACGCCTCCGGCCGCGATCAGCGGGCGGAACTGCTCGAGGCCGGTGAGGTTCTCCCCAGTGGCGACCGCCGTCCGTACGCCACGGCTGACAGCGCCCAGGCCGTCGGCGTCCCAGCGCCGGACCGGCTCCTCGATCCAGGTCAGATCGAGTGTCCGTTCGAGCTCGGCGACGTGGCGTACCGCCTGCTTGCGGCTCCAGGACTCGTTCACGTCCAGCATGAGCCCTGGCCGGGTTCCGTGCCCGGCCTCGGTCAATACCTCGCGTACGAGAGACAGCCGGTGCCGGTCACGCTCGATGTCCAGGCCGCCCTTGAGCTTCGCCGCCCTCAGCCCGCGTTCGGCATAGACCTGGTAGGTGGCGACGAGCTCGTCGTCGGTGAGGCCGATGTCCAGGCCGGAGGCGTAGGCGTGGACCATGCGGTCGTTGCCGCCGAGCAACCGCCACAGCGGCTCACCCACGGCCTGTGCCTTGATGTCCCACAACGCCGTGTCGAACGCGCCGATCGTGCCGAACACCACGCCGGCATGCCCGGCTTTGAAGGTGTGCCGCAGCATGCGGTCGTAGAGGGCGGTCACCGCGCGCGGGTCCTGGCCGTCGATGGCGGCGAAGATCGCCTCGGCTTCCACGTGCGGTCCCAGGCCGACTCCGGTGATCCCCTCATCGGTCTCGACGATGACGACCGGCACCGGCATGACGCCGTCGGCGTAGACGCCGTTGGCGTCACCGACAGGTCGACCCCATCGCTGCGCCGTCGTCAGGGTTCTGTACCCGGTGATGCGCATGCGTCATCCCTTCGTCGCGCCGGCCGTCACGCCGTCGGCGATCTGGCGCTGCAGGAACAGGTAGGTCACCAACACGGGGAGCCCGGCGATCAGGACACCGGCTGCGAAGGTGGGGATGTCGGCGGAGTACTGGCCGCGCAGTGAGGTGATGCCCACCATCAGGGTGCGATGGTCGGCCGACGGCATCATCAGCAGCGAGATGAGCACGTCGTTCCAGCAGAACAGCGCGTCGAGGATGCCCACCGACAGCAGTGCCGGAGCACCCATCGGCAGCATGATCCGCCGGTAGACGCCGTACAGGGTGTTGCCGTCGATCCGTGCGGCGTCGACGAGCTCGGTGGGCACCGCTCGGTAGTAGCTCGTCATCAAGAAGACGGTGAACGGCAGGAACTGCGCGACGTAAGCGAGGATCAGCCCCGGATAGGTGTCGATGAGACCGCCGTCGGCCATGATCCTGGCCAGCGGCACCATGATCACCTGGAACGGGATGAACAGCGCCGCGAGGCAGACCAGAGTCAGCGCGGACGAGCCGCGGAACCGCACCTGGGCCAGCGCGAACCCGGCCATGGACCCGATCAGCAGCAACAGCGCTACGGCGCAGGTCACCACGATCAAGGAGTTGAGGAAGTACCGCCCCATGCCGTCGCTGTTCCACGCGGTGCTGAGGTTGTCCCACCTCAGAGTGCTTGCCAGGGAGAACCGGTCGAGGACGTACTCCCGGCGGGTCTTCATCGCGACGTTGACGGTGAACAGCAGCGGGTAGATCGTCGCCAGGGCGAGGAGCGCCATCGGCACGGCGACCAGCCATCTGCTCGGTCCCAGGCGGGACATCAGTCCTCCCTCCCCGCCCGGCGCAGCAGGCCGACCTGCAGCAGGCCCACGACCAGCATGATGAGGAAGAGGAAGGTGGACGCGGCCGACGCGAGCGCCGGGCGGCTCATCTGCCCCTGTTGAACCCAGATGTAGTACTCCGGCAGGTAGGTCGCCCCTTCCGGGCCACCACTGGTCATGACGTAGAGCAGCCCGAACATCGAGGTCAGCATCCCGATCATCGTGGTGACGACGACGAACTGGATGGTGCGGGACAGCCCCGGGATGATGACGTGCCAGATCATCCGCGCGAGCGAGGCGCCGTCGACCCGTGCGGCGTCCAGGAGCGCGGGGTCCAGGGTCGAGAACCCGGCCAGGAACACCACCAGCGCCATCCCTGACGTGGCCCAGATGTGCACGCCGACGACGGTGAACATGGCTACGTCGGGATCGCCGAGCCAGTCCACCGGGCCGAGCCCCGAGCCGCCGAGCACGGCGTTCAGCGGACCGTCGAAGGCGAGGAGCAGGTTGAAGATCGCGCCGACGATCACCGGTGAGAGCACAGCCGGGAAGAAGTAGACGCTCCGGAAGACCGGGTGTCCCGGCACCCGCAGATAGATGAAGGTGGCGAGCAGTCCCGGGATCGCGACCGCGACCGGCAGCAACAGCACCAGCAGTCCGACGTTGCGCAGCGCGGTGCGGAACAGCGGGTCGTCGACGAGCTCCGCGTAGTTGTCGAACCCCACCGTGGCGCCGTTGCGTTCGCCGTCACCGGTGAAGGAGAAGTTGACACCCAGTCCCAGTGGCCAGAGCCGGAGCACCACGATGATCAGGACAGCGGGAGCGACCAGGATGTAGGGGGCGAGGCGGTCGGCGCGCCGGCCGCCCCGGACCGGCGGAGACTTCGACGCAGGGCCGCGGCCATCTACCGCCTCACCTGCTCGCGCCCCGTCGCTCCGCCCTGCTTGAGCAGCGCGGCCCGACGAACCAATGGGTGACATGGCCTCAGCCCGCCTGGTCGGACGCCGCCAGCTGCTTGACCGCCGCGTCGACCGTGACCGATCCGCTCAGCAGTTGCTGGGACAGCCGCCCCATCAGGTCCACCGTCTTGGACGGCAGGGCCACATGCAGGGCGGGCTTGCCACGGTCGATCTCGGACACGATGGTGGCGACGGCCGGGCCGGCGCTCGAGACGTCCACGGTGCGGTCGGCCGTGATGGCGCCCGCGTCGGCGTAGAACGACTTCAGTGCGTCGGTCGAGGTCAGGGAGCGCACCAGGTCGGCGGCGGCCTCGGGGTCCTTGGTCCACTTCGCGACGGCGTAGCCGATGCCGCCGTCGTAGGGAAGGCTCGGCGTGGCACCGGCCGTGACGACGGGCGACTTCATGACGCCGACATCGTCGGCGTCGAGGAATTCGGCGAAGTCCTTCCAGTGCCCGATGTCCGACATCAACCCGATGACGTGGGCGGCCTTGTTGGACTGGAACACCGCGAACGCGTCGTTGAACATCGCCGTCGAGTTCGCCCCGTCGTTGTTGAGGCCTTTGTCGTTGGCCTCTTTCCAGAGCGAGAAGACCCGCTTGACCGCCGGCGAAGACCAGTCTCGTTTGCCGGCGATCCAGTCGTCGTACTCCGTGGGCGACAGGATGCCCGAGCCGAGTCCGGACAGGAAGAACTGGATACCGATGCCTTCCTTGTTGCCCTGCGCGAAGCATCTGGCACCGGTCGCCCTGGTGATGGTCCGGCAGTCGGCGACGAACTCGTCCCAGCTGGTGGCCGGCTGCTCCGGGTCCAGCCCTGCCTTCCGGTAGAGCGACTTGTTGTAGTAGATCGGGTGACCTTGCAAGGTCACCGGAGCGGCGTAGGTCTTGCCGTCCTTGGTGAAGGCCTCCCACCCGGCGAGCCGCTTGTTGTCATCACGGACGTACTCGTCCAACGGCAGAAGGGAGTCCGCGCGGTCACGGATCTGCCCGCCGCCGTTGAAGAGCATGACGTCCGGCCCCTTGCCGGCTTGGATGGCGGCCCCGAGCAGGGTGTAGTACTGCTCGAAGGGCTGCGCGACGAACTCGACCGTCACGCCGGGATGCTGCTCGGCGAAGTCGGCCTTGGCCTTCTTGACGTACGAGGACGCTGTGGCGTCGCCGGACTTCCAGTCCCAGACGACGAGCTTGCCCTTCGAACCACCGGACGCCGAATCCGGGTCGGAGGCGCTTCCGCAGCCGGCTAAGACAAGGAGCCCGGCAACCAGGGTCGCCGACCACAGTGTTCGCTGCTTCATCGCTGCCCCACTCTCCTGAGGTGGCCGGCTGTCCGGCAGTTGAGGTTGAGGAGGAACGCAACTCGTATGACGTATGTAACTCGTATGACGTATGACGTCAACCGGATGCCGTATAGTGGGCGAGCATCCGTGGTACGGCACGGGTCCCGGGGGGTGCCATGACGGCAGTACCGCAGTCATCCACAGCGGCCTCCGAGGCTCCCGCCTGGAGTCGACGCCCGGCGAACCTTGCCGCCGCCGTCACGGCTGAGCTGGTGGAGCGGATCGTTCGTGGAGTCCATCCGTCCGGTTCGCCGCTACCCCCCGAGCCCGTGCTCTGCGAGACCTTCTCGGTCAGCCGCACCGTGGTCCGCGAGGCGGTGAAGATTCTTCAGGAGAAGGGCCTGGTGCAGGTCCGCCAGGGCGCCGGCACGATGGTCACGCCGCCGGCGATGTGGAACATGCTTGACGAGCTGGTCCTCGGCGCAACCATCGCCGAAGACGAGAGCCTGGCCATCCTCGACCACCTCGTCGCGACCCGCCGCGTGCTGGAGTCCGACATGGCCAACGTCGCCGCCGGCCTGGCGAACGCCGAGGTGATCGACCGGCTACGCAGCCTGGTGGAGCGGATGGACGAGCTCGTCGACGACCCCGCCTCGTACCACGAAGAGGACCGGGCGTTCCACGACACCGTCATGCAGGCGTCGGGGAACCGCATCGGCCGTGCCGTGGTCCGTTCGCTGGAGCGGCAGGTCATCGACTCCGTCCGTTACATGGGCCGAACCGGCCGCGCCTTCTGCGTCGCGTCCAACCACGGCCATCGGCGCATCTACGAGCGGATCGCCGCGCACGACCCCAAGGGTGCGGCCGAGGCGATGTTCACCCACATCACCGACGCGTGGGTGGTGCGCCGCAGCGGGCCGGGAGAGCCGACCCTGCTACGGCGTTAGAGGCGAGCCTCCCTCGCGACGGACGGGTCCTGTCGCGAGCGAGGCCGATGCATTCCCCTATCGCAGTGCCCACTGCTGGTTGCTGCCGCCGTTGCAGGACCAGAGGGTGATCCTGGTGCCGTTGGCGGTGCCGCCGGCGTTGGCGTCGAGGCACAGTCCGGACTGGACTCCGGTGACGGTGCCGTCGGGGTTGACGTTCCACTGCTGGTTGTTCTGGCCGTTGCAGTCCCAGATGACGACGGCGGTGCCGTTGGTGGTGCCGCGTCCGCTGGCGTCGAGGCACTTGTCGCCGTGGACGGTCAGTTGTTTGTCTGCCGTGTAGGTCCAGGTCTGGCCGGCTGCGCCGGTGCAGTCCCACAGTTGGGTCTGGGTGCCGTTGGTGGTGCCGGCACCGGGGACGGTCAGACAGCGGCCGGACTGCGCGCCCACGATCTGCTGACCCGTGGGCGGCGGGGTGGTGCCCTGCGGTCCGGCGGACGCCATCACGTCCTGGGCACCGGAAGGCCAGTTGCCATTGGTGACCGTGACGTTGCCGGAGACCACGTTGCCTCGGTCCCCGTTGGTGATGTTCGTGCTGCCGTTGGTCGACCAGTTGTTGGTGACGGTCCAGTTCCCCATGTTCTCGCCACCCCAGTAGTTGGCCGTCGCCCACGTACCGGTGTTCGAGAAGACATTGTTGCTGGCCGTGTAGTACTTCGAGCCCTCGTCGAAGTACACCCCGAAGTATCCGTTGGTCCGCAGGCAGTGGTTCCGGCTGATCTGCGCGCTCGGGTTCCATCCGAGGGTGTAGATGCAGCCACCGTCGTTCATCTGCTGCATCACATCGTGGATGTAGTTGCCGATGAGCCGGTTGTTGGACGCGGTGGTCGGCGTCGTGTAGCGCGGCTGGTAGTTGTACAGGCCGCGGCTGGCATAGTGGTTGCTTCCGCCCGCGTCGTTGGAGCCCCAGCCGTACCCGATCGACATGCCGGAGTACGGCATGTTGTAGACCTCGTTCTGGGCGACGGTGCTGTTGGTGACGTACGTGGTCAGGACAGAGACGATGCCCCGGTAGTCCGCCCCGAGGTCGTGGATACGGTTGTTGCTGATCGTGATGTCCCTGTTGACCATGCGTTGGTCGCTGGGGTGGTGGGCGTCGGCGCGCACGCCGCCCACGAGGATGCCGCCGGCTGAGCTCCGGGCGATCTCCGACCGGGTCACCGTGATGCCGCGGGCGCCCAGGCCGACGCCGCTGGTGTGCGCGCCCGCGTCGTTGCCGATACCGATGGCCGTCTGGCCCAGGTTGACGAACCGGGAGTCGCTGAAGGTGATGGTGTCGGCGGCGGAGATCTGCACGGCGGCCGGCATCTGCTGCCAGTGCGGCCGGGCCGCCTCGAACTGTGTGCAGCCGTTGTGGCAGGAGTCGAAGCTCGGCCAGCTCCAGTTGCCGGAGATGTACGCGCCGGTCTGCTGGTCTGCGTAACCCTGGTTGCTGCTGGGGCCCAGCCAGCTCGTACCGGTGAAGGTGATCCCGCTGAACGTGACGTGGTGCGCCGGCTCGCCGTACGTGCCCCCGACGCTCACCAGCGACTGCAGCCTCGGCAGTTCCACGCCGGCGGTGCTCATGTTCTGCCCGGCCCGGGGGATGTAGTACAGGGCTCCGGCCGTGGGGTTGAGGTACCACTCGCCGGGCGAGTCCAGGAACTCGTACGCGTTGGACAGGTAGAACGGACCGGCCCGGTGCGGCCGCATCAGGGTGTCGTAGCCGAAGTTGTTGTTGTTCCACGCCGGCTGCTGCATCGTGATGAAGTTCGCACTGATGCTCTGCACCGGCGAGTACCGGTCGGTGAAGGAGTTGACGCTCTCCACCTCGACCCGGCTCTGGTCGGCCAGGTTGTTCAGATAGCTCAGCGCACCGCTCGAGAACCTCATTCCGGCGCTGGAGGCCGTGAAATCGGCCCTGTTCACCTGTGTGCGTGCCCGGGTGGCGACGGCGCCGTCGACATAGAGCTGCCGGGTATCGAGGCCGGCGGGCACGTCGGCCTTCCAGATGTTCTTGGCCGCGTCGGCCACCGACCAGCCGGTGACCGCCCGGGCACCGGTGATCACCGGACGCGCCGACGGGGCGGCCCGCCACACGACCGTGTGACCGCCTGAGCCGGAGTCCTCCGCCGTCAGCCGCAAGGGTTGGGCCAGCCGGTACACACCGTCGGCCAACTGCACCACGATGTCGTCCGACATGGCGTCGTTGAGCGACCGCACCGCCGTCTGCGCGGCTGTCAGTGAGCACGGCTGCGCGCTGGAACAGTCGGTGCCGGTGCCGGACGGCGAGACATACAGAGTGAGGGGAGCTGCGGACGCGGGCGCGGGGAACGCCATGACGGCGGTCGCGGTCAGACCGGCTGTGGCGGCTCCGGCCAGCAGCCGCCTTCGTATCCTGAGAGTTGTGAACACCTTTTCTCCTTGTGGGGGTTCCCGGGCAGAAGGGGATGACGGCGCGACCGGGGTACTCGGCGTGCGGGCGCGACCCCTATGACCCGGTCAAGGGAGCGTTCTCCAGTCCACGGAGGACAGTTCGGAGGTAGGACAGCCCGTCACGGGCGAGGGTGTCCTGCGACGGGGCAAGCGGCCGCCAGATCGAGGCGGCGGTGGCGATGGCCTCGTTCTGCGCGGTGAACGACTCGATGCACACCGCGCCGCGGTAGCCGGTCGCGGCCAGGCCGGCGAGGAAGCGTGGCCAGTCGAAGTGGTCGGCGCCCGGGGTGCCGCGGTCGGTGCCGCTGACCTGGACGTGCTTGAGGTGCGGACCAGCCGTGACGAGCGCCTCGTAGGGATCGGCCTCCTCGATGTTCATGTGATAGGTGTCGATCATGAGACCGACGTTCGCGGGCAGGCCGTCGATCAGCTCCACCGCCTGCTCGACCGTGTTGACGACGCTCGTCTCATAGCGGTTGAGGGCCTCCACGCCGATGCTCACGCCCCGCTCCCCCGCGTGGTCGGCCACTGGCCGCAGGGCACGGCGGACGTCCGCGTAGCAGGCCGCGCGCTCCACCGGTGACATGCGCCAGGTCCGCCCCACCGCGGCGTAGACCGGGCCGCCGACGCAGGGCGCGCCGACGGCCACCGCACTGTCCACACACGCCTTCAGGTACGCCACGGTGGAGGCGACGGCCTCCGGCGGGGCGTTCACGAGGTCACGTCCGGGCGAGGTGACCGCACAGACGCCGGCCGCGCGCAGGCCGTGCGCCGCCAGCAGGTCCCGGGTGCGGGCCGGGTCCCAGTCGCCGGGTTGCTCGATCGGCAGCTCGACCGCGTCGAAACCGAACGCGGCGATGCGCGGCACCAGTTCGGCCATGGCCGCGTCGTCGACCGGCGAGGCCCAGACCCACGGGTTGACACCGATGGTGTACACCGCACTACTTCCAGCGCTTCGGGTAACCGGGCAGGTCGGTGCAGCCGCACATCGCGTAGTGCAGCGGCGGCATGGTGGGGTCGGCGTACTCGTCCAGGTTGTCCTGGGTGATGGTCGGCTGGGGCAGCTTCCACGGGTTCGGCACCGGCTCGCCGTCGAGGATCTTCAGCGCGGCGATGACCGGGGTGCGCCACTGGTAGGTCGGGTAGGTCGGGGCGATCGCCGTGAGCTTCTTGTCCTTCCACAGCTTCAGGAAGTCGAGCTGGTCCTCGCCGTTGATCGGCGGTACGGGCTTGCCGGCGTCCTCGAACGCCTCGACCGCCGCGCCCGCGACCGCCCCGGCGTCCATCCAGACGCCGTCGATCGTGCCGTACCGCTGGATGTAGTCGTTGACGATCTTCTTGGTCCTGGCCGGGTCGCCGTCGGTGAACTCGACGCCGACGACGTTGACGCCCGCCTTGTCGAAGGCGACCTTCGCCGCGGACCAACGGGTCTCCAGCACGTCGACGCCGGGCAGGATGCGCAGCGCGAGCACCTTGCCGCCCCGCGTCATCTTCCGGGTGACGAACTCCGCCGCGACGTGGCCGAATCCGTAGCCGCCGATCGGGTTGATGAACGTCACCGGGCAGGTCGTGTCGACGCCGCGGTCGAAGACGATGACCGGCAGGCCCTTCCGGCAGGCGGCCTCCACGGCCGGGGTGAGCGTCGCGGTGGTGTTCGGCGAGACGATGAGCGCGTGGCAGCCCTTGCCGAGCAGGTCGTTGATGTCGGCGATCTGCTTCTGGTCCTTGCCTTCGGCATCGACGTGGACGAACTCGGAGATCCGGCCGCGGTGCGTGTCGACCTCGGCCCGCATGGTCTTGAAACCGACCTGGCGCCAGGGGTTGTTCAGCCCCGCGTTGGAGAAGCAGATCTTGTACGGTCCGGGCTTCTTGAACTTCGCGGTCTGCACCATCGTCGGGTTGAGCGCCTGTTCCCAGGGCTTGCCGGCCGGCCCGGTGGGCGCGGCCTCCAGGAGCGCGAGCTGCTCGTCGTAGTCGGCCCGCACGAAGAACTTCGACTGCTCCCCGGTGCCCGACCCGGTGCTTGCGGAGGGCGAACCGGTTGCGCCGGTCGTGGGCTCGTCGGTGGAGCAGCCGGCCAGCACCAGTAAGGCGCTCACGGTCAGCACCGTCATGGAATGCCTCACTGAATCCCCTTCATCTGGACGGGAAACGGAAGGACGCCGCCGCCACGGCGAGCAGGATGATCGCGCCCTGGACGGTCGGTTCGAGGGCGCCGGAGACGCCGTAGAAGTTCATGAGCGTGAAGAGCGTCTCGAGGGTCAGCGCGCCCAGCATCGCGCCGACGACCGAACCGCGGCCCCCGCCCAGAGCGACACCGCCGAGGACCGCCGCGGTGATCGCGCCGAACTCGAGGCCGGCACCGGCCTGGAACGACACTCCGCTGTACCCGCCGATCAGGACCGCGGCGAGCGTGGCGGCGACTCCACTGAGGACGAACGCCGTGGTCTTGGCGCGCCACACGCGCACGCCGCTCAGCTCGGTGGTCCGCGGGTTGCCGCCGACCGCGACCAGGGTGCGGCCGAAGTCCGAACGCGTCAGCACCAGCGCGAGAGCGGCCGCCGCCAGCAAGACGATGAGGGCGTACGGTATCCGGCCCAGCGCGGGCACGTCCTCGAACGCCGACCGGCCGAGCCGGCGGAACTCCTCGGAGAGGCCGCCCTTCGGGGCACCGTCGGACCACAGGTACACGGCACCGACGAGGATCAGGAACATCCCGAGGGTCGTGATGAACGACGGCACCCGCAGCCGCGTGGTGACGAGGCCGTTGACGAGGCCGACGGCGACGCCGAACGCGAGCAGGAGCACGACGACAGGCCAGCCGGCCGACGGATCGCCGTCGATCAGCCGGGCGGCGATGACCACCTGCGCGGTGACCAGAGAGCCGACGGACAGGTCCAACTCGCCGGAGACGATCACGAAGTACTGGCCGGCGGCGAGCAGGACGACCGGCGCGGAGCGGCCGAGGAACGACATCAGCGACGGCGGCGAGAGGAAGTCCGGTTGGCGGGCGGTCAGCAGAACCAGCAACACCGCCAGGATCACGAGGATCGGTGCGAGACTGCCGGAGCGGAACTCAAGGAGCCGCAGTGGGCGCGCGATCTGCATGCTATGACGCCTTTCGCATCGCCCGGCGGGCGTAGACGGCGACCGCCGCGATGATGATCACACCGCGGATCACCTGCTTGAAGAACACGTCGACCTCGAGCTGGTTGAAGACGGCGTCGATGCTCGCGAGCAGCAGCACGCCGCCGACCGTGCCGACAACGCCGCCGCGCCCGCCGGCCAGGGCGGTGCCGCCGAGCACCACCGCGGCGATCGACTCCAGGTCGTACAGTCCCTCGGTGCCGACCCTCGGTGCGCCGGCGCCGAGACGACTGGCGAGGTAGATCCCGGCGAGGCCGGCGCAGAGGGCGCACAGCACATGGGCGGTGACGAGGACCCGGCTGTTCCGCACGCCGGAGAGCCGGGCGACCTCCGGGTCACCGCCCACGGCGATCAGGTGGTGGCCGAAGCGGGTGCGCGCCAGCACGAACCAGACCGCGGCGGCGACGGCGAGGAGCAGCAGGAACGACAGCGGCACCGGGCCGATGCGCTGGTACCCCAGGCCCTGCACCAGGGCGGGTGCGGTCTTGCCGGCCGGGCCGTCGTATCCGTTGTCGAGGTATCCCTTCAGCAGCAGTCCGACACCGACGGTCGCGATGAAGGGGTTGATCCGCACTGTGGTGACGAGCAATCCGTTGACGAGGCCGATCGTGGCGCTGACGGCGAGCGTCAGGCCGATCCCCGGCAGCAGCGCACCGTCGTCACCGGCCATGGTCTCGGCGGCGACGAGGGTGCTCAGGCTGACCACGTACGCCACGGACAGATCCAGCGAGCCCCCGACGACGACCAGCGTCTGGCCGACCGCGACGAGGCCCAGACCGGCGGCGACGTGCAGCAGGCTCACCGTCGTCGGCACGCTGAACAACCGGCCGCCGTCGACCGTGACGATGAGCCAGCCGATCGCCAGGGTGAGGACCAGGGCGACGAACACGCCGGGCGGGGTCCACCGGGCCGGCGGGGACAGCGCGCCGCTCATCCGGCCGCCTCCCCCACGGTGCCGACCGCCAGGGCGACGACATCCTCCTCTGTCGCGCCGGCGGGCAGCTCGCCGGCGATCCGGCCGTCGCGCATGACGATGATCCGGTCGCTCATGCCGAGCAGCTCGGGCAGCTCGGACGAGACCATCAGCACGGCGGCGCCGTCGCGGGCCAGCCGGCGGACGAGATCGTGGATCGCCGACTTGGCGCCCACGTCGATGCCCCGGGTCGGCTCGTCGAAGAGCAGGATTTTCGGGGCGAGCGCGAGCCACCTGGCCAGCACGACCTTCTGCTGGTTGCCCCCGGACAGGAAACGGATCTCCTGGTCCTCCCCCGCAGCGCGAAGCTCGACGGCTGCGAGCAGCTCCCGGACCCGCGCGGTCCGGGCACCGCGGCCGACCGGGCCCGGACGGACGGCGCGGCCGGCCAACAGCGCGTTGTCGAGCACCGACTGGTCGGCGACGATCCCCTCGCCCTTGCGGTCCTCGGAGACGTAGGCGATACCGGCCCGTATCGCGGCGCGGGGCGAGCGCAGCCGGACCGGCGCTCCGTCGAGGGTCACCTGGCCGGTGCTGAACGGTGCGGCGCCGAACAGTGCGCGGGCCAACGCCGACCGGCCGGACCCCTGCAGGCCGCCGACGCCGAGCACCTCGCCGGCGCGCAGCCGTAGGTCGATGCCGCGCAGCTTCCGGTTTCCTCCGCCCCGGACAGTCAGCCGCACCGGGCCCAGCTCCTGCGGCTTCGCCGGGGCGGGGTAGTAGCTCGACAGCTCGCGGCCGACCATGTGGCGCACCAGCTGATCGGCGCTGGTGTCCGCGGTGTCCAAGGTGGCCACCGCCCGGCCGTCCTTGAGTACGGTGATCCGGCTGGACAGGTCGAAGACCTCCTTGAGGCGGTGCGAGACGTACAGCACGCCTATCCCGTTCTCCTGCAGCCGCCGTACGAGCGCGTAGAGCTGGTCGACTTCGTGGTCGGCGAGAGCCGCGGTGGGCTCGTCCATGATGAGCAGCCGCGCGTCGAGGGCGAGCGCCTTGACGATCTCGACCACCTGTTGTTGCGCCACGCCGAGTCGTCCCACGCGCGTGTCGGGCGGTAACGAGCCCTCCCCGATCGAGGCGAGGAGCCCCGCGGTGTGGCTGAGCATCGCCCTGCGGTCGACGAGCCCGCGGCGCAGGGGCTCGCGGCCCAGACAGACGTTCTCCGCGACGGTGCGCTCGGGCAGCAGGGTCAGCTCCTGGTAGACGATGCCGATACCGGCCTGCTGGGCCTCACGCGGGCTGCGGAACGTCCGCGGTGCGCCGGCGAACTCAACCGTTCCCTCGTCGGGCTGGTGAACGCCGGACACCACCTTCATGAGCGTGGACTTGCCGGCGCCGTTCTCGCCGACGACCGCGTGCACCTCGCCGGGCCGGACCTGGAGGTCGACGCCGTCGAGCACCCGCACGCCGAGGAACGACTTGCCGATGCCTCGCAGAGCGAGCAGCGGCGACGGCAGCAGGCCAGACATCGTGGGTAACCTCTGCATTCGCGTCGTCAGGTCGAATAGCCGCGGACTTTCGCCGGACGCGATGGCGACATCGCGGCCCCGAGAGTAAATGCCTCAATGAGCGCCTGGCAATACCAGCAGACATCAGCGATTGATTGCCAAAATCTGTTATCGAATCGGCCCGTCCACAGTCGCGCGCCAAGTCACGACGACTGATGCGCAAAATGTGTTATGGAATCGGCCCGACGACAGTCGCGCGCCGAACCACGACGATTGATGCGCAAAAAGTGTTATGGAATCGGCCGCACCCGATTCATATTGACTGTTGCGATACCCCGCTGCATGCTGGCCGGCAGACCACGGGAGACGGTCGCATCTGGTGTGACTCCCCTTGCTTCCGTAGGGACTTGACTGCCCGTCACGGCGGACGGGACGACGAACTGACGGCACACGCGTGCCTACGACGCGCTCGGGCACTCCGGCGCATCTTCAGGTGCGGCCGACGCGTGCCCGTGGTCATGCCATCGTTGCTCCGCCGAAATAGGAGACGGCATTGCGTCGCATCATCGTTATCTTCGGGGCGATCGCGAGCGTGCTCCTGTCGCTCGTCGTCGCCCAACCGGCGTCAGCGGCGCCGGCCTTTCGAGCCCTGGTCTTCACGAAGACGGCCGGTTACCGGCACGATTCGATCCCGGCCGGCCTGTCGATGTTCCGGGAGCAGGCGGCGGCCAACGACTTCGAGTTGGTCCACAGCGAGGACTCGAGCGTATTCACCCCGGCAAACCTCGCCACCTTCGACGTGCTCATCATGTTCCAGACCTCGGGAATGGTGTGGACCACGGCGGCCCAACGCCAGGCGGTGGAGGGCTACCTCGCCAGTGGCAAGGGCATCGTCGCGATCCACAACGCCACAGACATGGGCGTCGAGAACGAGTACCCGTGGTGGGACCAGACCATCAACGGCGGCGCACACATGCCGGAACACTCCCCCGGCGTGCTGCCCGGCACCGCCATCGTCGCGGACAAGAAGCACCCGTCGACGGCCGGCCTGCCTGACCGTTGGAACCGCAGCGAGGAGTGGTACAACTTCGACCGCAACCCCCGCGGCGACGTCCATGTCCTGGTCACCGCGGACGAGCGCACGTACAACCCGGGCCCGCGCGCCATGGGGCCGGACCACCCCATCTCCTGGTGCCGCAACAGTGGCGGCGGCCGCGTGTGGGCCACCGCCATGGGGCACAGCAGCGCGGCCTACAGCGAGACCCATTTCCGCAACCACGTCCTCGGGGGCGTCAAGTGGGCGGCCGGCAAGGAGCCCGGCGACTGCGGCGGCACCGTGTGGAGCAACTTCGAGAAGCGCACCCTCGACGACAACACCGCGGACCCGATGGCCCTCGCGGTCGCCCCGGACGGGCGGGTGCTCTACGTCCAGCGGGGCGGGCAGGTGAAGATCTTCAAACCGACCACGAACAGAACCGTGACAGCCGGCACGCTCAGCGTCTACACCGGCGGCGAGGACGGCCTCACCGGACTGGCGCTCGACCCCGACTTCGCCGACAACGGCTACGTGTACCTGTATCACTCCCCGGCCGGAGTCCCGAACGACATCAACCGGGTCTCCCGGTTCACGCTCACCGGCGACACCCTGAACCTGTCGAGCCAGGTGACGATCATCGACATCCCCGCGACCCGGGACCGCACGTTCGCCGAGCCCGGACACACGGGCGGGTACATCGAGTTCGGCCCCGACAAGAACCTCTACATCGGCACCGGGGACGACGTCCCGCCGAACCTCGACTCCAACTGGCAGGGCTACGCCCCGCTGGACTGGCGGCTGGGCAAGGCCAACCTCGACGCAGCCCGCACCGCCGGCAACACCAACGACCTGAGGGGCAAGCTCCTGCGCATCCGGCCGTCGGCGGGCGGCGGCTACACCGTCCCGGCCGGCAACCTCTACCCGCAGGGCACGGCGCAGACCCGGCCGGAGATCTACGCGATGGGCTTCCGCAACCCGTTCCGCTTCTCGATCGACCCGGAGAACGGCTGGGTCTACCTCGCCGACTACGGCCCGGACCGGAACCCGCCCGCGACGAACCGCGGCCCCGAAGGGCTCGTCGAACTCAACGTCATCAAGTCCCCGGGCAACTACGGCTGGCCCTTCTGCCACGGCGACAACCAGGCCTACGCGCCCTACAACCCGGACACCCGCGTCGTCGGCCCCAAGTTCAACTGCAACGCGCCGGTCAACAACTCACCGAACAACACCGGCCTGACCAGCCTCAAGCCGATCGTCGCGCCGAACATGTGGTACGGCTACGGCGTCTCACCGAACTTCCCCGAACTCGGCTCCGGCGGCTCGGGGCCGATGGGCGGACCGGTCTACCGCTACAACGCCGCGAACCCGTCGGAGACGAAGTTCCCGCCCTACTACGACGGGGTCCACTTCTTCTACGAGTGGTCGCGCCACACCGTCAAGGAGGTCCACTTCGACTCCGCGACCGCCGTCACCCGGACCAACCCCTTCATGCCCGCCGCCAAGTTCCTCAAGCCGATGGACATGGAGTTCGGGCCCGACGGCTCGCTGTACCTGCTCGAGTGGGGCACCAACTTCGGCGGTGGCAACAACGACTCGGGGCTCTACCGCATCGACTACAACCACGGCGGACGGTCTCCGATCGCCAAAGCCACCGGAACGCCCACCAACGGGAACGCGCCACTGAACGTGCAGTTCAGCAGCGCGGGGTCCACGGACCCGGATCCCGGCAGCACGCTCAGCTACCACTGGACGTTCGGCGACGGCACCACGTCCACGGCGGCCAACCCGTCACACACCTACACCGCCAACGGCAACTACACCGCCCAGCTCAAGGTCACCGACAACACCGGCAGGACGGCCTTCGCCAACGTGCCGATCACCGTGGGCAACACCGCACCGATCGTCACCCTCACGATTCCGCCGGGCGGCGGCATGCTGGACTTCGGCGACCGCGTCTCGTACAAGGTGTCCGTCTCGGACCCCGGCGGCGCGCCCATCGACTGCAGCAAGGTGTTCGTCAACCCCGCCCTCGGCCATGACGACCACCAGCATGAGACCACGGACTACCCGGGGTGCTCGGGCACCATCGACACGAAGGTGCTCGGCGGGCACCCTGACGGCGCCAACCTGTACTACGTCCTCAACGCCCGCTACACCGACGACGGCGGCCCCGGGGGTGCGAACCCGCTCACCGGCTACGCTCACGCGATCCTCCAGCCCAAGCACAAGCAGGCCGAGTTCTACACGGACCAGTCGGGTGTGCAGATCGTCGAGCAGTCCGGCGCGGAGAGCGGCAAGCGGGTCGGCAACATCTCCGACGGCGACTGGATCGCGTTCAACCCGATGAGCCTGTCGGGCATCACGAGCGTGAGCTACCGCCTGTCGTCGCCGAGCGGCGGCGGATCGATCGAACTGCGCGCCGACTCCCCGACCGGCACGCTCCTGGCCACGACACCGGTGCCCAGCACCGGCGGCTGGAACAATTACCAGTCCACGCGGGCGGTGAACACTGCCGATCTCGCCGGCTCGCACCGCCTCTACCTGGTGTTCAAGGGCACCTCGAACAACTGGTTCGACCTCGACTCGCTCACCTTCGGCGGCAACGGGGTCGGCGAACCGGGCAGTGGCGGCGGTGGCGGCGTGGCCGGTCGGACCTGGACGGTCGCAGCGCAGCACAGCGGCAAATTCATGGACGTCAGCGACGCCTCGACCGCTGACGGCACCCAGATCGTCCAGTGGCCGGCCACCGGCGGCAACAACCAGAAGTGGCAGGCCGTCGACGCCGGTGGCGACGCCGTCTATCTGAAGGCGGTGCACAGCGACAAGTGCCTCGCCGTCACGGGCGGGTCCACCGCCCAGGGCGCGTTCCTGCAGCAGTCCACCTGCAACAACAGCGACCCGCAGAAGTTCCTCGTCACACCGACCACCACGGTGGGCGTGTACACGATGAAAAGTCTCCCCAGTGGACTGTGCGTCGACGTCAACGGCGGCTCGACGGCCGACGGCGCACGACTCCTGCAATGGAGCTGCCACGGCGGCACCAACCAACAGTGGCGGTTCACCGCCGTATAGCCCGTCCGGACGGGATGCCCGGCGCGGTTGCGCGCCGGGCATCCCTCCCTACGAACAGGTGAGGAACCCTCCCATGAGGTTTCGGATACCTCGGCCCCGCCGGTACGGACGGCTGTCCGCGCTGGGCACCGTCCTGGTGCTGGTCGCCGTCGGCGCCACCGCGGTGGCGGCACCGATCGAACCCGGGCGGAGCGCCCCCATCGTGGGCGCGCAGTCCGGCCGCTGCCTGACCGTCCCCGGCGCCGGCACCACCAACGGCACCCAGACCCAACTCTGGGACTGCACCGGCACAGCCGGCCAGACCTGGACCTACACGACCGGCAAACAACTGACCGCCCACGGCGACAAGTGCCTCGACGCCAGCGGACGCGGCACCACCAACGGCACCGCCGTCGTCATCTGGGACTGCAACGGCCAGAACAACCAGCAGTGGAACGTCAACCCCGACGGCACCATCACCGGAGTCCAGTCCGGACTGTGCCTCGACGCCAACGCCGGCGGCACCGCCAACGGCACCAGGATCACCCTCTGGTCCTGCAACGGCGGCACCAACCAACAGTGGAACTCGCCGACCCCGCCGCCGGACCCACCGGACCCGCCGGTGCCGGGCGGCGCGGGCACGTGCGACATCTACGCCTCGGGCGGCACCCCCTGCATCGCCGCCCACAGCACCGTACGAGCGCTCTACGGCACCTACAACGGCAACCTCTACCAGGTCCGGCGCTCGTCCGACAGCACGACCCGGAACATCGGCGTCCTGAGCGCGGGTGGCGCCGCCGACGCCACGACGCAGGACTCGTTCTGCGGGGGGACCACCTGTGTCATCACCGTCGTCTACGACCAGTCCGGCCGCGGGAACGACCTGTGGTACCAGGGATCGAGTGTGGTTCCCGGCTCCCCCCAGAGCCGCCCGGCGATCGCGACGTCCGAGTCGCTGGCGGTCGGCGGCAGCAAGGCCTACTCGCTCTACATCAACCCCGGCAACAGCTACTGGCGGGACGGCCACCTGACCGGCGTGCCGACCGGTAGCGCCCCTGAAGGCATGTACATGGTGACCAGCGGCACCCATGTCAACGGCGGCTGCTGCTTCGACTACGGCAACAGCGAGACGACCCGAGCGGCCGACGCGGCCGGGGCGATGGACGCCATCAATTTCAGCACCCAGTGCTGGTTCGGCGGGTGCGCCGGCAGGGGCCCCTGGGTCCAGGCCGACCTCGAATGGGGGCTCTACTCCGGTGGCAGTCAGACCTGGAACCCGAACCAGCGGGCGTTCACCAGCAAGTTCGTGACGGCGATGTTGAAGAACAACGGGACGAGCCGTTTCGCGCTCAAGGGTGGGAACGCCCAGACCGGAAGCCTGACCACGCTCTGGGACGGCGCGCTTCCGCCCGGCTACAGCCCCATGAAGAAGCAGGGTGCCATCATCCTCGGCAGCGGTGGTGACTGCTGCAAGCCCGGCGGCGGCGCGAACCTCAGCGCCGGCACCTTCTACGAGGGCGCGATGGTGTCCGGATACCCGTCCGACGCAACCGAGAACGCGGTACAAGCCAACATCATCGCCGCCGGCTACCGCTGAGTCGCTCCGTACTGCACCAACCAGCGCCGGACTCGAGCATGGGCGGACGGGTGAAGGCGGTACGTGACATCACGTGCCGCCTTCACTCCCTTCCCGGCGAGCCGGGCCCACCACTTCCATCAGCGTGGTCCTACGGATTACCGAGGAGCTCAGAGATGAGACGGATCTTCATGGCGGTCGCCGCGGTGCTCGCCATGGCGGTGGCGTCACTCGGAGGGCCGGCGGTCGCGTCGCCGGCAGCCGCTGCCACGCTCGTCGAGGTCACCAACTTCGGCACCAACCCGACGAACCTGCGCATGTACCTGTACGTGCCGGACCGCCTGGCGGCGCGGCCCCCCGTCGTGATCGCCTCGCACTACTGCGGGGGAAGTGGCCCGGCCTTCCACAACGGAAGGCCGTACGCCTCGCTGGCGGACCGGTACGGCTACATCGTGATCTACCCGTCGGTGACGCGCAGCAGCAAGTGCTGGGACGTCGCGTCGCCACAGGCACTGCGGCGCGGCGGAGGCAGTGACCCGGTCGGGATCATGTCGATGGTCGACTACGTGAAGCAGCGGTACCCCGTGGATCCCGCCAGGGTCTTCGCCGTCGGTGAGTCGTCCGGGGCGATGATGACCAACGTCCTGCTCGGCCTCTATCCGGACGTGATCGCCGCGGGTGCCTCGATCGCCGGCGTACCGTTCGCCTGCTTCGCCACGACCAACGGCTCGGAGTGGAACTCCGACTGCGCCCAGGGGCGGATCACGAAGACCCCGCAGCAGTGGGGTGACCTGGTACGCAACGCCTACCCGGGGTACACCGGGCCGCGGCCCCGGATGCAGATCTGGCACGGCACCGATGACGACATCCTGCGGTACCCCAACTTCGGGGAGCAGGTCGAGCAGTGGACGAACGTGCACGGCCTCAGCCAGACGCCCGTGTTCACCGACTCGCCGAAGACCGGCTACACCCGCACCCGGTACGGCGGTACGGGCGGCGCCGCGCCGGTCGAGGCGATCAGCCTGCAGGGCCGGGGGCACGGGCTGCCGGACGAGGCCGCGGAAACCATCCGCTTCTTCGGCCTTGACGCGGCGCCGCCGACCACCCCACCGCCGACGACGGCTCAGCAGATCGTGGGCGCGCAGTCCGGCCGCTGCCTGACCGTCCCCGGTGCCGGCACCACCAACGGCACCCAGACCCAACTCTGGGACTGCACCGGCGCAGCCGGCCAGACCTGGACCTACACGGCAGACAAACAACTGACCGTCCACGGCGACAAGTGCCTCGACGCCAGCGGACGCGGCACCACCAACGGCACCGCCGTCGTCATCTGGGACTGCAACGGCCAGAACAACCAGCAGTGGAACGTCAACCCCGACGGCACCGTCACCGGAGTCCAGTCCGGACTGTGCCTCGACGCCAACGCCGGCGGCACCGCCAACGGCACCAGGATCACCCTCTGGTCCTGCAACGGCGGCACCAACCAGCAGTGGAGCCGTCGTTGAGCGGCGGAGCCGTCCTTCTGCCCGCCGAACAGAGAAAGCCGTACACCGGCCTGACCGTCGGTCGACCCGGCGTTCGTTCGTAGAACTCGGAAGGGCCACCGCACCGTGGCAGGTGGCCCTTCCAGCGTGCTGCGTCAGCTCAGGCGGGGGGCAGGGCCCATTTCTGGTTGGCTCCGCCGTGGCAGGTCCACAGGTGCACGAGGGTGCCGTCCGACGAGCCGGCGCCCGACACGTCCAGGCACTTGCCCGACTGCGGGTTCCGCAGCGACCCGTCCGCAGACGCCTGCCAGTTCTGGTTGGCGCCACCGTTGCACGACCACAACTGGACCTTCGCCCCGTCGGCCGTGCTGTTACCGCTGACATCCAGGCACTTGCCCAACGCCTTGACCGTCGACCCCGGCGTCACCGTCCACCGCTGCCCCGCCGAGCCCGTACACGACGAGATCTGCACCGCCGCCCCGTCCGCCGAGCCACCGTTACGGACATCCAGACACTTACCCCCGAGCCCCACGACCGGACCCACGCCGGGGGTGGGCGGCGGGCTGCCGCCCAGCTCCTTGATCCGCACGTTGCGGAACGATACGTCGTCCCCCGTGCCGTGATTCTGGATGCCGACGTGGCCGGCGAGGGAGCGGGCGGGGTCGGTGTCGGTGAAGTCATTGATCTTCACGCCATTGAGCCAGACCTGGAGCCGCTCGCCCTCCACCAGCAACTCGAAGGTGTTCCACTCGCCCGGTGGGTTGAGCGCCGCGTCCCGGGCAGCCGTGTCCGGGGCCTTGACGGCGTAGATCGAGCCAGTCGTGCGGTCAGGCGCGTCGGTGGCGTCGATCTGGACCTCATAGCCGTTGTTCAGTGCCGACTGCGGGTCGCTCGACGGTGGGAAGCCCACGATCACACCCGAGTTGTCGTCGCCGGCCGTCTTCCAGTCCAGCTTCAGCGAGTAGTTCGTGAACTGCCGGGCGCTGTACCAGAGCATGCCCAAGCCGCCGTACGAGGCGAGGGTGGCGTCCGAGTTGGTGAAGCCGCCCGGGCCGGCCTGCGACCAGCCGGTGGTCGAGCCGTTGTAGAGGGTCGTATAGCCGGTCTCGGGCCGGCAGTCGGCCTTGGTCCGGCCTGCCGCGTACCGGATACCGCCGAGCAGGTGCGCCCGTAACGCCGGCTCCGCGTACGACGCCTGGCTGTGCCCGCCGCCGGTGTAGAAGGACCGGCCCCCCGACTGGGTCTTGCACCAGGTGTGCGGGTGGTCGGCGCCCATCGAGCCGCCCGAGTACGACGACTCGTCCAGCGTGGTGAGCACGCGCG
This sequence comes from Streptomyces sp. NPDC037100, assembly GCF_055606225.1. Lineage (NCBI taxonomy): Bacteria > Bacillati > Actinomycetota > Actinomycetes > Kitasatosporales > Streptomycetaceae > Streptomyces > Streptomyces sp. NPDC037100. The sequence continues at coordinate 512,982 of NZ_JBVJSX010000005.1, read as the reverse complement.
CGGTGGTACGGGGGTTGGTCCGGAAGTTGTACCACTCATCGGTGCGGGTCCATGTCTGCGGCAGGTGGGCGGTCGCCGCGTGCGCCCGCCCCTCCACCTTGACGTCGGCCTGCTGGACAGCGGGGTGCGAGGCGAAGTAGGCGCCGACCAGATCGCCGTAGAACGGCCAGTTGTACTCCGTGTCCGCGGCCGAGTGGACGCCGACGAAGCCGCCGCCCGATCCGATGTACGACTGGAACGCCGACTGCTGGGCCTCGTTCAGAACGTCGCCGGTGGTGTTGAGGAAGACCACCGCCTCGTAACGGCTCAGGTTGCTCGTGGTGAAGTGGTTGCCGTCCTCCGTGGCCGTCACCGTGAAACTGTTCGCGGCGCCGAGGTCGCGGATGGCCTGGATCCCTGCCGGGATCGAGTCGTGCCGGAATCCGGCCGTCTTGGAGAACACGAGGACGTCGTAGGCCGTGTCCGCGGCATTGACGGGGCTGGGCTGCCCGAGGAGGGCCAGGGCGGCGAGTGTCGCGGCCGCCCCGCCGAGCAGGCTTCGGGGTTGTCTGCGCATGTCCGTCGCTCTCTTCCGGGTGACAGAAATCAGGGCAGGGTCCATTTCTGGTTGGCTCCGCCGTGGCAGGTCCACAGGTGCACGAGGGTGCCGTCCGACGAGCCGGCGCCCGACACGTCCAGGCACTTGCCCGACTGCGGGTTCCGCAGCGACCCGTCCGCAGACGCCTGCCAGTTCTGGTTGGCGCCACCGTTGCACGACCACAACTGGACCTTCGCCCCGTCGGCCGTGCTGTTACCGCTGACATCCAGGCACTTGCCCAACGCCTTGACCGTCGACCCCGGCGTCACCGTCCACCGCTGCCCCGCCGAGCCCGTACACGACGAGATCTGCACCGCCGTCCCGTCCGCCGAGCCGCCGTCACGGACGTCCAGACACTTACCCGCGAGCCCCACGATCGGACCCGCGCCGGGGGTCGGGCCGCCGCCGGGATTGAAGGTGAACGCGTCGACGTCGAAGAGGAATCCGGAGCCGCCGGTGAAGGTCAGGTAGAGCGTGGTGGTGCCGGCCGGTGCGCCGGAGATCGAGCCGCTCACGGTGGTGAAGTTCGTCCACGAGCCGGTGACCGGGACGGTGGCGGAGCCGAGGACGGTGCCGGTCGGCGAGCCGGCCCGGACCTGCAAGGTGCCGCCCGCGCCGGCTGACGACACCCGGGCGCTGAACGACGTGGCGTTGCTCAGCTTGTACGGCTCGAACGCGATCCAGTCGCCGTTCTCGATGTCACCGACGGACTTGCCGCCCTCGGCGGTCGGCTTGTCGAAGACGGCGATGCCGGACGATGTCTTGTAGTGCTCGGCCTGCCGGTGCTTCGGCTGCAGGATGTGCTGTGTGTGCGTGGTGAGCCCGGCGCTGTCGGTGTACTCGGCATCGAAGACCCCGAAGATGTTCGCCGCGTCGTCGTGCTCACCGTCGACCGGGATGGTGATCGTGCCGGAGCAACCGGTCTTCGAGGTGATCGGGTGGCCGTGGCTGTCGTGACCGACGATGTACGTCAGCTTGACCTTGGCGCAGTCGACGGTGCCGTCCTCGGGATCCGTCACGGTGATACGGAACGGCACGGTGTCGCCGAAGGCGAAGATCTCCCCCGCGGCGGGGCTGTTGATGGTCACGGTCGGCGCGGTGTTGCCGACGGTGATCCGCACCTCGGCGGTACCGGTGGCACCCTGCGGGTCGCGCACCGTCAGCTTGGCCGTGTAGTCGCCGTTCGTGTTGTACGTCTTCGTCGGGTTGGCGTCGGTGGAGCTGGTGCCATCACCGAAGCTCCACGCATAGGTCAGTGCCCCACCGTCAGGGTCGGATGAGCCGGCCGAGGAGAAGGTCACGGTCAGCGGCGCCGCGCCGGAGGTCCGGTTGGCGCCGGCCATCGCCGTGGGCGCCCGGTTGCCGCCGCCGACGTAGTCGAAGCGGTAAAGGGCGGAGTTCTGGTCGCCCTGGTACCACCCGGAGCCGTAGTCCAGCACGTAGTAGGAGCCGTCCGGGCCGAACGCCGAGTCGATCACCTGCTTGCCGTTCCAGGGGAAGCTGTCGATGGTCCCCGGGGAGCCGTCGGCGTTGAGGTGGATCGGCTTGATCCAGCCGCGGCCGAACTCCGTGGCGAAGAACTGCCCGTCGAACGACTGCGGGAACTTCGTGGGCGAGCTGACCTCGGGGTCGTACCGGTACACCGGGCCGGCCATCGGCGACTCCGCGCCGCCGCCGAACGCCGACGGGCTGCCGGCGTCGCCGCCGTAACGGATCCAGGCGGCCTTGGCGGGGGGCAGCGTGCTCAAGCCGGTATTGCGGAACGAGTTGTTCGTCGGCCCGCCCGAGCAGTTGTACTTCGCGCCTGCCGTGTTGGTGGCGAAGTCCCACTCGGCGTACGTCTCGGAGCTCGTGTTCGTGCCGGTGCAGTAGGGCCAGCCGTAGAAGCCCGGGCCCGTGACGCGGTTGAACTCGACCTGGCCCTGCGGCCCGCGCGCCGAGGTGGCCCCGGCATCGGGGCCGTAGTCGCCGACATAGACGATGCCGGTGGCCTTGTCCACGCTCATCCGGAACGGGTTGCGCAGGCCCATCGCGTAGATCTCCGGCCGGGTCCTGGCCGTGCCGGGCGGGAACAGGTTGCCTGCCGGGATCGAGTACGACCCGTTCCCGTTCACCTTGATCCGTAAGATCTTGCCGCGCAGGTCGTTGGTGTTGGCGGCGGTGCGCTGCGCGTCGAACGCCGGGTTGCGGTCGGTCCGCTCGTCGAGCGGGGAATATCCGGCGGACTCGAACGGGTTGGTGTCGTCGCCCGTGGACAGGTACAGGTTGCCTGCCGCGTCGAAGTCGATGTCTCCGCCGGCGTGGCAGCAGATGCCTCGGTCGGCCGGCACGTCGAGGATGTCCACTCTGCTGGACTGGTTGAGCGTGAAGTCGGCGTTGAGCGTGAACCGGGAAAGCCGGTTGACACCCTGCCACGCCGACCAGTTGCCGCCGGTGGTCGGTGCGTCGCCTCCTGGTGTGGACAGCGGCGGGGCGTAGTAGAGGTAGATGTGCCGGTTGGTGGCGAAACCCGGGTCGATGCCGATGCCCTGGAGGCCGTCCTCGTCGTGCACGTATACGGGGATGCTGCCGATCACCGTGGTGGTGCCGCCCGCATCCGTGCGGCGCACGGTCCCGTTGCGGGCGGTGTGCAGCACCGACCGGTCGGCGAGTACGGCCAGCGACATCGGCTCACCGACCTCCGCGACTCCGCGGGCCAGTTGGACCTGCTGGAAGTCGGCGGCGTTGATCGGGTGCGCCGAGGCCGGGGTCGTACTGGACAAGGCCGCGGTGAGAGTGGCCGCGACCAGGAGCAGAGCCGAACCTATGGCCGGCCAGCGCGCGGCTGCAGCCCTGATTCTCATGAACATGACAATGCACTCCCCTTCCTGAACAGGTGGCTGCCAGGCTTGGGGCGCGCGCTGCCGCGCCGATGCCGTAGCGAGATGCGTCGCTTCGGCCCGCTAGGTGTGCTTCAGCAGGCCACTACGCCGAGCGGGGGCAACAGCTCGGAAACAGGAGAAGTCGATGGCTACCGCGCTGTCGGATCACATCGACGACCGTGACGGTACACCGACAAGACTAGAGGGCTTCAGCCCACTACGTCCATACTTCCCTCCGGACCAGCTAGGCTTTTGGTCTGTAGTGGAGCAAGTTACGAAGGGCCCGAGCCCTGTCAGGACTCGGTGCCATCTCCCACCCGGATCGGCGGGACGCAGACGGGTGCGTCATCGCCTCCGCCCGCGCGACAGCCCGGCCGAGCCCGGCCACACCTTCGCCGACCACGAACGCACCCTGCCACCGCAGCCGAGGCCGCGGGACTCACCACGTCCTGCAGATCGCGGCCATCAGCCGCCCCCGGCGCCGACTGAGCTGACGATGTATCACCCGGTGCCGGCCTCCCCCGTCACGAACGTCAGCCTACGGCCGGAGCGGCACGCCTTGGTGACGCGTGCCACTCCGGCCCTCGAAGCCCGGGGTCAGTTGTAGACGTTGAATTCCGCGACTGACCACCAACTACGGGCAACATTGCCGGTATTGACGACCTTGATGTAGCGAGCTGTCTGCGTCGGGAAGGAAATCAGGTGGACTCGCTGGCCGTCCGCTACGGACGTGACCTTGGTCCAGTCGGTTCCATCCGTGGACACGTATACGTCTGCGCTGCGCGCATAGTCGCTGACACTGCCGCCGACATCCAGCACGATCTTGTCGAAGGTCTGCGTCTGCCCCATGTCCACCTGGATCCAGAGGCCGTCGTACTGCCCTGTTCCGGAGCTGTACCGGGTGTCGGAATTGCCGTCGAGCATGTTTCCGGGCGCGTCCCACTGACTTGCGTCCGAAGCCTTTGCGGTCCAGCCTGTCCGCGGCAGCGCAGGACCAAGATCTATCACGTCGAACGATGATCCACCTGCGTCTGCTCCGCCGGCCCCCTTCACGGAAACCTTGACCTTCCCACCTGGAAGCCCCTTCGGAACGTAGGCGCTGATACTCGTGTCCGACCAGGTGTCTATTTCGGCATAGCTCGATCCGAAATACACCGTACCCAGCCCCTGCGCATCGCCGAAACCAGAACCGCGAATCGTGAACTTGGAGCGCGGCATTCCTCGTTCCGGCTTCAATTCACTGAAGGTCGGCGATGGGAAGCTCGACAGCTTCTTGGTGGTGAACATCGCCGAGGTGCCGCTTGGCAGCGTATAGGTGTACGAGCCGTCGGTGGATATCTTGAAACTCTTGCTGTCGGTGGTCCCGTTGAACACTACGGTTACCTGCGACCCTTCCTTGCTGGTCCAGGTCTTCAGCTGGAGGCCGTTCGATACTGCTGCAGGAGCTGTGATCGAGCCGGTTCCACGCGCAGACCCGTACACCTCGATGTCGCCGATGGCCCACCAGAAACCGGACGCCGCGGTACTGACGATGCGAATGTACTGTGCCGTTCGGGTCGGCAACGTGACGGCTATCTTGCCGATGCCCCCGCTGCCGCTCGCAATCGCGCTGCCCCAATCGGCTCCGTCGTTCGACACGTATATCTGGTACCTGGTGACGTAGTCGAACGAATTGTTCACGCCGGTGTCGAGGACGATTTTGTTGAAGCTCGTGGGGTTCCCCAGGTCGATCTGGAACCAGTCGCCGCTCGTCGGCCCGTGCCCGAGACTCCACCTGGTGTTGATGTCGCCGTCGATCGCGTTCGCGGCCACCCCCCAGTCCGGCTGCGCGGAAGCCGTGGCGGTCCACTTGCCACGGCTCAGCGCCCTTCCGGTCGTCTGGACGGAAGCTCCGATCGGAAGGGAGTACGTGACCAGCTTGTTTCCGGTGCGGAGGGAGTTCTGGTAGGGCAGCAGTGCCGGGTCGTACGTGACGGTGACCGGGCCGGATGCCGACGTGAACGTGAAGTCGTGTGTCGGGTCCGAGACCTTGGTCGCTGCGGGGGTACGGCCGCTCTGCGCAGGCCCGGAGTACGTGAAGGTGACGGCGTCGCCGGCGTTCAGGGTGTAGTCGAACGAGTGTGTCCCGTCCGCGACGCTGAAGGTTTTCGCGGCGCTGCCCGAGTTGTGGGCGATCAGGACCTTCGATCCGTCCGGGTTCTGGAACGCGACGTTCTCTATGCTTCCTTCGCCGAAGGTGTTCGAGTAGATCCGGCGTGCTCCGGGCTTGACGAACCTGCCGGCGTGAGCCAGGGCGTGGTAGTCCACGTTGTAGGTCACCCGTCCGTCGGCCGGGTCGATCGTGAGCAGGCCCCGGAGCATGGGTATGCCGGCCGTGTCGCTGTTGAGCGGGCCCCGATCGGGGTCGAGTGCGATGTTCCACAGCATCACCCCGTTTGCCCAGTTGCGCGTTCCGTTGATGATCCACGTTCCCAGTGCTTCGCTGAACGCCGTCTGGTCGCTGTCCTGCCAAACGCCTCCGGTGGCTTCTGTGATGAAGGTTTCCTTGCTCGGGTAGTCGTTATGGACCACTGCCTGGTAGTTCGGGTTGCCGCTGTAGATGTGCCATCCGGTTCCCGCGGTGTACTTGGAGGCTGCGGGGTCGCTGAAGATCGTCTCCGGATACGAGGGCACGTCCCAGTTGTGGTCCCATGCCAGGATCTTCGTGGAGATTCCGTTGGCTTCGAACGCCTTGCCGATCTCCTGGATCAAGTCGGCTTCCTGGTACGCGGACAGGAACATCCCGGGCCAGGTGGGAGTACCCATGGGTTCGTTCTGCGGGGAAATGTAGGAGATGGGCACGCCGGCTTCGCCATAGGCGTGGATGAACTTGACGAAGTAGTCGGCCAGCGCGGAGGTGTACTCGCTCTTGAGGGTGCCTCCGATCATGGAGTCGGAGGTCTTCATCCAGCCTGGTGGGCTCCACGGGTTGGCCATGATCTTGATGGACGGGTTGAGTGAGAGGGCCTGCCGCAAGGCCGGAATGATGTACGGCACGTCATGCTGGACGGAGAAGTTGGACAGCGTGGGGTCCGTTTGCCCCGCGGGCATGTCGTTGTAGGAGTAGTTCCCGGACGCGTTGAAATCCGTGGCGCCCATCGGAGAGCGGAGCAGACTGAGGCCGATTCCCTTCGAGGGATCGAACAGCTTCTCCATCAGCTTGGTCCGCTCGGCGGTGGACAGCTTGTCGATGAGCCAGGCGGAGGAGTCGGTCATGGCCGCCCCGAAGCCTTGGACCTTCTGGTACTTGACGCTGTCGTCGATCTTGATCGTCAGCGGGTTGGCCGTTCTCCTCGCCTTGAACAGCACATCGTCCTGGCCGGCGACCCACTTGTCGGCCGATACGTCCGTCAGCCACACACGGACGGAATTGTCACGTGAGGCTTGCTTCAGCTGCGGGGCGGCGACGGCGTTCCCGGAAACCTGGTTCCAGGCGGCAGCGACACCAACGGCGGAGGCCAGGAACTGGCGTCGTCCGAGACCGTATGACCTCATGGAAGATCCTCCTTCGGACCTGCTTGTTCAGTACTGGGGAGAGCGGGTGGGACACATTGCCGAGGTGGGGGATCGACCGGTTCGAGTCGGTTCTACGGCGACGCCGGCGCCGGCTCTGCGGCGCCGGTGCTCGGCTCCTTGATCACGAGCGGGTGCAGTTCCCACGCCTCGACCGCGAAGCCGAGGCGCGTACCGGGGGCGGTGCGGGCCTGAAGTCGCCACGGGCTCTGTCCTGTGGGGTAGAAGCGCAGGGTGAGGACCTGGCCGGTGGTGATCAGGAAGATTTCGGCGATGGAGTGGTCGACGACGACGCGCAGGTCGACGGGCCGGTCCGGCGGGCAGGGCATCCGGTGGGAACCGCCGCGGCCCCGGCTGTCCAGTGAGGCGTTGTCACGGTCGACGACGAGTTCGCCCGCGTCCACGTCGAGACGGATGTCGAGGTACTCGGAGCCGTCCGGGGTGGTGAGCAGCCGCAGGCCGGCGTTTCCGGTCGGCTCCAGACGGGCCGTCAGGTCGAAGGCGCGGCCCACGGTGCCGAGCTCCACCGGCTGCGAGCCGTGCGTCGCGCCTGTGGCGGTGACGGTGTGCCGGCCGCGCAGGGCGAGCAGTTCGGTGGCGGGCTGCTGGCGCAGTGTGCCGTCGTCGTGGACGTGGATCTCGCGGGGCAGGGTGAGGACCCCGGCCCATCCGTCCGCGACGGCCCAGGCTTCGTCGCGGGCTTCCCACGACCAGCCCCACAGCAGCCACCGGTCGCCCGGTGCGCGCAGCAGGGCGGGTGCGTAGCAGTCGGGGCCGTGGTCGACGGGCACCGCTGAGCCCGCCTTGAAGTGGCCGTCGTGCTCTTCGCCGATCAGGGCCGCGACGCTCTGCGGACCGGTGGGTTCGGTCCAGGTGCCGAAGAGGAGGGCGCCGCGTCCGTCGGCTGCCGGGAGGTATTGCGGGCATTCCCAGCCCTCGCCGGTGAGCAGGTCGGTGCCGCCGATGGGCTCCGGACGACGGGTGGCGAAGGGCCCTCGGTAGGCCCAGTCCTCCAGGTCGGGTGAGTCGTACAGCAGGGCGGCGGCGCGGCCGTCCGCGAGGGCGACCCCGACCAGCATCCGCCAGCCGTCGCCGTGTCGCCAGACGTACGGGTCGCGGTACATGGTGCAGCCCTCGGGCAGCTCGGGGATGACCGGTTCACCACTCGGGCTGAACGTCCGGCCGCTGTCTCGGGAGACTGCGCGGGTGACCGGCTGGTGCTGGAACGAGCGGTCCTCGCGGTGCGCGGAGTAGAAGACGACCAGCCGTTCGCCGTCGGAGACGGCGTTACCGGAGAAGCAGCCGTCGGCGTCCAGGCCACCGGGGGCCGGGGACAGGGCGATCGGCAGTGGCTCCCAGGTCAGCAGGTCGGGGCTGCGGAAGTGGCCCCAGTGCATGTTGGCGTGGTTCGCTCCGTGCGGGTTGTACTGGTAGCACACGTGGTAGTGGCCGTCGTGGAAGACCAGCCCGTTGGGGTCGTTGATCCAGTTGCGGGGCGGGCGCAGGTGCGCGACGGGGAAGTGCGGATCGCGGGGTGGGGTGGACACACGCGTGCCTTTCGGTATGGCAGGGGACCGCCCCGCCGGCCCTCTGGTTCGCGGGGCGGCGGGCCGACGGGGCGGTGGTCTTCAAGCCTGTGTGCGGCCTTCAGGTCCGGATGCGGAATTCCACGCTCAGCTGCTGCTCCCGCCGTGAGCTGGGGCCGACGCGGAGTGCGAACTGGCCTGGTTCGACCACTCGGCGGTTGTCGGCTGTGACGAGAGAGCACTGGGAGGCAGGGATGCTGATGCGGACGTCCAGGCTTTCGCCGGGAGGTATGTCGACCTGGTTGAAGCCCTTCAGCTCCTGCTCGGCCCAGGTGACGCTGGTGGTCAGGTCGCTGACGTACGCCTGAACCGTTTCCACGGCCCTGCGGCTGCCGGTGTTGGTGAGCCGCACCGTGGCGTCGACGGTGCCGTCGGCGGAGACCTCCGGGTCGTGCACGACCAAGTCGGAGTAGGTGACCGTGGTGTAGGTGAGGCCCTCGCCGAACGCGAAGAGGGGGTCCTGTGTGAGATCCGCATAGCGGCTCCCGTGCTGGCCTCGCACCTGGTTGTAGAAGACCGGTTGCTGTCCGACGTGACGTGCGAAGGAGACCGGGAGCCGGCCACTGGGATCGACGAGTCCGAGAAGCAGTTCGGCGACGGCGCGGCCACCGCGCATGCCCGGGTTGAACGCCTCGATGAGGGCTGCCGCGTTCAGTGCCGACTCCGGGAGGGCGCTCGGCTTGGACTGGGCCAGTACGACGATCATCGGTGTGCCGGTGGCGGCGACCGCGTCCAGCAGCGCGATCTGGCCTCCCTGGAGGTCGAGCGTCGCCGTGGAGCGCACCTCGCCGGTGAGGGCGATGGTGTCCCCCACGACCACGACGGCGTAGTCGGCGGTCTCCGCGGCGGCGGTGGCCTCCCGAAGCTGTGCCTGGTCGACCGGGGCGGGGGTGAAAACGGATGGCTGCGGCTGGCCGTCGGGCCCGAGGGACCACTCGGAGTTGGATGCGGGGTTTTCGATGTCGGCTCCGCGGGCGTAGGTGATGGTCCAGTCGGCCGGTGCGACGGCGCGAAGGCCGTCGAGCACCGTCTCCACCGACTCGCGTGGATGTCCTTCGGGCATCCACGGGACCTGGCCGGTGGCGCCCGCCCAGTCGCCGAGCATGGCTTGCGTGCTGTCGGCGTTGGGGCCGATGACCGCGATCGTCCGCGGCCTGTCCCGGCTCACGGCGCGCCCCGTTCCGTCCGAGGTCAGCCCGCCCTCGAGGGGCAGGATCCCCTCGTTGCGCAACAACACCAGGGAGCGTCGGGCGGTCTCCAGGTTGAGGTCGGCGTGTGCGCGGCAGCCGATCACCCGCGCCTGCCGCTCGGGGTCGGGGGCGCGGGGGTTCTCGAAAAGTCCGAGCTCGAACTTCAGCCGCAGAACCCGCCGTACCGCGTCATCGATCTGCTTCTCTTCGATCAGGCCGCGGGCGACCGCCTCCTGGGCGCCCTCGAAGAACTGCGGTGTGGCCATGATGAGGTCGTTCCCGGAGTTGACGGCGACCGCCGCCGCCTCGGCGTAGTCGGCGCAGGTCCGCTGGTCGTAGACCATCCGGCCGACGTTGTCCCAGTCGGTCACCAGCGTCCCGGTGAAGCCCCACTCGCCCTTGAGCACGTCGTTGATCAGCCACTGATGCGCGGTGATGGGCACCCCGTCGATGGACTGGTAGCCGAGCATGAAGCCGCGGCAGCCGGCCCGTACCGCCTGCTCGAAGGGGGGCAGGAACCACGAGCGCAGCTTGCGGGGGCTGAGATCGGCTTCGCTGGCGTCGCGCCCGCCCAGGGTTTCGGAGTAGCCCGCGAAGTGCTTTGCGTACGCCAGCACGGCTGTCGGGTCGCTGAGGCCGTCGCCCTGGTAGCCGCGTACCATCGCCGCCCCGAGTTCACCGATCAGGAACGGGTCCTCGCCGAACGTCTCGTTGATCCGGCCCCAGCGCAGGTCCCGGGTGATGCACAGCACCGGGGAGAACGTCCCGTGGATTCCGGTCGCCGCGATCTCGGTCGCGGCCGCTCGGGCGACTCGGTGGAGCAGGGAGGGGTCCCAGGTGCAGGCCATGGCCAGCTGGGTCGGGAAGATGGTCGCCCCCGGCCAGAACGAGTGGCCGTGGATGCCGTCGTCGGCTGTCAGCAGCGGTATGCCGAGCCGTGTCTGCCGGGCCAGTTCCATGGCCTGCGGCATGAGGTCGGGAGACACATGCAGAACTGCCCCGGCCAGCTTGGCCGACACGATGTCCGCCAGGTCCCCGTGTTGTGCGTCGAGCATCAGCAGCTGCCCGACCTTCTCCGGCAGGGTCATCCGGGACAGCAAGTCGTCGGTTCTCGCTTCGACGGACGCTTCGGGATCCAGGTACGCGGCAGAGTGGACCGGCTGTCCCACGGTGTTCTCCAAGAGATGAGTCGTCACAGATCAGAGAGTTGCTGGGCGACGGTGAGTGCTTCGTCGCGCGAACCTTGCCGCCCGGCGCGGCGGGGCTCGCGTGCGGTCCGTCCGCCGCTCCGGGCGGGACCGGTACGGCATGGGGCGGCGGGGCGGGAGCCGGGGTGTCACTTCAGGCCGGTGGTGGCGATGCCGGCCACGAACTGGCGCTGGAAGAGGAGGAAGACGATCATCACCGGCAGGAGGACGACCATGGCGCCGGCGAGCAGGATGCCGAAGCGGGTGAAGGACTGTCCGCTGCTGGCCAGGGCGAGGCCGACGGGGAGGGTGTACTGGCTCTCGTTCTGGGCCACGACCAGGGGCCACAGGAAGTTGTTCCAGGAGCCGAGGAAGGTGATGATCCCGAGGGTGGCGAGGGCGGGCTTGGTCAGCGGCAGGATGATCTTCGCGAAGATGGCCAGTTCGCGGCAGCCGTCGACGCGGGCGGCGTCGATGAGTTCGTCGGGCAGGGTGGAGATGAACTGCCGCATCAGGAACACCCCGAAGGGCGTGGCCAGGAACGGAAGGATCAGCCCGAGCAGGGAGCCGGTCAGCTGCATGTTGGCCACCAGCACGTACAGGGGGACGAAGGTGACCAGGCCGGGGATCATGAGGGTCCCCATGACCAGCAGGAAAACGGCGCGCTGTCCGCGGAACTCCAGCTTGGCCAGGGCGTATCCGAGCATCGAGCAGAAGATCAGGTTGCCCGCGGTGACGGCGAGGGCCACGATCACGGAGTTGGCGAACATGCTCGTGAAGTCGAGCGTGCTGAACAGCTCACCGTAGTTGGCGGTCGTGGGCACCGTGGGGATCAGGACGGGCGGGACCCTGCGGATGTCGGCCTCGGGCTTGAACGACCCGGACAGCATCCACAGGAACGGCGCGACCATCAGCAGCAGGGCGCCGGCGAGCGGTATGTACAGCCAGGGCCGGCCCCAGTTCTGCCGGATGCGGCGGCGCCTCAGGGCGCGGTCCGTGCCCGGTTGTGGCGTTCGGAGAGTGGAGAGGGTGCTCATGACGCATCAGTCCTTGTCTCGCAGCACGCGGAACTGCAGCACGGTCAGCGCGACGATGAGGACGAAGATGACGTAGCCGGCGGCCGACGCCATCTCGTAGTTGCCGTTGCCGAACTGTTTGTAGGCGTACAACGTCGCCGACAGGGTGGAGTCCAGCGGTCCGCCATCGGTCATCACGAACGGCTCGTCGAAGAACTGCAGATAGCCGATGCCGGTGGTCACAGCGGTCAGCAGCAGGGCCGGCCGCAGGAGCGGGAAGGTGACCCGCCAGAACCGCTGCCAGGGCCCGGCGCCGTCGAGTTCGGCCGCCTCCATCAGGGACTGGGGTACGGACTGCAGACCCGCCAGCATGATGATCATGACCGTGCCGAGGTTGCGCCACACCGCCATCACGATCATGACGGGCAGGGCGAAGCGGGTGTCCGCCAGCCAGGCCGGACCGTCGATTCCGAACCAGCCCAGGACGAGGTTCGCCAGTCCCGCGCGAGGTTCCAGGAGCGTCTTCCACACCACGGCGACGGCCACGATGCTGGTGATCACCGGCAGGTAGAAGCCGACCCGGAAGACGGCCCGGAAGCGGCGGATGCCCCGGTCGAGGGCAACCGCCGCCGCGAGCCCGGCGGCCAGGGTCAGGGGCAGGGCCACCAGGACGAACACGGCCGTGTTGCGCAGGGCCGTGAAGAACTGCGGGTCCTCAAAGAGGCGTACGTAGTTGTCGAAGCCGACGAACGACACGCTCAGCGGTGTGCGCAGGTCCGCGCTCTTGGTGTCGGTCAGGCCCATCAGCAGCGACCACACCACCGGCAGCAGCATGAAGGCCAAGAAGAGCGCGAGGAACGGGGCGGCGAGGACCCAGGCGGCCCGGGCCTGCCTGCCGCGCGCCGTGCTGCGGAGCCCGGAGTGCCGGCGATCGGCACTCCGTTGCGACCCTGCGGTGCCCTGCTCGTGGGTGTCGCCCCGCTCGGGGAGCGTTTTCGTGGACATGGATGTCATCCGTCCGTACGTGGGTTGTCCGTACGAGGGGTATGCACGCGGCGGCGCTCAGCGGCCGGTGCCGATGCTGGTGGCCTTGGACTGCAGCGTCTTCTGCACCTCGGCGACGGTGGCCTTGCCGAGGGTCAGCTTCTCCAGTTCGGAGTCGATGGTGTCGGCGATCTGCTGCCACGTCGTGATGGCGGGCGGCGCCTTGCTGACCTCGAGCTGCTCGGCGAACGCCTTCAGGTTCTCGTCCTCGGTCAGCTTCCCCTCGGTCCACGCCTGGGGCGAAGGAGGCAGGCTGCCGGTGGCCTTGGAGTAGGTCGCGAGGTTGGCGGGCTCGGTCAGGAACTGGGCGAACTTCCATGCCGCGTCGGGGTTCTCGGCCTCCTTGAACACCGCCAGGTCGCTGCCGCCGGCGAACCCGGCGGGCTGCTCGGTGTACGGCATCGGCATGGTCTTCCACTTGCCGTCCAGCTCCGGGGCGTCCTTGTGGAGGCTGCCGCCGGCCCACGCGCCCTCCTGGTAAACGGCGATCAGCCCGTCGCGGAAGCCCTGCACGTTGTCCGACCTGTCGGTCGGCGCCAGGCCCTGCTTGGGGACGCTCGCGTAGTCCTCCAGCGCCTTGGCGACCTCGGGCGAGTCGAAGGTGAACGTCCCGGTCTTGGCGTCGTAGATGTCACCGCCCTGCTGCCAGACCATCGGCACCCAGAAGATCCAGGAGTTGAAGCCCATCACCAGCCCGCTGGCATGGCGCAGCTTGGGGTTCTCCTTGCCGGCGGTGGCCTGGATGGCCTTGAGGTCCTTCAGGTACCCGGCCCGGTCGCCGGCCAGGGCGCCCTTGATACCGGCCTTCTTGGTGATGTCGGTCCGGTAGAAGACCGCTTGGGTGTCGGCGATGAACGGGACGCCGTAGGAGATGCCCTTGTACTTGGTGGTGTCCCACTGGCCGGGGTAGAAGTCCGAGGACTTGATCGACTTCGGGGTGGCCTGGAAGCCGTTCAGGGCGGCCATCTCGGCCATCCAGGTGCTGCCCACCATGGACATGTCCGGTGTGTTGCCGCCGGCTATCGCGGTGGTCAGCTTGTCGTGGGCGCCGTCCCACGGGACCGCGGTGATCTTGACGTCTGCGTCCGGGTTCTCCTGCTCGAACTTCTTGGCCAGTGCCTTCAGGTCGTCGTCGGGGTCGCCCATGGACCACATGACCACCGTCCCCTTGGCCTTGCCCGCGCCGATCTCGGCGGGGGCATCGTTGCCGGGGCCGGAATCCTCGCTCCGGCCGCAGCCGGTGGCCACGAGGGCTGCCGTGAGGGTGACGCACAGGGTCTGGACGGTTCTGACAGCGTGACGGGTGGTGATACGCATGATGCGGCTCCTTGCCGTTGAGCGAGACAGGCGGGGGGGCGGCGAAGGTCAGGAAGGGGCGGGCGCCCGGATGGGCCGGCCCACGAGTGGGCGGCATCTGTGGTGACAGCGGCGGCGGTCCCTCGCGGGTCGCGGTGGGAGCGTCCGACGCGAGTGGGTAACGGCCGGGCGGGATGTGCCAGGCGCCCCCGTCGGTGTCCCGGATCGGGAAACTCGCGGGCGGAAGGTGCAGGTGGGCGGTGCCGCGTGAACGCAGGCGCAGCCGCCGGATGTGGTGAGGAAGGCGAGGCCGAAGAGGGTCGCCCGGGTTTCGAGGAGAGAGGTTTCAGGAGACAGGGGCGGTGCGTCACCGGCAACGCACCGCCCGGCCGCCAGGCGCCCTCACTCACGCATCGCGATGACGTCGCGTCAGTTCGAGCTCGGCTCTGACGTCGAGCCACGGATCACGAGGCTGGTGGGAACGATGCGCGAGGGAGCGGCCTCCGGCGATCTGCGCACGTGGTCGAGCAGCAGACGAGCCGCCGCCTCACCCATTTCCCGCATCGGCTGGCGGATGGTGGTCAGCGCCGGATAGGTGTACGACGCCACCTCGACGTCGTCGAACCCCACCACGGCGACATCCCGCGGAATCTTGAGGCCGGCCTCGTGCAGGGCCGCGATCACGCCGGCTGCCAAGGGGTCGTTGTGCCCGAAGACCGCGTCGAACTCCACGCCGTCCGCGAGAGCTTGCGCCACCGCGCTCCGGCCGTCGTCGAACAGGAAGTCGCCGCAGATGATTCTGCGTGGGTCGAGTTCGATCCCGGCCTGCGCATACGTGTCGACGAAGCCGCCCAGCCGTTCCTGCGTGCACCCGTACTCATCAGGCCCGGTCACCACCAGAGGGCGACGGCGGCCTAGGTCCAGCAGGTGGTGCGCCGCCTGCTCACCGCCCTCCCGGTTGGTGGTGGCCACGTAGGGGAATCCCGGCCGCTGGAAGCGGTCGTCTATCAGCACCACCGGCAGTCCGGCCTCGTGCAGTTCCGTGATGGACCCCAGGGCCCCCTCGGGCTCTATCACCAGCAGCCCGTCGAACGACTTGGCAGCGACCTGCAGGCCCAGCCTGCGCAGTGACTCCTCACCGCGGTTCCAGGTCAGGATCCGCAGCCCGAAGCCCTCGGCCTCCAGCGTTTCAACGACCGCCTGCACTATGCCGGCCCAGGCCCAGGCCAAGTCAGGGACCAGCATGCCGATCATCTGTGTCGTGCCGCGTGCGAGCCCCACTGCCCCGGCGCTCGGCACATAACCGAGTTCCGATATCGCCTTGCGGACCTTCAAGACGGTGTTCTCGTTGATCTCGCCCTTGCCGTTCAGCACCCGCGAGACCGTCGTCTTGCTGACCCCGGCCCGCGTGGCCACGTCGGCGATAGTGACTCCCATGTCACCTCCCCTCCCTTCCTGCAGAGGCGGAAGACTTCCCTCCCGCACCGAAGGGCCGATCGTACAGAGCCCTGTGGAACCGGTACCGGAATCGGTCCCGGAACCGGTTTCGGTAGCGGTTCCGGCAGTGAAGCACCGAACGGCCCGGCCGGTCAACAGGCCGGAAACAACTCGTTCACCGGCCCGTCTCGGCGTCGACGATGAGGCCGAAGCTTGCCGGGCGGCCCCACCCCACCCCTGTGACCTGGGCGGTCACCGAATCCGAGACCGCCATGGCCAACGGGTCGGTGCGGTTCGCGACCATCGACGACAGCCGATGAACCGCCGGTCATCCCGGAGCAATCGCGCCCGGACCGTTGACGCGGAGGCCGGATAGGGCTTCATAATCGGGCACTCGCTGTCATCGATGACACAAGTCAACGATGACACCCTCGGCCGACGGCACGGGAGCCGGCATCGGCCTGGGGTGCACTTTTCGGTCCGTCGCGCAGAAGCCGCAGTCACCGCTGCGTGGACGGCCGCGGGACTAGGAGGCACCATGAGCTCTGCACACGTATCCCGGCATGCCCGCACACGGATGATGGCGGCGGTCGCGACCGTCTGCGCCCTGTCCGCAGCCCCGCTGGCCCCCCAGGCCGTCGCCGCCGACACCCCGGCCTACACCGAGACCTACAGACCCCAGTTCCACTTCACTCCGCAGAAGAACTGGATGAACGACCCCAACGGGCTCGTCTATTACAAGGGCGAGTACCACCTCTTCTACCAGTACAACCCCAACGGCAACACCTGGGGCGACATGTCCTGGGGGCACGCGGTGAGCAAGGACCTCGTGCACTGGAAGGAGTTGCCGCTCGCCCTGTCGCACGACGACGAGGAGATGGTGTTCTCCGGCAGCGCGGTCGTCGACTGGGACAACACCACCGGGTTCGGCACCAAGGCGAACCCGCCCATGGTGGCGATCTACACCAGCGCCTACAAGAACGGCGGCAAGCAGGCCCAGTCGCTCGCCTACAGCACCGACCGCGGCCGTACCTGGACCAAGTACCAGGGCAATCCCGTGATCGACATCGGCTCCGACAACTTCCGCGATCCCAAGGTCCAGTGGCACGCGCCGACCAAGAGCTGGCTGATGACGGTGTCGCTGTCCGCCGAGCACAAGGTGCGGTTCTACTCGTCGAAGAACCTCAAGGACTGGGAGCTGCAGAGCGAGTTCGGACCGGCCGGTGCGACGGGCGGCGTGTGGGAGTGCCCCGACCTGTTCCCCCTCGCCGTGGACGGGGACAGGAAGAACATCAAGTGGGTCCTGGTCGTCAACATCAACCCCGGTGGCATCGCGGGAGGTTCGGCCGCCCAGTACTTCATCGGCGACTTCGACGGCAAGAAGTTCACCGCGGACGACAAGGGCACGTACACCCCGCCCACCGGGAATGTCGTGCAGGACTTCGAGGGCACCGGCTTCGGTACGTGGACGAGCACGGGCACCGCGTTCGGCCAGGGACCGGCAGCCGGTGCGGTGGACTGGCAGGGGACCGTCGACGGCTTCGACGGCAAGGGCCTCGCCAACAGCTTTCACGGCGGTGACGGCGCCACCGGCATCCTCAGCTCCCCCTCCTTCACCGTCGACAGCCCCTACCTGAACTTCAAGATCGGTGGCGGGCGGCATCCGCACGAGGCCGGGACCGTCATGGACGGCACTCCGCCCGAGGGCACGGTCCTCGCCGACTTCGAAGGCGGAACGTACGGCGACTGGACGGCGACCGGGGACGCTTTCGGCACCGCACCGGCTACCGGCACCCTCCCCGGCCAGGGACAGGTATCCGGCTTCCTGGGAGACGGGCTGGTCAACACCTTCCGGAACGGCGACTCCACCACGGGCACCCTCACGTCAGCCGAGTTCACCATCGACAAGAAGCACATCAACTTCCTCATCGGCGGCGGCAATCACCCGGCCGGCTCCGACAACCCGACCGCCGTCGAGCTCCTCGTGGACGGCCGGGTCGTCCGCAGCGCCACCGGAAAGGACGCCGAGGCACTCAACTGGGCCTCCTGGGACGTCAGCGACCTCGCCGGCAAGCAGGCGCGGATCAGGATCGTCGACGACAACACCGGCGGCTGGGGCCACGTCAACGTCGACCACATCATGCTGTCCGACAGCCAGGCCCAGCGCGTCTCCCAGGAGACGTCCGTCAACCTGATCGTCGACGGCAAGGTCGTCCGCAGCGCGACCGGCGCCGACAGCGAGACCCTGGACTGGGCCTCCTTCGACATGCGCCCGTACGCCGGCAAGAAGGCGCAGATCCAGGTCGTCGACATGAACACCGCCGGCTGGGGCCACATCCTGGCCGACCAGTTCACCGCCGCTGACAAGCCCGCCAAGTCCGTCGTACAGCGCGCCGACTGGGCCGACTACGGCAAGGACTACTACGCGGCGGTGTCCTGGGAGAACGCCCCGGGTGGCAAGCGCTACATGATCGGCTGGATGAACAACTGGGACTACGGCCAGTCCATCCCCACCTCCCCCTGGCGCAGCGCGCAGAGTGTTCCCCGGGAAATGGCACTGCGCACGGTCAACGGCCAGATCCGGCTGACCAGCAAGCCGGTGGGCAGCCTGGAGTCCCTCCGGAACGAGCGCCCGGCCACGGCGTCCGGCGTCACCGTCAAGAACACCTCCAAGCCCTTGATCGGCCGAGCAGCCAAGGGCAAGGCGCTCGACATCGAGGCGACCTTCTCCCTCGAGGACGCCGACCGCTTCGGCCTGAAGGTGCGCACCGGCGCGGGCGGCGAAGAGACCGTCATCGGCTACGACACCACGACCCAGGAGCTGTACGTCGACCGCACCCGCTCCGGCGTCGGCGACTTCAACAGCACCTTCCCCGGCGTCCAGACCGCACCCCTGAAGCCCAAGAACGGCAAGGTCAAGCTGCGGATCCTCGTCGACTCGTCGTCCGTCGAGGTCTTCGGCGGCAATGGCGAAGCGGTGATCACCGACCAGATCTTCCCCGACCCCTCCAGCACCGGCGTCGAGGTCTTCGCCGAGGGCGGCACCGCCACCCTCGACCACCTGCAGGCGTGGCAGCTGAAGTCCATCTGGCGGTGACAACCCCGCGGGTCCGCGGGCCGGTCGCCCAGGGGCGGCGACCGGCCCGCGGCTCTCGGCAAGGCAGGCGCCTCCGAGCGGTTTCCGCGACCCTGGATCGTCCCCACCTGGGTGCCCGGCTCGCCCGCCGACCGCGCTCCCGCCACACGTGCCGCGGAGGCGGCCCGCACCTTGGCCGCCTTCCTGACGGCCCTTCACCAACCTGCCCCCGACGGAGCGCCCGCCGGCCGTGGCCGCGGGGGGCCACTGGCCGACCGTGCCGAGCAATTCGCCGTGCAGTTCACCACGGCCATCGAGCCGGGGCTGCTCCCCGAACCGGATGCCGTCCGCGCGGTCTGGGAAGACGCCGTTGCCGCGCCCGAGTGGGCGGGCCCGGCGCTATGGCTCCACGGCGACCTGCATCCGGCCAACGTCCTCACCGCGGACGGCACCTTCTGCGGCGTGATCGACTTCGGCGACCTCTGCGCGGGCGATCCGGCCTGCGATCTCGCCGCCCCTTGGATACTGCTGCCGGACGGGGCCGCCGACCGCTTCCATGACGCCTACCAGCCGGTGATGGACGCCGCGACCCTGCGCCGCGCCCGCGGCTGGGCGGTGCTGACAGCTCTCAGCGGCATCCTCATGGGAGAGGCCGGCCTTCATGGCCGCCCCGGCGGCAAGGCCACCTGGGGCCCACCCGCCCACGCCGCGCTGCGACGCCTCATCGCAACGATCGCCGATGAACGCGCTGTCCACCGTGGGTGACAAACGCCTCCGAGGTTCGGCGCCGGCCCAAGTCTTTTACCCCCGGGCAAGCGGACACCGCCTACGAGGACAAGGGCAAAGCATGCCGCCGAACGGTCGCAGGGCCGGCCGGTGGAAACCGTGCCGACGAGGATCGGGCGTTGTCACATCTCGGACCCTGGAGCAACTTCCGTGATGCCAGGTGGGCCTCCGGGGAGGCCGCGGGAGTGAAGGTGACTGCTGGGATCAGCAGAGCGTGTCAGCCGCTGCCGGCCGACGCCGGGCAGGTCCTGACGCGGCTGCGCCAGGTGGCCGGCGCCATCTCACCCCGGACGAGGAGCTGGTCCACGCGCGGGCCATGGGCGCCCCCGGTTCGCCACGACGCTGGAAGCCATGACGCGATCCTGCGACCTGTTGTGCGGCGCTCAAGACGTGTCGCCTGTCACCGACGTCTCGGGACAGCACACCTAGAGCCTGGCACCCGCTGCTGACGGTCGGTCTGCCGCTGTGGGTCGTCACCGGCACCGACGCGCCCGCGCTCGCTGGTGTCGGGGCTGCTGATCCTGGACACCGTCCTGGTGCTGCTGTTCCAGGTCGCGGTCAGCAGGGGCGCGCGTACCCCGGCGGGAGCGGCACGTATGCTGCGCTGGGCGGGGTGGTCGCTGGGGGCGTCCTGCCTGGTCGTCGCGGTGAACCGAGGGGGGGCACGGCGTGCTCCTGGACAGCGCGGCCCTGCCGGGCGGTGCGCTGGTGCTCGTCCTCGGGGAGCTGTACCAGGCGTTCGGCGAGCTGGGGCCTGTCCTTCGGGCTCGCCCCGGCGGACCGGTAGGGGGAGTACCAGGCGGTGTTCTCCCTGGGGCGCGGGCTCTGGCAGTTCGCCGGACCGTGGCCGATGACCTCCCTCCTGGTCGTCGGCGCGGCGGCGACCGGCTGGCTGGTCCTCGCGGCGCTCTTCCCCCTGCTCGGGCTCGCCGCGCCGCCCTTGGTGCGCGGCCTGGAGAAGGCCCGCGCGCGGACGGAGCCGGCGCCGACCTGAGCGGACCGGCCGGCGCCCGTCCGGACCACGTATGTCACACCCCTACGACCGAGACAAGTAAGGCGAGCGCACATGACCGTACAGCGACGACACGACCCGGACGAGCGCGGCTTCGCCAGCGACAACTACGCGGGTGCGCACCCCGAGATCCTTGCGGCGATCGCCCTGGCCAACGGCGGCCACCAGGTCAGCTACGGCGCCGACGTCTACACCGAGCGCCTCCAGGAAGTGGTGCGCGGCCACTTCGGCCCCACCGCGCACACGTACCCGGTCTTCAACGGCACCGGCGCGAACGTGGTGGCGCTGCAGACCATGCTCGACCGCTGGGACGCCGTGGTCTGCGCCGAGTCGGCCCACATCAACGTCGACGAGGGCGGGGCGCCCGAGAAGGTCGCCGGGATCAAACTCCTGACGGTGCCCGCATGGGACGGCAAGCTCACCCCTGAGCTGATCGACCGTCAGGCATGGGGCTTCGAGGACCAGCACCGGGCCCGGCCCAAGGTCGTCTCGATCGCCCAGTCCACCGAGCTCGGCACCTGCTACACGCCGGATGAGATCCGCGCCATCTGCGACCACGCGCACGGCCTCGGCATGCTCGTCTACCTGGACGGCGCCCGGCTCGCCAACGCCGCCGCCACCCTCGGCGTGCCCCTGCGCGAGATGACCACCGACGCCGGCGTGGACGTCCTCTCGCTCGGCGGCACCAAGAACGGGCTGCTCTTCGGCGAGGCGGTGATCGTGCTCAACGAGGACGCGGTGCGCGGCATGGCTCACCTGCGCAAGACGAGCATGCAGCTGGGCTCCAAGATGCGTTTCATGTCGGTGCAGTTCGAGGCGCTGCTGGGCGGCGACCTCTGGCTGCGCTCGGCGGCCCACTCCAACGCGATGACGCAGCGGCTGTACGAGGCGGTGCGCCGGCTGCCGGGCCTGGAGATCGCCCGCCCGGTGCAGGCCAACCAGATCTTCGCCGTCCTGCCGCCGGCCGTCACCGAGCGTCTCCAGAAGCGCTTCCGCTTCTACACCTGGGACGAGCAGGCCGGCGAAGTCCGCTGGATGACCTCCTTCGACACCACCGAGGGCGACGTCGACGCGTTCGCGGCGGCGATCGCGGAGGAGCTGGCGGCGGAGCGAGGCCAAGGGCCGGCGGGCGCGCTGACCATGGCCGAGCGCGAGGAACTGGTGCAACTGCGCCGTAAGGTCCGCGAGATGGAAGAGACGATCGAAGCGCTGGGGAAGGAGTCTGCCTTCTCCGCGAACCGCAAGACGAAGTAGCCGGCGGCGGAAGCCCGGGGGTCAGGCGAGCGCCTGACCCCCGGGCAGGAGAAGCACGAAGAGGTCGTCCGGTTCGAGGTCCCGCTGCTCGGCAGGATGCTCGGTGATCACGTGAGGATGCCGCCCCGCCGCTGCCACCACCGGCGACGCTGTCGTACGAACGAGGGGCAGCCTCGAAGAGGCCGCCACTGATCAGCTACCGTCCCGCTGCACTCCAGCCGCCCGGCATCGTGCCGGGTCAGACACCAGAGTACTGCTGGAGCACTAACTTGATCTTTGACCTTCGGCAGCGAATGGTGCGTCGAACTTGAGCACTCGGTCCGGTAACTGCCGTACGCAGAAGCGGCCTTCGTCTGAACATGTGCTCCGCCCAAGGAACACATACGTCCAGCACGAAGGCCGTGAGGATGGGGCTGCCGCATCGCGATGCCCGGCAAGAGGCAGCTTCAGCCGACCAGACGCACAGGCTCGGACAACACCGCGCGAGCACTCTCGAAGTCGGCCAGACGGGCCGCGACCGTGGCGACTGCGAGACGTTCTGGGAGAGCGGCAGAGAACTTCAGTCCGCGTACAGCCCGGTGGTCCACATCGGGTAGCACCAGGCTCTCGCCGACACTCTCGCGAGCCGCGCGCCAGTCGGCCGGGGTGGAATCTTCGCGCAAGCGCAGCCAGCAGTCGGTGGGGCGTTGCAAAGGGTCTGAGACCGACTGAAGGGTTGCCCCGAGGGTGGCGTTGGCGCGATACCCGGCCCAGGTCCACCAGCGCACGTCGTTGCCGACGCGCGTGATCAGTGTGCCGCCCGGGTGCACGGTGTCGGGGGCGTCGCTCTCGCGCTGTTCGGCCAGGCATGCCTCGGCGCGCCGGGTGAGCGAAACGGGCGGATCCGCACCGAGCAGCACCTCGCGCATGGCGCGGGTGAGGGCATAGGACAGCCCGGCGATGCCGCCGTTCATCCACTTGGCGATGCCGCCGCCGTCCGCGGGTTCGACGAAGACGCGTTTACGCAGCCAGTCGATGTACGTCACCTGCCAGCTGCGTCCGCCGAGCAGCAGACGCCGGGGCCCGGGACGTTCCTCGGTGAGCACGCTCGGGTCGGTGCGGCCGATCTCCGTGCGTCCGGACAGCACGGTGAACTGGGGTGGTGCGGTGAAGGACGCGGTGAGTTCGATGAAGTGCCGCCTGCCGAAGCGGCGTTCGGCCTCGGGGCCGACGAACAGCAAGCCGCCGTCGTTGTCGAGGAAGCCCTCCTCGGTGAGGTGGCGCAGGATGGGGGCGGCGGAGCGGTCGAAGGGGGCGAGTCCGTTCC
The DNA here is from genome assembly GCF_055606225.1 of Streptomyces sp. NPDC037100. NCBI lineage: Bacteria > Bacillati > Actinomycetota > Actinomycetes > Kitasatosporales > Streptomycetaceae > Streptomyces > Streptomyces sp. NPDC037100. Next base: position 489,802 of record NZ_JBVJSX010000005.1, on the reverse strand, counting down.
ACTGCCGGTCCCACAACTGGTCGCCGAGCTTGTGCTGTTGAAGGGTGACGGCGAGGAGCTGCTGGGCGACGAGGTGGCGCGGCTCGGGCGGCGGGAGGACCGGTTCGACCCAGCCGCGCGACCACAGCAGCAACAGGCCGGCCGCCTGCAGGAGTGTGTCCTTGCGGGTGGTGAGGAACAGGCAGTTGCGTACGGTGCCGGAGCGTCGGCCGGTGCGGCCGATGCGCTGCAGGAAGGAGGCGACGGAGGCCGGTGAGTCGATCTGGATGACGCGGTCCAGGTCACCGACGTCGATGCCGAGTTCGAGGGTGGAGGTGGAGACGATGACGCAGTCGCGCGCTTCGGCAAAGGCCTGTTCGGAGCGGGTGCGTTCGTCGACGGAGAGGGAGGCGTGGGACAGGAAGACGGTCACCTCGCGGGCCCGGAGCGCAGCGCCCAGTTGTTCGACCTGGGCCCGCGAGTCGCAGAAGACGAGCCGTTTCTCTCCCCGGTGCAGGGCCTCGATGAGTTTGGCGGCGTTGTCCAGGGAGCCCACGTAGTCGAGCTCCACCTCTCCTGCCCGCTTGGGGAGTTGGTCGGTCTGGGCCGTGCCGTCGTGTCCGGCTGCGCCGGGAGCGGGCGGCAGTTGCACTCCGGGGGCGACGACCTGTCCGATGCGGTGTCCGGCGCCGGCGCCCTGCAACCAGTGCAGCAACTGATCGGGGTTGCCGACGGTCGCCGATAGTCCGATCCTCTGGATGGGGCGGCCGGTGACCCGCTCCAGTCGTTCGAGTACTGCGAGCAGGTGCCAGCCCCGGTCGTCGCCCGCGAAGGCGTGCACCTCGTCGACGACGACGGCCCGTACGCCGCCCAGCAGCCGGGCGTGATCGGTCTTGACGCCGATCAGCATCGCCTCGAGCGACTCGGGCGTGGTGAGCAGGACGTCCGGCGCCTCGGTACGGATGCGCTGCCTGTGGGACTCCTTGGTGTCGCCGTGCCAGAGCGCGGCACGCCGCCCCAGCCACTGCGCGTACGTGTCGACGCGGCCGACGAGGTTGTTGAGGAGCGCCTTGAGCGGGCACAGGTACAACACCGAGGTGCCGGTCCACTTCTGCTCGGTCATGGCCGACAGCAGGGGGAAGCAAGCCGCCTCGGTCTTGCCGCCCGCCGTGGGGGCGAGCAGTACGGCGTCCTCGCCGCCCATGAGCGGCGTGATCGCCGCCCGTTGGAGGGGACGCAGGTCGGGCCAGCCGAGGGTGTTGACGATGTGGTGCAGGACGACGGGATCAAGCCGGTCCAGTACGTCGGCCGGGCGATCGTCGTTCGCGGTGTCGCCGACTTGGTTGCCGTCCTGCGCCATCACAGCTCCAGGTCGAAGTCGTCGGCCGAGGCGGGACCGCAGGTGACCGAGGCTGCCAGGTTCCTCTCGATGTCGGTGAGCTCGCTGCTCGCGACTGTCAGTCGGTAGTGCTGGCGGGGATCGAAGTCGTCGAACTGGTCCACGCGGTCCAGGACATCACCGACGAGCTTCTTCAGGAACAGCCGGGGCGCCACACCGACCTTTCCGCCCAACGCCCCGCCGACGGCCCGCGCGAGGTCGGAGACGTAGGCGTCGTCGACAACCGTCTTCACGCGCTCGGGCGCCCCAGCGGCGTTCGCGTACAGGTCGCGGATGGTGATGCCGAGGCCGACCAGGGAGTCCTGACTGAAGCCGGGCAGCCGGATCTGCACGGCGCGGGGGTTGTCGAAGCGCGGGTCGGTGGTGAAGTCGGTGGCGAGCCGCTGGGCGAGCGGGGCGAGGCGCTGAACGCCCTGCTGGCCGTCGTAGAAGGCAGGCGTGCCGGTGATCACCAGGTAAAGGCCCGGGAAGCGCCCTGAGTGGACCTCGTCGATGAGCTGCCGCAGCGCGTTCAGCGCCTTGTCGCGGGCGTCCGACCGGACCCGCTGCAGGGTCTCCACCTCGTCGAGGACGACGAAGAGGCCGGTGTGCCCGGAGTCGCGGAGCACGGTGAGCAGGCCCTGCAGGAAGCCGAGCGCGCCGAAGTGGTCGAGGTCGCCGCGTACCCCGGCGGACCGGCGTACGGCAGCGGCCACGTGCGGCTGGCCGCCCAGCCAGGCGAGCACGGCGGCGGCGGTGGCTTCGTCTCCCCCGGCGAGTGCCGTCCGGTAGCCGCGCAGTGCGGTGGCGAAGGACGGCGCATGCCGGGACACCTCGACGAGCCGGGCGACGAGGAGCTTCTCGACCTCTTCTGGCAGTTCCTCCTCGGTCGCGCCTGCGGCGAGGGCGTCCTCCTCCAGCGCGTAGAACCAGGCGTCCACGACCGGCCGCAGCGCGCTGGGCGGGAAGCTGGGCGTGGTGAGCCGTTCGGTGAGCCGCCGGTAGACGGTCTCCAACTTGTGCAGCGGGGTCTCGTTCTCCGAGATCTGGATCTCGGCCACGGCGAAGTTACGCCGCTTGGCCCGCTCCCCCAGCCACCGGGTGAAGAACGTCTTGCCGGACCCGTACTCACCGCGCACCGCCTTGAACACGGCCCCACCGGACGCGACGGCGTCCAGTTCCGCGTCCAGAGCCGTCTCGAAACGGTCCAGCCCGGTGGCGAGCAGGTCCAGCCCGCTCTCGGGTACGGCGCCACGGCGCAAGGCGTCGATGACGGTGCGGCGGCGGGCGGCGCTGACCTGGGCGGGGCGCCTCGATCCGGTGGTGCTCACGGGGACCAGTGTTCCATCTCTCTGTGCATCAGGGCGTCGGAGAGGGATCATGATGTCCGGTTCATAACCATGTAAAGCCGAGCGCGTCACCCTACACGCCGCCATCCTCACCGTTCGGGTCGATCACATGAAGGTCTACGCCGCAGCCGTGTCGGGGTGCCAAGCAGTCTGAGGAGCAGCGTAGTTCGGTGTGTCATCAGGCGACCTGCCTGTGAGTGCGACGTGCGGAAAGGCTACGATCCGGCTCAACGCAGTCGGCGGGTCTCAGGAACCCATCCCTTGCGATGGGCCCTCCGGTCTGGGGCACCTCGGTGATGATCACACCGGGTGCTGGGGATCGGTCCCTGTGCTTGTACAGGGTGGCGGAGGGATACAGCGGACCGCCCGCCTGTCGGGCTTGGAAAACCACACTCAAGGTGAGGCTCGCCGACTGCGTACCACGGGGAGGGACGAGGCGGTTCGGTGACGACGACAGACGACTTCGCGGATCTCACCCGTGACCAGTTCCTTGAGGCGGTGGTCAGCGGCTCGATCTACCCGTACACCGAGCACCGAATACCCAAGCGCCGCGGCGGACTGCGGACCTTGCACGCCCCGGTCCCGCGGTTGTCCGAGGTACAGCAGGAAATCTTGGCCCGCCTGGAAACTCTTCCTGCCGGCTTTCAGCCACACCCGGCAGCGTTCGCCTACCGACGTGGCCGCTCGGTCGTGGACTGCGCTGCCGCCCACCTGCGAGCCCACACCGTGATCCGCCTGGACATCGCCGACTTCTTCGGGAGTATCCGGGAACGGCACGTCCACGCCGCTCTGAAAGACGCCTGGACTCACCCGGCGGAACGCGGATACCGGCTCGATCTTGCGGAGAACGACGAGGGCCGCCGGGAGATCGTCCTGCGTCGTAACGGTCGCACCCTGGGCACGTACACCACGGCCCGGCTGGTCACCGTGTCACCGCCGGAGCCGAACCACACCTGGACGAACCGTGGCACCGGGCGTCGCAGCGTGCGCTTGGAGGCCACCGGACAGGACTTTTCCGTCCGCCGGCCCGGCCTGATCCACAAGCACACCCGCGAGGGGTTCCTGCCGCAGGGCGCTCCCACGAGCGGGTACCTGTCGAACATCGTCATGCGCGACGTCGACGAGGTCGTCACCCACCAGGCCGAGTCCTTAGGGTTGCGCTACACCCGCTACAGCGACGACATGTACTTCTCGAGCCGTGCGCTCGTTCACCACGACGACGTCGTCCGTCTCATGGCCGGAGTGAGGCAGGCCCTGGAACCGCTCGGCATGAGGCTCAACACGAAGAAGACCTATGTGGCCCGTCCTGGTGCGCGCCGCAGCGTGCTCGGCATCCTCGTCGACGGTCCCGCTCCTCGTCTGACGCGCGAGTACAAGCGCCGCATCACCAAGCATGTGCGAGGGGCTGCGTCGTTCGGTATCGAGCAGCATCGCCGTCACCAGAAGTTCAAGGACCTGGCCGAGCTGGACGCCCATGTGACCGGGCTGCTGTCGTTCGCGCACATGGTCGAGCCCGGCTGGGCCGATACACAACTCGCGGACTGGAAACGGCTGCGCGAGATTCCCCGCGACCACGAAGAGCCGGTGATCGTGCAGCACGGGCTCGATCTGCCCTGGGACGAGGAGGTTGAGGTCTCCCAGGCAGACCTGGCCAAGGCCTCGATCGACGACCTCGTCCGCGACGCCCAGCGCTATCGCTCGTCCTTGGACTACCTGCAAATGCTTGACTTCGTCGGCCGGTTCAAGCGGTATGCACCGTTCAACGCCATGGTGGTCCACATACAAAAGCCGGGGGCACGCTACGTCCTACCCTCCTCGGAGTGGATGTCGAGATACCGGCGGGTGCTCAAGCCCGGCGCCCAGCCGCTGATGATCTTCCAGCCCCGTGGGCCCTACATGCTCGTGTACGACGTCGGGGACACCGAAGCCCTGCCCGGGGCCCGGCCTCTGCCCAAGGGGATCACCGCACCGGTATCGGTGTCCTCTCGAGCCGGCGAGAAGGAAGTCTCCGAGGTCTGGCACCACACCGAGACGAACCTCGCACCCCTGGGGATCCGGCTCACCCTGGTCGACCACGGGGCCTCCTCCTGCGGAGGCACGTACCGCAGCAGGTCCGGCAGTGCTGTCGAGCGTCCCGGCAGCAGGCCTGGGGATCAGCCGGAGACTTACCCGACGTTGTTCGAAATCGAGGTCAACCGGAACTTGCCTCTGCTGGACCGGTACGCCACGCTCGCCCACGAACTCGGCCATCTGTTCTGCGGGCACCTCGGCGCAGGCCCTGGGGAAACCTGGTCCGACCGGTACGTGCGGCCCCTCTCGGACGAGGATGCCGTGAAGGTCCATGCACGCAATGAAGTCGAGGCCGAGTCCATCGCCTACATGGTCCTCAAGCGTCTGGACCCGGATGTCCGGATGGGCGACTACATCACTGGGCACCTTGGCCCCGACCAGCAGGTTCCCGAGACCGTCGCACTCAACGTCACGTTCAAGGCCGCCGGCTTGATCATCGAGATGGGCAAGAAGCGCATCCCTGCCGCCAAACTCCAGAAGTCCAAGAAGTGATCAGGGACCTCGGCCTTGTACGAGGACGCGGGAAGACGGACCGCTCAATGTCCTGATCCTCCGGGACGTCGAAGCACGACCTGACGGGGCGCGGGTGCTCGCCCTCAAGTGGGAACCCGCAGAGGCAGCATTGTGGACCCGGCGGCCATTACTTACGAGGCGTCGGTCTGGGGGTCGTCGTCCCAGTCGGTCGCCAGTGCGGCCGGCAGCGGCAGCCCGTACTTGTCGCACAGAAATCTGGTCTGGCAGTACCGCTGGGCGTCGGCGGCCACCCTCCCGAGGACCGCGGAATTCATGCCGGCACCGATGAGGACGCCCACGAACGGCACGACCTTGGCGACGTTTTTGACTGGCACCCTGGAGCCGGCCGGGCCCAACTGCTGCATCAACTTCTCGAGGGCGGCCAGGAGGCGGTGGTCCTGGCGGAGCTTCTGCGACCAGTTTATGCGTCCCTTGACCGCGTCCGCCGCCCGTGCGGCATCACGCAACGGCTTGGCTTTGGCCGCCTGAGCCATGAAGGACCGCTGCACCAGGCGTTGGATGAAATCCTGCTCCTTGGGGTCTTTGGCGTCGTAGCCGTAGGAGTACGCGATGCGCGCTGCTATCGACGTGCTCAGAACCTGGACGACGAGGATGTCCGCCGTCATAGCGACGGGGATACCGGCGACAGGGACCATGGCCAGCAGGCCCATGGCGCCGCCTTCGATCGCGCCGGTGGTCCGCCACTTGAGGGTGTTGCGGGTCAGCAGCCGGTCGCAGACCTTGAGATCCTGCTGCCGTAGTTCGGTGAAACTGTCGAGTTCGAGGCCTCGTTTGCGGGCGAGTTTCTCGACGTTCTTCGGGTCGTTGAGCTCCAGGACCGAGTCGTTGACCAACTCGAGCAACGCTGCCGCGCCTGCGAGCGCCGGTCGCATGGCCTTGTCGGCGACCGCGTCGCCCGCGCGACGGATCGGTTCCGTGACCGCCTCCGGCACAGCGTCCGTAACCCGTCTCACGGCGTTTCCCGCGGCCTCACCGGTTCGACCGAGGGCGGCGCTCGCCCAGTTCGGCAGACCACGGCGGTTGTTGCGGCGCTGCCAGTGCTCGTTGAGCGTGTCCCACACCTGCCCCTCGTACTCGCTCATCGGAGTTGCACCGTCGACGAGTGGGTCGGCGTATGTGCTCATTGAGGTTCTCCATTTTCGACTGTGATCGCCGGGTCCACGATGCCTGCCAGCCGACACGTGGGTGAAGCCGCAGTGTGGGGGTCGGTGTGCGAAGCGCGGGTGACTGAGAAGCAAGATCTCCTTCAAGGAAGGCCGGTCACCACACTCTGAATCGCATGATCTAGGAGCTCGGACGCATCGCGCAGTAAAACGGCCACATACGCCGGGAGTATGTCTACCCGGACGACGAGGCAAAGCGGGATGTGCTGGCCGACGCTGCCCGCACCGGCAACTGGCCCCGTGCGGCTGAGTACCGCTCAGGCGAAGGTCGCAGTCGGACAACACACGGGTGGTTTTCGGCCATGCATCTTGGACTGTCCGCGCAGTAACCCTGAGGGCGGCACAATGGCTCCGCAGACCGACACCGCGTTCCCGGGGGACTCATTGACTCGCTCTTCATGTGCGCACTTACCAGCAACCTGCTGGTTGCGGGCTCCTTAGAGCTCGTACGCGCATCGCTGGGAAGGACCACTCACCTCGGTGAGTCGTGCCCTCTTCCCGCTAGCGAGCCAACAAGTCAATGGAGGAACGGTGTCGACCAACTCGACCCATCAGGCGTGCCACCACCCGGCCCGTGACATCACCATCGTCGCTCTCGTCTCCGGTGTGGTCTCTCTCGGCACTGCCGTCACGACGATGGCGTTCGATGTCAGCCCGTTGGCGACTCTCACGAGCAGCGGTGGTGCGTTCATCGCCGTCCTCAGCGCGGGGATGAACGTGCTCAACCACGTGAAGCGCAACAACATGTAGCAACTTCAGGGGCGGCCTGCTGGAAAGCGGGCCGCCCCTCTCTGCGGCATCCCGCCACAGGCCGCGGTGAGCCTGCTGCCGCTCTCTTCGAAGCCGTGGGCCTGCAACCTCAGCTGCACGGTGCTCACGGTGATCTCGCTCTTCGGCGTACAGGTTGACGGTCACCGCAGAGCGCTGCTGGAATCACTCTCTGTACGCGTGACAGGTGAGAAGAGAGACACATGGCGGCACTGGACAATCTGAAGCTCAGGGACGTACTCGCAGATGTCGCCTCCGGGGCGTTACAACTGCCCGACTTCCAGCGGAACTGGAAGTGGGACGACGACCGGATCAGGGCAATCATCGCGACAGTGACGCTGGACTACCCGCTCGGCGTGGTGATGACGCTGCAGACAGGCGGTGCCACCCGCTTCCGTTCCCGCACGCTCACCGGGGCCCGCCCCGAGGGCGATCCGAAGGCGGACCTCCTGCTGCTGGACGGACAGCAGCGCCTCACCTCCCTCTTCCAGGCACTGTGGCTGGACGCCCCGGTGGAGACGTCGGACTCCCGCGGCAAGCCGATCGAGCTGTGGTACTACGTCGACATCGAGAAGGCCGTCGGACCGTCCGCCGACCGCGACGATGCGATCCTTTCCGTCCCGGCGGACAAGGTCCTCCGCACCGACTTCAACCGCACGGTGGTCCTGGATCTGAGGACCGAGGAGGCCGAGTGCGCGGCGGGGCTCTTCCCTCTGCACCTCGTCTTCGACGCCCAGCGCGTCAACCAGTGGAAGAGGAACTACATCAAGGCGGACGAGGAGCGGAACTGGGACCTGTGGGGCCAGTTCGACGACCTCGTCCTCCAGCAGGTCCGCGCCTTCCAGGTCCCGATGATCCGGCTGGCCGCCTCCACCTCCATGGACGCCGTCTGCGCGGTGTTCGAGCGCGTCAACACCGGCGGCGTGCCTCTGAACGTCTTCGAACTGCTCACCGCCACCTACGCCGGTGACCCCGAGTACGTGGAACGGACCGGGGACTACTACCAGCTTCCCGAGGTGTGGCGGGAGATCAAGCAGGCGCTGGCGTCGAAGTACCCGGTCTTCGGCCGGCTGGACAGCGGCCTGGAGAACGGCCTGAGCAGCATCGACTTCCTGCAGGCCATCGCCCTGGTACGCACCTGGGAGCGCAAGGAGGCGGGTGTCGGGGCCGCGGTGTCCTGCAAGCGGCGCGACCTGCTGGACCTCCCTCTGGCCGACTTCGTCCGCCTGGCGCCCGAACTGGCCGAGGCCTTCGCCTGGGTGGGCGATTTCCTGGAGCGGCAGTGCATCGTCCGGCCCAACGACCTTCCGTACAAGACACAGCTGGTCCCGCTCGCGGCCGTCCGCGCCATTCTCGGCGGCGACGAAATGGAGGGCCTGGGGCCGGAGGAGAAGATCGAGCAGTGGTACTGGTGCGGGGTACTGGGTGAGATGTACGGCGGCTCGACCGAGACGCGCTTCACCCGGGACGTCGAGCAACTCGTCGACTGGATCCGGCAGGAGGACCGCGCGCCCGACACGGTCACGGACGCCTTCTTCTTCACCGAGCGGCTCGACACCCTCACCACCCGCAACAGCGCCGCCTACAAGGGGATCTACGCCCTGCTGATCAAGCAGGGCGCGGTCGACTGGCACTACACGGACGCTCCGCTCAGTCCCGGGCGGCTCGACGAGTACAGCGTGGATGTCCGGCAGATCTTCCCCAAGGCCTGGTTCCGCCGCGGCAACAGCCAGGGTCTGCCGACGAGCTCGATCGTGAACAAGACCCCGCTGTCCTACCGTGCCACGATGGACATGATGGGGGCTCCGTCGTCCTACCTCTCCACCCTGATCGCCGCCTCCGACATGCGCCCCGAGTGGTTCGACGATGTGATCGCCACCCATCTGATCGATCCGGAGACGCTGCGCGAGAGCGACTACAAGCGCTTCTACACCGATCGCTCCCGGCAGTTGCAGGAACTGGTGCAGTCCGCCATGGGCAAGCGCACCATGCTCCGTGACCTGTCGGAGGGCGACGCCCGATGACCACCAGGCCCAGCGAGAAGGACCTCGCAGCGCTCAAGGGCAGCACCGTGCCCGTGCAGGAGATTCTCGACCTGTTCCAGGTACGCGTCCGCGACCATCGCACGGTGCACCTGATCTCGCAGGCGCTGGCGGACTCGGGACTGACGACGCTGCCGGATTTCGCGGTCTGCGGACTGCGCAGCAGTGTCGACGTGGTCCCCATCGCCTCCGTCCCCGCGCAGTCCGGGCCCGTCGAGACCGAGGCCGGAGAGGAGGCGGACGAGGCCCTCCCCTCACTTCCCCAGCGGCTGCTGCTCGGTGACATTCCGTCGGCCAAGCGAGGCGTGCGCGGCGTCACCCTGGGCAACTCCCTGGCACACGCCACCTTCCTGATGCGTACCGAGAGCTTCTCCCAAGTGCCGGTGACCACCGGCATGGCGCAGATCCACGGCGTGATCACCTGGGGTTCCGTGGCCAGGATGTACGAGGCGGGCAAGCCCGCCACACTGGAGAACGCCATGGAGAAGGACTCCCTGCCGGTCGCTGACGCGCGCCAGGAACTCTTCGCCGCCCTCCCGGTGGTCAAGGAGCACGCTTACCTGCTTGTGCGCGGCGACGACGGCTGCCTGTCGGGCATCGTCACCGCCGCGGACGTCACGGAGCGCTTCGAGGGGTCGGCGCGGCCCTTCTTCATCGTCGGGGAGATCGAGTCCCTGCTGCGCCGCTGCCTGGGCGCGGCCCTGGACGAGGAGTCCGTCAAGGCCGTCCAGACGAACAAGAAGCCCGAACACCGCACCGGCCAGGTGTCGGACCTGATGTTCGGCGACTACCTGAGGCTCCTGGACGGCGACCAGACGAAGCAGTCGCTCGCCGAGCGCGCCGATCTCAACTGGGAGGCCCTGAAGTGGCCGAACATGCCCCGCGAGCAGTTCATCGGCCGTCTGAAGCGGGTGAAGGACATCCGTAACCGGATCGCCCACTTCGACGAGAAGCCGCTCCCGAAGCAGATGATCGAGGAGCTGACCGCCTTCGCCGCACTGCTGCGGGCGTTCGTCTCCTGATCGCGCGGTCCCGCCGGACCATCCGGCTCACGACGGGTGCGTGATCTCCGCCCACACGGTCTTCGTGTGGGCGTCTCGCGTCTGGCAGCCCCACTCGTGGGCGTACGCGGCGACGAGGAGCAGGCCCCGGCCCGTCTCCGCCTCCAGCGCCTCGGGGCTGATGAGCGTGTCTGCCGCCTTCAGGAGGCGTTCCGGGCGGGTGTCCACGACCTCGATACGAACTCCGCCCGGGAGCCGTGCCAGCGACAGCAGGAAGTCCCGGCCTGGCAGCCGGCCGTGCGTGATCGCGTTCGCCGCCAGTTCCGCCGTGACGGCCACGGCGGCGTGCGAGGCCTCCGAGTCGTACGGGATCCCCCAGGCGGCGAGCCGCTCGGCGGTGAGGCGGCGGGCGAGCCGGGCACCGCGTCTGGTGCTGCTGAGGCGAACGGTGAACTGCTCGGTGGAGGCGCGGCGTTCGGGAGTGGTGTCGGCCAGTCTCATGCGGTGACCGTCTCGTCCCAGCCACCGTCCCTGCCAGGTCGGAAAGTGGTAGCCGATCGCGGGTACGGCTTCGGTACGGGTTTGTACGGCCGTTGTACGAGCCCGCACCGCGCATCGGCTGAACCGCGGCGTCGTTGAGCAGATCGCACCAGGAATGTGGCAGATCGGGGGCGACATGGGCAGGGCAGCGGAGCGCACGTGCCAGACCACGGGCCGACGCAGGCCGGAGAAGGAACGGCCGGCCGTGTGGAGCGCCTACGGCAAGCTGCTGCGCCTGTTCCGCGAACGGGCGGGGCTGACGCAGCAGGGGCTCGCGGACGCGATCGGGTACTCGGTGGAGCAGGTGGCTTCGGTGGAGCAGGGGCGGCGGCCTGCGAAGGTCTCCTTCACTGAAGCCTCGGAGCGGGTGTTGGGTACGGGTGGAGCTCTGCGGGTCCTCCAAGAGGATGTTGACCTGGCGAAGCTACCCGCGTTCTTCCATGATTTCGCTTTGCTGGAGGCGGAGGCGGTCAGTCGCTTCTCCTACGACCCCATGCTGGTCCCAGGGCTGTTGCAGACCGAGTCCTACGCCCGCGCCCTCCTTGAGGCTCACTTCCCGCCTCTCGACGAAGAGGCTATCGAGCAGCATCTCACTGCTCGACTCGCGCGTCAGTCGCTTCTGACCCGCAAGAACCCGTGCGTCGTGTTCTCGTTCATCATCGAAGAAGCCGCTCTCCACCGGATGGTGGGTGGCACAAACGTGGTGAAGGAACAGTTGGAGCGGCTACGGGACAGTATCCGTCTGCGCAACGTGGAAGTTCAGGTGATGCCGACACAGCTCGCCGCGCATAGCGGCGTTAACGGTCAGATGGTCCTGTTGGAGACGCTGGAGCGTCGGCAGTTCGTCTGCATTGAGGCGCAGGGCATTATGAGCATTCGCTCGGACCAGGAGGAGGTCAGCGAGTTCTGGTTGCGGTATGGAATGCTGCGGTCACAGGCCCTCCATACGGAGGAGTCCGCCCGCCTCATCGAGCACATGGCAGGGGAGCTATGAGCATCGACACGTGCACCGAGCAGCAGCGAAGCGAACTCGCTTGGTTCAAGAGCAGCTACAGCGGCACGAACGGCGGCGACTGCGTAGAGGTCGCCACCACACCCGCCACCGTTCACGTCCGGGACTCAAAGAGGCCCCTGGCGGCCTCCCTTACCTTCTCCGTAGAGCAGTGGAGCGCGTTCGCCGCCTACGCCGGGCAGGCGTAGGCGAGCGAAGCACCTCGCCTCTACCGCAGCTCGAACTGGTCCCTCAGCAGAGCCGTGTGCAACCGAAGCGTGCGGCCGTCGGGGAGGGTCTCCAGGACCTGGACCCCGTCGTAGTTGAGAAGCTGCCGCAGGACGGCCGCGAAGCCGTCGCCTCGTGTGGGCGGCAAGCCGACGCGCTGGGCGAGTGCTGTGACCGGGAGGGTGCCCGCGTCGACGAGGGTCGCGAGTGCCTTCCTGATCTGTTCCTGCGGCGGTTTGCGGGCCAGGAGTCCGAGCTGGGCCTGGTAGGTCTCCGAAGCGAGGAGGCCGTTGACCAAGGTCTCGTCCGGGGAGACCAGGGTGGGGGTGACGAGTGTGTCGTCGCCACCCGCCGTGACGGCCACGTCGAAGAGGGCGTCGTGGGTCTTCGCGAGCTCGGCCTGTTCCTTCTTAGGCTTGGTCACCGTCTTCTTGACCGGGACGAGGGCCAGGTCCGCCTGTCGGTTCAGGGCGGAGACAGCGCCTCGTACGCCGGAGCTCCACCATTCCCGTCGCTGATCCCCCAACTCCCTCCAATCCCTGGGGGGTTCCGCTCCAAACGGCAGAAATGCCAGCACGGGGATGGTGAACTCGGCGAGCGAAGCGCCACCGTGGTAGCCGGCCTTGAGTGAGGTGTAGCGGGAGTCGGCGTCCCACAGGGCGACGATGGTCGCACCGGGCTCGGGCCAGACGACCCGGGGGCCGGACAGCGTGATCTCCTGCTCGGCGAGCGGGCCACCGCCGGGGAGGCGGTGCCGGGCGGACGGCGGTTCCGTCGCCTCCACCTTCACACCATGCCGGTCGACGACGTGCCCGTGGTCGCTGGTGAGGATGACCGCCATGCCCTGGGCGGCAGCCACCCGCAACAGGTCACGCAGCCCGGCGACATGATCGACGCGCCAGGCGCCGTCGCCGAGCTTCTGCTCCTTGGCGAGCCGGTCGTCGATGGTGTTGAGGACGACCGCCACGTGCGTCTTGCCGTCGGTGAGCGCTTCGGTGAGGGCGGGACCGAAGGTGTCCCCGGCCTGCTCGGCGCGCAGGTCGTCCTTGTGGAAGACGGCGGCAGGGGCTCCGCTCCACAGCTTGTGTGCGGGGAACAACCGCTTCTCGTCGGCCTGGGTGCCCTTCATCAGCCGACCGGCGAACAGGGAGGTACGGGACACGGCAGTGAGGGTGGGCAATGCCGCGGCCATGGCGCGACGCTGCGGTGTCCCCAGAGGCAGAGGGTCGAACTCGGCCCAGGTGCCGCGCAGTTCCTCACCGAGTTCGTTGCCGATGGCGGCGCTCATGCCGTCCAGGACGAGGAGCAGCACGCGCCGTCCCTCGCCCTGGTGGACGACAGGCTTCACCACCTGTTCGAGGAAAGTCTCCACGGTGAGCATCGAGCCTGGCTGGGTGCCGGACTCAGTCCAGACGGCGAGTGCGCGGGCGAAGGAGGCGTCGATCGCGCGGCGCCGTTCACGGACCCGGGTGCCCAGAGCGTCGTACGCGGCCTTCAGCACCGGGTCGGGGTCGCCGCCGGCCTCAATGTGTTCGAGGGCCAGGTCGACCCAGCCGGTCTCGGAGACGTGCCGCTTTATGGCGTCGCCCACGGTGGGTGACTCGGCGGGCGGTTCGGTGGCCAGCCAGCGGGCGAGTCGCTGGCCCATCCGGGCCCGTTCGATGCGGGCGGACTCCTCCGGGTCACCTGCGAGTTCGTGCTTCGCCAGGTGCCGTACGGCGTCCGCCACCGCGTCCGTGTCGGCGGCAGCGGCGAGGGCATGTCCCGCGGCGGTGAACCGGGCCTCGAGCCCGCCGGTCATCACCGGGCTGGACTCGACGGCCTTCTCCGCGCCGAACTGCCGGGCCAGGACCCCGGCCCGGTCGAGGACGATGCCGGTCAGTCGGCGGGCCTCGCGCGCCCGGTCCGGGTCCGTCGTGCCGGCCGTCCGGTGGCCGGTGGCGAGCAGGGCGACGACGTACTTCTCGGCGGCCCTGCCGAAGACGGACACCAGCGTGTCGAGCTGGTCACCGGTGGCCGGAGGCCGGTCTCCGAAGTAGCGCTCGGCTCGGCCACGGGCCTGATACGTCTCGGGAGCGGGCTCGGCGTGCTCCCACAGAGCCGCGCACACCAGGCCGAAGGCGACCGCGTCGGCTCCGCGTTCGGCGTCGACGAGGGCGAGCAGGGCGCGCCCGGCGAGTCCGGCTTGGTCGTCCTCGGCGAGGAAGGCGGCGAGTCCGGTCCGTTCGGGGCCGCGCAGTCCGAGGAGCCGTTCGGGGCCGCCCGCGCGGGTGGACCAGTCCAGCAGGGTCTGCGCGTCGAGCCGTTCGTCACCAGGCCGCTGAGCAGGGGCGACCGCGCTGTCGGTGTCGTAGCGGCCGAGGCGCAGACGGCGCTGGGCGAGCGCGGTGAGGGCGTACTGCCGGGAGAGCCAGCCGCCGGAGACGGGCGGCCAACCGCCGGGCGGGGTGGCGTCGAGCAGGGCTTCGGCGGCCCAGTTGGCGTCCTTCAGACGCGCATCGATCTGCCGGGCGCCGAAGGCCTCCCGGACCACGTCCCAGCCGTCGACGGTGTCGATGGCCTTCTTGTGGACGCGCGCGAGGATCGCGGGGTCGAGTTCGTGCTGTTCGCGGTCGGTGAGGACGACGAGGACGGCGGGGCCGGGGGTGCGGCCCGCGAGGTGGTCCAGGACCAGTTCGTGGACGGCGAGCGGGGACAGTGCGGCTGCGACGCGCGCGGTGCGGCCCTCGGCCCAGGCGGGCTCGGCGGGTCCGTCCCACTGTGGCGCGGAACGCAGCAGGACGGCCCTGCGTCGGTCCTCCCCTCCTGGCCGGAGGGAGGCGGCGAGCTGCGGCTGGGAGGAGAGGTACTGGGTGACGGTCGCGGTGTTCAGCCGAACCGCGCCCGGTACGGCGGAGTCGGAGGCGGGAGCGGTGGTGGTCATCAGTCGACCACCCGCCAGGTGATCTCGATGGTGGCTTCCGGGTTGTTCTTCGCCAGCTCGGTCAGCTCCGACTCCAGCGCCTTGACCGCCTGACGGGCGGTGGTGGTGCGGCGGCCTGCGGACTGCCCTGCCGTGCCGGTGCCTTGAGTGGCGGTGGGCTGCTGGGTGAAGGGGATGCGCGGGTCGCTCGTCGGCGTGTTCAGGGACAGGTCGTCGGGCTTGACCGGGTCCTTGGCCGCCGGGGGTGTGACGGGGGCGGGCGGCGGGGTGGCCGCCGCCTGGTTGCGCTTGATCAGGGCCAGGATCTCCCGCTCGGTGCGCTTCAGCGCCTCGCGCAGGTCTGCGGTGCGCTGGTCGCCGCGGGCCACGTTGCGCAGCGAGTCGAGCAGGGCCGCGCCCTCCGCACCAAGGCCGATCCCGAGTTCGAGGGTGTGCCAGGACGCCTCGGTCACGGCGCGGGCGACGCTGCCGGCCTGCTTGACGGAGGTGCCGTACCGGTCGGCGCTGACCTCGCCCAGGTCGAAGGCGGCGAGTGCCTCCACGGTCTTCTTGGCCCCGGCTCCGCTCTGCGCCGCGCCGCCGGTGAGCGTCTCCAGGAACTGGAGGGAGCGTCGGGCGAGGGCGAGGCGTCCGGTGTCGTCGGTCTCGTCGAGGCCGAGGAAGGTGGCGTGCTCCTCCAGCCGCCGTACGAGTTCGGCGGCGTCCTCCTTGAGGGCACGGGCGGACTCGACGATCTGGCGGGCGAACTGGTTGACCATGCGCCCCCGGCGCAGGGTGGGCGCCTTCTGACCGAAGATCGTCTCGTAGCGCTGCCGTGCGGTGGTCCAGTCGTCCTCGCTGGGCAGGGGCTGGCTGCGCAGGGCGTCGTGATCCTTGATCGCGGAGAGTTCGGGCGCGGGGTCGAGGACGGTGCCGCCGCGCACCCAGACCCGGTCGTCCATCTCGGCGAACGAGGCGACGACGAGCCGGGCGAGGAAGTCGGGCAGGCCGCGCGGCTCGGGCTGGTCGGTCCAGTCGGTGAGCGTGATCAGCGTGAGGTCGCCGGTGGCTCCCTGGGCGCTGGCGAGCTGCCGGAAGTGGTCGGCCCAGTAGCGGGACAGCTCGAAGTACGCCTCCTTCTGCTGTCCGAGGCGCAGCGGTCCGGCGACGCGCTGCATCAGCTTGCGGTCGCCCGACGGAACCTCGACGCGTCCGTCGCGCGCCTCGGCGGCGGCCCGTACGTGGGTGAACACCTTGCGCGCGTCGACGGGCTTGACGGCGGTGCCGGCCGCGTCGGGGTCGAGGTTGGGGTGGGCAGGGTACTGGTGGGCGAGCAGTTTGCCCGCCACGTGCCGGATGCCGTCGTGCAGGGACTGCCCGAAGGACAGGGTGAGGTCGTCGACGTCGGGCAGGGCCACCAGGTGGTCGTCGAAGTCGACCACCACGTCGGCGGCCTGCTTCTGCGCGAGCCCGTACGCCTGCTTGAACGCGCCCTTGACCTGCTTGAGCAGGGCGTCCCGCTGGGTCTCCAGCAGGCCCTTGGCGCGGCTGCGGTTGTCGGCGTTGAGGTGGCCGGCGTACTGGGTGTCGAAGCGGTGCTCGTCGGCGAGGGCCTTGTCGATGACGACGAGCCGCCGGAAGTCGGCGAGGCGCTGCGCTGACAGGTGCGCGGGCAGCCAGGCGATGCTGCGGGACCGCTCGCCCTGCTGGCGTTCACGCAGCCGCTGCATGCGGTTGGCGTCCTCGACGGGCCCCCACTCCCCCTCGTCGAAGGGAAGGTCTATGGCGATCCGCCAGCAGCCGTCCTGCTGCGGCATCAGGTCGTGGTCGGGCAGCTCGTCCTCGTCGGCGACGTTGCCGAAGACGACCTCGGCGGTGCGGGCGGTACCGCGCCAGACGAAGCTCAGCTCGTCGGCGAACTGGCCGTGTTCAACGCCCAGTTCCTCCGACAGCAGACGCCGGGCGAGGGCGACACGGTTGCCGGGGTTGTCGTTGACCTGTGCGTTGGCGATGACGGAGTCGACGTCGACGCCGGACAGTTCGAGCCGGACACCGGGGTTGGTGTCGGTGCCGGTCTCCTTGATCTCGGGGAATCGGGCCGCCCACTCGGCGACCTTGTTCTTGATGATGCCAACCTCGCTGCCCGGGATCGGTGCCATGACCGACCCGTGGTTCAGCGCGCCGAGCCGGCGGATCGTCAGCTCGGACAGGGCGGGCACGCTGGGCGCGAGCGCGGACAGCAGCAGCGTGCACACGAGCCGGTTGTCGCCGACGAACAGGCGGCAGCGGTTGGCCAGTTGCGGGTCACCGAGAGTGTCGGGCCGGTTCAGGTACTGATCGACGTCGTCTTCGGTGATGTCGTAGGAGCTGAGCAGGTACGGCCGGAGCTTCGTCTTGTACAGCTTGTCGGCGGCCTCGAAGACCACCTTGAGGCTGTCGGTGAACGGCTTGTCGCCGCCCTCCGCGATCACCGGGTAAAGGTCGCCGACCGGGATGAGCTGGCCGAGCCGGATCTCGTCGCGGTGGTCGGCGAGGAGCTGGCCCATCAGCTTCAGACCGGTTCGGGAGCGCTGCAGCGCGGACGAGATGTGGACGAGGGTGTCCATGAACGCCGGCGAGAACGGATACGTCAGCCGGAACGACTCCGCGTCCGCGCCGGTCGTGCCCTTGTCCGAGCCGAGCAGCGTGTCCCACACCTGGGTGCCGACCCGCTTGGTCTGCTCGAAGGCCGCGTCGATGAGGCGCTCCGCCTCGGCGTTCTTCGGCTTGAGGAGACGGGCGTGGGCGATCTGCGGGAGGTTGCGGTCCTCCAGGGTGATCTTGTCGAACCGCCCGGAGGCCAGATTGAGGGTGTCCTGGATGGACGACTCGGCCGCGCCGGACACCTCCTCGCCGACCAGCTCGCGCAGGTCGCGCTGGCGGGCGATGAACGACACGACGGGGATGGCGCGGCGGGCGTCGCCGCCCTCCACAAAGTTGGTGATCTTGCTGGCCTCGCGCGCCACGAACTTCTCGTCGTGGATGAGGGTGGCGAGCCAGAGGATCAGCTCGTCCATGAAGAGGATCAGCCCGTCGTAGCCGAGCGACTTGGCGTGCTCGGCGATGACGGAGAGACCGGCGTCGAGGGAGATGAACCCGTGCTCGTCCTCGGCGGCGTTCTTGGCGAAGCTGGGCGAGAGGCGCGTGATCGCGTCCTGGACGAGGCGTGCTCGCAGCTCGGAGGGAGTGGAGGGGTTGACCAGATTGAGGACCTCACCGGCCTCGTGCACCTCCTCAGCGGTCAGCGCCGTGTCGAGGAGGTCCGGCGTCCAGGTGAAACTTTCGCCCCACTCGTCCTCATCGCCGTCGTCGGACTCTCCGGAGCTGAGGCGCTGGATGACGGCCGCATCGCCGTAGCTGGCGCGGTCGGCCCGGATGTCGTCGAACAGTCCGTCCGTCCGGTACACCTGCGGAGTGGGCGCATCGGGGTGCAGCCGCTTGACGTGACGCACATAGCCACCAAGCACGCGCTGTTCGAGGGCCTTGGCGCCGAGCATGTGGTACGGCACGAGCAGGAACTTCTTGCCGTCGGTGCCGAGCCACTCGTGCTTGGTGAGGACGGAGTCGAACTCTGTGCGGGCGCGGGCGGCCGGGTTGCTGCTGAGCAGCGCGTACAGCACGGCCATGAAGTGCGACTTACCGGAACCGAAGGAACCGTGCAGGTATGCGGCCTTCGAGCGGTCCCCGTCGAGCGCGGCCTTGATCAGGTCGAGGGCCTCGTCGAAGTTCTCCAGCAGCCGCTCCGTGACGACGTAGTCCTTGAGCGCGTGCTCGGCGCCCTCGGGGGTCGTGGCCTCGGCGAGGGACAGCACGAAGTCCGAGGTGGAGATGGACTCCTTGATGTCGATGACATCGCGGAGGAGTGGCTGCTGGGCCATGGTGTGTCTCGCTCTCCTTACGGGTGCGGCACGGGACGGGGCTGCGGAAGGACGGGGTGGTGAGAGACGGCGGCCGAGGCTGGGTGGTTGGCCGCCGCCTCCGGGGCTACTTCTTCAGGGCGGCGCGGCGACCTCGGGTGGCGGCCGGGGGACGCCAGGCGCGCAGGTCGTCGTCGGTGAGACCGTGCTCGCCCTGCAACTGCTGGCGGTAACCGGCGAAGAAGTCCGCTGGGGAGCCGCCGTAGAGCATGTCGAACTCGTTGTGCCACTGGTACAGCCACGGCTGCAGTTCCAGCAGGCCGGCGAGGAATGGGGTGATCTCCTCGGTGGTCAGCGCGGTGTTGGTGAAGTACGTCGCCAGCGCCTGCGCCTGCTCGCGGTGGTCCCAGCCGGCCCAGCCGTACAGCTCGGGGGTGGCGACATTGGTCTGCCCGTAGGAGATGAACCGCTCCTTGGGCACGTCCAGCTTGCCGCGTGCCTTCCAGTAGGAGGCGCGCAGGAAGTCGGCCGAGGTGTACTTCGGCGGAACAGGGATGGAGTCCCGGATCTTCCGCTTGGCCGGCTCGTCGGGCGCAGCGTCCTCCTTGCGCTGGAGGTCCCACACCTCCTCCCAGTCGGCGCGCTTCTTGAGCCCGGCGGGCTTGTAGCGCAGGGCTGAAAGGAACGGCACGTGCTCTTCTGTGATCAGCTCGGCGACGACCTCGGGGAGGTCCTTGCGGGGCGCGTAGAGCTTGGCCACTGAGACGAAGTCCTCGTCGCGCGAGAGGGCGTCGGTGAGGCGAGAGAGGGTGAGGATGGTCGGCTGACCGTTCTCGTCGAACCAGTGGTCGCGGTTCTCCATGCGGTCGAGCAGCCAGGATCGGAGTGCCTTCTCCTGGAGGGCGTCCCATCCTTCGCTGGCCCAGCGGCGCTTGTACTCGGGCCGCTCGATCATGCCGATAGCCCGGTTCGACTCGATGGCGTCAATCCGCTTCTGGACGACCTCGCGGTAAGAGGCGGGCCAGTGCGTCGGAATCTCAGTGACAGGAGTGAACTGGTGATTATGATGCTGGAACCACGAAGTATTGATTTCACCACGTTCGACTCTTCGAGCCAGCGTAATTGCAAAAGCTCGCTCCGAGGGGGAAATCTCTGGAACATCTAGCGACGGATCTGAAATCTCTTCGTCAATGAGTCCGTAGGCAGCATAAGCGCGCCAGTCCAGCTCCTCCTGAAGAGCGATCACGCGACCGCGCTTCGACTGCCACTGCTCCCGCCCTCGCTTCGAAGACATGAGAGTGGGAATATCACGAGCTGCGAGCGATGAAGGACTGTTACGAGTCAACTCACCTCCGAAATCGTGCAGGAGCAGGCCGAGTTCCGACGGGAATCGCTTGACGGGCAGCGGGAATTCCTCCACCTTCCCCCCGGTGAATTCGAATCGATGCTCCCAAGGCTCATCAGCCCCCGCCACCTCAGCCCCCGGGCGGCCTTTGTCATGACTGACCTGCCTGAGCCAAAACCCAGCAATGGAAGTGTTAAGCAGACCCAGCAGCCGAAAGTGGTCTTCCTCACTCGCCCCTCGATGCAGCTTGATAACAGGCGCGGAACGATTAAACACCTTCCCACTTTGATCCAGCACGAAATGATTATGAGTGGCAACAAACGCAAACGGAATCGTCCATTCATGGGCATCAACATCCCTCGGGATCTGATGCCACTCCCACCAATTCCGATTTGAATGCATATAACTTGCACCGCTGCTGGAAGTCCTGCGCCACAGGAAAGTTCGCATTGGCCAAAAGTGTTTCACGAATTCAGAGCCTAGATCGTTCACCGAAAGCAAGGAGCGTTTAGTGTCATACGGCATGACCATATACTCATGGTCAGCGAAGACCCATTCACGTACGTGATCCCCTCGATGACTGGGAACGGCATGAAGCTGCTCCCGACGAGCCACAAGTGGACCAGAGTCAGGGAAGGAAAACGACTCATCCGCATGTGTATCCCCATCGAACCCTACGCGATAGGCTAGATCCTTAACCGTAGCGCCACTAGCGGCCTCGATAGTTTCTTTAACCTCGGCGGCACCACCACCCTGGAGACTCCAAGGATGAGCGCCAAATTCAGCGCGTGGGACATCCCGTGAACTGACCCACTGCGAATCAGTCCCAGGACGATCAACCTGCTCGGCGATTGCACGCCAAACAACACCTTCCGCCGGATCGGAAGGTGCGGAAGGCTCTCCCTGAATACCCATGACCGCGCGAATTGAATTAGTTCGGATCACGCCGCTCCGTGAACGTCCAATGAGGATAACGGTGGGAGTCCCATGCCCCGGAATATACGCACCCGAGGTATCAATGACCTCCATCAGCTCAACCTTATGGGCGAAATAGGACTCGATGAGGCGCTTCCCGAACTTTCGCTTCATAAAGGCGTTGGCCGTGATCTGACCGACCAAGCCATATCCTCGCCCATCGGCATCACCACGCACGGCCAGCTCAAAAAATCTTTCCGCAAAAGGAACCGAAAATCCATAAAGGCCAAAACAACTGCGATAAAGCTCCCGGTAAACTTCGCCAAGGCTCTTGTCCGTCACTTGAATGTAAGGAGGATTCCCGACGACGACATGGTATCGCCCCTGCTGCAAAATTCCTGGGTGCTCGTGGACATCCTCCGTTACATACGCGAAGGAAGCCAACGGGTCACCACCCTCGTCATCATCCTCACCCAGTGTCAATTCCAACTGACGGGCCTTGATGAGCGAGTCGCCCACCGCCAGATGGATCGGCCACTCATACTTGGCTGCCTCAAGCAGTGTCCGCACCCCACTCGCCGCCATAGCTGCAACCAGCAACCGGAACCGAGCGATGGCCACCGCGAACGGGTTGATGTCCACGCCGTGCACCGAGTCCAGCGCTTCCCGCACTCGCTCATGCACATCCCGCCCCGGCTGCCCTTCCGCCCACAGCCGAACCAGCCGCCGGAACGCCCCCAGAACGAAGTGCCCCGACCCACACGTAGGGTCGATCATCTTCAGTCCCTCGTAGCCGAACTCCCGCACCGCCGGGTTCATCGTGCGGTCGAGGATGAACTCCTCCACGAACTCCGGCGTCTGGAGCAGCGCATACGTCTTCCGCGCGGCCTCGCTCAGGTCCTGGTACAGGTCACCCAGGAACCGCGTGTCCCAGCCCTCCGTGCCGTCCTCGTTCAGCGGGTCCGTGAAATCGTGGACGAGCACACCCGCCTCGTCCCTCCCCCGCCAAAACTCCACCAACTCCCGCGCCCCGTCATGCGACAGCGGAATCTGGTACAGCGGGTTATGCCGCTTGTCGAACAACAGCCGACCCGCCTGGCCCGCGCCCAGTTCCTCAAACGCCCTCTCCAGCCAGCCGCGGTAGGTCGGGTCCTCCTCCGCCTCCACGTACGCGTCGTACCGCGCCTCCGCCAGTTCCCGCCGGTCCCCGTCCGCGCCCGTCAGGTACGGCTCCGGGATCAGCCGGTTGTCCTCGCAGAAGCGAACGAACACCGTGCCCAACACCCACGCCACCGCGACCTGCGTGACCCGCTCATCGAGCCACGAGGTCCACGTTGCCGCCGTACGCCCCAACTTGCGCGCCTGGTCGTACTCGGCGCGCAGCCGTGCACCGACGTCCCCCAGGGCCTTCACCTGCTTGCCGAGGTCGGTCTCGACCGCCTTGACCTGCTGCTTCAGGTCGTCCAACAGAGCCTTGCGGTCGATCACTTCGCGTCTCCCTCGACACTACGCACCACTACCTTGCCGGACCCGCGATGGACGTTGTCCACCCACGTGTCCGGAAGCTGAATCCACTCCCCCAGGCCGGCCTGGTAAGGCACAGCTACCTGCCCGAGCCGGGGCTCGCGCGCAGGGTCGCTCTGGGGAACGAGCAACCACAGTCCACGGCCGCCCCGCCGGGCCACCGAAGCGAGCCGATGCAGGACGCCCATCGCGTCGTACCGGGCGAACACCCCGGCCTCCGTCAGCAGCACCGGGCCGGTCCCGAACCCGGCACCGAGCCGTTCCTCGATGCGCGGCGCGACCGCACCCCACGCGGTCTGCGCGTAGTCCGCGAACCTCAGCGCACCCGTCGAGCCCGGCTTGGCGACGTCCGCCTTGAGCAGCGTCTCCCACGTCGGTTTCGTGCCCGGCGTGACCTGGGCGTGCAGGGCCTCGATGAACAGCTCGGTCACCGAGATGGCCTCAGCTCCCAACCGTTCGGCGCCCAGTTCCCGTATGGCGTCCCGCACGAGCCGCTGGCTCACGGTCAGCACCCGGTAGCCGTCCCGTCGCGCCGACGCGACCAGCCGTTCCTCCGCGCGCACCGCGCTCGCGAGAAGCGGGTCATCGGCGTACCGCGTCACCGCGCCCGTACGCGTGGACTGTCGCCAGGCACCCGTCGTGAGGTAGCTGGACGCGTCGTCCACCCGCGTCGGCAGGTAGCGCAGCGTCTTCGTGTCCTCCCGCGTGCCGAGCGACAGCTCGAAGCCGGCCTCTCGCAGGGCCTTGGTCAGCGGGCCGGCGGTCGGCAGGTCGTGGGTCAGCCCGCCGCGACCGTCGGGCACCGTCAGCTCGGGGAAGCGGGCCCGCAGACGCTCGTGGACCTCCTCGCCGGTCAGGCCCGGCTGCGTCGCCTCCGGCTTGCCCGGGATCCAGCGCACCAGACCGGCCTGCGTGAGCCGCAGCGCCCGTACCAGCGACAGGTCGCGCGGGTAGATCTCCAGGCGCGGGGTCGCCGCCGCGTTGACCGAGGCCGCGGCGGCCAGTTCGACCATGCGGCGCTCGTCCCAGTCGACGGTGCCGGGCGGCATCTCCAGCGCGCCCAGCTCCGCCAGCACGGTGGCGGCCGTCGGCAGGGTGTCCAGCCGGGCCAGCCGGTCCGCCGTACGGCCCAGACGACTCGCGTAGTCCAGCAGGCCCGGCGCGGTCGGGGTGTCCGGGGCGTCGTCCTCGCGGACGTCCAGGGCCAGCAGGCCGGCACCCAGCGACTCCTCCGTCGCCTTGCGGTTGGGCTGGTGCTGGAACTCGGCCTCGTCCGGGACGAGTTGCTCGACCTCGACGACGGCCCGTACTGCCGCCAGCGCCAGCGCCCGGCGCTGCTCGCGCCCCGCGAGCTGGCTGCCGCGCCGGACGGCGAGGGCGTCCGCGATCTCCACCGCCGACGCGACCCGGCCCATGCCCGCGAGCAGTTCGAGGATCTCCGAGCGCAGGGCCTGGACCGCACGGTCGGCCTTCCAGCGCTTGCGCTCCTCCTTGAGCATCTGCGGAATGCGGCCCGCGCTGAGGTTCAGCGCCGCGGCGACGTCCTTCTGCTTGGGCCAGACGCCGATCTCCGGCAGCAGGCCGTGCTCGTCGGGCAGGCGCAGCAGCAGCCGTACCATCTCGGCCTTGTTGCGGTTGGAGCCGTTGTTGTTGACGACCGGGACGAAGATCGTGGCCAGGGCGTCGAGGCTGATGGAACGCAGGGCGCGCGCCGACAGACCGCCGGCCGCGTCGCTCGTCGCCAGGGTGTCGGCGAGGGCCGACTCGGCGGCGGTGAGCTGATCCAGCTCCTCCTTGGCCTCCGCCCGGCCCTCCGGTGTGAGCGGCGAGGCGGGCGTCTCGCGCAGCTTCTCGCCCCACTCGCGCTGGCGCTTCTGCACCTCGTTGCGGGTCTTGGCGCCCAGGCCGGGGGCGTTGACGAGCTTGCGGCGGCTGTAGTCCAGGAGCCCGCCGACCGTGGTGATGCCGAGGCCGTAGAGGAAGGACTGGGCGGCGCCCGTGAGGCCTGAGACGCTCAGCGGGGTGTCGAGGGCGACCTCGGCGGCCAGGCGGTCGCGCTGCTGCTCGGCGGTCTCCGGCTCGGCGTCCGCGATGACGCCGCGCTGCACGGCCGCGCCGTCGGCCCCCGGCTCGGAGGACGTCGCCGTGTGGCGCGTGCGGTGGCTGGAGGGGACAGTCTGCGAGGCGTCGAGGAAGATCTTGCGCCAGGCGTCCCGCATGGGCTTCAGCTCGGGGAACCGCTTGCTCGCGTCCCGGTGCAGTGCCTTCCGGAAGAAGGCGACGAGCCCGTCCCGTACGGCCGGGTCGAACGCCTCGGCGGCGATCGTCGGGTACGGCCACTCCTTCGCGTCCGTCATCCTGGGCAGCACGCTGCCGTCGCCCCACTTCGGCAGCTCGCGGCTGGCCATCTGGTGCAGGGTGACGGCTACGGCGTACCGCTCGGCGTGGGAGTCGTAGGAGCCGCGGGTGATGACGTCGACGAACGGGTCGAGGTAGCCCTCGGTGCCCGCGTCGGTGCTCTTGGCGGGGTAGCCGGCGAGCGAGAAGTCGATCAGGACCAGTTCACGGGTGCGGTTGGGGCGGATGCGGATGGCGATGTTGTCCGGCTTGATGTCGCGGTGCCAGACCCCCTCGCCCTCCAGGAAGTCGACGGCGCCGAAGAGGTAGTCGCCGTACGCCTCCAGCTGGTCCACCGGGAGCCGGCCTTCGTCGCGGAGCTGGCGGGCGACGGTCTCCTCGCGGCGGCGCGGGGCCTTCCGCTCGCCCGCCGCGTCCACGCTGTCGTCGCGTTCGTCGCCGACGTACTCCAGCGCGAGGACGGTACGGCCCGCGATGCTCAGCGGTTCCGGTTCGGCGAGGCGGATGATGCCGGAGTGGGGGCGCAGGCGGCCCATCACGTCAGCCTCGCGGATGAGGATGTCGCCGCGGTTGTCGGACAGGGCGACCTTCAGCACGGCCAGCGGGCGCGTCCTGCGTGCCTCCGCCTCCAGGTCGCGGACGAGGAAGGCGCGGCTGGTGGAGCCGGTGCCGAGGCGGCGGCGGACCTCCCAGCGGCCGGCGAGCACGTCGCCGGGGACCGCGTCCAGCGGGTCCTTCTCCGGTGCGTCGACCGCCTCGGCGGCGGTCTCGGCGGCCGGGGCGGTGAGGGAGTCCTCGACGACCTCCAGCATCTCCAGGAAGTCGTCGACGCTGTGCAGGCGCTGGTCCGGGTTGTACGCGGTGGCCGCCTGCACCAGCTCGTCGACGTCCTCGGACAGGCCGTCCACCAGCGAGCTGGGGCGCAGGCCCTCCCCCGCCTCCAGTCGGGCGCGCAGCTCGGCCTGGCTGGCGGCCGGAGCCTTGCCGGTGGCCAGGAGGTAGGTGAGGACGCCGAGGCCGTAGACGTCGAGGGAGACGGGGTCGGGGCGCAGGGCGGTCAGCTCGGGGGCGAGGTAGGGGTCCTCGTCGTCGGCGAGGTGCATCGCGGACAGCGCGGTCGGCGCAAGGCGTGTCGCGCCCTGTCCCTGAGAGGAGTCCCCGGTGCGCTGGGTGGCGATCTGCCAGTCGGAGATCTTCAGACGGGGGCTGAGCCAGGCGGCCTCCTCGCCGACGGCCTTGCCGGGGCCGCCGTCGGGGCGGGGCAGGACGTGGATGGAGCGGGCGGCCAGGGCACGGTGGTGGATGCGGCGGGCGTGCGCGGAGCGCATGGTCTCGGCGAGCTGGCGGACCAGCACCATCCGTCCGAGGATGTCGAGCTTCTCGCCGTACTGGACCAGGTACTCGTCCAGCTTCATGGTCCGGTCGTCGTAGTCGAAGACAAGGGCGGGGCCGGAGGGGTGGCCGGTCGGGAAGTACTGCCGGTAGGAGACGACGCCGGGGTGCCGGAAGCGCTGCAGGACGGCCGCCTCGCGGCGGGCGGCGTTCTCCACGGACTGGCGCAGGGAGGCGTCCGAGCCGCGCTCACTGAGGTAGACGCGGACGCGGGCGCGCTCGGGCAGCTCGGTGTGGGCCGCCTTGTAGTCGGCCCAGGTCTGGCCGGAGTCGAAGGGGGTGCGCTCCAGCTCGTAGGGGCCGACCTTGTACTGGGCCTCGCTGCGGCGGATGCCGATGCGGTCCAGCGCGGTCTTGATCTCGCGGGAGTCGATCGCGGTGATGCGGCGCCGCTCGTCACGCGGGGGCTGCTTGAGCATGTCGACCAGCTCGGCGACCGTGTATACGCCGTTCTGATCGTGGGCGGGCAGGCGTACGCGCAGGGCGTCGTCCGTGAAGCAGACGGCTTCGCCGACCCACACCCGGCGGGCGCCGTGGCCCTGGCCGAGCAGGCTCGCCAGTTCCTTGGCCTTCTTGTTGACCAGGTGCAGGGGGTTACCGTGCGTGCGCCGACGGCCGCCGGGAGTGGTCTGCACCCAGGTGCCGTTCTCGGACGTGACCGAGCCGTGCCAGTCCTTCAGCTCGATCATGTACATTCCGCCGGGCGCGACGACCAGCAGGTCGACCTCGCGGACATGCCCGGTGTTCGCGGTGAACGTGAAGTTCGACCAGGCCCGCCAGGGATCGGAGTCCGGTAGCTTCTCCCGGATCGCCTCCAGGCCGCGGTGTTCGTGATCGAACTCGGACTCGGTGACCGTGACCCACCGGCCTTGCCGCATGCCTGACCCCACTCGTGCCGTTCCTCTCAGGCCCGCCGTTCCCCGAGAGCGAGCCTGTCGCAGATCCTAGTGGTTGCCTGGTACATGGGAAGAGTCCGTGAAGGACGGGACTACAGGACATTCGGCCCGAGAGGCGGGACTCGCATGTTCCGCATCAGCGGGCCTGGCCATCTCGGATCACCCAGTATGAGACATACCCTAGGAAACCACCCACGCGCACGGCGAGACCTCGAACTGCGACCCTTCCCTCTTCTCGGAATCCGGCACGCGCACAGCCTCAAAAGCGTGTGCGGCCCCCGTACAGCCGTCGCCCTCGAACCCCTGAAAGAACTGCACCGGCGGGAAGCATGGGGACTCAGTGGAGCATCACTCGTCGGCGACTCTGGGGACGCGGGGCTGCCAGCGCTATAAAGATTGTCATACCTTCCTACTACGCTCCCGTGTATGGGACTTGGGGATATAACGCGCGCAGGAGTACTGGCTGCGGTCGACGAGTGTCAGCGCCTGGGGCGCGAAACGTTTCGCCGCCGGTACGGCTTCGGGCGAGCGACGACATATGAGCTGGTCCTGGACGGACACTGCTATGACTCGAAGGCCATCGCCGGGGTAGCGCACCTCTACTCAACCGGCGACCTGCTGTCGGCCGATGGATTCAGTGGCGGTGCGCGCACAGTGGCACAACGTCTGCGTGTGCTTGGTTTCACGGTGACGGACGGGAACACCGCCACGGGCGGACCGCAGCAAGTGGTGCCGCAGATAGTTCTCCAGCCCCGCGGCAGTTCCCGGGATCGCGGCCCCCAGAACTTCGCAAAGTCAGTACGGCAGGGCATACGGATCGCCGACATCAGGGACGCACTCGGCGAACAGGCGGATGCGCTGACGGCTCTGTACCCGGACGGGATCGCTCGACTGTGGGGGTCCACCCCCACCACACAAGTCAACAACGAGAAAGTGCGCGCTCTACGGGACCGTCGAGTCGGCGACGACGTGCTCTTCTATGCGGAGAACCACTTCTTCGCTCGCGCCCGCATCCTCCATCTGTTCAACAGCCCGCCCGTGGCGCGGGAAGTCTGGGGAACCGACGAGGCGAACGCCACCTGGGAACACATCATGGCCCTGGGAGAAGTCGAGGAGTTCTCCACCCCTGTTCTCGCCGCGCCCATACTGCGTCGCCTGAACGTTCGAGCACCTCTGCGAAGCCTCACCTTGCGACCGGCCGAGGACTACCGCCACGTCGGCCACCTCCTGCCGGAGAAAAGCCATCTGGCCGGTCCGCAACCTTCGACACCACTTGCAGCCCCGTATCCTCAGCCGACCGCAACAGACTTGCTGGATCGGATCGACTCTCTCGACACTCATCGTGGCTCGAGGAACGACGGTCACAGCCACCATCAACCGTTGGCTCTTCTGTGGGCGATCTCCCGCGTCGCTGCGGGAAAGCCGCGCCTGGCACCGTGGTCCACCTTCCGTGCGGAGATCAGCCCTCTCCTCAGTGAATTCGAACTGCCCGGTTCCGAGGTCACCCCGGAGTATCCCTTCTGGCACTTGCAGGGCAGTGGCCTGTGGGAGGTGCACGGGACAGCGCCAGATGCCGACCCCATTCCGCAGGCAGGAGTTCTCACCGCGACCCAACCCGTCGCAGGCCTCACTCACGCGAGCGCTGAACTGCTACAGACCCCTCTCACTCGCCTGAAAGCCGTGGTCAAGCTGTGCAGCACCCACCTTGATGGCGTCGACCAGCGCGAGTTGCTCAGTCGTGTCGGTCTCGCCGGGTATACGACCGCCGATGGCCTGCTCGACGGAGACGAGAGCGATGGCGGCCGAGAAGCAGCCGACGCGGAGGGGGCCACTGGCCCGGTGGCGCGCCGGGAGTCCACCTCCTCCCGGCTGGTGCGTAATGCCGCAATCGCCACCCAGGTCAAGGAATTGCACGGCCATGCTTGCCAGGTGTGTGAGACCCGCCTGCAGTACAAGCGCAGGCCCTACAGTGAGGCTGCCCACATCCGTGGACTGGGGTCCCCGCATGACGGTCCGGACGAACTGCCGAACCTGCTCTGCCTCTGTCCCAACCACCACGTGCTCTTCGATGGTCTCGAGATCTACATTGACGTGGACGGCATCGTGAAGTGGACACATGGGGGCGGCCCCGTGGGGAGCCTGCGCCGGCACGCCGACCATCAGATCGACGAGACATACCTGCACTACCACCGAACCCTGTGTGAACTCAACATGCTGACGAGGAAATAGCGGCTCGGGTACGAGGCGCCGCTCGGCATTCGCGACCTGACTCCTCGCGAGTGCCGACTGTGCCAAGGCTGCCGGATGCGCCGGTCGGCCACTTCACGTGCCAAGCCCAGCAGGTTCCGTCCAGCTGGGCTTGCGACGACTCCGTGGCGCACGAGCGCCGCCCGTCCGTCAAGCCGGCACGGCGGCCCGTGCCGCCACCCCACCCGCCAGTTCCCGCAGCTTCTCCCGCGTCTCCGGGTCCGTCGCATACACGACCGTGCCGACCATGCCGCGCGTCAGCAGCACTTTGTAGGTATTGCGAATCAGACGGTCGACGTCGTCGTCCGGGGTGGACCTCTTGAAGACCGGGTCCTTTGACGCCGTACGGTCCGTGACCCAGCGGTCACCGCGCCAGAGCAGGTCGGGGCCGATGATGACGCCGGACCAGTCGTACTCGAAGCCTTGGGCTGTGTAGACGCAGCCGACCTGGCCGAAGCCGGCCGGGTCGGTGGCCCACAGGGCGGCCGGAGGGGCGCCGGAGACGGAGCGGTCGCCGCGCAGGTTCCAGGGGCGGGCCCAGTCGCCGATGACGACGTCGGGCGGCAGCGGCTCGCCGGGCCGGGGCTCCGGGGACCAGCGCCAGCAGTAGCCGGCGGACATGCGGGCGCCGTAGCCCTGGGCTCGCCGGGCCTCCAGGAACGCCTCCATCTCCTGAGGGCTGTCGGCGACGAGGAGCTGCATGCGGCCGTCGGGCTCCCAGGTGACCGGTCCGCCGGGCTCCAGTCCGAGGAGTCGGACCACCCAGCGCAGGTAGGCGTCGCTGCCGCCGCAGCGGAACTGGCTGTCCAGGGGTACGACGTGGCACGGGATGTCCCGCTTCGCCGCCGCCTCCTTGATGTCGGCGACGGTACCCATCTCGCCGGGGCGTACGACTTGGTGCTCGTCGAGGAAGAAGACGGGCACGTAGGCGACGTCGAGGAGTTCGTCTATCTGGGCCCTGCCGGTCCGGTGCTCGGCGCGGGTGTAGCGGTTGGCAGAGGTCTCCCGGATTCGGTGGGCCTCGTCGCAGATCAGGGCTCCCAGGCTGTTCTTCTCGGCGGTCATGAAGCTGTTGAAGTACTTGAACAGGTCCTGTACTTCACGCTTGCGGGCCCCGGCGATCTTGCGCATCGTCTTGGTGAAGGACTGGGAGCCGGTGGCGTGCAGCGCCGGCACGCCGCGTCGGTACAGCTCTCCGAGCAGTTGGAGGGCGATCACGCTCTTTCCGGTGCCGGGACCTCCCGTGACGATGACGACTTCCTTGCGGTCGGCGTTCTTCGCCTTCTGCACCGCATTGAGCACCATGCGGTACGCGACCTGCTGCTCGTCGAGGAGCACGAACTGCGTGCGCTCCCGCACTTCTTCGGCGGCCACGGACATCAACTGCTTCGACGGCACGGCGACGCCCGCGCACAGTTCGTCCGCCGCCCCCGCCCCCGGGTGCTTGTCGCTCAGCCTCGTACGGAGGTGGTCGAGGAAGGCGCCTCGGCGCTCCCCGGTGAAGAGCAGGCCGTGGCCGTCGTGCTCGATCTCCCTCAGCCCGGTCACACCGAACTCGGTGGCGTTGTGCAGGAACGCCACCCCGTTGACCCGGTGGCCGTGTTCGGCCAGCGCCCCGTTGAAGTTGACGAGGTACTCGCAGTAGCGGCGCACCTGCTCGATCGGGTTGAGGACCGGGTGTGCGTAGGCGTCGACATGGCAGAGGGTGGTGTCGTCCTCGTGGGGAAGGGCCTGGCTCCACTGCTTGAGTTCCACCACGACGTACGACGGCTCCCCCGTGGCCGGGTGGACTCCGGCGAGGACGACGTCGGCGCGTTTGCTGTTGAGCGGTAGCGCGTACTCCAGCATGACCTCCACGTCGCCCAGGCCCGCGTCGTTGAGCGCGGTGGCGAGGACGGGGATGCTGCGCTCCCAGGAGCGCACCTCCGAGGGGCCGGGCCGGTAGCCGTGCATGTGGACGAAATTGTCAGTGAGGTGCAGGAACAGCGAACCGTCGAGCGCCATGACGGCAACCGTTTTCGCGGACGCGCGGAACAGCAAGGACTTCCCCCGGGCAGCACGAAGAGACTCGTGCGGGTGGGGGCATGTCCTTTGGAACTCCGCTGGGGCGGAGCGGAAGCCCGTCGGGCCGCGTTGACGATGAGTCGAGGGTACCTGGCAACACTGACAGCCTTGTTGGAGGGCGCATTCGGCTTCGTACCGCCACACCATCGGCTTGTGGCCAGTGCGATGCCAGACCAGTCGAAATCGCCATCGTAGGAGTACCTGCAGTGGCCCGTCGTCACCGTGTACAGAAGGGTTGGACCGACCGTCGACACGCAAACCGAGGCGCAGCTCAGGGGCGCCCTGTTGCTCGCCGAAATCGAAGGCAGCCTCGGTCACACGGGGTTCTCGCAGACGTGGACCCAGGTGCGAGGTGGTATGTCCAGATGCTGGCCGTGCAGTTCGCACAGGATCAGGGGGGTCCACGTGAAGGTGGGCTCACCCTGCACGGCCGCCTCACACCGGGTGTGGCCGGTCGGGCGCAGGGCGTAGGTGAGCACCGCCGCGCCAAGCGCCGTGCGGCCGAAGCCTTCACCCGAGATCCTCCAGCAGCAGATCGAGCGCCGCCTCCTCGTGCAGGGCGATGCCCAAGGCGTTCATCGCCGGAGCCTCGGCGACGAGTACGGAATCGGCGGGCGCGCAGTTCGGCCGGGTGGAGGCGGTGCCACGCCGTGTGCGATCTCGGCCGACTGCGCGCCGATCACACCGAGAAGCCACGCTGCTTCACGTCCCGGCTCCGCGCTGGTCACGGTTGCGTCAGTGCCTCCCGGCGGGGCGTGTCCGGCATGGTGACGGCACCGACCGCGGCGCCCAGGACACTCGGCGCCGCGGAGCACGACGCGTCCCGGGGGCCTCGCGGTCGCGGCACCGCGTCGACCCGCTCGGCGTGCCAGCCGTCCTCGGTCAGCTTCCTCAGCAGCCATTCGACGTCCGCGGCGGCAAGACCGAACTCGACGGACAGGTTCCTCGGGCCCGGGGAGACCGAGGTGGTCACGTCGTCAGGACCGACACCGAACTGCTCCAGTGTGCCGAGCAGCCGGGCCAGTTCGCCCTGCCGGTCCCCCACGGTGACGCGCAGCGGCGTCCGGTGGGCGGGTTTCCCGTCGGGCCTGTCGTGGAGCCGGCCCAGACCCGCGACTCCCCGGTTCAGCAGATTCGTCATGCCGGTGGTCTCGTACGGCTGGTGCGACACTTCGGCGGCCGAGAGGTCGTCCAGGGACTCCAGCAGTACCGAGAGGTCCTCGTGCAGAGCACGCAGTACGCCGGACACCGGGGCGGCGTTGGACCGGAGGATGTCACTCCACAGATGGGGGTCGCCTGCCGCGATCCGGGTGACGTCGCGCAGCCCCTGACCGGCGAGCCGGAACACGGGTTCCGGCGCCTGCTGAAGGCGCGCCGCCATCAGGCTGGCCAGGACGTGCGGGACGTGGGACGTCAACGCCACCGCCGCGTCGTGTTCCTGACTTCCCATGATCACCGGTACGGCACCGCACATGGAGATCATTTCAAGGGTGTGGTTGAGGGCCGTCTGTGAGGTGATGTCGGTGGGGGTGAGCACCCAGGACCGGTTCTCGAAGAGATCCGCGCGGGCCGCCAGCGGTCCCGTCTTCTCCCGGCCCGCCATGGGATGGCCGCCGATGAAGTGCTCCGGGCCGGGAAGGCTCCTCAGCGCCTGGCACGCCGGGCGGGACTTGACGCTCGCCACGTCCGTGTAGGCGCGGGCGAGCCCCCGCACCTGCTGTTCGGCGAGGACCGGGCCGACCATGCTCGGTGGCACGGCTATCACAGCCAGATCCACCGGTGCTTCGGGAGCGCCCGCCAGGCCGGCCCCCAGTGCCGCAGCCGTGCGGGCCGATGTCTCGTCCTGGTCCATCAGGTGGACCGTCACGCCGTGTCGACTCGCGGCAAGACCTATCGACGTACCGATCAGCCCCGTACCGACCACTGCCATCGTGCGCATCACGGACTCACGCTCCCCTTCTCCGTCTGTGCCAGGTCCAGGCGCAGGGCCGCGGCACCCCCCAGATAGACGTGCTGGATGTCCCGCCTCGCACGGCTGGTCTCGACGTGGGCGAGAACGCGTACGGTGCGCGGCAGCGCACGGTTGATGTCCAGTTCCTGAGCGCACATCAACGGGACGTCGACCAGCCCCAGTTCACGTGCTGCCGCCGCCGGGAACACACTCGTCAGGTCGGGCGTGGCGGTGAAGACCACACTGATGAGGTCGTCGGGCAGCAGGCCGTTGGCGTGCATGACCTTCTTCAGCAGGGTTCTGACGGAGTCGATGAGATGGATCTCCTCGTCACGGTCGACCTGGATCGCGCCCCGCACGGCCCGCACGGTCATGACCGCACCTCCCACTGGAACGCCGGCTTGTGCTGTGCCGGATCGGCGACGATCATCTGGGCGACGAGGAACGCCAGGTCGAGGGACTGGCTGCGGTTGAGCCGCGGGTCGCAGGCCGTCTCGTAGCGCTGGTGCAGGTCGTCGGCGAGGATCTCGTCGCCGCCGCCCACGCACTCGGTGACGTCGTCACCGGTGAGTTCCACGTGGATGCCCCCGGGATGGGTGCCGAGCGACCTGTGGACCTCGAAGAAGCCCTTGACCTCGTCGAGTACGTCGTCGAAGCGGCGGGTCTTGTGCCCGGAGGCGGCGTCGAAGGTGTTGCCGTGCATCGGATCACACACCCAGGCCACTTCCGCGCCGGACGCCGTGACCTTCTCCACCAGTTCCGGCAGGCGGTCACGGATCCGGCCGGATCCCATCCGGGTGACCAGGGTGAGCCGGCCCGCCTCGCGCTCGGGGTCCAGCCGGTCGATGAGGGCGAGCACCTCGTCGGCGGTGGCGGACGGGCCCAGCTTCACCGCGACGGGGTTGCGGATCCGGGCGGCGAACTCGATGTGTGCCCCGTCGAGCTGCCGGGTGCGCTCACCGATCCAGACCATGTGCGCCGACACGTCGTACAGCCGTCCGGTCCGCGAGTCGACACGGGTCAGCGCCGACTCGTAGTCGAGCAGCAGCGCCTCGTGCGAGGAGTAGAACTCGACATTCCTGAACTCCTCCGGGTCGGTCCCGCAGGCGTGCAGGAAGTTCAGCGCCCGGTCGATCTCGCGCGCGAGGGCCTCGTAACGCTGCCCGGCCGGGGACGACTTCACGAAGTCCTGGTTCCAGGCGTGAACCTGGCGCAGGTCGGCGTAGCCGCCGGTGGTGAAGGCGCGCACCAGGTTCAGCGTGGCGGCCGAGGCGTGGTACATCCGTTTCAGCCGCTCCGGATCGGGGGTACGGGAGGCGGCGGTGAACTCGGGGCCGTTGACCGAGTCGCCGCGGTACGACGGCAGCGTCACCCCGCCGCGGGTCTCGGTCGGCCGGGAGCGCGGCTTGGAGTACTGGCCGGCGATCCGGCCCACCTTCACCACCGGCACCGAGCCGGCGTAGGTGAGCACCGCGCTCATCTGGAGCAGTGTCTTCACCTTGTTGCGGATCCGGTCGGCGGACACGGCGTCGAACGTCTCGGCACAGTCACCGCCCTGCAGGAGGAACGCCTCGCCCTTGGACACGGCCGCCATCCGGGCGCGGAGCTGATCGCACTCTCCGGCGAAGACGAGAGGCGGGCAGGAGGCGAGGTCGGCGACCACCTCACGCAGGGTTCCGGAATCCGGCCACTCGGGCTGCTGTGCCGCGGGGAGCTCGCGCCATGTGGCGGTGTACTCGTCGTTCTGGGGAGGCTTCATGTCTCACACACCTCTGAGCTGTCGGGGGCTGGAGATGGCCGGCTCCGTAAGGGAAGCGACGAGAACACGCCGTCCCGCTCCGGAGCGTTCTTCCCGGTGAAGTTTGTTTTGTTCACTGTGTTGTCAATTGCCTGACAACGTCTCCCATTCAGCTGCGCTGTCCCGCTTCCACCGCTTCGCGTGCCGGCTTGTTCTCTTCCGCGGTCTCGTCGGGGGCGCCCGCGGCGGTACGGCGCAGTCGGCCCATGTCGGGGACCAGGGCGAGCAGAGCGAGGACGGCGAGAACGGCGCCGAGCCAGAGGGGGGCGCGCAGGCCGTAGGCGTTGATGCCGAGTCCGCCCAGCCAGGAGCCGATGACGACGCCCAGCGTGATGAAGGACGTGTGCACGGTGTTGACGAGCGCACGGGCGTTGGCGGCGTGCTGCACCCTGCTGATCATCGCGGGGTTCATGGTGACGCCGACGCAGCCGATGCCCATCATGGCGAGGACCGCGGGCGCCTTGAGATCGGCGAGCAGTGCGAAGGCGCTCAGGAAAAGGACGTTGAGCGTCAGGCCGGTGACCAGGACCCGGATGGTGTGCGTGTCGGCGAAGCGCGCCACGACGGCGTTGCCGATGACGGTGGCCGCACCGTAGGCGAGCAGGAGCAGCGGGACGACGCCGCGGGAGAAGCCGGTGACGTCGGTGAGGATCGGCGTGAAGTAGGAGAAGGCGGAGAAGGTGGCGCCGATGATGAGGGTGGACGTGCAGATGATGAGCCAGAGCTTGCCGTTGCGGAAGGCCGCCATCTCCTCCCGGAGGCCTCCGGCGTCCTCGGCGTGACCGAGGGACGGAACGGCGATCACGGTGGCGATGGCGGCGATGATCGTGATGATGCCTACGGCGACGAATCCGGCCCTCCAGCCCCACTGCTCGCCGACGAGAGTGGAGACGGGCAGGCCGAGCAGCGTCCCGACCATGAGTCCCTGCATGGTGAGGCCGGTGGCGCGCCCTCGCAGCTCGGGTTTCGTGATCTGTGCGACGACGGCGAGGGAGACTCCGAAGAACGCCGAGGAGGCCGTTCCCGTGATGACCCGGCCGGCCATCATCACCCAGTAGTCGGTGGCGACCGCCGCGAGGGCGTTGCCGAGCAGGAAGACGGCGTACAGGGTCATGAGCGCGGCTTTGGGCCGCAGTTTGAGGACGAGCACGGTGGCGAAGGGCCCGCCCGCCGCCATGGCGATGGCGAACGCCGTGATGAGGTATCCGACTTGAGGGATGGTGACGCCGAGGTCCTCGGAGATCTGCGGCATGAGGCCGCCGACGAGGAACTCGCTGGTGACCATGGCGAAGATGCCGAGAGCCATGAGGTAGACGGATTTTGGCATGGGTACCTCCCAAGTTATGTACTGATCAGACCAAAATGAAGGTGCGGGAAGGGCCGAGGGCATGCGGAGGCCGGGCCGACGCACCGGACAGGGGTGCGGGGCCGGCCGTCAGGGACTCAGCAGCCGAGGGCGTCCACGCCCGAGGCCGCGATCTGCTCCAGTGCGGAGCGGTCCGCTCCCGACTGGGCGGCGACCCGCATCCCGGCGATGAGGGCCGTCAGATACCAGGCGAGACCGTCCGTCGCCCGCGGGGAGGTGACCGAACCGTCCCGCCTGCCCTCCGCGATCACAGCGCGCAGCGAGACCAGGCGCCGCTCCAGGTCCCGGTTGAGGACCGCTGCGATCTGCGCGTCGGAGGCGGCCATCTGGGTCGTGGTGTTGACGGTGAAGCAGCCGGAGCCGTAACCCTCGCGCCGGTTCTCCATCTCACCCTCGATGATCACCGAGAACAGGGCGCGGACACGTTCGGCGGCGGGGCGCCCCTCCTCTGCGAGCAGGGAGACCTGACGGGCGGTCATGGTGTCGACGTAGTACGACAGGGCCCGCAGGAACAGGTGTTTCTTCGACTTGAACGTGTTGTAGAT
The DNA here is from genome assembly GCF_055606225.1 of Streptomyces sp. NPDC037100. NCBI lineage: Bacteria > Bacillati > Actinomycetota > Actinomycetes > Kitasatosporales > Streptomycetaceae > Streptomyces > Streptomyces sp. NPDC037100. Next base: position 452,560 of record NZ_JBVJSX010000005.1, on the reverse strand, counting down.
GCTGCTGCGCCCGAGTCCTGTGGCCGTGCACAGGTCCTCGGTGGAGGTGGCCTCGTAGCCTTTGATCCAGAAGACGCGACACGCCGCCTCAACCGCCTGGTCCTCGTCGAACTGCCGTGGTCTTCCCATGGCAGCACCCTAGCAGGTTATGGAACGTTCGGAACAAAACTGGTGCGGGCTCCGGCCGACGTCACGGAGATGATGGGGGCCGGAGCCCGCGTTCCCCGGGACCGTCAGGCGTTGCGCCCGCCGTCGACGGCGAGTCTCGCGCCAGTGGTGAAGCCTGCCTCCGGAGAGGCGAAGTAGGCGACCGCGGCGGCTATCTCCTCCGGCTGCGCGTAGCGGCCGAGTGGGGACAGGCCTTTCTGGAACTCGGAGCTCGGGCCGTCCTCCGGATTCATGTCGGTGTTCGTGGCCCCTGGAGCCACCTCGTTCACCGTGATCCCGCGCGGCCCCAGATCCCGGGCCAGGCCCTTCGTCATACCCGTGACGGCGGCCTTGCTCGTGGCGTAGGCGGTGCATCCAGGGCCCAGGGCGTACTCCCCGAGACACGAGCCGATGTTGACGATCCGCCCGCCGTCCGTCATGTGCCGCGCCGCCTCCCGGGCGGCGAGGAGCGAGCCGCGGATGTTGACATCGATCGTCCGGTCCACGACCTCGACCGGTACGTCCCCGATGTCGGAGAACGTCGTGTCCATCACTCCGGCGCTGTTGACCAGGATGTCCAGACGCCCCAGCTCACGGACCGTCCGGTCCACGGAGGCGCTCACGGCCTCGGCGTCGGCGACGTCGGCCCGGATCGCGACGGCGCGCCGCCCCGTCTTCCTCGTCAGGGTCTCGGCGGTGTTCCGCGCGGCCTCCTCGTTCCCCTGATAGGTGATGGCCACATCGGCGCCCTCCTCCGCCAGCCGCAGCGCCACCGCGGCACCGATGCCCCGGCTGGCGCCCGTGACGAGGGCGACCTTTCCGTTCAGTTTCTCGATCATGACGTGCGCATTCCTCCGACTGTCCGGTGTACGGGTCAGACCTGGTAGGAGCCGTACTTCTCGGCGACCTGCTTGGCCTGGGGATTGTCGGCGGGGTCGAACGGCGGGATGTTCTCTCCGGCGACCGCGTTCCTGCCGGCCTCCAGGAAGAACCGTTCGAACCCTCCGGGGGTGAACAACAGCAACTGCTTGGCCGTGTGCAGACCGGTGTTGCGGAAGCCGTGCACGGTCCCGCGGGGCACGAAGACGAAGTCACCGGCCTTGACCTGATAGGTCTCACCGTCCGCGTGAATCTCCAGCTCGCCTTCGAGGAGGTAGAAGGCCTCGTCCTCGTGACGGTGGTCGTGCAGCGGCGGCCCGCCCCCAGGGGGGACCGAGGCCTCCAGCACCGCGAGGCTGCCCGCGGACTCCTCGTGGCCGACCTTCACCGAGTAGACGTCGCCGTTGAGCCACACGGCACGGCCCTGCCCCGCAGGGATGTGCGTCACCTTGCGGATCTGCGGGGGTCGGTCGGTGTTCTGCTGCTCCAACAGGGACACGGTGCGCCTTTCTAGACGGATTCGAGACGGGTCGCGGACAGCGTCTGTCCTTCGGTGAGCGCCGGATGTGCCTGCGCGGGCACCTCGTTCCCGCCGAACTCGACGGTGAGGAGGCGAAGCCATCCGTCCCGGCAGGCGACGAACAGGCCGTGGTCCAGGCGCCGTACGGTCCCGGCGGGCGCCGGAAGCTCTCCGGCGGGGGTCGTGTCGTCGGCCGACAGGACTGTCACACGCTGACCGGACGGTGTTTCCGCGAACGCCCCGGGATGGCGGTATCCGGCCCGGATGTGGCACGCCACCTTGTGCGCCGAGTGGGCGAAGTCGAGGCGGTAGTCGTCCTGCGAGGGACGGGTGAAGTAGGTCCGCTCGGACGGGTCCTGCGGGATGCGCCGGAAGCTGCGGGAGGCGAGCTGCGGAATGAGGTCCAGCAGCATCAGCACATTGGCGCGCTCCTGGATGGTCCGCAGCTCCAGGGCCGTCTCCCGTCCGGTGAGCGGTGTCTCGTGCTGCGCGAGGATCGCCCCCGTGTCCAGTCCGGCGGCCATCTCGATGGCCGTCACCGCTCCGTCGGTCTCACCGTTGCGGACCATCCAGTAGAACGGCGCCAGACCGGCGTAACGGGGAAGCGGGCTCGGATGGAAGTTGACACAGGTCACCTTCGGGGTGGCGAGCAGCTCTTCCTTCAGGATGCGCTGGAAGTTGCCCACGACGAGGTAGTCGGGGGCGAGTTGCCGGATCCTTCTCACGAACTCGGGATCGTTGACGTTCGCCGGGCGCAGCACCGGCACGCCTAACGCCTTCGCCTGCTGTTCGAGGTCCACCTGATCGGCGTCGGAGGTGAAGTAGCCGCAGAGGCGGCCGACGGGACTGGTGACGACAGCCGCGAGATCCACCAGTGGGTGTCCGTGCAGCATGTCCAGGAAGGGCGCGCCGAGCTTGGAGTTGATCTCCGAGAACAGCACCACGCGTATCGGGCCGGTCAATGCGGGCTCCTTTCGTACGGAGGCACGTGGGTTAGAAGAAGGGGGAGGTGGACCTGCCACCGAGGAGCACGTTTCCGGTGAGCTGCAGGATGGAGTCCTGGGCGACGGCGTGCTGGCACATGGTGTTGACGTCACGGAGCCACCGGTCCATCGGGGACTTCCTGCGGTAGACGGAGGAACCGCCCACCAGGTCGTAGAGCCGGTGCACGATGCGCCGTGCGGTGCGGAAGGCGTGGTAGCGGGCCAGGGCCGTCTGGACCCGCTCGTCGGCGGAGAGCTCGGTGCCGGTCTCCAGCGCGGCCCACTGGCGCTCGACGCTCGCGTACACGGCGGTCCGCGCCGCGGTGAGCTCCATCTCCAGCTCGGCGACGGCCATCTGCACCCGGTGGTCCTGGGACCAGGCCAGACCGCTCTCGCGGTCGGCGCGGTGGCCGGCCATCTCCCGTACGTGGTCGAGCGCCGCGCGGGCGAGCCCGAGGGGAATGCCCGACATCTTGCGCAGGATCGCGTCCGGCGCGTCGTGCAGCGGGCCGCTGCGCACGGGTTCGGCGAAGGAGAACGAGTGCTCGGCCGGCACGAACAGATCGTCGACCTGGTAGTCGATGGAGCCGGAGCCGGCCAGACCGGTGGTGTACCAGGTGTCGAGGTGCTCGAACCGGTCGGGGGTGGCCAGCACGACCCGCCACAGCCCCCGGCCCGTCGCGTCGTCGATGACGGGACTGCCGTTCTCGTAGACGGTGCAGCCGGCGGCGAGCATGTCGCAGTGCGTGGTGCCGGAACCGAAGCGCCACTGCCCCGAGACGCGGTATCCGCCGTCCACGCGTTCCGCCCGGCCCTGGGGGTAGATCCATCCGGACTGAGCCGTGTCCAGCGAGGAGTACAGCTTGCGGGCGGTCTCCTGATCGAGGAACCCGGAGTAGATGCCGGAGTCCATTCCGATCATGGAGCACCAGGCTGCGGAGACGTCTCCTTGGGCGATGGTCTCCAAGAGCCGTATCTGTTCGACGGAGGTGAGTTCGGGTCCGTCCCACTCCTTGGGCATCGTGGCGCGGAAGACGCCGGCGGAGCGGAGGAGTTCGACGATGTCCTCCGGCAGACGCCGGTTCTCCTCGATCCGTGCCGCGTTCTCCTGCAGGACGGGCTGGATCTCCCGGGCACGGGCGATGATCGCGTCTGCGGTGTTCGGAATGATCGTGGTGTTCGTGGTGTTCGCGGTGTTCGCGGTGTTCGCAAGGGTCGCGGTGGTCATGGGGCTCCTTGTCAGGTGTAACGGCCGTGCGCCATCACACGGTGGGGGTCGATCACGTCCCGGATACGCCGGGTGAGGGCCCGCGCGCCGGGATCCGTGAGCCGGTCGGTCCACTCCCCGTGGTCGACGTCCAGGCGGTAGGGGAGGTATCCGGCTTCGGTGAACAACTCGTAGAGCAGGTCCAGCGCCTGGTGCGCCCGCGCTGTCTCTTCCTCGGTCCGCGCGAACCGGAGGGAGACCACCAGGTCGATGACGTCCGGATCCAGGGCGTTGACGGTTGCGCCGGGCCGTATGCCGGTCGCGGCGTGCACCCGGTCGAGGAGGCGGAGGGCGGCGGTGACGTCCCTGCCGGTGTAGGGGACGAGGGGAAGGAAGAAGATCCAGCCGCCTCCGTGGTCGTCCACCCTCGGGGCTGCCTGCCCGACCGCGGAACGGAGCATCGCCTCGTGATGGGCGACGTCTCCGGCGTAACCGTGCTGGACGACCCGGGAAACAATGTCATCGTCCGCCGGGGGCTCCTGGTCCGAGCGGGCGACCGAGGTGAACAGGCCGGAAGCGTCGGCGAGTCGGCATGCGGTCTCGGTGAGGGCCGCCACCACTTCGCCGGTGCCACCGAGGGGGACGTGGACCAGGTACCCGCCGTGTGCGCTGGTCCCGTAGGTGGTGGACGAGGTGGTGTCGTAGATCTTGAGGACACCGTGCACCAGGCCCTGGGCGTGCCAGCGCCGCAACTCGTCCACTGCCGCGGAGAGTTGGTCGCGGTCGAAGGTGAGGCGGAGGACTCGCTGGGCTTCGGGACGCGGCAGGAGACGGATGACGCCGGCGGTGACGATGCCGAAGTCGGACTGGGTGAACAGGTGCAGCAGCGAGGGCCCGAGTCCGTACGGGTTCGGCGCCGAGACGGTGCCCTCGGCGGGCCACCACCCGACACGGATCCGTTCACCGTCCGGCAGGACGACTTCCAGGCCCACCAGGTCGTCGGTGCGTTGACGGCGGAGCCCCACTCCGCGGTCCAGGGCGTTCCCGAGGACGCTCGAATACCCGGAGGAGGCCGTGACGTTCAGCATGCGCGGGGTGTCCGCGAGTTCGGCGGCCAGCCGGCGCTGGGTCACTCCGGGTTCGATGACGGCCCAGCCGTGCCGGGTGTCGAGGTCACGAATACGGTCGAGGCCATCGAGTTCGATACGGACGGCGTCGTGCCGGGTGGACTCACGTGAGCCGAGGCCCCAGTTCCGCCCGGTGGAGACGGCGTGGAGTGGCGGCGCTTCGTCATCGCCGAAGGCACGGACGATGCCGGGCACTTGGTCGGGGCTGGACGGACGGATGACGGCGGGGACGCGACGGGACTCGAACATGGACACGTTGGCGCCGGCTCGCGCCGGGCGGGCGATGCGGGAGGGGTCGTTGTCGACTGCCTGTCCGGCCTTGTCCAGGGCAGCTGACAGCGTGGTTTCGGGCATGGGGAGGCATCCTCGGTCGAGATGGGCGAGGGAGACGAAGACGGAACACCCGATTCAGGGGCGGGGCACGGACCGTGGATCGGGGCCGGGCCTCGTGGGAGCGGCACCGCTCAGGTAGACCTGCTCCAGGGATCGGCCAGGGGTTGTGCGGACGAAGGCCATCACCCGGATCACCATGGACATCTCCCCGTCCCAGCGGGGCTCGGCCGCACACAGACACGGCACGTCCAGGACGCCCTGTTCGGCGAGGATGAGCGGCGGGATGTCAGCGGTCAGATCCGAGGTCATGGTGAACATCAGGGCTTCGATGTCCTCGGGCCGTAGGTCGTTCTTCCGGAGCACCCCGTCGACAAGGTCGACGGTGGCGCGGGCGATGGCCTCGCGGGTGTTCGCGTCGGAGCGGATCGCACCACGGACGGCACGCACGGTGGAATACATGGGCGGCCGGGTCAGACGGCGGCCATACGGCCCTGGTGGAACAGCAGTGCTCCTTGGTCCGTGTCGCCGTGGTGAGCGGCGGTGACTCGGCCGAGGAACAGACAGTGGTCACCTTCGAGGTGAGCGGTGGAGACAGTGCAGTGCAGGGTGGCCAGGGCGCCGTCGAGGATGCGGCGCCCGTCGGCGGCGATGCTGAAGTACTGCTCCAGTTCGTGCCCCGTGGGCTTGTCCCTGGAGGCGAAGAGCCTGGCGTGGTCACCCTGCAGCCCAGAGAGGAAACTCAGGCAGAACGCTCCGGCGGCGGAGGTGATGGTGTGCGCTCGCGAATGCTTCCGCAGTGACACCAGCACCGTCGGAGGCGCGAGCGTGACGGACGTGAGCGAGTTGACCGTAGTAGCCACGGTTTCGTCACCGTGACCGGCTAACAGGACAGCAACCCCCGTCGGAAACAGTCGCATGACGGACCGGAGATCGGGCTCCGTAGGCGCGGCGGGATAGGTCCCCCTGGTCATCCCTGATTGTCCTTTCATCCTTTGTCTGCCCTTGTGAGGCAGTGTGGTGCGGCGTCCACCTGCGGGAGGACGGTCACACAACGGGAGGTGAGGGCTTTTGAACTGGTCAGTCCAGTAGGGATGAACGTAGCAGACACCGAATGAGGGCACCACTGACCGTGACGACGGGGGCGGACTTTCGGAGCGCTGTGTTACCACTCGGTAGCCGAGGGTTCCATTCGAGCCGCCCCCCTCCGTGAGCTGGAACGTTGCGTCGCACCGGCAGCGGGCACGGAAAGTGCGGTCATCGGGGAGGCCGAGCAGTCCGTGATCACAGCAGAGACATAGATCACGTCAACGCCACTGAGGGGTTTTGGCGGAAAAGAGACATTGCGGAAGCAACCGGTCGGCGATCGCAGCGCGCAGCACTGTTTGCCTCACGCCCCAGGGCCTGAGCCCATGCGCATACCGTTGCACCGGCCCATGCGGACAACCCCGTCGCGCCCTCCCCGCCTCAGAGAGCCAGGATGCGCACGACGAAGAACGCGGCGACGAGCAGGCAACCGATCACGATCAGCAACAGCCAGATGCGCGGGTGCTCCCAGAGGACGCCGTCCGGCCGTTCCTGGTGAGCCTCGGCCGTCGATCCCTCCACAGGAGGTGTCTCTCCGGGCTGGGGCAGTGGCTCGGTCATGGTCACACCTCCGGATGTCGGTCGACGCGTCACGCGGAGCCGTCCGGCTGCCCCTGGTTGTCACAGGAACCCGGCGGGCGGCGCGGGCAACGAACCGCTCTGTACGGTTGATTCGGTCCCGCCACCGCGGCCGGATGCACCCGGGGGCCAGCGGCCGGTTCCCGTCTGCCGATGTGGTCGATCGGCTTCCCGGGCGTACAGGACCGAGCCGACCCGGCGTGACAGATTCTGCCGCGCTCCTCCCGCGAGGTGGGGGCCGCTTCCAGGAGTTCCCGGGCCGGATCCCGGACTTTGCGGTTGGTGTTCCGGGACCGGCCGCGCGACGGGCCCTTTAAGGTTAGCCTTACCTAATTAACTTCCCCCGGCTCATGGCCTGTCCGGCCTTCACGACGAAACGGAGTGACCGCGTGACCGTGGCAGCCGCCCGCGAAGAGGATTCATCCGTCCGGACACTCCCCTGGCCCGAGGATCTGCGGGGCAGCGTGGTCGTCGTCAAGTTCGGTGGCAACGCCATGGTGGACGCCAGGCTCCAACTGACCTTCGCCCAGGATGTGGTGGAGCTGTGGCGCGCGGGCCTGCGCCCGGTCGTCGTGCACGGCGGCGGGCCGCAGATCAGCGCGATGCTGAAGCGGCTCGGGCTGGAGACCCGCTTCGAGGCGGGACTGCGGGTGACCACGCCCGAAACCATGGACGTGGTGCGCATGGTGCTGACGGGGCGCGTGCAGCGGGAGCTGGTCGGTCACATCAACGCCCACGGTCCCTTCGCGGTGGGTCTGACCGGGGAGGACGCGCACACGATGACGGCCGTGCGGCGGCAGGCCCGCGTGGACGGCAGGAGCGTGGACATCGGCCTGGTCGGCGACGTGGTGGACGTCAACCCGGCCATGGTGCGCGCCCTGTTGGAGCAGGATCACATCCCCGTCGTCTCTCCCGTCGCCCGTGGCGAGGACGGGCAGGTCTACAACGTGAACGCCGATCTCGCGGCGGCGGCCCTGGCCGTCGCGCTCGACGCCGAGCGGCTGGTGATGCTCACCGACGTCGAGGGGCTGTACGCGGACTGGCCGCGCAGCACCGAGGTCATCGGACATCTGACGGCCCGCGCGCTCGACGGGCTGCTGCCCGGGCTGGCGAGCGGGATGCTGCCGAAGATGGAGGGCTGTCTGCGGGCCGTCCGCGGCGGGGTGCGCAAGGCGCACGTGGTGGACGGGCGCGTGCCGCACGTGGTGCTGCGCAGTGTGCTCGCCGGAACCAGCCCCGGCACCACCGTGGTTCCCGACGCGGTCACCACGTCCTGACCAGGACGCGTGCGCCGCGCCGCGGGTCCAGGGACTCCGCCCAGGTCCGCGGCGCACGGTGTGCGGCCGTGGGCATGAAGCCGTGGCGGAGGAACAGTCCGGCGCCCCCGGTGGTCGCCGTGAACAGAGCGTCGAGCGACCGGGCACGTGCCGTGGTGAGCACCGCGCGTAACAGCCCGGAGCCCGCTCCGCTCCCCTGCCGGTGTGCTGCCACGCAGAAGTTGTAGACGACGCCCGCGAGTTCGCCGCCCTCCCGCGCGTCGACAGGGTAGGCGCGCAGGCCCACGCAGCCGTCGAGAGTGCCGTCAGGGGCCTCCAGGACCAGGAAGTCGGCCGCGTGGGCGCCGTAGAGGGAGACGGGGCGTTCGCGCAGCGCGCCCGAGCGCACGAAGGGCCGGGACAGGGCGGCAAGGGCGGCGGCCTCGTCCGGGCGGGCAGTGCGCGGGGCGGGCGTCGGTGCGCCAAGGGCGCGTGGCGGCGCGGCAGGGCGCGACAGGGCCGTGGTCAAGGGGTTCCTTCTCTCGGTTCCGGACCGGGGATCAGGCGCGCGAACGGCTCGGACGGCCGTCCACGTACGTCTCCGCCACCTCGATGTCACCGATGCGCGAGGTGTCGACGCGCCGGGGGTCGTCGGCGAGGACGACCAGGTCGGCGTGTTTGCCCGGGGTGAGAGAGCCCAGGCGGTTCTCCCAGTGGCAGGCGCGGGCGCCGGCGACGGTGTACGCGTGCAGGGCCTGGTCGACGGTGACGGCCTCGTCCGGGCCGATGAGCCGCCCGGAGGCGGAGGCGCGTTCGACCATGAACTGGACTGCGCGCAGGGGCGATCCGTCGGCGACGGGCCGGTCGGAGCTTCCCACCAGGGGGATGCCGTGGTCCAGGAAGGCCCGGCCCCGGTACATCCAGGATGCCCGCTCGTCGCCCATGATCGAGGCGTAGTCGTCGCCGAAGCAGCGCAGGAAGCTGGGCTGGACGACCGCGCTGACGCCCAGTCGCGCGAAGCGCGGGAGCTGGTCGGGCCGGATCAGGCCGGCGTGTTCGATGCGGTGGCGGGCCTCGGGGCGCGGTCGCAGACGCTGGGCGCGTTCGAGGGCGTCCAGGGCCACGTCGGCCGCGCGGTCGCCGATCGCGTGCACGGCCAGCTGCCAGCCGGCGAGGTGGCCGTCCACGATCAGGTCCGTGAGGACCTCCGGGTCGTCCTGCAACTGCCCGGCGTGGTCGAGCCCTTCGTACGGACGGGTCAGTGCGGCCGTACGGGCCATCATGCCGCCGTCGGTCCAGACCTTCAGCGCGCCCACGGAGAGCCGGTCGTCGCCGAACCCGGTGCGCAGGCCGAGGTCGAGGGCGCGCGGGATGCCGTCGGTCCGGTGCGCGGCCACCGGGCGCAGCCGGTCCGCGGACACCATGAGCTGCACCCTTAGCGGCAACAGGCCCTTGTCCCGGGCGAGTTGATACGCGCCGAGTTCGACGGGGCTGTGGCCGAAGAGGGTGCCGCCGATGCCCGCTTCGGCGCAGGCGGTGACGCCCTCGGCGAGGCAGGTGCGGGCCGCGCGGCCGATCGCGTCGGCCAGGTCCTCCTGGGAGTGCGGCAGGCGCAGGGCGCGGGCGGCGCCCATGGCCTGTTCGGCGAGGAAGCCGTTCTCGTGCGGGATGCCGGCGGGGAGCAGGTCGAGGACGGCGGTGTTGACGACGCAGCCGTGCCCGGAGTCGTGCAGCAGGTAGAGCTTGCGTCCGTCGCTGACCTTGTCGAGGTCGGCGGCGGTCAGATGACGCCCCAGGGCTCGCTGGTCGTAGCCGGCGATGCTCACCCAGTCGCCGGGTGCCCGGGTGCGGGCGACGGCCTCGGCCACGGCGGCGAGCACGTCGTCGACGCTGGTGCGGCCCGCGATGCTCGGGGTGTTCTGCTTGAACCCGGTCCAGGCGAGATGGACATGGGCGTCGATGAATCCCGGCAGCACCGTGGCGCCCTGGAGGTCGACGACCTCCCGGGCGGGCAGGGAGGTCACGGCCTCGTCGAGGCCCGCGATCCGGCCCCGCCAGATGCCCAGGTCATGAGCGACCGGATGGCCCGGATCCATGGTGAGGAAGCGGGCGTTGGTCAGCCTGGTGCACAGCATCGGCAGGATCAGGCGTCCTGGGACGCGGCGAGGGACCGGGGGCGCAGGTCCGTCCAGTGGGTCTCGACGTACTCCAGGCACGCCTCGCGGGTGTTCTCGGCGAAGGCGATGGTCCATCCCCCGGGCACCTCGGCGAAGGACGGCCAGAGGGAGTGCTGGCCCTCGTCGTTCACCAGAACCAGGAAACGGCCTTCGTTGTCGTCGAAGGGGTTGGTGCTCATGCGCGCTGCCTCCTCGAAGGGCCAAGATTAGGTTAGGCTCGCCTAATTGACGGAGCTTAGCCTTTGGCCCTTCCCTCTCACAAGGAGACGCTCATGCGCTTGGCCGCGGCCGGCAGGGAGGACGCGTTCGCCGGGTACGGGTGGCCCGGGACGCCCGGCACGGACGGGTTCTGGGCCGGGGTGGGAGCACCGGCGGTGGCACCCGACGGTGCCGGCGGATGGACGGCGCTGTTCCTGTGGCGCGGGTCGTCGCCGGTCACCATCGAGTTCGAGAGCTGGTCGGATCCGGTGCCCTTGCGGCGCTGGGCCGACTCGGACTGCTGGTACGCGGAGGTGAGCATGCCCGCGCGGCTGCGGGTGACGTACCGGTTCGTGGTGGAGGACGCCTCCCACGCCGACCCGTTCAACCCGGCCGGGGCGGGCGGTGACCGGTCGATCCTCGCGACGCCCGACGCGCCCGGGCAGCCGCACTGGCCCGTCGTCGGGCCCGACGCGGTGCTGCCCGTGCCGCGCGCGCGGATCCGCTGGGCGAGTGAGCGCCTGGGCGGGCGGCGTACGGTGCGGCTTCATCCGGCGGGGGGCGGTGGGCCGGTGGTGCTGCTGCTCGACGGGGACGACTGGCTGTATCTGCATCCTGCCGTGACCGCGTTCGACTCGGCCGTGGCGGCGGGTGAGGTGCCGCCGGTCACTCTTGTCTTCCTGCCGGCCAAGGACCGGGTGGCCGAGTTCGCCTGCCGGCCCGCGCTGTGGCAGGCGGTACGGGACGAACTGCTGCCGCTGGTGGCGGAGTCGGGCGTACCCGCCGAACTGGAGCGGCTGGTGGTCGCCGGGCAGAGTCTCGGGGGGCTGAGTGCGGTGTACGCGGCGCTGGAGTTTCCCGGCCTGGTGTCCCGGGTGGCCTGTCAGTCGGGGTCGTTCTGGTGGACGCCGGATGCCCTGCGGTCGGCTGATCCGTTGGAGGGCTCGGCCGGGGGTGTGATCGCCGAGCGGCTGCGGGCTGGTGTCGATCTGTCGGGGCTGCGGGTCGCGTTCGACGTCGGGGAGCACGAGGACCGGATGCTGCCCCACTGTGAGGTGACCGAGGGCTTGGTGGAGCGGGCCGGGGCGACCGTGCGGGTGTCCCGGTCCGCGTCGGGGCATGACCGGGCCGGGTGGCGTCATGCGCTGCTCAGGGATGTGGGCTGGGCGCTGGGCGCGTAGCGCCGTTGTCGAGTGCGGGTGCGTGGGGGCTGATCGCGCAGTTCCCCGCGCCCCTGAGGGCGTATCCCCGGGCCCCTTGAGAATGCACGCGTGGCCTCGGTGCTTCGCGCGAAGCGTCGTTGCCGGGTGCGGGGGTGTGGGGGCTGATCGCGCAGTTCCCCGCGCCCCTGAAGGCGTATCCCCGGGCCCCTTGAGAATGCACACGTGGCCTCGGTGCTGCGCGCCAAGCGTCGTTGCCGGGTGCGGGGGTGTGGGGGGGCCGATCGCGCAGTTCCCCGCGCCCCTGAAGGCGTATGCCCGGGCCCCTTGAGAATGCACACGTGGCCTCGGCGCTGCGCGCCAAGCGCCGTTGCCGGGAGCGGGTGCGTGGGGGCCGATCGCGCAGTTCCCCGCGCCCCTGAAGGCGTATCCCCGGGCCCCTTGAGAATGCACACGTGGCCTCGGCGCTGCGCGCCAAGCGCCGTTGCCGGATGCGGGTGCGTGGGGGCCGATCGCGCAGTTCCCCGCGCCCCTGAAGGCGTCTCCCCCGGGCCCCTGAAAGCGTATCCCCGGGCCCCTGAGGGCGTGTCCCCGGGCCCTTGAAGCTCAGCGTGCCACCGCCGAGCAATAGTCCTGGTCTCTTGCCAGCAGGTTGCGGTGGGTGTCCTCCGCCGTGATGACGCCGTCGTCGAGGACGAGGACCCGGTCCGCCGCGTCGAGGAACGCCGGGCTGCTGGTGATCACGATCGTCGTGCGGCCTCGGCGCAGTTTCGCCACGTTGCGGGCGATGAGTTGTTCGGTGACCGCGTCCACCGCCGTGGTCGGGTCGTGCAGGACGAGGACGTCGGTGTCGGCGGCCAGGGCGCGGGCCAGGGAGAGGCGTTGGCGCTGGCCTCCGGAGAGGTTGGCGCCCCGGTCGCGGACGCCGTAGTCGAGGCCCTCGCGGTGCAGGGCGACGACGTCGGTCAGCATGGAGGCCTCGACGGCTTCGGGGACGGTCCGGCTGGTGCCCGACGGGTCGATGTTGGTGCGGAGGGTGCCCGCGAAGATCTCCCCGTCGTACGGGTTGACCAGCAGGTGCTCACGCACCGCCTCGACGGAGAGGCCGGCCAGTTCCCGGCCGCCGATCCGCACCGTTCCCTCGTACGTACCGGGCGGGACCCGCACGGCAAGGACGGCCGCGAGGTCGGCCGCCGCGCGGGGCTGGTAGGGGGCGATGGCGACGAACTCACCCGCCTTCACCTGGAACTTGAGGTCGGTCAGGGTGCCGTGACGGACGCAGTCGATCTCGAGGTCGCCGCCCGGTGACGGGCGTGCGGAGCCCGGCGTCATGACCGGCGGGGCCGACAGCACCAGCGCCATCCGCTCGGCCGACGCGCGCGCGATCATCACGTACTTGGGCATCTCCGAGAACAGCTTGAGCGGCTCCATGATGAACTGCGCCAGGCCCACCGCCATGACCAGTTCGCCGATGGTGATGCGGCCCTCGAACGCCAGCCAGCCCGCCGTCAGGGTCACGGCCCCGGCGAGGACCGCGTTGAGGGCCAGTGCGGTGCCGGCGTAGGCGCCGTTCACCTTGGCGACGGTGATCGACTGGTGTTTCGCCTCGGTGCTGACCTTCCGGTAGGACCGGAACGCCGCGTGGTTGCCGCCGAATCCGTGCAGCGGGCGCAGCCCGGTGATCAGGTCGGCGACCTTCGCGCCCGCCCGCGCCACGCTCGCCTGCTGCTCCTGGGTGCTGCTGCCGATCCGCTTGGACATCACGCTGAGGACCGACAGGATCGCGACGGTGCCCACGATCACCAGCAGGCCGAGCCGGACGTCGGCCAGGCCCAGGGCCACCGCCGCGACCAGCACCGCGACCAGCGAGCTGATCAGCAGCGGCACCACTTCGATGATGTCGGCGGTCTGGTCGGCGTCCTCGGTGGCGATGGTCAGTACCTCGCCGGACTTGAGGTCGACGTCCCGGGCCACGGGCTGCAGACCGCAGGCCGCGACCTTCACCCGCCAGCGGTGCGCCTCGGTCGTGTTGGCCTTCTGCAGGATCCGCATGCCGAACCGCCACGACAGCGACACCGTCGTGATGATCACGGCCAGCGCGCCGATCGACAGGCCGAGCGCCTGGAGGCTGCGGCCGTCCCGCATCGTGTGCTCGACGATCAGGCCGAGAGCGATGGGGAAGGCCGTCTCGCCGGCCTGGTAGAGACCCATGAGGAGGGTGCCCCAGGCCATGGCGCCGATGTTGCGGCGCAGGGCGGTGCGGAGGATGGCGGCCCCGTGGCGGGGCCGCTGGGTGTCAGTTGTCATCGAGGTGGCGGGCAATCGCTTCCGGGGTTCGCAGGGTGAACAGATCGCGAATGGTGATCACGGGACCGTACTCGCGGCGGAGCAGCCCGACGAGCCGCACCGCCAGCATGGAGTGTCCCCCCAGGGACACGAAGTCGCTCACCGCGCTCACCTCGTCGTCGTCCAGATCCAGTGCCTCGGCGAAGTACTCGCACACCACGGTCTCGGTCTCGGTCTCCGGGCCCCGCTCCCCCGCCGTGGTCAGCGCGCCCAGCGGCTTGGCCTCGGGCAGCGCCTTGGTGTCAGCCTTCCCGTTCACCGTCAGCGGGATGCTGTCGACCTGGGCGTAGTGCGTGGGCCGCAGGAAGTCCGGCAGTCCGGCGCCCACGTCGGCGGCGACGGTCGCCAGATCCGCCCCGTCCAGGACCAGGTAGGCGGCCAGCCGGTGGGCGCCGTCCACCTGCGGGTCGGGTTGCGCCACGGCGGCGACGAACCGCACCGCCGGATGCGCCGCGAACACGGCCTCCACCTCGCCCAGTTCGACCCGATGACCGCGGATCTTGACCTGCTGGTCGGTGCGGCCCAGGTACATCAGGTTGCCGTCCGGCCGGCGGAGCACCAGGTCGCCGGTGCGGTACATGCGCTCGCCGGGCGCGCCGAACGGGCAGGCGACGAAGCGGTGGGCCGTCTGGGCGGGCTGCCCGAGGTAGCCGCGCGCGATGCCGATGCCCGACACGTACAGCTCGCCGGGCACCCCGTCCGGCAGCGGTCGAAGCCAGGGGTCCAGGACGTGGACGTCCGTGTTGTCGATGGCCACGCCCACCACCGGGTCCTCGCACTCGAAGGTGCCGACGCCCAGGGTGTTGATGGTGTACTCGGTGGGCCCGTAGAGGTTGTAGCCGACGGTGCCCTCGGTCTCGGCGAGCCGCTGCCACAGGGTCGGGGTGACAGCCTCGCCGCCGAGCAGCACCAGCGCCGGTCGCCGGCCGGGATCGTCGAGCAGGCCCTCGGCCACCAGTTGCTGCGCGTAGGTCGGCGTCACGTTGATGACGTCGATCCCGTGCTCCAGGCAGTACGCGACCAGCCTGGGCGCGTCCCGGCGCAACTCCTCGTCGCAGATGTGCACTTCATGACCGTCGGCGAGCCACAGCAGCTCCTCCCACGACATGTCGAACGCGAACGACACGGTGTGCGCGATCCGGAAGATCCGGTGTCCGTGCTCGGCCAGCACCGGCTCGAAGATCCGGCGCTGATGGTTGATCAGCATGTTGGTGAGACCGGCGTACTCGGTCACCACGCCCTTGGGCTTCCCGGTCGAGCCGGAGGTGTAGATCGTGTACGCGGGGTGGCGCAGCCGGTCCGGGTCGCCGGGTGCGAACGTCACGTACGGCTCGGCGTCGGGAAGAGGCCGGTCCAGTTCGATCAGGTCGCCGGTCAGCCGGGGCGAGACCGCGCTCACGGTGAGGATCACGTCCGGGCGGGCGTCGTCGACGATGGCGGCGATCCGTTCGTCCGGGTGGTCCAGCTCCAGCGGCACGTACGCGGCGCCCACCCGCAGGACGGCGAACAGCGCCGCGATCCAGTCGAGGGAGCGCGGGATCGCGAGGCCCACGGTCGTCTCCGGTCCGATGCCCCGCGCGGCGAGCACGCCCGCCACGTCCCTGCTCCGGTCGCGGAGTTCGGCGAACGTCATCGTCGAGCCGTGGGCGACGAGCGCCACGCGCTGCGGGGCGCGGTCCGCCGCCCGGTCGAACCGGTCGACGACGGTGTCCGTGCCGACGTCGGTGCGTGCGGCCGGCTCGGGCACCGGGCCCAGCCCCCGCAGCGCACCGACCGGCCCGGTGGCGCGGGCCAGGTCCTCGAGCACGCCCAGGTAGTCGTCGAGGAGACGGCGGGCGTTCGCGGTGTCGCCGTCGCGGTACTCCAGCTTGACCGTGAGCCGCTCGCCGGGCGTGACGACCCAGGTGAACGGATAGTGGGTGGAGTCGTCGGCCTTGACCGAGGTGATGCCGTGCCGGGTGTTCATCTCGGCGAACGCGTCCATGTCCAGGAAGTTCTGCAGCACGAACAGGTTGTCGAACAGGGTGTCGTGCCCGCTGGCCCGCTGGATCTCGCCGAGCCCGAGGTGCTCGTGCTCCATCGCCTCGACCCGGGTGGCCTGAACGGCCGACAGGTAGCCGCCGACCGTGTCGTCCGGGCGAGCCCGGGTCCACATCGGCACGGTGTTGAGCAGTACGCCGACGATGTCGGAGCGCCCCTCGCCGTCCCGGCCGGAGACGGTCACGCCGAACACGGCGTCGGCGCGGCCGGTGTGCGCACCGAGCAGCAGGCCGAACGCACCGGTCAGCACCGTGTTCAGGGTGACGCCGTGCACCCGGGCCGCTCCTTGCACCAGCTCGGACTGTTCGGCCGACAGCGTGTGCACGAGGGCCTTCGGCAGGTCGTCCGAGAAGACCGGCGCGGGCCCGGCCAGCAGGGTGGGGCCGGGCAGGGCGGCAAGCTCGTCCGCCCAGAAGCGTTCCGATACGGCGGAGTCCTGGGCGGCGAGCGCCCGGGCGTACTCCTCGAAGCTCGGCGTCGCGGGCGTCGGGTCGAGCGGCTCGCCGGCGAGGACGGCGCGGTAGGCGTCGAACAGGTCGCGCAGGACGATCTCGCGGGACCAGCCGTCCCACAGCAGCAGGTGGTAGCTGAGCAGCAGGCCGTCCCGGCCCCCGGGCAGATGCACGACGGTCAGCCGGATCAGCGGCGGCTCGCCCGTGTCGAAGCCGGTGTCGCGGTCCCGGGCGCGCAGGGCGTCGATCTCCGCGTCCGTGGACACGGCGACCGTGCGGACGTCGACCCGTCGCCCGGCCTTGAGGACCTGCACCGGGTTTCCGTCGTCGTCGGTTCCGAAGCCGGCGCCGACGACCGGGTGCCGCCCGATCACGTGCGCCATCGCCTCGGCCAGCGCGCCGGTGTCCAGGTGCCGGTCGAAGGTGAACCAGTTCTGTGCGACGTAGTGTCCGGCCGAGCCCGCCAGCTGGGCCTGGAAGAACAGGCCACGCTGGAGCGGGGTGACCGGGGCGGTGCGCTCGGCCGTCGTCGCGGCGTCCGCGAGGTGCTGGAGGGCGCCGCGCCAGTGCCCGGTGATCTCGTCGGGGACGCCCTCGGCGAGGACGAACTCGGCGAGCAGGCTTCCGGTGGCCTCGTCGGTCCAGGCGTTGACCTCGACGGCGTACGGGCTCCGCTGGTCGCCGCCGGTGAGGTGCAGCGCCCGGGACTCGCTGCCCCGGCCGAGATAGTTGAACAGCACCTGCGGGCGGGCGGTCAGCAGCGGTGCCGTCTGCGGGTTGAGGTATCTGAGCCGGCCGTAGGCGACGTGCCCGTCCTCGTCCGGCTGGCGCTCGGCGACCTCGCGGGCGGCCGCGACGGGGTCGGTGTGCGGGGTGAGCCGTACGGGTGCGATGGAGGTGAACCAGCCGACGGTACGGGTGTAGTCGTGCTGTTCGAGGGCCGGGACCCGGCCGTGCCGTTCCAGGTCGATCGCCAGGTCGGTGGGCGTGGGCTGGATATGGGTCAGCGCGGTGCGCAGGGCGCCGCACAGCAGCTCGGTGATGCCGACGCCGAGTGCGGTGGGTGCGGTGCGGGTCAGGCGGTCGCTGACGTCGGGGTCGAGTACGACGGTGGTCTCACGCGGTACGCCCGGGGCGGGCAGCAGTTCGGGGGCCTGGAGGGTGGTGACCCAGCGGTCGAGGTCGTCGACGGCGTGGGTCGAGCGGAGCGTCAGGGCTTCGGCGTACTCGGCGTAAGAGGTGGTCGGCGGGGCGAGGGGCTCGCCGCGCAGGGCCGCGGACAGGTCGTCGAGCAGGATCAGCCAGGAGACCGCGTCGACAGCGAGGTGGTGGACGGTGACGACGAGCGTCCTGCTCGACTCCAGCCACGCGAACGCGATGACGTCCGCGGACTCGGGGTCGAGCCGTCCGGCGGCCTCGTTCGCGACGGCTGTCGCGTCGGTGGTGTCCGGGCGTACGACGGTGATCTCGCGGGCGGGCTCGGTGCGGAGGGTCCACGCTCCGTGGGCGGTGTCTAGGCGCAGTCGGAGGGTCGGATGTGCGGCGACCACGGCGTTCGCGGCGCGCACGGCGTCCGCGAAGCCTGTGCCTTCGGGGGCCTGCAGTGTCCTGGCCTGGGCAAAGCGGGTGAGGGAGCCGCCGAGCTCGCGTTGGCGAAGGATGATCGGGGTTGGGGGCAGCGGGCCGTCCTCGCGGTGGGCGAGCTCCGGAGCAGCCCGGGGGGTGTGGGTTCCCAGGTGTTCGGCCAGTGCGCGGGGGGTCCTGAGCAGGAAGACGTCGCGAGGGGCGATGGGCAGGCCGAGGGTCCGTGCCCTGTTCACGACCGTGATGGCGATGATGCTGTCGCCGCCGGCGCGGAAGAAGTCGGTGTCGGCGGTCACGGCGGTGCCGGGCAGGGTCTGGGTGAAGATCTCCACCAGCCTGGCAAGTGTTGTGTGTTCACCTGCGGGTGCGTCGTGGCTTGTCGCGCTCCGCGGCGGAGCCGCATATCGACGCTGTCCCGCGCCCCTGACGGGGCGCTCCGCCAAGGCCTTTCGATCCAGTTTGCCGTTGATCGTCAGCGGTAGGGCGTCGATCGTCAGCACCCTGCCCGGGAGCATGTGGACGGGGAGCCTGGACGACAGACGGGCCGTCAGGTCGGCCGGCGCGCTGCCCACCACGTGCGCGACCAGGTGGTCCCCGGTGTCCGCCACCGTCACGGCCGCGTCGGTCACGCCGTCGACGGCCCTGATCGCGGACTCCACCTCGCCCAACTCGATTCGAAAACCCTTGAGTTGGACCTGGTCGTCCGCGCGGCCGGTGAAGACCAGCTCGCCGTCGAGGGTGCGGATCGCGAGGTCGCCCGTGTGGTACATGCGGGAGCCGTCGGCCGTGAACGGGTTCGCGACGAAGCGGCCCGCGGTGAGGCCGGGCCTGCCCAGGTAGCCGAGCGACACCTGGTCGCCGGCGACGTAGATGGCGCCCTCCCGGCCCGGCGGCACCGGGCGGAGCCGGTCGTCCAGGAGGTGGGTGACCAGGCCGGGGATCGGGCCGCCGATGGGGCTGACCTCGTCGCCGGGGCCGAAGTCCGCGGCGGTCAGCACCCGGTGGGTGACGTGGACCGTGGTCTCGGTGATGCCGTACATGTTGACCAGCTCCGGCGAGCCCGTGCCATGCCGCTCGACCCAGCCGCGCAGCCGGCCGAGGTCCAGTGCCTCGCCGCCGAAGATGATGCGGCGCAGTGCGGGCAGCGGTTCGCCGGTGAGCCGGTCGGCCTCGATGAACTGGTAGAAGGCCGACGGGGTCTGGTTGAGGACGGTGACACCGCGCTCGCGGACCAGCCGGTGGAAGTCGACCGGGGAGCGCGTCAGGCCGTACTCGGGCACCAGCAGCTCACCCCCGTGGGCCAGCGCGCCCCACAGCTCCCAGACGGCGAAGTCGAAGGAGAAGGAGTGGAACTGGACCCAGACGTCGTCCGGGCCGAAGTCCATGCCGGGCCGGGTGTGGGCGAGCAGTGACACCACGCTGGAGTGCGGCACGACGACGCCCTTGGGACGGCCCGTCGATCCGGAGGTGTAGATCACGTAGGCGGGCGTGTGCCAGTCCGGCTCGGGGCCGGGGGCCGTGAGCGCGGCCGGGGGCTTGTCGCCCTGCACCAGCACCCGGGCCCGCACGCCTGCCCGGTCCAGGAGGCGCGTGAAGCGGTCGCGTTCGTCGCGGTCGACGAGGACGACCTGCGGGGCCGCGTCGGCGAGGATGTACTCCAGCCGCTCGTCCGGGTACGCCAGGTCGAGGGGGACGTAGGCGCCCCCCGCGCTGACGACGGCGACCAGGGCGACGACCTGCTCCAGGGAGCGCGGGACGGCCACGGCGACCCGCCGGCCCGGGCCGACTCCTGCCGCGCGCAGGACGGAGGCCAGGTCGTTCTTCGCGTCGGACAGTTCGCCGTAGGTCAGGGAACGGGTGGAGCCGTCGAGGCCGCACTGGGTGACGGCGGTGGCCGCCGGGTCGCGGCGGGCGGCGGTGTCGAACAGTGCGCCCAGGGTGGTCGGGGTGACCGGAGCGGGACGCTGTCCGGCTTCCTGTGCCAGGTCGTCGACCGGGGTGTCCGGGTGGGTGAGCAGGCCGGTCAGGGTCCGGTTGAAGGTGTGCAGGATCGCCTGGGCGGTCGGCTCGCGCAGCAGTTCGCCGTCGTAGATGAGGTTGAAGCGCGGCCGGCCGTCGCGTGCCCGTTCCACGACCAGGGTCAACGGGTAGTGCGGGGCGCCCTCGTTGACGAGGTCCGTGACGGTCAGCGTGTCGCCGGGGCGCCGGAGCGACGTCAGGTCGGTGGCCACGTCGAACACCACGAGCGTGTCGAAGAGGGAACCGGCTCCGGCCAGGCGGCCGATGCGCGCGAGGGAGACGTGCTGGTGCGGACGGGTCGCGTCCTGGTGATCGCGCACCGAGGTGAGCAGTCCGGCCGCCGTGGTCCCGGCGGTCCAGCGGGCGCGCACGGGCACGGTGTTGATGAACAGGCCCACCATGTCCCCGATGCCCGGCACATCGGCGTCGCGGCCGGAGACCGTGGAGCCGAACACGACATCCGTGCCCTGGAGGATGCCGCCGAGGGTGACGGCCCAGGCGCTGTGCACGGCGACGCTGAGTGGCACGCCGGCCTCGCGGACGGCGGCGTCGAGGTCACCCTCGGGTTCCATGGCGGTGTCGGCGAACCGGTCGGAGGGCGTGTGGCCCTCGGCGACCAGCGAGGGGCCGGACAGCCCGGCGAGTTCCTCGCGCCAGACGCGGTCGCTCTCGTCGGCGTCGCGTCCGGCGAGCCAGTGCACGTAGTCGGCGAAACCGCCCAGCGGGCGGACGGTGCCCGGGGCGTGGTACTCGGCGAGCAGCGCGCGGAGCATGGGCGGCACCGACCAGCCGTCGGCGATGATGTGGTGCACGGTCTGCACCAGGACGTTCCGGCCGGAGCCGGCACGGACGAGCGTGTACCGCATGAGGGGGCCGGTGGCCAGGTCGAAGCCGGTGCGGCGGTCCCGTTCGGCGAGGTCGCGTATCTCCTCAGCCGTGATGCCGGGGCGGTCCAGCGTGCTGAAGGGGGCCTCGACTCCGTTCTCCAGGACGGACACCACGCGGCCGTCGGTGAGGGCCGTGAAGCGGGCGGCCAGGTTCGGGAACAGGGTGAGCAGCCGGGTGGCCGCCGTCGCGAGCCGGTCGGCGTCCACCTCGCCGTCCAGGGTGAGCAGTTGCTGCTCGACGTAGGCGCCCGCGGAGTCGTCGTCGAAGACCGAGTGGAAGTAGAGGCCTTCCTGGAGCGGGGTCAGCGGCAGGACGTCCCGCAGCGCCGGGCCGTCCAGGGCGTCGACGTCGGCCTGGGTGAGCGGTACGAGGGGGAAGTCGCTGGGCGAGTGGCCGCCCTGGTCGAGTGCGGCGAGTCCGGTCAGGGCCGTGCGGAAGTAGTCGCCGAGTGCCGTGATGTCGGCGTCGGTGAACAGGCCGTCGGGCCAGGAGATGGTGGTGACCAGCTCGTAGGCGCCGGAGGCGGCGGGTTCGGCGATCGCGTTGAACTCCAGGGCGCGCGGCAGACGCATCCGGGGGTCGCGCCGCTCGCCCAGTTGGCCGGTGGTGCCCGCGAGTTGCCAGTCGCCGGGTGCGCCGGCGGCGAAGCGGCCGAGGTAGTTGAAGAGCACCTGGGGTGCGGGGGCGTCGAACTCGCTGTGGGTGAGGTAGCGCAGGGCGCCGTAGGAGATGCCGTTGTCCGGTACCCGGGCGAGGTCCTCCTTGACCGCCTTGAGGGCGGCGGTCAGATACTCGGGGGTGGTGAAGTCCGTTGCCGTGCCGGGGTCGACGGTCACCGGGAAGAGGGTGGTGAACCAGCCCACGGTCCGCGAGAGTTCCGGCTCGAAGCCGGCCGAGCCCGCGACGAACTGCCCTTCGCGGCCGTGGCCTTCGAGTTCGATGTGGGCGAAGGTCTGGTCCTGGCCGAGGTCGCGGCGGCGGCGGGCGAGGGCGACGGCGAGCGCGGCGAGCAGGACGTCGTTGACGCCGGCGTGGAACTTCGCGGGGATCTCGTTCAGCAGCGCGGCCGTGACCTCGGGGCCGACCGTGACGGTTCGCAGGCGTTCGTCGGCGACGGTGTCCGTCTCGGAGAGGGCGCGGCGGGCCAGCGGCCGGTCCTCGCCGGGCAGGGGGCGCCGGTAGGAGGAGCTGTCGGCGTCGAACGCGGCGCGTTCCAGCAGCTGGGTCCAGCGCCGGAACGACGTTCCCGTCGGGGGGAGTTCGACCGGCTCACCCGAGCTGAACTGCCGCCAGGCGGTGGCCAGGTCTTCCATCAGGATGCGCCAGGAGACGCCGTCGACGACCACGTGGTGGGCGACGAGGACGAGTTGGCGTGCCGCGGGGCGCCAGACGGCCCGGATCATCACGCCGCTCGCCGGGTCCAGTCCGGCCGTGGCGAGGGCGATGCACTCGTCGAGCGGCCGGTCGCTGCGCTGCCAGCCGGGCTCGGCCCGGTCCGCGTCGGGGATGTCGAAGCTCCAGCGGCTGCCGCGCACCAGTTTGGCGCGGAGCATGTCGTGTCGGGCCACGAGCGCGGTGAGGATCGTGTCGAGGGCGCCCGGGGTCAGGTCCGCGGGGGTGTTCAGGACGACCGACTGGACGAAGCCGTCGACGGCGTCCGTGGTCTCGCCGAGCCACTGCACGATGGGTGGGCCGACGACGGTGCCGGTGGCGACATCGGCGTGGTCCACGGTGGAGACGTCCTCGCGGCTCGCGACCGCGGCCAGCGCGCCCACGGTGCTGTGGGTGAAGATCTGCCGTCCCGTGACGTGCAGGCCCTGCTCGCGCAGCGCGCTCAGCAGGGAGATCGCGAGGATGCTGTCGCCGCCGAGCTGGAAGAAGTCCTGGTCGACGCCGACCTCTTCGAGGCGCAGCACCTCCGCGACCGCCGCGCACACCGCCCGTTCGTCGTCGGTGGTGGGGCGGGCGAGCGAACTCGTCGCGACCGTGGGTTCGGGCAGGGCGTTGCGGTCGAGCTTGCCGTTGGCGGTGAGCGGGAACTCCTCCATCACCACGATGTGGGCGGGCACCATGTACTCGACCATGTGGGCGCCGGCCCAGGCCTTGACCTCGTCGGACCGCAGGTCCTCGCTGCCGGCGGCGGGTATGACGTAGCCGATGAGGTAGGTGCCGCCGGCCGTGTTCTTCTTCGCGACGACGCAGGTGTGCCGGACCCGGGGGTGCTCGGCGAGGCCGACCTCGACGTCCTCGATCTCCAGCCGCATGCCGCGGATCTTGATCTGGTTGTCGGCGCGGCCGAGGAAGTCCAGCGATCCGTCGGGGGCGAAGCGGGCGAGGTCGCCGGTGCGGTAGAGGCGGGAGCCGTCGTTCGCGAAGGGGTTGGCCACGAACCGGGAGGCGGTCAGGCCGGGCGCGCCCACGTAGCCGCGGCCCAGGAGGAAGCCGCCGACGTAGAGTTCACCGCCGACGCCGACCGGGACCGGGCGCAGTTCGTCGTCCAGGACGTAGAGCTGGGTGTTGGGGTTGGCCTTGCCGATGGACGTCGACAGGCGTTCCGCTGCGCCCCGGTAGATGACGTGCGAGACGCCGATGGTCGTCTCGGCGGGGCCGTAGCCGTGGTACATGGGGATGTCGTCGAGCTTGGTGCGGAATCGCTCGTACAACTCGGGGGTGAGCACTTCCCCGCCGCACCACACGTGCCGCAGGCTGTCCAGGCGGCCGGAGTCGCCCGCCATCTCCAGCAGCACGTCCAGCATGGAGGACACCAGGTACGTGAAGGTGACGCGCTGTTCGGCGATGACGCTCAGCAGGTGGTGGGGATCGCGTTCGCCGCCGGGCCGCAGGACGACGAGCCGGCCGCCGCAGACCAGCGGCAGGAAGATCTCGTTGATGGAGATGTCGAACGACAGCGGCGCCTTGAACAGCGAGGCGTCGTCGTGGCCGAAGCCGAGGATCTCGTTCACCTGCCACAGCAGGCGCTCGCTGATCGCCGCGTGCCGGATCATCGCGCCCTTGGGCCGCCCGGTCGAACCGGACGTGAAGATCACATAGGCCAGCGCGTCACCGAGGACGGTGACGCCGGGCCCCTCCGCCGGGTACGAGCCGTACCGCCAGTCGCCGAGGTCGACGGCCACGGCCTCCGGTTCGGCCGGGTCGGGCTCGCCGGAGGTGTTGAGCTGGACGACGACCCGGGCGTCCTCGATGACGACGGCCCGGCGCGCGGCGGGCCACTGCGGATCGAGCGGTACGAAGGCGCAGCCGGCCTGGAGCACGGCGAGCAGCCCGATCACCATGTCGGCGGAGCGGGTCAGTGAGATGCCCACGACCTGTTCGGCGCCGAGTCCGCGGGCGAGCAGATGATGGGCCAACTGGGCCGCGTGTTCGGCTACTTCGCGGTAGGTCAGCGACCGGTGCTCGTCGACGACGGCCACGGCGTCCGGGCGTTCGCCCGCCTGCCGGTGGAACATCTCCACGATGGTGGGGCGGTCCCGGTCGGCCCGGTTGTCGTTCCACTCGGCCAGGGTCCGCAGCCTGGCCGCCACGCTGGAG
This sequence comes from Streptomyces sp. NPDC037100, assembly GCF_055606225.1. Lineage (NCBI taxonomy): Bacteria > Bacillati > Actinomycetota > Actinomycetes > Kitasatosporales > Streptomycetaceae > Streptomyces > Streptomyces sp. NPDC037100. The sequence continues at coordinate 428,033 of NZ_JBVJSX010000005.1, read as the reverse complement.
GGGCCGATGGTGCCCAGCGGCCGGTCCGGGAAGTCGGCCAGGTCGTCCAGCGCGAGCTGCGCGTCCTCGGGGGTGACGCCCTCGGGGACGATGATGCCGCGGCCGTCCGGGGCGACGTCCCAATCGCCGGGCGCGGTACCGCCGTTGTCGACCCAGCCCAGGACGTCGGCGAAGAGCGTGCCGGGGGTGAGGTCGATGCCCTCGGGGCTCCGGCCCGTCGCCCAGTACGACAGTCCGATGGCGCAGGCCTCGGTGATGGTCCGGTCCGGGTAGTCGCCGATCCGCCGGCGCACATCGGCCAGGCGCCTGGGAGAAAGCAGTACGAGACGAGCGCGCGGTTCCATCATCGAAGACTCAGCGTCCCTTCCAGAATGTGGAGTTAGGCTAACCTAAATAAGGGTTGCCTAACTACCCTCTCGCCAGGCCCGCCACAGTCGTGCGTACCGGCCGCCCAGAGCCACCAGTTCCTCGTGCGTCCCCTGCTCCACGACCCGTCCCGCGTCCAGCACGGCGATCCGGTCCGCGGCCATCGCCTGGGTCAGCCGGTGCGCCACGAACAGCGTGGTCCGGCCCGCACAGGCGGCCAGTACGGCCCGCTCCAGCTCGGCGGCGCCCTCGCTGCCGGCCTCCGCGGTCGACTCGTCGAGCACCACCACCGGCGCCCTCCCCAGCACCAGTCGCGCCAGGGCGATCTGGGCGACCTTGGTGACGTCCAGGCGTTCGCCGCCTTCACCGACCGGGGTGTTCAGCGCCTCGGGCAGCGCGGTGACCCAGCCCTCGGCGCCGACCGTGCGCAACGCGTCCATCAGCTCCGCGTCGCTCGCCCCAGGCGCGGACAGCCGCAGGTCGTCGGCGAGCGGGCCGGAGAACACATGCGTCTCCTGCGTCAGGATGCTGACCAGGGCCCGCGCCCCGGCCTCGTCCAGGTCGGCCAGGTCGGTCGTCCCGATGCGCACCGAACCGGCCTGCGGGGTGCCGATACCGGCGATCAGCGCGGCCAGCGTCGTCTTGCCCGCGCCCGTGGCGCCCACCAGGGCGAGCGACCCACCGGCCGGGATCGTCAGGTCCACGTCCCGCAGTACCGGCTCCTCGGAGCCCGGGTAACGGAACGTCAGCCCCTGGACCGTCACCGGGTAGGCCCCGGCCGGGGCCGTCGTGACGGACGCGTCGCCGACCAGCCGCTCCTCGGCGGACTCCCCCAGCACCCCGACCAGGCGGGTCAGGCTCGCGCCCGACTTCTGCGCCTCGTCGAAGGTGAACATGATGGCGCCGAGCGGGGTGAAGAGGCGGTGGAACAGCAGTGGGGCCGCCGACACCTCGCCCAGGCTGGCCGCGTCGGCCTCCAGCAGGGCGTACCCCACCACGAGGATCAGGACCAGACCGATGAACTCGGCGCGGTTCTCCCGCCCGACGAACCGGCCGAAGAACCGGAACACCTCGATACCGAGCTCGCGCACCCGCCACGACTCGGTGGTGACCTTCTCGCGGAAGGCGCCCTCCAGGCGGTAGGCCCGGACCGTGTCGATGCCGTTCAGGCCGCTGATGAACGCCTGGGCGCGGTCGGCCTGGGCGACGCGCTGCTTCCGGTAGAGCGGGGCGGACCGGGGCAGGTACCAGCGCAGCGCCAGCGCGTACGCGGGCAGCGCGCCCGCACCGGCCAGGCCGAGCCGCCAGTCCAGCCCGAACATGCCGAGGGTCGCGATGACGACCAGCACGCCGGCCGAGAACACCGTGGGGACGGCCGTGCGGATGCCCTTGGAGATGACGGCCACGTCGTCACCGACCCGGGAGAGCACGTCTCCCCGGCCGACCTGCTCGATCCGTGCGCTCGGCATGCCGAGCACCGCGCGGACGGCACCTTCGCGCAGTCGCGCGAGCAGATCCGCGCCCAGCCGTCCGATCAGGTAGGTGGACACCGCGGTGGCCGCCGCGCCGAGCAGCGCGGCGGCACCGATGAGCACCCCGATCGTGACCAGGACCGAACGGTCCCCGCCCCCGACGACCCCGTCGACCACCCGGCCGAGCAGGAGCACGGGGAGCACCTGGAGCGCCGCCCCCGCGACCGTGGTGAGCACGGTCGCGATCGTCAGCCCGGGCATCGCGCGGCAGTGCTCCGCGACCCAGCGGGCGGCCTCGCGTCCGGTCGTCGTGCGCAGGGCCGCCGGGGCGACGCGCGTGTCGGTGGTGCTCACGTCCCTACTCGACCGACTTGACGAGCTCGTCGATCGCGTACGGCATGGACAGCAGGGTGCCCTGGGAGATGGCCGCGCCGACCGCGGGCCCCTCGCTGTCGAGCAGGTAGGACACGTTGCCCTTCTTGACGGCGTCGAGGTTGGCGAACAGCTTGAACTTCTTCAGCGCCTCGGTGTCGGCCTTGTCGTTGATGACGAAGATGTGGTCGACGTCGACGAGGTCGATGCGCTCGGGCGAGAGCGTGGTGTAGAAGTTGCCGCCCGCGACCTTGTCGATCTCGGTCTGGTACGTGTAGCCGATGCCCGTGACGAGCCGGCCACGCACGTCCGTGGAGGTGAAGGGTGCCACCGAGTCCTTGTACCAGGACAGGGCGACCGCGGTTTTCTTGGCGAGCTCGGGGTGGGCCTTCTTGGCCGCGTCCAGTTGGCCCTGGATGTCGTCGACCATCTTCTGGCCCTCGTCGGCCTTGCCGAGGGCCTTGGCGATGTGCAGGGCGTTGTCCTGCCAGGGAGCGCTGAAGGGCTCCTTCTCGCCCTTGGTGCGGGCCACCGTCGGGGCGATCTTGGAGAGCTTGTCGTAGGCGGCCTGGTCGATCTCGGAGTACACCGCGACGATCAGGTCCGGGCGAAGGGCCGCGATCTTCTCGTAGTTGGGGCCGGAGTCGCCGTTCTTCATGACGACCTCGGGCTTGGTGTCCCCCCACTTGTCCTTCACCCAGGGCCACTGGGTGTTGATGTCGGGGCTCTTGCCGGGCGGGTTCGGGTACTGGTCGACCATGCCGACGGGCTTGATGCCGAAGGCCAGGACGGTCTGGTCGTCGGTGTAGCCGACGGAGACGACCCGCTGGGGCGCCTTCTCGACCGTGGTGGATCCGAACGCGTGCTCCACGGTGACCGGGAAATCGCCGGCGGCCGCGGCCTGAGTGCCCTCGTTCTTGCCGTCCGCCGTGTCCGCCGAGCCGGAACCGCACCCCGAGAGGAGACCGACGCCGAGGGCGGCCGCGGACAGTACCGCTGCCAGCCGCCGCCACGGCCTTCCGGGCGTCGTTCGTTGGAGGAGCATCCAAATCCCCTTGCTTTCGCGCCAGTTCGCTGCACCCTCGCCTAAGGGCAGCCAAACCTTACCGTGCCAGGGTGAGGTTAGCCTAGCCTTACTCAATCCCCTCCGGCGGAAGGTGTCCCGGCTGCACATGGGCCCGTCCGATCGGCACGATGAGGGGTCGGTCGCCGACCGGGTCGTCGATCACCCGGGCGCGCAACCCGAAGGCCTCGTGCAGCAGTTCGGCGGTCACGACGTCACGCGGATGTCCCTGCGCCAGGATCGAGCCCTCCCGCATCACCACGAGGTGGTCGCTGTAGCGCGTGGCCAGGTTGAGGTCGTGCAGCACCATGACGACGGTGCACCCGGACTCGTGCAGATCGTCGACCAGGTCGAGGACGTCGAGGGCGTGTGCCAGGTCCAGATAGGTCGTCGGCTCGTCCAGCAGCAGCAGATCGGTGCCCTGGGCCAGCGTCATCGAGATCCAGACGCGCTGGCGCTGCCCGCCGGACAGCGCGTCGACCGGACGGTCGGCGAGGTCGGACACCCCGGTCATGGCCAGGGCGCGTTCCACCACGTCGGCGTCGTCGGACGACCACTGCCGCAGCCAGCTCTGGTGCGGGTGGCGCCCCCTGGCGACCAGGTCGGCCACGGTCAGCCCCTCCGGCGCGACCGGCGCCTGCGGCAGCAGCCCCAGCTTCTTCGCCACGTCCCGGGTCCGAAGCCCGCCGATGTCCTCACCATCCAGGACGACCGTCCCGCCGGCCGGCTTGAGCAACCGCGACAGCGTCCGCAACAGGGTTGATTTCCCACAGCCGTTGGGGCCGATGATCGTGGTGATCACGCCGGGCGGTATCGCCACGTCGAGCTCGTCGATGACGACCCGGCCGCCGTATCCCACCGTGACGCCTCGGGCTGCCAGCCGTGAAGTGCCGCCCACCGCGGCCTCGGTGACGGACTGTGCGACCACGGGTCCCCCCTTGCTTAGGTTCACCTGACTCTTGTACATCTACCGCAGGTTCGCCCGCACCAGCAGATAGACGAGGAAGGGCCCGCCGATCGCGGCGGTGACCACGCCGACCGGGAGCGAGACCGGCAGCGTCGTGCGCGCGACGAGGTCCGAACCGGTCAGCAGCAACGCGCCCGTCAGGCCCGAGGCCACCATCGGCGGTGTGGGGCAGCGTGCCAGACGCATCGCCGCCTGCGGTGCCACCAGGGCGACGAACGGCACCGGGCCCGCCGCACTCACCGCCGCACCGGCCAGCAGCACCGCGCACAACAGCAGGACCGCCCGCACCCGCGCGTACCGGACGCCCAGACCCGCGGCGACCTCGTCGCCGAAGTGCATCGGCTTGAACTGGAAGGCGACGCAGGAGACGACGGCCAGAAGGACGAGCCCGCACCACAGGGCCGTCCGGACCTCGCCCCAGGAGCGGTCCTCCAGCGAGCCGACCAGCCACGCCTGGGCCCGGGCCACGTCCCTGATGTCGGCCGTGACCAGCAGCCAGGTCGTGATCGCCTCCATCACGGCGCTCACCGAGATGCCGATGAGGATGAGCCGGAAGCCGTCCACCCCGCGCCGCCAGGCCAGGAAGTACACCAGCAGGCCCGTGCCGAGGCCGCCCGCGAGCGCCGCGGCCGAGAGGCCGACGGAGTCGACGATCGCCGCGGCGGTCCCGCCCGAGACCGTCACCAGGAACACCGCGACAGCACTGGCCCCCGAGGTGATCCCCAGAACGTCCGGGCTGGCCAGCGGATTGCGCGCGATGGCCTGCGTGAGCGCCCCGGACACCCCGAGGGCGACGCCCACGACGAGTCCGGCCAGGGCGCGCGGCATCCGCAGATCCATGATGACGAACTCGTCGACCTGCTCGCCCCGCCCGAAAAGCGTGGCGAGCACCTGAGGGAGGCCGATCGGGAAATCCCCGACGCCGATGGACACGCAGAACACCAGGAAGGTCGCCGCCGCGAGCAGCAGCGTGACGCACAGGAGCCAGGGCCGCCAGACGAACGACACCCGGCCGAGCCGCACACCCGGCGGAAGGGACGGCTTCACATCGGTCACGTTCATGCTTTCCTGAACTTTCCGCGCCATACGAGAACCGCGAAGAAGGGGGCACCGAGCAGCGCCACGAGGACGCCGGCGTCCAACTCGCCCGGACGCACGACCAGTCGGCCGACGATGTCGCACAGCAGCAGCACCACGGCCCCGAGCAGACCGGCGTACGGCACGAGCCAGCGGTAGTCCGGGCCGGTGAGGTACCGGGCCACGTGGGCGACCATGAGGCCGAGGAAGGCGATGGGGCCGCACGCCGCCGTCGCCGCGCCCGCCAGCAGGGTGACGGCGGTGATGCCGACGGTCCGGCTCAGCGCGATGTTCACGCCCAGGCCTCTGGCCACGTCGTCACCCAGGTTGAGCAGGTTGAGGGAGGGCAGCGTGGTCAGGGCCAGGACGAGCCCGGCGCCGATGAAGGCGGTCACCGGCCAGATGACGTCGAATCCGGTACCGGCGAGGGAGCCGGCGTTCCAGAACCGCAGGGCGTTCAGCGCCGCCTTGTCCGACAGCGCGACCGCGGTGGTCATCGCCGCGAGGAACACCGTGACGCCCTGGCCGGCCAGGGCGAGGGTCAGCGGGTTGCCGGCCCCCCGCCCGATGCTCGCGAGACCGAACACCACGACCCCGGCCACGGCCGCCCCGGCGAAGGCGAACCAGACGTACTGGAACGGGTTGCCGAGTCCGAACACGGAAATGGCGACCACGACCGCGAACGAGGCACCGGAGTTCACCCCCAGCAGGCCGGTGTCGGCGATCGGGTTGCGAGTGAACCCCTGGATCAGCGCCCCGCCGACGCCGAGGGCGATGCCCGCGACGACCCCGAGGACCGTGCGGGGCACCCGTACGGTCTCGACGATGAGCCTGATCTCCGTGAGCCGCCGGTCGGGGTCCGGGGCGCCGAACAGTGCGTGCCACACCTCGGCCGGGCTCAACGCCCGTGCGCCGACGGCCAGCGACAGGACGGCGGCGATCACGAGGACCGCCAGAAGGGTGCCCAGACCCACGACCCGCCGCCGGCGGGTCGGTGTCGAGCCCTTGACCGGGGGGCGCTCCACTGCAGCAGTCGTGCCCATGTCGACGTACGTTATCCCTTGCGCAGTGGGCGAGTTGACCGGACGGTGCCTGTGACGCCCGAAGGGGCGCGGGGAACGGCGCGACCGGCCACGGCGGCGCGGTGGCCGATCGATCTCCCCGGCGTGCCGGTGGCCGACCGGTGTCCCCGGCGTGCCGGTGGCCGACCGGTGTCCCCGGCGTACCTGGCGGAGCGCCTGGGGTCTGTGGCGAAAGCGGCGCCTGCCGCGCGACGCGCGACAGACCTTAGCGGGCGGCGCTTCCCGTACCGTCGGCGACCGTGCGCGTCCGGTCGGCGGCGGGCTCGGCGCCGCGGCCGAGGAGGGAGTCCAGGATCTCGCCCACCCTGATGGCGGTGTTGGACAGCAGCGACGAGGTGATGCCGTGCGTGTGCTCCGTGCCGCCCTGCAGGTAGATGCCGCAGCGCAGGGCGGGGTCGGCCGCGATGCGCCAGTCGCGCTCGACGCGGACGCGCCCCTCGTCGTCGCGCAGGCAGCGGTCGGCGACCTCCCCGAGCAGACTCGTGGGGTCGACGGGGCTGTAGCCGGTGGCGAAGACCACGACGTCCGCGTCCAGATCGGTCTCCTCGCCGGTGACCAGGGACGTCACCGTGGCGCGGACGCTCGCCGGGGTCTCCTTGACGGCGGTGAGCCGGGAGACGTTGAGGAACCGCAGCCGCTCGGTGCCGAGCACCTTCTCCTGGTACGACTGCCGGTAGAGGTCGTCGATGAGGTCGATGTCCACCACGGAGTAATTGGTGTTGCCGTGGTAGTCCATCAGCCGGCGCTTGACGTCCTCGGGCGCGGCGAAGTACTCGTCGACGGCCTGCGGGTCGAAGATCCGGTTGGCGAAGCTGCTGTCGTCGGCCGGGCTGTAGCCGTAGCGGGAGAAGACGGCGCAGACCTCGGCCTCGGGGAAGCGGCGGTGCAGGTAGGCGACGTTCTCGGCGGCGCTCTGGCCGGCGCCCACGACGACGAAGCGGGAGGGCGAGGTGTCCTCCAACTCGTCGACCTTCGCTAGAAGTTCGGAGTTGTGCCAGACACGGTCGCCGCGCTCCACGCCCTCGGGCATGAGGGGGCGCAGGCCGGTGCCGATGACGAGGTTGCGGGCCCGGTGGACCTCGAGGCCGCCGCCCGACCGGACGGTCACCTCCAGGTGGTCCACGACGCCGTCCCGGGTCACGGGCGCGACGCCGACGACCTCGTGGCCATAGGAGACCATGTCCTCGACCTGGGCCGCGGCCCACTCGAAGTAGTCGTGGAACTCCACGCGCAGCGGGAACAGGTTCTTGTGGTTGATGAAGTCGATCAGCCGGCCCTTGCTCTGCAGGTAGCAGAGGAAGCTGTACTCGCTGGCTGGATTCCGCAGCGTCACCAGGTCCTTGAGGAAGGAGACCTGCATGGTGGCGTCGTCGATGAGCATGCCGCGGTGCCAGCCGAAGCGGGCCTGCTGCTCGAAGAAGTGAGCGGTGATCGCCTCCTGCCCGCCGACGCGGGTGTTGTGCTCGCGGAGCGCGATCGCCATGGCCACGTTGGACGGCCCGAAGCCGATACCGATCAGGTCGTGGACCGGTGATGCGTCACCAGGAAGAACCTGCGACATGTCACTCCCATCGTGCGGGGCAGCCGCGCGTGTCAGGTGTGGAGGGAACGGGAGACGGGCATGCCAACGACGCGGCACGCCAACGAACTTAGGTGAGCCTAAGCTAAACCCGTTGAGGTGTCGACAGGGCAAAACGGACAGCACTCGGAGACGGAGTCGTCAACTGACCTGCCCCGCCCACCCGTTGCGCACTAAGGTAAGCCTTGCTTTACTTGCGTCGGCCAACACCTTGCTCTGAGGAGGAACCCCATGCGGGTCGTCATGTTCGGTTACCAGACCTGGGGGCACCGCACCCTGCAAGCCCTCCTGGAGTCCGAGCACGACGTGGTGCTGGTCGTGACCCACCCCAAGAGCGAGCACGCCTACGAGAAGATCTGGAGCGACTCGGTCGCCGACCTCGCCGAGGAGCACGGCGTCCCGGTACTGATCCGCAACCGCCCCGACGACGAGGAGCTGTTCGAGCGCCTCAAGGAGGCCGACCCGGACATCATCGTGGCCAACAACTGGCGCACCTGGATCCCGCCACGCATCTTCGGACTGCCCCGCCACGGCACGCTGAACGTGCACGACTCGCTGCTGCCGAAGTACGCCGGCTTCTCCCCGCTGATCTGGGCGCTCATCAACGGAGAGACCGAAGTGGGCGTCACGGCGCACATGATGAACGACGAACTCGACGCCGGCGACATCGTCCGGCAGGAGGCGGTGCCGGTCGGCCCGACGGACACGGCGACCGACCTGTTCCACAAGACCGTCGACCTCATCGCCCCGGTCACCATCGGCGCGCTCGGCCTGATCGCCTCCGGACAGACCGAGTTCACCAAGCAGGACCGCTCCCAGGCGTCCTTCTTCCACAAGCGCGCCGACGAAGACAGCCGCATCGACTGGAGCTGGCCGGCCGAGGACCTGGAGCGTCTGGTGCGCGCCCAGTCCGAGCCGTACCCCAGCGCCTACACCTTCCACCGGGGCAAGCGGCTCGACGTCCTGGCCGCGTTCGTGTCCGAGGGTCGCTACGGCGGCACCCCCGGCCGGATCTTCTACCGCGAGGGCGACGGCGTGGTGATCGTCGCCGGTGCCGACGCCCGCACGGGACGCAACCACGGCCTGGCCATCACCCGCGTACGCACCGAGGACGGCCGGGAGTTGCCCGCGGCCGAGTACTTCACCTCCATGGGCGGCTACCTCACCGGGCGCCCCTGACCCGCCGGCCCCGGTACGGTCCCGGGGCCGGCCGGCAGCGCCGCCGTGCGGACCGGGTCCGCACGGCGGCGATCGCTGGGAGTGCCGCTGCCGCAGCCGCCAAGTGCCCTAAGTTTGAGCCGTGTTCACAGAAACGGCACAGCCGGACAACCGTTCACGCATGACGCCGCCCAGCGTGCTGAACCTCAGCGCGTACCTGATGTACGCGACGGGAAAGGCAGCCCGCCGCACCCTGTCGGAGAAACTCACGGCCAGAGGGCTGCGGTTGTGGCATCTGACCGTCCTGACCCTGGTCGCCGATCTGGGTCCGCAGCCCAAGGGTGTGCTGGCCGCCCGGCTGGACATGAACGCCAGCGACCTCGCGAGAATCGTGAAGGACCTGGCCGACGCGGGACAGGTCGAGTGCGTCCGCAGCCTCGCCGACCGCCGCCGCGTCGACGTCCGCATCACCCCGCGGGGCAGGACGGCCCTGGACCATCTCAATGCCGACATCGCCTCCGCGGACGACGACCTCCTGACCCCGCTGAGCGATGGTGAGCGGGAGCAACTGGCCTCCCTGCTACGGCGCGTGCACGCCCACCACGAGGAACAGGGCCCCGCCGCCGGGTTGCGGGTGACGGCTCAGGCCCGCCAGCCGTAGCGGCGTTCGGGCCGGCCGGCGGCGCCGTAGCGCAGGGACACCTCCGCACTCCCGGTGGCGTGGAAGTACTCCAGGTAGCGGCGGGCGCTCACCCGGGACACGCCGGTGACGGCGGCGCACTCGGTGGCGGACAGGGTGCCGTCCGCCTCGCGCAGGGCCCGCTCGACGAGTTCGGCCGTCTCCACGCTCATGCCCTTGGGCAGGGTGTGGGCCGGTGCCGGGGCGAAGGCGCCGGCCAGGACACGGTCCACGTCCGCCTGGCCGCGGACCACCGTCGTGAGCAGCCTGCCCCGCTGGGCGGCGTAGCGCTCCAGGCGCAGGCGCAGATCCTCGAAGTCGAAGGGTTTGAGGAGGTAGTCGACCACACCGCGGCGGACGGCGCCGCGTACCGTCTCGGCCTCCGTCGCCGCGCTGATGACCATGACGTCGCAGTCGTGCCCGGCGGTCCGCAGCCGGGGGATGACGTCCAGCCCGAACAGGTCGGGGAGGTACAGGTCGAGCAGGATGAGGTCGGGGCGAAGGGCCTCGACCGCCTCGATGGCCTGTCCGCCGGTGTGGGCCGTGCCGACGACGCGGAACGGCTCGACGCGTTCGACGAACGCGCGGTGGACCCTGGCCACCATGAAGTCGTCGTCGACCACGAGGACGTCGATCGCGTCCGCCTTGTCGCTCGCCTCGGTCATGGGGCCGCTCCTTCCGCCACCGCGCCGGTGAGGTGGCTGACGGTCATGCGTGCGGTGAACACGGCCCCTTCAGGGGTGTTGGACACCGAGATCTCTCCCCCGTGCCGTTCGCAGACCAGCTTGGTCAGGGCCAGCCCGATGCCGCGCTCGCCCTCCCGGGCGGCCTTGGTGGTGAAACCGTGGGAGAAGACCTCGCGGGCCAGTTCCGGAGCCACGCCCGGCCCCGAGTCGCGGACCACGATCTCCACGCTGGAGGCGTCCTGCCGCAGTGCCACCTCCACCCAGGCGTCGTCCCGGGCGGTGGTGGCGTCGACGGCGTTGTCCACGAGGTTGCCGACCACGGTCGCCACATCGGCGGCGTCCTCAGGGGTCAGGCGCTCCAGCGCGGTGTCGTCCGAGATCCGCAGGCTGACCTTCCGTTCCGCGGCCAGGGAGGCCTTCGCCATCAGCAGCGCGGCGACCGCGGTGTCCCGGACACGGCGGCTGAGGGTGACGTCGAGGGACTGGCGGTGCCGGCTCAACGCCCGGATGTAGGCCACGACCTCGTCCTGCTCGCCGATCTGGATCAGGCCGGAGATGGTGTGCAGCTGGTTGGCGAACTCGTGCGCCTGCGCGCGCAGCAGCTCGGAGGAGCTGCGGAAGGAGCCGATCTCCCTTTCCAGCCGGGCCAGTTCGGTGCGATCCCGCAGGGTGGTGACCGATCCGAGAGGCCGGCCGTCCTTGGTGACGGTCATCCGGTTCATCACCAGGACCCGGCCGTGGCGGACGACGACCTCGTCGCGCTCGCCGGCGGCGGTGCCTGACAGCACGTCGCGCAGCCGCCCGTCGATGCCGAGGCCCTCCAGGTTCTGGCCGACGCAGTCCTCGGGCAGGCCGAGCAGGCGGCGGCCCATGTCGTTGACAAGGGTGAGCCGGTGCTGCGGGTCCAGGGCGATCACGCCCTCGGCGATCCCGTACAGCATCGCCTCCCGGTGCTCGGCGAGCCCGGCGATCTCGCCCGGCTCCAGCCCGAGGGTCTGCCGTTTCACCCGCCGCGCGAGCAGCCAGGAGCCGGCCACGCCCAGTCCGCTGGCGATGCCCAGATAGGCGAGCAGATAGGAGGAGGCGCCGCTGAGCCGCTGCCACACCGTGGGGTCGGCCTCACCGATCATCACCGTGCCGAGGATCCGGCCCAGGTTCTCCTCGCTCGCCCCGAGGACGGGCACCTGGGCGGTCAGCTCGCGGTTGCCGTCCAGGGTCAGCTGCCCGGACCAGCCGCGCCCCCGGGCGGTGCCCGGCCCCAGCCGCATCCGCTCCCCGACGACCGTGGGGTTCGTGGAACTGACGATCCGCCCGGCCGCGTCCGCCACCGTCACCGAGGTCACCCCCGACTGGGCCTGGGTGGCGAGCACCAGGGGGGCCAGCGCCTCCCCCGGCGCGGGACGCACCAGCTGGCTGCGCACCAGGGGGTTGGCGGCCAGCTGTTCGGCGAGCGCGCCCACCCGGCGTCCTTCGACGCGGTTGAAGGTGGCCTGGGACTGGGCGAGGGAGACCGCGGCGACGGCCAGCAGCACCACCACGACGATGGCGAGCTGGAGCACCAGCATCTCGCCCGCGAGCGAGTGGCGACGAAAGGTGGCGACCACGACGAACTCAATCTGCGATGCCGCCGCGAGCGGGGCGGCTCATGTGCCGAGCCGCACCATCATGACGCCCACCAGCATCGACGACAAGAAGCAGGCGTGGCCGACCTCCCTGCGGTCACTTCCGTCCGGGCCCGGGGCCGATGCCCCGCAACTCCCTGATCGTGCCGCCGAGCTTCGCGCGGAAGGACTCCAGCAGCGCCGGCTTCACGCTGACCACCCAGCGCGTGCCGACGAGGTACTTGCCTCCGTAGACGCGCGCCTCCTCCAGCCAGGTCTCCTTGAATTTCTCCTCGGGGAAGGTGGTGATGATGTAGTCGGCCTTCTCGGTATGACACAGGCCCTGGCGCAGTTCGTCGGCGTCGATGCGGATCTTCGCCTTGCAGCCGGTCAGCCCGGCGATCACCTCCACCTTGGCCGGTGCGACGACCCCGGCGGCGGGGGCGGCGGTCACACTCGGCGCCGCCTTGCCGCCGCGCGCGCCCCCGGCGTCGTCACCGCCGCCGCAGGCGGTGACGAGGGGAAGGACGACCAGGACACCGGCCGCCGTGACGGCACGCAGCCGGAGGGCGCGCGAGGGGTTTCGCCGGGTGGATCGTACGGGCGCTTGCTGCTGGGACACGTCGCCTCTCCGGGTGCGGGCTGTCGGCCTTTGTTCAGGAGCACTCGCTGTCCTCAGGAGTACTCGGGGAGGAGTACGCACAGGTCCGGGTGGGCGTTCACGCCCTACGCGGCCTCCTCCACCGCCTCGCCGCGCGCCCCGTCGGCCGGTCCGCCGAACTGGGTGCGGTACAGCTCCGCGTACCGCTGCCCGGCCGCCAGGAGTTCCTCGTGGGTGCCCCGTTCCACGATCCGGCCGGCCTCGACGACCAGGATCTGGTCGGCCGCGCGCACGGTGGAGAGACGGTGGGCGATCACGACGGCCGTGCGGCCTTCGAGGGCTTCGGCGAGGGCTTCCTGGACGGCGGCCTCGGAGGTGTTGTCGAGGTGGGCGGTGGCCTCGTCGAGGATGACGACGCGCTGGCGGGCCAGCAGCAGCCGGGCGATGGTCATGCGCTGGCGTTCGCCGCCGGACAGGCGGTAGCCGCGCTCGCCGACGACGGTGTCGAGCCCGTCGGGCAGGGACCGTACGAGGTCGTCGAGGCGGGCCCGGCGCAGGGCGTCCCACAGGTCGCTCTCGGTGGCCTCGGGCCGGGCGAGCAGCAGGTTGGCGCGGACGGTGTCGTGGAAGAGGTGGCCGTCCTGGGTGACCATGCCCAGGGTCTGTCGCAGCGAGTGCGCCGTGAGGTCGCGGACGTCGACGCCGCCGATGCGCACGGCCCCCTCGTCGGTGTCGTACAGGCGCGGCATCAGCTGCGCGATGGTCGACTTGCCCGCGCCGGAGGAGCCGACGAGTGCCACGGTCTGGCCGGGTTCGGCGCGGAAGGACAGGCCGTGCAGCACCTCGTCACCGCCTCGGCCGTCCAGGGAAGCCACCTCCTCCAGGGAGGCCAGGGAGACCTTGTCGGCGGCCGGGTAGCCGAAGCGGACCTGCTCGAACTCGACCGCCACGGGCCCGTCGGGCACCGGGCGCGCGTCCGGCTTCTCCTCGATGAGGGGCCGGAGGTCGAGCACCTCGAAGACCCGCTCGAAGCTGACCAGGGCGCTCATCACCTCGACGCGCGCCCCCGCGAGCGCCGTCAGCGGGGCGTACAGCCGGGTCAGGAGCAACGCGAGCGACACGACCGCGCCGGGTTCCAGGGCGCCGCGCAGGGCGAACCAGCCGCCGAGGCCGTAGACCAGAGCCAGGGCGAGCGCCGAGACCAGGGTGAGCGCGGTGATGAAGGCCGCCTGGGCGGTCGCGGTCCGGATCCCGATGTCCGCGACCCGGCGCGCCCGTTCGGCGAACTCCCGCGACTCCTCCTCGGGACGTCCGAAGAGCTTGACCAGGGTGGCGCCGGGGGCGGAGAACCGTTCGGTCATGCGGGTTCCCATCGCGGCGTTCAGCGTCGCCGCCTCCCGCTGCATCCTGGCCATGCGGCTGCCCATGCGCCGGGCCGGGATCACGAACACCGGCAGCAGCACCAGCGCCAGCAGGGTGATCTGCCAGGACAGGGTGAGCATCACCGCGAGGGTGAGCAGCAGCGTGACGAGGTTGCTGACCACTCCGGACAGGGTGTTGCTGAACGCGCGCTGTGCGCCGATGACGTCGTTGTTGAGCCGGGAGACGAGGGCGCCCGTACGTGTGCGTGTGAAGAACGCGACCGGCATGCGCTGCACATGGTCGAAGACGGCCGTCCGCAGATCGAGGATGAGATGCTCCCCGAGCGTCGCGGACAGTCTCCGGCCGAGGATGCCCAGGGCCGCCTCCGCCACCGCGATCACCGCGATGAGCAGGGCGAGTCGTACGACCCTGTCCTCGTCCCCGTGGGACACGATCGTGTCCACGACCCATCCGGCCAGGACGGGCGTCGCCACGGCCAGCAGGGCGGTGCCCACACCAAGCAGGACAAAAAGGACGATACGGCGCCGGTGCGGGCGGGCGAACGCGCCGATGCGGCGCAGGGTGGCCAAGGCGAAGGGGCGGCGCTCCCGTTCGGCGTTCATGACGCTGTGCAGCTGTGTCCAGGCTGTGGTCTCCATACTCATGGGAGCGACCGTAGAACCTCAAGCAATCTTGAGGTCAAGAAGCTCGCACATCGCCCCGACATCCCGCACAATCGGCCCGATCCCCCTCTTCCCCGTCCCTTCGCACAAAAGGCCCCGATGACGCTCCCCACCCAGCCGCTTCCCGCGCGCAATCCCCAGTCCCCGCTCCCGCAACCCGCAGTTGGCACGGCCTGGACAGCCTCTACAGATGTGACAGCGGTACAACTCCCCGAACTCCGGCCGGGACGACTCCCCCGTCGCGTCCCGGTCCGTCGTCTGCGGCAGATCCTGTGTCTGCTCCCGCTCCTGCTCGTCACCGTGGTCGCGGTGCAGCACCGGTCGGTGCTGGCCGCCGGTTTCGCACACCTGGGCACCGCCGAGTGGCCCTGGCTGCTGGCCGCGGTCGGAGCGACCTGCCTGACCTGGGTCGCCGCCTCCTGCACCCGGCAGGGCGCGGTCGTGGAACGGCTGCCCCGACGACGCTTGCTGGCCACGCAGTTCGCGGCCGGCGCGGCCAACCACCTGCTGCCGACCGGGCTGGGCGCGAGCGCGGTCAACCTGCGGTTCATGACGGTCTGCGGCCTGCCCCTCGCCCGCTCCTCGGCCGCCCTCGGCCTGTACCTGCTCGCCGAGAGCGCCGGCCGGGTCCTGCTGCTGGGCGCCCTGCTCGTCGCGTTCCCCGATGCGCTGCGGCTCGGCACGCTGGTGCCGGAGACGGCGTTCGGTCCGCTGCTGGCCGGCGTCGGGGCGGTGCTGGTGATCGCCGCGACGGTACTCGTCCTCGTACGGCGGCTGCGCTCGGCCCTGGTCTCCTTCCTGCGGACGGCGCTCGGCGAGGCGCGCTCGGTGCACACCCGGCCCGCCCGGGCCCTCGCCCTGTGGGGCGGGTCCTTCGCCTTCCCGGCCCTGCAGGCGTCGGTCCTGGTGCTGGTGGGGCGGGCGCTGGGGCTGGACGTCCCGGCCGCGCACATGGCGGTGGCCTACCTGGCGGCGACGGTGGCCGTCGCGCTGGTGCCCACGCCGGGCGGCATCGGCTCGGTGGAGGCGGCGCTGGTCGTGGCACTGGTCGCGGCGGGCGGCCCGGCCGCGGTGGCCACCGCCGTCGTCCTGGCCTTCCGGGTCATCACCGTCTGGCTGCCGCTGGTGCCGGGCGCGCTGACGCTGGCGGCGCTGGTGCGGCTGAAGGTGATCTGACCGAGGCCGGAACCGGGCATGACGAAGTGTCATGTGCAGTAACTCACCCTCCCCCGACCCCCGTCTCCGGTTCGGCACCCCGTGCGGGATACGGCAGGATGAACGATCGTGCCGACCCCAGGTCAGGGTGGTCGGGCACCTTCGAGCATCCCGGAAAACGAGCAGGTGACGACGTGACGAGACTTCACATCCGACCGCCGGTGGCGGCGTTCGCCGCGGTTCCCCGCCCCGGAGGTGACCGATGAACCGGGCACTCACCGTGGACGACCTGCTGTTCGCCGGCATCGCCCTCGGCTCGGGCCTGCTGGCGGCGTTCGCGCTGCGCGTCCTGCTGCGCTGGCTGGGAAGGCACGCCGACCGCACCCGCTGGAGCGGGGACGACGTCATCGTGCACGCGCTGCGGGCCGTGGTGCCCTGGGCCGCGGTCGTGGGCGGCGTGGCGGGCGCGGCGGCGGTGCTGCCGCTGACCCGGACGGTGCAGCACACCACCAACCAGGTGCTCACCGTGCTGCTGATCTTCGTCGCGACGGTGTCGGCGGCCCGGGTGGTGACCGGACTGGTGCGCACGGTCACCCAGTCCCGCTCCGGAGTCGCCGGATCGGCCACGATCTTCGTCAACATCACCCGGATCCTGGTCCTGGCGATCGGCTTCCTGGTGGTGCTCCAGACCCTGGGCATCTCCATAGCCCCGCTGCTCACCGCCCTCGGCGTCGGCGGTCTGGCGGTCGCACTGGCGTTGCAGGACACCCTCGCCAACCTCTTCGCGGGCATCCACATCCTCGCCTCGAAGACCGTCCAGCCCGGTGACTACATCCGGCTCAGCAGCGGTGAGGAGGGCTACGTCGAGGACATCAACTGGCGGCAGACGACGATCCGCAACCTGTCCAACAACCTCATCGTGCTCCCCAACGGTCAGCTCGCGCAGGCCAACATGACCAACTTCATGCGCCCCGAGGAGCAGCTGACCGTCCTGGTGCAGGTCGGGGTGGCCTACGACAGCGACCTGGAGCACGTGGAGCGCGTGACCAACGAGGTCATCGCGGAGACGATGACCGAGGTCGACGGCGCCGTGCCGGACCACGAGCCCATCATCCGGTTCCACACCTTCGGCGACTCCCGCATCGGCTTCACCGTCATCCTGGGCGTCGGCGAGTTCAGCGACCAGTACCGGATCAAGCACGAGTTCATCAAGCGCCTGCACAAGCGGTACCACACGGAGGGCATCCGCATCCCCGCCCCGGCGCGCACGGTGGCGCTCCAGCAGGGCGGGGTCGTCATCCCGCAGCAGCGCACCGGCGCGATCGAGCCGGGTGAAGTGGCCTCCGTCCGGCTCGACTAGCAGATCACGGCCTGACGGGCGTCAGAGCGTCGCGGAGTTGTCGTGGTGCCCGCTGTCCCTCCGGTTGCGCGGCGCCGAGAGGGACGGCGCGAGGGGCGTCACGGTCCAGTCCGGGTGGCCCGGCATCCGCGGCGTCTTCGTGCCGTACAGCCACTCCCGCAGGAATCCGGAGAGGTCCTGGCCGGAGACCTCCGAGGCGACCGCGATGTAGTCCTCGGTGGAGGCCGAGGAGTCGCGGTAGCGCTCCAGGAAGGCACGCTCGACGGCGCTGAAGGCCGCCTCGCCGATCTGCTGCCGCAGCGCGTAGAGGACGAGGACGCCACCCAGGTAGCGCTGGCTGTCGAACAGATTCGCCGCGTTGGGCGCGGCGACCGGCCCCGAGGTGCGGCGCCACTGGTCGCCCATGGCGTAGGTGTCCTTCATCCGGGCTTCCATGGTGGTCATGCCCTTGGAGTCGGCCCAGCCGCGCTCGTAGCGGTACAGCAGGCCGTAGAAGTCGGCGTGGCCCTCGTTCAGCCACAGGTCGGCCCAGGTGGCGGGGCTGACGCTGTTGCCGAAGTAGGAGTGGACCAGCTCGTGCATCATGTGCGAGCCGATCTTGCTCTCCTCCTGGAGGAGGTAGTTCGGCTTGTAGAGCGTGAGGGTCTGGGTCTCCAGGCCGGTGAAGTCGAAGGCGTTCGAGGCGTCGTTGTTGCAGGGCAGCAGGCCGTACGTCTCGAAGGGGTACGCGCCGAGCCGCTGCTCGACCCACGTCACCAGGGCCGGCGTGAGCGCCAGGGCCGGTTCCAGGGCGGCGGCCCGGGCCACGGGGACGACGTCCCGCAGTGCCAGGCCGTGCGGGCCCTGCCGGTCCTTGATCACATAGTCGCCGACTGTGATCTGCACCACCTCGGTGGCGATCGGCGAGCCGGAACGGTACGTGTACGCGGTCCGGTCGCCGGACAGCTGCTCGGTACGTACCAGCCGGCCGCTGGCGACGCCCCGCAGCCCGGCGGGAACGGTGAGGCGGAAGGTGAAATCGGCCTTGTCGGAGGGGTGGTCGTTGCAGGGGAAGACGGTGTGCGCCAGGTTCGGCTGGCAGCACACCGCGAATCCGTCCGGGGTGGCCACCCAGCCGCCGGCGGGCGGCGGGATCCGGCGCGGGTCGGCGCCGTAGGCCACGCACACGGTGACCCGGGCCTTCGCCGCGAGCTCGCGTGCGGGGGTGATCCGCAGCTTCTCGGCCACCTGCTCGAAGGCGGCGGTGCGGCCGTCGACGCGGACGGAGCGTATGTCCAGGCCGAGCGCGTCCAGGGAGAAGCGGCTCAAGGCCTGGGTGGTGCACAGGGTCAGGGTCGCGGTGGCCTCGACGAGCTTGGTCGTGGCGTCGTAGGCGAAGTCGAGGTGGTAGGCCGAGACGCGGTATCCGTCGTTGCCGAGGGCGGGGTAGACGGAGTCACCGAGGGTCTCGGCGCCCGGGGTGGCGCCGGTGCCGGGGGCCGCCTGGGCCGGGATCCCCGTGGTGAGTGCCGCTGCCGTGCCGATCAGGGCGGCCGCGGGGGCCGTCACTCTGCTGCGATATCTCATGGTCCGCTTTCGCTCGGACGGCCGGGTGGTCAGGTCCGGCCGTGGCTTGGAGTGAGTGATCTCTCTCCAGGACTCGGCAACGGGGCGATCGGTTGCACGAAACTGGTCGCGGACCCCTGTCGAGACGAGGTCGCTCACGAGATATCTTGATGTCGAGCAATGTTGCAGACGTGGAGCGGAGCACCCGGTGACTGACTCGACCATCATCTATACGCACACTGACGAGGCCCCCGCACTGGCGACGTATTCCTTCCTGCCGGTGGTCCGGGCGTACGCCTCGCAGGCGGGTGTCGCTGTGGAGACCCGCGACATCTCGCTGGCCGGGCGCATCATCGCCGTGTTCCCGGAGTACCTCACCGAGGACCAGCGCATCCCGGACGCCCTCGCGGAGCTCGGCGAGCTGGCCAAGACGCCCGCCGCCAACATCATCAAGCTGCCGAACATCTCGGCGTCCATCCCTCAGCTCAAGGCCGCCGTGGCCGAGCTGCAGGGCCAGGGCTACGCGCTGCCGGACTACCCGGACGACCCGAAGACCGACGAGGAGCGCGAGATCCGCGCCCGCTACGACAAGGTCAAGGGCTCCGCCGTGAACCCGGTCCTGCGTGAGGGCAACTCCGACCGGCGCGCCCCCGCCTCGGTCAAGAACTACGCCAAGTCCCACCCGCACCGCATGGGCGCCTGGACCCCCGAGTCCAAGACCAACGTGGCCACCATGGGCCAGAACGACTTCCGCTCCACCGAGAAGTCCGTCGTGATCGCCGAGGACGGCGCGCTGCGCATCGAGCTCGTCGGCGACGACGGCACCACCACGGTGCTGCGCGAGTCCGTACCCGTCCTCGCCGGTGAGGTCGTCGACGCCTCCGTGATGCGTGTCGCCGCGCTGCGCGAGTTCCTGACCGCGCAGGTCGCCAAGGCCAAGGCCGAGGGTGTGCTGTTCTCGGTGCACCTGAAGGCGACGATGATGAAGGTCTCCGACCCGATCGTCTTCGGTCACGTGGTGCGCGCCTTCTTCCCGAAGACGTTCGCCCAGTACGGCGACAAGCTCGCCGCGGCCGGCCTCACCCCGAACGACGGCCTGGGCGGCATCTGGAAGGGCCTGGACGCCCTGCCGGAAGGCGCCGAGATCAAGGCCGCCTTCGACGCCGAGCTCGCCGAGGGCCCGGAGCTGGCGATGGTCGACTCCGACAAGGGCATCACCAACCTGCACGTGCCCTCGGACGTCATCATCGACGCCTCCATGCCGGCCATGATCCGCACCTCCGGCCACATGTGGGGCCCGGACGGGCAGGAGCACGACGCCCTCGCGGTCATCCCGGACTCCTCCTACGCGGGCGTCTACCAGGCCGTGATCGAGGACTGCCGGGCCAACGGCGCCTTCGACCCGTCCACCATGGGCACGGTGCCGAACGTCGGCCTCATGGCGCAGAAGGCCGAGGAGTACGGCAGCCACGACAAGACGTTCGAGATCGCCACCACGGGCACCGTCCGTCTGGTCGACGCGGGCGGCACCGCGCTCATCGAGCAGGCCGTCTCGGCCGGTGACATCTTCCGCGCCTGCCAGACCAAGGACGCGCCGATCAAGGACTGGGTGAAGCTGGCCGTCACCCGCGCCCGCGCCACCGGCGACCCGGCGGTGTTCTGGCTGGACGAGACCCGCGCGCACGACGCCAACCTGATCGCCAAGGTCGACACCTACCTCGCCGAGCACGACACCGAGGGCCTGGACATCCGGATCCTCAACCCGGTCGAGGCGACGAAGCTGTCGGTGGAGCGCATCCGCCGCGGCGAGAACACGATCTCGGTCACCGGCAACGTCCTGCGCGACTACCTGACCGACCTGTTCCCGATCCTGGAGCTGGGCACCAGCGCCAAGATGCTGTCGGTCGTCCCGCTGATGGCGGGCGGCGGCCTGTTCGAGACGGGAGCGGGCGGCTCGGCGCCGAAGCACGTGCAGCAGCTGGTCAAGGAGAACTACCTGCGCTGGGACTCGCTGGGTGAGTTCTTCGCCCTGGTGCCGTCCTTCGAGCAGCTGGCGAAGGTGGCGGGCAACGCCCGCGCCCAGATCCTGGCCGACACGCTCGACCGCGCCACGGCGACCTTCCTCAACGAGGACAAGTCCCCGACCCGCCGCGTCGGCGGCATCGACAACCGCGGCAGCCACTTCTACCTGTCCCTGTACTGGGCGCAGGAGCTGGCCCGGCAGACCGACGACGCGGACCTGGCGAAGGCCTTCTCCCCGCTCGCCGAGACGCTCGCCGCGAACGAGCAGAAGATCGTCGACGAGCTGGTCGGCGCCCAGGGCAAGCCGGTCGACATCGGCGGCTACTACCAGCCCGACCCGGCGAAGGCCGCGGAGGTCATGCGCCCGTCCGCCACGTGGAACGAGGCCCTGGCGTCCCTGAGCTGACGCCCGGTCCCCTCACTCCCCGACTCCGCCCCGACCGGTGCACCGCCCGGCCGGGGCGGAGTCCTCTCTACCCCGCCGGCTCGAACCGCTCCGTCGCCTGCGCGACCGGGGTACGGTCGGCGACCAGGCCGGCGAGCCGGTCCAGTCCGCGCTCGATCTCGTCCGGTTCCAGCACGCTGAAGGACAGTCGCAGCTGCCGGAATCCGCCGCGGCCTCCGTAGAAGTGGTGCATCGGTGTCCACAGCACGCCGAACTCCCGTGCCGAGTACTCCAGCATCGCGTCGTCCGCCCGGAAGGGCACCGTGAGGACGGTGAACATGCCGCCGCGCGGCACGTTCCAGCAAACGCCCGTACCGGCCTCGAAGCGTTTCTCCAGGCCGTGGAGCACGGCCCGCAGATTGCGCCGGTACACGGCTGCCTCACGGGTCGTGGCCCGGACCAGGCTGCAGTCGTTCTCCAGCAGGTATCCCCCGATGACGGCCTGCGCCACGGTGGACGTGTTGAGCGTCAGCATGCTCTTGAGCTTCGCCAGCTCGTCGGCGAGCAGTCCGCCCCCGATCATCGGCTGGTCGGCGACGACGTAGCCGACCCGGCCGCCCGCGAACGCGGCCTTGGCGAAGGAGCCGAAGTAGAGGACCCTCCGGGACCGGTCGAGGGACTTCAGGGTCGGCGGCCGGCCGCCTCCCGCGTGGAAGAGCGAGTAGGGGTTGTCCTCCAGCAACAGCAGGTCCTCGCGCGCCGCCAGTTCCACCAGCCGTTCCCGGGCCGCCGTCGGCATGCTGGCGCCGCTCGGATTCGCGAAGTCCGGTACGACGTAGCACGCCCGGGGCCGCAGGCCCTCGCCGCGCGCCAGCCGGATCTGCCGCTGGAGATCGTCCAGGTCGATGCCGTCCGCGTTCTCCCGAACGCCGCGGACGGGCATGTCGACCAGCCGTGCCGCCCCGAGGAAACCCACGTACGCGGGGAGCGCGGCCATGACCACGTCCCGGGCGTCGCGGCGCAGGGCCCGCAGGGCCAGCACCATGGCTTCCTGGCAGCCGGTGGTCACCACGACCGACTCGGCGTCGACGGCCAGCGCCTCGTCCTGCTGCAGCTGGGCCGCGATCAGGCGGTGGATGAACCCCTTGGTCCGGCCGTACTGGAACAGTGTGCGGCGGATCTCCTCCGGCCCCTGGCCGAGGTCCCGCGCCAGGTGCCGCTCGAACAGGCGAAGCCACCGGGCGAGGGACTCCGGTGCGTAGAAACCCTCGTAGGGGCGGCCGGCGGCGAAGGACACGGCGTCCGGAAAACGGCCCACGATGTCGTTGAGGAGAGTCATGGACGCCAGTACGGGGTCCATGACCGAACCGTGCAGTTCGACGGGGTCCAGCAGGACATCGGGGCCGCCGTGCGCGCCCGGGGCCGAGCGCCCCTCGGAGGGCTGCTCGCCGACGCCGCTCAGCATGCTTCACCGTCCCCGGTACGCCGCAGCACGACGGCGTTGCACGCCCGCATGCCGGTTACCTTTCCGTCGGGGCCGGTCATGAACTCGATCACTCCTCCGTCGAAGGCGAACAGGGTGTCGGTGAGCCGGGTGCAGGGGAACTCCCGGTCGTCCTCGCGGGAGTAGAGGTGGAGTCGGTCGTCCCGCACGGAGCAGGTCACCGTGTCGATGCGGTGATACGTGCCGGTGAAGGCGGTCAGACCGGCGGGATCCGGAGTGCTCGTACCGTCCGGTGCGAAGCGCCGGCACAGACTGCCGTCGACGACCACCCAGTCCGTGCCGGCGCCGGCGCCCGCGGGGAAGCCGACCGAGACCGTCGTGCCATCGGCCGCGATTCCCTCGTACCGGCCGTCGTCGCGGACGCTCAGCCGGGCCCGTCGGCCGTTGACCTCGGCGAACGGGCGTCCGTCCCGCGACTCCAGGCGGACCAGGCCCAGGGCCGGCCCGACGTACACGCCGGTGCGGGACGCCCAGGTCTGCGTGGCGGGCCGGGTCGGCACGTGTGGTGGTGGGACCGGCCGGGTCGTCCCGGCGCCGGTCCGGCGCGGCAGCCACGGCGTCAGAAGCCGGCCGAGGAGGGCGAACCCGTCGAGATCGGGGGGCAGCGCGTTCACCAGCAGGACCGCGCCGAGCGAGTGCTCCGGAAGCAGCAGCGCCCACGCCCCGTAGCCCCCGATGTCGCCGTCCTGGCCGACCGCCGTGGTGCGCTGGGTGTGCCACCGGTGAAAGCCCAGTGAGGAGGCACGCCCGTCGGGAAGGTGCAGCCGGGCGTGCTCCTCGTGCATCAGCCGCAGGTCGTCCCGGTGGAGAAAGTTCTCCGGCGCCCGGCTCCCCGCCAGCTGGGCGGTGAGGAACGCCGCCATGTCGAGGACGTTCGAGTAGGCGAAGCCCGAGGGGTGACGGGCGACGTCGTCCACGACCTGGTGCTCGACCCGCCAGTCGCCGCCGGGGCCCCGGACGTGCGGCAGGGCCAGGGGCCGGGTCAGGGCGGCAGCCGGGTCGAAGGTGGTGTGTGCCATGCCGAGAGGCTCGAACACCTGGCGCCGCATCAGCTCCGGGTAGGGCAGACCGGCGGCGGTGGCGGCGACCAGCCCGGCGAGGTCGTAGCCCGGGTTGCTGTACGCGTAGCCCGTGCCGGGCGGTGCGATCGGTGTGTAGCCGCGCAGCAGGTCGTGCACCGCCCCGGACATCAGCGAGGAGTCCCGCGGGCCCTCGGGGTAGAAGTCCTGCGGCAGACCGGAGGTGTGGCCGAGGAGGTGCCGCAGGGTGATGTGCTCGACGCCGGGGTAGCCGGTTCCCGCCAGCGACGGCAGATAAGCCGTCACCGGCCGGTCGAGGTCGATGGTTCCGGCGCGCGCCAGGCGCAGCACCGCCGCCGCGGTGAGCGGCTTGGTCACCGACCCGAGCCGGAACAGCGTCGCCGGGGACACCGGCGCACCGGCCTGCGTCCGGGCGGTGCGGCCGGCACATCCGGTGTGCACGGCACCGGCGCTGTCGACCACGGCCACCGCCAGGCCGGGGACGTCGTGCTTCTCCCGTGCCTCATGACACGTGCGCTCCACCAGGGAGGTGTCCACCGCCAGGCCCCTCAGGCCGCCGGAGAGGGCGCCGCGACCCGCACGGAGATCCTGGCCAGCGCCTCCTCCGCGGCGCGCAGCGCCTGGTGCGGGCCGGTCCCGTGCTCGGTCAGCACGTAGCCCAGGCGGGACTCGATGTCGCCCTGCTCGGGTGGGGCCACACGGTCGCCCGGCTCGGTCAGTACGGTGGCGCGGACGACGTGCGGCGCGGCCGTCGCCTCCCGCACTCCGTCGACGGCGCGTACCTCTCCGGTCTCAGCCGCCAGCACCAGGCGTACGCATGCGCCGCCCCGGCGGTCCGCCACCAGGTCGGGCCGCTCGCCGAGCGCGCACTGCAGGGCCGCACGCGCCAGGTCCACGCCGAGTGCGCGGTGCACCAGTTCGGGGATGAGGACGCCGGGCAGCCGCGGGTTGACCTCGACCACCCGGACTCCCTGAGCGGTGACCTTGAACTCGGTGTGGACGGCCCCGGACCTGATCCCGAGGGCACGAACGGCCTCACGCGTCCAGTGCCGCAGTTCGCGCTCGGTCTCGTCGGTCGTGCGGGCCGGCACGAGAAGACCGTCGTAGACGAAACGGGCCTGGCCGGCACCGGCGGGAACGATGGTCTGCAGCCCGTCGGTGGCGGTGACGACGTGCACCTCGTCGTCGACGACGACCGACTCCACACTGACCAGCGGCCCGTCCAGGTACTCCTCGAGCAGGACCCGGTGGTATTCCCGCGGCAGATAGCGGTAGGGGGAAGCGGCCCACTCCCAGGCCTCCGGCAGCGCCTCGGGCTCCGTCAGCCGGGAGACCCCCTGGCCGCCGGAGGCCGCCACCGGCTTCAGCACCACCGGCAGCTCCAGCTCGGCGAGGGCGGCGCGTGCCTCGGCGAGCGACGTGGCATGGCGGAAGCCGGGCCCCGGGACCCCCGCCGTTTTCAGGCGGTCGCGGGTCGCGGACTTGTCCATGCAGAGCCGTACGGCCGCCAGTGTCGGTCCGGGCAGGCCCAGTTCCTCCGCGAGCGCCGCGCCGAGCTCCATCAGCTCGTCCTCGTGGGTGAACACGCCGTTGACGGCATGGGCACGGGCGTACTCCGCCAGCCGGGGCACATGGGTCAGCGGATCCTCGTAGAGGTCCGGCAGTACGTGCACCTCGGCGACGCCGTCGGGCACCGGGTCCGGCGCCGCGCGCATGACCAGGTGCACCTCGGCGCCGAGGGAGCGGGCCGCGTCCAGGACGTAGGCGCGGTAGTGCGGATCCCAGTCGAGGATCAGCAGGTTACGCATGGCGTGATGGTGGCCTTCCGTGAGCGGGGCGGACGTTACGCGGGGACGCGCTGGGTGAGTACGGTCGGCAGGGTCGGCGACGCGAAGGGGGCGGGGTCGGCGTCCGGGCGGCGGGAGAGGACATGGCCGACCAGCTCCGCCCGCTGGATGTCGAAGCCGTCGTAGCCGAGGTGGAAGCTCGGGTCCTCGCACCGGTCCAGGGACACGACCTTCTCCAGGACGGGCGGGTCGTCCGCCTCGTACCGCCACAGCGGGTCGATGCGGAACCCGAGGCGCTTCTTCAGCAGATACAGGCCCGTCGACACGTCATGGCCGTAGAAGTTGGGGTCGGCGCCGGCCGCCAGCCGCTCATAGCCGAGTTCGTGGGCGACCTCTCCGGCCCGCAGGAAGAGGTACCGCATGATGCCCGGATCCGGACAGGACGGGTCACAGCCGAAGTAGATCGCCCGCAGCATGCGGTGCGCCGGCACCTTCAGGGTGATCAGGCCCGCGATCATCCGGCCCTCGTGGTGGAGGTAGAGCGCCACCACGCGCTCCGGCCGGGCCCGGAAGTCGGCCAGGTCGTCCGCCGCGTACAGGGTCCCCTTGGGGAGCCGGGCGATGTGCCGGCGGTACAGCTCGTACCAGGTGTCGAGGCTGTCCGGCTCGACCGGGGACTGCACCACGAGGGTGTGCTCGGGTTCGAGCCTGCGGACGGCGACGCGCGTCGACTTGCGCAGCCGGGGGTGCAGCGTGGCCAGGTAGGCGTCGATGGTGTCGTACACCGGGCGGGACCAGAAGAGCCACTGGGGTTTGAGGCGGAAGCCCTGTGGCGTCAGCTGCTCGTACTGCTCCCGGGTCGGGTCCTCGAGCCGCAGCATGTGGAGTCCCGTGCCCGGGGGCGGTGTGCCGGTTTCGAGGTCCGCGGCGTCGAGCAGTCCGATGCGCAGATCGTGGTGGTGCACGGTCTTCATGACACTCCTTCGGCGGCCGCTGCCTCGGCCTTCTCCAGGGCGGCGTCCGCCCGCTGCGCGCGGCCCCAGACGCCGGCGCAGACGGCGAACGTCACCAGCAGTCCCGCGGCGGAGGCCCAGAGCAGGGGCCGCGGGCCGAGCGTGCTGACGAGGACACCGCCGAGGGCGACGCCGAGCGGTTCGACGCCCATGGACAGCGTGCGGAAGGCGCTGTTGACCCGCCCCTGGAGTTCGTCGGGCGTCCGCGAGAGCCGGAAGGAGACCACCGCGACGGAGTAGACGGGCCAGAGGACGTTGGTGAGCGTCAGGCCGAGGGCCAGGAGGGCGACGGACGGGGCGCCGGCGGTCAGTGCCGCCGCCACGGCCCACAGCAGGACCGGTCCCAGGGTCAGGAAGCGCAGCCCGAACCGCTCGTGCAGCCGTCCGCTGGCGAGCGCGCTCACGATCGGGCCGAGGCCCGCGATGCTGAAGACCAGGCCGACCAGTGCCGTGTCGACGTCCAGGTCGTCGGTGGCGAGCACGATGGTGCTGAGATACAGCGGCGCCTGGAACAGGTTGACCAGGGTGGTCATCACCATCAGCAGCCGCAGCAGACGCTGCCGCCACAGGTAGGACATCCCCTCCCTGAGGTCGCCCCACAACGACCGTTCACGCCGGGGCTCGCGTTCGGCCTGCAAGGGCGTGCGGACGAAGAGCAGCGCCACCCCGGACAGCAGGTAGGTGACCGCGTCGACGACATAGCCGTACACCGCGCCGAGGGTGGAGTTGCGGGCCTGGGCGATCAGCACGCCGCTGATGGCCGGTCCGGAGACGGAGGCGACCGAGTCCCCCACCTCGTTGAGTCCGTTCGCGGTGGCGAGGTGCTTGGCGGGGACGACACGCGGCAGCGCCGACAGCTGTGCGACGTTGTGGAAGACGTGTCCCACGCCCTCGACGAAGGCGACCACGGCCAGGTGCCCGATGGTGAGCGCGTCGAGCGCGTAGGCGACCGGCACGGTGGCCAGCGCCCCGAACCGCCCGAGGTCGGACGCCACCATCACCCAGCGCCGGTCCCAGCGGTCGATCAGTACGCCCGCCACGAGGTTGAGCAGGATGTAGGGGGCGAGCCGGGCCGCGCTGACCAGGCCGACGAGCAGCGGGGAACCCGATATCGCGAGCGCGAGGATCGGAATGGCCAGGTTCGACAGGGCCGTTCCCAGCGAGGACACCGTGAAGCCGCCCCAGAGAACCATGAAGTCCCGGTTGGTGGCCAAGGACCGCCAGGTGTCCAGACGCCGGGCGCGGGCGTCGGGGGGCGCGGCCTCGGCGGGGGCCGCCTTCGGGTCGGACGGAGGACTCTGTGCTTCCACCGTGGGGTCAACTCCTCGCACTGTACTGATTCAGGAAGAAACGCATCTGCTCGATGGTCCGTTCGAACTCGGGCCGCTCGGTCGCACAGGACATCCGCAGCCAGACCGACCGGTCCGGGGTGCGCGTGGCGGCCAGCCGGGCATCCGCCGCGAAGCCCTGAAGCGGGTAGCAGGCCACCCGGGCCTCGTCGAACAACCGCGTGCCGAACGCCAGGTCGTCCGTGTCGGGGCTGGGCAGACGCACCAGGTGGTTGAAGCCGCCGTGCATCGGGGTGCGCGCGGTACGCCATTCGGCCAGGGCCTCGTCGCTGAGGCGTGCGTTGGCGAAGATCAGGCCGTACATGGCGTCGATCTCCTGGGCGTACTCGTCGAGCCCTTCCCGGTCCTCGCCCGACAGGACGGCGAGCGACGCGTCGTTGAGGTGCTCCAGCCGTTTCCACAGCGTCGAGGAGACCTCTCCGCCGCGGCGCAGACGGTGCAGGAGACCCGAGTACGCCAGGTCCCGCGCGATCCCGGAGACCGCGACCAGGGGTGGGCAGCCGCCGAAGCGCTGGTTCTCGATGTGGTCCACGAACCGCTGCGGGCCGAGCACGTAGCCGAAGCGCAGTCCGCTCACCGCCCGTCGCTTGGCCAGGCTGTCGACACAGATGGTGCGGTCCCAGTAGTCGTACAGGTCCAGGGCCGCGCCGTAGTTGAGAGCGCTCAGCCCGGGGTGCGCCGCGAAGTCCGAGCTGATCTTGTCCAGGACGAGGTGGGTGCCCCGCCGGCTGAGGATGTGGACGATCTCCTCGAACTCCTCCTGGGTGTGCTGCTCACCCGAGGGGTTGTTCGGCTCGGTGAGGAAGAGGACCTTCGCCTCCGTCCGGTCGAGCGCCTCGGCGATCTCGGCGGGAGTGGGCAGGAAGCGGCCCTCCTCGCGCGCCCACACCTCGCGCACCCGCAGCCGCGCCGACAGCACCGTCTGATGGACGATGGAGTACTGCGGGCCCGCCACCAGGACGTCTCCCGTGACGCCGCTGTCGCGGAGGTACTCGAAGGCCAGCCGGATCCCTTCCGCGGCTCCCACGGTCAGGGCGCACTCCACGTCCGGCAGCGGTGAGCCCTTGACGCTCTCCTCGTACACCAGGGCGGCGCCCCGCAGCACCGACTCCCCGAGCGGCCCGCAGTAGCAGTTGATGTACTTCCAGTCCCTGGCGTCCTCGGCGATGCTCCGAAGGATCACCGACGGTGGTCTGAGGAAGTTGACCCCGGAGGACACCATGTGGACGGTCTCGCCCCGGTAGCTGGAGTAGTCGACGATGTTGTAGTGCTGTTCGAGCCGATAGATCGGGGAATCGTTCCACTCGATCGCTTCGACGGGCCGTCCGAGCAACGGCCTTCCTTCGGTCACGGTCGTCATCGCCGTCTGTCCTCCCGTTTTCTGTCGTGTGCCGCCGGGCCGGGCCCGGTCAGCGAAGCGGTCCCAGGACGCTGTCCAGCGCCCTGGCCGCCAGCGCCGGCGCCAGCCGCACTCCCGAGCCGGATCCGCCCACGACGGCCGCGAGCCCCGGCATGCCGGGGGCGGTGTGCACCAGCGGCAGCCGGCCGGGCGTGTACAGGTCGTGGAAGGCCCGGCCGCCGACGACGGCGTCCGCCGCGCGGCTGCTGCGCGCGGCCAGCGCCGCGGTGCCCTCGTGCAGGTCGGCGGCATCGGCCCGGCCGTCCAGCGTTTCCGGGTCACCGTCCCAGGAGTCCCGCCGGAAGCTGACCAGGGCCTGCCCCTCGCCGAGCGGCAGGACGAACAGGTCGTCGTCGACGAAGTAGACCAGCGGGTCGTCGATCCGGACCGGGAGCTGCGCGTGCAGCGCGGCCACCCGCTTGCGCCGCGCCTCGGGCACCGCCGCCCGCAGGCCGGGCGGAAGCGGCTGCGGCAGGTCCCACGGGCCGACCGCCACGACCACGTGGCGGGCCTCCCACTCGTGCCCGCCCGCGGTCAGCCGGTAGCCGTCCGCCGCCCGCTCGACCCGCTCCACCCGCTGCCCGATCTGCACGGCGGTGTGTCCGTCGCGGACACAGTCCGCCAGCAGGGCCTCGGTCAGTCCGCGTGCCACCACCGCCGTTCCGTGGCCCCGGTGGGTCACCGCGTGGTCACCGGCCCCCCACCGCAGACCGGGCAGCATGCGGTGCATCCGGTCCAGGTCGTCCTGGTCCGCCGGTACGAGGTCGGCGACCGAACGCCTGCGGAAGTCCTGGAGCCGGTCGCCCGCGACCACGTACACCATCCGGACCGGGCGCACGAACAGCCCGGCCGGGGTGTCGCGGAGCTCGTCGTACAGGCGACGGCTCTCGGTCACCAGCGCGTGGTGCTGCGGGGTGGCGGCCAGCGGGAAGTCCGCGCCGGCCGACCAGGCGGTGGCGCCCCGCGCCGGGACGTCCCGCTCCAGCACGACGGTGCGCCAGTCCGGACGCAGCCTGGCCGCCCGGTGCGCGACGAACGATCCGATGATGCCGCCCCCGACGACGGCGAGGTCCGCGCTCACCGGTCCTCCCCCTGCCGCCACCAGACGCTGAACACCTCCAGCGGCCCGTCCGGGCCGGCGGTCGCCTGGTGACCGGTCCACGGGGGGAAGAACACGCAGTCCCCGGGCCGGAGTTCGACCGTGTCGTCGCCGCACCGGACGACGCCCTCACCGGAGCGCACCATCCACAGTTCGGCCACCTCGTGCCTGTCGGGCTCGCCGGTCGCGCCGGCGGGGACGGTGAAGCGTGCCGTGCGGAACGGCCAGCCGGCCGGGACCGTGCCGGGCCCGCAGGGCACCTCCTCCATCACCGTGCCGGAGGGAGCCGGTGACGACTCGCCGTAGGACACCTTCATCACTGCGCTCATCTGTGCTCCGCGAGAGTCGTCGTAGGGGCCGTGGGGGCGGGGTCGTGCGTGAGGGTCCTGGGCTCCCAGGCCCAGTCGACGGTGGTCAGGGCACGGTCGATCCGGTAGATCTCGCGCCCCGCGATGGAGTTGAGGACCCGTGCGCTGCGCCAGGCGGTGAGACTGAGGTTGGGGTCGGCGATGCCGTGGGTGTGCTCGGCGAAGTTCTGCACGTAGATGCGCAGGTCGGCCGGACCGTCCCACTCCAGCGAGTAGTCCGGGCGCACCCGCAGCTCGCCGTCGGAGTCCGTGAGGCGGTCACGCAGTGGTTCCATGAAGTCGGGGAAGCCGCTGCGGTAGCCGGTGCAGAACACGACGACGTCCACCGCGCAGGACTGGGTGGTGTCCCGGTCCTCGTCCCGCAAGGTGACGTCCAGCGCTCCGGATCGCCGGCGTACGTCCACCACCCGGCGGCAGGGCACCAGGTGGTGCCGGAGACGGCCGTCACCCGTCATGTCGAGCAGATAGAGCTTCCGGTAGACGCTGCGCAGCAGGGACTCGGAGACACCGTCGCTGGCCAGGCGCTGCCGGCCCAGCAGCGTGCGGCGCCGGTCCTCGGACAGGCCCTGGAAGTGGTCCACGTAGGGGGGTGCGAACCACTCGTTGGTGAACGGCGAGTCGTCGATCGGCAGGAAGCCCTCCCGGCTCGAGACCCAGGTCAGCTCGGACGGCAGCCGCCGGTCGTCGGACAGCAGGTGGTTGACGATCTCGGCGCCGCTCTGTCCCGCGCCCACCACCATCACCCGCCGCCCCGCCACCTGTGGGCGGACCGTCAGCAGTTCGCTGCCGTGCAGGACCTCCGGTCCGCGCAGGGAGGCCGCGAAGTCCGGCAGGACGGGTTCCTTGCCCGTGCCCAGGACCAGGGACCGGGCCAGGAGCCGCTCGCCGCCCTCGCAACTCACCTCCAGGCCGCCGTCACCGAGCACCACGGACTTCACGCGGCGCTCGAAGCGGATCGACGACAGCTGCTCGGCGGCCCACTGGTAGTACTGCTCGAACTCCAGGCGCGAGACCGCCGTGCCGTTGGCCATCAGCGAGCGGTACACCCTGCCTTTGTCGACCAGGAAGTTGAGGAAGGAGTACCGGCTTGTCGGATCCACCAGAGTCACGAGGTCCTTCATGAAGGAGACCTGCAACTCCGCCCCGGGCAGCATGATCCCGGGGTGCCACTGGAAGCGTGGCTTGACCTCCAGGAAGGCCGCGCTGAGGTCGGTGACCGGCTCTGCGAGTGCCGCAAGGCTCAGATTGGAGGGTCCGGCTCCGACCCCGATGAACTCGAACCGTTCCACGATCTCCCTCTTTCGCCGCTTGTGGTTCACACCCGCCGGCTGCCGGGCAGGAAGAGCGGGCACTCCCCCGCCAGTTCGCCGACCTTGACGTCGGACGGGGCGAGGGCCGCCCACCGCAGGCCGTTCTCCTCGACCGAACCCGGGCACCCCAGGGCGGTCCACAACTGCTGGGCCATGGCGGGCGCCACCGGGTACAGCCCGGCGGCGAAGGCCGCCGCGGCGGCCAGTTCGGCCCGCACGCACTCGACGAGGGCCTCGTGCAGGCCACCGGGCCTGCCCGCCAGCCGCTCCAGGTCGGTCCCGGTGGCCGCGGCCTGGCGCACCAGCAGGTCGAGCCGGTCGAGCACCTGGTCCGGGGCGAACGACTCGGGCCGGTACGCCTCGGCGACGGCCCGCAGCGTCTCGTCGGTACCACGCCGCAGCCGGGCCACGGTGGCGGCCGGGCCGGCCGGTGGCGAGGAGCCGGGGGCCGTCGGGGTGGCGTCCGCCGCCTCGCAGCGCCGGGCCAGGTCCACGAGCCAGCGATGCCAGCGGGTCAGTGCCCCCCTGTTGACCCGGGTGTCGAAGCCGTCCCAGGTGAAGTCGGTCTGCTCGACTGCGGGGCGCTCCCAGTTGAGCTGGATCCGCAGGTGGTCGGCGGGCACGTCGTCCAGCACGTCGAGCAGCCAGACGGCGTGCTTGCGGCTGGTGGAGAACTTCAGGCCGTCGAGCCGGTAGAACTCGTTGGAGACGAAGTCCGTGGGCAGCGGTACCCCGGGATCGAAGGCGCGCATGACCGCGGGGAAGAGCACCGCGTGGAAGTAGCCGTTGTCGTACCCGAAGCACTGCACCACCCGGCGGCCGCCGCCCCAGGGGCCTCTCGGTCCGCTGTCCGCTCCGGCCGCTCCGGCCGCTCCGGCCGCTCCGGCCGCTCCGGCCGCGAGGTAGCCGGCGGCCATCTCGAACCAGACGTACACCCGCTGGTCCTCGAAGCCCTGGACCGGCACCGGCAGGCCCCAGCTCGCCGGATGGGACACCGCGATCTCGGGCAGCCCCTCGGCGGCCATGGTGTGGCACAGGTCGGTCAGGTGACCGTTCATGCGGTTCTCGGCCCAGAACCCGCGCAGCGTCTCCGTGTGGCGCTCCAGGGGCAGGTAGAGCCGTTCGCAGTCCCGCGTTTCGCAGGGTGTGCCGCAGACGGTGCAGACCGGGTCGCCCAGGTCGGCGCAGTCGTTGGGCCGGCCGCAGACCTCGCAGGCGTTGCCGCAGGACCTCGTGCCGCAGTGGGGGCAGGTACCGGCGACGTACGCCTCGAACGCCCAGCGCTCGCACGGGCCGCAGTACGGCAGCGGGCGGGTCCGGGCCACGATGTCGCCCTGCTCGTAGAGCTGCCGGAACATCCGGGCGGTGAGCTCGCGGTGCGGCGCGTCGCGGTCCGGCCTGCCGATGACGTCGTAGCGCAGACCGGCGCGTTCCCAGGCCCGGACGATGCGGTCGCCGAACCAGCTCGCGGTGGTGGCGGCCGTGACGCCCTCGCGCACGGCGAAGGCCTCGGTGTAGCTCTGGTTGTCGTCGATCCCGGTCAGCGTCAGGACGTCGGCGCCTTCCGCGCGCAGGCGCCGGGCCATGACATCGGCCGCGAGGTACGGACCGGACAGGTGGCCGAGGTGCAGGTCACCGTTGGGGGTGGGCGGGGTGGCGGTGATCAGCCATGATGCGGAACTCATCGTGCCCTTCTGTTCAGGAGGACTTACTCCGGCTCGGTCGCCGGGCGGACGGGTTCACCGGGCCGGCGCGTGCGGTGACGCCAGGACGCTCCCGGGACGCGGCGGGATCCGCTGGGGCAGCGTCCGGGCCGCCGCCAGGGCCGGCTCCATGCGTTGCCGCCAGGTGCGTGTCAGGGCTTCGCCGGCCCCGTCGGCCGCCGTTCGCACGGTGCCGGCGCAGGAGGGTGTCCCGCAGCGGCAGGTGAACTCCCAGGGCTCGTCCGCGGTGAAGGTGCGGTAGTCGCAGGTGACCTCCTCGCCGGCCCGGATGTCACGCACCGCGATGCCGGCGGCCAGCCCGTGGTCGAGGGCGACGGCCTCGCACGAGTGGTTGAGCAGGTGGGCGCCGCCGCAGGGGAGGATCAGCCCCCGGTCGTCGAGGCGGTAGCCGAACTCGTCGAGCCAGGCGATCACCTCCGGCGGCAGCCCGCCCTGCTCCCCGGC
This sequence comes from Streptomyces sp. NPDC037100, assembly GCF_055606225.1. Classification (NCBI taxonomy): domain Bacteria; kingdom Bacillati; phylum Actinomycetota; class Actinomycetes; order Kitasatosporales; family Streptomycetaceae; genus Streptomyces; species Streptomyces sp. NPDC037100. The sequence goes on along the minus strand of NZ_JBVJSX010000005.1, from coordinate 393,781 downwards.
CGTGCGGACCTCGCAGTCCGGGCAGGGGCCCCACAGGGCGGTTCCCATCGGGATGTCCCGCAGGGCGAAGACGCCGCTGCCGCCGACCGGACTCAGCCCGGGGTGCAGATCGGGGTGGAGCATCAGCCGATCCCCAGGATCTGCTCCACCTGCTGCTCGGCCTCGGCGACGGACCTGGCGTCGCGGCCGACCACCAGGTAGCGCCACTTGCCGTCCACCTCCCGGGTGTCGGCGGTGAGCAGGGCGCGCGCGCCGGCGGACGGGTCGGCGAGCCCGGCGGCGGCCAGTCCGGCGACCGCACCCGCGAAGTCCAGCGTGCTCGTGCCCGGCCGGACGTCCGCACGCCAGTGCACGGGGGAGTCCCCGGGCCGCATCCGCCGGGCCAGCTCCTCGAGGTAGGTGCCGCCCGTGCGCCGGACGTTGGCCTCGGTGACGACGTAACCACCCGCGTGCACACCGCAGTCCACGTCGAAGATCCCGCGGTAGCCGTGGTCGTGCAGCCAGCCGCCGATGGCCCGCGCGGCCTCGAGGAGCCGGGGGTGGTACGGCCCCTCCTCGGCGGGGGTCACCATGCCCGTCCAGGCGTTGTTCACGGTCCGCTGGTCGCAGCTGTAGAAATACGACGTGCCCGAGTCGTCGACGGACATCTCCATACTGGGGGTCGCCTCGAACGGCAGGAACTCCTCGTACACCCAGCCGCAGTCCCGCTCCGTCTGCCCGGCCAGCGCCTCGGTGAGCTGTTCCTGAAGCGTCTTCGGCCCGTCGGATCGGATCACGGTGTTGCCGAAGCCGTTGGACGACCGGTTCGTCTTGATGATCGCGGCGGCCCGGGAGCTCAAGAACTCCTTCAGGTTCAGGGCGAGTTCGTCGGCCGTCTCGGCATAGCCTCCGTCGGCCACGGGCAGTCCGAGCCCGGCCGCGATCTCACGGAACCCGCGCTTGGTGTTGATCAGGCGCAGGGCGTCGACCGTGCCGTCCTCGGGAAGCCGTGAGTACGGCAGCACGCGGACGCCGGTGCGCCGCGCGAACTCGAGGACGGGACCGTCCAGGACGAAGGGCTTCAGCTCCGTCCGCGCGGTGAGGAGGTGCTCGGCCCCGAGGTCACGGACGACGTCCAGGGCGTGGACGCCGCGGACTTCGTCGGGGGCGACGATGTCGACCCGCGAGGTGTCGAGTCCGGTGACGCTCTCGACGTACTCCCGGAAGGCCGGCGTGCAGGGGGCGAGCATGACGACGCAGTCGCCCGGCTCGGCCTGCCACAGCTTCCGGGGTGTAACCGCCGCCATGGCCCGCCGGTAGGCGTCCGTGGGGTTCTCGGCCATGATGTCGCTGACGATGTTGGCGAGGATCGTCCGGCTCTGCCGCTCGGCCATGTCAGTTTCCTCCCCGCCGGGCGGTGAACACGGCGTGCCCCGCGTACATCCACACCACGTCGACCTCGGCGAATCCCGCCGCGCGCAGCCAGTCCAGGTGCTCGGCGACCGAGGAGGGCTTGTCGAAGGGGTCCGGGCCGGTCAGCCGGTAGTAGTTCCACTCGGACTTCTCGAAGGCGACCGCGGCCTCGTCCCCTCCGAAGCGCTCCTGCGAGCCCTCCCGCACGGCCTGCTCCCAGTGGTCGCCGGCCAGGGTGCGGGCGGTGGCGCCGGCCGGTTCGACGAGGTCGGCCATCACGAAGACCCCGCCCGGGGCGAGCATCGCGTGGATGTCGCCGTACAGCGCGCGCTTGCCCGCGCCGTCGAGGTGGTGCACGGCCAGCGAGGTGACGACCGCGCCGTACGTGGTGCCCGTGCGCCAGTCGCGGTCCTCGATGTCCGCCCGCAGCAGGGTGTGCCGGTCACCGAGGGGCGCCACTCGCCCTGCGGCCAGGTCGAGCATCTCCTGCGAGCCGTCGAGCAGGGTGACGCGCCCCTCGGGGGTGCGCAGCAGGTACTCCTCCGAGAGCCGTCCCTCGCCGCAGCAGAGGTCGAGCACATGGGGGTCGGGGATCCGGGCGAGGAGGTCGCACACGGTGGCGATCTGCTCGCGGCGCCGCGGGACGAACACGTCACCGTATTTGGTGAACACCTCGGTGTCCGAAAGCTCCCAGGTCTCTGCCGGCTCTGTCATGTCGTCTCCAGTGGTTCGAGGATCTGCTGTGCACACAGCCAACGAGCGAGCCCGCGGCAGTCTTCGGGTACGGCGCCGACCGCGCCGGGCGAGGCGAGGGCCCGGTCGAGCCAGGTCCGCAGGGAGGGGGTGTCCGCGAACACGGCGGAGTGCCCCAGGGTGGCCACGGTCAGTCCGCCCGTGGGCCGGGCGGACCACACGACGGGCGCGGTCGAGACCATGCGCACCTTCGACGGCGAGCCGCCGCCGGGGCCCGCCGGTGCCGGGCGCATGCCGAGCGCCGTCAGCCGGGCCAGCAGGGCCGCGTCGTCGCCGGTGAACGACGTGTGCTCGCGGTACTGCCGGAGCCACTCCGGGGGCACGTCGCCGTGCACGCGTTCCGCCCAGGGGGTGAGCAGCTTCGCCTCCACGTCCAGCGTCTTGGTGTAGGACGCGATGTTGAGGGCGATGGACGGTTCATGGGTCTCGCCGACGTGCCAGATGCCGCTGCGCCAGAAGTACCCGCCGCCGCCGGTCGCGGTGAGGGAGTGTCCGTGCGGAAGGGCTTCGGCGAGGCCGAGTTCCGGCAGGTACTCCTCGGGGTGTCCGGCCTCCGGCTCGATGTCCTCGCGCAGCGCCGTGCCCGCCGGGATCCAGTCGGTGCCGCGCCAGAAGTGCATGCTCTTCCTGCCGCCGAGCACCAGGTGCAGGTTCGTGCAGCCCTCGCGGTGGATGCCGCCCGGCGTGTTGCGGTACGCGCCGTAGAACACCTCGGCCTCGACGTGGCCCGGTGCCAGGCCCAGGGCGTGGAGGTGTGGCGCCACGAGCTCGACCAGGGTCCGGAACAGGTCGCGGTCGTGCTCCTGGACGGTGCGGGCGAACACGAAGACGTCGTCCCGGGCCGAGATGGACTGTTGCCGCTCCAGCCAGGCCGAGAACCCCTCGGTGTCGGTCTCGCGGGTCGGCCAGGACTCGTGGTCCCGGACGAACTCGCCGTTGACCAGGAGCTTCACGTAGTCGTGCTGGTGTCCGGCCGCCTCCGAGGCGTAGGTGCGGCACAGGGCCCGCCAGGCCCGCTCCGGGGTGAGGCCCCATGCCGTCCAGTTCAGGGCGGAGGTGACACCGCCGGTGTCGGCGAAGTCGATCCTGCCGGCCCTGTGCGTGCCGGGAGTGGGGTCAGTGGTCACGGTCCGCACCTTTCGGGCCGATGTGCACGGGGACGGCACCGGGGGCCGGGCCGGGCGGGTAGGCGTGGTGGGTGTCCCAGGGGTCGCGGACCCGGTAGGTGTCGTCGCCCTGGTCCTCCAGGTAGGACGGCCCGATCGGCACCTTGCCGTGTCCTCCGGGAATGTCGAGGACATAGGTGGGCTGGCAGGTGCCGGAAACCCGGCCGCGCAGCCGTTCCATCAACTCCTGGCCCTGCGCGATGCTCGTCCGGAAGTGGCTGGTGCCCGGGGCCAGGTCGCCGTGGTGCAGGTAGTAGGGCTTGACCCGGTTGGCGACCAGCGTCCGGAACAAGTCCTCCAGGGCCTCCGGGGTGTCGTTGACGTCCTTGAGCAGAACGGTCTGGCTCAGCAGGGGGATGCCGGCCGAGCTGAGCCGGCGCAGCGCGGCGCGGGCGGCGTCCCCCCACTCCTGGGCGTGGTTGGTGTGGACCACGATCCATACGGGTGTCTCGGTGCCCAGCACCTCGGTGAGGGCGTCGGTCACCCGCTCCGGGGCGACCACGGGTACCCGAGTGTGGAACCGGATGGCCTTGACGTGCTCCATCTCGTCCAGGGCGGCCATGATGGGCGCGAGCTTGGTGGGCGAGATGATCAGCGGGTCGCCTCCGGTGAAGATGACCTCCCACACCTTCGGCTGGGACCGGATGTAGTCCAGCGCGGCTTCCATCTCGTCGGCGGACAGCATGCCTTCGCCCGGCCCCACCACTTCTCGGCGGAAGCAGAACCGGCAGTAGACGGGGCACAGGTGCATCGGCTTGAGCAGCAGCCGGTCCGGGTAGCGATGCGTGATCCCCTTGGTGGGGGTGAAGGGGGCGTCGCCGATGGGGTCGGCGCGTTCCTCGGGCAGGGTGATGAGTTCGGCCGCACTGGGGACGAATTGTTTCGCCACCGGATCGTCCGGTCCGTCCATCTGTTCCTGCATTGCCGTGGTGACGCTCACCGAATATCTCTTGGCCACGTCACGAATTCCGGGTAGCTCGTCCTCGGTGATGAGGTTCTGCGCCAAAAGCGATTCGGGCGTGCGAAGGGTACGAGAATGGCGGGGCATGAAACACCACCTGTCGCTGAGTTCGTCAGTTGAGTGCTGCATACGTCCTCTGCCGAGGGCAGGGTGAAACCATCGGCGGAGCAATGAAAAGAAGCAGGGGGAAAGGCAGAAACAGGGGCGGGTTACACGGCGGAGACGGTCCGGTCGCAGACCGCTCGCACCAGGCGGCGCCCGATTTCGTACCGCTCGTCAGGATGTTCTTCCGGGCGCCTGGTGACCGTGGTGGCCACCGCCAGGTCGTGCTCCGGGCTGTACGCCATCACCACGCCCCAGAATCCGGGGTGACCCCACCAGACGCCCGGCCCCAGGGGCAGCCTGAAGATCCCCGTCCCACGGCCTTCGGCACCCCGCGCCGGCACGGGCTCCAGCATGCGGGCCAGAGTCGCACGATGCTCGAACACCTCGCCGGCGAACAGGGCACGGACGAACAGCGCGAGGTCACGCATGGTGGACACCAGCCCGCCACCGCCCCACAGGTCGCACGAGGGATCCACGGCGAGAAGGTCGGTGCCGGCGCTGTACTGGTGCGCCCGGTCCGCGGCGCCCTCCGGTGCGGTTTCCAGGGACTCCAGGTGCACCGACTCCAGGCCGAGCCGCTCGAAGTCCAGCAGCGTGCGGTATGCGGCGGCGAGCGATGTGCCGGTCAACCGTTCCAGGATGTCGCCGAGGAGGATGTAGCCGGTGTCGCTGTAGTGGAACTCGGTACCGGGATCGGCCAGGGGCCTGCCATGGGCCACCGCCCATCGCACCTGTTCGAGTCGGGTCCAGCGGTGCGCCGGCCGGGCGAAGGCCTCGCGGTCGTAGTCGGGGTCGGTGCCCCAGTCGTACAGACCCGCGGTGTGCTGCAACAGCTGGCGGACCGTCATCCTGCCGGTCCGGTAACCCCCTTCACCGAGGGCCTCGATGAGTTCTACGGAGGTCAGGGGTGTGATCGGGTCGTCCAGGCCGAGCCTGCCCGACTCGACCAGGCGCAGGACGGCCGCCGCCGTGAACGTCTTGGTGACCGAGGCGACCCTGACCGCCGCCGCGGGACCGAGAGGCCTGCCGTCGACGAGGTCGGCCACACCGGCCGCTCCGGACCAGTCGATCCCGGGACCGTTCAGCGCCGCGAGCACCCCGGGCTGATCATGAGAGTCCCTCAGGAAATCGCTGACGATCGAACGAAGGAGAACGTCCGAAGGTAATCGATGCGAACGCCCCTCTTCGCCATGACGACATGAATATCGACATGCATGTGTCTCGCCGCACAAGGCGACCAACCCTTCCCCCGTACGCGTCCCGGAAACAGTTCGGCTGGTAAGCCACACCCATTCCGGTTCGCTAGCCACGTTGCGCGGTCTCGCAACGCCGGTCAGTAAAGTAACCGGCAAGCGATCAACCATAAAGTCAGGCCACCCAAATGTGACGCGCATCACATGCCGCTCGCATTTTAGGTACCCTGTGTAATCGACACGCTGGATCAAAGGTCCGCCTATGAGGCCATTTCTGCTCTTCACCGACAACGCCCCCGGAGCCACCCCATGACCGACGCCCGGAACTCCTTCGAGCCGCTGGCCGGGGCCTGCGACTCCCCCGTGATCCTGCATGTCCCGCACTCCGCGCGGGAGATACCCGATGACGTACGCGCGGGCATCGTGCTCGGTGACGAGGAGCTGGAGCGGGAGCTCGACCACATCACCGACGCGCACACGGCGGAGATCGCCGAGGGTGCGGCCGGGCTCGCGGGGGTGACGCCCTGGCGGTTCGTCAACCGGCTGTCGCGGCTGGTCGTCGACCCCGAGCGGTTTCCGGACGAACGGGAGGAGATGCGGGCCGTCGGTATGGGCGCGGTGTACACGCGGACCACGCACGGCGGTGTGCTGCGGCCCGAGGGGGTCGATCCCGAGCCGCTGGTCGAGCGGTATTTCCGGCCGTACGCGCGGGCGATGACACAGGCCGTGGCGGACCGGCTGGCGGCCACCGGGCGAGCCGTGATCATCGACGTGCACTCCTACCCGAGCCGCAGGCTGCCGTACGAACTGCACGGGGACGGCCCCCGGCCGGCCGTGTGCCTCGGCACCGACCCGTTCCACACCTCGCCGGGCCTGCTGGACGCCGCCCGGGAGGCGTTCGGGGAGACAGGGCTCGACAGCCCGTTCAGCGGGACCTACGTCCCCCTGGAGTTCTACGGGAAACGGCCCGAGGTAGGCGCGCTCATGGTGGAGATCCGCCGCGACACCTACATGACCGAGCCGGGCGGTCCCGCCGGGGCGGGACTGGAGCGGCTGGCCGGCGCCCTGGCCCGTCTCGTCGACGCCGTGTCCCGCTGAACGCCGGACGCCACCACCTGGCCGCCAACCGTGACCCGGACGTCTTCCCCGGGCCGGACCGGATCGACCCCGGCCGCGCCCCCAACCCGCACCTGGCCCTCGGCAACGGACCGCACTACTGCACCGGCGCCGTCCTGGCCCGCCTCCAGACCGAACTCCTGCTCGGCACCCTGCTGGACCGGCTCCCGGGCCTGCGTCTCACGGTCCCCGCCGACCAGGTCGCGTGGCGGCGCAGGACGATGATCCGGGGTCCGCGGACGCTGCCGTGCACCTGGTGACCCGGCGCCCCGGCCCGGGGTCTAGGCCCGCAGCCACTCCGTCACCACCACGTCCCCGCCGGTCCGCAGCCTCAGCGCGAACGGGCCGGAGAGCGGTGCGTCGCCGGTGAAGCGGCCCAGGTCGTCGGCCATGAGCAGGGCGCCGGGGCGCGGGCCGCCGAGGAACTCGATCCGGGCCGGCCGCGGGGGCAGCACCTGCCCCATGAGCCCCTGCGCGGTCACCTCGACGTCGACGGTCACCTCACCCGCGCGGAAGGTCAGCATCCGCGGCACGTCGGCGGCGCCCCGGACCGGCAGGGCGTCGACGAGCGAGTCGAAGGTCAGCTCGGCCACGCGCGCCTCCAGGTCGTGCAGCGCGTAGGCGTCGAGGGCGATCTGCTGGAGCTCCGCCGGTACCGGGTCGAGGACGGCGGCGGCCCGCCGCAGCTCCTCCTCCAGGAGTTCGTCGTCGAACTCCCGGTCGTCGAAGTCCTCTTCGCCGAAGAGGTCGTCGCCGTTCAGGTCGCTCACATCGCCCCCCGTGCCTCGAGCCGGGCCCGCAGGCGCCGCAGACAGCGCTGGCGCAGCGGCCCGATGCTGCCCACCGCGATCCCGAGCGCGGCGGACACATCCTGGTAGCTGGGCGGCGGCGTGGCCATCAGCACGCGCAGCAACTGCCTGCACCGCTCGCCCAGTTCCTCGAACTCCTGCCACAGCCGCCGCACGCGTTCGCTCTGCGCGGCGGCCTCCTCGGAGTCGAGCAGCGACTGTTCCGGCGTGCCGTCCTCGCTGGCCCGGTCCAGCAGCCGAGGATCGTCCGTCAGGGTCAGTCGCTGCGCACTGCGGATGACCTTCAGGCACTCGTGGCGCGCGGTGCTCGCCAGCCACGCGCCCGCCTTGCCGGGCTCACGGATACTCCCGAGGTGCTGGGCGAAGCGGAACCAGGCCGTCTGGTACACCTCGTGGGCGTCGGCGTCGGAGAGCCGGTGGGCCCGGACGACGGACCACACCAGGGGGCTCAGCCCCTCCACGAGCGCCTTCCAGGCCGCCGCGTCGCCGCCGGCGGCCGCCTGGACGAGCGCGCCGGCATCAGTACGGTCCACGGCAGCCCCACCCCTCGAGTACGGCACGTCATCGTACGCCGTGGAGGGGGCGGCTTCGGCCGTCACAGCCCGGCGCCGAGGCGCACGACCGGGACCGGACGCCAGGTGGGGGGACGAAGGGCGGGGACGTGTGCGCCCCGCACCTCCGCGAACTCCGCGTTCGCGGCAAGGAGTTGCTGCCGGGCCGCGCGTGGGTCGGTCTCCTTGTGCGCCGCCATGTGGGCGGCCACCAGGCCGGCGGTCACGGGTGTGGCGAAGGAGGTTCCGCTCCACTGCGCGTACCCCTCGAACATCACCTGGTCCGGCTTGGCGGCGCTGCCCTCGTCGCTCAGCACGCCGCTGTGGCGGGGGTGCCGGCAGGTGCAGCCGTAGGAGAAGCCGTAGCGGCAGGCGTCGTACGTGGAGTGCTGGTACACGTACGGGACGGGCGCGTCGAAGCCGGTGAGGGCGCTGGTGAGGCGCTCTCCGGGGGCGTAGACCTTCACCCAGGGCCCGTGGTTGGTGAAGCAGGCCCCGAACTCGCCGTCGCTGCGCAGGGCGCCGACCGACAGCACGGAGTCCTCCCAGCCGGGCAGATCGGCGTAGGCGGCGGGCCAGAAGGGCGCGGCGCTGCCGTTGTTGCCGGCGGCGGCGACCAGCAGGGTGCGCTGTTCGCGCAGTTCCCGCATGAAGTTCTCGACGCCGAGCAGGCCGTCGGTGCGGCCGTTGGAGGTCCCGGCGGAGAGGCTGAGCACGTCGGGCCAGCCGCCCGCGTCGACGGCCTCGAAGAGCTTCTCGCCGAACTCGGACTCCAGGATGGCGCCCGCGTCGTTGAGGCTGCCGCGCACGGTGATGTCGGTGTTGGGCGCCACGGCCGCCACGAGCCCGGCGATGAACGTGCCATGTCCGACGTACTGCTGGAGGATGCCCTGGTCGTCGCACTCCTGGACCTGGGCGTCGCCGCCGGTGTGGGCGAGCAGACCGCAGGAGCGGTAGTCGTGCACGAGGCCGGTGTCGATGACGAGGACACCGACGGCGGTGCCCGGGTCGTGGGGCGTGCCGGCGGCGGCCGGGTTGGGCGGCTCGCTGAGCGGGGCGGGGACGGGTTCGTCGCCGGGGCAGGCGTTGACCGCGATGTGCACGACGTGGTTGCGGGCGACCATCCGGTGCCCGGTCCGGGACTCCTGCTCCCGGACGGAGCCCAGGGCGTGGGCGACGGTGCGGTCGGCGTCCCGGCCACCCTCGCCGGGGTCGCCGACGCGGATACGGGTGATGCCGCTGCGGTTGGTCTGCGGGCCCGCGCGGCGGATCTGCTCCTGGTCGAGGTCGGGTGCGGCCGTGAAGTGGGCCCGTACGGTGTCCTCGACGATCCGGGCCTCCTCGCCGTCGCGGACGAGGACCACACCCTTCTCGTACATGAACTCCGCCGAGTCGTCCGGGCCCATCGCCAGGGGGACGTCCGGCATCGAGCGCTGGATCTGGTCGAACTGCTCGTGGAATCGCTGAGGTGCCATGGCGGGTCCTCCCGTTGGTGCGACGGCGTCGGCCGGTGCCGCTGAGCGGTCGTCGACAAGAGCCGCAGGGCCGCTGCTTGATACAGCTCCACACCTGTGCGGGGCGCTGCTTGATACAGCTCCACACCTGTGCGGGGCGCTGCTTGATACAGCTCCACACCTGTGCGGGGCGCTGCTTGATACAGCTCCACACCTGTGTGGGGCGCTGCGGGACCACTACCATCCGAGGAGTGACAGCGGGAAGCGACGCGGTGACGGAACTGCTGCCGATGGTGTTCGCCGACCCGGGCGAGGCTCTCGCGAGGGCCCGGGCCCTGCTGGCGGCCGACGCCTCCCCGCTGGACGCCTCCGTGGCCCACCAGGTGATCGGCATCTGGCAGCGCGACTTCGGCGACCTGCGGCTCGCGCTGCACCATCTGCGGCGGGCCCGGGTGTGCGCGGCGCGTGCCGACTCGGCCGACCGGGAGGCGGACGTGCTGGCCACGCTGGGCGTGGCGCTGGTGCACGCGGGCCGCACCCGGGAGGGCCTGGCGGCGTTCGAGCGGGGTGCGGCGCGCGGCGGCGGGCACACCAGGGCGCGGGTGCTGTACCGGCGGGCGTACGTGTGGTGGGTGCTCGGTCACCATCGCGAGGCGCTGGAGGACGTGCGCCGGGCGGTGCCGGTGCTGCGACAGGCGGAGGACGTGATCTGGACGGCGCGGGCGCTGACCCTGCGGGCTACCGTGCACCTGGCGCTGGGGTCGGTGGAGCGGGCCGAGGCGGACTTCACCGCGGCCGAGGCACTGTGGGAGACCACCGGCCAGGAGCACGACAAAGCGGACGCGGTGGAGAGCCGTGGCCTGGCCGCGTTCCGGTCGGGGGACGTACCGGCGGCGCTGCGGCTGCTGGACGAGGCGGAGGAGCGCTACGCCCGGCTCGGCACGCCGACGTTCATGCTGAACATCCGGCGCTGCGAGGTGCTGATGGCGGCCGGTCTCGCACCGGAGGCGCTGGCCGAGGCGGACATGGCGACCGGGAGGCTGGACGGGATCGGCGGGCAGTCCACCCGCAAGGCGGAGCTGCTGCTGGCCGCCGCGCGGGCCGCCCGGTCGGCGGGCGACCAGCCCACGGCGATCGCCCGCGCCGCCCTCGCGGTACGGCTGTTCGCGGGGCAACGGCGTTCCTGGTGGGAGGCGCACGCCCGGCTGGTGCTGATCGAGGCGCGGCACGCGGCCGGGCGCGGCTCGGGACGGCTGGTCGCCGACGCCGCCGCGGTGGCCGGGAAGCTGGCCTCCTTCGGCGCCCCGGCCGCGCCGGAGGCGTCGCTGCTCGCGGGCCGGATCGCGCTGGATCTGGGCTGGACGGCCGACGCGGAGCGGCACTTGGCGGTGGCCGCGCGCAGCCGGCGCAGCGGTCCGCCGCTGGCCCGGCTGACGGGCTGGGCGGCGCAGGCGCTGCGGGCGCAGGCCGCCGGGTCGGCCCGGGGCGTGCTGGAGGCCTGTCGGCGCGGTCTGGACGTGCTGGACGATCACCGGATGACGCTGGGCGCCTCGGAGCTGCGAGCCCGGGCCACCGAACAGGGCGCGGAACTGGCGGCGTTGGCGCAGCGGGCCAGTCTGGTCTCCGGCGGGCCGCGGCGGCTGCTGGTGTGGAGCGAGCGCTGGCGGGCCACCGTGCTGTCCACCCCGCCGACCAGGCCGCCCGCCGACCCGGAGCTGCTCAGCGGCATGACCGCCTTCCGCGAGATCGCCTCGCGTGCGGAGGCAGCCCGGATGGAGGGCCGGCCGGTGGTGGCGCTGGAGCGCGAACAGCGGCGCCTGGAACGGGAGATCCGGTCCCGGACCCTGCACATGCGGGGCGAGGCCCCCGGTGGCGGGGACCGGTTCGACGTCGGCCGGCTGCTGGAGGAGCTGGGTGACCAGGCCCTGCTGGTGGAGCTCGCCGTGCTCGACGGACGGGTGCAGGTGCTGCTGTGCGGACGGGGGCGGGTGCGCCGGTTCGAGGCCGGTCTGCTCGCCGAGGCGGAGACCGAGGCCGAGCATGTGCAGGCCGGGCTGCGGAGGATGGCCCACCCCGGTGCCCAGGCCCGGCTCCCGGTGGTGGAGGCGGCGGGCCGGCGGCTGGAGGAGCTGCTTCTGGGGCCGGCCGTGGCGCAGCTGGGCGGCGGCCCGGTGGTGATCGTGCCGCCGGGGCGGCTGCACCGGGTGCCGTGGGCGCTGCTGCCGTCGCTGCGGGAGCGGGTGCTCAGTGTGTCGCCGTCGGCGGGCAGTTGGCTGCGGGCCCGGGAGACCGCGCCGCCGCCGGACGGCTGCCATGTGCTGGTGCGCGGCCCCGGCCTGGCGACGGGTGGTGCCGAGGTGCCCGAGCTGGCCGGCCGGTACGGCTGCGCGACGGTCCTGGAGGAGGACCAGGCGCGGGTGCCGCGGGTGCTGGAGGAGCTGGACGGGGCTGCGCTGGCGCACATCGCGGCGCACGGCACGTTCCGCGCGGACAGTCCGCTGTTCTCGTCCCTGCGGATGGCCGACGGGCCGATCGTCGTGCACGACTTCGAGCGGCTGGACCGCAGCCCCTACCGGATCATCCTGTCCTGCTGCGACACCGCCCGCCTCGCCTCCGTCGGAGCCGACGAACTGCTGGGCCTGGTCACGGCGTTGTTGCCGCTCGGCACGGCAGGGGTGGTGGCGTGCAGCGCGCCTGTGAACGACGCGGCGGTGGTGCCGCTGATGCTCGCGCTGCACAAGGGCCTCGACGACGGTCTGTCCCTGGCGGAGGCACTGCGCGACGCCCGGGCCGCCCTGCCGGGCGACGCGCTGCACCAGGCCACGGGGTGGGCGTTCTCGGCCTTCGGGGCGGCCTGACCCAGTCCACTGCCCAGGACGGCCTGACCCGGCCCACTGTCCAAGGCGCCTGCCCGATCCAGCCCTTCGAGGCGGCCTGACCCGTCCCCTGCCCAGGACGGCCTGACCCGGCCCACTGTCCAAGGCGCCTGCCCGATCCAGCCCTTCGAGGCGGCCTGACCCGTCCCCTGCCCAGGACGGCCTGACCCGGCCCACTGTCCAAGGCGCCTGCCCG
>NZ_JBVJSX010000005.1:149215-381112 GCF_055606225.1 Streptomyces sp. NPDC037100 | reverse complement strand
CCGATCCCGCTCTTCGAGGCGGCCTGACCCGTCCCCTGTTCGGGTCAGGCCGCCGGTCTTGGTGCCTGGTGCCTGCCGCGGCACTAGGCCGGTTGGGCCTCCACTGCCCGGGCCGGCCACGGCAGGGCGCCGCGGTCGCTCGCGCCGAGCCGGGCGTAGGCGCTGTACAGGTGGTTGCCGACGGTGCGGACGGACAAGGTGAGGCGTTCGGCGATCTGCCGGTTGGTCAGGCCGGCCGCGGCGAGGGTGACGATCTGCCGCTGCCGGGCGGTGAGTTCGCCGAGGACCAGCCCGGACAGTGCGGGGGTGCGGGCGCCCTGGCAGCGCCGGGCCAGCGCGACGGCCCGGGTGCGGGAGTGCCGGGCGGCGCCCGGATCGCGGTGGGCGCGTACGGCCTGGGCGTACGCCTCGGCGGCGAACAGCAGGAAGCCTCGCCGCTCCAGTTCCGCGGCCACCTCGTCCAGGTCCGGCCCGTCGGTGCGGGTGAGCGCGTCGGCGTGCCGGGCGAAGACGCCACCGAGCCGGTCGACGACCTTTTCGGGGGCGCCGAGGCGGACGGCGTCGTAGGGGTCGGTGAGGGCCTGTGGGTCCGGGTGCGGACCGGCGGGGCTGTCCATCGTCGCCTCGGCCCGGTCGAGTTCCGTCCGGCAGGACACGTCTCCCGGATGACCTCGCAGGCCTTCCCGTGCCCAGGCCGCCGCCTCCCTCACCTCCCCGCGCAAGCGTGCGAACCGGGCGCGCACCGCGGCGTACCCGCCCGGCAGCGGGCCACCCTCGGCGACCAGCCACTCCCCCACCGGGGTGGCCGCCGCCCGTACGTCGGCCTGCTCGATCCGGTGGGCCAGGGCGGCCGACTCGGCGTCGAGGGCGGCGGCGTACGCGTCCGGTGTCCGGCCCAGCCGGCGTGCCCGCAGCCGACCCGCCGCGGCCCGGAGCGCCGGCCCGTACAGCGGGTGGGCGAGACGGACGGCACCACGGTCGTCGACCTCGATCAGGCCGTCGGACTCCAGCACTTCGAGGGCCCCGAGGTCCAGCTCGTCCAGGTCGGACGGCAAGGGCTCGGCGAAGGCGAGGCGGTCGAGGATGTCGCGTTCGAGGGGGCTGGTCCGGCAAAGGACGGGGGCGGTGCGTTCACGGACCGCCGGGGTCAGCGGAACCGGGCCCCGCCACGCGCGTTCGCCGGTGTCCGGGACGGGGGTCAGCAGCCCGCGCACCGCCCCCAGCAGGTCGCGCAGCAGCCGCAGGTCGCCCTGGCACAGGCGGCGCAGCCGGTTCGCGGTGAGCGCGTCGAGAGGACCGGCACCGGCCGTGAGCAGGGCGGCGGTCTCCTCCTCCGGCAGCGGCTCCAGCACGAGGCGCGGCAGGAGTTCCCCGGTCCACAGCCGGGAGATCGCGCCGGGCACCGGCGAGCCGTCGGTGGCGACGACCAGCAGCCGGGTGCGCCCGTGCACGGCGAGCTGATGGACCAGGGCGGCGGAGGCGTCGTCGAGAAGGTGTGCGTCGTCCACGAGCAGTGTGCGAAGACCGGACAGCGCCTGGACCGCGCGGTGCAGCGTGACCGAGTCGGGCAGCAGATGGGCGAACGCCGCGAAGGGGATGGTCCGGCTCTCGGGTGTACCGGCCGCCCGGGCGCAGTCGGTGCCGCGGATCGCCTCATTGACGAGGCGGGTCTTGCCGCCGCCCGCCGGGCCCGTCACCACGATGCCGCGTCGTGCGCCGGTCAAGGACCGGCGGACCAGCTCCAGTTCGTCCTCCCGCCCGGTGAACGGCCAGGGCAGCTCCAGCGTCGTCGCGTCCCTCTGGTAAGTCATCACACAGACATGAGCGCGGCTACTCACCTTTGATACAGGGCGACTTGAGTAGCCCCCGACTCAGGCGCCGGGGACGGGCCGCGGGGCAGGCTGTGGCCCATGACCGCACGCTTCTGCTCGCTGGCTCAGGCGCCGGCGCCCGCCTGCGCACCGGGGCCGGCGGCCGAGCGGCTGAGCACGCTCGCGAGCGGGCGGCGGATGTGGGTGAACGGAACCGTCCTGCACTACTGGTTCTTCGGCGCTGACTCCGACGCGTCCGTCATCCCCGTGCCGGGGAGGGGGATGACGCGACGGGTGTCGTGGTCGGGCGCCGAGGAACAGCGGGACGTGGTGCGCGCGTGCTTCCGGGAGTGGCAGGACCTCGGCATCGGGATCGCCTTCGCCGAGGTCCGCGACCGCTCGGAGGCCGAACTGCGCATCGGGTTCCAGGTGGGCGACGGCTCCTGGTCGGCGGTGGGCCGCGACGCGCTCCTCGCCGGCCTGCAGGAACGCACGATGAACTTCGGCTGGGACCTGACCGCGCCCGGAGAGCGCGCCACGGCCCTGCACCAGATCGGGCACGTGCTCGGCCTGCTGCACGAGCACCAGAGCCCGTTCGCCGGCATCCACTTCGACGACGAGGCCGTGTACGCCGAGCTGGCCGGCCCGCCCCACCACTGGAGCCGGGAACGCACGCACTACGACATCCTGCGCAAGCTCAGCGCCGACGAGGTCGACGGTTGCGTCTGGGACCCGCAGTCGATCATGCAGCTCCCGTTCCCTCCGGGGCTGATCCTGGAGCCGGAGCAGTACCGCGGGGGCCTGAACCCGCCGGGTACCCTGTCCGCCGCCGACAAGGAGACCGTGCTCCGCTGGTATCCGCCGGCGCGTCCGCAGGGTTCGCCCGCGCTGACGCCGTTCCGTTCGGTGCCGCTCGGGCTCGGCCCGGGCGAGCAGGCGGACTTCGTGATCGACCCGCCGCAGACCCGCACCTACACGCTGGGCACCTTCGGCGACTGCGACGCCCTCGTCGTCCTCTTCGAGGAGCGGAACGGAGAACCCCGCTACCTCGCCGGACAGGACGACGGGGGGACTCCGCACAACGTCACGCTCGGCGCCCGGCTCGTCAAGGGCCGCCGCTACGTCGTCCGCGTACGCCTGTACGCCGCCCGCGGCTGCGGCGGGGCGGCGGTGATGTGCTGGTGACGGCACGAATCCGCCGCGCGGGCACCTGAGCCACAGTCCGGCACCGGGGGAGCGGTCGAGGACGTCGCCCATGGGGGTGGGTGACGTCCTCGACCACGCCATGTGCCGAGGGCGACCGGCTCGCGCGTGCCTGGGGCCACCGGCTTGTGCGTGCCGGGGGCACCGGCTCGTGCGTGCCGGGTGCGGCCGACCGGCGCGTGCGCCGCCATCCGCTCGTTCACGCCGATGTCCGGCCGGTGCCGGGGGCGCACGCTCCATGGAAGCGACGCCGTCCGGGGCCCCGCCGAGGGCGGCGGGGCGGACGCGGGGCGCACCGGCCGAGGCGCCGTGGATCCACCCCAGGCATGAAGAGCGTTCAGCGGCGGTCGTCACCGGGCATCGTGCAGAGGAACGGCCGGCAATGGTGTTACGCCGTCCGAGTGCTCACATCTACGCTTGATTGCTCTCGCGGTTGCACGTCCGTATCGATAAGCGCACGAGGTGCCTACGGCCCGACTACGCTCGCGGCGTGACACCGCGGGATGGGGGGAGCAGGTGGAGAGGTCCCGACGCGACCGCGGCCGGCGGCGGAGGCTGCCGGCGGTTCCGGCCGTTCTGCTCGGAGCGCTGGGCGCACTGATTCTGGGCACGTCGATCGGCCTGGCGGCGGACGCGACGCGCCTCGTCGGCACCACCGGGTACGTCGTCGCCACCGGGCTGCTGCTGGCCGTGGGGCTGTACGGCAGCACGTACGGCATCGAGCTCGCGGATCTGCGTCGCGACCTGCGGGGCGTGGTGGCGGCTGTCACGCTGGGGGTCGTTCTCAAGGCGGCGATGATCTCGGGCGTGATGGTCTGGGCCTTCGACCGCCCGGAGTATCTGGTCCTCGGCATCGTCGTCGCGCAGATCGACCCGCTGTCGGTGACCGCGCTCAGCAAGGACGGGCACATGTCGCAGCGCGCCCGCTCCCTGCTCACGGCGTGGGCTTCCTTCGACGACCCGATGACGGTGCTGCTGACCCTGTACGTCGCCGGGTACGCCTACACGGCCGCCGGGCACAGGGGCGCGCCCTCGGTGGTGGGCGGCGGGGCCCAGGGCTACGCCCTCGGGCTGGCGCTGAACGCGCTGTTGCTGGGCGGTGCCCTGCTGGCGTGGTGGGCGGGCGGCAGGGTGTGGCCGGCCCGGGAGGCCGAGCAGCAGCTCGCGCGCCCCCGGCGCCCGGCGACTCCGCTCGCCCTCTTCCTGGTCGTGGTCATGGTGGTGCTCGCCGCCGCGAACATGCTCATGCTGGCCGTGGCGGTGGCCGGACTGTTTCTGCGGACGCCGGTGTTCGCCCGCCCTCTGGCGCGGGCGGTGACCAGTGCCTTCCTGCTCGCCACCGCCCTGCTGGGGTTGTTCGTCGCCCAGGGGGTGTCGATCAAGCCGGGGGTGCTGCTGGGGGGTTCGGCGTTCCTCGCGCAGGCGGTGGTGGCCGTGCTGCTGATGCCGCTCTTCGTCCGCGGTCTGTCCGGAAGGGACCGGGTTCTGCTGGGAATCGGCCAGCAGAACGGGCTCACGGCCGTGCTGCTCGCCCTCACCCTGGAACGCGACTTCCCCAAGACGGTCGGCATCGTCGCCCCGGCCGTGGTGACGGTGAATCTGCTGCACTACGGGGCGCAGATCGCGTTCGGCTGCTGGTCGCGCCACCGGGCCGGAAAGAGTCGGCAACCCTCGGCCGGGCAGAAGCGTCTCCCCCGGCATCCGACGCCCGGCGACGGCACGCCGGGCGGGGCGCCGGCCGCGGCCGACGGACTGCGGTCCTCCGCATAGCCGAGGGGTGTGCGGCGTCCCGAACGGGTCGCGGCCAGGGGAACGGGGAGGCCGGATGGGTGAGCGGGGAGTGAGCGGCGGGGGACGTCCCTGCCGCGGCGGACGCGTCCACGGCTTCCCGAGCCGCTACGGCGTCCTGCGCCCGCTCCGCGGCCACCCCCTCCCCGGCGACCCACGGCTGTCCCCCGCCCCGCGGCGGAAGCTCGCTCAGCACTGGAAGCCCGTCCTGTTCGGCGCCCTGCTGCTCCTGCCCGCCACGGCCGCGCAGGCCGTCGCCGACACCGGCAGGAGCGATGTCCGTCTGGTGTACTGCCTGGCCGACGAGCACCGGGACGAGCTCCGGGACGCCGCGCTACAACTGGATGTGGTGCGGCGCCCCTTGGGACCGGCCGGCGGTGCGGACGCCGTCCGGGTGCCGGGTCCCGAGGGCGGCGTGATGTCGCTCGACGACTGGGCCGACAAGCACCAGGGTGACTTCGAGCGGGTCTGCGACGCGGTCCTGGCCGCGGCGGGTGATCCGCCGGGGGCGTCCGCGGACAAGGGTGGCTCCGGCGGCCTGGGCGGTTTCCTCGACGGGGTGTACCTGCTGGCGGCCGGTGCGGCCCTGACGCTGGTCGGACAGATGACGGAACGGATCTCGGCTGAGCGGCGCACGCGCGACCGGCAACTGGCGGCGGCCGTGCAGGAATTCCGGAGGATCGCATGGCTGTATCTCACGGCGTACGAACAGGATCCCGAGACGGACCACGCCGAGGCGTTACGGGCCCGGGAGGCGCTCTCCGGTCTCCTCGCCCAGGTGCCCGGCCCGGCCCCGCGCCGCGAGGCGGCCCGGCGGCTGGCCGAATCCCTGCCGTTGACGGACAGGTTGCCGAGCAGCCGGGACGGGCAGGTTCTGCTGCCGAAACAGAGAAAGAGCGAGGCGGACGCCGTGCGCACCATCGTGGACCGGAAAACCCGCGCGGTGGCGGGTCTGCAACGCCCGGCCCCCCTGTGGTGGCTGCCCGGAACACGCGGCAGCGACCGTCCCACCAGCGCCGGAGGACCTCACGCATGACCAGCTCCGACTGGGCCAACCCCTACGGAGTGCGCAGACCGTACGGATTGAACGGCACGAACCACGGGGGCCAGGGGGCCAAGGCCGGCGCGACGTTCAGCGCCGACCATCCCCTGGTGCCGTGGAAGCAGCCCGACCACATGCACCAGTGGGTGAATGTGGACCACTCGGGCGAGCAGCTGCAGCGCTTCATTGCGGAGTGGCCCCCGCTCCTCCACGAACTCCTCGCCCACGATGACTCGGGGGACGGGCATGTGGTGATCGTCAGCGGACCCCCCGGCATGGGCAAGACCAGCCTCATCCACCGGTGCATCCACGAGGCGCAGCAACAGATGGCGAAGGCGGCGGCCGGGGCGGGCGACCCGCGCGCCGTGTTCGTGCCGACCGCGGGACTGGTGAACGACGGCCGCCGCATCAGCGTCGGACCGGACGGGTCGTTCGCGCCGATCGAACTGATCAACGCCCGCATACGCAAGGAGATCGCCAAGGGGCTGCTGCGGCACGCGTTCCCCGAAGGCCGCGTCCGGTCGATCATCGCGGAGGAGGATTTGTTCCAGGCCTACAGCGACATGAAGGACCTGCTGGCCCAGCACAACGCACTGCTCTTCGCCGTGATCCCGCACATACGGTGGAACGACGTCGACCTCCGGTCGGGCTTTCTGCGCTCCTGCCTGAGCGCCGCGCCCCGCAGAGTCGTACTGTTCGTCGAAGTGAGCCACGGTGCGGCGGAGACGGCCGATGAAGTGGCCGCCGCCCTCAGCGGATCAGCGGCGGTCACCCACCTCGCGCTGCACGGACTGAACTCCGAGGACATCTGGCGGTTCAGCCACAGCGCCCGGGCGTCGGACGACGACCCGGACGGCCTGGTCGAGCCGGACAGGAGCTCCCTGATGGCGGCACACTCCGATTGGAGACCGGCCGACGTGCGCGAGCTGCGGGCGGTGTTCCACTCGGCGGCGGACGCGCTGCGCAGCGCGCCACCCCCCTGGCCGATCGACGCCGACGCGCTCAGACCCCACTGGGAGCGGCGCCGGGCCGGCCGCGCCTCCCTGCTCCGTGCCCCGATCCCGCCCCGCTCCGGCGGCTGACGCCCACCCCCGACCGCGCCCTCACAGGACCCGCAAGGAGTGCCATCGTGGCCGCAAGCAGTGCAGACACCTGGTACAGCAACCCCTTTCCCCTGGTGCCGGTCGTGCGGCTCGGCCCGTCGGCGGACCTCGGTGAGGCCCCGGTCGAGGCCGCGGACTCGGGCAACGCCCACGTCCCGACCCAGATCCTCGGGGAACTCCAAGGCCTGGTGCGCGACTACCTCCGGGACCGGCCCCGGGGCGGGCGGCGGGGCCGGGCGATCGCCGTCGTGGGCGAGTTCGGTCTCGGCAAGTCCCATGCGGCCCGCGAGGTCTGCAACGCGCTGGCCCGCCCGGACGGCCCGGCCCTGTGGATCGTCGACGAGCCGGCGCAGGACTTCGGCCGGATGTACCGGGACCGGCTGCGGGGCCCCGCGGACAGCCCGGAGGGGCGTGCCGCGTTCGAGGAACTCGTCCGGGACTACTACGCCTATGTGACGGCGGTGCGGGTCGGCGAGCAGAGCTCCGATCCGCGTCCGGGCCGGCCGGACGACATCCCGCTGGGCGACATCGCCCTCGACGACATCGCCACCGGGCTGCGCGACCGGGTCCTCGACCCGGACAAGGTGGTCTCCGCCCTGCGCTACGACCCCGAGGTGATGCACGCCGATCTGCGCGTCACCCTCGGCGAGGTGACGGAGCACCGGCGGTTCGCCACCGCGCTCGCCCTGCTCCAGGACCCCCGGTTCACGTCGATGGTGTGGGCGTGGCTGAGCGGCGACGAGCCCGCGCAGCAGTTGCGGGAACGCGGCATCAAGGACGCGGTCTCGGGCATCGACCCGGTCTTCGACGCACTGGCCGTCCAGGGCTTCCTGCACGGCCGGGTGGGCAAACCGTACGTCCTGCTGATCGACTCGCTGGAGAAGGTCCTGGACTGGCCGGAGGATTCCCGGCGTACGTTCGTGGACGCCTTCGAGCGGCTGGTCAACGTGTATGTGAGCCGGGGTGGTCTGCTGGTGTTCTGCACCTCGCCGCGCGGGCTCAACGCCTTCCGGCCGAGTCTGCACGAGCGGGTGGTGCAGCTGTGGCCGACACGGTTCGGCGCGGAGCTCACCGGGCGGCTGGTCGCCGAGTACGTCGGTTCGGGTGCCCGGCCGGACGCGTCCGAGGGGGCGGACGCGATCGAGCGGTGGCCTGCGCCGTTCGGCTCCGAGTCGGTCGGGATCCTCCAGGAACTCACCGGCGGGGTGCCCCGGGAGATCCTCAAGACCTGCCACCACGCCTGGCAGTTGAGCGAGGACGGCGGCGGCGCGGTCCGGGAGGTGAGTGCCGCGACCGTGCTGCGGGCGGTGCGTGAGCTGCACGACAACGTCTCCGATGATCAGGTGGTGTCCACGATCCACGACGCGCTGGCACAGGGCCAATGGCGCATCGCGTCGCACGACCCGGTCCCGGCGCGGGGCTCCGACGCCGACGGGCCGGTGGCGGTGGCGTACTGGCTGGAGCCGGTTCCCAACGCCTACATCGCGATCGTGGTCACCCCGTCGGTGCTCGTCGCCGACGACGAGGAACGCATCACCGCGCGGGTCCGGGCACTGCGCGGCGCCCTGCACCCGGCGCAGGCCGAGGTGCTGCTCGTGGTCAACGGCCATGTGTCGCGGACCATGCGGGACCGGCTGGCGCGCTCGCTGGGCTCACAGCCCCTGGTGTACCGTCCGGGCGACTTCACGCAGGCCGTGAACCAGGCCCTGGACCGGCTGCGCGCCCGTCTCACCCAGCTGCGCCAGGAGGCCGACCTCGCCGAGCTGACCACCGAGTTGCGCAGTGCCCTCGGTGAGCACGGTTCACAACTGGGGCAGCTGCGGCGGACGGTGAGCGATCTGGCCCGGCGTGATCTGGTCGCGGCGGCTCCCGCTCCGGCGCGTTCGGCGTTGCCGGAGCCCGTCGAGGGGCGGTTCGAGGAGGTGTTCGCGCTGCTGGACGCGTCCGTGGAGCGGCTGGCCGGGCGCCCGTCCGGCGGTTCCGCGGCCGGTGGTCCGGCCCTGCGGGCGGGACCGTCCGATCTGGCGGCGCTGGGCTGCGCCACGTTGGTGCGGCAGTTGACGGAGACGCTCCGTACAGCGGCCGACACCTGGTTCCGTGCCGTCTCCGCCGGCGTGCCGACCGAGGAGCAGTGGGCGCGGCTGCGCGGGGTCTGCCGGGAGTACGAGAGGGCGGTGGAGGTGCTGCCCGTGCAGGCCCTCGGTGGAGCGGGCCCGGTGCACCGGCCGACTGTCGCGCGGGCGGTGGAGGCCCTCGCCGACGAGGTGTGGGGCGCCCTGGTCAGTGCCGTGCGGTCCGCATGACACCGCCCACGGCGTCCGCGAGTCGGTGCAGCCGGCTCTCGGCGTGGGCGACCTGCCGCTGGTCCAGCGTCACGCCGAGGACGTAGTCCCGCGGCGACAGCCAGATCACGTACACGGCGCCCTCCTGGACGTCCAGGACGAGGTGGTCGGCGGGCGGCGGCACCACCAGCCGCAGCGCGTCGGTCAGCCGGGCGAGATGGCCGCGCAGGCTCCGGGCGAGGTCGCGGTAGGAGGTGCGGCGGGAGCGCACGCTGGTTTCCAGGAAGCGCGGGCCGAGCTCCGGACTCTCGAAGACGTCGCCCGCACAGACGAGCTTCCAGTCCCGGTAGTAGGCGGCGTACTGCAGGTCCAGGATGTTGACGTGAGCACCCCACAGGGCCCGCAGCCGCATTTCGGAGGGGCCGTCGTGCTCGGCCGCCGCCGTCCCGAAGTCGATCCGCAGCCGCCCCTTGTCCTCGGGCAGGGGTTCCACGGTGTCCGTGAGGCCGCCGGGCAGCTCGTCGGGCAGGTGGTGCACCTGAGTGCGGATGGCCGAGACGAGCGAGTTCATGGCCTCGTCGACGGCGGGCATCCCGCCGGGGGTGTCGGTGTGCGCGGACAGGTACTCCCCCGACTTGACGCGGCCGCCCCACAGCCCGCCGTGCGGGTTGGCCACCACGACGCGCATCAGCTCGCCCGTGCCCAGCGGCCGCATCAGCGCGCCCAGGTCCTGGGTGCACAGCAGCAGCCGGCTGCCGGGCAGCGCCTCGTTGGCGATGTCCTCGCCGCCCACCGTGACCAGACTGCTCAGCGGCGGGCAGTCGCCCCGGCGGATCACGAAGTCGATGATGCCGTTGCTGTAGTGGGACACCGACCTGAGGGCGGGGACCCCTGCGAAGGCCTCTTGGCACAGCGCTGTTATTCGGCCGTGGCCCTCCGGGGACCAGTGGGACTCCGTGAAGAGCTCGGTCTCCGGCTGCGGAGCTGTTGCCACCTGCGCTCACCTTCCGTCGGGGAACCGCCCGGGCGAGGGCGCCGGGTCTAGATGCCGGGCAGTTCCAGATCGATGTCGAAGTCCCTGGCCGGTGCGGTGGAACCGGTGGCCCGGGAGGTGAGCCAGGCGTGGTGCGCCCCCACGCGCCGCCCGTCGGGGCGATGCCCCATGTCCAGGTCCCGCAAACGGCGCAGGGCGCTCTCGACGAGCCGGGTCGCCTCCCCGGGCCGCCCGGCCGCCGCGAGGGTGGCCGCGAGGGAGTTCTCCGCGGCGGACACCCAGGCGTGGCTGTCGCCGAGCCGGTCGGTCAGGAGGTTCAGCGCGGCCCGGCCGATGGCCTCCGCGTCCTCGACGGCACCGGTGGCCCGCAGGTACACCGCGTGCCGGACCCCGGCCAGTGCGGCGTAGGGGTGCCAGGCGCCGAGGGTGCTCTCCAGGGCCCGGCCGCACAGGCGGGCCTCGTGTTCCGCCTCGTCGTGCTTGCCGAGTGCGTGCAGGTCGGCGGCGAGGCTGAAGCGGCAGCGCAGGGTGTCCAGATGGCCTGCGCCGAACCGGCCGGTGGACTCGGCGAGCACCCGCCGGTCCCGTTCGAGGGCCTTCTCGTAGCCGTAGACCCGCTCGTGGGAGCGGGCGGAGTTGTAGGTGATACGCCGTTCGCTGACGGCCAGGCCGAGTTCGATGTTCAGCCGGGTTCCGGTGGCGATGTCGCCGTGCCGGTGCAGCCACTGCCGCAGCAGGTCCTGGGACTCCGCGTCGCGGCCCAGGGTCCGGTATACCCAGGCGAGCAGGTCGGCTGACCGCCAGACGGCCGGGTCGTCCTCGCCGCCGACGGACTGGAGGTAGCGGAACCGGGCGAGGAGCCGGGCCAGGGCGTCGGGGGCCCGTCCGCTCAGGGCCTCCGTGAAGGCCAGGTTGTGCTCGGCCTGCACGGTCGCGGCGTGCTGCGGCCCGAGCAGCAGCGTCAGGCCCTCCAGGACCGGCCGGGCCTGGAACAGCGCGTCGGAGAAATTGCCGAGGGAGCGCAGGTTGGCGCCGTAGGAGTCGGCGGACAGCAGGGTTCTCGGGTGCAGGGGGCCGAGCAGCCGGCGGTGACCGCGCAGGGCTCGCTCGGAGAACCGGCGGGCCGGTTCGTAGGCGCCGGTGAGGCGGTGGGCGCGGGCGGTGAAGTTGAGCAGGCGCAGGTACTCCGGTGACGGGTCGTCGCCGTCCACCGGGGCCCAGGAGGCCTGCGCGCGCTCGGAGATGTCGAGCAGGCGGGCGAGGTCGGCGGTCTCGCCGCGCTGGCTGAGGGCGTTGAGGTGGCGCAGCAGGGAGCGCCGGACACGGGGGCGGTGGTCCTCCCACAGGCGCAGGGAGTACACCTCGCGGGCCCAGTCGGCGCTCAGACCGCGGTTCTCGTCCGGGGTGTACTCGGCGAGAGTGCCGCGCAGCACCTGCTCGATGTGGGCGCGCTCGGCCGGGTCCATCGCGGTGCGGACGGCGTCCCGTACGGCGTGGTGCTGGCCGAGCGGCTGGTCGGGCCGGTCGAAGTCGACCTCCAGGAGCCCGACCCGGGACAGGGCCCACAGGGCGACGCTCACCATGTGCTCGTCGGGCATCCGCGCGTCGACGGGGACCCTGCGCACCGGTGCGGCGTCCGCGGTGTCGTCACGGGCGAGTTCGGAGAGGATGCGCCGCGAGCGCAGCAGTTCCAGGCCCATGCCGCGACCGGTGAGCAGGGAGGCGGCGTTCAGCAGCCAGCCCAGGGCGTCGCTCGTACGGCTCTCGGCGCGCCAGGCGGCGGCGCCCGGGGTGTGCAGCACGGTCTGCCGCGCGACCCGCACCATGACCGACACCGGCGGAGCGCTGCCTTCCTGTTCGAGCAGGGCCTGCTGGGCGGTGCGGTACTCGGCGAGGAGGTAGGCGACGGCGGCCCTGGCCGCGGCCTGGTCGCCCATGCTGTCGTCGCGCCGGTGGGCCGCGGCGCGTTCGGCGAGGCAGAGGGCGGCGATGCGCAGGGCGAGCGGGACGAAGCCCAGCACCTGGCCGACCCGCTGGGCCTGCTCCTCGTCGATCTCGGCGAGCCGTTCGCCGAGGACGGCCCGGCATTCGGCCGGTGACATGGGCGGCAGGGAGAAGGCCGCCATGCCGGGCGTGGCCGGGGCGCTGCGACTGGTGATCAGGACGTGCCCGCGGGAGTGCGGGGTGGGAAGCAACTCCTGCAGTCCGTCGGGTGACTCGGCCCCGTCGTAGACGAGCAGCCAGCTCTGTGTGTCGGTGCGGGAGAGGTGCTCGAACAGGGCCGGGGAGGCGCCGTCGCCGGTCGTGACCAGGTCGAGCCGGCCGGCGAGCCGGGTCAGACCCCGGCGGGCGCGTGGGATCTCCCAGGAACGCACCCACCACACGACGTCGTAGGCGGAGCCGAAGCGGTGACACAGTTCCCGGACGATCTCGCTCTTGCCCCAGCCGCTCGCGGCGTGCACGACCAGCGGGGTGTGGTCCCGGCCCGCCGCGTGCAGTTCCTCCAGGAGACCGCCGAGGACGTCGTCGCGGCCGACGAAGCCGCTGTAACGGGGGGCCACGTTGGTGACGGCGGGCAGCCGGGGGAAGCGGGCGCCGGGCGTGCCGTCCGTCGGGGGCGGCGCACCGAGGCCGAGCCCGGCGTACAGCCGCCGCACCGCTTCGTCCTCGTCGGTGCCGCGCAGGTCGATGCGCTCGTGGTGGGCGGCGCCCGGGTCGGGGAAGGGCTCGTCGGCCAGGACGATCCGGACGTCGGGGTGGGACAGGGCGGCGAGCTGGGCGAGGGCGGCGTGATCCATGTCCGCCGGGGAGAGGAAGAGCAGCGCGGTGCCGGGGGCCGGCCGGTCACCGGAGTAGGCGTCCAGGGCCCGCAGGTCGGTGCGGATGCCGCCGCGCCGGAACTGGTCCTCCAGCCAGGCCGCCCAGGGCGCGTGGCGCTGGGAGTGGACGAGGGTGACCCGGCTCAGCGGCAGCGGACGCCTGTTGCGGAGCCAGTCGGCGAGCCGCTCGTAATAGGGCCGCAGCCCGGTCACGGACCCCTCCGGCTCGCTCTCGACGGCGAGTTGCCGGGTGTCGAGGTAGAGCGGGTGGTACGGGATCTCCAGGAAGGCGACCTCGGAGGTGCGGGAGGCCCGCGAGAGGGGGCCGAACTTGCGGCGGACCCGTTCGCGCGCGCCGCGCAGCCGGTCGTGCGACTCGACGTTGCTCTTCAGGCCCAGGGCCAGCAGCCGCACGGGCCGGTCCGACCGGCCGCCGCTCATCTGCTCGGCCAGGGCGGCGGCGCCGTCGATGGACCAGGCGGTCATGGCGAAACAGAGCACGAGGGAGTCGGCCAGGGCGCCGAGTCTGCCCTCGGCCGGTGCGCCGATCGCGTCGGGCAGCGGGGCTTCGACGAGGACGTGGTCGTAGGCGAGGGCCCGGGGCTCCGAGGTGAGGGCGAGGAGGGACGGGGCGTCCGGGCGGGCGGCGACGTGGATGCGCCCGGGTTCGGGCTCGGGCAGGGGGGCACCGCCCGGCGTGCCGGTCGCCCGGCCGTCCACGATCAGGACGCTGCGGTTGCCGGCGGCCAGCAGGTCGGCGACGTTGCGCACCGTCGTGCTGACGCCGAGGTTCTCCGCGGTGGAGCAGAAGAGGGCGAACCGTCCCGAGCGGTCGGCTGCGTGGATGTCGGGCATGGCCACTCCGCTTCGGACGGCAGGTGCTGGACGGTGGGGCACGACAGTCAGGGACGGTCAGTATAGGACGGGTTGCCCCTGATCAGACGGTTTCGCGCGAGGGCCGCGTCGGCGCGAGGGCCGGTCATTGGCTCTCGTTGTGGCCGGTGACGAAGGGTTCGTCCGGGTCGCCGCCGGTACGCAGCCGGCGCAGGGTCTCGCCCAGCGCGGAGGGCGGCAGCGTGGCGAGGTCGTCGAGCGGCACACCGGTGAGGTCCAGCACGACGGACTCCAGTGCGCCCTCGTCCCGCTCGGCACCCGCTTCCTCGAGCTCTGCCATGGCCCATCCTCCGCGGTGCCCGACGGACCGCCGTCGTGGCGGCTCTCCACGCCCGGCGCCTGCGTGTCCCGGGACTCGGTGTCCAGTGTTGACGTCCCCACGGGCTGCCGTGGGAAAACGGCGACTTTCGGGCGGTGGCGGCCCCGGACGACGGATTCTCGATGTTGACGGTCTGTCACCGGCCCCGAATACTGGGCCCAATGGCGTGGACCGGCCGGGCGGGCACGGGCCGGTCGGCATGCGAACCGGGGGGTGCGTATGAATCGGCTGCGCCATGCGGAGCCGCCGTGGCCGGTCGCGGCCGACGTCGTGGCCAGGGAGGCGGCCGGATGGGTGCCCGCGCCGTTCCACTCCTTCGTCCTGAAGGTGCACAGCCGCTGCGACCTGGCCTGTCAGTACTGCTACATGTACCGTGCGCAGGACCTGAGTTGGCGTGAGCAGCCACGCACCATGGCGCCGGACACGGTGGATCGCACGGCCGAGCGCATCGCCGAGCACCTCGGGGCGCACGGGGTGCGCGAGGCCGGTGTGGTGCTGCACGGGGGTGAGCCGCTGCTGGCGGGTGAGGCCGCTCTGGGGCGCGCCGCCGCGGTCCTGCGCGCCGCAGCCGGTCCCGGTGTACGGCTGCACCTCACGCTGCAGACCAACGGTGTACGGCTGACCGAGCGCTGGCTCGACCTGTGCGCCGAGCACGGCATCCGCGTGTCGGTCAGCCTGGACGGGGACCGCGCGGCGCACGACCGGCACCGCCGTGGCGCGGACGGGCGCGGCAGCCACGCCCGGGTCGCCGACGCGGTGCGCCGGCTGGCCGACGGGCCCCATCGCGAGGTGTTCGCCGGCCTGTTGTGCACGATCGATCTGCGCAACGACCCGGTGCGCTGTTACGAGCATCTGCTGACGTACCGCCCGCCCGCCGTGGACTTCCTGTTGCCGCAGGGCAATTGGCACACTCCCCCGCCCGGGCTGCGCCCGGGCACGCCGTACGCGGACTGGCTGTGGCGGGTGTTCGAGCGGTGGTACGAGGCCGGGCGGCGGGAGACCCGGGTGCGGCTGCTCGAGGACATGATGGCGCTGCTGCTCGGCGGGGCCCCGGAGACGGAGGCGCTGGGCCTGGCTCCGGTGCGGTACGCGGTGGTGGAGACGGACGGTTCGCTCGCCCAGGACGACACGCTGCGCACCGCGTACCACGGCGCCGCCCGGACGGGCCTGCACGTACGGCGCGACTCCTTCGACGCGCTGCTGCGCCATCCGGGCGTCGCGGCCCGGCAGTGGGGAGTCGACGGCCTGTCCGCGCAGTGCCGTGGCTGCCGGCTGCGGCAGGTGTGCGGGGGCGGTCACTACGCCCACCGCTACCGGGCCGCCACCGGGTTCGCGAACCCCAGTGTCTACTGCGCGGACCTGGCCGCTCTGATCACGCGGGTCAGGGGGCGGCTGGCCGCGGACCTGGACCGGCTGCGCAGCGCGGCGGCGGAAGCGGCATGAGGGGGCCCGTGCCGCTTCGTGTGCCCGGCAGGCTCTTCACCGCGCTCGCGACGGGCGGCGGCGGGGCCGACGCCCTGCGTCTGCTGGCCCGCGCCGAGCACAGCCGCCGGCTGGCCTGTGCACTGGCGGTGACGAGGGCGGCCGGTGAGGCCGGCGGGGACGTGGCCGAGGCGGCAGCGCGGGCATGGGAACTGCTCGCGGCCGCCCATCGGGCCGATCCCGAGGCCGTGGCCGCTGTCCTGTCCCATCCCTCGGCGGGCACCGCCCTGACGGGCCTGCTGGCCCGGCTGGACCGGGTCGTCCAGGGCGGGACCGGCGTGGCGTGCGCGCCACCGGTCCACTGGTTCAGTGCCCTGGCCGCGGCCGCCGCGGTCCGTGCGGGCGTGCCGGGACGGGTGCGATGGCCGATGACGACGGATCAGGTGTTCCTGCCCTCGCTCGGCGGGGCCCGCTTCCCGGGGGCCCGGCCCGGTGACCTGGCCGAGGTGGTGGTCGACGCCGGGGGCACGGCCTGGATGGGGGTGGTGGTCGACGCCGGGGGCACAGCCTGGATGGGGGTGGCGGGGACCGGTTCCCCGCCCGGTCCCGTCGAGGTTCCTCAGGCCCCGTCCGGGCCGTCCGGCCGGTGGCGGGCGGCGCACCGGCTCCTGGTGCCGGAGACCGGCGCGCCGCTGCTCCTGGACGACGCCGACCCGCTGCGCTTCCCCGGCGTCCCGGAACGTCCGCTGGGGCTGACCCCGGGCGACCTGCACTGGTGGGAGGCCACGGCGCGGGAGGCCTGCCGTCTGCTGCGGGACCATCACCCGGGGACGTACGCCGAACTCGTCGCCGGTCCGCGCACGTTGGTCCCGGTCGACCGCCCGGGCAGCTTCAGCGGCAGCAGCGCGGAGGCGTTCGGTGCCATGGCACTGTCCCGGCCGCGCTCCGCCCGGGGCCTGGCGCTGTCCATGGCGCACGAGATGCAGCACGCCAAGTTCGCCGCCGTGCTGCATCTGTTCGACCTCTTCGAGCCGGACGGCGATGAGCTCTACTACGCGCCCTGGCGCCCCGATCCGCGCCCCCTGCTCGGCCTCTTCCACGGGGCGTACGCACACCTGGGCGTGGCGGACTTCTGGAACCGGCGCCGGGACGTGGAGCAGGACCCGGAAGAACTCGCCCTGGCCGAGGCCCAGTTCGCCCGCTGGCGGACGGGCGCCCGGGAGGCCACGGAGGTCCTGCTGGCCTCCGGCCGCCTCACCGCACTCGGGCAGCACTTCGCGCAGACGATGCTGAGCACGCTCGACGCCCTGTGCCGGCTCCCGGTCCCGGCCGAGGCCCGCCGCCGGGGCATGGCCCTGGCCGCCGAGCACCGCGCGCAGTGGGTCCGCAGGAACGGGGTGCCGGAGGCGCAGCTGATCTGAACGCCCCGGGCCCGCCGCCCGTCGGCGAAGTCGCCGACTGTTCGGGGCGGTGGACGTGGAGGCAGAGCGGAGGGGCTGTCGGCGGGAGGGGCGGCGTGACGCACCTGCGCCGATGCAAACGGGTGGGTGGCATCTGCCACCCACCCGTTTGCATCGGCGCACCCTCAGACCGCTCAGGACTGCGGACGGCTGCCGTGGTTCGCGCCGTTCTTGCGGCGGGCCTTCTTCTTGCGACGTCGCTTCGAGGACATCGAACCTCCTCTTTCCGGCTTTCGGTCACGATCCACCGGATCGCCGGGTCCGGTGACTACAGAACCACTTTCCAGCCGACGCGAACGCAAACACGCGCGATACGGATGCACACGGGTGGCTTATGTCATGGTGGTGGCCGACTCGGGTTCGGCGGTCCTCCCGGCCGACCGCCGGGCGACGGGACAGCGCCGACGGCGCCGGAACCTCACGGTGGTCGCCGCCCGTGGACCGACGACGCGTGCGGTTGCTCTACGGAGAGGCAGTTCCGGATGTCTCCGAGAACTGCTCCGACCGTCGACTCATACGAGTCGGGACGACAGGATTTGAACCTGCGACCCCTTGACCCCCAGTCAAGTGCGCTACCAAGCTGCGCCACGTCCCGATGCGTCCCGCGCGGGTGGAACCGCGTGATCACGCAGGTCAACCCTACCGCATGGGGACCCGCTCTCCGGCCCACTCCCCGACCCGTTCCCCGCCTCGCTCGCCGTCTCGCTCACCGATTCGCCCCCCGGCCCGCGCCGCCGGCCGGTCCGGGCGCCGGGTCCACCCCGCGAGACCCACCGTCGAGACGGCGACGGCGAGGACGGCCCACCAGGGGAGTCCCGCCGTGGTGGCAAGGCCCGCGAAGGCCGCGACGGCCAGGAGGGCCGTGACCACACCTCCGGTCAGTTCGGCTCGCCGGGCGGATCGTCGCCGCGCCTCGTCCACGTCCTGCTCCCCCTTCGCCCGCACGCTCGCCCTGCCATCACAACGGCGGGGCATATGCCGCAAACAATACGCGAATCGACGGGAACTCCCGACCAGGGCATAGGGGTTGAGACGGACAGCGGGGACCGGGCCGGTGCGGTACGGCCCGGCGTCCGGTGGTGAGCCCCCGAAGGGCGCGAACCGCAGCGACGAAGTGTCCGCCCGGCCCGGTCGGCACCCCACACTCTGTCGAGGCCGCTCCCCCGCCGACCAGGGCTAGGGTCGCCGCATGACGCACAGCTTCGTACTCCGCATCCCCGACGTCGAGCTCGAACCCGAGCCCCTCGCGCCCGAGCAGATCGTCTCCGGGACGCCCGAGGTGACCGGGAAGGTGGTCTGGGAGTCGCAGGACGGCCGTCAGGTGCGGGGTGTCTGGCAGATCACGCCCGGCGTGGTCACCGACACCGAGGCCGACGAACTGTTCGTCGTGATCAGCGGATCGGCGACGATCGAGGTCGAGGGCGGGCCGACGCTCACGGTCGGGCCGGGCGACATGGCCGTATTGCGCGAGGGCGACCGTACGACGTGGACAGTGCACGAGACCCTGCGCAAGGCGTACGCGATCAACCTCTGAGCCAGGTGCGCGATCAGGGCGCCGGCGCCGTCGTTCCCCGGATCTCCAGGGCGGGAGTGGCGAGTTGGACCCGGCCCGCGCCGCCCACGCCCTCGAAGCGCTCCAGGAGGCAGCGGGCCGCGCGGCGGCCGATGTCATGGCTCGTGTTGTCGACCGTCGTGAGCCACACGTGCCGCAGGCGGGCGATGCTCGTGTTGTCGTAGCCGACGACGGACAGGTCGTGCGGGACGCGCAGGCCGAGCTCCTCGGCCGCCGAGAGCGCGCCGATGGCGGCGATGTCGTTGACGGCGAAGACGGCCGTGGGCCGGTCGGGGCGGCTGAGCAGCCGGACGGTCGTGCGGTAGCCGCCCTCCTCGGTCATGTCGCTCGGCTCGACCACCACCCGGTCCGCAAGGCCGTGCCGGCGCATCGTCGCCTCGAAACTCCGGCGCCGCAGCTCCCCGACCGCGCCGTATCCCGCGATGTGCGCGATGCGGCGGTGCCCGAGGCCGATCAGGTGCTCGGCGACCAGCCCG
This sequence comes from Streptomyces sp. NPDC037100, assembly GCF_055606225.1. Classification (NCBI taxonomy): domain Bacteria; kingdom Bacillati; phylum Actinomycetota; class Actinomycetes; order Kitasatosporales; family Streptomycetaceae; genus Streptomyces; species Streptomyces sp. NPDC037100. Next base: position 361,926 of record NZ_JBVJSX010000005.1, on the reverse strand, counting down.
GCGCCCCGTTCGTCGTCGCCCGCCACGACGTCGACGCCCGGCGGCGCCGGTTCGCGGGAGCCGGCCATGACGACCGGGATACGGCCGGCCACCTCACCGAGGGCCGCCGGGTCGGGCAGCGTGCCCACCACGACCAGGCCGTCGACGCGCAGGTCCAGCAGCGGCTCGGCCGGGTCCTGGCCGGTACGGCGGTTGAGACGGGCGTCGGCCAGCAGCATGCGCAGGCCGTTGGCGTGCAGCAGGGAGTTGAGGCCGTCGAGGAGGTCCACGAACCAGGGGTTGCGCAGGTCGTTGAGGAGGACACCGACGGTGCGGGTGCGCTGCTCGCTGAGGCTTCGGGCGGCGGCGTTGGGCCGGTAGCCGAGCTCCTGGGCGGCCCGGAGCACGGCGTCCCGCTTCTCGGGGCGGACCTGGTCCGAGCCGCGCAGCGCGAGGGAGACCAGCGACTTCGAGACACCGGCCCGCTCGGCCACGTCCCGGATCGTCGGCGGTCTCATGGGATGGACCGTTCCATGAGGCGGCGCGGCTTGTCAAAGGGTTGACAGCGTCGGCGAACCCCGCTCAGGGTGGCCTGGACAGATTCTGGAACGGTCCAAAAAGGGGCTCTCATGGTGGACACGCTCGGCGTCGCCGTCATCGGATTCGGCTGGATGGGGCGGGTTCACACCCAGGCGTACGCGCGCGTGCGGCACCACTATCCGCAGCTGCCCCTCGTCCCGGAGCTGGTCACGGTCGCGGAGGAGGTACCGGGCCGGGCGGAAGAGGCCGCCGCGCAATTCGGGTTCGCCTCGACGACCCGGGACTGGCGCGAGGTGGCCGCCGACCCCCGGGTGCGGGCGGTCAGCATCACCGCGCCGAACTTCCTGCACCGCGAGATCGGCGTCGCCATGGCGGAGGCGGGCAAGCACATCTGGATCGAGAAGCCGGTGGGTCTGACCGCCGAGGACGCGAGCGCGGTGGCGGACGCGGTCGCCGAGGCCGGTGTGCAGGGCACGGTGGGCTTCAATTACCGCAATGCGCCGGCCGTGGAAACGGCCCGCGAGCTGATCGCCGCCGGGGAGATCGGCACGATCACGCATGTGCGCATCCGGCTGTTCAGTGACTACGCGGCGCACCCCGAAGGCGCGCTGACGTGGCGCTACGAGCGGGAGCGGGGCGGCAGCGGGGTGCTGGGCGACCTGGCCTCGCACGGGGTGGACCTGGCCCGGCATCTGCTCGGCGACATCACGTCCCTGACGGCCGACACGGCGATCTTCCTCCCGGAGCGGGCCCGCCCGTCCGGCGCCACGGCCGGCCACAGCCGCGCCTTCGGCGGTGAAGTCGGCCCGGTCGAGAACGAGGACTACGTCGGCTGTCTGCTGCGCTTCGCCTCCGGGGCGCGCGGTGTCCTGGAGGCCTGCCGGGTCTCGGTCGGCGAGCAGAACAACTACGGCTTCGAGGTGCACGGCACGAAGGGCGCGGTGTTCTGGGATTTCCGCCGCATGAACGAGCTGGGGGTCAGCCGCGGTACGACGTACCAGGACCAGTCCGTCACCACGGTGTACGCCGGCCCGGGCGACGGGGAGTTCGCCGCGTTCCAGCCGGGCGCGGCGAACGCCATGGGGTACGACGACCTGAAGGTCGTCGAGGCGTACCGCTTCCTGCGGTCGGTCGCCGAAGGCACCCCGTACGGGGCGACCCTGACGGATGCCGTGCGCAGTGCGGCCGCGCTGGACGCCATGGCGCGCTCGGCGCGCGGCGGAACATGGGTGGAGGTGGCCGGGCAGGCGTGACGCCGATCCCTCAGCCGGTGTTCCGCAGCCGCCTGCCCAGGTAGGCCTTCGCCGGGACGAGGACGAGCCACAGCCACATGATGACGGGGCCGGTCGCGAAGACCAGCGGGACGGTGACGAGGAAGACCACCACGATCACGGCGCTGTCGAGGAGGTAGAGGGTGGTCGCCGCCTCGGAGGGCCTGTCGTGGCGCAGCCAGGGGCGTTTGGCCAGGACGGCGGCCACCGCGAGATGGCAGGCGCCGAGCGCGGCGACCGCCCCCGCGTAGACGGCGACCGACACGGACTGGTCCCCGTACTCGGCAAGGAGGCGGGTCGGGAAGGGGACGAGGGCGGCGACGCCGAGGCCGACCACGGAGATGCCGATCACCTGCCCGTCGATCTCCCGGACGTCCTTGAAGATCCCGCGATGACCACGCCAGAAGCTCCCCAGCACCGCGACGCTCAGCGCGTAGGCGAGGAGGTCCGGGAGCAGTTCCCGAAGGGCCTCCCGGTATGCGGCGGGATCCAGGCCCCGGGGCACGGAGATGTCCAGGACGAGCAGGGTGATGGCGATGGCGAACACGCCGTCGACCAAGGTCACCAGCCGCTCGGGGCCGCCGTCCGGGTGTGAGGTCCACATGGCCCCGACCGTAGGGGCCGGGGCGGGCCTCCTCCCGGACCCACGCCCGGTCACGTCCCCCGGATCACACCCGGATCACACGGCCGCCTGCGGCGGCATGTTGTACGGCGTGACCACCTGTATCGCCGACGGCAGGGTCGGCCCGGCCGGCGGCAGGGAGCCGTGCGCCCGCATGACGAGGTGGCAGGCCTCGCGCACGTCCTGGCGCAGGTCGTGATGGAGCACGGCGGACAGGCGGTGCTCGTGCAGCAGGCGGGTGTTGTCGTGGTCGAGATCGTGCGCGACGAACACGGCGCACTCGCGGCCGAGGTCGTCGAAGGCCTGCAGCGTGGCGATGTTGCCGCCGCCGATCGAGTAGACGGCTCGGATGTCCGGGTCGCGTTCCAGCGCGGCACGGACGAGGTCGTACTGGGTGGCGTCCAGGCCCTGCCCCTCGGCGATCTCGACCAGCGTGCGCTGCGGGTGCCGGGCGCGCATGGCGCTGCGGAAGCCCATTTCGCGCTCTTCCTCGTTACGGAAGAAGCCACTGCTGAGGCTGGTGAGGATGTTGCCCGGCCGCTCCCCCAGCCACTGCCCCACCAGATACGCGGCCGTCGCGCCCGCCGCCCGGTCGTCGATGCCGACGCAGGCCAGGCGGGCACTGGACGGCAGGTCGGTCACCAGCGTCACGACGGGTATGCCGGCCGCCGTCAGCCGGCCCACCGCGGTGGTGACCTCGGGGACGTCCGGGGCCTTGAGGATCACCCCTTGCGAGCCCCGCCGGGCGATCCGGTCCAGGGTCCGCACCAGCTCCCCGACGGGGCCGGTCTCGCGGAAGTGGAAGCGGGAGCGGAGCACGGCCGGATGCAGCGACGGCAGCTCCGCCTCCAGGGCGGCGCGGATCGCCGTGGTGAACCGCTCGGGCGCCTGCATCACGATGTCGACCATGAACGTCCGGCCGACGAGCCGCACCTGGGTGCGCTGCCGGTCGAGATCGGCGATGGCCTGGCGGACCTCCCGTGCGGTGCTCTCGCGCACCCCGCCCCTGCCGTTCAGCACCCGGTCCACGGTCGCCTCGCTCAGGCCCGCCTGACGTGCGATCTCCCGGATCGGGAACGGATGTCCCATGCGCCGGCTCCTTGAGGGGTTTTTGATGGCTCACTGCTGGTTGTTCGAGGGGTTTGTACTGACAAGAATGACAGGGCTGCGTCGCTCCGTGACCCCGAAGGGACGACGATGTCCTTCACTTCCGTACACCGCCGCGCCTGGCTGTCCGAACAGGACTGCGACCTCGACGCGTTCCGCGCGCTGGTCGCACAGACCACCGACCCCGCCGACTATCCGCACGCCTCCGCGGTCGAGCGCAACGTGCCCGTCTACGACTGCGGGCTGCTGGAAGGCGACCGGGTGGTCCAGGCCGAGCTGGTGCGGGCGCTCGCCGACGGGCCCGGCATCGTGGTCTTCCGCGGCGCCTTTCCCGACCCTCGGATCGTGGACCGGGCCACCGACGTCTTCGAGGCGCTGATCGCCGAGCAGCGCGCCTCGGGCGCGGCGGCCGGTGACCACTTCGCCGCGCCGGGGGCCAACGACCGGGTGTGGAACGCGCTGGAGAAGGCGGCCCTGCACGACCCGGAGGCGTTCGCCGACTACTACGCGAACGACACCCTGGCCCTGGTGGCCGGCGCCTGGCTGGGCCCCGGCTACCAGGTCACCTCCCAGCTCAACGTGGTCAACCCCGGCGGTGCCGCGCAGACCGTGCACCGCGACTACCACCTGGGCTTCCTGCCGAACGAGGTCGCCGCCGCCTATCCGGCGCACGTGCACCGCCTCTCCCCCGTGCTGACGCTGCAGGGCGCGGTCGCGCACTGCGACATGCCGGTGGAGTCGGGGCCGACGATGTATTTGCCGCATTCGCAGAAGTACGAGCCGGGATATCTCGCCTGGCGGCTGCCCGAGTTCCGGGCGTACTTCGACGCGCACCAGGTGCAGCTGCCGCTCGCCAAGGGCGATGCCGTGTTCTTCAACCCGGCCCTCTTCCACGCGGCCGGCACCAACCGCTCGGCCACCCGGCGGATGGCCAACCTGCTGCAGGTGTCGTCCGCGTTCGGCCGTGCGATGGAGACGGTGGACCGGGAGGCGGTGGTCAACGCGGTGTACCCGGTGCTCCTCGCGCGCAAGGCCGAAGGCGCCGACCAGGCGTGGCTGGACCAGGTGATCGCGGCGAGCGCCGAAGGCTACCCCTTCCCCACCAACCTCGACGGCGACCCGCCGGTCGACGGCCTGGCCCCGCCCTCGCAGGCGGACCTGGTGCGGCGGGCGTTGCGCGAGGCGTGGACTCCACAAGCGCTCCGGGCGGAGCTGCGGGCCGGTGCCGAACGGCGAGAGAGCTGAGGAACTCGATGGGACTTCTCGACGACAAGATCGTCCTGGTCAACGGCGGCAGCCAGGGGGTCGGTGCGGCCATCGCGCGGGCCGCGGTCCGCGAGGGGGCGGTCGTGGCCGTCACCGGCCGGCGCCCCGAGCCGGGCGAGGCCCTGGTGGCGGAGCTGACCGCCGCGGGCGGCAAGGCCCTGTACGTCCGGGCCGATCTGTCGGACGCCGAGCAGGCGAAAACCTCCGTGAACCGGGTCGTTCAGACGTACGGCCGTGTCGACTGCCTCGTCAACTCCGCCGGTCTGACGTCCCGGGGGACGTTGCTGGACACCACGCCCGAGCTGTTCGACCAGCACATCGGGATCAACCTCAAGGGCCCGTTCTTCGCGATGCAGGCGGCGGTGGCGGACATGGTGGGGCGTGAGGCACCCGGCACGATCGTCAACATCATCACGTCGTCGGCGCACGGCGGGCAGCCGTTCCTCGCACCGTACGTCGCCGCCAAGGCCGGGCTGATCGGGCTGACCCGCAACGCCGCGCACGCCCACCGCTGGGACCGGGTCCGGATCAACGGCCTGAACATCGGCTGGACGGCGACGGAGGGCGAGGACGCCACGCAGAAGGCCTTCCACGGGGCCGGGGACGACTGGCGTGACGAAGCCGCCGCGAAGCTGCCCATGGGCAAGCTCGGCCAGCCGGACGAGATCGCCGACTTCGTCGTCTTCCTGCTGTCGGACCGGTCCGGGGTGGTCACCGGGTCGGTCATCGACTGGGACCAGAACGTGCTCGGCGGACTCGACTGAGGACGAGCCGCGCCCGGTCATCGGCCGTGTGCGGCGCCGTCGTGGCAGATCGCGCCCACGCGGCGGAGCCGCATATCGACTCAGCCCCGCGCCCCCAGAAGCAGGGGCGCAGCATCACCCCCCGTTCACCTCTAGGAGCAACACCCATGCGTATCGGAATCCTCGGCCTCGGCCGCATCGGCGCCTTCCACGCCGAGACCCTCTCCGGACTCGACGCCGTCGACTCCCTCGTCCTGACCGACCCGTTCGCGGACGCCGCCAAGGCCGCCGCCGAGCGGTTCGGGGCCGAGGTCGTGGATTCGCCGGAGGCGCTGCTGGCCGCCGGTGTGGACGGCATCGTCGTCGCGGCCGCGACGGACGCCCACCCGGCGCTGATCCTGGCCGGTGTCGAGGCGGGGGTCCCCGTCTTCTGCGAGAAGCCCGTCGCCAGGACCATGGCCGAGGGGGTCGAGGTGCTCAAGGCCGTAGCCGGCCGGGACGTGCCGATCCAGATCGGCTACAACCGCCGTTTCGACGCCGGGTTCGTCAACGCCCGGGCCGCCGTGCAGAGCGGTGAGCTCGGCACGCTGCACACGGTCCGCTCGACCACGCTCGACCCGGCACCCCCGCCGGCCGCGTACATCGCCGCCTCCGGCGGCATCTTCCGCGACTGCTCGGTGCACGACTTCGACATCATCCGCTGGGTGACCGGCCGCGAGGTGACCGAGGTCTACGCCGTCGGCGGCAACCGCGGCGCGGACTTCATCAAGGCGGCCGACGACGCCGACACCACCGGCGCGATCCTCACGCTCGACGACGGCACGATCGCGGTGGTCTCCAACTCCCGTCACAACGCCCGCGGTTACGACGTCCGCATGGAGATCCACGGTTTCCGGGACTCCATCGCCGTGGGCCTGGAGGACAAGCTGCCGCTGCGCTCCGTCGAGCCCGGGGTGACCTTCCCGGCGGGCACCCCGCACGACTTCTTCATGGACCGCTTCACCGAGGCCTACCGCGCCGAACTGACCGCGTTCACCGAGGTCGTGGCCGGCACGCGCCCCTCCCCCTGCACGATCGAGGACGCGCTGGAGGCGGGCTGGATCGCGGACGCGTGCACGCTGTCGCTGCACGAGCACCGTCCGGTGACGATCGAGGAGGTACGGGCGGTCTGACGTACCGCGTGGCGCGGTGGGGCGGGCCGCGAATCCCCGCCCCCGTCATCACTCCGACGTGGCCCTGACACAGGCGTGGAAGTCGGCAGGCAGCAGGTCCAGCAGACGCCCGCGTTCTGCGGTTCCGAGCCGAGCGTCCCGGGCAAGCCGCAGCAGACCCAGGTGGGCTTCGGCGGTTTCCCTGGAGCTGATCAGGACCTCGGCCGCGTCGAAACGTACCGGGAGCGGCGCCCCGCCTTCTCCCAGGAGCCCTTTCAGGGCCCGTACCGCCACCTTGCGTACCGCCCGCCACTTGACGAGCGCCTTCGCAGCGGCTATACGGTGCCCCGCGGCTGAGCCCTCATCGTCCAGCACCCGGCGGTATGCAGCCACAGCTTCGCCGCCGACGTCCAGCTCTTCCCAGGCCGCGGCGGCGGCGAGGTGCGCCCCGGAGTCGGTGGTGTCCGGGCCGGAGAGCTCCCGCAGCACGAGATGGCCCTCTTCGCCCAGGTCCTCGGTGACGAACACAGCGGCTCGGGCCCGGACCTGGACGGGGCACGCGAGGTCCGCGGCGAGAGCCCGGACGAGAAGGACGCGGCTGCTGGCGCCATCGGAGGGGAGGAGGTCGCAGAGCACCAACCGGAGTTCGGGCGGAGTGCCGTCGTCCGCGGCGAGGCTGTACCAGGATTCCGGGAACGCCATCCCAGCGGTCGCGGCCGCCGCGGTCCTCTCCGCGAGCGGCGCCTCCGGGTCTTCGACCCATTCCCGCAGCAGCTGCGCCACCTGGTCACGGCCAGGGCCGTCCTTCATCAGCTGGATCAGCGGCCGCAGTGTGGTGACCGCTACCACCTCCCGCCCCGCCACGAGCTCTCCCCACTTCGCGACGGCCGCTCGCGGATCAAGGCCCGCGAGGGCGCCGGTCGGTGTCTCGATGCCCTCGTCACGGTGGGAGAAGGTGAGGTCCTTCCAGACGTCGGGGTACGTGACGATCGACGACATACGGGCCGTCTGCACGTGTAGGGCCAAACAGCGCAAGGCGTCCGGGTCGAGCCCGGCCATGAGCGCCTTCCAGCGCGGGTAAGGGATCAACCCGACAGAGCGGGCGACGGCTGTGGCTCGAGTGCCCGGCTCGAGTGCGGGGTCCTCCGTCATCCGGCTCAGAGCCCTGCGGAGCGGAGCGGCGGCTGACGTGCGATGCGGCTGGGTAGCCGCCGCGCCGAGCACAGCGGCCGGCGCGAGACCTTCCTCCTCGAGCAGTATGTCCAGGCGTCCGCGCAGCGAAGCATCCGGGACAAGCGCATCGGCGAGTTCGAGCAGCACCCACAGGTGCTTGTCGAGCAGCCCCGGATCGTCGAGGATGCGGTGCAGTGTCTCCGACGCGGCTCGCACGTCGACCTCGGCGAGGTCGGTGAGAGCGTCGATGCGGCGGCTCAGTCCCGAGAGGGGGTCTTCGGCGATGCGGCGCAGCAGCCGCGAAGCCGGGTCCCGCCGACCGTTTTTGAGGAGCTGCGTCGCGGCGTCATGGCGCACGTCTCCGGGGAGCGCGTCGTCTGCCGCCAAGCGGGCCAGCAGATCAGCCGCGGCCGTCGGATTCAGGTCGAAGAGGCACTCGACGGCCTCCAGCCGCTCGGCTGCCGCGGCATCGGCGTCTTCGGCCATGCGCGACAGCCAGACACGTACCGCCTCCGTTCTGTCCGAAGCACCCACTTCGACGAGGGCTCTGATGCAGCCGAGACGGTCGTCACCCGACAGCTCGCCGTCGTCCAGAAGCTCTCCGAGGATCTGCCTGCTCCTGGACGGCTGTCCGAGCACGTTGAAGGCCTCGGCCGCGGCGATGATCTGCCGAGGTTCAGAGCTGGCCAGCAGATCATCGGCGCAGTCCTGGGCGACGGTGTGCCGACCGAGCGCGATGAGCCGGGTGAGCGCTACGAGGCGCGAGTGGCGAGGCAGACGCTCATTGCGTGCGACGCGTTCGATCAGGCTCGCGTCGCGACAGTGGTTGAGGGCCAGGTCCGAAGTCCGGGCGAGCGCGGGACCGTCCAGCATCTGGCAGAAAAGGGCCTGTTTGACGGCGTCCGCGCTCGCGCTCTCGCCGTCGGCGGGGAGCCACCTCGTGGCCTTGTGCCGCAGGTGCAGTGGCATGGCGGCGTTCCCGCACAGTTCTTCCACGGCCTCCGGACGACCGGGGGCCAGCAGGCCGCAGACGAGGTACTCGAGCGTGTGGGCGTCGGCCCCTGCCAACGCCGGATTCCGGGCCAGGGCGTCGGTCAAGATGCCCCGCGTGGCCATGTCGACCGTGTCGGGCAGGCTTCGCAGCACGGACTCCACGTGGTTCTCAGGGAAGTCGGTGCTGCTCAACAGGTCGCTGAGCAACGGCGTTCCGGCGCTCGGCTCCACGTTCATCAGCGCGATCGCGGCCTCGAACCTGGTCGCGGGCAGATTGCCGGTGTCCCGGGCGATGTCCGCGAGGCGCCGGCATGACATCCGGCGCTCGCCCGTGTGGGCGAGCAATCTCGCCGCGACGACTTTCAAGGGAGCCGGGAGGTCCCCTTCGTCGGCCAGCCGGGTGGCGAGAACCGCCGCCTGCTCGCCTTCGCGTCGTACGTAGTGCGTCAGCGCGTCAACACGCGGCCGGTGGGGCACGGTCGGGTTGCGGACGACGGCTGCCAGATCCTGCGGACGGAGTACCGCGTAGAGACGGTCGAGCACGGTCTCCACCCTGAGGTCGCCGACGGAGACGTTCCGGCCGTACAGTTTGATCACAGCCCAGGTGAAGCGCGCCGTCAGTTCCTCGTCCGTCACCAGTTCGTCGCTCAGGATCGTGGCGCACAGCAGCAGGTCGCGCCAGCCGCCCACCGTCACGGCCGTCTGCAGGAACTCCCGCAGCTGCATGCCCTGTTCCCGCCAGCTCGCGGCCAGGAACAGGATGACGTTGGGCCGCTCCGCCGCGATCGCGTCGCGCAGGATGGCGAGTGCTTCCGGGTCCCTTGGGGTAAGGCGGCCGGCGATGGCGCAACCGGCGAGGTACTCCTGGATCGTGTGGTGCAGGAAGTGGAGGTCTCCGCCGCGTTGCCGGACCAGGCCCGTGAAGGTGAGAGCGCGGAACACCATGTCCTCCGAGGGAGGCCTGTCCGCAACGGACGCAGGGAGAACTTCGATCACCTGCTCCAGCAGTGGCCGCGCGTCTCCGCCCTGCCGTTTCTCGGCCACCGGGGCGAGGACTTCGTGCACCCGGTCCAACAGTTGCGGCGTGATGCCCACGGCGGCCTGATCGCCGCGGAGGAGCCGCTGGGATCCCTTCTCTCGCAGGATGTCGATGAACCGCGCGTACAATTGGGCAGGATCGCGGGGCAGGTCTCGCACCGCCGCTACCACGCAGATCATGGTGAGGTACAGCGGATTGCGCGCGACTTCACTGAGCCGCCCGTGCCTCAGCGCCGCTGTGAGTGTCGCGGCCCGCTGCCCGGGATCGGACACCCCCATCGCCTCGAACCACGCTCGGGCGACCTTCCCGATCTCCTGGTCGCCGAACTCCAGCAATGTGTACCGGCGCAACGCGTCCAGCCTGTACATCTCCGCGGTCACCAGTGACCGGCTGGCCACCACGAACCGCATGTGGGGCTCGCGCGCCCAGCGCTGGATCAACCGGATGACTTTGCCGCGCTGCTCAGGGTCGAGCACCTCGTCGAGGCCGTCGACACACACCAGCCAGTCCACCGACGGCATGGGACCGCTCTCGAACAGTTCCGGCGGCAATGAGCGCCGCAGACCGAGCAGGTCCCGGCCGACCGCGCTCGCCAGCGCTTCGGGAAGGGGGCGGTCGCCGAGATCGTCCGCGGCGACCCGGACCGGCAGGTACGACGGAGCCCGCGACGGCTCCTCCAGCCAGGCCCCGGCCGCGGTGAACGTCAGACGGCGCAGCAGGCTCGATTTTCCCGACCCCGCGCCCCCCGTGAACAGCACGTGCCGGTTCGAGGACAGGACGCTCTCGGCAGCCGGTCTGTCCTCGGCGGCCGACTGCCGGGAGCGGCCTGCGTCGGCCAGATCGCGGAACCGGGACGCCTCCTGCCGGACATACACCGTGGACAGCGGAACCTCCCCGGCATCGGTGAGCAGCATGGCGTAGGGATGCTCGTCGGCACCATCGCGCGCCGCCACCAAATAGTCCCGGAGCAGGGAGCCCGGATAGCGGAAGCCCCCGGCCCGCACCTGCTCGTCGGTGAGCGCCGCCAGCCACGCAGCGGGTGCCTCTGCGACGGGGCAGCGGTCCAGAATCTCGGCCAGCGGCACCATATGGGCGCTCCCGGCCTTGTTGGACCGCGCGAGCATCCCGCACACCGCGCCCGTACGGTGATTGACCACAGGGCTGCCGCTGAACCCCTCCCCCACCGGCGTGCCGTATCCACGGGGCATGGGCATGGGGTCATCGAAGCTCAGCCGGGAGTCGCCCTGATACTCGAGGGCCGCCCACTGACCGGCGCGGTAGTCCCCGCGCGGGTGGCCGTAGGCCCACATGCGATCGCCCAGCGAGGTGTGCGGCGACGTCAGGACGGGCGGCGGGGCCGGTGCGGCCTCGTCGGTGGCGAAGCGCAGGAACGCCACGTCCAGTCCGTTCCCGGCCCGGTGGAATTCCTCGGCAGACACCGAAAGGATCAGGTCGCCACCGGTCGCGACGATTCGTCCGCGAACCGCGTCCGCACCTGCGACGACGTGTGCACAGGTGACCACGGTGCCCGGAGCGATGACGAAGCCGGTGCCACCGCCGGTGTGTCCCGGAAGGTCAAGTGACACCGTCGCGGCCTCGAGCAGGCCTCTCCAGCGGTCCACTTCCTCAGGCCTCCGGGGCCTCCGGGGCCGACCACTCCAGTGTCACCTTCCATGCAGACTTCGCTGACGCCTTGCCCACCACGGTCAGCAACTGTCCGCTGTCGAAGGAGAAATCGCATCCGAACTCGACCGTCGCCTTCGACGCACCCGTCTGTTGCAGTCGCGTTCCCAGGGACCGTGCCACGGCCGTCAGGCTGTCCAGCGCGGAGTCCATGCGTACGGCGCGCCAGCCGATCTCCTGCTCCTCGGCGAGGCCGGGTCCCGTCTGCTGTCCGACAGAGCCGACCGACACCAACACCGTTTGGCCGTCCACCTCGACCGGAATCGTCACATCCGCGTCCTCGCTCAACTCCTGCTCCTGTTCCCCCGCTTGAGACAGACGGTCCATGGTAGCCACAAGACAGTTCACGCCCCGCGCCAGACGTTGGCGAACGCCGCGTCCTCGACGGCCCGTCGCCGGCGCACGGCGTCCAGCTCCGTCACGGCGCCGACCACCGCGGCGAACACGGTCTGGGCGACGCCATGGGGCACGGCGAGGTCCTCGGGCACGTCGTCGCGCGCTCCGACGGCGGCCGCGAGTGTGGTGAGCACGGGTTCGTCGGCCGCCCGGCGGTCCCTGGCGCGCTGCCGGGCAGGAGAGTCGACCGGCGTCGGCCCGGCGGCGCCGCGGAAGGGAATCCAGGAGGCGCGGGGCCGCGCGACCAGTCCCTCCTCGGTCAGGACGGTCATGTACCGCTCGGCCAGTCCGCGGCCCCTGCGCCACAGCCAGTCCTCGACCGGCTCGTACGGCTTGCCACGCACGAGCCCGGCCGCGGCCTGTGCGAGCAGAGGGTCGTCGAGGGGCGGCGTGGGGCGGGGCACGATGCGGTCGTCGTCCAGAGTCAACGCTTCGACGCCGAGGAGGTCGAACACCTCCGCCCCGGCCAGTCCGAGCGACAGGTCACCCTGCGTCACCGGTCGGCTCGTCGCCCCGTCCATCGCCACGATCATCAGGTCGCGTGCCGTGCCCATCACCGCTCCCCTCTACGACACTGTTCACGCTACATGGGGCAAGGGGCCGGGACTGCGACCCGAGCCCCTTGTCACGCGTACAGCGCCGGCTTCTCCACCAGCTCGATCTCCACCCGGCCGCCGTCCGCCAGCGCCCTGACCCCCGCCTCGCACACCGCCGCCGCGGCGTAGCCGTCCCAGGTGCTCGGGCCGGTGACCTCACCGCGGCGGGTGGCGTCGACCCAGGTCTGGATCTCCTGGTCGTAGGCCGTCTCGAAGCGTTCGGTGAAGTCCTGGGTGATGGTGCCGCCCCAGCGGCCGGCCATGTTGGTGACCAGGGCGTGGCCGTCGCCGATGCGGGCCGTGCCGCGTTCGCAGACCACCTCCGCCTGGACCTGGTAGCCGAAGCCGCAGTTCACGAAGATCTCGACGTCGCTGAGGGCGCCGCCGTCGGTCTCGAAGACGACGAACTGGGGGTCCTGCAGGGCGTCCGGGGCGTTGGCCGAAGGGGTGGGGCGCAGCACCGTGACGGCGGTGATCTCGTGGCCCAGCAGCCAGCGGGTCGCGTCGGCCTCGTGGGCGACGGAGTCGCTGATGAGCATGGAGCTGGTGAAGAAGGGCGGGCTGGCCGCGTTGCGGTGCCGGTTGTGCAGCATGAGCGGACGGCCCAGCTGGCCCGTCGCCAGCAGGGCCTTCAGCTTCGCGTACTCGGGGTCGTAGCGGCGCATGAAGCCGACCTGGATCCGGCGGTGGCCGAGGCGCAGTTCGGCGTCGAGGACGCGCAGGGCGGAGGCCGCGTCGGGGGTGAGCGGCTTCTCGCACAGGACGGGCAGATCGTGCTCGAGGGCGGCGAGGAGGGTGGCCTCGTGGGCCGGGCCCGGGGAGGCGATCAGGACGGCGTCGACGTCGGACGCGGCCATCGCGGCGGCCGGGTCGGTGTGGGCGGTGCAGCCGTCGACACGGGCGGCGACGGCCTTCGCGCGCTCCGCGTCGACGTCCACGACGGCGGCCACCCGTGCTCCGCTGGTGACGTCGTGGATGCGGCGCACATGGTCGGCGCCCATCCGTCCGGTACCGATGACCGCGATTCCCAGCGGGGCACGCTCCGTCATGGCCGTCCTTTCGGGTCGTCAGGCTCCGCAGGACCTCAGGAACTTGCGGGTGCGCACCGCGATCGGCAGCGGCTTGTCCGGCTCGCAGGGGTACATGTCCTGCTCGACGATGGCGAACAGGTCCACGCCCAGCTTCTGGGCGGCCGTGAGGACCGGGCCCAACTCGGGCACGCCTGCCGGCGGTTCGCACATCACACCGCGCGCCACCGCGGGGCCGAAGGGCACCTCGTTCTTCACCACGTCGGCCAGGATCTCCGGGTCGACCTGCTTGAGGTGCAGGTAGCCGATGCGCTCGCCGTACGTCTCGATCAGCTTGACGCTGTCACCGCCGCAGTAGGCGTAGTGCCCGGTGTCCAGGCAGAGGTTGACCGCGTCGGAGTCGGTCGAGTCGAGGAACCGCTCGACGTGCTCCTCGGTGTCGATGTGGGTGTCGGCGTGCGGGTGGACGACGATGTCCAGGCCGTAGGTGTCCTTGACCTCGCGGCCGAGGCGCTCCATGCCCGTGGTGAGGTTGCGCCACTGCTCGACGGTGAGCTCCGGCGCTTCCAGGATCTCGGCGGTCTTGTCGTCACGCCAGAAGGACGGGATGACGACCAGGTGCCCCGCGTCCATGGCCTGGGTGAGGGCGGCGACCCGGCTGACCTGCTCCCAGGTGGAGTCCCACTCGGAGGGGCCGCGGTGCAGGCCGCAGAAGATGGTTCCGGCGGACACCTTGAGGTTCCGCTTGGTCACCTCGTCGGTGAGCCGGGCCGGGTCGGTGGGCAGGTAGCCGTAGGGGCCGAGTTCTATCCAGGAGTAGCCGGCCTCGGCGACCTCGTCGAGGAAGCGTTCCCAGGGCACCTGCTGGGGGTCGTCGGGAAACCAGACCCCCCAGGAGTCGGGGGCGGAGCCTACCCGGATGCGGTCGAGCGCGAGGGCCATGTCAGGACTTTCCTTCCGAAGAGGTGGCTACGGGTGCGGTGAGGTCTCCCTCTTCGGGGAGCTCTTCGACGTCGACACCACGGACCTGCGACAACTCATGTTTGAGAGAGGCCAGTTCGGCGCCGCCGGCCATGTGGTTGGTCAGCTCTTCGAGGCTGACGTCGCTGCGGGAGGAGGACAGCTCCATGGTGCCGAGGCGCAGCACGCTGAAGTGGTCGCCGACCATGTAGGCATGGTGCGGGTTGTGGGTGATGAAGATGACGCCCAGGCCCTTCTCACGGGCGGCGGCGATGTACTTCAGCACCACACCGGACTGCTTGACGCCGAGGGCGGCGGTCGGCTCGTCCAGGATGAGGACGCGGGCGCCGAAGTAGACGGCGCGGGCGATGGCGACGCACTGGCGCTGGCCGCCGGAGAGCGTGCCGATGGGCTGCTCCAGATCGTCCAGGACGATGCCCATGTTGCGCAGCTCTTCGTCCGCGGTCTTCTTCATCCGTTCGATGTCGAGACGGCGTACGGGCCAGGGGCCCTTGGTCATCTCGGAGCCGAGGAAGAAGTTGCGCCACACCGGCATCAGCGGGACGACCGCGAGGTCCTGGTAGACCGTGGCGATGCCCTTGTCGAGAGCTTCGCGCGGGGTGGAGAAGCGCACCGGTTCGCCGTCGACGAGGAACTCGCCCTCGGTGTGCTGGTGCAGCCCCGAGATGATCTTGATGAGGGTGGACTTGCCGGCGCCGTTGTCGCCGAGGACGCAGGTCACCTTGCCGGGGTGGACGGTGAGGTCGACGCCGTGCAGGGCGCGGATGTTGCCGTAGGACTTGCCGGCGCCACGCAGTTCGATGAGGGGACGCTCGTCGGCGGGCGGGGTGTCCTTCAGGACGGCACCGTGGGTGCCCGTTTCTTCGCTGGTCATCGCGGTCACCTCCGGGTCGCCGTGCGCTGGACCCACAGATTGATGAGAACGGCGCCGAGGAGCATCACGCCGAGGAAGGCCTTGAACCAGTCGGGGTTCCAGCCGGCGTAGACGATGCCCTGCTGCACCATGCCGAACATGAAGGCGCCGAAGACCGTGCCGATCGCGGAGCCGTAGCCACCGGTCAGCAGGCAGCCGCCGATGACGGCCGCGGCGATGTAGATGAGCTCCTGGCCCACGCCCTCGCCGGACTGGACGGTGTTGAAGGAGAACAGCTGGTGCATTCCGACGAACCAGGCGCCGAAGCCGACCAGCATGAACAGTGAGATCTTGGTGAAGGTCACGGGCACACCCACGGCCCGCGCGGAGTACTTGTTGCCGCCCACGGCGAAGATCCAGTTGCCGTACTTGGTCCGCAGCAGCACCCAGGTCGCGAGGGCGGCGAACACCAGCCACCAGACCACGGTGATCTTGACGTTGACCCCGCCGACCTCGAAGGTCGAGGCGAAGAGCTTCTGCGCCTGGGTGAACCCGTCCATGTCGCTGATGTCGTCGGTGGCGACGTTGCCCGTGACCAGCTTGGTGATCGCAAGGTTCACGCCCTGGAGGATCAGGAACGTCCCCAGGGTGACCAGAAAGCTCGGCAGGCCGGTCTTGACCAGCAGCCAGCCGTTGAAGGCGCCGATCGCGAGCGACACGAGCAGGGCGACGATCACGCCGACCCAGACGTTCAGGGTCAGCTGGTAGCTGAGCATCGACGCGGTCAGTGCCGAGGTGACCACGGCGACACCGGCGGACAGGTCGAACTCGCCGCCGATCATCAGCAGGGCCACGGGCAGCGCCATGATCCCGATGGTCGACGACTGGTACAGGATGTTGGCCATCGAGCTGCCGTCGCGCACCGGCGGCGCGGCGAACAGGAAGAACACGAGGACGGCGACGGCGCCGAGGAAGACACCGACCTCGGGCCGGGCGAGCAGCCGCAGCGCCAGGGGGCGCTGCCGCGTCCGGCCGTCGGACTGCTTGGGGCCGGGGGCCGGCGGTGTGTCCACCGCCGGCTCAGCCTGCTGGGTCATGCTCATCACCGGGTGCCCTTCGCGGCGAACTCCCCGATCTTGTCGACGTTGGACTTGTCGACGAAGGCCGGGCCGGTCAGCACGGGCTGCTCGCCGCCGCCGCTGTAGTTGCCGTTGTTCTTGTAGAGCCACAGGCCGTCGACGGCCAGGTAGCCCTGCAGGTAGGGCTGCTGGTCGACGGCGAACTGGATGTCGCCGGCCTTGATGGACTTGATCAGGTCCTTGTTGAGGTCGAAGGTGGCGACCTTCGCCTTGCTGCCGGCGTCCGAGACCGACTGCACCGCGGTCAGCGCGAAGGGGGCGCCGAGCGTGACGACGTAGTCGATGGACGGGTCCTGCTTCAGCTTGGCCGTGATCGTCGACTTCACGGACGGCATGTCGGTGCCGTTGACGTTCTGCGGGTCGACCTTGCCCTCGAAGGTCTTCGCGACGCCGTCGCAGCGCTGGGTGAGGCCGACGTTGCCCTGCTCCTGCATGACGCAGAGGACCTTCTTGGCGCCGACCTCGTTGAGCTTCTTGCCGAAGGCCTCGCCCGCCACGGACTCGTCCTGGCCGAAGAACTCCAGCAGGTTGAGGTTCTTCCAGTCGCTCAGGCCGGAGTTGAGTCCGACCACGGGTATGCCGGACTTCTCGGCCTTGCCTATGACGCCCTTGAGGGCGTCCGGCTTGGCGAGGGTGACGGCGATGCCGTCGACCTTCTGGTCGATCGCGTTCTGGACCAGGTTGGCCTGGTTGCCGGCGTTCGGGTCGGCGGAGTAGACGAGCTTGATGTTGTCCTTGGCGGCCGCGGCCTCGGCGCCCTTGCGGACGGTGTCCCAGAAGGTGTCGCCGGGAGCCTGGTGGGTGACGAGGGCGACGGTCATGCGCGGCGTGGTCGCCTTGCCGGCGGAGGCGTTCGCGGCGCCTTCCTCGGACTTCTTGCCCCCGGAACTGCTGGAGCAGCCGGCGAGGGTCAGGGCCGCTGCCGCGGCCACGGCGACGACGGGCGCGAACCTGCGAGAGCGGGGGTGAGAAGAGCGGTCCATCTTTCCTGGCACCTCACTGTGCTACTGCGGGGGAAAGGAAGGGATCACGAAGGGATCCGTGGTCCCGGAGCCTTACGGAGTCCGGATCATGATGCCGCAAGCGGACTGTCGTGATGCCACGGGATACAAGTCCCTGCCGCGCCCGCTGTCAATACTTTGTTAAGACATCATTTCACGAGCAGGTCCGAATGTAAGTACAAACTATTGACAGCGCCGCCCTCCGGGACCTACACCTGGGGGCGGCAGGTCCCGTGGATCCACGCCCCACGGTGTCAGGGCGCCCCAGGGCCCGCATCCCCAGCTTCCCGAGGAGGTCGCGCATGGCCGAGCCAGCCCAGCATTTCGATGTGATCACGATGGGCCGCATCGGGGTCGACCTCTACCCCCTGCAGACCGGCGTCCCCCTGGAGAAAGTGGAGACGTTCGGGAAATTCCTGGGAGGTTCCGCGGCCAATGTGGCGGTCGCCGCCGCCCGCCTCGGACGCCGCACGGCGGTGATCACGCGCACCGGCGACGACCCGTTCGGCACCTACCTGCACGAAGCGCTGAAGGGCTTCGGCGTCGACGACCGCTGGGTCACCCCGGTCGGGGCGTACCCGACGCCGGTCACGTTCTGCGAGATCTTCCCGCCGGACGACTTCCCGCTGTACTTCTACCGCCGCCCCAAGGCGCCGGACCTGGAGATCCACACCGACGAGCTGGACTTCTTCGCCGTCCGTGACGCCCGGATCTTCTGGATCACCGGCACCGGCCTGAGCGAGGAGCCGAGCCGCTCCGCGACGCTCGCCGCCCTCAAGGCCCGCGACAGGGCCGGCATCACCGTCTTCGACCTCGACTGGCGCCCGATGTTCTGGCGCGACCCCGAGGAGGCCCGCCCGTACTACCGCGAGGCCCTGCGGCACGCCACGGTCGCGGTCGGCAACCTGGACGAGTGCGAGATCGCCACCGGCGTGCGCGAGCCGCAGGCCTGCGCGGACGCGCTGCTGGAGGCGGGCGTGCAGCTGGCCGTCGTCAAGCAGGGCCCCAAGGGCGTCCTGGCCGTGCACCGCGACGGCACCCGGGCCGAGGTGCCGCCGGTGCCGGTCGAGGTGGTCAACGGCCTGGGGGCGGGCGACGCCTTCGGCGGCTCGCTCTGCCACGGTCTGCTCGCCGGCTGGGACCTGGAGCGGACCATGCGCCACGCCAACGCCGCCGGCGCCCTCGTCGCCTCCCGCCTCGCCTGCTCCTCCGCGATGCCCACCGAGTCCGAGGTCGCGGACCTCCTCGCCGGGGTGCCGTCGCCGAGCACGAGCCACTGAAACGGAGCCTTCCTTGAACATCGGCATCCCCGACCTCACCACGGTCAGAGCCCGCAATCCCGAGGCCGTCGCCGAGGCGGCGGCCCGCCGGGTGCGCCGCCCGCTGGTCGGCGACAGCGGCCGCCTGATGATCGTGGCCGCCGACCATCCGGCCCGCGGCGCCCTCGGGGTCGGAGACCGGCGCCTGGCCATGGCCAACCGCGCGG
This sequence comes from Streptomyces sp. NPDC037100, assembly GCF_055606225.1. Lineage (NCBI taxonomy): Bacteria > Bacillati > Actinomycetota > Actinomycetes > Kitasatosporales > Streptomycetaceae > Streptomyces > Streptomyces sp. NPDC037100. The sequence goes on along the minus strand of NZ_JBVJSX010000005.1, from coordinate 342,879 downwards.
ACCTGCTGCAGCGGCTGTGCACGGCGCTGTCGCGGCCCGGCGTCGACGGGGTGCTCGCCACCGCCGACATCCTGGAGGACCTGCTCCTGCTCGGGGTGCTGGAGAACAAGGTCGTCATGGGCTCGATGAACCGCGGCGGACTCGCCGGGGCCTCCTTCGAGATGGACGACCGCTTCACCGGCCACCGCGCCGAGGACATCGACCGGCTCCGCTTCGACGCGGGCAAGCTCCTGGTCCGCATCGACTACGACGACCCGGGGTCACTGACCACGCTGGAGTCCACCGCACGGGCGATCGACGCCATGGCGGCCCGCAAGCTCCCCCTTTTCGTCGAGCCTTTCATCTCCCGGCGGGTCGACGGCAGGGTCCGCAACGACCTGTCCGCCGAAGCGGTCACCCGGTCCGTCGCGATCGCCTCGGGCCTGGGCGGCACCTCCGCCTACACCTGGCTGAAGCTGCCCGTCACCGACGACCCTGACGACATGGCCGAGGTTCTGGAGACCTCGACGCTGCCCGTCGTGCTGCTCGGCGGCGAGGTCGGCGAGGACCAGGAGGGCGCCTACGAACGCTGGCGCAAGGCCCTGCGGCTGCCCACCGTCCAGGGCATGGTGGTCGGACGGTCGCTGCTCTACCCGGCCGGGGGCAGCGTGGAAGAAGCGGTGGACACCGCCGTCGGCCTGTTGTGAACCGGTCCGTGACTCGCTCCGCTGTGATCCGAAAGGCACACGATGACGTATCACCTCCCCGCGGGTAAGGCCCTCGGCGGCCCCTACACCGTCGACATCACTCCCGAGAAGGCCGGCTGGGGCCACTCCAGCCTGCGGATCCTGGAGCTGCCGCCGGGCGGCGCGCACTCCTTCGACACCGGTGACAGCGAGTGGATCGTCGTCCCGCTGAGCGGCGGCTGCACGGTCGCCGCCGCGGACGACTTCGGCCAGGAGACCTTCGAACTGACGGGCCGCGCCGACGTGTTCAGCGGCGTCAGCGACTTCGCGTACGTGCCGCGCGACGCCCGCGCGACCGTGACGTCCGCCGCGGGCGGCCGGTTCGCGCTGACCGGCGCGCGCTGCACCCGCCGACTGCCCGCCCGCTACGGCCCGGCCTCCGAGGTGCCGGTGGAGCTGCGGGGCACCGGGAACTGCTCCCGGCAGGTGAACAACTTCGGCGCGGCCGGGGTCTTCGAGTGCGACAAGCTCATCGCGGTCGAGGTGATCACCCCGGGCGGCAACTGGTCGTCGTTCCCGCCGCACAAGCACGACGAGCACCGGCCCGGCGAGGAGTCCGTGCTGGAGGAGATCTACTACTTCGAGTTCGCCGGTCACGACGGCGTCCCCGGCCTCGGCTACCAGCGCGTCTCCCCGTCCGGCCCCGGCCGGGACACCGACGTGCTGGCGGAGGTGCGCGACGGCGACGTCGTCCTCATCCCGGACGGCTGGCACGGTCCGTCGATGGCCACCCCCGGCCACCACATGTACTACCTCAACGTCATGGCGGGCCCGGAGGCCGAGCGCGCCTGGCTGATCTGCGACCACCCCGACCACGCCTGGGTCCGCGACACCTGGCCGGACCAGCCGGTCGACCCCCGCCTCCCCCTCTACACCGCCCCGGAGACCTCCGTATGAGCGCCCCCACCCGCCGACTGACGACCGCCCAGGCGCTGGTGCGGTTCCTGTCCGCCCAGTACACCGAGCGGGACGGCGTGCGCCGCCGGCTGATCGCCGGGACCTGGGGCATCTTCGGCCATGGCAACGTTGCCGGAGTCGGCCAGGCGCTCCTGGAGGCGGGCGAGCACGTCATGCCGTTCCACCAGGGCCGCAACGAGCAGTCCATGGTGCACGCGGCCGTCGGCTACGCCCGGCAGCTGAACCGCCTGTCCGCGCAGGCGGTGACGACCTCCATCGGCCCGGGCGCCACCAACCTGGTCACCGGCGCCGCCCTGGCGACCATCAACCGGCTGCCGGTGCTGCTCCTGCCCGGCGACTACTTCGCCTCGCACGCCCCCGACCCGCTGCTCCAGCAGCTGGAGCACCCCGCCGAGGCCGACGTGTCGGTCAACGACACTCTGCGCCCGGTGTCGAGGTACTTCGACCGGATCACCCGCCCCGAGGCGCTGATCCCCTCCGCGCTGCAGGCGATGCGGGTGCTGGCCGACCCGGCCGAGACCGGTGCCGTCACCCTCGCTCTGCCCCAGGACGTGCAGGCCGAGGCGTACGACTGGCCGGAGGAGTTCTTCGCCGAGCGCGTCTGGTACGTACGGCGTCCCGCGCCGGACCCGGTGGAACTGGCGGCTGCCGTCGAGGCGATCAGGTCGGCCGAGCGGCCGCTGATCGTGGCGGGCGGCGGCGTCCACCACAGCGAGGCCGAGCAGGCCCTGAAGGCGTTCGTGGAGGCCACCGGCATCCCGGTCGCCTCCACCCAGGCCGGCAAGGGCTCGCTGCGCCACGACCACCCCGCCGACCTCGGCGGAATCGGCCACACCGGCACCGCGGTCAGCGACGAACTCGCCCGCACCGCCGACCTGGTGATCGGTGTCGGCACCCGCTACACCGACTTCACCACCGCCTCCGGCACCCTCTTCCAGAACCCGGACGTGCGGTTCCTCAACCTCAACATCACCGCCTTCGACGCCCACAAGCTGGCCGCGCGGACGCTGGTGTGCGACGCGCGGTCCGGCCTGGAGAGGCTGGCCGAGGGGCTGGCCGGGCACCATGTGTCCGAGGCCTACGAGGCCGAGTACCGCGCCGGCAAGGAGCGCTGGGACGAGGTGGTCGAAGCCGCCTACCGCGCCGCCGACGAGAACGCGGTCCCCACCCAGACGCAGGTGCTCGGCGCGCTGGACGCGACCGTGGGCGACGACGACGTGGTGATCAACGCGGCCGGTTCGCTCCCCGGCGACCTGCACAAGCTGTGGCGCTCCCGCAGCCCGCGCCAGTACCACCTGGAGTACGGCTACTCCTGCATGGGCTACGAGATCCCGGCCGGCATCGGCGTCCAGCAGGCCGCCCCGGGCACCCCGGTCTGGGCACTGGTCGGCGACGGCACCTACCTGATGATGCCGACGGAGATCGTCACCGCCGTCCAGGAGGGCCTGCCGGTCAACATCGTCCTGATCCAGAACCACGGCTACGCCTCCATCGGCGGGCTGTCGCAGGAGACGGGCGGCGAGCGCTTCGGCACCGCCTACCGCTTCCGGGCCGCCGACGGCACCTTCACCGGCGCCCCGCTGCCCGTCGACCTCGCCGCCAACGCGGCCAGCCTCGGCATGGACGTGCTGCGCGCCAAGACCGTGCGCGAGCTGCGCGAGGCGCTCGCGGCGGCCCGTGTCTCCGACCGGCCGACGTGCGTCTACGTCGAGACCGACCCGGCGGCCACCGCTCCCCCGGCCGAGGCCTGGTGGGACGTGCCGGTGGCCGAGACCGCCACCCGGGAGGCCGCCGTCGAGGCCCGCGAGCGCTACGACCGCCACGTGGTGGACCGTCGGCACCACCTCTGAACTCCCCTGAACCCAGGCTCCACGAAAGGCCCCCCGCACCATGAAGACCATCACCCACTGGATCGACGGCAAGCCCGTCGAGGGCACCTCCGGCCGGTTCGGCCCCGTCTACAACCCGGCGACCGGCGCCCAGGAGAAGCAGGTCGCCTTCGCGTCCGTCGACGAGGTCGATGCCGCGGTCGCCTCCGCCAAGGCCGCCTTCGAGAGCTGGGGGCAGTCCTCCCTGGCCAAGCGCACGGCGATCCTGTTCAAGTACCGCGAGCTGCTCGACGCCCACCGCGACGAGATCGCGGAGCTCATCACCGCCGAGCACGGCAAGGTGCACTCGGACGCGCTCGGCGAGGTCGCGCGCGGCATGGAGATCGTGGAGCTGGCGTGCGGGATCTCCGTCCAGCTCAAGGGCGAGCTGTCCACCCAGGTCTCCACCCGGGTGGACGTGGCCTCGATCCGCCAGCCGCTGGGCGTGGTCGCGGGCATCACGCCGTTCAACTTCCCGGCGATGGTACCGATGTGGATGTTCCCGCTGGCGATCGCCTGCGGGAACACGTTCGTGCTGAAGCCGTCGGAGAAGGACCCGTCGGCCTCCCTGCGGCTGGCCGAGCTGGCCACCGAGGCGGGTCTGCCGGAGGGCGTCCTCAACATCGTGCAGGGTGACAAGACGGCCGTGGACCGCATCCTGGAGCACCCGGACATCGAGGCGGTGTCCTTCGTCGGCTCGACGCCGATCGCCAAGTACATCCAGCGAGCGGCCGTCGAGCACGGCAAGCGGGTGCAGGCCCTGGGCGGTGCCAAGAACCACATGCTGGTGCTGCCCGACGCCGACCTGGAACTCGCCGCGGACCAGGCGATCAACGCCGCGTACGGCTCGGCGGGCGAGCGCTGCATGGCCGTGTCGGTGGTCGTGGCCGTGGGCGACATCGGCGACGAGCTGGTCGGCAAGATCGCCGAGCGTGCGAAGAACCTGCGGATCGGCCCCGGCGACGACCCGGCGTCCGAGATGGGTCCGCTGATCACCCGTGAGCACCGCGACAAGGTGGCGTCCTACGTGGCGTCGGCCGCGGAGCAGGGTGCCGAGGTCGTCGTGGACGGCACGGGCTTCTCGGTGGACGGCCACGAGAACGGCTTCTTCCTCGGCGTCTCCCTGCTGGACCGGGTGCCGCTGACGGCGGACGCCTACCGGGACGAGATCTTCGGCCCGGTGCTGGCGGTCGTGCGTGCGGAGACGTACGAGGAGGCGATCCAGCTGATCAACTCCTCGCGCTGGGGCAACGGCACCGCGATCTTCACCCGGGACGGTGGCGCGGCCCGCCGCTTCCAGCTGGAGGTCAAGGCGGGCATGGTCGGCGTCAACGTCCCGATCCCGGTCCCCGTCGGCTACCACTCCTTCGGCGGCTGGAAGGACTCCCTCTTCGGCGACCTGCACGTCTACGGCAACGACGGCATCGCCTTCTACACCCAGGGCAAGGTCATCACCACCCGCTGGCCCGACCCGTCCGACGGCGGCATCAACCTCGGCTTCCCGAGCAACTCCTGACACCCGTAAGGGGGTTCATCCATGGCGAAGTCCGGTGACCGGGCCCGCGCCACGGCCGCTCCGGCGCTCGGCGCGCTGGACTTCGCCCTGGACCGGAGCAGCCCCGTGCCGCTCTACCACCAGCTCGCGCAACAGCTGGAGGCGGCGATCGAGCGCGGGGTCCTCGCCCCGGGGAACCTCCTGGGCAACGAGGTGGACCTGTCGGTCCGCCTCGGCCTGTCCCGCCCCACCGTCCGCCAGGCCATCCAGTCCCTCGTCGACAAGGGGCTGCTGGTCCGGCGGCGCGGCGTGGGCACTCAGGTGGTGCACAGCCAGGTCAGACGCCCGCTGGAACTGAGCAGCCTCTACGACGACCTGGAGGCGGCCGGGCAGGGACCGACCACCGAGGTCGTGCGCAACGAGACCGTCCCGGCCGCCTGCGACGTGGCCGCCGCCCTCGGTGTGCCGGAGGGCGGTGAGGTGACCGTCCTGGACCGGCTGCGCCGCACCCACGGCCGGCCGGTGGCGCTGCTGCGCAACTACCTTCCGGCGTCCCTGCTCGACCTGGACAGCGCCCGCCTGGAGTCGACCGGCCTGTACCGCGTGATGCGCTCGGCGGGCATCACCCTGCACAGCGCCCGCCAGACCGTCGGCGCCCGCGCGGCCACGGCGGACGAGGCGTCCCGCCTGGACGAGGAGGAGGGGGCGGCGCTGCTCACGATGCAGCGCACGGCGTACGACGACACCGGACGCCCGGTCGAGTTCGGAACGCACCTCTACCGGGCCTCGCACTATTCGTTCGACTTCCAGTTGCTGGTGCGGCCGTAAGCGGTGGCCCGCCCCGCTCGACGGCTTCAGGAGCGGCTCCGCCCCCGCAGCATCCGGCTGAACGGCGTGTCCGGCCGCTCCAGGCGCTCGCCGTCCAGCGTGATGTCGACGACCTCGTTGAAGAAGGCGACGCGCCCCTGGATCGCCGCCACGGCGGGCAACGGCTCGGGATAGGTCCACGCGAGGTTGGGCGGCACGTCGGCCCCGCCGCGCCAGGACCAGTAGGAGGCGGTGCCCTTGTAGGGGCATCCGGTGTGGTGGTCGGTGGCGTCGAACAGGTCGAGGCGGACGTCCTCGCGGGGGAGGTAGTACCGGGTGGGCAGGGACGTCTCGAAGAGCAGGACGGGAGCGTGGCTGTCGGCGACGGCCCGCCCGTCGATCTCGACCTGCACGTGCCGGCTGCTCGGCAGCGCGTCGACGCGTTTGTGCGGGTCACGGGGGTGGATGAAGATCTCCTCGTCCTCCTCGTACCAGTGGTCGAGGCCCGTGTCGGTGCGCAGGAACCATTCGAAGGCGATGTGGCCGGCCAGGTCGTCGGCGGGGAACGTCCAGGCCGCGTTCTCACGCAGCTCTCCGTCGGCGTCGAGGTCGTAGAAGACCCGGGAGCCGGTGTGGGTGCCCGTGGGCGGGCTCCCGGCCGGGCGGAGCAGGTCGGTGCGGACGTCCTCCTCGGGGAAGGCGTACTGCGGCACGGGCAGGTGAGGCTCCCAGACGAGCACCGGGTGGCGGCTGTCGACGACGGTGACGTCGCCTTTGCGGCCGCGCACCCAGCGCTCGCTGGGCTCCCACATGAGGCCTTCCGGGGTGGTCCTGATCGAGCGGGCGGCGGGGTGGGCCGGGCGGGTGGTCATGGCCGGTGCTCCTTCCGGAGGTCCGGATGCCGTCTTCCTCCACGGTCCACGGTGTCAGTGCACCGCGTCCAGCCGGGCGCTGCTCCGGGGTCGGATCCAGATCCACCGCGGCCAGGTTCTCCTCGGGCCGGGCGGCCGAGGAGACCCGGGGGGATCGTGCCCTGTGTGGTGCGTCGTCAGTTCGCCCTCAGTGGATGCGTGAGGTTCGCTCCGGTCGCCGGGTCGAACACGTGCGCCTTGGCCATGTCGACCTGCAGCTCTACCGGTTCTCCCTCGCGGGCACGCGTGGCGGCGTCCAGGCGGGCCACGATCTGCTGGGTGTCCGCGCCGGTGTCGCGCAGGCCCGAGTCCTTGGCGAGCTCCTCCAGTTCGGTGGTCGTGGCGGGTCCGCCCTCCGCGGTGAAGTAGACGTACGCGTCGGAGCCCAGGGACTCCAGCACGTCCACGGTGGCGGTGACGGCCGGGCCCGTCCGGCCCCGGTCGTGTGACAGGGCCACGTCCTCGAATGCCTCCGGTCGCAGCCCGACGATGACCTCACGGGGCGCGTTCTGGCGTTCCAGCGCCTGCCTCGTTCGGTCGTCGAGGGTGAGGTCGCCCAGGGACGAGCGCAGGGCGCCACCCTCGAGGGTGGCGTTCAGGAAGTTCATCGCCGGGGAGCCGATGAAGCCCGCGACGAAGATGTTGCGCGGCAGGTCGTACAGCTCGGCGGGGGTGCCGATCTGCTGGACAAGGCCCTGTCTCATGACCACGACGCGGTCGCCCAGCGTCATCGCCTCGGTCTGGTCGTGGGTGACGTACACGGTGGTCGTACCGAGGTTCCGCTGCAGCCGCGAGATCTGGGTGCGCATCTGTACCCGGAGTTTGGCGTCCAGGTTGGACAGCGGCTCGTCCATCAGGAACGCCTCGGGATCACGGACGATCGCCCGCCCCATGGCCACCCGCTGGCGCTGACCGCCCGAGAGGTTGGCGGGCTTGCGGTCCAGATGCTCGGTGAGGTCGAGGATCCGGGCGGCGTGCGTCACCTTGGCGTCGATGGTGTCCTTGTCCACCTTGGCCAGACGCAGCGGGAAGCCCATGTTCTCCCGGACGTTCATGTGCGGATACAGGGCGTAGCTCTGGAACACCATGGCGACGTCACGTTCCTTGGGGGCCAGGTCGTTGACGACTCGGTCCCCGATGCGCAGGGTGCCCTCCGTGATGTCCTCGAGTCCGGCGATCATGTTCAGGGTGGTGGACTTTCCGCATCCCGACGGACCGACCAGGATCACGAACTCGCCGTCGGCGATCTCGAGGTCCACGTCCTTCACGGCGAGGGACCCGTCCGGAAAGCGCTTGGTGACTCCCTCGAGGATGATCTCGGCCATGGCTGGTGCCTCCTTGCCTTCCCCGGTCAGCCCTTGACTGCCCCGGAGGTCAGTCCGGCGACGATCCGCCGTTGGAAGAACAGGACGAAAACGATGATCGGGATGGTGATGACCACCGCGGCGGCGGCGATCGACCCCGTGGGCTGCTGGAACTGGGAGCTCCCGGTGAAGAACGCGATCGCGGCCGGCACGGTGCGCGCTGACTGGGTGGACGTCAGCGAGATCGCGAACAGGAAGTCGTTCCAGCAGAAGATGAACACGAGAATGGCCGTGGTGAACACGCCCGGCGCGGCCAGCGGCGCGATGACCAGCCGAAAGGCCTGTGCGGGCGTCGCCCCGTCGACCTTGGCGGCCTTCTCCAGATCCCATGGGATCTCCCGGAAGAACGCCGACAGGGTGTAGATCGCGAGCGGCAGCGAGAAGGTCATGTACGGGATGATCAGCCCGACCCAGGTGTCGAAGATCCCGATGATCCGTTCGATGTTGAACAGCGGTGAGACCAGGGAGATCGGCGGGAACATGGCGATCAGCAGGGACATGCCGATGAGCAGTTGCTTGCCGGGGAAGCGCAGCCTGGCCACCGCGTACGCGGCCATGGTGCCCAGCGCCACCGCGATCACCGTGGCGATCAGGGCGATACCGATCGAGTTGATCAGTGCGCGGGTGAACTCCGAGGTGTCGAAGATGCCCCGGTAGTTCTCCAGGGTCCAGTCCCGGGGGATGTAGTCGCCGTCCGTGAGGGTGCTGGGATCCTTGAACGACAGCGCGGCGATCCACCACACCGGGAACAAGGCGTACAGCATCACCACCACGTTCACGACGCCCCATCGGAGGGCATGCGTCTTACCCACGGCGGCCATCAGCGCTTCACCTCCGCGCCGGGTGCGGCGGCGCCGAACAGCTTGACGAAGGCGAAGGCGATGATCCCGACGCAGATGAAGATCAGGACCGAGATCGCCGACCCGATGCCCAGGTTCAGCGCGGTGAACAGGTTGTCGTACCCGAGGATCGACAGCGAGCCGGTCCCCTGGGCGCCCGCGGTCAGGATGTAGATGTTGTCGAAGATCCGGAACGCGTCCAGTGTGCGGAAGAGCAGTGCCACGAGGATGGCCGGCTTCATCAGCGGCAGCATGACCTTGGTGAAGCGCTGCCAGGCGGTCGCACCGTCCACCATGGCCGCCTTCAAGGTCTCCTCGGGGACCAGCGCGAGGCCCGCGAGCAGCAGCAGGGCCATGAACGGCGTCGTCTTCCACACCTCGGCGAGGATGATCAGCCAGAGGGCGGGCCACTGCTCGGTCAGTGGAGCCTCCCCACTGGGCAGCAACTCGGCGAGGTATCCGAGATCCGGGGTCCAGGCGTACTGCCAGGAGAAGGCGGCGACCACGGTGACGATCCCGTACGGGATGAGAACGGACGTGCGGACGGCGCCGCGCCAGAAGATCGTGCGGTGCATGACCAGGGCGAGCCCCATTCCGAGGACAAGTTCGATCGCCACGGACACCGCGCTGATGAACAGCGTGACCCAGAAGGCGTCCCACCAGAACGGGGAGGACAGCACCGCCCCGTAGTTGCTCAGGCCCACGAACTCCGCCCGTCCGGGAAAGCGCAGGTCGTACCGCTGCAGGGACAGATAGACGGCGTATCCGATGGGGTAGGCGGTCACGGCGACCATGACGACGACGGCCGGCGCACAGAGCAGCCAGCCGAGCCGCCGCTCCTGCCTGGCCCCCGCCGAGAGCGCCGCCCGGTCCGGTCCCGCCGGCTCCGTCTCCGCCTCGGGGGGCGGTGGTGGCCCGGCGGGTTGCGCCCGCGTGCTCATCTCGGGCCGCCCGGGTACGCGGCCCGCGCGCGGCGGCGCGGGGCGGCGAAGTGGTGCGGGAGGTGGTGGTTCACGGGATCACACCCTCGGATCGCAGGGCCTCGTCGATCTGGTCCCCGATGGTGTCGACCGAGCTCTCCGGTGTGATCCCGGACGGCGGAGACAGCGTGTGGGAGACCGCGATCGACACGTTCTGGTAGACCGGAGTGATCGGGCGCACGCTCGCCGACTCCAGTGCGGCCAGCACCTCCGCGGAGAAGGGGTACTCCTTCATGAACGCGGGCTCGTCGTACAGGGCGCGCAGGGTGGGCGGCAGACCGCCCTCGAGCGCGGCGGTGAGCTGGTTCTCCCGGTTGCGCAGGCACAGCGCCGCCTCGAAGGCCAGGTCGGGGTGGCGCGAGTAGGCGCTCACCGCCAGGTCGATGCCGCCGATGGTGGGCCGCGCCGGGCGGTTCGCGTCGACCCGAGGGTACGGCGCCCAGCCGAAGTTCTTGAACAGCGCGGGGTTGTTCGCCTTCATCGACGGATAGACGAACGGGTAGTTGAGCTCGAACGCCGCCACCCCCGACTCCATGGCGAGACGGTTCTGGTCCTCCATCTGGTTGGGCAGGGAGGGGTCCGCGGCCGGGGACTTCGCCAGATCACGCATGATGCCCGCGGCCCGCACAGCGGGAGGGCCGAGGGAGGGCGCGGTCGCGCTCGCGTTGAGGATGGAGCCGCCCGCACTGTTGATCAGCGTGTTGAACCAGGCGGTCAGGCCCTCGTACTGGGCGCCCTGGATCTCGACGAAGTGCGGTTTGCCCTGCCGGGCGAGGGCGCCGGCCATGTCCAGCATCTCGGCCCAGGTCCTGGGCGGAGTGGGCACCAGGTCCTTGCGGTACCACAGGAGCTGGGTGTTGGTGTTGTACGGGACCGCGTACAGCCTGTCCTTCCAGGTCGAGGTCTGCAGCGGTACGCGCAGGGTGCCCTTCACGGCCTGGCGCTTCGCCGCCCCCGTCCATTCCCGGATCCAGCGCGCCTCGGCGAACTCCGCCGCCCAGGTGACGTCCAGGCCCAGGATGTCGAGCGAGTCGTCCTCGGCGGCGAGTCTGCGGACGAGCTGCTGGCGCTGGCCGTCCGCGGCACGCGGGAGCTTGTTGTAGCTGATCCGGTAGCGACCGCCCGACGCCTGACCGCACCGGTCGGCCGCCTTCTGGAGCGCACCGGAGTCGTCGGGAAAGTTGTACCAGTTGAGGGTGGGCGTACCGGAGCCTTCGTCGCTGCCACAAGCCGCGAGCACCGACGCCAGCAACGGCAGTACGGCGAACGCCCGCAACCATCGCGCCCCTTTGGGGCGTCCCTTCCGACCCGAAACGGGCCGGCAGCCGCACCTCACGTGCACCGCTCCACACCTCGCTTCCGGACGATGGCACGAGACTCGGACCTCGCAGCGTTTCCTGCGGCGAACACTAAAGACCACTTAAAGCAACATCAAGGACATAACGCATCGAATCGCTCATCGATCTGCCAGGGAACCGCACCGCCCGGGCGAAGCCGCGATCACGGAAGGGGGGGCCGCCATGCGGCGAGCGCGAGTACAAGGCACGCGACGGCGAGATGAAGACGGCGCGGAAGGGCGCAGCCGGCGAAGGTCATCCACGTTTGTGAGGAACCGTGAGACGCGACCCCGAGAAACGATCAAGGGCCTTGTCTCACCGAAGTGATCCAAGGCCCTGACCTACGATGACAGCCCATCGAACTGTCGGGACGACAGGATTTGAACCTGCGACCCCTTGACCCCCAGTCAAGTGCGCTACCAAGCTGCGCCACGTCCCGGTGCGCGCCACCCGCGGTGAGCCGCGTGATCGCGCGAACAGCACCTTACCCCACACCCCTGGCCGCGCCGAAAACGGGCCGGGCGGGACAATCGGTCTATGGGCAGCACAGGAGAGACCGGCTCGGGCCGGCCGGGCGACACACGGGACCGCGACGGTGAGGGGCGGGCGCGCAACGCCCGGCCCCGGGACGGCCTCGGACGGCCCCTGCCGTACGGCACGGACGGTGTGCCCCGGCAGCCCGAGGGCGTCGTCCGCACCCCCGAGGAGACCGTCGCCGAGGCGCAGCGGCTGCTGGACGAGGGCAAGCCGTTCCACGCGCACGAGGTCTTCGAGGACGCGTGGAAGTCGGGGCCCGACCAGGAGCGCGAGCTGTGGCGCGGGCTCGCCCAGCTCGCCGTGGGGCTCACGCACGCCGCCCGGGGGAACCTGACCGGCGGCGCCCGGCTCTTGCGCCGCGGGGCGGGAGCGGCCGAGGCCTGGGTGTCCGAGGCCGGGCAGGCCCTGCCGCACGGGATCGACGTCGCGAGCGTGGCTGAGTGGGCGCGGGAGCTGGCCGGGCAGGTGGAGCGGGACGGCCGGGCGGTGGACGCGGGGGCGCGGGCGCCTCGGCTGCGGAGCGGGACGCCCGGGAGCCGACCGGCACGCCGAGAGGGCTGAACCCGGACCGCGGCGGCGGGCGGGCGGCCGCCGGCAGGGCGACCGCGGTGAAAGGGCCGTCCACGCCGTGCGGCAGACTCGGGGCGTGCGAAAGATTCATGTCATCGGTATCGGCGCGGGCGACCCCGACCAGCTCACCCTCCAGGCGGTCAGGGCGCTGCGGAGCACGGACGTGTTCTTCATCCTGGAGAAGGGCGAGGTGAAGGCGGACCTCACCGGGCTCCGCCGGGACATGCTCGAGGCACACGTGCCCGAGGGGACGTACCGCGTCGTCGAGGCGCGTGACCCCGAGCGGGACCGGAGCGCCGGCGGCTCGGCCTACTCCCCCGCCGTCGGGGACTGGCGCAGCGCCCGTGCCGACATCTACGAGCGGCTGATCGCCGAGGAGCTCGGCGAGGAGCAGACCGGCGCCTTCCTGGTGTGGGGCGATCCGTCGCTGTACGACAGCACGCTGGGGATCCTGGAGGAGGTGCTGGAGCGGGGCGCCGTGGCGTTCGAGTACGACGTCGTGCCCGGCATCAGCAGCGTCTCGGCGCTCGTCGCCCGGCACCGCACGGGCCTCAACCGCGTCGCCCGGCCGGTGCAGATCACCACCGGCCGACGGCTGGCCGAGGGCTTCCCGGAGGGCGTGGACGACGTGGTGGTGATGCTCGACGCCCACCAGACCTTCCGGCAGTACGCGCGGGAGGACGTCGACATCTACTGGGGCGCCTACATCGGCACCCCGGACGAGATCCTCGTCTCCGGCCCGATCGCCGAGGCGGCACCACGCATCGAGCGGCTGCGGGCCGAGGCCCGTGAACGCAAGGGCTGGATCATGGACACCTATCTGCTGCGCCGGCACCCCCGCGACTGACGGGACCGGCGGGCCCGTCACCAGGCACCCGGGCGGACATTGCGGCCTGCGCACGAAGCCCAGGCTCGTGGCTGGAACCCCAGCACCTGTTCGTGCTGGGCAAGGGCATCGGCCTGTACGGAGAGATGCTGAGGATCGCCGTGCGGAGAAGTCCCTCAAGGCCGGCTCGGTGTGAGGGCCCTACCCCAGCCCCAGCCGTTCCAGCACGCCCTCCACATCGGCTACGGCCGTCACGCCGTCCGGCAGCGGCGGCCGCTCCACGACCACGACCGGCAGCCCGAGGTCCCGGGCCGCCGTCAGTTTGGCCGCTGTGGCCGCTCCCCCACTGTCCTTGGTCACCAGGACGTCGATGTGGTGCTCGCGCAGCAGGGCCGTCTCCCCCGGAACGGTGAACGGGCCGCGGGCGAGCAGCACGTGGGCGCCGGGGGGCAGCGGCGGCTCGGGGGGATCCACCGACCGCACGACGAAGTGGAGGCGCGTCAGGTGGGCGAAGGAGGCCAGGCCGAGGCGCCCGGTGGTGAGGAACACCCGGCGGCCGAGGTGTGGGAGCAGGTCCGCGGCGGCGTCCAGTGAAGGGACCGGGTGCCAGTGGTCCCCGGGGCCGGGCCGCCATCCGGGCCGGCGGAGCACCACGGCGGGGACACCGGTCTCGGTAGCGGCGCGGGCGGCGTTGGCCGTGATCGACTCGGCGAAGGGGTGTGTGGCGTCGACGAGCGCGTCCACGCCCTCCTCCCGCAGCCAACCGGCCAGCCCCCGGGCCCCGCCGAAGCCCCCGACGCGCACTTCCCCGTCGAGCGCCCCGGGCTCGGCGACGCGCCCCGCGAGGGACGTCGTGACGCGGACGCCGGGGCGCGTGGACAGCACCGCGGCCAGGGCACGGGCCTCGGTCGTGCCGCCGAGGATCAGGACGTGAGGGGACACGGCGTCGAGCGTACGAGGTCCCGTTCTGCCTGGGGCCGGCCGGGTGCCGACCGGCGAGCACGGCCCCCGGTCGTTATCGTCCTGGCATGGAGTCCGTGCGTGCCGTGCTCGTGGACATCGACGGGGTGCTCACCGTCTCGTGGCGGCCGTTGCCCGGGGCCGTCGAGGCGTTGCGGGAGATCCGGGAGGCCGGGCTCGGCGTCCTGCTGGTCACCAACACCACCTCACGTACCCGGGCGTCGATCGCCGGGACGCTGGCGGAGGCGGGGTTCCCGGTGTCCGCCGAGGACATCCTGACGGCGCCCGCCGCCACCGCCGCATACCTGGCCGAGCACTGTCCCGGTGCCCGGTGCGCGCTGCTGAACAGCGGTGACATCGCGGAGGACCTGGACGGTGTCACCGTCGTCGAGGCGGGCGACACCGGCAGCGTGCCGGATGTCGTGCTGGTCGGCGGTGCCGGTCCCGAGTTCGGCTATGCGGAGCTCGACCGGGCCTTCGGGCATCTGCAGCGCGGGGCCCGGCTGGTGGCGATGCACCGCAACCTGTACTGGCGTACGGCCGAGGGGCTGCGGCTGGACACCGGGGCGTTCCTGGCCGGGCTGGAGCGGGCCGCGCGGGTGGAGGCCGAGATCACCGGCAAGCCGGCGCGGGCGTTCTTCGCGTCGGCGCTCGCACGGCTGGGCGTCGGCGCGGACGAGGCGGTGATGGTCGGCGACGACGTCGAGTCCGACGTGCTGGCGGCTCAGCGGGCCGGGGTCACCGGGGTGCTCGTGCGGACCGGGAAGTTTCAGGAGGAGACGCTGCGGGCCGCCGACGGCACGCCCGACCACGTGATCGACTCCTTCGCGGACCTTCCGGCGCTGCTGCGGGAGTCAGCGCAGCAATAGCTGCAGACCGCCCACGATCGTCGCCGCGATGACGAGCTGCTCGAACAGCCGCTGGTCGATCCGGTGCACGGCCCACTTGCCGAACAGTGCGCCGGGCACGACGAACGCCACGAGCGCGAGGTCGAGGAGCAGGGAGCGGCCGTCGATCAGGCCGAGGCCCGCGCTGAAGGGCAGCTTGGAGACGTTGACGATCAGGAAGAAGAAGGCCGAGGTGCCGAGGAAGCCGAGCTTGCGGAAGCCCGCGGAGAGCAGGTACATCGACATCACGGGCCCGCCCGCGTTGGCCACCATGGTGGTGAAGCCGCCCAGGACACCGTAGGAACGGGCCTTGAGCCGGCCCGACCGGGTGGTGACCGACTCCGGTTCCTCCTCCCTGTCGGCCGTGCGCCGGCGCCAGACCGTCACCGCCGCCATCAGCAGCAGGATCGCGCCGATCGAGGTCCGTACGACCGCGTCGTCGGCCCACAGGAGGAACACCGTGCCGACGACCACGCCCGCGGCCACCGCGGGGAACAGCCGCCACAGCGTGGGCCAGTGCGCGTGCCGCCGGTAGGTGGCGACGGCCAGGAGGTCGCCGGCGATCAGCACGGGCAGCAGCACGCCGGTGGAGGCGCGGGCGGGCAGCACCGCCGCGAAGATGGCCAGACTGACCGTGTTGGCCCCGCTCACGGCGGTCTTCGAGAAGCCGACGAGCAGGGCCGCGAAGGCGAGGGCGGCGAACTCCCAGCCGGTGATGTGCCAGAGCGTCATGGTGTTCATGCGAACACTGATGCTATGTGCAACGAACCGGCGCTCGTAAGCGCTGTCTCGCCTGGTGGGCGCCGCCGGCAGTGCTAGGTCGTGTCCGCAAAGTCCCGCCTGCCCCACGACGCCTGGCACGCACTCTCGCCGCACCGGACGAAGACCCAAGTACGTCCAGTACGAGGGGCTCCGCCCGGCACGCCGAGAGCACGCACCAGACACCGCGGGGCCCGCCCTCCGGGCGGACGACGGGACTTTGCGGACACGACCTAGGGCCGCTCGACGAGGACGGCGCTCCCCTGCCCCACCCCGACGCACATCGTGGCCAGTCCCCGCCCCGCTCCCGTGCGCCGCATGCGGTGCAGCAGCGTCGTCAGGATGCGGGCTCCGGAGCAGCCCAGGGGGTGGCCCAGCGCGATGGCGCCGCCGCTGGGGTTGACCAGTTCCGGGTCGATGCCGAGTTGATCGACGCAGGCCAGGGCCTGAGCGGCGAAGGCCTCGTTGAACTCGGCCTCCTCCAGGTCGCCCACGCTCCAGCCGGAGCGGGCCAGCACCTTGCGGGTGGCGGGGACGGGTCCGATGCCCATGACGTCGGGGTGGACACCCGCGGAGGCGCCGGCGACGTAGCGGCCGAGGGACTCGAGGCCCAGGTCGTTCAGGGCGTCCTCGCTGACGAGGAGGAGGCCGGCGGCGCCGTCGTTCATCGGCGAGGCGTTGCCCGCGGTGACCGTGCCGCCGTCGCGGAAGACCGGCTTGAGCCGGGACAGCTTCTCGTACGAGGTGTCCTCGCGGACGCATTCGTCGGTGTCGACGACCACGCCGTCGGGGCGCTCCACGGGGAGGAGTTCGTCGTCGAAGTGGCCGTTCTTGCGGGCCAGGGCGGCGCGCTGGTGGCTGCGCAGGGCGAAGTCGTCCTGGCGTTCGCGCGGGATGCCGTACCGCGCGGCGACCTCCTCGGCCGTCTCGCCCATGGCCAGCAGGCCGTGCAGTTCGCGCATCGCCGGGTTGACCAGGCGCCAGCCGAGGCGGGTGTCGGCGGTCTCCATGCGGTGCGGCAGGGCCTCGTCGGGGCGGGGCAGGACGAAGGGGGCGCGGCTCATGGACTCGGAGCCGCCCGCGATCACGATGTCGGCCTCGCCGGCGGCGATGGTGCGGGCGGCCGTGGTCACGGCTTCCAGACCCGACGCGCAGAGGCGGTTGACCGTGGCTCCGGGCACGGAATCGGGGAGGCCCGCGAGCAGCGCGGCCATGCGGGCGACGTTGCGGTTGTCCTCGCCTGCCTGGTTGGCGGCGCCCCAGTAGACGTCGTCGATCCGCGCCGGGTCCAGCACGGGCACGCCGGTGACCAGGGCGCGGACCACCGTGGCGGCGAGGTCGTCGGGGCGGACCGATGAGAGGGCTCCCCGCAGCTTGCCGATGGGGGTGCGGCGGGCGGCCGCGAAGTGGACGGGACGCACGGAGGGCTCCTCACATCGCGCATCAACGCGCATTAATTAGCACTGCTAGTTTCGAACTATAAGCCCTGGCCCGCCGGCTGTGAAGATTCCGCGCCTCCCCGCGTTCCCCGCAGTGGTATCGCAGGTCAGCGATGCCCATGCGTCGCGTTTGCACCGAAGCGTCCGGGGCACCCGCGCGTTCATGGAGTGGTTGCGGAGCGCCGCCTGCGTGGACGAGGACCCCGAGCTGTTCTTTCCCGTCGGCACCGCCGGCCCCGCCCTGCGCGACGTGAGCGCCGCGAAGCGGGTCTGCGCGCGCTGCCCGGTGACCGACCCGTGCCTGCACTTCGCGCTGAGCAGCGGCCAGGCCGCCGGCGTGTGGGGCGGCACCGGCGAGGAGGAGCGCGACGCACTGCTCCGGACGACCAGGAACGACGCGAGAGGGAGAAGCGCCCTATGACGACTGTGCGGAGCACCCTGCCCGACGACGCCCGAAAGGTCGCCTGCGAGGCACTCCAGGACACCTTGGTGGATCTGCTCGGGCTCTCGCTGGTCGGGAAGCAGGCGCACTGGAACATCGTCGGACCGCGGTTCCGGTCCATCCACCTCCAGCTCGACGAGCTGGTCACCGCGGCCCGGGACTTCGCCGACACGGTCGCGGAGCGGTCCGCGGCGCTGGGCGTCCCGCCGGACGGCCGGCCGGAGACCGTCGCCAAGGCCTTCACGCTGCCCGCCCCGCAGGAGGGCTGGGTGCGCGACTCGGACGCCGTGCAGGTGATGGTGGAGGCGCTGCAGGACGCGGTCGCCCGGCTGCGTGAACGCATCGACGCGACCGAGAAGGCGGACCCGGTCACCCAGGACCTTCTGATCAGCATCACCGCGGAGCTGGAGAAGCAGCGGTGGATGTTCGACGCCGAGAACTTCCACCGCTGACGCGCGGGCGGACCGGCGCGCGACACCCACGTACGGAAAGGGGCAGACGATGACCGACGCCCTCGAACTCGACGCGCTGTGGGAGGACTTCCACCGCGTGGTGAACATGACCTCGCAGGAACTCGCGGCATGGCTGCGGGTCCGCGACGCCGACGAGGCCACCGAGCCGCTGCCGGACCAGGCGGGCCCGGCCACCGGACAACACGTCCTGGCCATCCTCCAGAAGCGGCGCACCGACCTGACCGAGGACGACCTGCGCGTGATGCGGAAGGTCGTGGACAAGGTCACCGAGGAGGTGGACCTCGAGAACGAGCCCGAGCCCGAGGTGACGGCCGAGGACACCCGCCGCAGGCACCGGCTGATGACCATCGGGCACGATCCGCTGAAGGGGTAGACCGTGGACCGCCCGGAGCGCGTCGTACGGGAACTTCTCGGCGCGCACGGCCGGACGTACGCCGAGGAGGCGGGCATCGGGCTGAAGGACACGCCCCAGCCGCTGTACCGGCTGCTGGTGCTGTCCCATCTGCTCAGTGCCCGCATCCGCGGCTCGATCGCGCTGGCCACCGCCCGTGCGCTGCACGAGGCGGGGCTGCGCGATCCGCGGCGTATGGCGCAGGCCGCCTGGCAGGAACGGGTCGACGCGCTGGGCCGGGGCGGATACCGGCGCTACGACGAACGTACGGCCACCCAGCTCGGTGACGCCGCCGAGCTGTTGACCGAGCGGTGGGGCGGCGATCTGCGGCGGCTGCGCCGGGAGGCGGACGGCAAGGTCTCCGAACTGCGCCGGCTCCTGCAGGAGTTCCCCGGAATCGGGCCTGCCGGCGCCGACATCTTTCTGCGCGAGGCGCAGGGCGTCTGGCCGGAGGCGGCCCCCTACCTGGACGCCAAGGCCCTCCAGGGCGCCGAGCGGCTGAACCTGCCCCGGGATCCGGAGCGCCTCACCGAACTGGCGGGGGACACCGACCCGGCCGTCCTCGCCGCCGCGCTGGTGCGGGCGGCGGTGGACAAGGAGGTGGCGCAGGACGCACTGCGCCGCGCCGACTGACCGACCGCCTCCGAGCAGCCGCCCTCCCTTCCGACCGGCCACCGGCTCACCCCAGCAGCCAACCCCCGTCCACGGTCAGTTCGACGGCGTTGACGGACCGGTTGCGCAGCAGGAAGTCCACCGCGTCCACCACGTCCGCCATCGCGGCGAGCCGCCCCGTGGGTGTCTCCGTGCGCAGTGTGGCCAGCACCTTCTCCGGTTTGGCCTGCCAGTACGGGCTGTCGCCCACGACACCGGGATGCACGGCGTTGACCCGGACGGGAGCCAGCTCGACGGCGAGGGAGTTCATCAGGCCCCGCACCCCAGCGTTGACCGTCGCCACCGTCGTCGCGCCCGGGTAGGGGCGTTCCTTGGCCTGGCCGCCGAACAGCACGATGGCGCTGTCGTCGTGCAGGCGGCCGCGCAGCGTGTGCACGACCTCCGTGTACCCGACGAGTTTGAGGGTGACCAGGCGCAGGGCGGCGTCGATGTCGTAGTCGGTCACCTTGTTGTCGTCCCGGGAGACGCCCGCGATCACCAGATGGTCGACGCGCCCCATACCGGCCAGGGCCGCCGCGATCTCCAACGGCCGTGCCAGGTCGAGGGCGAGTCCGCGGGCGCCGACCTCCTTGGCGACCGCTTCGGCCCGCTGGGTGTCGCGGCCGGTGAGAACCACGTCGTCTCCGTTTCCGGCGCGCGACCGGGCGAACTCCAGCCCGATCCCGGACGTGCCGCCGACGACGAGCACACTGCTCATGACTTCTCCTCCAGTGCCGCGCGCAGGTAGTCCCAGTCCCGCGTGAACCGGTACGAGTGCCGTGACGGCGGTTGCGGCGCCTGGGTCTCCAGCCAGCGCAGCGGGCCGTGCCCCGCGTTGACGAACCCGTGCACGCACCCGGCGCCCGCCCAGGCCACGTCGCCGGGCTCCAGCCGGTGCCGCTCGCCGTCGAGGGTGGCCTCCGCGACGCCCTCCAGGATCAGATACGTCTCCTCGAAGGGGTGGTCGTGGGTGCCGATGACCCCGTCGGACGCGTACTGCACCATGAACATGGTCGAGGCGACCGCGCCCAGATCGCCGTCGATCATCATCTTCACCGTGATCCCGCTGTAGACCAGCAGCGCGGTCCGCATGCTCGCCGTGACGGCCAGCAGCTCCTGGGACTGACTGCCGGGATCCATCTGGCCGGGCTCGAACCGGCCGAAGCCGCGGGTGCGCGGGTCGCGCACGTCCACCCGGACCGGCTCGCGCGCGGGCAGGTCCGGCACGGCCAGGGTGTCGTGCCCGTAGCGGGCGCGCGGCACGGGGGCCAGCATGTCCGCCCAGCGGCCGCCGGTGCCCCCGGCCCCGCGCCAGGCGTGCGGGACA
The DNA here is from genome assembly GCF_055606225.1 of Streptomyces sp. NPDC037100. NCBI lineage: Bacteria > Bacillati > Actinomycetota > Actinomycetes > Kitasatosporales > Streptomycetaceae > Streptomyces > Streptomyces sp. NPDC037100. The sequence goes on along the minus strand of NZ_JBVJSX010000005.1, from coordinate 322,373 downwards.
CCGGTCGGCAACAGGCCGTAGTCGCCCTTCTCCAGCAGGTACGACCCCTCGGGCAGGTCGAGGATCACGGCCCCGTCGAGGAGGTGGAAGCTCTCCTCGTACGAGTGCACATGAGCGGGCACCCGGCCGTCCGGGAGCAGTTGGCAGAGCCCGAAACCTGTGTGGACGCTGCCCTCGTCCTCGCCGACCAGTGCCCGGCGCCGGTGCCCGTGGCCGTCGAAGGGCGGTTCGGGTAGGTCGGCGGCGTGGCGCACCAGGTGATTCGTCATGCCGGAGCCTTCGTCCCCTTGGCCTCCTTCGCCGCGAGGAGCCGGTCGCGGGAGTCGCCGACGAGCCGCAGGGCGCGGGCGGTGTCACCGAGGAGTCGGCCGTCGCGCTTGTGGATCACGCCGTCGACGAGGACGGTGTCCACGTTGGAGACGTCGGCGCACAGCGTCACCGCTGCCACCGCGTCGTGCACCGGCGCGACGTTGGGAGCGGTGGCGTCGATCGCGACGACGTCGGCGCGCTTGCCGGGCGTCAGAGAGCCGGTACGGTCCTCGAGACCGGCGACGTGGGCGCCGTTCACGGTGGCGATCTCCAGCATCCGACGTGCTGTCAGCATGGTGCTGGGCACGGGCATGTTGGCCTGCCAGCAGTCGGCGTTGACGCGGGCGCGCTCGGCCGCGAAGGCCGCGCGGATCTGGGTGAACATGTCGCCCGGCACGGTGGTGACGACGTCGATGCTGAGCGCGGGCCGCAGGCCGTACTCGATGGCCTGCATCACGGGCGGCCAGCCGTGCCCCATCTGGAGCTCCACCTGCGGCGCGACCGACACCGTGCCGCCGCTGTCGGCGACCATCCGCCACTCCTCCCCGCTGAGGTGGCAGCTGTGGACGTAGGTGGTGTCGGGGCCGAGCAGCCCCAGGCCGTGGAGCTGCTTCACCATGCCGAAGCGGCCGGCCAGCCGCCCCATGGCCACGTGCACGGTGATCGGCAGGCCCAGCTCGCGCGCCAAGGCCCACTCGGCGGTGACGACCTCGTCGAGGCAGAACCCGGGACCGCGGGTGGCGAGGCCCATGGTCAGCAGGCCGTCGTCGGACGCGAAGTGCGTCGACCGGATCCGCCGTACGTCGTCCGCGGGGATCGCGATCCTGCTCTCGAACCAGTACTCGGCGAGGGAGGTGTTGGCACTGCCGTACGCGTACTGCGCCCGGATGCCGGTCTCCGCCAGGCCCTGGATCGCCGCGTCCGGGTGCTCGGGGGTGTTGTTGATGTGCGACCAGTCGACGAGGGTGGTGATGCCGGCGTTGAGGCACTCCAGCGCGCCCGCGAGATTGCCGGCGTACACGTCCTCCGGGGTGTACAGGGGGGCGAAGGTGTCGAGGATGTCGACGAAGTAGTCGTCGAGGGTGGCGTCGGGGGCGGCGCCCCGGATGGGAGCCTCCCAGGTGTGGCGGTGGGTGTCGACGAAGCCGGGGATCACGATGTGGCCGCTCATGTCGAGGACCTCGGCGTCGGCGCTGATCTCGGGCTCGACGGCCGCGATCCGGCCGTCCTCGATGAGGACGTCCCCCTGGGGCAGGTCCCCGATGCCCGGGTCCATCGAGATCACGTGACCGGAGCGCAGCAGTGTCCTGGTGGTCATCGCGCTTCCTCCCATGGGGTGTTCGGTGCGGGTGTGCGGCTCAGTACGCGGCGAGCCGGCGCACCTCCGTGACGATCTTGTCGACGGTGGGGATGACCTGCTCCTCCAGTGCGTCCGCGAACGGCAGCGGGACGCACTCCCCCGCCACTCGCCGCACGGGCGCGTCCAGCAGGCCGAATCCCTCGTCGGCGACGACCGAGACGACGGTGGCGCCCCAGCCGCCCTGGTACGGGTTCTCCTCGACGGTGACGAGCCGGGAGGTCCTGCGCAGCGAGGCGAGGACGGTCGCGGCGTCGAGCGGGACGAGGCAGCGCAGGTCGACCACTTCGGCCTCGATGCCCTCCCCTGCCAGGATGTCGGCGGCCCCGAGGGCCAGGGGGACCATGGAGGCGAGCGCGACGAGCGTGATGTCGGCGCCCTCGCGGACGACCGCGGCCCGGCCCAGCTCGACGACGTGCTCGGGCGGGGGCGGCGGGCCCTTGGCCGCGAGCAGTCCCTTGTGCTCGAAGAAGACCACCGGGTCGTCGCTGCGGATCGCGGCCGCCAGCATGCCGATGACGTCGGCGGGTGTCGCCGGCGCCGCGACCTTGAGCCCGGGGACGGTCAGGGCCCAGTTCTCGGTGGCCTGGGAGTGCTGCGCGCCGAAGCCGAGTCCGCCGCCGTTGGCGGTGCGCACGACGAGGGGCACGGTCACCTGGCCGCCGGTCATGTAGCGGACCTTGGGGATCTCGTTGGCGAGGTAGTCCCAGCAGCAGGCCAGGAAGTCGGAGAACATGATCTCCGCGACGGGCCGCATCCCGGTCATGGCGGCGCCCATCGCCGCACCCACGATGGCCTGTTCGGAGATGGGCGTGTCCCACACGCGCTCGCTTCCGAACTCCTCCAGCAGCCCCGTGGTCGTCTTGAACACGCCTCCGGCCGCGCCGATGTCCTCCCCGAGGCACACCACCGACGCATCCCGCCGCATCTCGCGGGCGATGCCCTCGGCGACCGCGTCCCGGTAGGTGATCACGTCCGCCATGCGGCACCTCCGTCCGCCCACACGTCGGTGAGTGCCTCCTGCGGATCGGGCGGCGGCGCGGCCTTCGCCGCCTCCACGGCCCGCTCCACCACGGCCCGGGCCCGCCCGTCGGCCGCGGCGACCGTCTCCTCGGCCACCCCGAGCTCGGCCAGGCGCCCCCGCGCGATGTCCAACGGGTCGTGCTTCAGCCAGCGTTCGACCTCCTCGGCGGGGCGGTAGGCCGCCGGGTCGGCGCGACTGTGCCCGAAGTGGCGGTAGGTCTCGGCCTCCAGCACGGCGGGCCCCTCTCCGGCCCGGGCCCGCCGTGCGAGCCGCCCCACGGCCTCCTCGACCGCCACGACGTCGTTGCCGTCGACGACCTCGCCCGGGATGCCGTGGGCGGGGGCGCGGTCGGCGGCGGGGCGGGGCACGGCTGTGACGTCGGCGATCGGCGTGTACTCCATATAGAGGTTGTTCTCGCACACGAACAGCACCGGCAGCTTCCACACGGCGGCCAGGTTGAGCGACTCGTGGAAGGCGCCGATGTTGGTCGCACCGTCGCCGAAGAAGGCGACCGCGAGCTGCTCGGTGCCGCGCAGCCGGGCCGACCAGGCAGCGCCCACCGCCATCGGGAGATGGGCGCCGACGATGGCGTACGAGCCGAGCATGCCGGTGGCCGCCTTGGTCAGGTGCATGGAGCCGCCCTTGGCCCGGCACAGCCCGGTCGCCCGGCTCATGAGCTCGGCGAGGCATTCCTCGGGGGTGGCGCCCCGGGCGAGGGCGTGGTGGTGGCCTCGGTAGGTGGCGAACACATAGTCGTCCGGGCGCAGGGCGGCGCTCGCGCCCACTGCGATCGCCTCCTGCCCGGCGGCGAGGTGGGTGGTGCCCTTCACCAGCCCCTGCAGGAACAGGTCGTGGGCGGCCTTCTCCGTCCGGCGGATGACGTTCATCCGCTCGTACCGGTCGAGGAGTGCGGTGGCCTCCATCAGCGGTCCCCGTGGCTCGTCCGCCGCCGGTCCGCGGTGTACGCGTGTGAGGGATCCCCGGCCTCCGCGTGCGAACGGTCCCCGGCCTCGGCGTGCGAACGGTCCCCGGCCTCCGCGTGCGAACGGTCCCCGGCCTCGGCGTGCGAACCGTCCCCGGCCTCCGCGTATGAGCGGTCCCCGGCCTCCGCGTGCGAAAGATCCCCGGCCTCGGCGTGCGAACGGTCCCCGGTCTCCGCGTATGAGCGGTCCCCGGTGCCCGCCCGCACGCGGTCCCCGGTGTTGAGGTGGGACTGCGCCTCGCGGCGGGTGTTCAGTTCGCCGCCCACCGTCCAGTACTTGCGTCCGGCCACCAGCAGTTCCTCGGCGGGGAACTTGGTGATGACCTCGCAGCCCTCGGCGGTGACGACCAGTTCCTCCTCGATCCGGGCGGCGGACCAGCCGTCGGCGGCCGGCCAGTACGTCTCCAGGGCGAACACCATGCCCTCTTGGAGGATTTCGGGGTGGTCGAGGGAGACCAAACGGCTGAAGATCGGCTTCTCCCAGATCGACAGCCCGACGCCGTGGCCGTACTGGAGGGCGAAGGCGGCGGTCTCGTCGGCGAAGCCGAACTCCTCGGCGCGCGGCCAGACCCGCACGATGTCGGCGGTGGTGGCGCCCGGCCGGACCAGGGAGATCGCCTCGTCCATGTACGCCCGGCAGCGCACGTACGCGTCCTGCTGCGCCCGCGACGCGCTGCCCACGGCGAACGTGCGGTAGTAGCAGGTGCGGTAGCCGAGGTGGCTGTGCAGGATGTCGAAGAAGGCCGGGTCGCCGGGGCGGACCAGGCGGTCGCTGTAGACGTGCGGATGCGGCGAACAGCGTTCGCCCGAGATGGCGTTGACCCCTTCGACGTACTCGCTGCCGAGGTCGTACAGCACCTTGCTGACCACGCCGACACACTCGTTCTCGCGCACCCCCGGGCGCAGGTACCCGTAGAGCTCCTCGTAGGCCGCGTCGACCATGGCGCAGGCCTGGGTGAGCAGGGCGATCTCGTCACCGGTCTTGATGCGGCGGGCCTCCAGGAACACCTGCTGTCCGTCGACGACGTCGATGCCCTCGGCGCGCAGCGCGGCGAGGACCGGGATCTCGGCGACGTCGACGCCGAGGGGTTCGCCCGCGAGCCCGTGGCCGCGCAGCTCGGCGGCGATCTTGGCCGCCACGTCCTCGGCGATCCCGGCGTCCGGATGGAAGGCGCCGCGCAGGGTGGAGATGCCGGCCCGGGCGCCGGTGGGCGGGCCGCCCTCGCCGTCGTCGTGGTCGAGCCAGGGGTTGTACAGCTGGTGGTGGCGGGCCGCGGAGCCGAAGTCCCAGACGACCGGTTCGCCGTCGCGCACCAGCAGGGCGAAGCGGATGAGTTTGTCCATCGCCCAGGTGCCGATGTGGGTGGCCGTCATGTAGCGGATGTTGGCGAAGTCGAAGGTGAGCACCGCGCCGAGCGCGGAGCGGTTCAGTGATGAGTGCAGCCGGGCCAGCCGCTGTCCGCGCAGCCGGTCCAGGTCGATGCGCTCTTCCCAGTCGACGGCGTTGGGGCCGTATGTGCGGATCGCCATGGCGACCACCCCCACTTCGGAGTGAACGCCCGTGCGCGATGGGTGTCAAGCGTCACTGAACATCGCCGGACACGAACCAGACGCCCACCGCCGGTACCTCTCCATCGTTGCGGTAACGGTGGGGGGTCGTCGACTCGAAGCAGACGGAATCGCCCGGGCGCAGCGTGTACTCCTCGAAGGCGAGGGTGAGGACCAGCTCGCCGGAGGTCAGATGGCCGTACTCGGTACCGGGGTGCCGCATCAGCGCTCCCGAGCCGGAGGACGAGCCGCCGGGCCGGTACGTCACCAGCAGGAAGTCTGTCTCCGCGCCCGGGACCCGCCCGAGCCGCTCCCACACCACCCCCGAGTCCAGCTCCAGCCTCTCGCGCCCGCCCGCGGGGACCAGCGGCCCGATCCGCCGCCCCGGCTCGGCGGCGAAGGCGGTGAGGGCGAGCGGCACGGTGGCGGTGGACGCGGCTGGGGACGCAGCGGCGGACGCGGCGGGGGACGCAGCGGCGGACGCGGCGGGGGACGCAGCGGGCGGGATCGCCGCCGCACCCTCCCGGACGCTCTGGGGGACCATCCTCTGTGCACTCTCCCGGGCGTCGAAGAGCGACTCCACGGAGATCCCCAGCGCCGTGGTGATCGCGTACAGCGTGCTGACGGAAGGCTGGCTCTTGCCGGTCTCGATCTGCGACACGAGACTCGCCGACACACCGACCTGACGGGCCAGCGCGCGCAGGCTAGTCCCGCGCTCCAGGCGCGCCTGCCGGATGCGCGCGCCGACGGGCGGCACGACGGCGGGGGACACGGGCGGCTCCTCTGCTCGGGAGGCGGTGCACACTGTGCAGTTTCATTGAACAGCGCGCACGGGCTCTGACGCCAGGGCCCGGCAGGTGAGCCCCGAGCGCCCCCGGCGGCGCTCACCCGAACGGTCCGACGCCGGTGGTGGGCCGCCGGTGGCGGTGGTGCGCTGAGCGCACGCGTCACGTTCTCAGGAGGCCCTCCCGATGACCCGTCGTCCGTCCAGGCTCGTCCGTGTTCTCTCCTCTTCCCTGGCGGCAGGCACGCTGCTCTCCACCGCCGCCTGCTCGGACGACGGCGGCACGGACGGCTCGCGCGTCTCCGGCGTCACCGCCTCCCAGGTCGCCGAGATGCGGCAGGCTCCCTCCCCCACCGCCACCCTCTCCACGGACGGCGCACGCACCGCGCTGATCACCGAGGCGGACATCGAGGACGACTGGACGCAGGTCAAGGACACGGAGGCGGAGAACTGGCACGACAGCCTCCTCATCGGCACCGTCGACGTCTCCGACTTCCTCACCGCCAAGGCCCAGGCCTCCGACTGCCAGCGGCTCCTCGACTCCCTGTTCGACGACGACCTGCTGGGCCGGCCGTCGGGCGCGTCCGCGCTGCGCGGCTTCGAGCAGGGCGACTCCCGCCTGCTGTACCAGGTCGCCTCCTACGACCGGACCGATCCGCAGGACTCCCTGAACTGGCTGGCGACGCTGCCCGAGAAGTGCGACCAGTTCACCGTGACCGACGGCAAGGAGAAGCGCACCGTCCAGGTCATCGAGATCTCGCTGCCCAAGGTGGGCGACGCCCGGCAGGGCCTGCGCGTGACGGTGCAGGGCTCGGTCGACGGCAACGACGCCACGCTCACCCTGGACGTCGCCGCCGTACGGGTCGGCGACGACGCGATCACCGTCACGGCGGGCGGACTCGACGGGGACGAGAACGACTCCACCAAGCAGGCGGTGCAGCAGGGCACCCAGCGGCTGGAGGACGTCCTGGCCGGGAAGTCGCCCGCCGCGAGCCCCACCTAGGCCGTTCGACACGCCGAGAAGCTCCTTGCCGGCGCCAACCGCCGTTCCCGCTCCGCCGATTCCGAGGACAGCTGATCATCGGAGCGGCACAATGACGGCGATGACCGGCTTGGGTCGTGCGGGCGAGGAGAGGACGAGTCGTGAGTGATGGCCACACCCCTTCGGGAGGGTCGACGAGACTGAACACCGGTGTGGCGCACAACGCGCGCGTGTGGAACTACTGGATCGGCGGCAAGGACAACTACGAGGTCGACCAGCGGGTCGGCGAGCACGTCGCCGGCATGTTCCCGATCATCCGGGACATCGCCCGGGCGGACCGGGACTTCCTCGGCCGGGCCGTGTCGTTCCTCGCCGGTGAGTGCGGCGTGCGGCAGTTCCTCGACATCGGCACGGGACTTCCGACGGCGGACAACACCCACGAGATCGCCCAGCGGCTCGCGCCCGACGCGCGCATCGTCTACGTCGACAACGACCCGATCGTGCTGGTGCACGCCCGCACCCTGCTCACCGGCACCCACGACGGCGTCACCGCCTACATCGACGCCGATGTGCACGACCCGGACGCCATCGTCGAACGGGCCGGGCACACCCTCGACTTCACCGAACCCGTCGCCGTGATGATGCTGGGCATCCTCAACTTCGTCCTGGACGTCGACAAGGCCCGGGACATCGTGCGCCGGGTGATGGCCGCGGTGCCCTCGGGCAGCTTCCTGGTGCTCACCCATCCGACCTTCGACGACGAGCTGGGCGGCGCGGGCCAGATCCCGGCCATGAAGTTCTGGAACGAGAACGCCACTCCCCCGATCACGGCCCGCAGCGGCGCGGACATCGCCGCGTTCTTCGAGGGCCTGGAGCTGCTCGAACCCGGCATGGTGTCGTGCGGGCAGTGGCGCGCCGAGCCCGGATCGGCCGTGCTGGTGCCGCAGTACGGTGCGGTGGCCGTCAAGCCCTGACGGCGCCACCCTCGTCGCAGAAGTCCGCAGAACCGCGGGAGGACGCATGACCACCCTGGCCGACCCCGTGCCCGGTGGCCGTCCCGGCGACGTCGAGCGGGCCACCGCGCTGAGCGGCGAGCTCGCCGGCCGGGGTGTGCACGGTGTGGTGCTGGCCTACGTCGACACCGCGGGCGTCGGCCGGGTGAAGACCGTCCCGACGGCCCGGCTCTCCTCCGCCGCGGCCTGGGGCGTCGGCATGTCGCCCGTGTTCGACACGTTCCTGGCGAACGACTCCGTCGTCACCACCGACGTCCTGGGCTCCCCCGACGGCGATCTGCGCCTGTACCCGGACCTGGACCGGCTCGTCGTCCTGGCCGGGCAGCCCGGCTGGGCGTGGGCGCCGGTGGACCGGATCACCCAGGACGGCGATCGGCATCCCGGCTGCACCCGCACGCTCCTGCGCCGGATCGTGACGGCGGCGGCCGAGCGGCACGGCCTCACCTTCAAGGCGGCCATCGAGGTCGAGTGGACGGTGGCCCGCGGCGACGCCCCCGGCGACGCGTTCGTGCCCGCGACGACCGGACCGGCGTACGGGGCCACCCGTCAGGTCGAGCTCGGCGACTACACCGCCGACGTGCTGGCGGCGTGCGCGGCCCAGGGCATCGAGGTCGAACAGGTCCATCCCGAGTACGCGGCCGGGCAGTTCGAGATCTCGGTGGGTGCCCTCGATCCGGTGGCGGCGGCCGACCGCAGCGTGCTCGTCCGGCAGACCGTCCGGGCGGTGGCCGGGCGGCACGGGCTGAGGGTCTCCTTCGCCCCGGCGGTCGTGGGCCAGGGCGTCGGGAACGGCGGGCACGTGCACCTGTCCGCCTGGCGTGACGGGGTCAACCTGCACTCCGGCGGCGCGGGCCGGTACGGCATGACGGCCCAGGCGGAGTCGTTCACGGCCGGCATCCTCGCCCACCTGCCCGCCCTCATGGCCGTCACCGCCCCGAGCCCCGCCAGCTACCTGCGGCTCAGGCCCTCCCAGTGGGCGGGGGTGTTCACCGCCTGGGGCCGCGAGACCCGGGAGGCCGCGCTCCGCGTCGTCACGGGCACCGCGGGCCTGCGCGACCGGGCCGCCAACCTGGAGATCAAGCCCGTCGACCTGGCTGCCAACCCCTACCTCGCGATCGGCTCCCTGGTCGTCGCCGGGCTGGACGGCCTGACCTCGTCCGCCGTCCTCCCCGACGAGACCACCGGCGACCCTGCCCACCTGGGCGAGGCGGAGGCGGCCGCCCGCAGTGTGCGGCGGCTGCCCGTGTCGCTGGAGCGAGCCGTCGAGGAGTTCCGCGCGGACGACGTCCTGCGGACGGCCCTCGGCCCGGTCCTGGCCGACGCGGTGATCGCCGTACGGCGGGGAGAGCTGGCGTCCGTGGCCGGGCTGGACGACGACCAGGTGGCGGCGGCGTACCGCTGGAAGTACTGACATGACCGCGGTCCGCGAGGCGCTCGACTCCGTACGGCTGGTCGACCACCACTGCCACGGCACCGTCCCGGCCGACCTCGGCCGGGACGCCTTCGAGTCCCTCCTCACGGAGGGCGAGGCGTGGCCCGGTGTCTCGCCCTTCGACAGCCCCGTGGGCGTCGCCGTGCGCCGGCACTGCGCTCCCCTGCTCGACCTGCCCCGGCACGCTCCCCCCGGGGAGTACCTCGCCCGCCGGTCGGAACTCGGCTGGCGCGAGGTGCAGCGCCGCTTCCTGCGCGCGACGGGCACGGACGTCTTCTGCGTCGACACCGGCTACGCCCCCGATCGCATCACCACGCCCCGGGACATCGCCGAGGCCGCGGGCGGGACGTCGTACGAGGTCGTACGGCTTGAGGGCGTCGCGGAGTCGGTGGGGGCCGCGGGGGTCGAACCCGAGGGGTACGCGGACGCCTTCCGCGCAGCCGCACTGGACGCCGTGCGGCGGCCCGGCGTGGTGGCCGTGAAGTCGGTGGCGGCCTACCGCACCGGCTTCGACCTGGACCCGGCCCGCCCGTCGGACGCGGAGGTCACCAAGGCGGCCCGGTCCTGGCTCGGCAGAGGCGGACGTCTCGACCACCCGGTCCTCGTACGGCATCTGCTGTGGACCGCCGTCGACCTCGGTCTGCCGCTCCAGCTGCACACCGGCTTCGGTGACAACGACATCCGGCTGCACCGCGTCGACCCCACGCACCTCACTGACTGGCTGCACCTCACCGCCGGGACGATCCCCGTCCTGCTCCTGCACTGCTGGCCCTACCAGCGGCAGGCCGCCTATCTGGCGGCGGTCTTCGAGCAGGTGTACCTCGACGTCGGCCTCACCCTGCACTACGTCGGCCCCGCGCGGGCCGGTGCGGTCCTCGCGGAGGCCCTGGAGATCACACCGTTCCGCAAACTGCTGTACAGCTCCGACGCCTACGGTGTGCCCGAGTTCCACCACCTCGGGGCGCTCGCCTTCCGGCAGGGACTGGCGGAGCTGCTCCAGGAGCGGGTGGACTCCGACGAACTGGCCCTGCCGGACGCACTGCGGATCGCGCGGTGGGCCGGGCGGGACAATGCCCTTCGGGTCTACCGGCTGCAGAACGAGCGACCTCAGGACGATTGAACAGGCGTGGGGCCGGTCACAGTTCCCCTGAAGCGGCTACCCAGGAAGTCCGAACGGCTGAAAGTATGATCAAGCAATGTCTGACATGACCGAAACCACGCCCGGCTGGCTGTCCTCCGACGAACTGGAGATGACACGTGCCCGCATGCCGATCCTGTACGTCGAGGCCGTCCCGGTCCGCGTCGACGACAGCGGCGAAGTGACCAGTGTCGGTCTGCTGCTGCGCATCGGGCCCGACGGTACGGTCAGCCGGACGCTGGTCTCCGGCCGCGTGCTGCACCACGAGCGCGTCCGCGACGCCCTGCTGCGCCACCTGGAGAAGGACCTCGGCCCGGTGGCGCTGCCCCGGGTCCCGGCGTCGCTCCAGCCGTTCACGGTCGCGGAGTACTTCCCGACGCAGGGCATCACGCCGTATCACGACCCGCGCCAGCACGCGGTGTCCCTCGCCTACATCGTGCCGGTCACGGGTGACTGCCGGCCCCGGCAGGACGCCCTCGACCTGGTGTGGTTCAGCCCGCAGGAGGCCGTCTCGGAGGCGGTGCAGAGCGAGATGCCGGGCGGGCACGGGGTGCTGCTGAAGCAGGCGCTGGCGCATGCGGGCTGCGCGATCTGAGGCCTAAGCTCTATCACGTGACCGACCTCCGGCCGGGAGGCGTACGCGATGGCGGCGGAGCAGGACCCCTTTCCGGGGCAGGCACACCTGCCCGAGCTGCACGTGCGCCTGCGCAGCGAGCTGGGCCGGATCGACGAGCAGCTGCGCGCCCTGCTGGACGCGATGGACCGGATGCAGGGTCTGCTGGACGCCGTGGTGGCCATCAGCCGTGAGGTGGAGCTGCCCGCGGTGCTGCACCGCATCGTGACCACCGCCATGGACCTGGTGGGCGCCCACTACGGGGCCCTCGGCGTGCTCAACGAGACCGGTGAGCATCTGGAGCAGTTCATCACCGCCGGCCTCTCCGAGCGGGAGCGCGCCGACCTGGCCGAGACCGGCCTGCCGACCGGCCGGGGCGTTCTCGGCCATCTGATCAGCCACCCCGAGCTCCTGCGGCTCGGCGACATCCCGGCCCATCCCTCCTCCATCGGCTTCCCGCCCGGCCATCCGCACATGAGAACCCTGCTCGGTGTCGCCATCAGCGTCCGCGGCGAGATCTACGGCGACCTGTACCTCTCCGAGCGGCGCGACGGGCAGCCCTTCGACGTCCATGACGAGAACGTCGTGACGGCCCTGGCCAGCGCCGCCGGCATCGCGATCGAGAACGTCCGCCTCTTCGAGCAGGTACGGCTCGGAGCCGAGCAGTTCCAGCGGCTCCTGCTGCCCGCGCTGCCCGACCTGCGACCGTTCACCGCCGCGGCCGTCTACCGGCCGGCCGCGGAGCCCGGCAAGCTCGGCGGGGACTGGTACGACGCGATCCCGCTGCCCGGCGACGTCGTGGCGGTCGTCATCGGCGACGTGGTCGGTCACGATCTGCACGCCGCGGCCGCCATGGCCTCCACCCGCAACATGCTGCGCGCCCTGCTCTTCGACGGGGGCAGTTCACCGGGCGCGGTCCTGGCCCGGCTCGACCGCACGCTCCAGGCGATCACTCCCAACCCCGTCACGACCACCGCTCTGGCCCGGATCGAGCCGGAGAGCCCCGGCTGGCGACTCCGTTGGAGCACCGCGGGACATGTCCCGCCCGTGCTGATCACCCCGGAGCGCCGGGTCGAGATCCTGACCGCCGAGCCCGGGCTGCCGCTCGGGGTCGACCCCGAGGAACCGCGCCCCGACCACTCCCGCTTCCTTCCCCCCGGCACCACCCTGCTCTTCTTCACCGACGGCCTGCTGGAGCATCCCGCCCGCCCCATCGACGAGAGCCTCGGCGAGCTGGCCGATCTCGCCGCGGTCCACGCCGCCCTGCCCCTGCGGGACTTCGTGCGCGCCCTGGCCGATCACCATCCCAGCGACGGCCACGACGACATGGCCGTCCTCGCCCTGCGCACCCCGCCCGCCTGACGCCCAGGGGTCCTGCGAGGGCCGGACATCCAGTTCAGCGGTGTTGTGGAGGATGCGGGAGATCCGGCGGATGATGGTCGGGAGGACGTCGACGCGAAGGGTTCCCGATGGCTGTCGCGCGGCAGGCACGGCCCCGGCGCGGCGGCTGGGCCGCCCTGGAGATCTGTGTCGTCGCCGCGCTGTACTACGGCTCGGCCGAGCTGGGGCTGCTCCAGCAACTGGTGCGCGGCCAGGTCACCCCCCTGTGGCCGCCGAGCGGTATCGCACTGGCGAGCCTGCTCCTGCTGGGGCCGCGGGTCTGGCCCGGGATCGCTCTCGGCGCGTTTCTGGTCAACATCACGCTGGGACCGTCGCTGCCGGCCGTCCTCGCGATCGCGGCGGGCAACACACTCGCGCCGGTCTGTTCGTACGCCCTGCTCCGCCGTGCCGGGTTCCGCAACGAACTGAACCGGATGCGGGACGCGCTGGCCCTGATCTTCTTCGGCGCCTTCACCGGGATGCTGGTCAGCGCCACGATCGGCAGCGGAACGCTGGCCCTCACCGGAGTGCTGGATGCCGACGACTTCGCTTCGGCCTGGTCGGTCTGGTGGACCGGCGACGCCATGGGCGTCCTGGCGGTCACACCCTTGCTGCTCCTGCTCCGCTCGGCCCGATGGCCCCGGGGCGTGTCGCTGTCCCGGTGGGCAGAGGTGATCTTGCTGGTGGCGGCCACGGCCTGTGTCGGTTTCGTCGAGACCGGCGACACACCGCTGTTGTTCCTCGGCTTCCCGCTGCTGATCTGGGCCGGCTTCCGCTTCGGGCTCGCCGGGGCCGCGCCCTGCGCCCTCGCCGTGTCGATCTTCGCGATCGTCGCGGCGGGGCAGGGATCCGGCCCGTTCGACGGCCAGGATCTGTTCACCAGCATGCTCACCCTGCAGGCGTTCAACGGTTCCGCTTCGCTGACCGCGCTTCTGCTCGGAGTGGCCGTCGGCGAGCGCGCCCAGACCGAGCGGGAGATCGCGCAGGCGTGCAGGCAGCTCGCCGGAATGGCGACCAGGATCGCCACCATCGACAACCGGCCGGCGCTCCCCGCCCGGAGAAATGATCAAAAGGCCGTATCCGTGGAATCGGATACGGCCTCTGACTCACTGCCTCACAGTCGGGACGACAGGATTTGAACCTGCGACCCCTTGACCCCCAGTCAAGTGCGCTACCAAGCTGCGCCACGTCCCGTTGCCCGTCTGACCTGGGGGTTCCCCCGGCCGAACGCGCAGGGAAACAATACCGCACTCGCAGCGCTGATCGCGCATCCGTTTCCGGATGACGCCACTTGACCTCACGTTTGATTGAGGTCAACGGACGCGCCCTGCCGGTCGACGGTGAGCGCTTCCTCACGGTCCGCGAGGGGCGCTCCGGTGTCGTGGTCGCCGTCGGGCCGATGCTCGACGCCGTACTCGCCGCCACCGAGGGGCTGGACGTGACCGTCCTGTACGCGACCACGGTCCGCCCCTTCGACGGGGCCGCCCTGCGCCGGGCCATCGAGGCGGCCGGGACGGACGTGGTGCTCGTCGAGCCCTACCTGGCGGGTACCTCGACGGCCGCCGCGAACGACGCGCTGTCGGATGTGCCGCACCCGGTCCTCGGGCTGGGCGTGGGCCGCCGCGAGCTGCGGCGGTACGGGCAGGTGGAAGAGCATGTCGCCGCCCACGGTCTCGACGCCCGGTCGCTGCGGGAGCGCATCGGGGGCTTCGCCGGGGCGGCTGTCCGGGTCTGAGACCGGGCGGACGTCACTCCACCGGCAGACCGAGGCCGGGGTGGGCCTCAAGGAGCCGGGGCGGGGCCGCCTGGCGCCAGGAGTCGGCGAGGATGTCGCGCAGTTCGGCCTCGTCCTCGAGGGCGTCGAGCCGGGCCCGCACCCAGGCGAACTGGGACTCGTGGTCGGCGATCCAGAACTTCCCCGGCTCGGCGAGCACCAGCTCGTTCCGCTCCTCCTTGGGGCAGCGCACGGCGATGGAGGTCTCGTCCTCCGGCAGCGTCGCGAACATCTTCCCCGCGACCCGGAACGTGGGCATGCTCCAGGCGATCTTCTCCGTCGTGTCCGGCAGGGACAGGGCGATCCGTCGTACGTCTTCGGCATCCGGCATGGCAGGCACCGTAGCGGCTCCCACTGACAATCACCTGGTGAGAGTGGTTGCCGGGAGGCGCTTGTAGTAGATCGTCGTCGGCCGCAGCACCCCGCCGGGATCGGCCGCGTAGTCGGGGATCGCGCCGATCGGGGTCCACCCGGCTGACCGGTACAGGCGCTCGGCGGGGCTGCCGGTCTCGGTGTCCAGGTGCAGGAGGCTGACACCGGCCGCCGCTGCCGCGGCCTCCGCCGTGGCCAGGAGCCCGCGGCCGAGACCGCGGCCACGGGCCTCCGGGTGCACCATCAGCTTCACCAGCTCGGCGCGGTGCCGGCTGTTGGTCTTGCCGGGGAAGGCCAGGCTCACGGTGCCGAGCACCCGCTCCCCCTCACACGCGGCCCAGACGGCGTGCCGGCCCGCGGCGACGTCCGCGGCCCGCTCCTCCCACCAGGCCAGGGCCTCCGCCCGGGTGAGCGGAGCAAGGAATCCGACCGACGCACCACCGTTCACGGTGTGGGCCAGGAGATCCGCCAACGTCCCCGCGTGTTCCAGGAGCCGGGCCTCGTCCAGCCGGATCACGGCCGCACCACCGCCAGCAGATACCGCACGCCCTCGGCAGCGGCGCAGCGGAACCGGGTCGGGCCCCACACGCGCATCCTCAGACAGTCGCCGGTGGCGAGGCGGTGCTCGGTGTCCTGCGCTGTCACGTCCAGGGCCCCCTCCAGGATCCAGATGTGCTGCTCCAACCCGGCCAGGGGCGGCCGGTCGTAGGCGATGTCGGCGCCGGGCGAGAGGCGGGCTTCGATCAGCTCGCCGCGCAGGGCGGTGTGCGGGGGCGACACGGACCGCCGTACGAAGCCGGAGGCCCGGTCCTGCCACACGGGCTGCCCGGCGGAGCGGACCACGGTCTCCGGTTCCGCCTCGATCTCGCTGAGCAGCTGGGACATGGTGCGTCCGTAGACGGCGCAGAGGCGGTTCAGGAGTGCGGCCGTCGGGCTGGTCTCCGCCCGCTCGGCCCGGGACAGGGTGGACCGGCTCACCCCGCTGCGGTCCGCCAGCTCACCCAGGGACCAGCCGTGTTCGGCCCTCAGTTCGGCCAGGCGTGCGCCCAGCCGGGCGTCGACGGGGTCCGCTTCGTCATGTCTCATATCCGGGACGCTATCCCGGATATGAGACAGTCGCGTTACGTGGCGCTCACACCTGGGCCGCGGCGCCGAGCGCGTCCAGCACGGGGCGGATGAGGGGGTGCTCCTCGGCTCCCCTGCGTACGGCGGCGAAGACCCGGCGGGTGGGAGGCGTCCCGTCGACGGGACGGACGACCACCCCGGTGAGGTCCATGCCGCGCAGCGCCGAGCGCGGTACCAGGGCGACGCCCGCGTCGGCCGAGGCAATGGCGACGACCGCGCGGAAGTCGTCCGAGGAGTGCTCCATACGCGGCTGGAACCCGGCGTTCTCGCAGGCCAGGACCACCACGTCGTGGCAGGGGTTGCCTGGGTACGGGCCGATCCAGGGGTCCTTGGCCAGTTCGGCGAGCGGCACCTCGGCCGCGCCGGCCAGGCGGTGGGTGACCGGGACGACCGCGTCGAAGGGTTCGGCGTACAGCGGTACGTGGGCCAGTCGCGGATCGTCGGCGGGCGGGGCCCCTCGGTACTCGACGGCGACCGCGACATCGACCTGCCGGTCCAGCACCATCGGCAGACTGGCGTCGCCCTCGGCGTCCTGGACGCGGATGCGGATCCCCGGCGCCGACCGGGCGAGAGCGGCCACGGCGGGTGCGACGACCAGGGCGATGCCGGTGGCGAAGGAGGCGACCGTGACGGTGCCGGCCGCGCCCGAGCTGTACGCGGCGAGCTCGGCCTCGGCCCGCTCCAGCTGGGCGAGGACCGCGTTGGTGTGGTTGAGCAGGATCTCCCCGGCGGGGGTGAGCCGTACGCCCTTGGCCCCGCGCTCGACGAGCCGGTGACCGGTCTCCTGCTCCAGGGCGGCGAGCTGCTGGGAGACGGCCGACGGGGTGAGATACAGCGCGGCGGCAGCCGCCGTCACCGTACGGTGGTCGGCCACCGCCCGGAGGATGTGGAGCCGCCGCGCTTCGATCATGCGATCGATTGTCTCAAAACGGGTCGTCGAGCAGTCCGGCGGGCAACAGCCGGCGCGGGTAGGTGGGGGTGAGGTCGAGGAAGTCGATGCGGTGCTCGACGACGTACTCGACCAGCGCGGCGGCATCCAGCCGGGTCGACTCGTCGACCAGGTGCAGCGGGTGGCCGAATGCGCCCTGTACTGCCGGTCAGCCCTCCAGCTCGGCCCGGGCCGCCACGAAGGCGTCGACCGCGCGGTTGACGTCCTTCGTGGAGTGCGCGGCCGACAGCTGGACGCGGATCCTGGCCTGCCCCTGCGGCACCACCGGGTACGAGAAGCCGATGACGTAGACGCCGCGCTCCAGCAGCAGCTCCGCCATGCGTCCGGCGACCGCCGCGTCCCCGATCATCACCGGGGCGATGGCGTGGTCGCCGGGGAGCACGTCGAAGCCCTCCTCGGTCATGCGGCCGCGGAACAGGGCCGTGTTCTCGGCCAGCCGGACGCGCAGGTCGTCCGCCGACTCCAGCAGGTCGAGGACCTTGAGGGAGGCCGCCGCGATCACCGGGGCGAGCGTGTTGGAGAACAGGTACGGCCGGGAGCGCTGGCGCAGCAGGGCGACGATCTCGGCTCGGGCCGCGACGTAGCCGCCGGAGGCGCCGCCGAGGGCCTTGCCGAGGGTGCCGGTGATGATGTCGACGCGGTCCATGACACCGTGCAGCTCGGGCGTGCCCCGGCCGCCGGGGCCGACGAAACCGACGGCGTGGGAGTCGTCGACCATGACCATCGCGTCGTAGCGGTCGGCGAGGTCGCAGATCTCGCGCAGCGGGGCCACGTAGCCGTCCATGGAGAAGACGCCGTCGGTGACGATCAGGCGGCGGCGTGCGTCGGAGGCCTCCTTCAGACGGGCCTCCAGTTCGGCCATGTCACGGTTGGCGTACCTGAGGCGGCGGGCCTTGGACAGGCGGATGCCGTCGATGATGGAGGCGTGGTTCAGCGCGTCGGAGATGACCGCGTCCTGCGGGCCGAGGAGCGTCTCGAAGACGCCGCCGTTGGCGTCGAAGCAGGAGGAGTACAGGATCGTGTCCTCCTGGCCGAGGAACGCCGAGAGCCTGGCCTCGAGTTCCTTGTGCACCTCCTGGGTGCCGCAGATGAAGCGGACGGAGGCCATGCCGTAGCCCCAGCGGTCCAGGGCCTCGTGGGCGGCGGCGACGACCTCGGGGTGGTCGGCGAGGCCGAGGTAGTTGTTGGCACAGAAGTTGAGGACCTCGCCGGGGCGGCCGCCCGCGGTGACGTTCACGGTGGCGGACTGCGGGGTGCCGATCACGCGCTCGGGCTTGTGCAGGCCGGCGGCGCGGATCTCGTCGAGGGTGGCGCGCAGGTCGTCGCGCACGGAGTCGAACATGGGGAAGCTCCTGAGGTGCTTGCGGTGAAGGGGAGTTACGCGGTCCAGTCGAGGATGACCTTGCCGCCGCGGCCGCTCGCCGCGTCCTCGAACGCCGCCTCGAAGTCGCGGTGGCCGTAGCGGCCGGTGATCACGGGCGCGAGGTCGAGGCCGGCTTCGAGCAGGACCGACATGGCGTACCAGGTCTCGAACATCTCGCGGCCGTAGATGCCCTTGATGGTGATCATCGAGGTCACGATGCGGGCCCAGTCGACGGGGAACTCCTGCGCGGGCAGGCCGAGCATGGCGATGCGGCCGCCGTGCGTCATGTTGGCGATCATGTCGCGCAGGGCCTCGGGGCGGCCGGACATCTCCAGGCCGATGTCGAAGCCCTCACGCAGTCCGAGCGTGCGCTGCCCGTCGGCGATGGTGGAGCCGGAGACGTCGAGCGCGAGGCTGACTCCGATCTTGCGGGCCAACTCCAGCCGCTCCGCGCTGACGTCGGTGATCACGACGTTGCGGGCGCCGGCGTGCCGGGCCACGGCGGCCGCCATCAGGCCGATGGGTCCGGCGCCGGTGATCAGGACGTCCTCGCCGACGAGCGGGAACGACAGGGCGGTGTGCACGGCGTTGCCGAACGGGTCGAAGATCGCGGCCACGTCGAGGTCGACGGGCACCCGGTGCACCCAGACGTTGGCGGCGGGCAGGGCGACGTACTCGGCGAACGCCCCGTCCCGGCCCACGCCCAGCCCCACGGTGGCCCGGCACAGGTGCCGGCGGCCGGCCTGGCAGTTGCGGCACTTGCCGCACACCAGGTGGCCCTCGCCGCTGACGCGGTCGCCGATCGCGATGTCGGTGACGTCCCGCCCGGTCTCGACGACCTCGCCGACGAACTCGTGCCCGACCACGAGCGGGGTGCTGATCGCCTGCTGGGCCCAGCCGTCCCAGGCCCTGATGTGCAGGTCGGTGCCGCAGATGCCGGTGCGCAGCACCTTGATGAGCACGTCTTTGGGCCCGACGGTGGGCTCGGGGACGTCCGCGAGCCACAGCCCGGGTTCCGCCTTCTGCTTGACCAGCGCCTTCACCGCTACGGCTCCTGGGGGTACGTCCCGGCTCCGGGTATGCCGAAGGAACCCCTGGACCGGGAGAGGAGTGGGATCGCACTGCAATCTGCCGTACGGCGGCCTGCCGGTCCATCGAGGATTTCTTAAGCGCCGTCACAGCTTTCCTTCACGCCCACAGGGTCCCGTGGGAACCCCGGCTTCAGTAGGGCGGCAGGCCGTCGCGGCTCTCCAGCTCCACGACCAGGTGTGCGGCGTGTTCCTTGATCGCCGTCAGGCCGGGCCTCCCCCACGGCCGCGGCGCGATGTCCGCCACGCTGACCGTGCCCAGCACCAGGCCCGTGCCGTCGATGAGCGGTGCCCCCAGATAGGAGCGGATGCCGAACTCGTCGACCACCGGGTTGCCCGCGAACCGCGGATAGTCACTGACGTCCTCCAGCGCGAGGGCCTTGCGGCGCGCCACCACATGAGGGCAGAAGCCGTGGTCGCGGGGCAGGGCACGGCCGAGGCGCGGGCTGGTGCCGTCACTGCGCACGACCGGAGCGACAGCCGGCACATACAGGCCCGCGTAGAACTGCCCCTGTTCGCCGGGGAGGTTGACCATGGCGTACGGCGCCCCGGTGAGCTCGGCGAGGCGGTGCGCGAAGGCGTCGAGTGCGGGTTCGGGGTGCTGCCCCAGGCCCAGTCGGCGCAGTCGGCCGGTGCGGGCGGGGGCCTCCTTGTCCTCGGGTGTGAGCAGCAGACGACCGGCCGGACGCGGCGGGTCGTAGGTCATGGGCATGCTCCTGGGCTGTGGGCTTGCTTCATATACGGGCTCCGTGACGGGTGTTGGGGTGTCACATGTGGGCGCTGTACCCCGTGGTGGGGGCCGGCGTGTGGGCGAGGAGATGGCGCACCAGGGTCAGCAGGGTCTGGACGCCGGAGCTGGAGATCCGCGCGTCGCAGCACACGACGGGAACGTCCGCGGACAGGTCCAGGGCACCGCGCACCTCCTCGGGGTCGTAGCGGTAGGCGCCGTCGAACTCGTTGACGGCGACGATGAAGCCGAGGCCGCGCTGCTCGAAGAAGTCGACGGCTGCGAAGCACTCCTGGAGCCGGCGGGTGTCGGCGAGGATGACGGCGCCGAGCGCGCCCTCGCACAACTCGTCCCACATGAACCAGAACCGCTCCTGCCCGGGCGTGCCGAACAGGTACAGCACGTGCTGCGGGTCGAGGGTGATGCGGCCGAAGTCCATGGCCACGGTCGTCTCGAGCTTGTTCTCGATGCCGTCGAGGTTGTCGGTCGCGGCGCTGACGGTGGTGAGCAGCTCCTCCGTGCTGAGCGGCGCGATCTCGCTGACCGCGCCGACGAAGGTCGTCTTGCCCACGCCGAACCCGCCCGCCACCAGGATCTTCAGCGCGGTGGGGAACGGGTCGGCGCCGTGGCCCGGTCCGTCGGTGTAGTCAGAGCTGTCGTCGTAGTCCATCGAGCACTGCCTCCAGAAGGGCCCGGTCCGTCGGATTGTGGTGGAACGCGGGGGGCTTGGTCGTCAGCGCCCCGCAGTCGACGAGGTCCGCCAGCAGCACCTTGGTGACGGCCACCGGCAGTTTGAGATGGGCGGCGACCTCGGCGACGGCGACGGGCACCCGGCACCGCTCGATCGCCTGCGCGTGCTCCGGGCCGAGATAGCCGAGGGGGGTCGCCCCGGTGGCCATCACCTGCGACACGAGGTCGAGCGCGACGGTCGGACGGGTGCGGCCGTTGCTGACCGTGAACGGCCGCACCAGCCGCCCGGCCGCGTCGTCGAGCCAGGGCCCGTCACCGGCCGCCGTCACGCTCAAGGCCTCATCGCCGGGGAATCGACGGACTGCCGGGGAGCGGTCACCAGGTAGGGGCGGACGCTCTTGACCAGCATCGCCATCTCGTACCCCAGCACGGCCGCGTCGGCCTCGCGGCCGGCGAGCACGGCCAGGCAGGTGCCGGAGCCTGCGGTGGTGACGAACAGCAGGGTCGAGGCGAGTTCGACGACGACCTGCCGCACGTCGCCGCCGTCGCCGAAGCGGACACCGGCGCTACGGCCGAGGGAGTACAGGCCGGAGGCCAGCGCTGCCATGTGGTCGGCGCTGTCCGGGTCGAGGCCGTGCACGGACTTCACGAGCCCGTCGCAGGACAGGAGCACCGCTGCGGTCGTGTGCGGTACGCGCTGCACGAGGCCGCTCATCAGCCAGTCGAGGTCGGAAACATGGGCGGTCGGCGCATCGCTCGCCATGGTGGATCGACTCCTTGGGGTACGAAGGTCTGGGGGAGCGCTGGGAGTGGGGGTGGGAAGGGGGGTGGGAAGGGGGGTGGTCATCCGGCGGGTGCGCTCCCGTCCTGCCGGGTGGTGGTCGCGCGGTGGTCGGAACGGGATCCGGGCGTGGGCCTGCTCGAGGGGGACAGCTCCGAGGGGAGCGCCTCGAGGTGAACCGGCCGGACGGGCATCGGCTCCCTGTGGGCGGACCCGCCGGGTGCGGGGTCCGTGGGGGCCTGGCCTGTGTTGGGGGAGTCCATGTGGGACGGGTCCGTGTGGGACGGGTCCGTGTGGGACGGGTCCGTGTGGGACGGGTCCGTGTGGGCCGAACCCACGTGCGAGGGGTTCGTGTGGGCCGAACCCCCGTGGGAGGGACCGATGTGGGCGGAATCCGTGTGGGAGGACTCCATGTCGTCCCCGTCCGTGTACCCGGCCTCCATGTTCTGCTGGGCTTCCGCGAGGCTGATGCCGCGCTGGAAGGCCGCCATCAGACCGGGGTCGTGGCCCACGAGGTGGTCGGGGTCCTGGCGTGGCGTCGGGCCGTCGCGCAGCTGGGGCGCGATGTGCTCCTGGGCCCGCCGACGGGGCAGGTGGGGTTTGCCCATGGTGCCGCGCACGGCGCCGTTGCGGGGGGTGGGCAGCTCGGTGACGTTCTCGGCAAGCACGCGCCGGTCGTCGGGACTGATGCCGGGCCGTGCCTCGGCCGGGGTCGGACGCTCCCGACGGGCACCGCGCATGGGCAGGGGCGCGGGCCGGCCGGCCGGCGCGCTCCCGCCCGGGGCCGGTTCGGCCTCCCGCTCGTGCCCGCGCGAAGCCCCGGGTGCCGCGAGCGGCATCGACGCCCCGGATCCGGCCGCGGGCTGGAGGGAGGAGGCCCCGGATCCGGCCCCCTCGACCGCGGGCCGCCCCGTGGACGTGGCGCCGGCCACGGCACTCGGCCCGGTTCCGGCACCGGCATCGGCACCGGCACCGGCACCGGCACCGGCACCGGCACCGGCACCGGCCTGCCCGGTCTGCCCGGTCTGCCCCTGCCGCACGGCCTGCCCACGCTGCCCGGCCTGGGCTCCCTGCCCGGCTCGCCCGGCCGGTGGCCCCGTCAAGGCCGGACGCTCCGCACCAGCCGTTCCGCCCTCCGGCTGCCCCGCCACCCCGGCCTCCGTCCCCGCCTCCGCTCCCAGCAGCGCCTGCGGTACGACGAGCACCGCCTGCACACCGCCGTAGATGTTGGTCTGGAGCCGGACCGTGATGCCGTGTCGCCGGGCGAGCTGGGAGACGACGAACAGGCCGATGCGGCCGTCCGCCAGGAGCCGGGCGACGTTCACCTGGTCGGGGTCGGCGAGCAGCGCGTTCATCCGCGTCTGCTCCTCCAGGGGCATGCCGAGCCCGCGGTCCTCGACCTCGACGGCGAGCCCGGAGGTGACCAGGTTGGCGCGCAGCAGGACGTGGGTGTGCGGGGCGGAGAACACCGTGGCGTTCTCGACGAGTTCGGCCAGGAGGTGGATGACGTCGGCGACGGCGTGACCGCGCAGCTGTCCGTCGATCGGCGGCACGAGCTTGACCCGCGAGTACTGCTCGACCTCGGCGATGGCCGAGCGCAGTACCTCGGTCATGGAGACCGGGTTGCTCCACTGGCGGCGCGAGACGGCCCCGCCGAGCACGGCGAGGTTCTCGGCGTGGCGGCGGATGCGGGTGGCCAGGTGGTCGACGTGGAAGAGCCCCTTGAGCAGGTCGGGGTCCTCCATCTCGTTCTCCAGCTCGTCGAGGATGGAGATCTCGCGGTGCACCAGGGACTGCAGGCGCCGGGCGAGATTGACGAACACTTCGAGCTTCTGTTCGCTTCCGGTCTGGCTGGAGAGCTGGGAGGCCTGTACGACGGCGGTGACGGCGCCGTCGTGTGCGCGGGACAGGTCGGCGGCGAGGAGGTCGAAGTCGTCGGCGTCCTCCGGGGGAGCGCCGGTCCGGCTCTGTTGTGCGAGCTGCGGCGGGCCGTCGCCGCGGCGCAACGTCTCGACCAGGGTGCGCAGATCGGCCTCGCGCCGAGCGGTGCCGCGGCGCAGCACGCCGATGCGGTCGTGCACGGAGCGGGCGGCCCGGTCGGCGGCGACGGCGGCGACGACGATGCCGACGAGGGCCACGAAGACCGCGCCGCCGAGCACCGCCCACAGGGTGGGGCCCGGCCGCGTTCCGGTGGACCGGACGGTGAAGAGAACGGCGGCGCAGCCGCTGAGTGCGACGGCGACGGGGGGCAGGACCGCGAGCCGCAGCAGCTGGGGCCGTATGTGGGTCTCGGGCAGCGCGGGTGCGGTGCGGACGGCGGGCCGCCCGTGCCGCCCGCCCTCACGGCGTTCTGCGCGCGCGGCCGGTGCGCGGAGGTGAGACATCGGTGTCCTCGTACTGGTACGTCGGGCCTGGGTGCCAGGGGAGCTCGCGGGGTTGCGACCGGGTTCGCGCGGCCGCTTGCGCACGCCGCGGGCCGCGCGCCCCGGCGCCCCGCGCTTCGGCCCGGCCTCGGCGCCACCCGGGCCCGCGTGCCGGCCCCGGCCATGGGCCCCGGCACCACGAGCGCCGGCCCCGGCAACGCCCGCGCCACCGGCGGCGGCAGGTGCGTCATCGGGCCGGGCACCCGTGTGACCGGCCGCGCCCGGGGATGCGCCGGTGGCACGCGGGCAGCGGGGATCCCCGTCGCGTCGACTCCCTCGTCCGCCCTGCGCCTGCACGTGCCGGCCCCCGCTTCCTGATCCGCCCTGTTTCCCGACGGCCACTGACAGTAGTCGCCAGCGCATCATGTGCGGTGGGCAGTTGACAAACTCATACGGTGAGCGTCCCGCTCTGGTATGAGGTCTCGTACGACAGACCGATAACTCCCGTCCACACGCGAGCATGAAACGGGAAGAGATCGATCCGACCTGGTCAGAAGCGGTCACGCAGAAACGGCGAGGGCCGGGGAGCCTCTCGCTCCCCGGCCCTCGCCGCCGGCCTGCCGTACGTCCCGGGTCAGCCCGCCGGGAGCGTCTCGGGGTCCTCGGTACCCCTGCCCGCCCCCCGACCGTCGTCACTCACCGTGTCGGCCTGGGCCATGGCTGCCGTGTCCGACGCGGTCTTGATCGTGGCGTCGGCGAGGGCTTCCCCGACCGGGAAGCCACCCGCCGGGGCGAGCGCCACCCCACGCCACCACGGCTCGGACGGGACGTTCTCGGCGGCGGGCTCGAAGGGCTCGCCGGGGCGGGGCAGGGCGACCCCGGCGCCCACCGCGCGGGCGGCCGCGAGCGTCCCCTCGCCGGGATCCGCCCACGGGTGCGTCGCCAGGTTGAAGGTGGCCCAGTGGATCGGCAGCATCGGGCCGTGCTCCGGGCCGCCCTGGAGGTCGAGGTGGGCGCGCATGCCCTCCTCGGGAGTCATGTGGATGTCGGGCCAGAAGTCCGAGTACGCGCCGATCTGGATCATCGTGGCGTCGAACGGCCCGTGCTCGGCGCCGATGTCCTTGAAGCCGTCGAAGTAGCCGGTGTCGCCGCTGTGGTAGATCCGGTGCTCCTCGCCGGTGACGACCCAGGAGGCCCACAGGGTGTGCTGGGTGTTGCGCAGCCCCCGGCCGCAGAAGTGCCGGGCCGGGGTGGCGGTCAGGGTGAGGCCGCCGATCTCGGTGGACTCGTGCCAGTCCAGCTCGCGCAGCCGGCCGGCGGACACGCCCCAGTGCTCCAGGTGCGCGCCGACGCCGAGGGGCACGGCGAACAGCGTGTCCGTGCCCGCGAGTGCCTTGATGGTGGGCATGTCCAGGTGGTCGTAGTGATCGTGCGAGATGACCACGACGTCGACCGGGCCGAGGGCGGCGAGCGGCAGGGGCACGGGGTGCAGCCGCTTGGGGCCCGCGAAGGGGAAGGGGGAGCAGCGCTCGCCCCACACCGGGTCGAACAGGACGCGTCGGCCGTCCACCTCCGCGAGCACGCTGGAGTGTCCCATCCAGGTCAGCCGGAGTCCGGTGGCCGGGGGCCGGGCGAGGTCGGCGAGGGTGGTGGAGTGCACCGGGACGGTGCCCTTCGGGGCGCGGCGGGGCCGGGTGTCCTTGTCGAAGAAGACCTTCGCGAAGTCCAGGGTCGAGCCCGAGGGCCGGGTCCGCGCGGGTCCGCCGGGGTTCTGGAAGACCCCGTCCTTGAAGTGGGGCGATCTGCGGATACGCGCCATGCGCTCACCGCTGGGGTCGGCGCCGAACGCCCCGGGCCGCAGCGCGCGGAGCCCGGAGCTCAGGGTACGGAAACCGGCCACGGTACCTCCAGGGGGAGTCGGTCAGGCTTTCCATTATGGTCGGCCCCTCCGACAACACCGGATCACAGGGGCCCCACCGGAAGCGAACCCGGGGCGATACTGACCGATGATTCAGTAAGCCGCGTCGCGAAGGAGCCCGGATGACCGCCCCCCTGTTGACTCTGACCTGGACCGATCACCTCACGGGACGGCAGGGCTTCCTGGTCGTCGACCGGCTGGTCCGCGGGGTCGCCAGCGGCGGTCTGCGGATGCGCGCGGGCTGCACGCTGGACGAGGTCGCCGGCCTCGCCCGCGGCATGACCGTCAAGGAGGCCCTGCACTACGACCCGGCGAGCCGCTACGTCCCGCTCGGCGGCGCCAAGGGCGGCATCGACTGCGACCCTCGGGATCCCGGCGCGTACCCGCTGCTGGTGCGGTACCTGCGCGCCATGCGGCCGTACATAGAAAGCTGCTGGACCACGGGCGAGGACCTGGGGCTCACCCAGGACCTGGTCGACCGGGCGGCGGCCGAGGCGGGGCTGGTGTCGTCGATCCAGGCGGTGTATCCCCTGCTCGACGACGAGGCCGAGGCCCGGCGGCGGCTCCGGGACGCGTTCGCGGTCGAGGTCGACGGCATCGGTCTGGACGAGCTGGTCGGTGGCTGCGGTGTGGCCGAGGCGACCCTGGCCGCCCTGGACCGTGCCGGTGTGCCGTACACCGGGACACGGGTCGCCCTCCAGGGGATCGGCACCATGGGCGGGGCCACCGCGCGCTTCCTCACGCGCGCGGGGCTCACGGTCGTGGCCGTCGCCGACCTCAAGGGCACGATCGCCAACCGGGCGGGCCTGGACGTCGAGGCGCTGCTCGCGGCTCGGGACGCCCACGGCACGGTGGACCGTTGCGCACTGCGCCCCGGCGACCGCGAACTGCCGGGCGACGCCTGGCTGGCGGCCGACGCGGACGTGCTGGTTCCGGCCGCCGTGTCGTACGCGGTCGACGCCGGGAACCAGCAGCGGATCACCGCCCGCTGGGTCGTGGAGGCGGCCAACATGCCCGTGCGTCCGGAGGCGGAGCTGATGCTGGCCGCGCGCGGGGTGACCGTGCTGCCGGACGTCGTGGTCAACTCGGGCACGAACGCCTGGTGGTGGTGGACGCTGTTCGGGGACATCGGCGCCGACGCCGAGGAGGCGTTCGCGTACACCCGCCGCTCGATGCGGGTCCTGGTGGAACGGATGCTGGCCCGCGCGCAGGCCGACGGGACGACGCCGCGGGCCGCCGCCCACGCGATCGCGGCGGACCGGCTTCCGCTGATCGCGGAGCGGTTCGGCTGGTTCCGGTGAGGCGCCCGCCGCCTCCTCGACGGCTGTCGCCGCGGGCCCTGCCGGGCAGGCCGAAACGTCCCGTCGAGGGGCCGCACGGCCGTGGGTAGGGTGACGGCGTGACGAGAGTCCGGTTGGGTGTGGCTCAGCGGCGCGGAGATCTGTTGCGGGCCGCCATCGAGCAGATCGAGGCGAGGGGTGTGGCGGCGGTCAGGATCGCCGACGTGGCCTCGGCGCTCGGCGTGAGCAACGCGTTGGTCCTCTACCACTTCTCTTCGAAGGAGCAGCTGGTCGCCGCCGCGTTCCGGCACGCGGCGGAGGGCGACCTGGCGCATCTGCGCAAGCTGCTCGGCCGCCGTTCGCCGGCGCTGCGCCGACTGCGGTCGGCCGTGCGGTGGTACGCCCCGACCGGGCAGGCGAAGGGCTGGCGGCTGTGGATCGAGGGCTGGGCGGCGGCGCTGCGCGACCCGGTGCTGCGGGAGGTCGCCCAGGATCTCGACCGGCAGTGGAAGGCGGCCCTCGCCGAGGTCATCGCGGAGGGCGTGGCCGCCGGTGAGTTCCGCTGCCCCGACCCGGCCGGCACGGCCCTGCGTCTGACCGCCCTCCTCGACGGTCTCGCCGTCCAGCTCACGTCCTACGCCGGCGCGGTGCCGCGCGCGCGGGCCCAGGAGTGGGTGGAGGAGGCCCTGACCCGCGAGCTGGGCCTGACGGCAAAGCGGATGACGCCTTAGACGGTCTTTCGGATCATGCCGGGGCCACGGGCTCACCGGCACGGGTCCAGCACCGTCACTCCGAGTCGGGCTGAGGCGAAGGACCCGGCCCACAGGCCACGACTCCTGTGCGTGCGGGCCGCGTCGGTGTCCCACCCGGCGCGGCCCGCACGTGCAGGAGCCGCGTTCACGCCACCGCGGCGATCCGCGTCCTGATGTCGTCCGGCGACAGCGCCCCCTTGGCCGTCACATGGTCGCCCGAGGACTCCCCGCGCAGCCGGCGCCCGATCCACGGCACGAGGAACTCGCGTGCCCAGGCGACGTTGTCACGGCGCATGTCGAGAGCGCCGCGCGGCGGCGGCGGAGGCCACGCCTGCTCGGGGTCGGCCGGCACATCGAGGCCGAGCACCTGGCCCGCACGGAGCGCCACGCGTGTGTGCCCCTCGGGCGACAGGTGCAACCGGTCGGCGTCCCAGGCCCGGCGGTCCTGCACGCTGCGCAGGGACCACAGGTCCAGGACCGGGCAGCCGTACCGGTCGGCGATGGCCCGGACGTGTCCGTTGTACGTGGCGATCTTGCCGCGCAGATGCCTGAGCACGGGCACACCACGGGTGTCGAACCCGGTCGTCACCATCACCGTGCCGGACACGGCGGTGAGTTGCACCAGAGCCCGCTCGAAGCGCTCGGCCACCTCGTCCGGATCGGTGCCGGGCCGGATGATGTCGTTGCCCCCGGCGCAGAACGAGACGAGGTCCGGGGCCATGCCGACGGCCCGCGGAACCTGGTCCGCCACGATCTGGTCGAGGAGCTTTCCGCGTACGGCGAGATTGGTGTACTGGAAGTCGCCCTCGGGCCTGCGGTCGGCGAGCAGGACGGCGAACCGGTCGGCCCAGCCGACGAACGCCCCGTCGGGGCCGGGGTCGCCGACGCCCTCGGTGAAGCTGTCCCCCACCGCCACGTACGACCCGATCACTGCTTTGCTGTCACTCTTCGAATCGTCTGCCACAGCAGCTCATGATTCACCTTCGAATGTGACCTACGCGACCGTAGGAAAGGGTTGACGGTCGGTGAGATAAGCCACTCCTAAAGTGTTCGCCAAATCCGGAATACCCCGCTTGTCAGGGATGTTTCGGGGGGAGTCGCCAGACCCGGAATCCGTTGATCCGGAAATGGCTCCAGACGGTCCGGAAGGCGAAATGACCGCCGGTGTAGGGCTGCGGGTCGGTGTAGTCGAAGACGAGCCGCCCGTTGTTCCACCATCGGACCGTGGAGCCGTCGGACACGATCCGCACCCGGTGGGGCTCGCCCGGCACCAGCAGCGGCTCGGTGTAGTCGAAGACCAGGGGGCGGACGCCGGGTTCGCCGACGTAGCGGCGCAGCCGGGTCGTGGTGTTGTAGTTGGCGCCGTAGCCCGCGTAGTACGTCGTGAGGTGGTCGTACTCGTCGAGGGCTCCGCCGCGCGGTGTCGCGAAGAGGTCGTCCGGGGAGCGGACGTCGGTCGCGTTCCAGAAGTTGTTGAGGTCCGAGACCCGGTCGTTGACGCCGCCCTCGGAGACGGGGGTCGCGGTGTATTCGAGCATGTACGGCCCGTCCAGCCGCCGCCTGAACCACACGGTCGCGCCGCTCGGTACGTCGATCTCCAGCGTGCCGCGTGAGGCGGTGACGGTGCCGCCGTCCTGGAGTTCGGTCGCCCACTGCCCGAGGCCGTGGCAGAAGTCGTCCCGCGCGATGAGACGGCGGTGAGGGGACGCGGCGTGCGCGGTGGCCGTGGGGGCGAGAGCCGCCAGGGCGGCTCCGGCGGCCAGGGCTCCGAACGCTCTGCGGGTGGTCGGCATGGTGACACCACTCCTCGGGATCCGCCGGGAAGGCTCCGGAAAGCGCTTGCACTCCGGTCGTGATCACTCTGTCCCAACTGCCGCCGCATGTCGATCCCTTGGGGGGAGCGACGGCACGCGCACACACCGAAGGCCGGACCCGGGGATCGGGGGTCCGGCCTTCGGTCGCGTGTCAGGCAGGTGGTCGTGCGGTGGGTCAGCCGACGGAGACGCCGTGCGAGCGCAGGAAGGCGACCGGGTCCACGTCCGAGCCGTAGTCCGGCGTGGTGCGGATCTCGAAGTGCAGGTGCGGCCCGGTCACGTTGCCGGTCGCGCCCGACAGGCCGACCTGCTGCCCCGCGGTCACGGTCTGGCCGGCCGAGACGGAGAGCTGGGACAGGTGGGCGTACTGGGCGTAGTAGCCGTCGTCGAGCTTGATGACGACCTGGTTGCCGTACGCGCCACCCCAGCCGGCGGAGACGACCGTGCCCGCGCCGACGGCCTTGAGGGAGGTGCCGGTCGGGACGACGAAGTCGACACCGGTGTGGTAGCCGCTGGACCACATGCTGCCGGACATGTGGTACGGGGTGCCGACGGTGGCACCGGCCACCGGGAGGGTGAAGCCGCCGGCGTTGCTCTCGGCGGCGGCCGGCTTCGCGGCGGCCTCCGCCTTCGGGGCCGAATCGGCGGCGGACGGCTTCGGGGCCGAGGTCTTCGGCGTGGACGGGGCCGAGGCCTTCGGGGCGCTCGCCGCCTTCTTGCCGATCGACAGCTTCAGGCCCGGATGGATCAGCGACGGGTCGGAGCCGACGGCGTCACGGTTGTCCGCGTAGAGCTTCTTCCAGCCGCCGCTGACGTCCTGCTCGTCGGCGATCTTCGCTAGGTAGTCGCCGGCCTGCACGGTGTACGTGCGGACGCCGCTGGCCTTTTCGGCGGCCTTCTTCCCGGCGGCCGGAGCGGACTGGACGGCCTTTTCCGGAGCCGACTGCGGGGTGGCGGCGTGAGCGCCGGCGGCCCCCATGAGCGGCAGGGCGAGGGCGGCCCCACCGGTTCCGGCGACGGCGATGGAGCGGGTGAAACGCTGAGTCTTGGGGCGGCGGTGCTTACCCTTCGCGGGCATGGCGAATTCCTCTCCGTCGCCTGCGAGGTGAGCTGTCGGGTGCGGGCTGGAGATGCCCGGCCGCGCCGGGGCGCGGCTGAACCCCAAGCCGTTCCGGGAACCGGAACAGGCGTCTTACCTGTGGGTCCCCCGCTCCTGCCGTACGTCGGGTCAGTGTGTGCGGACTCCGGGCGGCGGCAGGATTAGGCGTCCGTCCGGATTGGTGTGGAACGTAAGCGACCACGACGCAATAGGACAAGCTTGCGGTTGCCCGTGACGGTGTTTTTCTTGATGCGTCGCCACATGTGCCGTCACCGAGCGTGGATTACCGATCTCCCGCTCTGCTCAATGGCCGTGAGAATTGCGGGGATTACGTGAACATGGCGACAGCGCATCGTCACGAATATGACGATGGTCACGCACCCCGACCTCATCTCCTTTGCGATCGGGGCACGTTATCCCTAAGCGGCTAAAATTCCCCATTCGGACAGAATGGCTACTTCCGCTTAAGACGGACGATGGCGGCATCCAGATCTCCGCGCAAACCGACCCGCAGTCCGTGATGAAGCAGTACGGCCCCTCGGTGAACTTCGCCCGTTTCGAGGCATTCATACGACTTCGTCGGGTCGAGGCCGCGTAGCCGCAGCGTCGGAACGGGCTCGCCGTAACGCTGCGCCTGGAGCCAGGCGAAGACGACGGTCTCCTCGCCGAGGACGTACTGCACGGCGCTCAGTCCGCCCTCCGGCGGCCGCAGCCGGTACTGGTCGCCGCGCTGCACCACGGTCCGGATCTCCTTGTAGAGCCCCACCCACCGCGCCGCCTCGGCCAGCTCCTCCGGCGTCCACTTCGTGAGGTCGCCGCCGACCCCGAGCACCCCGGCCATGGCGCTGACGAACCGGAACCGCAGCGAGCTGGCCCGGTGGTTGAGCATCGCGTTCGGGCTGTCGGTGACCCAGGCGGCCATGACCCGGGCCGGATGGATCTGACTGAAGCCGTGCTGGATGGCGAGCCGGTCGAGGGGGTCGGTGTTGTCGGAGGTCCACACCTGGTCCGTCCGGCTCAGCACACCGAGGTCGATCCGCCCGCCGCCGCCCGAGCAGGACTCGAAGGCCACCCCCGGGTGGGCGGCCCGCAGCCGGTCCAGCAGGGCGTACAGGCCGTGCACGTGGTCGACCCACAGCCGCTGCGGGTAGGCGTCGTCCGGCCAGCCGGCGTCGGTGAAGCAACGATTGAAGTCCCACTTCACGTAGTCGATCGGCGCACTGGAGAGGAGCCCGTCGAGCTGCTCCCACAGGTACTCACGGACGTCGTCGCGGGCGAGGTTGAGTACCAGCTGATTGCGGAACTCCGTCCGCTTTCGTCCCGGTTGGTACTGCACCCAGTCGGGGTGCGCGCGGTACAGGTCACTGTCCGGGTTGACCATCTCGGGCTCGACCCAGATCCCGAACTGCATACCGAGGCCGTGCACATGGTCGGCGAGCGGCTTCAGCCCGCCCGGGAAGCGGTCGAGGTTCGGGGTCCAGTCGCCGAGGCCGGCCCGGTCGCTGGTGCGCGCCCCGAACCAGCCGTCGTCGACCACGAACAGCTCGACACCCATGGCGGCGGCCCGCCCGGCGAGCTCCCGCTGCTGCTCCTCGGAGATGTCGAACTCGGTGGCCTCCCAGGAGTTGAACAGCACCGGCCGGTCCGTGTCGGCGTCCGGGATCACGAACGCCCGCTGGTAGGCGTGCCAGGCGCGGCTCGCCCCGCCGAACCCGCCGTCGCTGAAGAGCCCGGCGAAGACGGGGGTCGTGTACGACTCCCCGGTGCCGAGCGTCAGCAGGCCGGAGTCGTCGTAGCCGGCGCCGCCGGTGATCTGCACGCGCGCGTCCGGGAGCTGGGCCACGGCGATGCGCCAGGAGCCGGACCAGCCAAGGGCGCAGCTGTAGACCTCGCCGCTCTCCTCGGTGGCGTCGGTGTCGAGGGCGACCCACGGCAGGTGCTGGTGGGAGGTGTGGCCGCGACGGCTGCCGATGACCTTCTCGCCATGGGTGAGCCCGGAGCGGGTCAGCCGGGATTCGGCGCCCCAGCGGCCGTGCAGCTGGGACAGCCGCCAGGTGTCGCGGTCGGGCAGGGTCCAGGTGGCGGAGTCGGCGCGCAGCAGCTCGACGGCCGGCCCCTGGTTGTCCAGGGTCACCCAGCGCTCGACGACATCCGCGGAGGGGCGCATCCGGTAATGCAGGGTGACGTTCAGGTCGCCGTCGCGGAACCGGAGCCGCAGCTCGCCGTCCTCGGCGTCGTGCCCCTCGTAGGCCCACTCGGTGCCGCGCCGCTCGGCCGTGCGTACGGACAGGGCGGGGCGGACGAAGCGGGGGCCGCCTTCGACCGGATACTCCTCGCGTCCGTCGAGCGGGGACTCGAAGGGCCAGAAGTCCGGCAGCGGCCGGACGGCGAGGGCCTCGGCGTCGGCCAGGCCGATACGGGGACCCCAGTGCAGGTGCAGCAGCTCGTCCCGGTCGGTGACGTGGGCGGCGTAGCTGCTGGCCGGCCCGGAGAGCACCCATGTACGACCGTCTTCGGAGATGTCCAGCATCGCGCCCTCACATATTCGAACAAGCCCGACCAGGTCCGACCAGGCGGCAACATCATCGGTGGCCGTGGGGCTTGCGGGCAACGCCTGTGGACAACTCATTGCCCCAGGCAGGCATGTCGTATCGTCGAGAGACGCCCGTCGACGAGCCGCGCCGGCGGCGCCGAAGGGGAGGAGCCCTCGTGACACAGCAGGTCCCGTCGACCGAGCCCGAGCTGGCCGGAGTGCGCAACTTCCGTGATGTGGGCGGACTTCCGACCGTGGACGGGCGGCGGGTGCGCCAGGGCGTGCTGTTCCGCAGTGGCCACCTCGCCCACGCGACCGGGGAGGACGCCGCGTTTCTGACCGGTCTGGGCCTGCACACCATCTTCGACTTCCGCAACGCGGCGGACCAGAAGCTCGAGGGGCCGGACGTCGAACTGCCCGGCGTGCGCAATGTGAACCTGCCGCTGAGCGACCCCGCCGACGGCGCCGAGTTCTGGAAGATGGTCCGCGACGGCGAGCTGGACCAGCTGCGCGAGATCCTCTCGGACGGCAAGGGCGCGGGCCGCATGATCGCCTCGTACCGCACGATCATCAAGCACCGCACCGACGAGCACTCCCGGGTGCTGCACGCGCTCGCCGAGGACAGTGTCCCGGCGCTGATGCACTGCGCGGCGGGCAAGGACCGCGCGGGGCTGTCCGTCGCCGTGACGCTGCTCGCCGTGGGCGTCGAGCGCGAGGCGATCGTCGAGGACTACCTGAAGTCGAACGCCAAGCACCGCCGTTACAAGGTCCACCGCTCCAGCTCCGCCGCCTCGGCCTACTCCCCCGAGGTCATGGAGCTGCTCAGCCCCCTCTTCGACGCGCGCGCCGAGTACCTGTCGGCGGCCTTCGACACCATCGAGGAGACGTGGGGCGGCGTCGACACCTACCTGGAGAAGGGGCTGGAGCTCTCCGCGCAGACCCGGGAACGGCTGCGCGAGCGGCTCCTCGACTGAGGTGCGCGGGCGGAGACTACTTCGCCCCGACCTCGAACAGCAGGTACACGAAGGCGGCGAAGATGTGGCCGGCGATGAGGTAGATGAACAACCTCACCCACAGGGCACGGGGGAACTTCTCCTCCATGTTGCTCATGACACGTCTCCGGGGGTGGGGCCCAGGCACAGGGCGGCCGTGGGGCTCTGCAGCAGGGTGTGGACGAAGAGCAGATCGACGCCGTCGTGGTCCTCGGCGGCGATCCGGTGCGGGGTGAGCGAGTCGAAGTGGGCGCTGTCACCGGCCGCCAGCCGGTGCGTGGTGTCCCCGAGGTTCAGCCGCAGCCGGCCACGCAGCACGTGGAGCCACTCCTCGCCGGGGTGGACGCGCACGATGTCGCCCTGGGAGCCGTGGGGGACGTGGACGCGAAGGGCCTGCATCCCGCGGCCGGGGGCGCCGGCCTGCCAGTAGGTCCAGCCGCCCGCGGCGGTGGGTTCCATGTCGGCCGCGCGGATGACGGCGTCCCGGTCGGCGACCGTCTCGCCGAGCAGCTCGGAGACGGTCGTACCGTAGATACGGGCCAGGGCGAGCAGCATCGGCAGCGAAGGCTGGCGCTGCCCGGTCTCCAGACGGGAGAGGTGGGCGGGCGACAGCCCGGCGGCGCGGGCCGCGGCCTCCAGCGTCAGGGAGGCCTGGCGTCGCAGTGCCCGCAGCTGGGGCGCCACCACGGCGGGCAGCGCACCGGCCGCCTGGCCGGCCGGCGAGCCGGCCCCGGGGGGCCGCTCGGTCTCGGAGGAGCTCATGCCTCCATTCAGCCGGAGCTTTGCCTCAGCGGCAAATTTATTGCCTCACAGGCAAAAGCTCCCGGTTCAGCGGTTGGCCACCGCCTGCTTCACGAGCGTCTTGCCGAAGTCCCACACCAGCCCGCCGTTGTGCGCGTCGTCCATCACGGCCGTGAAGGCGTCGACGAACCGGTCCACCTCGCGCTCGCCGATGATCAGCGGCGGGATCAGCTTGATCACCTCCATGTGGTCGCCGGAGACCTGGGTGAGGATCCGGTGCTTCTGCAGCAGCGGCACGACGACCATCTGCGCGAACAGTCCCTTGCGCGCCGCCTGGAGCATGGTCCAGCGGCTGCGCAGCTTCAGCGACTGCGGCCGGCCGAACTCGATGCCGATCATCAGTCCCCGGCCGCGCACCTCGGCGAGCATCTCGTACCGGTCCGTCAGCGCCGCGAGCCGGGACCTGAGCTGCTCACCGGTGGCCCGGACGTTCGCGACGATCTGCTCGTTCTCCATCACCGACAGCACCGCGAGGCCCGCCGCCATGGCCTGCGCGTTGGACCCGAAGCTCGCCGAGTGGACCAGCACCCGGTCCATAGACGAGTAGACCTTCTTGAAGATCCAGTCCTTGCCGATCGTGGCGCCGACGGGCACATAGCCACCGGAGAGTGCCTTGGCCACGCAGACCAGGTCGGGCTCCACACCGTCCTCGTGCTGGTAGGCGTAGAAGTCACCGGTGCGGCCGAGGCCCGTCTGCACCTCGTCGGCGATGAGCAGCGCCTTGTGCCGGTGCAGCAGCTCCTGGGCGGCCCGCAGCCAGCCGGGCGGGCCCGTGAGCACGCCCTTGCCCTGGATCGGCTCGACGATCAGCGCGGCGACGTCGCCCTTCCTCAGCTCCTTCTCCAGCGCGTCGAGGTCGCCGAGCGGGACGGCCGTGTCGGGCAGCAGCGGGGCGAAGCCGTCGCGGAAGCCGGATTCGCCGTTGACGGAGAGGGAGCCGGTGGTCAGGCCGTGGAAGGCGTGCGCACAGTACAGGACCCGCGGTCTGCCGGTGACGAACCGGGCGAACTTCAGGGCCCCTTCAACGGCCTCGGTACCGCTGTTGCCGAAGAACACCCGGTCCAGGTGCGGGCTGTGCGCGAGCAGCTTCTCGGCCAGCAGGCCCGGCAGTGGCTGGCAGTCGAACCGGGTGAGATCGGCGAGAGAGGCGTCCAGGACGTCGTGCAGCGCCTTGCGGATCACAGGGTGGTGGCGGCCGAGGCCCATCACCCCGAACCCGGCGAGCATGTCCAGGTGGTCGTTGCCGTCCGCGTCGTAGAAGTAGGCGCCCTCGGCGCGCTCGTAGACCTTGTCGAAGCCGATGGTGTGCAGCATGCGCGGGAGCTGGTGGTTGAGGTACCGGGTGTGCAGCTCGTAGCGCTCGGCTCCGCGCTCGGCCAGCAGCTTGCCGAGGTCGAACTCCCCGGCCTGCGACGACTCCGACGCGGATTCGGCGGTGGTCATTCCTGTGGCTCCTTGGACAGCTCTTCCTTGACGGCCAGGCTCGCGCCGATCCGTCCGGCGATCTCGACGGGTGTCAGACCGATGTCGGCGAGCACCTCACCGCGCTTGGCGTGCGCGAGGAACTGCTCGGGGATGCCGAACCGCCGTACCGGTACGTCGACGTCGGCGTCGCCCAGGGCCAGCGCCACGGCCGAACCGACGCCGGCCGCGCGGCTGTTGTCCTCGACGACGGCGACCAGGCGGTGGTCGGCGGCGAGGCCCGCAAGCGCCGGGTCCACGGGCTTGACCCACCGGGGGTCGACGACGGTGCAGCCGACGCCGCGCGCTTCGAGCAGCTCCGCGGCCTGGAGGCAGACCGGTGCCATCACGCCGACAGCCACCAGGAGAGCCTGCGGCTCGGCGGAACGGTGCAGCACGTCCAGTCCGCCCACCCGGTCGACCGCCGGGATCGACGGGCCGACGGACTCCTTCGGGAAGCGCACGAGGGTCGGCGCGTCGTCGACGGCGACGGCCTCGCGCAGCTGGGCGCGCAGCTGGTCGGCGTCGCGCGGCGCGGCGATCCTGAGCCCGGGCACGACCTGGAGGACGGACATGTCCCACATGCCGTTGTGGGAGGCGCCGTCGACGCCGGTGACCCCGGCCCGGTCGAGTACGAAGGTCACCCCGCAGCGGTGCAGGGCCACGTCCATCAGGAGCTGGTCGAAGGCGCGGTTGAGGAAGGTGGCGTAGACGGCGACGACCGGGTGCAGACCGCCCGTCGCCAGGCCCGCCGCGGACACGGCCGCGTGCTGCTCGGCGATGCCGACGTCCCACACCCGGTCCGGGAACCGCTCGGCGAAGGCACCGAGACCGACCGGGTGCAGCATGGCGGCGGTGATCGCCACCACGTCCTCGCGCTCCTCGCCGATCCGGACGATCTCCTCGCCGAACACGGAGGTCCAGGAGGGGCCGCCCGCCGGGGAGACCGGTGCGCAGGTCAGCGGGTCCATCACGCCGACGGTGTGGAAGTGGTCCTCCTCGTGGGCGAGGGCGGGTTCGTAGCCGCGGCCCTTCTCCGTCAGGCAGTGGACCAGCACCGGGCCGTGGAAGCGCTTCGCGCGCCGCAGCGCGGACTCCACGGCCCCGGTGTCGTGCCCGTCGATCGGCCCCAGGTACTTCAGGCCCAGGTCCTCGAACAGGCCCTGTGGGGCGAACGCGTCCTTGAAGCCCTTCTTCGCGCCGTGCAGGGCCTCGTAGAGGGTGTTGCCGACCAGGGGCGTGCCCTGGAGCACGTCCTTGCCCCAGGCCAGGACCCGCTCGTAACCGTCGGTCGTGCGCAGTGTGGCGAGGTGGTTGGCGAGGCCGCCGATGGTGGGGGCGTAGGAGCGTTCGTTGTCGTTGACGACGATGATCAGAGGGCGGTCCTTGGCGGCCGCGATGTTGTTCAGCGCCTCCCAGGCCATGCCGCCGGTGAGGGCCCCGTCGCCGATGACCGCGACGACATGGCCCTTCTCGCCCCGCACCTGGCGTGCCTTGGCGAGCCCGTCGGCCCAGCCGAGCGCCGTGGAGGCGTGGCTGTTCTCGATGACGTCGTGCTCGGACTCCTCGCGGGAGGGGTAGCCGGACAGGCCGCCCTTGCCGCGCAGTTTGGAGAAGTCCTGGCGTCCGGTCAGCAGCTTGTGGACGTAGCTCTGATGTCCGGTGTCCCACAGGATGCGGTCGGCCGGTGAGTCGAAGACCCGGTGCAGGGCGATGGTCAGCTCCACCACGCCCAGGTTGGGTCCCAGATGGCCACCGGTCCTGGCGACCGCGTGCACCAGGAACTCCCGGATCTCTTTGGACAGTTCCCCCAGCTCCGCCTCGGACAGCGCCTTCAGGTCGTGTGGTCCCCGGATGTTCTCCAGAATCGTCACGCTCGGGCCCCCTTCGGATTCCGTGCTGCTCAGCTCACGGTGACGGCCGGCTCCCCCGACCCGACGCCGTCCTGCTCCATCTGCTCGGCGATCTTCATCGCCTCTTCGATCAGCGTCTCGACGATCTTCGACTCGGGCACGGTCTTGATGACCTCGCCCTTGACGAAGATCTGGCCCTTGCCGTTGCCGGAGGCGACGCCGAGATCGGCCTCCCGCGCCTCGCCGGGGCCGTTGACCACACACCCCATGACGGCGACGCGCAGCGGCACCTCCATGCCGTCGAGCCCGGCCGTGACCTCCTCGGCGAGCTTGTAGACGTCGACCTGGGCGCGACCGCAGGACGGGCACGACACGATCTCCAGCCGGCGCTCCTTGAGCCCGAGGGACTGCAGGATCTGGATGCCGACCTTGACCTCCTCGGCCGGCGGCGCGGACAGCGACACCCGGATCGTGTCGCCGATGCCCCGGGAGAGGAGCGCGCCGAACGCCACCGCCGACTTGATCGTGCCCTGGAAGGCCGGGCCGGCCTCCGTGACGCCCAGGTGCAGCGGGTAGTCGCACTGGGCGGCGAGCTGCTTGTAAGCCTCGATCATGACGACCGGGTCGTTGTGCTTGACGGAGATCTTGATGTCGCGGAAGCCGTGCTCCTCGAACAGGGACGCCTCCCACAGTGCGCTCTCCACGAGCGCCTCCGGGGTCGCCCTGCCGTACTTCTGCAGCAGCCGCCGGTCCAGCGACCCGGCGTTGACGCCGATGCGGACCGGTGTGCCGTGGTCCTTCGCCGCCTGGGCGATCTCCTTGATCCGGTCGTCGAACTGCTTGATGTTGCCCGGGTTGACGCGGACCGCCGCACAGCCGGCCTCGATGGCCGCGAACACGTACTTCGGCTGGAAGTGGATGTCCGCGATCACCGGGATCTGCGACTTGCGGGCGATGGTCGCCAGGGCGTCCGCGTCGTCCTGGGTCGGGCAGGCGACCCGGACGATCTGGCAGCCGGACGCCGTGAGTTCCGCGATCTGCTGCAAGGTGGCACCGACGTCCGCTGTACGGGTCGTCGTCATCGACTGCACCGACACCGGGGCCCCGCCCCCGACCGCCACCGGACCGACCTGGATCCGGCGCGAGACGCGCCGCTGCGCGACCGGCCGGACCGGCACCTCGGGGACACCCAGCGGGACAGCGGTCATGACATCACTCCCGGTTCCCGGAGACCGTCTCGCGCATGGCGCGCAGGGACTCCTTCAGCGATCCCATGGTGGCGAGGACGGCGGTGGGCTCGTAGCCGCAGTGCGCCATGCAGTTGGCGCAGCGCGGGTCCTTGCCGCGACCGTACTTGTCCCAGTCGGTGTCCTCGACCAGCTCCCGGTACGTCGGCACGTACCCGTCGCTCATCAGGTAGCAGGGGCGCTGCCAGCCGAAGAGCGAGTAGTTCGGGATGGCCCACGCGGTGCAGGGGAAGTCGACCTTGCCCTCCAGGAAGTCCAGGAAGAGCGGCGAGTGGTTGAGCCGCCAGCGCCGTCGGTTGCCGCCCGCGAAGGCCTTCTTGAACAGCTCCCGGGTCTGCTCCACGCCGAGGAAGTGCTCCTGGTCGGGGGCCTTCTCGTAGGCGTAGGCGGGCGAGATCATCATCTCGTCGACCTGGAGGTCGTCGTTGAGGAAGTTCAGTACCTCGATGATGGTCTGCGGGGTGTCGGTGTTGAAGAAGGTCGAGTTGGTGGTGACCCGGAAGCCGCGCCGTTTGGCCTCCTTGATCGCCTCCACGGCCTCGTCGAACACGCCCTCCTTGGCCACCGACTCGTCGTGTCGCTCGCGCAGTCCGTCGATGTGCACCGCGAAGGCGAAGTAGGGCGACGGTGTGAACTGGTCCATCTTCTTGCGCAGCAGCATGGCGTTGGTGCAGAGGAAGACGTACTTCCGCTTGGCCACCAGCTGACGCACGATCTCGTCGATCTGCGGGTGCATCAGCGGCTCGCCGCCGGCGATGGACACCATCGGGGCACCGGACTCCATGACCGCCCCCACGGCCTGGGCGACCGGCATCCGCTGCTTGAGCACCCCCGCCGGATGCTGGATCTTGCCGCATCCCTCGCATTTGAGATTGCAGGCGAACAGTGGTTCGAGCTCGACGATCAACGGAAACTTGTCCCGTCGGCGGATCTTCTGTTCAGCCAAGTACGTAGCGACCTTGATGGACTGTCGGAGCGGCATGGCCATCTGGCTCACCTCCTGGGGAGCAGCAAGGAACGGTGCCATTCGAAGAAAGCGGGAAGCACGGAGCGAAGGACACGGAAAGCTGATATTCCACCGCGCACCGTGCCGATCCGGACGAGTTCATGTTCAGGAGCGTCCACGACCACCCGGACGGCCGCAACCGGGCGCTCCCCCGCGCGCACGGCGCTCAGGAGCGTGACGGCGGACTCCATGTCGACCGCGATCGCGCCCGTCGCGCGCAGAGCGGACCGTTCGGGGCCACGCACGACGTGGTCGGAGCCGGTCAGCGGCCCGGTGTGCACGGTCCGCCCGGGCAGCGTCCGCGTCAGCTCTTCGACCAGCAGCTCGGTCCCGACACAGGCGGTCGTGCCGCGCGGGTCGCGGGTCTCCTCGGCGACGACCAGATCGCCGGGGTGCATACCGGGGGCGAGGCCCGCACAGAACCCGGTGGCGAGTACGGCGGCGTCGCGCAGCGCCGGGTCGGCCAGCATGCGGGTGACGGCCCGCTCGGCGGCCGCCGGCCCCATACCCGTCCGCAGCACCGTGACCGGGCCGCCGGCCCCGCCCCGGCCGCCCGCGCGCAGGGCGAACTGCTCGATGCCGAGCGCGCAGGCGATCAGCAGCGGGACCGGGGCGGGCTGTGCGCTCATCAGCTCCCCTTGGCCTCGGCGAGCGGCGTGCCGGCCCCGCTGCTTCGGTGTTCCTCGGCCTGACCGCTCCCCGGGAGTCCGTCGGCGAAGGGCTCTCCGTGCAGATAGCGACCGAGCGCGGTGAGCGGGAAGACCTGCCGGTAGAGGTGGTAGTTGATCGAGAAGTCCCACGGGAAGCCCGTCCCCGTGAAGTACGGCTCGTCCCAGGAGCCGTCCTCCCGCTGCGTGGCGGCGAGCCACTCGACGCCCCGTTCGACGGCCTTGGAGTCGCGCTCCCCCGCCGCGAGCAGGGCCATCAGCGCCCATGCCGTCTGCGAGGCGGTCGAGGCGCCCTTGCCGCTCCACTCCCTGACGTATTTGTAGGAGCGCAGGTCCTCGCCCCAGCCGCCGTCGTCGTTCTGGACGGACTCCAGCCAGGCCACGGCCCGTCGGATCGCCGGGTGCGCGGCGGGGATACCGGCGGCGGTCAGTGCGGGCACGACGGACCCGGTGCCGTAGACGTAGTTGACGCCCCAGCGCCCGAACCACGAGCCGTCCGGTTCCTGCTCGGCGAGCAGCCATTCGATGCCGCGCCGGGTGCGCGGGTCGTGGGCGAGGCCCTCCACCGCGAGCATCTCCACGACGTGCGCGGTGACGTCGGCGGAGGGCGGGTCGATGACCTCGCCGAAGTCGCAGAACGGCAGCCGGTTCGGGAAGGGGCTGGTGTTGTCGACGTCGAACGCGGCCCAGGCCCCGTTCTTCGACTGCATGCCGAGCGTCCAGCGCATGCCGCGCACGACGGCCCGGTCCAGCCGCTCCGGGTCGTGGTGGGTGATCCGGCGCAGTGCGAGGATCACCTCGGCGGTGTCGTCGATGTCGGGGTAGTTGTCGTTGTGGAACTCGAACGCCCAGCCGCCGGGCCGCAGTCGGGGCCGCTTCACGGACCAGTCACCGGGCCGGACGATCTCCTCGCCCAGCATCCAGTCGGCCGCCTTCACCAACTGCGGGTGGTCGGAGGGAAGTCCGGCGTCGACGAGGGCGATGGCGGCCAGGCAGGTGTCCCACACGGGTGACTGACAGGCCTCGATCATCCTGGCCCCGTCCTCGCGCCACACGGCGAACCGGTCCAGGGACGCCAGCCCCTCACGCATCACGGGGTGTTCGAGGTCGTAGCCGAGCAGGTGCAGGGCGATGATCGAGTACACGGCCGGGGGCTGGATGCCGCCCCAGCAGCCGTCGTTCTCCTGCCGCTCGATGATCCAGCGGGCGGCGCTGTTCATGGCGGCTCTGCGCAGTCTGCGCGGGGCGACCTTCCGCAGGGCGTGCAGGCCCTTGTCGGCCCGCTGGAAGAAGCCGTCCCAACTGAACGCCGGAGCGAGGGGCTTGGGCGGGTTCGGCCGGTCCGGGTCGGTGTGGAGCTCGTCGAGCGGGAAGGGTGCGGGGCGTACCGGCCGCTTCGCCGAGACGATCGTCAGCGGGACGATGGTCTGTCGCGCCCAGCAGCCGAAGTCGTAGATGTTGAGCGGCACCCACTTCGGGAAGAAGACGAGCTCCGGCGGGAGTTCGGGCAGGTCCTCCCACTTCCACCAGCCGAACAGGGCCAGCCAGATCCTGGTGAAGACCCGGGCGGCGGCGATGCCGCCCTGCGCGCGGATCCAGGCGGAGGCCTTCGCCATGTGCGGGGCGTCGGGCGCGTCACCGGCCAGGCGGAGGGCGACGTACGCCTCGATGGTGGCGGACAGTTCGCCCGGTCCGCCGTAGAAGGTGGCCCAGGTGCCGTCCTCGCCCTGCTCGCCGCGGATGAAGAGGGCGGCGGCCTGCGTGGTCTTCTCGTCGCGGATGCCCAGGAACTGACGGAGCAGCAGGTCCTCGGCGTCCATCGTGACGTTGGTCTCGAGGTCGCCCTTCCACCAGCCCTCGGCGTCCTGCAGGGAGAGCAGGAAGCCGGTGGCACGCCGGGCGGCGCGTGCGGCGGCTTCCGGTACCCCGGCCGCCCCGGGGGTGTGCGTGTCGGTGTCGCTGGCCGCGGCGGCGCGGGGTGGCAGGGCCCCGGTGCTTCCGTCGGTCGTCGCTGTCATGGCTTCCCCTTCGTGCAGTGGTGCAAGGTGTGCAGCTGCTGTGGGTCCGCCGTCGGCCGGTGCTCCGTGATCACTCACGGGCACCGGCCGGCGACTACGCGAGGGCTATTCGGCCGATAGTGATCATCTCTTTCGTACGACGACGAAGTCCGCGAGGGCCGTGAACTGT
Organism: Streptomyces sp. NPDC037100; assembly: GCF_055606225.1. Lineage (NCBI taxonomy): Bacteria > Bacillati > Actinomycetota > Actinomycetes > Kitasatosporales > Streptomycetaceae > Streptomyces > Streptomyces sp. NPDC037100. The sequence goes on along the minus strand of NZ_JBVJSX010000005.1, from coordinate 278,968 downwards.
GCCCGCACCCGGTCGGGCATGTCGACGGCGTCGAGGGCTTCGATGGCGATGGTGTGCTGACGGCGTGCCTCGTCGGCGGTCCACTCGCGACCGCCGGCCTCCTCGATGAGGGCGGCGCGGGCCGCGAACTCCTCCTCGGAGAAGTTCTCGAAATCGCTGGCCTTGGCGTCGGCGGCGAGGATCTCACCGAGCCGCTCCGAGGCGGAGCCGCCCGCCGCGAGCGCGGCCACGACCGGAAGGGACTTCTTGCGCTGACGCAGGTCGCTCCAGGTCTGCTTGCCGGTGGAGACCGGGTCGCCCCAGATGCCGAGCAGGTCGTCCACGGCCTGGAAGGCGAGGCCCAGGTGGTAGCCGTACTTCTCGAGGGTGTCGGCGGTCCGGTCGTCGGCACCGCCGAGGACCGCGCCGATGGAGCTGGCGCAGGCGAGCAGGGCACCGGTCTTGTTGCCCTCCATCTCCAGGCATTCCTCGACGCTGACGCGGTCGCGGTGCTCGTAGGAGATGTCCTGGGCCTGACCGTCGATCAACGCGCGGGTGGCGGTGGTCAGGCGGCGGGTGGCGCGGCCGGCCTCGACGGTGCCGAGTTCGAGGAGCACCTCGTTGGCCAGGGCGAACAGGGCGTCGCCGACCAGGATGGCCTGGGCGGGGCCGTGCACCTTCCACACCGTGTCGCGGTGACGGCGCTGCTCGTCGCCGTCCATGAGGTCGTCGTGGAGGAGGGAGAAGTTGTGGACGAGTTCCACGGCGACGGCGCCGGGGACACCGGTCTCGGGGGCGGCCGACATGACCTCGGCGGACAGCACCGCGAGGGCGGGGCGCACGGCCTTGCCGCCGTCCCCCTCCGCGGGCCTGCCCTGGGCGTCGATCCAGCCGAAGTGGTAGGCGGCAACAGTGTCCATGGGAGGTGCCAGGCGGTCGACGGCCGCCCGCAGTACCGGTGTGGCCAGGGTCCGGCCGCGCTCCAGCAGCGCGGTCACGTCCACCGCCTCGGCAGTCTTCGAGGCCGGGGGCACAGTGGGCACAGTCTCTCCTCTTGTTGCGGTACCGGGGGTGCGGGGGCCTCCCGCCGGGCCGGCCTGGGCCGGCATCACGCCGCCTCCTCGAAGTCGAAGAGGTGGCGAGGGCGGGGCCGGCCCAGGGCGACCAGCACGGCGTCCGCCGCGCTCACACCACTGCGGACCGCACTCTCCATGGTCGCGGGCCACCCTGTGGCGGTCCACGCTCCGGCCAGGTAGAGGCCGGATGCCTTGGTGCGGGCGCCGGGCCTGAGGCGCCCGACGCCGGGGGTGGGAGCGAACGTCGCGGTGCGCTCCCGGGTGACGAAGAAGTCCTTCACGTGGGCGCCGCGGGTCAGCGGCAGCAGCCGCTCCAGCTCGGGCAGGTACCGCTCGCGCAGCACGGCCACGGGTTCGTCGATCTCGTCCTGGGCTGCCGACTGGGACACGGCGAGGTACTGGCCCTGGCGCAGCCCGGACGCCTCGGTCCGGTCGAAGACCCACTGCACGGGGCTGCCGAGGGCGGTGAAGAAGGCCCGGCCGAGGACCTTGCGGTCGTAGACCACGTGGACGTTGAGAATGGGCGCGGTGCCGATCTCCAGGAGCCGTCCGGGCGCGTCCAGGGCGCCCGCGGGCAGCAGGTCGTGCGCCTCACGCTGCGGTACGGCGAGGACGACGGCGTCGGCCTCCAGCGTCTCGCCGGGGACCTCGACGCTCCACTGCCCGTTCCCGTAGGCGGAGACGGAGGTGACGCGGGTACGGACCTCGGTGCGCACGCCCGCGGAGTCGAGCGCCTTGCGGGCGAGCCGGTCGTGCAGGTCGCCCAGCGGCACCCGCGCCCAGCCGATGTCGGCCGCGCCCGGGTCGGACAGCAGACCGGTCTTGAACACCATCGCGGCCAGCGCCAGCGAGGCGTCGGAAGCGACCGCGTTGAGGGTGGCGACCCCGACCAGGTCCCACAGGGCCTCCACAGCACGCGCCGACTGGCCGTGCGCGGCCAGCCAGCTGCCGAAGTCCTGGGTGTCCAGCGCCGGGTCGGTGAGGTCGAGTCCCTTGAGCGCGAGCGCGGCCCGGCCCACCTTGGCGCGGTCGGCGAGCGACAGGTGCGGATAGGCGGCGAGGCTGCGCCCCAGGTGCAGCGGCACGGGCAGGGCGTCCCGCCGCAGCCGGCCGAGCCGCCGCCCCTCGGGCCGGGCGAGGTCCAGGACGGGAACGTCGAGCCGGTCCTGCAGCGGGGCCAGCGGCGCGCCCTCGATGCGGTCGAGGAACCAGCGGTAGGCGGTGCAGCAACGCAGGTAGACGTGCTGGCCGTTGTCGACGATGAGATCGCCGCGCCGGAAGGAGAAGGCGAGCCCGCCGAGCCGCGGCCTGCCCTCCAGCAGCGTGACGCGCACCCCGGCGTCGGCGAGCGCGAGCGCCGTGGTGACACCGGCGAGCCCGCCGCCCACCACGACGGCGTGCCGCCCCTGTGCGACCGGGCCCCCGGACCGTGTGTCATGGGTCATTGCGCACCCTCCCCCGCGGCCGGGGCGTGCTGCTCGAACGGTTCACGACCGGCCGTCTCCGTCAGGGACGCGGTCCCGGGCCGGAGGGTTGCCCGCCGCTTTCCGCCGACGGCGGCGTCGGTGTCGCTCACGCACGCCTCCTGACGGTCCGCCGGGTCACGTGCCGGGCGTCGAGACCGGACAGGCCGCGCACGGCGACGTACGCCTTCTCCCGGCCGGGCAGGGAGACCCGGCCGCGCAGCACGGCCTGCGGGTCGCGCTCGATGCGGTCGAGGAGGCGGCGGTAGATGCCGGCCATGGCGGCGACGCAGGCGCCGCTGCGCCGGTCGAGCATGGGGAGCAGACGGTAGCCCTCGGCGAACAGAGCGCGGGCCCGTCGCACTTCGAAGTGCACGAGGCCCGCGAAGTCGGAGCCCTCCGGTGGCCGCGGCCCGCTGAAGCCGGCCGAACAGCCGAACTTGGCGAGATCGTCGGCGGGCAGGTACGTCCGCCCGCCCACGGCGTCCTCGCGGACGTCTCTGAGGATGTTGGTGAGCTGGAGCGCGAGGCCGAGTGTGTCGGCATACTCCGGCGCGCGGTCCACTCCGCGCGCCCCCGGTTCCGTGCCGAACACGCCGAGCGAGAGACGCCCGATCGCGCCCGCGACGCAGCGGCAGTAGACCTTCAGGTCGTCCCAGGTCTCGTACGTCTCGCCGCGGACGTCCATCAGGACGCCGTCGATGAGCTCGTCCAGGCCGCCGAGCGGGATCGGGAAGGCCCCGGCGGCGTGCGAGAGGGCGACCGCGACCGGGTCGGTGTCGTCCTCGTCGACCCCGTCCTCGCGGATCCGGGTCAGCAGCGTCCGGGTCTCCTCCAGCCTGGCCACCTTGACGTCGTCGGCGAGCGCGCCGTCGCCGATGTCGTCGACCCGCCGCGAGAACGCGTAGAGCGCCGACATCGCCCGGCGCTGAGGCGTCGGCAGCAGCCGGATGCCGTAGGCGAAGTTACGGGCCTGCCGCCCGGTGACGGCCTCGCAGTAGCTGTAGGCGGCGAGTACCGGCGGGGACGTGTGTGGTTCCGACTCCACGGTCCGGATCACCCCTCTCCTCGCAGAGTCACGCCCACCTCACGCAGCAACCGGACCTTGCCGGGCTTGGGCGGGCCGGGAAGTACGTCGTATTCGGCGGCGGCGATCGCGTGGAGCGCCGCCCTTCCCCCCGCCACGAACCCTGCGAGCAGCAGCTTCAGCCTGCCGTGGACGCTACCCACCAGGGGGGCGCCTTCATTCAACAGTTCCCGGGCCCTTTGCGCTTCGTACGCAATCAACGCACGGACCGACGCACCGGCGGATTCGGTGGAGAGATCCGCTTGCTGGACGTGGAAGCGTTTCATGTCGGCCGCAGGCAGGTAGACCCGGTCGCGGGCGAGGTCCTCGGCGACGTCCTGGAGGTGCTCGACGATCTGGAGGGCCGTGCAGATCATATCGGAGCGGCGGATCCGCTCGGGAGTCGAGGTGCCGGTGACGGAGAGGACGAGACGGCCGACGGGGTTGGCGGACAGCTCGCAGTAGGCGAGCAGGTCGTCGTAGGTCTCGTAGCGGCCGACCAGCTGGTCCTGGCGGTTGGCGGCGATCAGGCCGAGGAACGGCCCCAGGGTGAGGGAGCAGCGGCGCACGGTCGGCTGGAGGCGGCGCAGCAGGGGGTGACGCGGCGTCGAGTCGAAGACCCTGCGCAGGTCGGCCTCGAAGGCATCGAGCAGCACCAGCCGGTCCTCGGCTTCCTGGGGGGAGACGCCGAGCAGCCGGGCGTCGGCGCCGCCGGGGGCGAGGTCGCCGTCGCCGATGTCGTCGACCAGACGGGCGAAGCCGTAGACGGCCATGAGGTCGGTGCGCCAGGCCCGGGGCAGGAAGAAGGGGGCCACCGGGAAGTTCTCGCCGGCGGCCTTGTCGAGCGTGCCGCGCTCCGGATCGAGGGAGCGCGCCGTGCCGGTTCCCGTCACCGCCGGCTGCCCGGCGCGGGGACGGCACGTGCTGCGTGGAGCTGGGGAGTTTCCGTAGCCATCGCCGTCACATCTCCCGTTCTACACTGCCGACCCAATACACACTATTTCGGACACGCCGCCCCGCCGTCCGCACGGCGGCCCGACGGGCGGTGTCGCGCATTATCACCCTGATTGCCGCGTTTCGGGACCGGTACAGCTTACGTTGTACAACGTGACACGGTTCGTCAGGGTGTCTGGCACATCACGAGAACACACCGATTGGCCCCAAGGTTCCTGAGATGGGCCGGAGTTGACGTTTCCTTTGCAGACGCGGGGCCCCGCCGGAACAGTTCCGTCGGGGCCCTGTCCGAAAGCGGGCTACTTGCCCGTGAACTTCTCGTACTCCTTGAGCACCTCGTCGGTGGGGCCGTCCATGCGCAGCTCGCCGCGTTCCAGCCACAGGACGCGGTTGCAGGTGTCGCGGATGGACTTGTTGTTGTGGCTGACCAGAAACACCGTGCCGGCTTCCTTGCGCAGCTCCCGGATGCGGTCCTCGGAGCGCTTCTGGAACTTGCGGTCGCCGGTCGCCAGGGCCTCGTCGATCATGAGGACGTCGTGGTCCTTGGCCGCCGCGATGGAGAAGCGGAGCCGGGCCGCCATGCCGGAGGAGTAGGTGCGCATGGGCAGGGTGATGAAGTCGCCCTTCTCGTTGATGCCGGAGAAGTCGACGATGTCCTGGTAGCGCTCCTTGATCTGCTCACGGGACATGCCCATGGCGAGACCGCCCAATATGACGTTGCGTTCGCCGGTGAGGTCGTTCATCAGGGCCGCGTTGACGCCCAGCAGCGAGGGCTGGCCGTCGGTGTAGACCTTGCCCTGCTCGGCGGGGAGCAGTCCGGCGATAGCCCGCAGCAGGGTCGACTTGCCGGAACCGTTGGAGCCGATCAGGCCGACGGCCTCGCCGCGGTAGGCGACGAAGGAGACGCCGCGCACGGCGTGCACCTTGCGCACACCGCGCTCCGCGTCGTCGGAGCCCCTCTTGAGTATGCGGCTGAGGGCGGCGGTGGCGCTGCCCTTGCCGGACTTGGCACCGTTGACGCGGTAGACGATGTGCAGATCGTCCGCGATGACGGTGGGGATCCGCGCGTCCTGGTTCTGCTCAGCCACGGCCGTACCTCTCCTCCGCCTTCCAGAAGTACACGAAACCACCGAGGGCGAACAGCACGGCCCAGCCGCCCGCGGCCGCCCACACGTGGTCGGGCAGGTACTGGGAGCCGTAGTCGTCGATCAGCGCGAAGCGCATCAGGTCCATGTAGATCGCGGCGGGGTTCCACTGCAGGACGTTCGCGATCCACGCCGGCTTGTCGGCGAGGAAGATCGGGATGGAGAACATCACCCCGGACGCGTACATCCACGTCCGCATCACGAACGGCATCAGCTGCGCGAGGTCGGGGGTCTTGGCCCCGGCCCGGGCCATGATCAGCGCGAGACCGGTGTTGAAGCAGAACTGAAGGACCAGCACCGGCACGATCAGCAGCCAGGACAGATCCGGGTAGTGACCGAAGCCGACCGCGATGGCGAACAGCACGATCATCGAGAACAGCAGCTGCTGGAGCTGCTGCAGCGCGAAGGAGATCGGCAGCGAGGCCCGCGGGAAGTGCAGGGCGCGCACCAGGCCGAGGTTGCCGGAGATCGCGCGCACGCCCGCCATCACCGAGCTCTGCGTGAAGGTGAACACGAACACGCCCGTGACGAGGAACGGGATGTACACCTCGCGGGACATGCCCCGGTCGGCCTCCAGCAGCAGGCCGAAGATGAAGAAGTACACGGCCGCGTTCAGCAGCGGCGTGGCCACCTGCCACAGCTGGCCGAGCTTGGCCTGGCTGTACTGGGCGGTCAGCTTCGCCCGGGAGAAGGCGAGGATGAAGTGCCGCCGGTCCCAGAGCTGACGGACGTACTCGATGAGGGACGGACGGGCGCCGCTCACGGTCAGCCCGTGCTTGGCGGCGAGTTCCCCCGCCGTGAGGCCCTCGTCGGGCGCCGCGGGCGCGCTCACCGCGACCGTGGCGTCGTGCGTTGTCTCACTCACTAGTGGAAACTTTCGTCTTCGAGATGCTCGGCCTGTGCCGGCCTGGCATGAACCGGGGCCAGGGTACGGCCCGGGGGCTCCCGGGCCGTACCCGGATACGAGCTTGTCAGATGACGGGAGGCCGGCCCAGCCGGGTCAGCCGCCACACCGTACGCCACTTCATGGGCCGGCGGGGCCCGCACGAGCTGGTCCAGCCCTCGCGGAATCCGCCGAACCAGGCCCGCAGCGCACTGCGGGAGGGACGGCGCAGGAGAGTGAGCAGCAGCCACACGCCGAGGTAGACCGGGACGAGCGGCGCGGGGAGGTTGCGGCGGGCCAGCCAGACGCGGTTGCGGGCGACCATGCGGTGGTAGACCGCGTGCCGCGAGGGTGCGGTCGTCGGGTGGTACAGCACCATGTCGGACCGGTAGTCGATCATCCAGCCCGCGTCGAGGGCCCGCCATGCCAGGTCGGTTTCCTCGTGGGCGTAGAAGAACTCGTCCGGGAGTCCGCCGACGTCGGCGAAGACGCGGGTGCGCACGGCATTGGCGCCGCCGAGGAAGGTGGTCACGCGCGAGGAGCGCATCGGGTCGGCGGCGCGCAGCCGGGGGACGTGGCGGCGCTGGGTGGCGCCGGTCTCGGGGTCGGCTATGCGAAAACTCACGATGCCGAGCTTCGGGTCGGCCTCGAACGCCTTGCGGCACAGTTCGGCGGTGTCGTGGCTCGCGAGCAGTCCGTCGTCGTCGAGGAACAGCAGGACGTCGACGTCCCGGCCGGAGGGGCCGAAGGCCTCGATGCCGACGTTGCGGCCACCGGGGATGCCGAGGTTCTCGGGCAGCTCGATGGTGCGGACGCCTTCGGGGACGTCGGGGACGGGCGAGCCGTTGCCGACGACGACCACCTCGACCGGGTCGCCGTCCTGCTTGGCGACGGAGTCGAGCAGGGCGCGCAGCTCCTCGGGCCGGTTGCCCATGGTGATGATGACGGCGCCGACCTTCATGCCGCTCACTTCAGCCTGCTCGAGGCGAGGATGGACACGAGGTGCAGCAGGGTCTGCAGCAGCGCGATGCCGGCCAGCACCGCGACGCCGAGCCGGGAGAAGAACAGGTCGCCGCGGACCTGGTCGACGATCGCCAGCACGAGGATCAGCAGGGACGCCTCGATGCCGAGGATCAGCCGGTGGAAGTTCAGGGCGGCGGCGGCCTTGCGGGCCAGCGCCATGCCGGAGGAGCGCATCTCGGCGGCGGCCTCCTTCACCGGGGGCTTGCCGGCCTGGTGCCGGGCGACGCCGACGAGGTCGGTCTCGGCCTTGATCAGGATGGCGCCGAGGGCGGCCAGGGTGCCGAGGAAGGCCCACAGCCAGTCGATGCGGCCACTGCCCCACAGGTCGGCGGCGCGCAGGCCGAAGCCGACGAGCACGGCGGCGTCGGTCAGATAGGCGCCGACGCGGTCCAGGTAGACCCCGTTGAGCGAGTACTGCTTCTTCCAGCGCGCGATCTCGCCGTCGACGCAGTCCAGCAGCAGATACATCTGGACGCACACCACACCGAGCACGGCGCCCGCGATCCCCGGCACGAGCAGTGCCGGGGCCGCGAGCACTCCGAAGACGGTCATCAGGTACGTGAGCTGGTTGGGTGTGACCCTGGTGTTCACCAGGTAGCGGTCGACCCGCAGGGACACCTCACGCATGTAGAGGCGTCCCATCCAGTGCTCACCGCTGCGCCGGTCCTTCACCCCTGCGGGGTGAACGACGGGGCGTAGTTCAGCTACCGATGGCCTTGACATAGTCGGCGTAGATGTCCTTGATCTGTTCGGTGTTCAGGTCGAGGTGTTCGAGGATGGTGTAGCGGCCGGGCCGGGTCTCCGGGGCGAACTCGACGGCCTTGACGAACTCGTCCGTCGAGAAGCCGATCTCGTCCGGCAGTACGGGCAGGCCGTGGCGGCGCAGGACCTCGGCCATGTACGCCGATTCCTCGTGCGCCCCGCGCAGCCACATGGCGAAGGCCGCGCCGAGCCCGCACTGCTCGCCGTGGGAAGCGGCGCGTTTGGGGAACAGCAGGTCGAAGGCGTGGTTGATCTCGTGGCACGACCCTGAGGCCGGCCGCGAGTCGCCCGAGATCGACATCGCGACGCCGGTGAGGACGAGCGCCTCGGCGAGTACCTGGAGGAAGCCGTTGTCGCCGATCCCGGCCGGGTGCCGGAGCACCGCCTCGCCTGCCTGGCGGGCCATGGCGGCGGCGAGTCCGTCGATCTTCTCGCCCTTGACGCGGCCCGCCAGTTCCCAGTCGGCGATCGCGTTGATGTTGGAGATCGCGTCACCGATGCCGGCGCGCACGAATCGCACCGGGGCCTCGCGGATGACGTCCAGGTCGATGACGACCGCGATCGGGTTCGGCACACCGTAGGAGCCGCGGCCCGCGTCGTTGTCGAGGGTGGCGACCGGCGAGCACAGGCCGTCGTGCGCGAGGTTCGTCGGCACGGCGACCAGAGGCAGGCCGACGCGTGCCGCGGCGAACTTGGCGCAGTCGATGATCTTGCCGCCGCCGAGGCCGACGACCGCGTCGAAGTGGCCGGCCTTTATGTCACCGGCCAGCCGGACCGCGTCGTCGAGGGTGCCGCCGCCGACCTCGTACCAGGTGGCGCCCGGCATGCTCGGCGAGATGCGCTCACGCAGCTTGGCGCCGGAGCCGCCGCTGACGGCGACGGCCAGGCGGCCGGAGTGCGAGATGCGCTCGTCGGCGAGGACGCACGCCAGGTCGTCGAGGGCACCCGGGCGGATGTCGACGACGAGCGGGGAGGGGATGAGCCGGGTCAGTACTGGCACGCGATCTCCCGTCCCCGGGCGAGATCGTCGTGGTTGTCGATCTCCACCCATCTGACGTCGCCGATCGGCGCCACGTCGATACGGAAGCCGCGGTTGACCAGCTCCTGGTAGCCGTGCTCGTAGAACTGCTGCGGGTCGGTCTCCCACACGGCCTTGAGCGCGTCGGCCAGCTCGGGGGCGGCGTCGCCCTCGATGAGGGTGACGCCGATGTACTCGCCGGTGGCCTCGGCGGGGTCCATCAGCTTGGTGATCTTCGTCATGCCCTTGGCGGGGTCGACGACGACCTTCATCTCCTCGTCCGCGAGCTGCTTGACCGTGTCGAGGGCGAGGATGATCTTCTTGCCGTCGCCGCGGGCGGCGAGCAGCGTCTTCTCGACGGAGACCGGGTGGACGGTGTCGCCGTTGGCGAGGATCACCCCGTCCTTGAGGGCGTCACGCCCGCACCACAGGGAGTAGGCGTTGTTCCACTCCTCGGCCTTGTCGTTGTCGATGAGGGTGAGCTTGAGGCCGTACTTCTGCTCCAGGGCTTCCTTGCGCGCGTACACGGCCTCCTTGCGGTAGCCGACGATGATCGCGACCTCGGTGAGACCGATCTCGGCGAAGTTGCCGAGGGTCAGGTCGAGGACCGTGGGTTCGCCTTCTATGCCCTCGGGGCCCACCGGCACCAGCGCCTTGGGGAGGCTGTCGGTGTAGGGGCGCAGACGCCGGCCGGCGCCGGCCGCGAGCACGAGGCCGATCATGCGGTTTCTCCTTCATCGTGTACGGCGGGTGCGCCGCCCTGGTGGGCGCCGACCCAGAAGCGGATGCTCTCGACGAGCACCACCAGGGCCACGGCCACGGCCAGTGCCGTGAGCGCGACCGTGAACTGCGAGGCGGTGAGCAGCGCGGCGAGGACGGTGACGAGCAGCGTCCGTCCTTCGTGCCCCCCGATGGAGCGCACCAGCCAGGCGGGAGGCGCTCCGGCGTCGCCGCGGATGCGGTAGACGGTGTCGTAGTGATGGTAGGCGACCGCGGCCACCAGCCCGAAGGCCGCGGGGAGGGCCCCGTTCACGTCCGCCTTGGCCGCCAGGACCAGGACGGTGCCGTACTCGGCGGCGCGGAAGATCGGGGGGACCAGCCAGTCGAGGGCGCCCTTGAGGGGGCGGGCGACGGCGAGGCCCGAGGTCAGGGCGTAGCCGAGGGCCGCGACGACCGGCCAGGGGCCGCCGAAGTCCGTCAGCGCCGCGGTGAGGACGACGGCGAGAGCGCCGAGCAGGGCGACGGCCGGGACGGTGATGCCCGGCAGCTTGCGGGCGGGCTTCTTGAGCGCCTCGGCGAAGCCCTGTGCGAGGGGGCCGCTGTCGGCGAGGTCGGCCAGGGCGGCGGCCGCCCGGTCGGTCCGCCTGGCCTTGCGGGTCAGGGAGCGCAGCACCCGCCCGGCGGTGGTGTACGTCGCGGCGAAGGCGCAGCCGATGAGCAGCGCGTAGAAGGTGATGCGGGGCGTGGTGAGCGCCGTCAGCACCGCGATCATCGCCCAGCGCTCGCCGATGGGCAGGACGATCATGCGGCGGACCCAGACCGTCCAGCCGACGCTGTCGAGCTTGTCGGAGAGGGCGGCGGTGGGGCTGGTGTTGGCGGTGGCGTCGTGGTTGGCCTCGTTGAAGGAGAAGTCCACGACGTGCCGGCAGGTCTGCAGGACCATGGCGCCGAGGGCCAGCGCCCAGACGTCGTCGCCGCCGCGGGCGGCTCCGAGCGCGAGGCCCGCGTAGTAGGCGTACTCCTTGGCCCGGTCGAAGGTGGCGTCCAGCCAGGCCCCGAGCGTGGAGTACTGCAGGGAGTAGCGGGCGAGCTGTCCGTCGGTGCAGTCCAGCACGAAGGACGCGATCAGCAGGACGCCGGCCGCGACGAAGCCGCCGCGGGTGCCGGTGGCCGCGCAGGCCGCCGCTATGAGGGCGGTGATCAGCGAGGCGGTGGTGACCTGGTTCGGGGTCAGGCCGCGGCGGGCGCACCAGCGGGCGATGTACCGGGAGTACGGGCTGATGCAGTAGGTGGTGAAGAAGCCGTCGCGGGACTTCACGGCCGACTTCAGGCGTACGGCCTCGTCGTCGACGTCCGTCACCGCCTGCCGGGCCTCGTTGCGGGCCTGCGGGTCGGCGGGGACGGCGGCGACGAGGCTGCCCAGCTCGGGGCGGTGCACGGCGGTGCCGTCGGCGTCGAGTGCGTCGAGGATGCGGTCGGCGAGGCTGCTGCCGACCAGCGTGGTGCCGCCGCCGGCGGAGTTCTCGCGGGCCATCGCCCGGGTCAGCGCCTGGCGGCCGGCGGGCTGTGCGGTGACGGCGCCGGGGATCGCGGCGAGCGGGAAGCGGGGGTCGGTGAGGCCGAGGCGCAGCGCGTGCACGTGGCCCACGAAGCGGGCGTCGACCAGGGCGACCCGTTCGTCGCCGGGCACCTCGGCGAGGAGGGTCTCGGCCTCGGCGGCGTCGGCCGCGGTCCGGAGGTCGAACCCGAGGGACCGCAGGTCGGCCTCGATCGACGATCCGGGGACCGGCTGGCCGGTGAGGATGGCGGTCGACAACCGAATTCACTCCCTGGGTGCCGACGCGTCCGCGCCGGTGACGTACATGATGGGGGCGCCTTCTCCGGTGGCTCCCGGGCGGCGTGTCGGCAGAGGCTATCGGATGCCGGGAGGGCCACGTTCACCGCCTGTTCGACGGATGGATCGACGCGGTTCGCACGAGCCTTTGCCGCGATCATCATCGTGGATCCGGGGCCCGGCCCACAAACCGCGCCCCCTATGCGGACATCGAGGACATTGCGGGAGCGGCCGCCGTGGCCGCATAGGGTGGGCGACCATGACGTGGCTGATCACCGGCGGTGCCGGCTATATCGGAGCACATGTGGCCAGGGCCATGACCGAGGCCGGGGAACGCGTTCTCGCCCTGGACGATCTGTCGGCCGGGGTGCCCGCGCGGCTCCCCGCCGAGGTCCCCCTCGTGCGGGGCTCCTCGCTGGACGGGGAACTGCTGAAGCGGATCCTGGCCGAGCACGGCGTGACGGGTGTGGTGCATCTCGCGGCGCGCAAGCAGGTCGCCGAGTCCGTCGCGCAGCCGACGCGCTACTACCGGGAGAACGTCGGCGGTCTGGTGACCCTGCTGGACGCGGTCGCCGAGGCCGGGATCGAGCGCTTCGTGTTCTCCTCGTCGGCCGCCGTGTACGGCGACCCGGGTGTGGACCTCATCACGGAGGACACCCCCTGCGCGCCGGTGAACCCGTACGGCGAGACCAAGCTGGCCGGGGAGTGGCTGGTGCGGGCGGCGGGAAGGGCGCACGGGATCTCCACCGTATGTCTGCGCTATTTCAACGTGGCGGGCGCCGCCGCGCCGGAGCTGGCGGACACGGGCGTCTTCAACATCGTCCCGATGGTCTTCGACCGGCTGACGCGCGACGAGGCGCCCCGGATCTTCGGCGACGACTACGCGACCCCGGACGGCACCTGCATCCGTGACTACATTCACGTCGCCGACCTCGCCGAGGCCCATCTGGCGGCGGCCCGGCGACTGGCCGGTGGCGGCGGCAAGGGTGATCTGACGGTCAACATCGGCCGCGGCGAGGGGGTCTCGGTCCGCGAACTCGTCACGGTCATCGGCGAGGTCACCGGCGACCGCCGGCCTCCGGTCGTCGAGGAGCGCCGCCCCGGAGACGCCCCCCGCGCGGTGGCCTCGGCCGCCCGGGCGGCCGCCGAGCTCGGCTGGACCGCCCGGCGAGGGGTGCGCGAGATGACCGAGTCGGCCTGGCGGGGCTGGCAGCTGCACCACGGCTCCCGACCCCCGCGGCGCCCTGACCTGCGCATCGTTTCCGCAGGTCAGGGCACATGACAACGGTGTTCAATGCCGCTTTGCACATACCCCCTCCCCGTAGTTCACTGGGGTCCCCGAGCACGATCAGGCGGATACCGGGAGGCTGACTTCTCATGGGGGCTGGGCACGATCACGGGCACGCGCACGGCGCGAGGGCCGGCGGTACGGCGACCTCGGCGTACCGCGGCAGACTGCGCGTCGCGCTGGCGATCACGCTCGGCATCGTGGTCGTGCAGATCGTCGGCGGTGCCCTGGCCGACTCCCTGGCGCTCGTCGCGGACTCCGCGCACATGGCGACGGACGCCCTGGGCCTCGGCATGGCGCTGCTCGCGATCCACTTCGCGAACCGGCCGCCGAGCGAGCGGGCCACCTTCGGCTACGCCCGGGCCGAGATCCTCGCCGCCCTGGCCAACTGTCTGCTGCTGCTCGGGGCCGGCGGGTACGTCGTGTACGAGTCGGTCCAGCGTTTCATCACGCCGGCGGAGACCGAGGGCCGGCTGGCGCTGCTGTTCGGTGCGATCGGCCTGGTGGCGAACCTCGTGTCGCTGTCGCTGCTCATGCGCGGGCAGAAGGAGAGCCTGAACGTGCGCGGCGCGTTCCTGGAGGTGGCGGCCGACGCCCTGGGCTCGGTCACGGTGATCGTCTCGTCCGTGGTGATCATGCTCACGGGCTGGCAGGCCGCCGACCCGATCGCCTCGCTCGTCATCGCGCTGATGATCGCGCCCCGGACGTGGAAGCTGCTGAGCGAGACGCTGTCCGTGCTGCTGGAGGCCGCCCCCAAGGGCGTCGACATGGCGGAGGTGCGGTCGCACATCCTCGCCACGGACGGTGTGGAGGACGTCCACGACCTGCACGCCTGGACGATCACCTCCGGTATGCCGGTGCTGTCGGCGCACGTCGTCGTCAGCTCGGAGGCCCTGAACGCGATAGGGCACGAGAAGATGCTCCACGAGCTCCAGGGCTGCCTCGGCGACCACTTCGACGTGGAGCACTGCACCTTCCAGCTGGAACCGAGCGGGCACGCGGAACACGAGGCACGGCTCTGCCACTGACGCGATGGTTCCGGAGGCGTGAGTCAGGCGGGGCAGGTGGAAGCAGATGGGGCGCACTTCGCTGCGTGTGCGCCGGAGAACGCACCCCTCCGCCCCGCGTCCGCGCCCTGAGCCCCACTCCCCCGGCCGGGACGAATTTCCGCCCGCCCGGCCGGGCACGATCATCACCGGGTCCCCTTTCCCGGCTTCCCGGCTTTCCCGGCGTCCGACCGGTGCCGGCCGTGGTCCGCGCCGCCGCGCGGGACATGCGGGCGTGCCGCGAAGTGCCGGGAGTGCCGGATTCGTACGGCAGACTTGGGGCGCGAAGACCGATGTGAAGGATGGGTATGCCGATCACACCTGCCACCGCGACGCACAACCCGTCGAACGGCACCGCAGACGCGATTTTGCTGGAACTGGTCGACGAGGACGGCGTGACGATCGGCACCGCGGAGAAGCTCGCCGCCCACCAGCCGCCCGGACAGCTGCACCGGGCGTTCTCGGTGTTCCTGTTCGACGAGTACGGCCGGTTGCTCCTCCAGCAGCGCGCGCTGGGCAAGTACCACTCCCCCGGGGTCTGGTCCAACACCTGCTGCGGCCACCCCTACCCCGGCGAGGCGCCCTTCGCGGCGGCGGCGCGGCGCACGTTCGAGGAGCTCGGCGCGTCCCCGTCCCTGCTGGCCGAGGCGGGCACGGTCCGCTACAACCACCCGGACCCGGAGTCCGGCCTGGTGGAGCAGGAGTACAACCACCTCTTCGTCGGCATGGTGCAGGCCGTGGTGCGGCCGGACCCGGAGGAGGTGGCGTCGACGGTGTTCGTGACCCCGCCGGAGCTGGCCGAGCGGCACGCCAAGGGCGCCTTCTCGTCCTGGTTCATGACCGTCCTGGACGCGGCCCGGCCGGCGATCAGGGAGCTGACGGGGCCGTCGGCCGGCTGGTGACACGGGCCCCGGTGGGACGGGGCTCAGGCGAAGCGTGCGGGTTTGAGCGGCAGGGCGGCCCAGATCACCTTGCCGCCGCTCGCGGTGTACTCGACCTCGCACACGCCGCCCGCCTCCCGGGTGATCTCGCGCACCAGGAGCAGTCCGCGCCCCCCGGTCCGGCCGTGGTCGGTCTCCAGGGCGGTGGGCCGGTACGGGTGGTTGTCCTCCACGGACACCCGGAGCCACTCGGCGCCGACGGCCAGCTCGACGGCGATCGTCGGTGACAGCACGGCCGCGTGCTTCACCGCGTTCGTCACCAGCTCCGAGACGATCAGCAGCAGCCCCTGGGCCAGGTCGTCCGAGACCGGCACCCCCTGACGCAGCAGCAGGTCCCGCACGGCGTGCCGTGCCTGGGGGACCGAGGCGTCGACCGCCGGTGCGGTGAACCTCCAGACCCCTTCGTACGGCAGCGGATCCGCGGGCCCCGGGCCGAGGGGCGCCGCGCCGCCCTCTGGGCGTGGGCCGAACCCGCGCCCGTCGTCGTCCATAGTCCGGTCGCCACCCTCGCGCTCGATTGTCGCCACACCCCGAGTGTTGGTAACGATGCGCCTCGCACCCCGGGACTGAACAGAAGTCAGCAGGTATCGAGCGCTTCTGACCGTTGGCGTATGACACGGTCAGTTGTGGGACTGGTCCTGTCCCTGTTGTGCCGTCTCGGCGAACTATTCGGGTTGTACGGGTTTGGCATCCGGATAGCATCCGGCGCATGGAGCCGCAGCTGCAGCACCGCGTGACCGACTCGGTCGCGACGGTCGTCATACGTCATCCCGAGAAGCGCAACGCCATGACGGCCGCGATGTGGCGCTCCCTTCCCACCCTGCTGGAGGAGCTGGCGGAGGACCCCGCCGTACGGGCGCTGGTGCTGACCGGTGAGGGCGGCACCTTCTGCGCCGGGGCCGACATCTCGACGCTGCGGGGCTCGCCCGAGGACGCCCAGGGGCTGGCCGTGCGGGCCGAGGAGGCACTGGCCGCGTTCCCGAAGCCGACGCTGGCCGCGATCCGGGGCCACTGCGTGGGCGGCGGGTCACAGCTGGCGGCGGCCTGTGATCTGCGGTTCGCCGAGGAGGGGGCGCTGTTCGGTGTGACGCCCGC
Organism: Streptomyces sp. NPDC037100; assembly: GCF_055606225.1. Classification (NCBI taxonomy): domain Bacteria; kingdom Bacillati; phylum Actinomycetota; class Actinomycetes; order Kitasatosporales; family Streptomycetaceae; genus Streptomyces; species Streptomyces sp. NPDC037100. The sequence goes on along the minus strand of NZ_JBVJSX010000005.1, from coordinate 262,675 downwards.
GAAGCTCGGCATCGTGTATCCGGCGTCCTCGACCCGGCGGCTGGTGTCCCTGGTGGGTCCGGCCACCGCCAAGTACCTTCTGTTCTCCGGTGAGTTGATCGACGCGCAGCGGGCGCTGCGCACCGGGCTGGTGGACGAGGTGCTGCCGGAGGGCGAACTCGGCAAGCGGGTCGCCGAGTTCACCCGGATCCTGGCGTCCCGTTCACAGCTGACACAGGCGGCGGCCAAGGAGTTCGCGGACGGGCGTACGGGCCGCGACGAGTACTGGGCCGGGCAGGCGCGCGCGAGCGGCGACACCGCGGAGGGTGTCGCCGCGTTCCTGGAGCGCAGGCAGCCGCGGTTCGGCTGGGGTGTGCCTACGTCAGGGTGAGGTCGAGGTGCGACCGGAGCAGCTCGACGAGGTGCGCGGGGGCCTTCTCGGGTGAACCGGCGTCGTAGGGCGGCTGCGGGTCGTACTCGGCGGCGAGCTGGACGAGCTGCGCGTGGTCGTCGCCCGCGATCCGGCCGAGCAGGGTGAGTCCCATGTCGATGCCGGAGGAGACGCCGGCCGCGGTGACGTACTTGCCGTCGGTGACGACCCGCTCCCCCGTGGGTTCGGCGCCGTGGCGCTTCAGTTCCTCCAGGGCCAGCCAGTGGGACGTGGCGCGCCGGCCCCGCAGGAGTCCGGCGGCGGCGAGCAGCAGGGAGCCGGTGCACACGGACGTCGTCCAGGTGCTGGTGGCGTCGGCGGTGCGCAGCCAGGTGAGCAGGGGGCCGTCCGCCGCGAGGGGGAGCGGGCCCGGGCCGCCGGGGACCACGATGATGTCGGGGCGGGGTACGTCGGCCAGGGTGCGGTCGGCGGTGATCGCGAGGTTCCCCGAGTCGTTCCGCACGGGGCCGGACTCCTCGGCGACGAAGACGGTCTCCGCGTCCGGGAGCCGGCCGAGGGTCTCGTAGGGGCCGACGGCGTCGAGGGCGGTGAAGCGGTCGTAGAGGACGATGGCGATCTGCATGGAGTTCCTTCCGTCGGCGGATGTCGTGGGTGTTCAGGGCGTGGTCGCGGGGCGGAAGCGGCGGCGGTATTCGGCCGGGGGCGTTCCCAGCGTCCTGACGAAGGCTCGGCGCATGGCCTCGGGCGTGCCGTAGCCGCTGGTGCGGGCGATCTCCTCGACACCGCCGGCGGTGTCCTCCAGCAGGCGCCGGGCGTGTTCGAGGCGGACGCGGTCCACGTAGCGGCCCGGTGTCATGCCGGTCTCCGCGCGGAAGGCGCGGGCGAAGTGGCGGGGTGAGAGGCGGGCGCGGGCGGCGAGGGTGTCGACGCAGAGGTCCGCGTCCGGGTGGTCGGTGATCCAGCGCTGGACGTCCCGCAGGGGCTCGCGCTGTGCGGTCTGGGCCGCGAGCTGGGCGCTGAACTGGGCCTGGTTGCCGGGGCGGCGCAGGAACACCACCAGGTGGCGGGCGATGGTGAGGGCGGCGTCCCTGCCCAGGTCCTCCTCGACCAGGGCGAGGGCGAGATCGATGCCGGCGGTGACACCGGCCGAGGTGGCGATGTGCCCGTCGCGTACATAGACGGGGTCGGGGTCGATCTCGACGGCCGGGTGGGCGCGGGCGAGCCGGTCGCAGTAGGCCCAGTGGGTCGTGGCGCGGCGGCCGTCCAGAAGACCCGCCTCGGCGAGCACGGCGGCACCCGTGCACACCGAGACCAGGCGCTCGACGCGCGGTCCGCGCTCGCGCACCCAGCCGACCAGGCGCGGGTCCGGCCGCAGGCTGCCGGTGCCGCCGGGGACCAGGAGGATGTCCGGGTCGGGCGCGCAGGCCAGTGACTCGTCGGGGACGAGCGTCAGGCCGCTGGTGGTCCGCACGGGCGCCCCGTCGACAGAGGCCGTGCGGATCCGGTACGCGCCCGGGGAGAGCAGGTCCGCGCCGGCGAAGACCTCCAGGGGTCCGGTGACATCGAGACTCCGCAGGCCGTCGAAGAGGACGGCGAGAACCGTGCGGGGGGCCATGCCGTCGATTCTTCGCGGGGGCGCCGCATGGCCGCAAGGACGAGTACCCCACCTTTCCTGTCATGCGGCGCCTGCTCATGGAGCACATACCAAGCGGTTGGTAACCTGCCGGGCATGACGACTGCCGCTCTGGAGCCGCGCGCCGGCCGACGCTGCCACAACGTGCTCAACCCCCTGCACGCGACGCACTACTTCTCCCCCGACCTCGGGCGCGAGCTGGGCGCAGTCGGGGTCACCGATCCGCGTGCCGTGACCTTCGCCGTGCGGGCCGCCGCCTTCGGGCCGGTCGGGGCCGGGGCCGTGACGGCCGCCTTCTACAACTACAAGTACGAACTCGTGGCCCGGTACGTGCCGGCGGTGTGGGAGACCGCCACCCCGGGACAGGTCCTGGCCGCACGCACGCGTGCGGTCGACGCGACACTGCGCCGCCTGCTCGGCGAGGAGGCCCTGGCGTCGGCGGACATGGCCGAGGCCGCACGGCTCGCGCTGCGCGCCGCCGAGGCCTGCTCGCGCGAGGCGCGGCCGCTGTACTCGGCACACGCCGACCTCCCCTTCCCCGAGGAGCCGCATCTCGCCTACTGGCACGCGGCGACCCTGCTGCGCGAGCACCGCGGTGACGGGCACCTGGCCGCCCTGATGTCCGCGGGTCTCGACGGCCTGGAGGCGATGGTGACCCACACGGCGACGGGCAAGGGCATGGCCCCGAAGTGGGTGTGCGCCACCCGGGGCTGGAGCCGGGACGAATGGGACGCGGCGACGGACCGGCTGCGGGGGCGCGGACTGCTGGAGGCCTCCGGCGACCTCACCGAGCGGGGCGTGGCCCTGCGCCGGGAGATCGAGGAGGAGACGGACCGACTGGACCGCGCCCCGTACGAGCATCTCGGCCCGGAGGGAGTGGCCCGGCTGACCGAGCTGGGCGGGGTGTTCGCGCAGGCGGCCCTGGGGGCGGGGGCCTTCCCGGCGGATCTGATCGGCAAAGGTGACGCATAGTGACGCGTCTGCGAGGTACCCGCACTCCACCGGCCGGCGCGGCCGGGAGTGACGAAAGGGGAATTCCGTGTTCCGTGCTATCGCAGACGTGCTGCGCCAGATCGGCGGTGCCATCGCCACCGTCGTGACCCTGCCCTTCCGGGCACTGGCCCGGCTGTTCGGCGGGGCCTCGTCCTCCACCCGCAGGGCCTGATCCGGACCCCGACCTGCCGGGTGCCGCCCTGATCCCCATGTGCCGGTGCCACCTGCCACAATTGCCGCGCAACCTCAGCGGAGAAGGCGGTACGGGATCGTGACGACACCCGGGTCCAACGGGTCCATCAACGCAGTGTCCATCGAAGGCAGGATCGCCGAGGAGCTCGGCGTACGGGAGCGGCAGGTCAGGGCCGCCGTGGAACTGCTCGACGGCGGTTCTACGGTGCCCTTCATCGCCCGCTACCGCAAGGAAGCGACCGAGATGCTCGACGACGCGCAACTGCGCACCGTCGAGGAGCGACTGCGCTATCTGCGGGAGCTGGAGGAGCGGCGGGCGGCGATCCTGGAGTCGGTGCGCGAGCAGGGCAAGCTCACCGAGGAGCTGGAGGCGAGCATCCGGGGCGCCGAGACGAAGGCGCGCCTGGAGGACATCTATCTCCCGTACAAGCCCAAGCGGCGCACCAAGGCGCAGATCGCGCGCGAGGCCGGACTCGAGCCGCTGGCGGAGGGGCTTCTCGGCGATCCCGCCGTGGATCCCCTCGCCGCGGCCGCCGCGTTCGTCGACGCCGACAAGGGCGTGGCAGACCCCCAGGCAGCCCTCGACGGCGCCCGGGCGATCCTCACCGAGCGGTTCTCGGAGGACGCCGACCTGATCGGCGAACTGCGCGAGCGCATGTGGGTGCGCGGGCGGCTCGCCGCCAAGGTGCGGGAGGGCAAGGAGGAGGCGGGCGCGAAGTTCGCCGACTACTTCGACTTCGCCGAGCCGTTCACCGAGCTGCCCTCGCACCGCGTCCTCGCGATGCTGCGCGGGGAGAAGGAGGAGGTCCTCGACCTCGTCCTGGAGCCCGAGGAGCAGACGGACGGGCCCTCCTCGTACGAGGGCATCGTCGCCCACAAGTTCGGGATCGCCGACCGGGGCCGCCCCGGGGACAAGTGGCTGAAGGACACGGTCCGCTGGGCGTGGCGCACCCGCATCCTGGTCCATCTCGGCATCGACCTCCGGCTGCGGCTGCGCACGGCCGCCGAGGACGAGGCGGTGCGGGTCTTCGCCGCGAACCTGCGCGACCTGCTGCTCGCCGCCCCGGCGGGCACCCGCGCGACGCTCGGCCTCGACCCCGGTTTCCGTACGGGTGTGAAGGTCGCCGTCGTCGACGCCACCGGCAAGGTCGTCGCCACGGACGTCATCCACCCCCACGTCCCGGCCAACCGGTGGGACGAGGCCATCGCCAAGCTGGCCCGGCTCGCGAAGGAGCACGCGGTCGAGCTGGTCGCCATCGGCAACGGCACGGCGTCCCGCGAGACCGACAAGCTCGCCGGGGAACTGATCACCAGGCACCCTGAGCTGAACCTGACGAAGGTGATGGTGTCCGAGGCCGGCGCGTCCGTGTACTCGGCGTCCGCCTTCGCCTCGCAGGAGTTGCCCGACATGGACGTGTCGCTGCGCGGCGCCGTGTCGATCGCCCGCCGGCTCCAGGACCCGCTGGCCGAACTGGTGAAGATCGACCCGAAGTCGATCGGCGTCGGCCAGTACCAGCACGACCTGTCCGAGGTGAAGCTGTCGCGTTCGCTGGACGCGGTGGTGGAGGACTGTGTGAACGGCGTGGGCGTGGACGTCAACACGGCGTCGGCCCCGCTGCTCGCCCGGGTCTCCGGCATCACCTCCGGGCTCGCCGAGAACATCGTGGCGCACCGGGACCAGAACGGGCCCTTCAAGGCCCGCGGCGAACTGAAGAAGGTGGCGCGGCTCGGCCCGAAGGCGTACGAGCAGTGCGCGGGCTTCCTGCGGATCCGCGGCGGTGACGACCCGCTGGACGCGTCGAGCGTGCACCCGGAGGCGTACCCGGTGGTCCGGCGCATGGTGAAGACCGCCGGGCAGGAGGTCGCCTCGCTGGTCGGCAACACCGGCGTGCTGCGCTCGCTGAAGCCGCAGGACTTCGTGGACGAGAAGTTCGGTCTGCCCACCGTCACCGACATCCTGAAGGAGCTGGAGAAGCCCGGTCGCGACCCGCGCCCGGCCTTCAGGACGGCCGCCTTCAAGGAGGGCGTGGAGAAGATCTCCGACCTGTCCTCCGGGATGATCCTGGAGGGCGTCGTGACGAACGTCGCCGCGTTCGGGGCGTTCGTCGACGTCGGTGTCCACCAGGACGGCCTGGTGCACGTCTCCGCCATGTCGAAGACGTTCGTGAAGGACCCGCGGGACGTGGTGAAGCCCGGTGACATCGTCAAGGTGAAGGTGCTCGACGTCGACATCCCGCGCAAGCGGATCTCGCTGACGCTGCGTCTGGAGGACGAGGCGGCCCAGCAGGGACGGCAGGGCGGCGGCCCGGGTGAGCGCCGGCAGCGCGGCGGGCGTCCGCCGCAGCAGCGGCAGGGCGGGGGCCGTGGGGGCCAGGGCGGCGGCCGCGGGGGGCAGCGTCAGGCTCCGCCGCCGGCCAACAGTGCGATGGCCGACGCGTTGCGTCGGGCCGGTCTGGCCGATCCGAAGGACGGGCGTCGCTGACGGCTTCGCCGGAGCGCGATGCCCGTTCGTGTCGTGGGGAGCTGCGGGTCCGTCATGGCTGGTCACGCAGTTCCCCGTGCCCCTGAAAGGCGGGGCTTCGCCCCTCTTTCATGCCTGGAGTGAAGGTATGTCCGCCATCACCTGGGAAGTGTTCGCGAGCAGGGGGTTCGAGACCGCCTGGCCCGAGCTGGGGGAAGGCGCACTGCGGGCGCGGGGGCGGGCCGTCGGGACCGTTCCCGAGCCCTACTGGGTCTCGTACGAACTCAAGACCGCCGAGGGGTTCGTGACCCGGCGGCTCAGCGTCACCACGGAGACCGGGGCGGCCGGGACCCGCACCCTCGATCTGCGCCGCGACGGTCACGGCCGGTGGACCGCGAACGGCGAGCCCGTCCCGGACGTCGACGGCGCACTCGACTGCGATCTCGGGCTGTGCCCGCTCACCAACACCATGCCGGTGCTCCGGCACGGGCTCCATCGGACGCCCGGCGAGCGGGAGTTCCTGATGGCCTGGGTGTCGGTGCCGGACCTGACGGTGCGGCCGTCGCGGCAGACCTACACGCACCTCGGGCGCGGGCGGGCCCGCTACTCCTCCGGCGACTTCCGCAGCGACCTGGAGTTCGACGACGAGGGGTACGTCCTCGACCATCCGCGACCGGCCACGCGACTGACGGCCCGCTAGCGCTCGGTCACCTTGCCGTCCGCCACCTCCAGGCGGCGGGTGACGTGCACGGCGTCCAGCATGCGGCGGTCGTGGGTGACCAGCAGGAGGGTGCCCTCGTAGGCGTCGAGGGCGGACTCCAGTTGCTCGATGGCCGGCAGGTCGAGATGGTTGGTCGGCTCGTCGAGGACCAGGAGATTGACGCCCCGGCCCTGGAGCAGCGCCAGCGCGGCACGGGTGCGCTCGCCCGGGGAGAGGCTCGCCGCGGGGCGCAGGACCTGGTCGGTCTTGAGGCCGAACTTGGCCAGGAGGGTGCGGATCTCGACCGGCTCGGTGTCCGGGACGGCCGTGCGGAAGGCGTCGAGCAGCGACTCTTCGCCGTGGAACAGCTTGCGGGCCTGGTCGACCTCGCCGAGCAGGACGCCCGAGCCGAGCGCGGCGTGCCCGGCGTCCAGCGGGACGCGGCCGAGGAGGGCGGCGAGCAGCGTGGACTTGCCGGCGCCGTTCGCACCCGTCACCGCCACCCGGTCCGCCCAGTCGATCTGCAGGGAGACAGGGCCGAGGACGAAGCCGTCCCGGCGTACCTCGGCGTCCCGCAGGGTCGCGACGACGGCGCCCGAGCGCGGGGCCGACGCGATCTCCATCCGCAGCTCCCACTCCTTGCGGGGCTCCTCGACGACGTCCAGCCGCTCGATCATGCGCTGGGTCTGGCGGGCCTTCGCAGCCTGCTTCTCGCTGGCCTCGCTGCGGAACTTGCGGCCGATCTTGTCGTTGTCGTTGCCCGCCTTGCGGCGCGCGTTCTTCACGCCCTTGTCCATCCAGGAGCGCTGCGTCTGCGCGCGGTCCTGGAGGGCCGCCTTCTTGTCGGCGTACTCCTCGAACTCGTCGCGGGCGTGCCGGCGGGCGACCTCCCGCTCCTCCAGGTAGGCCTCGTAGCCACCGCCGAAGAGGTTGATCTGCTGCTGGGCGAGGTCGAGTTCGAGAACCTTGGTGACGGTGCGGGTGAGGAACTCGCGGTCGTGGCTGACGACCACCGTCCCGGCCCGCAGGCCGTTCACGAAGCGTTCGAGGCGTTCCAGGCCGTCCAGGTCGAGGTCGTTGGTCGGCTCGTCGAGGAGGAAGACGTCGTAGCGGGACAGGAGCAGGGAGGCGAGTCCGGCGCGGGCCGCCTGGCCGCCGGACAGGGACGTCATCGGCTGGTCCAGGCCGATCGCGAGCCCGAGTGAGTCGGCGACCTCCTCGGCGCGTTCGTCGAGGTCGGCGCCGCCGAGGCCGAGCCAGCGCTCCAGGCTGGTGGCGTAGGCGTCGTCGGCGCCGGGTGCCCCGTCGACCAGGGCCTGGGTCGCCTCGTCCATGGTCCGCTGGGCCTCGGCGACGCCGGTGCGGCGGGCCAGGAACGCCCGTACGGTCTCGCCGGGCCGGCGGTCCGGTTCCTGCGGGAGGTGGCCGACGGTGGCGGTCGGCGGGGACAGGCGCAGGTCGCCCTGTTCGGGGGCGGTGAGGCCGGCGAGCATGGCGAGCAGGGTGGACTTGCCCGCTCCGTTGGCCCCGACCAGGCCGATCACATCGCCGGGCGCGACGACCAGGTCGAGCCCGGCGAACAGGGAGCGGTCGCCGTGGCCGGCGGCGAGGTTCTTGGCGACGAGGGTGGCAGTCATCAGGGCGTCGATCCTAGTCGCCGGGCCGCTCACTGCCCTACGGCCGCCACCAGGACGCTTTCGGCGGTGCGCGCCACGACGAACGACCGGCCCCTTACCGCCCTCGCGTCGAGGGCGAGCCGGTGGCGGCCCTCTTCGAGGACGCCGTCGAAGACCTCGTGGGTGTGGGTGCGGGAGAGCCGGTCGAGGCGGTACGCGGTCAGGGTGACCCGGCAGGCCGAGGTGACCTCGACGTCCGCGCCGCCGTCGGTCGTGGTCAGCCCGGTGAGGCGACGCTGCTCGGCCGGACTGCGGTCCAGCGCGTGTTCGATCTGGGCGACGAGGAGAGGCACGATCGGGGCGAGGCCGTCGACGTGGGCGACCGGTACCCCGGCGCGCTCGAAGGCACGGCGGACGGCGGCACGTTCCCGCTCCCCGGCCGTGTGACCGAAGACGACGGCGCCGTAGCCGCGGAGTTCGTCGGCGGGTACGCCGTCGGCGTCCTGAGTGATGTCGGCGCCGACCCCGATGGTGCGCAGGGCGGCGGCCAGCTTCGCGAGGACGGCGACGCGGGTGCCGATCAGCAGAACGCGGCGCCGGGGGTCGGGCACGGAGCCGTTCAGCAGGGCGCTCAGCGCCGTCCGGTACTCGGCGCCGCGGAAGCGGAACGGGCCGATGCCGTGGTAGCCGTTGAGCTCCAGGTCGGCGTGTTCGTCGGTCTGCCAGGCGAAGTCCCGCCAGACGAAGTCCTCGCCGTCGCCGCGGATCACCGCGGTGACGGCGCCGCAGGCCAGGTCCTCGCACTCGGGGCAGCCGTAGACGACGTGGCGGCCGCCGGGCAGCGGGGCCGGGCTCTCCAGGAGCAGGCTGCGGACCTGCGCGACGAAGATCGCGGGCGGGACGTCGGAGGCGAGCGGGGAGACCGCTTCGAGGTCGGAGAGCTGGAACAACAGGGGGCGTCCGTCGACGATGAAGTCCACGAAGTCCCGGTGGACCTGGTAACCACCGTCGTTGCGGACTCCCCCGGCCCGCATCGCGGGCGCCAGGCCGAAGGTCGCGTACTCGGCACACATACGGTGAGTATTCCCACACTGCGCGTGATGTGAGCACGGCATGACAGATTCCGCTACGGTCCGGGCCATGACGCGTGCACCCAGTGGCGAGATCGTGGTGGTCGGCGGCGGCGTGGTCGGGCTGACGACCGCCCTGGTTCTGGCGGAGCGGGGCCGGCGGGTGCGGGTGTGGACGCGGGACGCCGTCGAGGCGACCACCTCCGCCGTCGCGGGCGCGCTGTGGTGGCCGTACCGGATCGAGCCGGTCGCGACGGCGCGCGTGTGGGCGCTGCGGTCGCTGGAGGTCTACGAGGAGCTGGCGGCAGGGGCCGAACCGGCCGGCGTACGCATGGCCGAGGGGGTGCAGGGCGAGGTCCGCCTCGACGAGGCCGACGCGTGGCTGGCGGGCCGGGTGCCGGGGCTGCGGGCGGCCACGGCCGACGAGTACGCGGGGACGGGCCTGTGGGCACGGCTGCCGCTCATCGACATGCCGGCCCATCTGCCGTGGCTGCGGGAGCGGTTCGTCGCGGCGGGCGGCGTGGTCGAGTCGCGTACGGTGTCCTCCTTCGCGGAGGTGGACGCGCCCATCGTGGTCAACTGCACGGGGCTCGCCGCGCGGAAGCTCGTGCCGGACCCCTCCGTGCGGCCCGTGCGGGGGCAGTTGGTCGTGGTGGAGAACCCAGGGATCGACACCTGGCTGGTCTCCACCGACGCGGCCGGGGAGCACGCGTACCTGTTCCCGCAGCCGGGCGGGCTCGTCCTCGGCGGCACCTCCGAGGAGGACGCGTGGTCGCTGGAGCCGGATCCCGCGACGGCCGAGACGATCGTCCGCCGCTGTGCGGACCTCAGGCCGGAGATCGCAGGCGCACGCGTGCTGGGGCACCGGGTGGGGTTGCGGCCCGCCCGGCCGGCGGTCCGGCTGGAGCGTGACACCCTGCCGGACGGGCGGCTCCTGGTGCACAACTACGGCCACGGCGGCGCGGGCGTCACCGTGGCCTGGGGATGCGCGCAGGAGGCGGCCCGGCTGGTCTGCGGCTGAGACGCGCACGGTCCGGACGGCAGCGGGCGGCCCGGGTTCTCGACACCCGGGCCGCCCTCGCCGTGCGGATCAGTGCTTGCCGATCGGATCTCCCTCCACGTCCGGGCCGCGGCCCGGGCCGACGCGGAACTCGAACTCGCCGTCGTACTTCTTGTGGCCTTCCATGACGGCCATTTCGACGGCCTCGGAGCCCATCTGCTCGCGCACGATCACCGGGTCACGGCGCAGGTCGCGCATGAGGGCGACGCACATGAAGACCATCACGACGACGAACGGCGCGGCCGCGAGGATCGTGAGGTTCTGCAGACCGGTCAGCGCGTCACCCTGGCCGCTGCCGACCAGGAGCATGATCGCGGCCACCGCACCGGTGACCACGCCCCAGAACACGACCACGAAGCGGCCGGGTTCGAGCGCCCCCTTCTGCGACAGGGTGCCCATGACGATGGAGGCCGCGTCGGCGCCCGAGACGAAGAAGATGCCGACGAGGATCATCACGAGCAGGCTCGTGACGGTGGCGACGGGGAACTGCTGGAGCACGGCGAAGAGCTGGCCTTCCGGGGTGGCCTCCTTGCCGAGCTGCCCGTCCTCCTGCATCTTCATCGCCGAGCCGCCGAAGATCGCGAACCAGATCAGGCTGACCGTGCTGGGCACGAGGATGACACCGCCGACGAACTGGCGGATCGTACGGCCCCGGCTGATGCGGGCGATGAACATGCCGACGAACGGCGTCCACGAGATCCACCACGCCCAGTAGAAGACGGTCCAGCTGCCCAGCCAGTCGGCGACGCCCTTGCCGCCGCTCGCCTCGGTCCGGCCGGCCAGCTGGGGCAGGTCGCCGAGGTAGGCGAAGACGGAGGTGGGCAGCAGGTCCAGGACGATGATGGTCGGGCCCGCCACGAACACGAACAGGGCCAGAATCAGCGCCAGCACCATGTTGGTGTTGGACAGCCACTGGATGCCCTTCTCCACACCGGAGATCGCGGACGCGACGAAGGCCAGGGTCAGCACCGCGATGATCGTGACGAGCAGCCCGGTGCTCACCTTGTCCATCCACTTCAGCTCCTGCACACCGGAGCCGATCTGGAGTGCGCCGAGCCCCAGGGAGGCGGCGGAGCCGAAGACGGTCGCGATGATCGCGAGGACGTCGATGGCCCGGCCGATGCCGCCGTTGGCGTTCTTCTTGCCGATGAGCGGGGTGAACACCGCGCTGATGGTCTGCCGGCGGCGCCTGCGGAAGGTGCTGTAGGCGATGGCGAGACCCACCACGGCGTAGATCGCCCAGGGATGGAGCGTCCAGTGGAACAGGGTGGTGGCCATGGCCGTCTCCATGCGGTCGCCGGAGTCGGCCGGGTCGGTGCCCGGCGGGGGCGTGCCGTAGTGCGACAGCGGCTCGCTCACGCCGTAGAACATCAGGCCGATGCCCATGCCGGCGCTGAACATCATCGCGACCCACGACACGGTGCGGAACTCGGGCTCCTCGCCCTCCGCACCGAGGTGGATCCGGCCGTAGCGGCTGATCGCGAGCCAGAGGGCGAAGACGACGAAGCCGGAGGCGGCGAGCATGAACGCCCAGCCGCCGTTGTGCATCAGTCCGCCGAGCAGGGTGGTGGAGACGTCTTCGAGCGAGTCGGTCGCCGTCGCGCCCCAGACCACGAAGGCGAGGGTGAGGACCGCCGTGACGCCGAAGACGATGCGGTCGGTCTGCGGCCGGTCCTGACCGGGCAGGCCCGCTTCCGACCCCGGCAGCGCGGCTCCCTCCGGGGAGTCGTTGTCGCTTGGTCGTTCTTGCGTCACAGGCGGAACCTTTCATCGGGACAGCGAGGGAGGATGTAGGTCCTCCGTAAACGCTGCTACCACGGGTGGCGCAATTTCACCCCTCTCAACATGTGGTTTCGTATGAAGCTCCTGTCAGGTGGTACTCGGCCCGGTCGTCGAGCAGCAGCGGAACGAGCGCCCGCAGGGGCTGGCGCAGGGGGACGAGCACGCCGTCGCGGTCCTTGCGCACCCGCACGCCGTGCAGGGCGAGTTCATCGCCCACCTCGGCGTACTGGGCGTCGGTGAGCCGGTAGCCGCAGGGCGGGTTCGGGATGATTTCATCCGGTTCGGGGGCCTCGTTGTCGGCGCCGCCGACGTAGACGGGGCCGGTGTCGGCGTAGCCCGCGAGCCGGGCCCGGGCCGTCGTCGCCTCGATGCGTGCGCGACGCTGGTCGGCGTATCCGAACATGCCCTTGAGCGCGTCCAGTTGGGAGGTGACCCGGCGCCGGTTGTTGAGCGCCTCGTCCGCCTTCTCCGCCTCGGTGAGCGGGTCGACGCGGCTCTCGATGAGCAGTCCCACGGAGTGCTTCACACCGGACATGTTGCGCAAAATGCGCTCCTGTCCGTCGCCGGCGACCTGCTTGACCGGCTCACCGGTCTCGGGGTCGGTCCAGATGCCGTAGGTGCCGGTCGAGCGGCCGGCCCGCTGGGCGGCGGGGCGGACGTACGCCTCGGAGAGGGTCCGCGCCTCGTCGTGGACCGCCTCGTGGGTGTTGAGGTTGCGCGGCCACAGGTCGAAGAGGTCCTTGTCGTAGAACCGGGGTGTGGCGCCGTACTCGTGCAGGTCGTAGACGATGTCGGGGCGCTCGTCGCGGATGAGGGCGGCCAGGGCGCGGCCCTCGGCGGTCTTGAGGGCGAGGTGGTCGCGGTTGATGTCGACGCCGTCGCCGTTGCCGCGGGTGTTCGCGGCCCGGCCGTCCGGGTTGGCGGTGGGCACGACCAGGACCGTGGTGCGGTCCAGGAAGCGGCGGGTGCGGCTGTCGCGGGCGTGGGCGAGGTCGCGGACGGTGGTAAGGCAGGCCTCGCGGCCGGAGGGTTCGTCGCCGTGCTGACTGCAGACGAGCAGGACCTTGCCGGGGCTCGGGCGGTTGCCGATCCGCACCAGGTGGAGCGGGCGGTCCTGCTTCGTCGTGCCGAAGCGGGTCACGGAGACGCGGCTGCCCGACCGGTCGACGGCCCGGAGGAAGTCCTGTTCCTCGGGCTGGGTGGTCCAGCGGGCGCCCTCCGACTGCTCGAAGCCGGTGCGCGGCGGGGAGTCGGAGGCCGCCTGGGCCGGTGCGGCGACCAGGGAGGCCGTCAGGGCCGCGGTCGTGAGGATCAGCGCGCGGATGCGGGTGATGTCGCGGTTCACCGGCCTCCCCCCGGGACGCGGTGCGCGGTGCGCGGCTCCCCCACGCCGTCCAGGAGCGTGGCGCCGGGGGTGGCGACGGCGGCGCCCGTGGTGGCGCGGGCGAAGGCGGCCGCTCCGCCTGTGAACGGGATGCGCGCCGAGGTGCGGGACAGGTCGAGCGTGAGCTTCGGTGTGTCGGCAGGAGGGTCGATGAGGCCCTGGTCCGTGCCTCCGACGATCAGCGCGAGGCGGTGGCCCTTGCGGACGACGTGGTCGGTCGCCGCGAGGTCGAGGGTGATGGTGTACCGCTTGCCCGGAGTGAGCGGGGAGCCCTGGTGCGCGGAGGCGTGGGTGCCGAGGTCGGCCCAGCCGCGGCTGACGACGGTGTAGCCGACGTCGGCGGTCTTGGCCTTCGTCTCCTTGAAGCAGGAGCTGTCGCCGGTGGTGCTCGGACCCCAGCAGGTGCGGTTCGTGAGGGTCGTGATGCCTTCGCCGGCGTCGGCGTAGTCGCGGATGGTGGCGGGGCCGACGTCCACGAGGACGGCGGAGAGGTGGGCGGTCGGGGTGGAGGGCGTGGCGGTGACGGTGACCCGGGAGGAGCCGGCCAGGCGCAGGTCGCGGGTGAGAGGTCCGGTGCTGAAGCCGGCCTTCTCGGGTGTCGGCTCGTCGATCCGCGCGGCCCAGTCGGTCTCGCTCAGCGTCGGGTCGTCGGTGAAGGTCTCGGTGCCGTGGCCGCGGTGCAGGCCGAGGGTGCCGACGCCGGGCCGGGAGCCCTGGCCGGGACGCAGGGTGGCGGCCCGGGTGCCGCTCGGCGGCCAGGTCCCGGAGGTGTCCCACCGGTCGGGTGCGCGTTCGATGTCGGCCACGGGTTCGCGGTCGATGCCGTTGTCGTAGCCCATGAGTTCGTGGTCGAACCAGCGGTGCAGCGTCGTGACCCACGTGCCGCGCCGGAAGTCGAAGGGGTCGACGTGGCCGGTCTGGGAGAGCCAGATCTTGCGCTCGACGCCGTGCTTCGCGAGGGCGTTCCACCACTGGCCGACGTGCTTCATGCGGACGTTGAGGTCCTGCATGCCGTGCACCAGGAAGACGCTCGCCTTGACCTTGCGCGCGGCCTTCACGTAGTCGCGCTCGGTCCACAGCGGGGTCCAGTCGCCGGTGCGCGGGGCGCCGTCGACGAGCTTCTGCTGAACGGCCGCGCACCGTGCGCGGGCGTCGGGACTGTCGACGTAGTCCGACAGCCACTCGGGGCCGGAGTCGTAGAGCGGGGCGCCCTGCTGGAAGTAGTAGTCGTACCAGGAGGAGATGGCGCTGATCGGGACGATGGTCTTCAGGCCCTTGACGCCGGTGGCGGCGACGCCGTTGGCGATGGTGCCGTCCCAGCTCTTGCCGATCATCCCGGTGCGGCCGTTGGTCCAGCCCGCCTGGGCGCGGGTGGTGCCGGTGCGGCTCGTGTAGGCCTTGGCGCGGCCGTTCAGCCAGTCGACGACGGCCTTCGCGGACTGGATGTCGGAGCGGCCGCCCACGTCGACACAGCCGTCGGAGCGATTGGTACCGGCCAGGTCCACGCCGACGAAGGCGTAGCCGCGCGGGACGAAGTAGTTGTCGTAGTAGAGCGGCATCTGTGCGACACGGCCCTGCGCGTCGTAGGTCTTCTTCTGACTCTCGTTGCCACGCCCGCAGCAGGAGTAGTACGGGCTGGCGTCCATGATGACGGGGACCTTGCGGCCCTGCCGGGCGGTTTCGCGGGGGCGGACGATGTCGACGGCGACCCGGTCGGTCTTCCCGTCACGGTCGCCGTCGAGCCCGGTGTCCACCCAGACGGCCTCGCGGATGGCGTTCTCGTAGGAGTGGACGGGTTCGCTCCCGCGCGGGGCGACCGGTGCGGCCTGTGCGGCCGCCGGGGTGAGCACGGTGGCCAGGAGGGCGGCCGTGGCCGCCGTCGCGAGCGGTCTCCAGGTCGTGAAGCGCGTGCGTTTCGGCATGCGCCGGACGGTACATCGGTGAACTCCCGTTCAGAAGAGGGCAGCTGACGGACCGGCGTGTCCGGACGGGCGGTCGGGGCGGGTGTCTCATGTCGGCCGAATGGCGATCGTGTGACAGCAGGGGCCATGGACATGATCAGGGACACAGGGAGTCAATAGGCTCCGGACAGACCCCGGAAGACCTCGGGAACCTACGACTTGGAGCCTTGCGTGCACCGCAGAATCATCGCGCCGGGAGCCCTGGCGGCGACCGTTGTCCTGCTGGCGATCCCGGCATCGGCCGCCTCCTACTCCCCCGGCGCGCCGGGTATCGGCGACCCCTACTACCCGGCCTACGGCAACGGCGGATACGACGTCTCCCACTACGACCTCCGCCTGAAGTACCAGCCGGCCACGGACGAGCTGGAGGGCACGGCCACCCTCGTGGCCCGCACCACCCAGGACCTGTCGAGCTTCAACCTGGACTTCCTGCTGGACGTCGGCGAGGTACGGGTCAACGGGGCGAAGGCCTCGTTCCGCACGTCGGGCGAGCACGAGCTGGAAATCACGCCGAAGAGCCCGTTGGCCAAGGGTTCACCCGTCACCGTCGTCGTGCGCTACAGCGGGGTGCCGTCGTCGAAGCAGGCCTACGGCTTCACCAGCTGGCACCGCACTCCGGACGGGGGCGTCGCGGCGAACGAACCGGAGGCTGCGGCCTGGTGGTTCCCGGGCAACGACCATCCGCTGGACAAGGCCACCTACGACGTGTCCGTGCTGGTCCCGGACGGCACCCAGGCCATCTCCAACGGCACGCTTACGTCGAGAAGTTCGAAGCTCGGCTGGACCCGCTGGAACTGGCGGTCCGACAAGCCGCAGGCCACGTACCTCGCCACGCTCGCGGTGGGGAAGTTCGACATCACGACCGGTACGACCGAGGGCGGCATCCCGGTCCTCAACGCCTACAGCAAGGATCTCGGAGCGAACGCCGGGGCCGCGCGGGCGAGCATCGAACGGACCGGGGAGATCGCGGACTGGCTCGCCGGGTACTTCGGGCCGTACCCCTACAACGCGCTCGGCGGGTACGTGCCGAACACGGACACCGGGTACGCGCTGGAGACCCAGACCCGGCCGTTCTACAGCCCGCGGCAGTTCGCGAACGGGTCGAACGTGTCGGTCGTCGTCCATGAGCTGGCCCACCAGTGGTACGGCGACGAGGTGTCGCTGGGGGGCTGGAAGGACATCTGGATCAACGAGGGCTTCGCCCGGTACGCGCAGTGGCTGTGGTCCGAGCACGAGGGCGAGGGCACGGCGCAGGAGCTCGCCGACTACGTGTACGCCTCGCATCCCGCCGACGACCCGTTCTGGACGGTGAAGCCCGGGGATCCCGGCCCGGAGAACCAGTTCGACATCGCGGTCTACGACCGTGGCGCACTGGCCGTCCAGGCGCTGCGCAACCAGATCGGCGACGAGGCGTTCTTCGCGATCCTCAGGGGCTGGCCGTCGAAGTACGCCCACGGCAACGCGTCGGTGGCGGACTTCCAGCGGTACGCGGAGGAGGTGTCGGGCAAGCCGCTGGCCGCGCTGTTCGACACGTGGCTGTTCCAGCCGTCGAAGCCGGGGGCGCCGGCGGCTCGGGCGGCCGCGGTGGCCAAGGCGGCGAAGGGCGTTCCGCAGCCCAGGTCGTGGAAGCGGATCGCGGCGACGAACGGGGCGCACGCGCACTGACGTCGTCGCCGCGCAGGGGTGTCCGACGGCTTGCCTCACCGGGGCGTCCGGCGCCACCCGGTCTGGACGGCTCGCCGCACCAGGGCGTCGGCCCCCCCGTCAGGAGGCACCCGGCCTGCGACGGCTCGCCGCACCAGGGCGTCGGCCCCCCCCGTCAGGAGGCACCCGGCCTGCGACGGCTCGCCGCACCAGGGCGTCGGCCCCCCGTCAGGAGGCACCCGGCCTGCGACGGCTCGCCGCACCGGGGCGTCCGGCGCCACCCCCGTCGGGAGGCACCCGGCCTGCCGGACGCGGTCCGGCCGTCTACGGTGGCCCCATGCGCCGTGACGAGTGAGGCCGCGGCTGCCGACGAGGGAGCCGGCGTTGCGGAAACTGGCGATCATCGAGGCCCCGTCCGTGCTCGGGCTGCGCCCCACCGGTGTGGAGGATCTGCCGGCGGCGCTCCTCGGGGCGGGGCTGGCCGAGGGGCTCGGGGCGGTGCACGCGGGGCGGGCCGAGCCGCCCCCGTACGACTCGGAGCGGGACCCGGGAACGGGGGTCCTGAACCCGGGCGGGATCGCCGCGTACTCCGTCGCACTGGCCGGCGCCGTGGGCGACGTCCTCGACGACGGCCGGTTCCCCGTCGTGCTCGGCGGCGACTGCAGCGTGCTGCTCGGCACCCTGCTCGCGCTGCGCCGCCGTGACCGGCACGGTCTGCTCTTCCTGGACGGCCACACCGACTTCTACCAGCCCTCGGCCGAGCCGGCCGGCGAGGTGGCCTCCATGGAACTCGCCCTGGCCACCGGGCGCGGCCCGCGCGTGCTGGCCGACCTGGAGGGCCGGGGCCCGCTCGTGCGGGTCGAGGACGTCGTCGCCCTGGGGTTCCGGGACGCGGAGGAGTCCGCGGCCCACGGGATGCAGCCGCTGCCGCCGGCGCTGCACGCGATGGATCTGCACACCGTGCGTGCGCTGGGGGCGGCCGAGGCGGCCCGCCGCGCGGTCGGGCTGCTGAGCGGCGGCGGCGCGGACACCGGGTACTGGGTCCATCTCGACGTCGACGTGCTGGACGACGCGCTCATGCCCGCCGTCGACTACCGGCAGCCGGACGGCCTGACCTGGCAGGAGTTGGAGACCGTCCTGCGCACGGCCCTGTCCGGCGGCGGCGCCGTCGGCCTCACCGTCACGATCTTCAATCCCCGCCTGGACCCCGACGGCGCCCTCGCACAGCGCCTCTGCGACTGCCTGGTGCGGGCGTTCGACAGCCAGGGCTGAGCCGGCGGCAGCCGGCTCAGCCCGTGCGAGGGAAGTCCCGCAGGCACCCGGTCCGTACGACCGGCCCGACCGGCTACCTCGTCAGCTGCGACAGCTCCTGGTCCGCCGTCTGCGACACGCGGCGGCGGACGCCGAACCAGCCGGCGACCAGCATGGCCGCGATCAGCGGGACGAGCAGGAGGGTCTTGCGGCCGACCGCGGGGTCGTTCCACATCATGCCGAGGCAGGCCAGCAGGAAGACGACCGTGGCGATCTCCGTGACCGGCGTGCCCCGGAGACGGAAGGAGGGGCGGCTGATCAGGCCGGCCTTGGCGCGGCGGACGAAGACCAGGTGACAGACCATGATGATCACCCAGGTGCTGATGATGCCGAGGGAGGCCACGTTCAGCACGATCTCGAAGGCCTGGGCCGGCACGAGGAAGTTCAGGCCGACGCCGAGCACACACACCGCGCAGGTGAGCAGGATGCCGCCGTAGGGCACCTGGCTGCGGTTCATGCGGGCGGTGAACTTCGGAGCGGAGCCGGCCATCGCCATGGAGCGCAGGATGCGGCCCGTGGAGTACAGGCCGGAGTTGAGGGAGGACATGGCGGCCGTGAGGACCACCAGGTTCATCACGTCGCCGGCGGCCGGGACACCGATCTTCGACAGCACCGTGACGAAGGGGCTCTGGTCGGCCGAGTAGACCGAACCCGGCAGGAGCAGGGCCAGCAGGACGACCGAGCCGACGTAGAAGAGGCCCACGCGCCACATGATCGAGTTCACCGCGCGCGGGACGACCTTCTCCGGCTCCGCGGTCTCGCCCGCGGCGACACCGACCAGCTCCAGCGCGGCGTACGCGAAGATCACGCCCTGCATGACCAGGACGACCGGCATCATGCCGTGCGGGAAGACGCCGCCGTTGTCGGTGATGACGCTCAGGCCCGGCGTTCCACCGCCGACCTTCTGCTGGGTGGCGAGCAGGAAGATGCCGATGAGCATGAAGCCGACGAGCGTCGCGACCTTGATGATCGAGAACCAGAACTCCATCTCGCCGAAGATCTTCACCGAGATCAGGTTCACCACCAGGACCACCGCGAGGGCGACCAGCGCGAGCACCCACTGGGGGATGTCGGTGAACAGGCTCCAGTAGTGCGTGTAGAGCGCGATCGCGGTGATGTCGGCGATGCCGGTGGTCGACCAGTTCAGGAAGTACATCCAGCCGGCGACGTACGCGCCCTTCTCACCGAGGAACTCGCGCGCGTACGACACGAAGGAGCCCGAGGAGGGGCGGTAGAGCACGAGCTCACCGAGGGCCTTGACCACGAAGAAGGCGAAGATGCCGCAGACCAGGTAGGCGATCGCCAGGGCCGGTCCCGCGGTGTGGAGGCGGCCGCCCGCGCCCAGGAAGAGTCCGGTGCCGATCGCGCCTCCGATGGCGATCATGTTGACGTGGCGGGGCTTGAGGTCCTTGCTGTAGCCGGCGTCGCCCGCGTCCGCGGGCACCTGGGCCGCGTCACTGCGGGATGCGGCTGCTGCCGTGTTCACGGCGTCCTTGCTCACGGTGGATCCACTCTCTGGTGCTCCCGAGCGGGTCGCGCTCGGCTTCCGGACGTACATCAGGTCCGTGCCCTCGGTAAAGGCACAGACCAAGGGGCCGCCTTCCCCCACTCTCCGCGGCTCACGCGGTGGCGTGCGTCACAGAGCGCGACTTCACACCGGGCGTCCCTGACGTCCCATGGGTCTCCGGAGGTTTCACAGCACTGGTGAGACAGCGATACTGCTGCACATGACGACCGACACCGAGGAGCCGACCCTCACGATCGACGAGCTGGCGGCCCGGGCCGGAGTCACCGTGCGCACGGTCCGCTTCTACGGCACGAAGGGGCTGCTGCCCCCGCCGGTGCTCGGGCCGCGGCGGGTCGGGCACTACGGGCCTGAGCACCTGGCCCGGCTGGCGCTGATCGAGGAGTTGCAGCAGCAGGGCATGACGCTGGCCGGCATCGAGCGCTACCTGCGGCAACTGCCGTCGGACCTGAGCGCGCACGACCTCGCCATCCACCGGGCCGTGGTGGCCTCCTGGGCGCCGGAGACCGTCGAGACGGTCACGCGGGCGGAGCTGGAGCGGCGGGCCGGACGGCCGCTCGGCGACGGGGATGTCGAGCGGCTCGTCGCCATGGGCGTGGTCCGGCCCGCGGACGGCGAGTACGAGGCCGACCTCGGTCTGCTCCGGCTCGGCGCCGGGCTGCTGGACGTGCCGCTCTCCCAGGAGGCGATCTTCGCGGCACGCAAGGTCCTCATCGAACACGCGCGCGCCGCGGCCCGGGAGCTGTCCCAGCTCTTCCGCGGCGAGGTGGCGGAGCGCGACGCACGGGACGTGCGGTCCCTGTCGGCGCACATGCACCCTCTGGTGGTGCAGGCGCTCCTCACCGCCTTTCAGCGGTCGCTGAAGGAAGAGCTGGGCGAGTGGCTCACCGGGCCGTCGGAGTCCGGCGGGTCAGACGCGGGCTGAGTCGCCGGGCCGTCGGAGTCCGGCGGGTCAGACGCGGGCTGAGTCGCCGGGCCGTCGAAGTCCGGCGGGTCAGGCGCGGGCTGAGTCGCTGAACCGCTCCCCCTTCTCCGCCTTTTCCACCAGCAGCGCGGGCGGGGCGAAGCGGTCGCCGTACCGCTCGGCGAGTTCCCGTGCGCGGGCCACGAAGCCGGGCAGGCCCCCTTCGTAGCCGTTGATGTACTGGAGCACGCCGCCGGTCCAGCCCGGGAAGCCGATGCCGAAGATGGAGCCGATGTTGGCGTCGGCGACGGAGGTCAGCACGCCCTCCTCCAGCAGCCGGACGGTGTCCAGCGCCTCGGAGAACAGCATGCGTTCCTGCATGTCGCGGAAGGGGATCCGGTGGCCGGGCTTGGTGTAGTGCTCGCGCAGGCCGGGCCACAGGCCGGTGCGCTTGCCGTCGTCACCGTAGTCGTAGAAGCCGGCGCCGCCGCTGCGGCCCGTGCGGCCGAACTCGTCGACCATGCGGTCGATGACGGCCTCGGCCGGGTGGGCCGTCCAGGTGCCGCCCGCCTCCTCGACCGCCCGCTTCGTCTCGGCCCGGATCTTGCGGGGCAGGGTCAGCGTCAGTTCGTCCATGAGGGACAGCACCTTGGCCGGGTAGCCGGCTTGGGCGGCGGCCTGTTCGACGGAGGCGGGCTCGATGCCCTCGCCGACCATGGCGACGCCCTCGTTGATGAAGTGGCCGATGACGCGTGAGGTGAAGAAGCCGCGCGAGTCGTTGACGACGATCGGCGTCTTGTTGATCTGCCTGACCAGGTCGAAGGCGCGGGCCAGGGCCTCCTCACCGGTGCGCTCGCCCTTGATGATCTCGACGAGCGGCATCTTGTCGACGGGCGAGAAGAAGTGCAGGCCGATGAAGTCGCCCTGGCGCTCGACGCCTTCGGCGAGGGCGGTGATGGGCAACGTGGAGGTGTTGGAGCACAGCAGCGCGTCGGGGGCGACGACGTTCTGGATCTCCTGGAACACCTTGTGCTTGAGGGAGGTGTCCTCGAAGACGGCCTCGATCACGGCGTCGCAGCCGGCCAGGTCCTGGACCTCGGCGGTGGGGGTGATGCGGGCGAGCAACGCGTCGGCCTTCTCCTGGGTCGTACGGCCCTTGGCGACGGCCTTGGCGCACAGCTTCTCGGAGTAGGCCTTGCCCTTGAGGGCCGCTTCCAGGGAGACGTCCTTGAGGACGACGTCGATGCCGGCCCGGGCGCAGGAGTAGGCGATGCCGGCGCCCATCATCCCGGCGCCGAGCACGGCGGCCTTGCGGACCTTGCGGGGCTCGATGCCCTTGGGGCGGTTGGCGCCGGAGTTGACGGCCTGGAGGTCGAAGAAGAACGCCTGGATCATGTTCTTCGAGGTCTGGCCGGCCGCGAGGTCCACGAAGTAGCGGGCCTCGATGACCTGCGCGGTCTCGAAGTCGACCTGGGAGCCCTCGACTGCGGCGGCGAGAATGTTGCGCGGGGCCGGGTAGGGGGCGCCGCCCGTCTGCTTGCGCAGGCTGGCCGGGAAGGCGGGCAGGTTCGCGGCGAACTTGGGGTTGGCCGGCGTACCGCCCGGGATGCGGTAGCCCGGCTTGTCCCAGGGCTGCTGGGACTCGGGGTTGGCGTCGATGAAGGCGCGGGCCTTGGCGAGCATGTCCTCCTGGCTGTCGGCGACCTCGTCGACGAGGCCGTTCTCCAGGGCGCGGCGCGGGTTGTACTGGGTGCCCTGGAGGAGGACCTTCAGCAGGGCGTCGGCGATGCCGAGCAGCCGGACCGTGCGGACGACGCCGCCGCCTCCGGGGAGCAGGCCGAGGGTGACCTCGGGACAGCCGATCTTGGAGCCGGGCGCGTCCAGCGCGACACGGTGGTGGCATGCGAGGGCGATCTCGTAACCGCCGCCGAGGGCCGCGCCGTTGAGGGCGGCGACGACGGGCTTGCCGAGGGTCTCGATGCGGCGCAGGTTCCGCTTGATCGCCATGCCGCCGTCGAACAGCTCCTGGGCGGTCTCGGGCGTGACGCGGATGAGGTCGCGCAGGTCGCCGCCGGCGAAGAAGGTCTTCTTCGCGGAGGTGATGATGACGCCCCGGACGGAGTCCTTCTCGGCCTCCAGGCGGTCGGTGACGGCCGCCAGGGAGTCGCGGAACGCCTGGTTCATGGTGTTCGCGGACTGGTTGGGGTCGTCGATGACGAGGGTGACGAGGCCGGTGCGGTCCTGTTCCCAGCGGATGGTGGTGGGCTCTGTGCTCATGTGGAGGTGCTCCGTGTGATCCGTCGGGAGGGGGTCAGATGCGCTCGACGATGGTGGCGACGCCCATGCCGCCGCCGACGCACAGCGTGGCGAGGCCGTAGCGCTTGTCCTGGCGCTCCAGTTCGTCGACGAGGGTGCCGAGGATCATCGCGCCGGTGGCGCCGAGGGGGTGGCCGAGCGCGATCGCGCCGCCGTTGACGTTGACCTTGTCCAGGGACAGGCCCATGTCCCTGACGAAGCGCAGCACGACCGCCGCGAACGCCTCGTTGATCTCGACGAGGTCGATGTCGTCGATGGTCAGTCCGGCCTTGGCGAGGGCCTTGCGGGTGGCCGGGGCGGGGCCGGTGAGCATGATGGTCGGCTCGGAGCCGGAGACGGCGGCGGAGACGATCCGGGCGCGGGGCGTGAGGCCGTAGCGCTCGCCGACCTCCTTGGAGCCGATCGCGACGAGCGAGGCGCCGTCCACGATGCCGGAGGAGTTGCCCGCGTGGTGGACGTGGTCGATCTTCTCCACCCAGTGGTACTGCTGGAGGGCCACGGCGTCGAAGCCGCCGAGTTCGCCGATGTCCGCGAAGGACGGCTTGAGCTTGGCCAGGGAGTCGGCCGTGGTGCCGGGACGCGGGAACTCGTCGTGGTCGAGGACGACGAGGCCGCTGCGGTCCTTGACCGGGACGACGGACCTCTCGAAGCGGCCGTCCTTCATCGCGGTGGCGGCCCGCTCCTGGGAGAGGGCCGCGTACTCGTCGACGTCCCGGCGGGAGAAGCCCTCGATGGTGGCGATGAGGTCGGCGCCGATGCCCTGCGGCACGAAGTTGACCTCGAGGTTGGTCATGGGGTCGTTGAACCAGGCACCGCCGTCGGAGGCCATCGGCACCCGGGACATGGACTCGACACCGCCCGCGAGGACGAGGTCCTCCCAGCCCGAACGCACCTTGGCGGCGGCCAGGTTGACGGCCTCCAGGCCCGAGGCGCAGAAGCGGTTCTCCTGCACACCGGCCACCGTGTCGGGCAGCCCCGCGGCGATGGCGGCGATCCGGGCGATGTCGGAGCCCTGGTCGCCGACCGGGCCGACGACGCCGAGGACGATGTCGTCGACCGCGGCCGGGTCGAGGTCCGGGAACCGGGCGCGGATCTCGTGGATGAGTCCGACGACCAGGTCGATGGGCTTGGTGCCGTGCAGGGCGCCGTTCGCCTTGCCGCGGCCGCGCGGGGTGCGGATCGCGTCGTACACATACGCTTCGGTGCTCACGAGGAGGCCTTTCACTGAGGGTTTCGGGACGCTGGGAGCAGCCCGGGAACGTCCCAGTCCCGGGCGACGTCCGCCGTGTCGGCGCCCGGCCGGGCCGGGCCGGTGCGGACGGAGGTCGGGGTCGCGGAGAAGCGGGGGGCCGGGGCGGGCTGGGTGATGCCGCCGTGGTCGGTGAAGGTGCCGCGGGCGGCCAGGTGCGGGTGGTGCGGGGCCTCGCGCAGCGACAGCACGGGTGCCACGCAGGCGTCGGAGCCGTCGAAGACGGCCGTCCACTCGTCCCTCGTCCGCGCTTTGAAGCGGACGGCGATCTCTTCGCGCAGTTCGTCCCAGCGGGTGACGTCCTTACGCGCGTCGGCTCGGTTCTCGACGCCGAGGAGGCCGAGGAATTCGGCGTAGAACCGGGGTTCCAGGGCGCCGACGGCCATGTACCGGCCGTCGGCCGTCTCGTAGGTCCCGTAGTAGGGGCAGCCGCCGTCCAGCAGGTTGCCGCCGCGGCGGTCCTGCCAGCCGCCGGCGGCGAGCATGCCGTGGATCATCGTGGTGAGGTGGGCGGTCCCGTCGACGATGGCGGCGTCGACGACCTGGCCGGTGCCGGTCGCGCGGGCGTGGTGGAGGGCGGCGAGGACGCCGACGACGAGGTAGAGGGAGCCGCCCGCGTAGTCGCCGAGCAGGTTGGCCGGGGCCGGCGGCGCCTCCTGCGGCCTGCCGATCATGCCGAGGGTGCCCGTGGGGGCGATGTACGCGATGTCGTGCCCGGCGCGCTGGGCGAGCGGGCCGTCCTGGCCCCAGCCGGTCATCCGGCCGTAGACGAGACGGGGGTTGCGGGCGTGGCAGGGCTCGGGGCCCACGCCGAGGCGTTCCGCGACGCCGGGGCGGTAGCCCTCGACCAGGACGTCGGCACGGGCCGCGAGGTCGAGCACCTGTTCCCGGCCGTCGGGTGACTTCAGGTCGACGATCACCGAGCGCTTGTTGCGGTTGGTGACGTCGCACGCCGGGTCGATCCCGAGTCCGGGGCCGCCCGGGCGGTCCACGCGCACGACGTCGGCCCCGAGGTCGGCCAGGAGCATGGCGGCGAACGGGCCGGGCCCGATGCCGGCCAACTCGACGACGCGCACGCCGGTGAGCGGGCCGTGTCCTGGCGTCCTTGCCGTGGTCATCCAGCCCCCAGTGCTGTGACACATGTGATGTAACACCAGCGATGCTAAGAACGTGTTCCACTCGGCACAAGACCCGAACGAGCAAGCGCTCAGCAATCTGCCGGACGAGGTCAGGTCCCGTCCAGCACCACTATCAGCCGCTTCGGGGCGATGGCCCGGTAGCTCTCCTCCACCCAGTCGCAGAGCACCTCCGCGGCCGGGGCGCCCTGCCGCTCCAGGGGAATGCTCACCCATCCGGCCTTGCCCAGGCCGTACCCCGCGGGTTCGGCGCCGGGGCAGGCCAGCGCGTGCGCGTGCGCCGTCTCGTCCGTGAGCTTCACCGTCACCCCCAGGGGGTAACTGCCGTCCTGGACTCCGAGGAAGACGAACACCTTCCTGTTGACCTTCGCGACGGACTCGCCCCAGGGGAACTCCTCGACGGCATCCGGCAGCCCCAGTGCGAACGCGCGCACTTTCTCCCACTTCTTCAGGGCATTCCTGGGCACGGCCATCGTCGTCCTCCGGGCTCGTCGTCGGGCTCCGCACTCCTCACGCTAGCCTCGGCCACCGACAGCGGCACGGGCTGCACGACCGAGGGGTGTCATGAGCAGGCAAAGCAGGACGGACCGTCCGTACGACATCGTGCTCTTCGGAGCGACCAGTTTCGCCGGGGCGCTCACCGCGGAGTATCTGGCCGCCCACGCGCCCGAGGGGCTGCGCTGGGCGATCGCGGGCCGCAGCGCGCAGAAGCTGGAGCGGCTGCGGGAACGGCTGCCCGCCGAGGCGGAGATCGGCGTGCTGCGGGCGGACGTCTCCGACCCGGCGTCGCTGCGCGACCTCGCCGGGCAGGCGCGCGTGGTGGCCACGACCGTCGGCCCGTACGTGACGTACGGGGAGGAACTCGTCGCCGCGTGTGCGGACGCCGGGACCGACTACCTGGACCTCTGTGGCGAACCGGAGTTCGTGGACCTGATGTACGTCCGGCACGACGCCCGCGCGCGGGAGACCGGGGCGCGGCTGGTGCACGCCGCCGGGTTCGACTCGATCCCGCACGACCTGGGCGTG
Source organism: Streptomyces sp. NPDC037100 (assembly GCF_055606225.1). Classification (NCBI taxonomy): domain Bacteria; kingdom Bacillati; phylum Actinomycetota; class Actinomycetes; order Kitasatosporales; family Streptomycetaceae; genus Streptomyces; species Streptomyces sp. NPDC037100. The sequence continues at coordinate 236,342 of NZ_JBVJSX010000005.1, read as the reverse complement.
TACTTCACCGTGCAGCAGCTGCCCGAGGACGTGCCGCTGACCGTGGAGGGCTTCGTCACCGCGGACGCCGCCTTCTCCGGCGGTACCTTCGCCTCCGCGCTCGGCCAGTTCGCACGGCAGCGGGAGATGGCGGCGGCCGCGCGGGACCGGCGGCGGCACGAGCCGCGGCTGGTGGGCCGGCGGGCGTCGGCGCCGGTGGGCGGCCCGCGGTTCGCCAAGGAGGTCGGCGCGTGGGCGCTGCCGATGCCGACCATCGACCCGCAGATCGTGCGGCGTTCGGCGGCGGCCCTCGAACGGTACGGCCCCGACTTCCGCTACCGGCAGTACGCGGCCGTCCGGCACCTGCCCGTCGCCGTGGGTGGGGTCGCGGCGGTGGGCGCGCTGGTCGCGGCGGCGCAGGTGGCGCCCGCGCGGCGCTGGTTGTCGGACCGGCTCAAGCCCGGGGACGGACCGAGCCCCGAGAAGCGGGCGAAGAGCTGGTTCTCCGTGCGCTTCGTGGGCGAAGGCGGCGGCAAGCGGGTGTACACGGAGGTCTCGGGCGGTGATCCCGGCTACGACGAGACGGCCAAGATGTTCGCCGAGTCGGCGCTGTGCCTGGCCTTCGACGACCTGCCGAAGACGGCGGGCCAGGTCACCACGGCGGCGGCGATGGGCGACGCGCTGATCGACCGGCTGCGCGCGGCGGGCATCCGCTTCCGCGTCGCGTCGACCCGCTGAGGGCCCGCCGGGGGCCTACAGCGGCCACTCGGCGATGGTGTAGATCATCCCGGCGATCCAGCCGAGCCCGGCCAGCACGGCGAGGATCAGCCCTATGGTGACGGCCCGCTCGACGGTCTGGGTCGGGCCGGCAACTGGCTTGGGGGCGCGGTGTGTCGTCATGCGCCCCAGCCTGCCGACGGGTGAGGTGGGCGGGCATCCGCACAGGTACTCAGAGCCGGTACTCAGATCGCGCCGCCCCGCCCTGCCCCGGCCGGCTCCCCGACTTGAGGCTTTGCGCACTCCGGCCTCGGCGGAAGGTCCAGAAGTGCCAACCAGGACTTCAATGAAACCATTGAAGGCATGAAGTTCGTTCTCGAAGTCACCATGGACGACGCGGCGTTGGCGAAGGATCCGGCCGGCGAGCTGGGCCGGATCCTGAGGTACTGGGGAGGCAATCTCCGGCACTACGCGCTGAGCCCCGGGGACGGGGCGGCCATTTACGACTCGGAGTACCGGGAGGTGGGCCACTGGCACGTGGCCGATCAGACGGAGTAGGCCTCCCGCAGCGCCCTCCGGCACAACGCGTCCGCCCTGCGCGTGGTCTCCGGGAGGCGGTAGGAGGGAGTCAGCGCCAGGGTGTGGGCGCAGGCATTGTCCAGCGTCACGCGGTGGCCGACGGAGACGAAGACCGGCTTGACGCCGTCACGCGTGCGCAGGGCCCGGCCGACCTCCTCGGAGCCGGCGAGCAGCGCGGAGGAGCTGCCGCGCGGGGTGTCCGGGTCGTCGTGGGTGAAGGCGAACGGGTTCTTGGCGACGCCGATCGTGGGCAGGCCGGTCAGGACGCCGAGGTGGCTGGCGAGGCCGAAGCGGCGGGGGTGGGCGAGGCCGTAGCCGTCGCAGACCACCAGGCCGGGAGGGCAGGGCAGGGCGTCGAGGGCGGCGAGGACCGTGGGGATCTCGCGGAACGCGAGCAGTCCGGGCACATAGGGGAAGGAGACCCGGCCCACGGCCGTGGCCTCGGCGACGACGTCGAGGTTCGACGCGTCCAGCACGACCGCCGCCGCGGCGACGACGTCACGTTCGTCGTCGTACGCGACGTCGACACCGGTCACCCGGCCCGAGCCGGGCGGCGGTCCCGGTTCGCCGAGGATCACGCGTGCGCGCAGTTCGTCCTGGACGGCGCGGGCCTGGTCCTCGGTCGTGGGCCAGTCTTCGGGGATGCGTACGGTCGTCATGGTGGCCCGAGCCTACGGGCTCCCCAGCGGCGGGCCGGATGCCCGGGGATAGGCTCCCGGTCATGTTCGTGCTGGAGCTGACGTACACCGCCCCGCTGGAAGCCGTCGATGCCGTACTGGAGGACCATGGGGTCTGGCTCGACGAGCAGTACCGGCAGGGGGTCTTCCTCGCGTCCGGGCGCAAGAACCCCCGCGACGGCGGGGTGATCATCGCCGTCGCGGGGGATCGCGCGCGGATCGAGGAGATCACCGCAAAGGACCCGTTCGTCACCGCGGGCGTGTGCGCGTACCGCGTCACCGAGTTCACGGCGACGAAGACGGCGCCCGCGCTGGAGGCCTACCGGGAGACCCTCTGAGGCATCCGCCTCACTTGCCCAGCGCGCGCTGCAACTGGCTCTTGTTCATGCTGGAGCGGCCCTCGACGCCCTTGCGCTTGGCCTCCTGGTACAGCTGGTCGTACGTGGGCCCCTGGGAGCCCTGCCCCGACCGCTGACCGCCCCGCCTGCCGGAGGACATGTCCTGGGTGGAAGTACGGCTGGCGGTCTTGGACTCGCCGGAGCGGGCGCGTTCCTTGTTCACCGTCCGCGCGGCGATCTCCTTCGCGCGGCCGGTGCTCTCGCCCCGGTCCTTCGCACTTTCCTTGATGTGCTCGTACTGGCGCTCTCGCTTGGAGCTCGAACCGCGTGGCATTCCCGCTCACTTCCTTTCTCGATCAGTGAACGAGTACCCACCCTGCCAACGAACCCGACATGCCGCATGCTCAGTGCTCCAGGCGGGCAACCCGGCCCTTCTCGCCGGCGGCCCAGCAGCCGTGGTCCGGGGTGCAGTCGACGGTGTCGTAGGAGCCCGTGTCCACGGTCCGCCAGGTCCGGCCGGCGTCCGTGGTGAGGTCGGTGCCCGTGGGGCCGACGGCCAGGGCGGCGGTGCGGCTGTGCGGGAGCCAGGCGACGCCGGAGCGGTAGGCGGGCGGGGGTGTGGCGGCAGGGCGCCAGGTGCGGCCGCTGTCGGAGGAGCGCGCGGCGGCGCTCGGTGAGGTCTGGTCGGGGCGGAAGTCGCCGCCGACGGCGAGGCCGTGGGTGCGGTCGCGGAAGGCGAGCGCGAAGACGCCCCGGGCGGGGTCGCCCGCCGGGAGGGGCGAGTCGGTGGCCGTCCAGGTGCGTCCGCGGTCGGAGGAGTGCAGGACCCGCGCGCGTGCCGCCCCGCCGGTGGCCAGCCAGACGTCCCTCGTCCCGGACGTCACCAGGCACTGGCCGCTCGCCGCGAACCCGGCCTCGCCCTCCTGCGCGGCCGGCATCCCCCGGTCCGGCAGCACCTTCCAGGTACGGCCGCCGTCGCCGGTCGACAGGATGCGGAACTTCCCGTCCACCGGGTCGCTCATCGCCAGGCCGTGACGGCGGTCGAAGAAGGCGAGGCAGTCGTAGAACGCCTTGGGGTCGGGGTTGCGGAAGGACTCCGTCCAGGTCGCTCCGCCGTCGTCGGTGCGGTAGACCCGGGACGCCTCGCCCTCGCCGATGGCCAGCACCACGGCCCGGCGGGCGTCGAACGCCTCGACGTCCCGGAACTGCAACTCCCCCGCGCCGGGCGGCGACACGTTCCGCCAGCTCTCCCCGCCGTCGGTGGTGCGCAGCACGGTGCCGCCGGTGCCGGCGGCCCAGGCGGTGCTCCGGCTGACGGCGGCGAGGCCCCGGAAGCGTGCCTGCGGGGTGCCGGTGTCCTTGAGTTCCCAGTGCGGCGGCCGGTGCTCAGGCCCCTGCGCCTGCGCCGGTACGGCGGTCAGGGCCGCCAGTGCCGCCGCGCAGGCCGCCATCGCGGTCGTCCTGCCCCGTGTCCGTCCCGTCCGTCGCGTGCTCCCCATGCGCCTCATGGCGGGGGAAGCTAGCCCACCGCCCGGGAGCCGTCCAGATGGCCTCGCGGGTACCACGGGCGGTGCGGTGGGCGCCACAAGTGCCCTTGTAGGCACACAAGGAGAGCCACGTCACTCTGGTGCATGAACGCGGTGACAGAGGTCACTCGCATTTCGTGTGCACGGATTGGCTGATTCCGTCGTCTCTTCCAGTGCCCGGCTCATCCGCCCGGAAGTGTCCGTCCAGCCGTCACAAGGGAGCAAGGCGTTGTCCATCGTCATCGAGCAGCCCGTGGAGGCCCGCCTCGTCGCCGCCGCGCCGCGTATGCCGAGCATTCCCGCGACGCTGCACTACGACCGGCGTGATCCTTTCGCGGTCCGCATGACCTTCCCCGCCCCGGCCACGCTGGAGGGCGTCGAGGTCTGCTGGACCTTCTCCCGCGAGCTGCTCACCGCGGGCCAGAAGAGCGCCGAGGGGCACGGCGACGTGCGCGTGCGCCCCTACGGCTACGACCGCACGGTGCTGGAGTTCCATGCTCCCGAGGGCACGGCCGTGGTCCATGTCCGCTCCAGCGAGATCCGCCGGTTCCTGGAGGCCACGAGCGAACTCGTGCCGGTCGGTCTGGAGCACCTCCAACTGGACCTGGACCACGGTCTCGCCGAGCTGATGCGAGACGCCTGCTGAGCTGACGGGCTTGCGCCGGGAGCACCTCCCGCCGCCGACGGACGACACTCCGTCGACACCCGAGCGCCGCCTGTTCCGTCGCGGCTGACCGTCCCGCCACCGTGCGGGGGGATCATCCTCGGGCTGCTGCCGGATCCGGTGACCTCCCCGCGGTCACCGCCCGGCTCACCTCGCGGACGATACTCCCCAGGCCGGGCGTCGCCGCTCCGGCCCGTTCGGTCAGTTCCCGGGTGCGCTGTCCGGGAGCGCTTTCGCCGAAGAGGTCCGCAGCGGCGGCGAGCACGGCGACCGCCGCGTCGCGATCGGAGATGGCGGCGGGCAACGGCCCACGAAGGACCTGCCGGGTCTCCTCCCGCAGCGCGGCCACGACGGTCGCACGTTCCAGCGCGTACTCCACGGACGGGAACACCCCGAGCACCCGGCGCTTCTCCGCCCGCAGGTACCCCTCGGCCACCAGCTGCTCCCGCACGGCGTCGGAGGTCACCCGCGCCCGCAGCGTCACCCAGGTCCGCCAGGGGTGCGGGCACGACTCGCGGACGAGGTCCAGCAGCCCGTCGAGGACCGGATCACCCGCCCTCGCGTCCAGGTCCACCGGCGTGGCGATACCGTCCGCGTCGGTCAGCAGCCCGCGCTGGGCCAGCTCGACGAGGGCACCGGCGCGCACCAGGTCGGGGCGCAGGGCGGCGCGGCCGGCCGCAGGCCGTGCGGCGTCCCAGGCCAGCAGAGAGAGCCGGGCCGGCAGCGAGAGCGGGCCGTGCGGCACGGGAGGCCTCCTCGGAGCAGAAAGATCGAGTCGCACGTTAATGCGTTGACAGCCCCACAGGGCCTTCGTACGGTGTACAACGTCCTGTTGCCGCCGATTGGAGAAGGACGTTGCTCGTCTGAGGTCCTGAGACACCGCGTCACATCCCTCTGTGGTGTGCGCTGCGTGCGACCTCGGCGTTCGAGCCGTCCTCCCGGTGCAGGGCATTTTTCATGTCCGTGATGTGCCCATGGAGCCTCCTCCCCTGGTCGCAGGTGTCTCGACACGCGTTTGCCCCTGACCGCTTCAAGCAACCGCGAGTGAGGCCCCATGTCCACTTCCATCACCGTCACGTCCCTTGCGTTCACCTGGCCCGACAGCAGTCCCGTCTTCGAGGGCCTGGACGTCGCGTTCGGGCCCGGCCGGACCGGTCTGGTCGGCGTCAACGGGTCGGGAAAATCAACCCTGTTGAAGCTGATCGCCGGTGAACTCGCACCGGCCGACGGCACCGTCCGCGTGGCCGGCGAGGTCGGCTACCTCCCGCAGAACGTCACGCTCGACACCACCTTGCGTGTCGACGAGGCTCTCGGCGTCGCCGCACAGCGCGCCGCCCTGCACGCCATCGAGTCCGGCGACGTCTCCGAGGCGCATTTCGAGACCGTCGGCGACGACTGGGACGTCGAGGAGCGCGCCCTCGCCACGCTCGGCGAACTCGGCCTGGGTCACGTCGAACTGGACCGCACCGTCGGCGAGGTGTCCGGCGGCGAGTCCGTCCTGCTGCGCCTTGCCGCACTGCTGCTGCGCCGGCCGGACGTGCTGCTGCTGGACGAACCGACCAACAACCTCGACCTGTACGCCCGCAGGCGGCTGTACGCGGCCGTCCAGTCCTGGCCGGGCGTGATGGTCGTCGTCAGCCACGACCGCGAACTGCTGGACCTCGTCGACCAGATCGCCGATCTGCGCCGGGTGAATCCGGCGGCGCGCAGCGCCTCGGCCGAGGGTGGCGGTGCGAGACGGGTGGTCGAGATCACCTGGTACGGCGGCAACTACTCGGCCTACGAGGAGGCACTGGAGATCGAACAGGAGGCGGCGGAGCGCATGGTGCGCGTCGCCGAGTCCGACTTCCGCAAGCAGAAGCGCGAACTGGCCGACGCCCAGGTCAAACTGGCCCGCCGCAAGCGGTACGGGCAGAAGATGTGGGACAGCAAGCGCGAGCCGAAGATCGTCATGGGGGCGCGCAAGCGTGCGGCGCAGGAGTCCGCGGGCAAGCACCGCATCATGCACGAGGAGAAGCTCGCCGAGGCCCGGGAGCGGCTCGACGAGGCGGTGGAGGCCGTACGGGACGACGACGAGATCCGCGTCGACCTGCCGTACACGGCCGTCCCGCCGGGGCGGACCGTGCTCACCCTCCAGGATCTCGGGCTCCGGTACGGCGCCCGGGTGAAGGGCGGTTTCGAGCTGCGCGGGCCGGAGCGGGTCGCGTTGGTCGGGCGCAACGGCGCGGGCAAGACCACGCTGCTGCGTACGATCACCGGGGAGCTCGCCCCGGAATCGGGCGAGGTGCGGACGCACGTCCCGCTGCGGTTCCTGCCGCAACGGCTCGACGTCCTCGACGGGGAGCTGTCCGTCGCCGAGAACGTGGCCCGGTTCGCTCCGGGCGCCACCAACAACCGGGTCCGGGCGCGGCTGGCGCGCTTCCTGTTCCGGGGCGCCCGCGCCGACCAGAAGGCGGCGACCCTGTCCGGCGGCGAACGCTTCCGGGCAGCACTGGCCGCGCTGATGCTGGCCGAGCCCGCACCGCAGCTGCTCATGCTGGACGAGCCGACCAACAACCTCGACATGGCGAGCGTCCGGCAGCTCACCACGGCCCTGGAGTCGTACGAGGGAGCGCTGGTCGTGGCCAGCCACGACCTGCCGTTCCTGGAGTCGATCGGCATCACGCGCTGGCTGCTGCTGGAGGGAGGAGAACTCAGGGAAATCACGCCAGACGCTGTCGGGATTTCCTCCTAGCGTCGGTGGCATGACCGACTTCGCGCACGATGCCATCACCCTGACCGGAGCCCGCGAGAACAACCTCAAGGACGTCACCCTTCGCATCCCGAAAGGCCGGCTGACGGTGTTCACCGGCGTTTCGGGCTCGGGGAAGTCGTCCGTCGTCTTCGACACGATCGCGGTGGAGTCGCAGCGCCAGCTCAACGAGACCTACCCCTGGTTCGTCCGCAACCGGCTGCCCAAGTTCGAGCGGCCGCGCGCGGACGGCCTGGAGGACCTCACCCCCGCGATCGTGGTCGATCAGCGGCAGGTCGGCGGGCACTCCCGGTCGACCGTCGGCACCATGACGGACGTGTACTCGGTGATCAGGGTGCTGTTCTCCCGGCACGGCACGCCGAGCGCCGGACCGGCGACGGCGTACTCGTTCAACGACCCGTCGGGCATGTGCCCCGAGTGCGACGGCCTCGGCCGGACGGTGCGACCCGACTGGGACCGCATCCTCGACCCGGGCCGCTCCCTCGCGGACGGGGCGGTCCGCTTCCCGCCGTTCGCCGCCGGCACCTGGCAGGGGCAGGCGTACACCAACAGCACCGACCTCGACCCGCACAAGCCGGTGGGGCGGTTCACCGCCGCGGAACGCGAGTTCCTGATGCGCGGGCGGCCGGGCAGCAAGGTCACCGTCAACGGCAGCGGCGGCACCTGGACCACGGAGTACGAGGGGCTGGCCGTCCGCTTCGAGCGGCTGTACCTGAAGCGGGACCTGTCGGCCATGAGCCAGAAGACCCGGGACCTGGTCCGCGCGTACCTGGCGGAGGGGGCCTGCCCGGTCTGCCATGGGGCACGTCTGAACGCCGCGGCGCTCGCGACCCGCGTCAACGGCCGGACGATCGCCGACTGCACCCGCATGCAGGTCACGGATCTGATCACCGTACTGAAGGAGATCGACGACCCGGTGGCCCGGCCGGTCGCCTCGGCCGCCGTGACCGCGCTGGAGCGCATCGAGGCGATCGGCCTCGGCTATCTGAGCCTCGACCGGGAGACCGCCACGCTCAGCGGCGGGGAGGGGCAGCGGCTGAAGACGGTGCGGCACCTGGGCTCCAGCCTGACCGGCATGACGTACATCTTCGACGAGCCGAGCGTCGGGCTGCACCCGCGGGACGTGGGCCGTCTCGGCGACCTGCTGCTGCGGCTGCGCGACAAGGGCAACACCGTGCTGGTCGTCGAACACGACCCGGACGTCATCGCACTGGCCGATCACGTCGTCGACATGGGGCCGGGCGCCGGGGCCGGGGGCGGCAGGGTGGTGTTCGAGGGAACGCCGGAGGACCTGGCGGCGTCCGACACGCTCACCGGGCGGTGCCTGCGCCGCCGTACGGCGGTCAAGAGCGAGGTGCGGGAGCCCGTCGGCGAGCTGTGGGTCAAGGGCGCCGGCCGGCACAACCTGCGGGACGTCACCGTACGGTTCCCGGCCGGTGTGCTCACGGCGGTGACCGGGGTCGCCGGGTCCGGGAAGAGCACCCTGGCCGGGGAGTTCACCGCGGCGCACGACGAAGCCGTGGTCGTCGACCAGTCGTCGATCGGCATCTCCGGCCGGTCCACCCCGGCGACCTACCTGGGGATCATGGACACGGTCCGCAAGATCTTCGCCCGCGAGACGGGGACCGAAGCAGGTCTCTTCAGCTTCAACTCCGGCGGGGCCTGCGGCACCTGCGAGGGCCGGGGCCTCATCTACACCGACCTGGCCTTCATGGACCCGGTGACGACGAGCTGCCACACCTGCGAGGGGCGGCGCTTCAAGGAGGAGGTGCTCCGGCTGACCGTACGGGGCAGTTCCATCGCGGACGTCCTGGAGATGACGGCCGAGCAGGCGCTCGGCTTCTTCGACGACCCGGGCGTACGGCGGCGGCTGCGCGCCCTGCGGGACGTCGGCCTGACGTATCTGACGCTCGGACAGCCACTCTCCACCCTCTCCGGGGGCGAGCGGCAGCGCATCAAGCTGGCCACGCGGTTGCACCGTACCGGGGCGGTCTACGTGCTCGACGAACCGACGACCGGCCTGCACATGGCGGACGTGGAGGGGCTCGTCGCCCTGCTGGACCGGCTGGTGGACTCGGGCAACACGGTCGTCGTGGTCGAGCACAACCTGGATGTGATCGCCCGGGCGGACTGGGTGATCGACCTCGGCCCGGGCGGCGGCCGGGACGGCGGCGAGATCGTCTTCGAGGGGACGCCCCGGCGGCTGCTGGAGGCCGAGGGTTCGTTCACCGGGGAGCATCTGCGGCGGGCGGTGCGGCACCGCCGGTGAGCCGGAGCCACACCGACGTCAACGCGCGGCCCGGCTGATCGAGTGCCCGCGTACGGACGAGCAGGGGGAGACCGCCGCCGCGGTGACGCCGGCGCAGCGGCGAGGGCTGGAGGAGGCCGGGCCGGTGAGCTGAGCCGAGGAACCCGGCCGGGGCGCCGGGCGGGCGGGAGCCGGGGGCCGGGGCGGTGGGCTGTGCCGAGGAACTCGGTTGGAGCGCCGGGCGGGCGGGAGCCGGGGAGGCCGCCTCGGTGAGCTGAGCCGAGGGACCCGGCCGGGGCGCCGGGCGGGCGGGAGCCGGGGAGGCCGCCTCGGTGAGCTGAGCCGAGGGACCCGGCCGGGGCGCCGGGCGGGCGGGAGCCGGGGGCCGGGGCGGTGGGCTGAGTTGGAGGGGGCGATCGTCGGGTACCCGGTGGGCGGTGGCTCGGCCCCTCCACCCGCTCCGCCCCTCCCCGGGGCTGTCCTCGCCCTCGTCCGCCCTGCATGATGGTCGGCCGACGCCCGATGGGTCCCGGTCGATCCCGGGCGCTCCGTCGGTGCGGTCCCGACCGTCCCATCCGATACGGAGTCACGCTCGTGCCCAGCAAGAAGGCCCTCGTCCGCCGCCCCAGCCCGCGTCTCGCCGAAGGGCTGGTGACGCACATCGAGCGGGAGAAGGTCGACGCCGACCTCGCCGTCGAGCAGTGGGAGGCGTACGTGGAGGCCCTGCGCACGCACGGCTGGGAGACCATCGAGGTGGACCCGGCCGACGACTGCCCCGACTCGGTGTTCGTCGAGGACACGGTCGTGATGTACAAGAACGTGGCCCTGATCGCGCGCCCGGGCGCCGACTCCCGGCGGGAGGAGACCGCCGGGGTGGAGGAGGCCGTGGCCGGTCTGGGCTGCTCGGTGAACTGGATCTGGGAGCCGGCCACCCTGGAGGGCGGAGACGTCCTGAAGATCGGCGACACGGTCTACGTGGGCCGGGGCGGCCGTACCAACGCCGCCGGCGTCCGGCAGCTGCGCGCCGCGTTCGAGCCGCTCGGCGCGCGGGTCGTCTCCGCGCCGGTGAACAAGGTGCTGCACCTGAAGTCGGCGGTCACGGCGCTGCCCGACGGCACGGTCATCGGGCACATCCCGAAGATGGACGCGCCGTCGCTGTTCGCGCGCTTCCTGCCGGTCCCGGAGGAGGCGGGGTCGCACGTGGTCCTGCTCGGCGGTGACAAGCTGCTGATGGCGGCGAGCGCGCCGAAGACCGCCGAGCTGTTCGCCGACCTCGGGTACGAACCGGTCGTCGTGGACATCAGCGAGTTCGAGAAGCTCGAAGGATGTGTGACGTGCCTCTCGGTGCGGCTGCGGGAGCTGTACGTCTGAGCGGCCCGCGTATCCCTGGTCCGGCCCCTCGACCTGCGGGTCCGGGGAGTTGACGCATCACCGGGCGACCCTGCTGCTCAGCGGCCTTTACAGCACACTTAACCTACGGCATCGTAACCTACGGATACGTAGCCTACGATGCCGTAGGTTTACTGCTCATCGCTCGTACGCTTGTCCCCCTGGAGAGTCCATGACGATCACCACTCCCCACCTCGGCAGCCCGGCCGGCGCCTGGACCGACGCTCAGCTGCTGTACGCCCTGGAGGAAGTGGTCGAGAAGGAACTCAACCGGCATCTGAAGGTCGCCAAGGACTGGATGCCGCACGAGTACGTGCCGTGGACCGACGGCCGCAACTTCCCCGGTGTCTTCGAGGACGGCGAGGCCTGGGAGAAGGAGCAGTCCAAGGTCACCGAGATCGGACGCATCGCGCTCGTCGTCAACCTTCTCACCGAGGACAACCTGCCCAGCTACCACCACGAGATCGCCTCGCTGTTCGGCCGCGACGGCGCCTGGGGCACCTGGGTGCACCGCTGGACCGCGGAGGAGGGCCGGCACGGCATCGTGATGCGTGACTACCTGCTCACCTCGCGCGCGGTGGACCCGGACAAGCTGGAGGAGTTCCGGATGTCCCACATGAGCGAGGGCTTCGAGTCGGACAACCGGCACTCGATGCTGCACTCGGTCGCCTACGTGGCCTTCCAGGAGCTCGCGACCCGCGTCTCGCACCGCAACACCGGCCACCAGTCCGGGGACCCGGTCTGCGACCGCATGCTGGCGCGCATCGCCACCGACGAGAACCTGCACATGGTCTTCTACCGGAACCTGCTGAAGGCGGCCTTCGAGCTGGCGCCCGATCTGACGATGATGGCGGTGCGCGACGTCATCGTGAACTTCCGGATGCCCGGCCACGGCATGCCCGGCTTCGAGCGGGCCGCCGCGCAGATGGCGATCGGCGAGATCTACAACATGCGCATCCACCACGACGACGTGCTCCAGCCGGTGCTGCGCTTCCTGAAGATCATGGAGATCGACGGTCTGGGCCCCGAGGGCCGCAAGGCGCAGGAGGAGCTCGGGCTGTTCATGGGCGGTCTGGACTCCGAGGCGTCGAAGTTCGACGAGAGGCTGGCCGCCCGCAAGGCGCGCATGGCCGCCCGGGCCGGCGCCTGACGCCGACCCGCCCGTACGGCCACGAGGCCCCGGCCGCCACGAGCGGCCGGGGCCTCGTGCGCTACCGGCGACGGACAGCGCGGGGCCGGGAACCCGGCCCCGCGGCGGCTACCGCGGCACCCGCCGCAGCTGCAGCCGCTCCTTCTCCGAAAGGCCGCCCCAGACGCCGAAGCGCTCGTCGTGGTCCAGCGCGTACGCCAGGCAGGCCGCCCGGATCGGGCACATACCGCAGATCCGCTTCGCCTCCCGCACCGAACTGCCCGGCTCGGGGAAGAAGAAGTCCGCCCCCGTCTGCGCGCACAATGCCTCGTGCTGCCATTCGAGTTCGGGTGAGGTGATGGTGTCGATGTGCATGACCGAGAGCGTCGCGGGCGGCGAAAAACGTTCGATCAACGCGGGATCAACAGCGCGTTCACCCCTCCCGGCCCTCGATGATGGCCCGCCGGACAGAAGGACGCACGGCGGCGCGCGCACACGCGGGGGGCCACGCCAGGCGGCGCTCCGGCGGCGGTCGTCACCGGGCGGTGCGAGACTCGGCAGTGCAGACGACGGGCCCCTGCGCGAGGAGGGCGACGATGCTCACCACCCGTTATGTCACCGGCGCTCCGAACTGGATCGATCTCGGCACCCCCGACATCGACGGCGCCGCCGCCTTCTACGGCGGACTGTTCGGCTGGCGGTTCCAGCCGGGCGGCCCGGAGGTCGGAGGGTACGGCCTGTTCCAGCTCGGCGGCAGGACGGCCGCCGGGGGCATGCAGACCACGCCGGAGCAGGGCCCGCCGTCCTGGACGGTGTACTTTCAGGCGCCGGACGCGGACGCCACGGCGCGGGCGGCCGAGCAGGCACACGGTGCGGTGACGGTGCAGCCGATGGACGTCCAGGACCTGGGCCGGATGGCGATCCTCGCCGACCAGGCCGGGGTGCCCTTCGGGCTGTGGCAGCCGGGCCGCAACAAGGGTCTGGAGGTCGTCCAGGAGCACGGCTCGCTGTGCTGGGTCGAGCTGTACACGGCGGACGTCCCGGCCGCGGCGGCCTTCTACCACTCCGTGCTGGGTCTGGAGACCTTCGGCGCCGACTTCGCCGGCGGCGCGTACACCGCGTTCACTCCCGCCGGACTGGGCGAGGACGCCATGTTCGGCGGTGTCGTACCCCTGGCCGACGACCCGGCGGAGAACGAGGCGTACTGGCTGCCGTACTTCGAGGTCGCCGACACGGACGCCGTCGTCGCCAGGGCCGAGGAGCTGGGCGGCACGGTCCGCCTCCCGGCCACGGACCTGCCGTCCGTCGGCCGCCTCGCCAAACTCACCGACCCCTACGGCGCCCGCTTCGCGGTGGTCCGCAGCGAGCCGCAGCAGGGCTGAGGCCGACCGGGGCACGCCGTCCGGACCCTTCCCGGCGGCGCGGGCGCTAGGCCGACCCGCGCCGCACCAGCGTCGTCGGCAGCACCACGCTCGACGGGGGCGCTCCGACGCCCTCCCGCGGGGCGTCCCGGTCGAGGCCGCGCAGCAGCAGGCGGGCCATCAGGCGGCCCATCTCCTCGATGTCCTGACGGACCGTCGTGAGCGGGGGGTCGGTCTGTTCCGCGACGGGCCGCATGTCGTCGAAGCCGATCACGGCCACGTCGTCGGGGACGCGGCGGCCGGAGGCGCGCAGGACGCGCAGCGCGCCGGAGGCCATGAGGTCGTTGGCGGCGAACACCGCGTCCACGTCCGGGCAGCGCTCAAGGAGCTCGCGCATCGCCCGTTCGCCGCCGGCCGGGGTGAAGTCGGCCTCGGCGATCAGCCGCGGGTCGGCGTCCACCATGACGTCCCGGTAGCCGTCGAGGCGGTCCGCGGCGGAGGTCTGGTCGAGGGCGCCGGTGATGTGCGCGATCCGGGTGCGGCCGAGCCCTGCCAGGTGCCGCACGGCGTCACGGGCGCCGCCTCGGTTGTCGCTGTCGACGTAGACCACGTCGCGCCGGTCGCCGCCCCAGCCGGGCCGGCCGCCGAAGACGGTGGGGACACCGGCCCGCTGGATCAGCTCCGGCAGCGGGTCGTCCAGGTGCAGGGAGAACACGAGGGCCCCGTCGACGTGCCCGCCGGCGAGGTAGCGGCCGACCCGGGCGTGGTCGTCCCGGCCCTCGGTCAGCAGCAGCACGAGCTGGTTGTCGTGGGCGGTGAGCTCCTTGCTGATGCCGCGCAGCTGGAGCGCGAAGAACGGGTCGGCGAAGACCCGGGTCTCCGGTTCGGCGACGACGACCGCGATCGCGTCGTGGCGTCGGGTGACCAGGGAGCGGGCGGCCTGGTTGGGCACGTACCCGAGCTCGTCGACGGCCTTGCGGACCCGCTCCACGAGGACGTCCCGTACCCCGTCCCCGCCGTTGACCACGCGGGACACGGTGGCCCGCGAGACACCGGCCCGGGCGGCCACGGCCTCCAGGGTGGGACGCGGCGCTGTGTCGGTCACTTCGGGCTCCTCACCTGCGGGTGCGGATCAGGATAGCCCTGGGACGCAGCGCGGTGAGAGCGCTCTCGTGCGCTCGGGGGAGCGACCGCCCGTCAGTGCTCGTGGCCGCCGGGCGGTTCCTGACCGTGGTCGTGCGGCTCGTACCCCGGAATGGTCCCATCCGGCTTCTTCACCAGGAACAGTCCGACCATCCCCATGTCGGAGTGGCTCTGGACGTGGCAGTGGTACATCCAGGCGCCCGCGCCGACCCCCTCCCCCGCGATCACCTGGAAGCCGAAGGAGTCGGCCGGTCCCGTGATCTTGTTGTCGATGACCTGGCTGGGGTCCTCGGGACCGGTCAGCATGCCCGTGCGGTTGTCCGCCCAGCGATGACCGTGCATGTGGAACGTGTGGTAGAACTCGCCGTGCGTGATCACGACGAACTCGACGCGATCGCCCACCGTGGCCTCGAAGTTCGGACCCGAGTGCGGCGGCTTGTTGTTGATCCGCATGTCGTTGAAGACGACGGTGTGCGTGCGATCGGGCAGGACGTCGCCCTTGCGGCGGACGACGACCGGGCCGAAGAGGCCCTTCTGCAGCCCCACGGTGCCGTGTTCCGTGCCGACGACGTGGTCGTGGTAGTGCCAGTAGCCCGCGCTGCCCGAGCGCCAGGTGCCGTCCTTGCGGCGGCCGGGGGCATGAGTGCGCCAGGTGTAGGTGCGGGTGCCGCCCGGCTCGACGTGGCTGCGGTTCAGTTTCGTGCCGTCGCTGGTGATCTCGTAGTCCAGGCCGTGGACGTGCAGGCTCACCCCGACGTCCATGGTGTTCTCGAACTCGACGTGCAGCGTGTCGCCTTCGTTGAGTTCGATCAGCGGCCCCGGAATGCTCGCCTTGCCCTTCTCCAGGCCGTAGCCCATCTGCCCGTCGGGGAGCTTCTCGGCGAAGAGCTTGATGCGCTTCACCTCGCCCCCGGCAGGAGCCGTCTTCGCGGGCCCGACGGCGCTCACGGCCTCCGGCGCCACGGACAGCGACGTCGCGACGGCCGCGCCACCCAGCAGGACCCGCCGGTTGAAGCTGCGTCTGTCCATGCGGAACTCCCCACCCTGGTAAGGCATTTACGGAGGCGTACCTGTGATGAACCTGTGAGACGGTACCGGCCGCACACCCGTTTATCCACACTCAAGACAAAGTTGGCGCCATACCGGTCATAGGTATTGGCGAGACATGCAAAGGGGTTTAGCTTCCTTGGCGGTGTTGCTGTGACCGAGGAGGTGCCCATGCACTTACGAGGGTTGAGCAAGTCAAGACGCGTCTGGGCGGCGTCCGTCGCCGCCGGGGTCGTGACCGCCGGGCTGCTGTCGGGCCCGGCCGCGAACGCGCGCCCTTTTCCCGAACCCCCGCTGACAACGATGTCGATCAAGTCGCCGCCGGGCGGCGCGAACGTACGGGTGCTGATCTTCCACGGTTCCGCGGCGGCCGGGGAGGAGTCGCCGGTCGTGAACGCCGGGATCGAGGCCATTGAGGACATCGGCCTGTCGGGCCCGGCGAACCGCCGCTTCCAGGTGCAGGCCACCGGTGACGCCTCGGTGTTCACGGACGAGACGAGGCTCGGCCGCTTCAACGCGATCGTGTTCCTGACCGGCGGGGGCGATGTCCTCGACGCGGAGCAGGAGGCGGGTCTGGAGGCCTACATGGAGGCCGGCGGCGGATTCGTCGGCATTCATGACGCGGCGCGCGCGGAGCCGTACTCGGACTGGTTCACCGGCCTGGTGGGCGCCCGTCCCGCCGCGTCGAGCCCGACGGCCGTGCAGCGGGCGACCGTCGAGGTCGGTGACCGCACGCACCCCGCCACCAAGGGCCTGCCGGTGCAGTGGAAGCGCCCGGACCAGTGGCTGAACTGGGTGAAGAACCCCTCGGGCGACGTGCACACGGTGGCCCGCGTCCGGGAGTCGACGTACCGGCCGGGCACGGGTTCCAACGGCTGGGACCATCCGGTCAGCTGGTGCCGTGACTACGACGGCGGCCGTTCCTTCTACACCGGCATGGGCGGGACGGTGTCGTCGTACGACGAGGCCGACTTCCGCGACCATCTGCGCGGCGCGCTGATGTGGACGACCCGGCTTGAGCAGGCCGACTGCAAGGCCACCATCAACGCCCACTACGCGGCGGAGCGGCTGACCAAGCCCAACCAGCCGGGACTGAACGACCAGATCGGCGAGCCGCACGGGATGGTCACCGCGCCCGACGGCCGGGTCTTCTACATCGGCCGGGGCGGCGCGGACTCCTCACAGCCCGTGATCACCGACTGGAACAACCCCGGCATCGGCAAGGGCAAGGGCGAGATCCACGTCTACGACCCGAAGACCAAGCAGGTCAGCCTGGCCGGGGCGCTCACCGTCTTCGGCAACAAGGGCGGCGGCGACGAGCTGGTCAAGGTCGAGGAGGGGCTGCTCGGCATCGAGCTGGACCCCGGGTTCGCGCAGAACGGCTGGGTGTATCTGCACTACACGCCGCACGAGCGGATCAACCGCGAGACGCGGATGGCGGAGCGGCGAGTCTCCCGGTTCACGCTCGACCGGACCACGAACAAGCTGGACCTCGCCAGTGAGAAGGTCCTGCTGAAGTGGCCGGTGCAGATCCACAGTTGCTGTCACGCGGGCGGCGGGATGGCCTGGGACTCCAAGGGCAACCTGTACATCGCCACCGGCGACAACAACTCCAGTGGCTTCAGCTCCGGTTACTCGGGCAACAACCCGGAGCCGAACTACAAGGGCGTCTCCTTCGCGGACGCGCGCCGCACCGCGGGCAACACCAACAACCTCAACGGCAAGATCCTGCGCATCCACCCGGAGCCGGACGGGACGTACACGCTCCCCCAGGGCAATCTCTTCACCGGGAAGGAGACCGACGAGGGCGGCGGCAAGACCCGCGGCGAGATCTATGTGATGGGCGTACGCAACCCGGCGCGCATCTCCGTCGACAAGTCGACCGACGTGCTCTACGCGGGCTGGGTCGGCCCGGACGCGAGTGCGCCCTCGACGACCTGGGGCCCGGCGAAGTACGACACCTTCGCCGCCATCACCGAGGCGGGCAACCGCGGCTGGCCGTACTGCATGGGCAACAAGCAGCCCTACCGGGACCGCAATCTGCCGGACCCGTCCAAGCCGCTGGGCTGGTACGACTGCGACCACCCGAAGAACGAGTCGCCGAACAACGACGGCCTGGTCAATCTGCCGCCGGTGACCGGCAGCAACATCTGGTACTCACCCTCGGGCGGCGGCCCGGACTACCCGCGGGACGCGAACGGCGTCCCGTCGTACAAGCCGGCGGAGGCCACGTACAGGTTGCCCTGGCTGAAGGGCGGCGGGCAGGCCGCGATGAACGGGCCGGTCTACCGCTACGGCACGGTCGCGGCCGACAGCACCGTGAAGTGGCCGGCGTACTGGGACGGCAAGTGGTTCGTCGGTGACTTCTACGACGCCGACCAGCCGCGCAACGCGGTGCTCATGGACCCGAAGACGCAAGGAGACGGCGGTCTGCCGGTGCACGCGGAGTCGCTGAAGAAGATCGTGCCGGTCGGCAACGACGGCATCAGGAACCTGATGGACTGGAAGTTCGGTCCGGACGGCGCGCTGTACGTCCTCGACTACGGGCGCGGCTTCTTCACCTCGGACTCCAAGTCGGCGCTGTGGCGGGTCACCTACAAGGGCGGCGGGCCCACTCCGGCCGTCGGCCAGCTGGCGAGGGGGACCGAGTGATCCGGCACCGAAGAGTCTGGGCCGCCCTGCTGGCCGCCCTGCTGATGATGCTCGGCGTGCAGGCGCTGCCCGCCGCCGGGCAGCCCGGGAAGGAGGCCGCCGACCAGGTGCTCACCTGGACGGCCGGCAACGACATCGACAAGTACCTCTCGGCGCCGAAGACGGCGGTCGCCGGCGCGGCCACGATCGTCTTCGAGAACAGCGCGGCCACCGGCAACACCACGGGCATGCCGCACACGCTGACGTTCGTGACCAGCGACCCCGAGTTCAACAGCGACGTGCAGCTCAACATCCTGGCGAACCCGAACGATGCCCAGGGCGGCAAGCACACCGCCCAGGTCACGCTCACGCCCGGCCGGTACTTCTACCACTGCACGATCCCCGGCCACGGCCAGATGCAGGGCATCCTCACGGTGACCGAGGGCACCGGCGAGGACACCACGGCGCCCGAGGCGTCGGCGCACGTCAGCGGCACGCAGAACACGCAGGGTTCGTACGTCGGTTCGGCGAGCCTGGCACTGCACGCCACCGACGAGGGCGGCTCGGGCGTCGACCGGATCGAGTACGCGGTCGGCGACGCGGGTGCCTGGCAGCCGTACACCGCGCCGGTGGTCGTCGACCAGGTCGGCAGCCACAAGGTCCGCTACCGGGCGTTCGACAAGGCGGGGAACGTCTCCGCGGAGAAGAGCGTCCAGTTCACGGTCGTCGCGCCGCAGTCGGACGACACCACCGCGCCGCAGACCTCGGCGACGGTGAGCGGTGAGCGCGACGCCGACGGGGCGTTCATCGACATGGCGACGGTCACCGTCTCGGCCTCCGACACGGGGTCGGGGGTCAACACGATCGAGTACGCGGTCGGTTCGGGCGCCTGGCAGCCGTACACCGCACCCGTGATGGTGCACCAGGTGGGTGAGCACACCGTCCGCTACCGGGCCACCGACAAGGCGGGCAATGTGGCGGCGGAGAAGAGCGTGCGGTTCACGGTCGTCGCGGCGCCGCCCGAGGACACCACTCCGCCGGTGACGGGCGTGAGCGTGGAGGGCACGAAGAACTCCGCGGGGGCGTACGTCAACAGCGCCCGGGTGACCGTCACGGCGACCGACGCGCACGGTTCGGGCGTCGAGAGGATCGAGTACTCGCTCGACGGCGGGCCCTACCTCGCGTACACGGCACCGGTGGTGGTCGACCGGGCGGGCGCGCACACCGTGGCGTACCGGGCGACGGACAAGGCCGGGAACACCGCGGCGGCCCGCACGGTGACCTTCACGGTCGTCTCCGGTCAGGTCCCGGCGCCGAACTGCCCGGAGTACGACGAGCGGTTGACGGTGATCGTGGGTACGGTCGACTCCGGGGTGCGCAACCGGGTCACCGACAACCGCTGCCGGATCGGCGAGCTGATCGAGGACGAGAAGGAGTGGACGTCCCAGGCACTGTTCCTCAAGCACGTGAACTCCGTCCTGGACACGCTGCTCGGACAAGGCGTGATCGACGAGCGGGAGTCCAAGGCGATCCGGAAGGCGGCCCGCGCGTCGGGCATCGGCAAGCCGGGGCAGACCGAGGGTTACCGCTCGCTCTTCGACGGCACCGCGGAGTCCCTCGCCAAGTGGCAGCAGGTGGGCGGTGGTTCGTTCGGGCTGAACCCGGACGGGACGATCACCTCCAGCACCACGACGCCCGGGATGGGCATGCTGTGGTTCCCGCAGCGCAAGTACGGCGACTTCTCGCTGAAGCTGCAGTGGCGTGACGACGCCCCGGGGGCGGGCAACGCCAACTCCGGTGTGTTCGTGCGCTTCCCGTGGGTCCACGACCACCCCGAGGAGTCGCGCCCGGAGTGGGTCGCCATCAAGTACGGGCACGAGGTGCAGGTGCTCGACCGGCCCGACGGCGACATGTACAAGACGGGATCGGTCTACGGGTTCGACCGCGTCGGTCTCGCCGGTGCCGGCGTGACGCAGAAGGGCACCTGGAACGACTACGAGATCCGCGTGGAAGGCCAGCACTACTCGGTGTTCCGCAACGGTGTGCTGATCAACGAGTTCGACAACACCGGCGGTCAGGAGTTCAGCCCGCCCCGGTCGGACGACCCGGGCACGGACGGGCGGCGGTTCGCCTCCGGCTACATCGGGCTCCAGGTGCACGGCACGACGGACGTGGTCTCGTACCGCGACATCCGGATCAAGGAGCTGTAGGGGGCTCCTTCTCCTTGCGGGCCCTGCTCGGCTGTACCCGTCTGGGCTCCCCCGGCATCTTCGGATACTCGGGCGGGTACGGCAGATCGCCCAGTCCGTGATCGTGTTCGTCGCGGCGGGCCAGGTCGAGCAGGGCTTCCAGCGAGTAGCGCTTGTCGTCCATGTCCGCGTGCACGTCGCCGAGTTCGGCGAAGCGCGCGGGCATGGTCGCGAGGTCGAAGTCCCGGGGGTGCGCGATGCCGACCTCGTCCCAGCGCAGGGGTGCGGAGACGGGGGCGTGCGGGCGGGGGCGTACGGAGTAGGCGGAGGCGATCGTGCGGTCGCGGGCCGTCTGGTTGTAGTCCAGGAAGATGCGCTCGCCGCGCTCCTCCTTCCACCACTTGATGGTGACGTGCTCCGGCATCCGCCGTTCCATCTCCCGGCCGACGGCGATGGCGGCGCGCCGGACCTGGGTGAAGGTCCAGCGCGCTTCGATGGGCACGAACACGTGCAGGCCGCGGCCGCCCGAAGTCTTGGGGAAGCCGCGCAGTCCGCCGAACTCGTCGAGCACCTGCCGCAGTTCGTGGGCGGCGCGGGCGGCGTCGTCGTAGTCGGTGCCGGGCTGCGGGTCGAGGTCGATGCGGAGCTCGTCCGGGTGGTCGACGTCGTCGCGGCGTACCGGCCAGGGGTGAAAGGTGAGGGTGCCGAACTGGGCGGCCCACACCACCGCTCCCGCCTCGGTGGGGCACATCTCGTCGGCGCTGCGGCCGCTGGGGAAGGTGATGTGCGCGGTCGGGATCCAGTCGGGCATGTTCTTCGGCGCCCGCTTCTGGAAGAAGTTCTCGCCGTTCACGCCTTCCGGGTAGCGCTCCAGGGTGGTCGGCCGGTCGCGCAGGGCGCGCAGGATGCCGGGACCGACGGCGATGTAGTAGCGCGCGAGGTCCAGCTTGGTGAAGCCGCGCTCCGGGAAGAACATCTTGTCCGGGCTGGACAGCCGTACGGTCCGGCCGTCCACCTCCAGTTCCACCGCGTCACCCATGCCCGCCACGGTAGGCGTAGCCCGCACACCTCGCATATCGGGCGGCTCGGGGAACAGCAGAGCAGAATCGATCCATGGACCTGCCGGTGATGCCCCCTGTCCTGCCGATGCTCGCCAAGTCGGTGGCGGCGATCCCCGCGGGCATGCAGTACGAGGCGAAGTGGGACGGCTTCCGGGCGATCGTGTTCCGCGACGGGGACGAGGTCGAGCTGGGCAGCCGCACCGGAAAGCCTCTGACCAGGTACTTCCCCGAGCTCGTCACCGCCGTGCGGGAGCGGTTGCCCGAGCGGTGCGTGGTGGACGGGGAGATCGTGATCGCGCGGGAGGGGCACCTGGACTTCGACGCGCTGACGGAGCGGATCCATCCGGCGGACTCGCGGGTGCGGACGCTGGCGGAGCGGACCCCGGCGTCGCTCGTCGTGTTCGACGTGCTGGCGCTGGGCGACGAGTCGCTGATGGACGCGCCGCTGACCGAGCGGCGGGAGCGGCTGACCGCCGAGCTGTCCGGGGTGCGGGCGCCGGTGCACCTGGCCCCGGCGACCACCGACATCGAGGTGGCGCGGCAGTGGTTCCAGGAGTACGAGGGAGCCGGGCTCGACGGTGTCATCGCCAAGCCGCCGGCCGTGCGCTACCGGCCGGACGAACGCGCCATGTTCAAGATCAAACACGAGCGGACGGCGGACGTCGTGGTCGCCGGGTACCGCCTGCACAAGAGCGGCCCGGTCGTGGGTTCACTGCTGCTCGGCCTGTACGACGAGCGGGGCACCCTCCAGCACGTGGGGGTGTCCGCCGCCTTCACGATGAAGCGGCGCGCCGAGCTCGTGGAGGAGCTGGAGCCGCTGCGCCTGGACGACGTGGCAGGGCATCCGTGGGCGGCCTGGTCCGAGGAGGCCGCTCACGAGAAGGCCCGGCTGCCGGGAGCGCCGAGCCGCTGGTCCGGCCGCAAGGACCTGTCGTGGGTGCCGCTCCGGCCGGACCGGGTGGCCGAGGTGGCGTACGACCACATGGAGAACGGGCAGCGCTTCCGGCACACTGCCCGTTTCCGCCGCTGGCGCCCGGACCGGACTCCCGAGAGCTGCACCTACGCGCAACTGGAGGAGCCGGTCCGCTACGACCTGGCGGAGATTCTCGGCGGATAGTGGTGCTTCGTTAAGTCGTGCGAGCCGAGCCAGTAGCCATCAGCTGTTCGGCGGACTTCCCGTAGCGAGGTCGCGCGGAACGGTCACCATCTCGACACGTCCACGAGCCAGCTCCACCGAGGAGGAAACCAAGGCCTGCAGGCACGACAGCTCAGCCTCGTCATCGGGATGGGTCAGGCGCTGCAGCACGAGCCCATCAAAGCCCGCGAGGAAGAACCTCGCGATCATGTCTGCCGACAGGGCCAGTTCCTGTCCAGTCCGCTCAGCCGCTTTCGCCACAAGCTCCGCGGTCACGCTCGTCACACCGAGGTTGTGCACCTCGAGAGCCTCACGGAGGTGGGGGGAACGGAGCGCGAACATGGTGAGCTCAGTCAGCAGTTGGTAGCTTTTCGACTGGTCACGCACGGTGCGCCACAGCGCGGAAGCCAGCACTGCGATGGTTTCCTCGAAGCCCGCATCGGTCGGCGCCGCCTGCCGCACCTGCTCCACCAGCTCCTGAGTGAGATGCTCGATGACCGCTCGATACAGGTCCTCCTTGGTACCGAAGGTGTAGTGCACGGTGGCCTGCGCCACCCCGAGTTCCGCCGCGATCGCACGGGTGCTTCCGGCAGCGACTCCGTCCCTCGCCATGAGGTCGATCGCTGCCTTGATCAGTTGGGGACGGCGCTCGGCCGCCGAGACATGCGCCATGGACGTATCTTAGCGACTTAATCGCTCGATGGAGTCACTCGAACAAGTCCAGTGTTCGCAGGTCGTCCCATCACGTCTAGGCTTTCCGGGCCAGTCCGGCGGCGATGAGATGTTCCCAGACCGTGAGCTCTCGTCTTGCGTCACCGTTCCACGGGTTGTCGGTCTCGTCGGGTCGCCACAGGGACGCGGGGACGATCCCGGGGTCGAGGATCTCCAGGCCCTCCAGCAGGGAGGCGATTTCCGCGTCCGTGCGCCACCGGCCGCGGCCGAACGTCTGCTGGAGGACCTTCTCGGCCTCCGCGGTCTCCGGGTTGTTGCCGGAGCGGAAGTGGCTGATGAAGAAGTGGCTTCCGGAGGGGACGTGGTCGCGCCAGTACCGGACGATGCCGGCCGGCTCCTCGTCATCGTTGACGTGGTGGAGGATGGCGCTGAGGATGACGGCGACGGGACGAGCGAAATCGATGATTTCGAGCGTGGCGGGGTGAGAGCGGACGTCTTCGGGGTTGCGCACATCGACCGCGATGACGCGGGTCCGGTCGTTGTCCTCCAGCAGTGCGCGGCCGTGGACCAGCACTTGGTCGTCGATGTCGACATAGACGACCCGGGACTCGGGAGCGTGCCGTTGCGCGACCTGGTGCACGTTGTCCGCGGTCGGCAGGCCACTGCCCAAGTCGATGAACTGCCGAATGCCGGTGGTCTTCGCGATCTCCCTGATCGCCCGGGTCAGGGCCGCGCGGTTGGCGAAGGCGATGGCCACCGAACCGGGCAGGTCGCGCTTGAACACATCGCCGATCTCACGGTCCACGGCGTAGTTGTCCTTGCCGCCGAGCAGGTAGTCGTAGACGCGGGCGATGCTGGGCTTGGCCGGGTCGATGGAGGAGCCTTCGTACGTCATGGCGGCCATTCTTCCCGGCAACGTCGCCTGCGGCCCTCGTTTCGCGTCCTCCAGCCGACCGGCCGGGCGGCCACCACCACTGACCCAGCACCGCCTGCGTGAAGGAACACCTCACCCACACCCCGATAGACATCGCATGTCTGATGGCGCGTAATACACAGCAAAAGTGCACCAAGCGGCTTGAACATCCCCGTCACATGGCACTTTCATCCCTGCACCATGGTTGACAGCCCAGGGCGTCGTGACCGACCTTCAAGCGTGGCCCTGCGTTTCCCCTGTTCCTTTCCGCACCAGCGATGTGCCCAAGTCGCCGTCGACCGACAAGCGCCGGTTACCGGCATCCGCAACTCGCGTGGCCGCGGCAGCCGTTGGAGGGGACGTATCCGGTGTCGTCGTGACGGCGCCCCACACGTACTCGCCCGGCTGGAGGCATCAACCACCGGACGGCTTCGCCCCGTTGACCGAGCAATCACTCGCAGAAGAGGACTCCTGCATGAGAATGCCTTGGCTGCTCTCCCTGATCACGCTTGTCGCCGTGGCGCTCGGGTTGACGGCGGCTGGAGTGGGCCCCGCCTCCGCCGCCTCGACCACGCCTTTGCGGGTCATGCCGTTGGGCGACTCGATCACCTGGGGAGTGGGAAGCAGTAAGGGCGACGGTTACCGGGGGCCGCTGTGGAACAAGCTCGCGGCAGACGGCCATCCGCTTGACTTCGTGGGCACGTTGCGGGGCGGTTCGATGTCCGACCCCGACAATGAAGGCCACTCCGGGTACAAGATCCACCAGATCGCCGCGCTCGCCGACGCCTCACTGACCCGATACCGGCCAAACGTCGTGACGCTGGAGATCGGCACCAACGACCTCAACGAGAGCTACCAGGTCTCCACCGCCACCGCCCGGCTGAGATCGCTGATCGACCGGATCACCGCCGCCGCCCCCGACGCAACCGTCCTCGTGGCTTCCCTGGTGGTGTCCACCAGCGGTTCGGAGGAGCAGTACCGTGGCGCGTACAACCAGGCCATCCCCCAGATCGTGAAGGACGCACAGGCCGCGGGCAAGCACGTCGCGTACGTGGACATGGGCGGCCTGACCACGGCCGACCTGGCCGACGCACTGCATCCCAACGACGCGGGGTACCAGAAGATGGCCGACGCCTTCCATCGCGGCATCCGGGCCGCGGACGGCGCCGGGTGGCTGAGGAACCCCGCCCCCAGCCCCACGCGCGTGTCCTCCGGCATCGCCGGCAAGTGCCTGGATGTCAACGGCGCCGGTACCGCTGACGGGACCGCCGTTCAGACCTGGGGCTGCGCCAACACCGCCAACCAGCTCTGGTCCGCCTACACCGACGGCACCCTGCGCTCCATGGGCAAGTGCCTCGACGCCGCCGGCTGGGGCACCGCGAACGGCACCAAGGTGCAGATCTGGGCCTGCAACGGCGGCTCCAACCAGAAGTGGCAGCCCTACAACGGTGGTTACCGCAACCCCGCCTCCGGCCGCTGCCTCGACGTGCCGGGCTCCTCCACGGCCGACGGCACGCAGCTCCAGTTGTGGGACTGCCACGGCGGCTCCAACCAGAAGTGGACGACTCTGGCCGCCGGATGACCCCGGGAGCATGAGAGCGGACGTCGCCGGCTGCGGCGCCCGACCTGGCTGAAGTGGACGATGGCCGTGCGAAGGCCGGGGCGCAGCGACGAGGATCTCCACGTCTCGCGCGACCCCGGCCCAGCGTGTGTTCCGGGAGACGAGAAGCACGGCTGAACGAAGTCTCGCCAGGGCAGCTGCTCGAGAGTCGCGGACATCTCAACCATCGGGCGGCGCCGCCCGGAACACCTGTTCAGGACCGGCGAACTCCTCGTACGGCAAGCCGGGTGCCGCTCGAGGTATTGCCCTCCCCACCCGGCGTACCTAGAGTCTTTTCCGCGTGTCGAATCGATTCGATCGGTGTGAGGGGACCGACGGATCCCGAGACGGGCCGGGTGGGGGTGGGGATGACCACGATCAAGGACGTCGCCGAGCGGGCAGGCGTCGCGCCGAGCACCGTCTCGTACGTACTGAGCGGGTCGCGCAAGATCTCCGATGAGACCCGGCGCGCGGTGCAGGTCGCGATCGACGAGCTCGGATACCACCCGCGTGCGAGTGCTCGTACGCTGCGCAGCGCGCGGACCCGGGTGCTCGCGCTGGCCACGCCGCGCGTGCCCGGGGCGTACCGGGCGATCGACGGGCGGTTCGCGATCGACGTCACCGACGCGGCCCGTGTGCACGGGTACGACGTGCTGCTGATGACGGACAGCGACGGCGTCGGGGGGCTGCGCCGGGTGGCCCGCAGCAGGCTCGCGGACGCAGCGGTGCTGATGGCGGTCGAGGACCGCGACCCACGTGTCGAGGTCCTGCGTGAACTGGGCTTTCCCGGGGCGCTGCTCGGTCACGACGATCACGCGGCGCTGCCCTGGACCGACCTGGACTGGGAGGCCGCCGTCGCCCTCGCCGTGCGCGAGACTGCCGCGGCCGGCCACCGGCGGATCCTCTTCCTCGCGTCGGCCGACCACGAGGTCGCCGCACGTCGTGGCTATGCCCTGCACGGCCTCGCCGGCGCCCGGCGCACGGCCGTCGAGAGTGGGGCCGATGTCCGCGTGATCCCGTCCCACCACGACCCGGACGTCCTCGCGCGGCGGCTGGGCGAGGCGCTGGCCGCGCGGCCGGCCCCGACCGCGCTGGTCGTCCAGCACCTGATCCTCCTCCCCCGCCTGCTGGACGTGGTGGCGGCGGCCGGGCTGCGGATCCCCCACGACCTGACCGTCGTGCTCGTCGGCAGTCTCCCGGACGAGCTGGGCATCCGGCATCTGCCGCGGATCGATCTGCCCGTCGCGGAGATGTCCACGGCCGTGGCCCGGCTCGCCATCGACGCGATCGGTCCCGGCCCCTCCGTCGACGCGATCGGTCCCGGCCCCTCCGTCGACGCGATCGGTCCCGGCCTCGACGACCGGTCATCGACTGCGCAGGAGCCCCTCGCGGCACGTGCCCCGAGCATGCCTTCCGGCACACCGCACCACGTGATCCAGCCGCGGATGGCCGGGCCCGCCGTCGCCCCGCCGTCGCCCGGCTGACCACCCGGACCGCCCGTACGGCACGGCCGGCGACTCCCCATCGCCGGACACCTGCATGTCCACAGCCGCACATGTAACGGAGGACCGCCTTGCCGTTGTCAGCAGGACGCATCAGAACAAGGCGCGGACGCGTTCCCGGGCTCGCCGCCGCCCTTGCCTGCGCCCTCGTCGCGCCAGGGCTGACCGGCTGTGCCGCGCAGCCCGACCCGGGCACCGTCACCGTGCTCAACTCGGCGACCGACACCGCCGAGCACAACGCCAACCAGCGGTTCTTCGACCGCTGCGGCAAGCCGCTCGGTTTGAAGGTCGAGCAGATCAGTGTGCCCGCCGACCAGATCGCCTCCAAGGCGCTCCGGATGGCGTCGTCCGACTCGCTCACCGACATCCTGGAGCTCGACGGCTCGGAGCTGCCCCAGTTCGCGCAGACCGAGGGGCTGCGGCCGCTCGACGAGGTCGGGGTCGACACCTCCGGCCTCTCCGGCAGCGCGAAGTCCCTCGGCTCGTACGACGGCACCCAGTACGGCATCGCCCGTTCCGTCAACTCCCTCGCGCTGATCTACAACACCGGGCTCCTCAAGGACGCGGGCATCGCCCCGCCCACGACCTGGGCGGAGTTACGGGCCGCCGCGAAGAAGCTGACTGCGGGTGACACGTACGGGATGGCCTTCAGCGCGAGCCCGAACGCGGACGGCGTCTACCAGTTCCTTCCGTTCTTCTGGTCCGCGGGCGGCGACGAGACCGAGATCGACAACGGCAAGGGCGAGGCCGCGCTCCGGCTCTGGAAGGACCTGGTGGCGGACGGTTCCGCCTCCAGGTCTGTCGTCAACTGGAACCAGCAGGACGTCAACGACCAGTTCGTCGCGGGCCGCGCCGCCATGATGATCAACGGGCCGTGGCAGGTGCCGGTCCTCAGCGCCCAGAAGAACGTGGACTGGGCGGTCGCGGGCATTCCGGTGCCCGAGGCGGGCAAGCCGGCGGTGCCGCCCATCGGCGGCACCGTCATGGCCGTACCGAAGAACGACGAGGACCCCGCCCGCGAGAAGAACGCCGGCAAGGTCCTGAACTGCCTCAACTCCGAGAAGCACCAGCTGGAGTGGGGCGAGTCGGTCAACAACGTGCCCACCCGCGCCCGGGCCGCACAGGCGTACGCGAAGCACAACCCGAAGCTCGCCGCCTTCGCCGAGCTCGTCAGCACCGCCCGCTCCCGTACCGCGAAGGTCGGCACCGGGTGGCCGGTCGTCGGCGACGCGCTCGCGGGCGCCTTCCAGTCCGTGCTGACGGGCCGGACCAGTCCCGAACAGGCCCTGCACCGGGCCCAGCAGCAGGCTTCGGCGGGGAAGTGAGGAAGCGCCCATGACCACCATCACCTCCCCGGCGCCCGCCTCGGGCGCCGCCGCGACGAAGTCCGCCGCCGGCCGCGCTCCGCTGCGCCGCGGGCTGCTGCGCTGGCTCTTCGTCGCTCCCGCGCTCGCCTACATGGCGCTCTTCTTCGGCTACCCGCTCCTGCGCAACGTCGTGATGAGCTTCCAGCGCTACACGCCGAAGACGTACTTCACCGGCGAGGCCCCGTTCAACGGCCTCGACAACTGGCGGGCCGTCTTCGCCGACGAGCTGTTCACCGACGCCCTGTGGCACACGGCCCTGTTCACCGTCGGCTCGCTGCTCGGCCAGTTCACCGTCGGCCTGGCCCTCGCAGTCTTCTTCTCCCGCCGCTTCCGGCTCTCCGGCTTCGTGCGCGCCGTCCTGCTGCTGCCGTGGCTCGTGCCCATGGTCGTCTCCGCCGTCGTCTGGAGGCGCATCCTCGACCAGGACCACGGCATGCTGAACACCGCCCTCCACGCGGTCGGCCTGGTCCCGCAGGACGGTGTGCCGTGGCTGAGCAGCCCCGGCGTGGCACTGCTGTCGGCGGTCCTGGTCAACATCTGGATCGGCATCCCGTTCAACATGGTCATCCTCTACGGCGGCCTCCAGGAGATCCCGCGCGACCTGTACGAGGCCGCCTCGCTCGACGGTTGTGGCCCCTGGCGGACGTTCCGCAGCATCACGCTGCCGATGCTGCGTCCGGTGATCACCGTCGTGCTCGTGCTGGGCTTCATGTCGACGGTGAAGATCCTCGACCTGATCCTGGCGCTGACCTCGGGCGGGCCCGCGGACTCCACACAGACCCTGGGCACCGTCACGTACCAGCTCTCCTTCCTTCGGCTCGACTTCGGCCAGGGAGCCGTGGTGGGCAATGTCCTGATCCTCATCAGCGCGGTCTTCGCCGTGCTGTACCTGCGGGCCGACCGCGCCGACTTCGGCAAGGGGAAGTGACCGTCGATGAACCGACCGATGGAACGACCGGCGAGCCTTCTCCGCGTCCGCTCGGTGTGGAACACCGCCGCCGCGCTGCTGATCCTCGCCGTGCTGCTCTTCCCCGTGTACTGGATGCTCAACACCGCTCTCCAGCCCGAGTCGGGCATCGCCGCCACCCGGTGGTTCCCCGTCTCACCGTCCCTGAAGAACTTCGACACGGCGATCAGCACCCAGGGCGGCTCGCTGCTCACCAGCTTCGTCGTCGCACTCGGCGCCGTCGTCGTCTGCCTCGCGTTCGCCGCGCCCGCCGCGTACGGGCTCGCCCAGTTCGGACTTCGCGGCGGGCAGGGCATCGTCTTCGCCACGCTCATCACGCAGATGGTTCCGGGCATCGTCATCGCCAACGCCCTCTACAGCGCCTATGCGCAGCTCGGCCTCGTCAACTCCTATCTGGGGCTGATCCTGGCGGACGCCTCGCTCGGTCTGCCGTTCGCGGTCGTACTGCTGCGGGCGTTCATGGTGTCGATCCCGAGCGAGGTCGTCGAAGCCGCGATGGTGGACGGGGCGAACCGCCTCACCGCGTTCGTCAGGATCGTGCTGCCCGTGAGCCGCAACGCCCTGATCACCGCCGGACTGTTCACCTTCCTCTTCGCCTGGTCCGACTTCATGTTCGCGCTCACCCTCAACACCACGGACGACGTCAAGCCCGTCACGCTCGGCATCTACCAGTTCGTCGGCGCGCATGTCAGCGACTGGGGCGCGGTCATGGCGACCGCGGTGCTCTCCGCCGTACCGGCCGCGGTCCTGCTCGTCGTCGCCCAGAAGTACATCGCCGCCGGGATCACCGGCGGGTCGGTCAAGTAGGGCGGTTCCTCTCCTGTGAGTCACTCCGAGTCCATCGAGTCCATCGAGTTCCCCGAGTTCCCCGCCGGCTTCTTCTTCGGTGCCGCCACGGCCGGTTACCAGATCGAGGGCGCGTACGACGAGGACGGCAGAGGCCCGTCCATCTGGGACACCTTCTGCCGCCAGCCCGGTCGCGTCGCGGACGGCGCCACCGGTGACGTCGCCTGCGACCACTACCACCGCTACCACGAGGACATCGCGCTGCTGCGCGAGCTGGGCGTGGACGGCTACCGCTTCTCCATCGCCTGGCCGCGTATCCAGCCGGCCGGCTCCGGTCCCGCCAACGCGGCGGGGCTCGACTTCTACGACCGGCTCGTCGACGAGCTGCTGGCCTCCGGCATCTCCCCCGCCGCCACCCTCTACCACTGGGACCTCCCCCAGGCCCTGGAGGACCGGGGCGGCTGGCGGGTACGCGAGACGGCGGAGCGGTTCGCCGAGTACGCCGGTGTGGTCGCCGCCCGGCTCGGCGACCGGGTGGACCGCTGGATCACGCTCAACGAGCCCTTCTGCAGCGCCTTCGTCGGCTACGCGGCGGGCGCCCACGCCCCGGGCGCCCGTGAGGGCCGCGGCGCGCTCGCCGCCGCACACCATCTGCTCGTCGGCCACGGGCTGGCCGTGCACGCGCTGCGCGCGGCGGGTGCACGGGAGGTCGGGATCACGCTCAACCCCGACCGGCTGCTGCCGGCCACGGACTCCCCCGCCGACCTGGCCGCCGTACGCCGCGTCGAGACGCTCCACAACGACGTGTGGTTCGAGCCGCTGTTCGCCGGGCGCTACCCGGAGCACGAAGCCGAGACCTGGGGCGAGCTGCTGCCCTCCGGCGACGGCTCGTACCGGCTCGACGGCGACCTCGACCTCATCGGCGCGCCGCTCGACTTCGTCGGCATCAACTACTACCGCCCGATCACCGTCCGCGACGCCCCGTACCGCGACGCCGCCCCGGCCACCCGCACGGCGGTCGACGTCCGGGCCGAGGAGACCTGGCGCGACGATGTCCGCCACACCACCATGGGCTGGCCCGTCGTCCCGCACACCTTCACGGATCTGCTGCTGGACCTTGCCGAGCGCTATCCCACGCTGCCGCCGCTCCTGATCACCGAGAACGGTTCGGCGGAGGCGGACGCCGTCGATGCCGACGGCCGGGTCCGCGACGTGGAGCGGGTCGACTACCTCCGCAGCCATCTCGACGCGCTCGCCGCCGCCCTGCGCGCGGGCGTCGACGTGCGTGGCTACTACGTGTGGTCGCTGTTGGACAACTTCGAGTGGGCCCGTGGCTACGGCCAGCGCTTCGGCATCGTCCGGGTCGACTACGACACACAAGTACGCACGCCCAAGGACAGCTACCGCTGGTACCGGCGGCTGATCGCCGCCCACCGCGCCCGCACCACCCCTGGTGAGGGCACCCGATGAAGTTCACCGACGGCTCCTGGCCGATGTGCGAAGCCGTCCGGGCGTCGTACGCCGCGGAGTTCGCCGACGTCCGCGTCGGCCAGGACCGGTTCACGCTCCACGCTCCCGTGCGGCACGCACGCGGCGCGACCACACCCTCGACAGTTCGCTGCTGACCGTCGAGTGCCGGTCCCCCGCCGAGGGCGCGCACGACCGCCCGGACGACCACGACCGCGAGCGGCCCCGCCCGCTCCTTCCCCGGCAGGTGAGCGGGCGAGCTCCCCACTCAGTCCGTCGAGCAGTTCGTCCCCCGCATCACCGCGAGGTCCGGCGGCGAGGCGCCCGACCGCGAGCTGCTCCTGCTTCCGCCGGGTTCACGGTCCGCGAGAGCAGCGGCCCGGCCCCGGCTGTCGCGCCCACCCCGGGCGATCACCCACCCGCATCCAGTGAAAGAGGCTCAGATGACGACGATCCGCCACCTGACCGACCGGCTCGGGGGTCTGGCCTTCGGCGGGGACTACAACCCCGAGCAGTGGGACGAGCCGGTCTGGAAGGAGGACGACGCGCTGATGCGCCGGGCCAGGGTCAACCTGGCCACCGTCGGCGTCTTCTCCTGGTCCCTGCTGGAGCCCGAGCCGGGCCGCTACGACTTCTCCTGGCTGGACGCCCACGTGGAGCGCCTGCACGCGGGCGGTATCGCCGTGGACCTGGCCACCCCCACCGCCTCCCCGCCCCCCTGGTTCACCCTCCTCCACCCCGACGCCCTGCCCGTCACTGCGGAGGGCACCCGCCTCACCCACGGCAGCCGCGACACCTACTGTCTCGCCGCCCCCGCGTATCGCGACGCGGCCCGCCGCGTCGCCGGCGCGCTCGCCGAACGCTACGGCCACCACCCCGCGCTGGCGCTGTGGCACGTCCACAACGAGTACGCCACCCTGTGCTGGTGCGAGCACACCGCGGCCGCCTTCCGGAACTGGCTGCGCGCCCGGCACGGCTCGCTGGACGCTCTCAACGAGGCCTGGGGCACGGCCTTCTGGAGTCAGCGATACACCACCTGGGAGCAGGTGCTGCCGCCGCGCGCCACCCAGTGGCACAAGAATCCCGGCCAGGCGCTGGACTTCCGCCGATTCTGGTCCGACGAGACCCTCGCCGCGTACCGCGAGCAGCGCGACGCGATCCGCGCGCACAGTGACCGGCCGGTGACGACCAACCTCATGCTGCCCCACTACCAGAACCTGGACCTGTGGGCCTTCGCCCGCGAGGTCGACCTGGTCGCCATCGACTTCTACCCCGACGCGCCCGGACTGGACGCCGCCGCCGACACCGCCTTCACCGCCGATCGCGCCCGCTCCCTCGGCGGCGGTCGCCCCTGGCTGCTCATGGAGCAGGGAACCAACACCGTCTACGCCGGCGACCGCATCCTCGGCAAGGACCCCGGCGACATCCTCCGTCACACCCTCGGCCACATCGCCCGCGGCTCCGAAGGAGCCCTCTTCTTCCAGTGGCGCCAGTCCCGCGCGGGAGCCGAGCAGTGGCACTCGGCGATGGTCCCCCACGCCGGTCCGGACAGCCGCATCTTCCGCGAGGTCACCGCGGCCGGTGAGGCCGTCGCCCGCCTCGGCGAGCTGGCCGGCTCGACGGTCACCGCCCGCACCGCCGTGCTGCACGACTCCGACGCCTGGTGGGCTCTGGAGTCCGACGGCCTGCCCTCCGCCGAACTCGCCTACCACCCCGCCCTGCGCCGCGCCCACCGGGCTCTGTGGGACGCGGGCGTCACGGTCGACTTCGCCCACCCGTCCTCAGATCTGACCTCTTATCGACTCGTCATCGCGCCGGCCCTGTTCCTGCTCTCCGACGCCACCGCCGACCACCTCCGCCACTACGTCGCAAGCGGCGGGACGCTGCTCGTCCAGCACGCGAGCGGCACGGTCGACGAGCGCCTGCACGCCCACCTGGGCGGGTACCCCGCCGCACCGCTGCGCGAGGCCCTTGGCATCCGCGTCGAGGAACACCGGCCGCTGGGCCGCGACGAGCGGATCGAGCTCTCCGACGGCTCGCACGCCACCGCGTGGAGCGAAGCACTGCACACCGAGGGCGCACAGACCCTGGCGGCCTACACCGACGGCATGCTCTCAGGAAGCCCGGCCCTGACCCGCCACCGCTTCGGCCGTGGCAGGGGCTGGTACCTCTCCACCCGCCTCGACGACACCGACTACGCCGCCCTCATCGCCCGACTGCTGGACGAGACCGGCGTCGGCCCGGAACTGCCCGGCATGCCGCAGAGCGTGGAAGCCGTCACCCGCCGCGCTCGGGACGGCCGCCGCTGGCGGATCCTGCTCAACCACGGCAGCCGGGCCGTGTCCCTCCCGGAGCCGGCCCACGATCTGATCACCGGCGCCACGGCCCACCAGGTACCGGCCGGCGGCTGCGCCGTTCTCCGGCTGACCTGAGCCGGAGAACGGCGCGATCAAGCTGACCGCCGATTTCCTGAACGCGCTCCGTGGAGAACGGGCGCTTCGACCTGGCAGCCCTCACGGCTGCATGATGACCTTCACCGCGCCGTCCTGCTTGCGCTGGAACATCTCGTACGCGTGCGGCGCCTCCGACAGCGACACCCGGTGGGTGGCGAAGTCGTCCACGCCGAGGGGGTCCTCGTCGGTCAGGTACGGGATGATGTCGTCGGTCCAGCGGCGGACGTTGGCCTGGCCCATTCGCATCTGGATCTGCTTGTCGAACAGGGTGAGCAGCGGCAGCGGGTCCGCCATGCCGCCGTAGACGCCGGACAGCGAGATGGTGCCGCCGCGGCGTACCAGTTCGATGGCGGTGTGCAGCGCGGCGAGGCGGTCGACGCTGAAGCGTTCGGCGATCGGGCCGCCCAGCTTGCGGGGCAGGATCGCGGCGGCGTTCTGCACCAGGCGTGCGGCCGCACTGCCGTGGGCCTCGGTGCCGACCGCGTCGATCACGGCGTCGGGCCCGCGGCCGTCGGTCTGGTCGCGGATGGCTTCGACGAGTTCCTTCTCGTCGTCGAAGGACCTCAGGTCGAAGGTCTCCACGCCCCGTGCCTTCGCCCGGCGCAGCCGCTCCGGGACCAGGTCCACACCGAACACCCTCCCGGCACCCTGCACCTGCGCGACACGGCATGCCATGTCGCCGATGGGGCCGAGACCGAGCACGGCGACGCTGCCGCCCTCGGGGACATCGGCGTAGGCGACCGCCTGCCAGGCGGTGGGCAGGACGTCGGAGAGGTAGAGGAAACGGTCGTCGGCCGGGCCTTCGGGGACCTTGATCGGGCCGAACTGCGCCTGCGGGACGCGCAGGTACTCGGCCTGGGCGCCCGGCACCGAGCCGTACAGGCGGGTGTAGCCGAACAGCGCGGCGCCCATGCCCTCGCCCTGCACCTGGGTGGTCTCGCACTGGGTGGGCAGGCCGGTCAGACACATCCAGCAGTTGCCGCAGGCGATCTGGAACGGCACCACGACCCTGTCCCCCACCTGGAGGTCCTGGACGCCCGCACCGACCTCCTCGACGATGCCCATGGGTTCATGGCCGAGGATGTCGCCCGGGGTCATGAACGGGGTGAGCACCTCGTACAGGTGCAGGTCGGACCCGCACAGCCCGGTGGAGGTGATGCGGATGATCGCGTCCGTCGGCTCCTGGATCGTCGGATCGGGCACGTTCTCCACCCGGACGTCCCGCTTGCCCTGCCAGGTCACTGCCCTCATCGCCTCGCACTCCCTCCGTCAGCCTGCCCGTCGGTCGGTACGGCGCCGTCCGGGTACCCGGACGGCCTGCGCTGAACCTTGAGCCGATCGACGGACGCGGCACAGACACCTCCCCGGCCGGAACGATCGACTATGACCATCGATGTTCAGATAAGCGCACAATCAAGACATATCGAGGACATGGGGCGCGGTGGCGACGGTGAGACTGAGACGAGGGGCGCGCGGACGGCGCGCCACGGCGGCGGCGCTGCTGGCCGCCACGGCGACGGCCGCCCTGGCGGCGGGCTGCACCGCCGGGAGCGGACCGGGTGACGACGGACGGGGCTCCCCGAAGGAGTCGGAACAGGGCGCGTCCCCGTCGGCGACCGGTCCCTCCGCACTCGCCGTCAAGATCGACAACGCGGCCGCGGCCCGTCCGCACACGGGCGTCGACGCGGCCGACGTGGTCTACGCGGAGCAGGTCGAGGGCGGGCTGAGCCGGCTGATGGCGGTGTACGCGACCCGGCTGCCGGAGACGGTGGGGCCGGTGCGCAGCGCACGCGAGTCGGACCTGGAGCTGCTGCGCCAGTTCGACCGGCCCACGCTCGCCTTCTCCGGCGCGCAGAAGAAGCTCCTGCCGCTGATCGACAAGGCGCCGCTGCGGGCGGAGACACCGGCCGGCGCCGCCGACGCCTACGTCCGCGGCTCCGACAAGCCCGCCCCGCACAACCTCTACCTGCGGCCCGAGCGGGTCGTGCCCAAGCCCCCGGGTGAGGCGGCCCTGACCACCGGTTTCCACTACGGAGCGGCGCCTGCCGGCGGCACGGCGACGGCTTCCCGGACCGTGCGCTACCCGGCCGCCCGTTTCACCTTCACCTGGTCGGACTCCCGCGACCGCTGGCTGGTCGGCATGGACGGCACGCCCGCGACGACGGCCGACGGCGAGCGGATGACGGCCGCGACGGTCGTCGTGCAGTACGTGAAGGTGCGCGAGTCCGCCTTCCGGGACTTCCTCGGCAACAACACGCCCTACACCGAGACGGTCGGCTCGGGCACGGCGCAGGTGCTGCGCGACGGACGCGCCTGGGACGTGAACTGGAAGCGGGAGGAGGCCACGGACGGCACCTCGTTCACCACCGGCGACGGCACGCCGGTGAACTTCGCGAAGGGCCAGGTGTGGGTGGTGTTCTCCAGGACACCCTGACGGCCCGCTCGGGCCGCGTCCGTCAGCGGGGCGCCACCAGGGGCTCCTCGGGATTGCGGAGCCCCTCGGCCGCGTCCGCGACCCGCCGGATGAGGTCGAAGAACACGGTGCGCTCGTCGGCGGTCAGCGGGGCGAGGAACACCTGGTTCATCCGGGCGGTGCGCACGGTCAGCTTGCGATGCGTGCGCATTCCCTCGTCCGTCGGGCGCAGCAGGGAGCGGCGGCCGTCCTGGGGGTCACGCACCTTGTCGAGCAGTCCACGCCGGCTGAGCCGGGTGATCACCTCGGCGATGGTGGACCGGTCGAGCCCCACCCGCTCCCCCACCGTGCGCTGGTCCAGCCCGGGCTCGGCCACGAGGGTGTTGAGGACCGCGTACTGGGGCGAGGTGATCTCCTCGGAGACCATCGCGTTCCACAGCAGGTAGTGCGCCTGCTGAAGCCGCCGGGCCAGGTGCCCGGGGTGGGTGGTGAGGTCCGCGGCCGCCATGTGCCCCCCTTGCTCGTTCGTAGGTGCACTGAAGAATACTCAACGCGACGCCCACTGTCTGCCGTCCTGCAAAGGTTCCCTGTCTCGCTGACCGTGGCCTTGACGCCTTTGCGTCTCGGTGGCAGCGTGAGGGTCAGCTCGCAGAAATACTCAGTGCCCTGATTAATTTGGTCGGGACGCTTGAAAGAGATGGGGCTTCTCGGATGGACAAGGTGGTCGCCACAGCCTTGGAGGCGGTGGCCGACGTGCCGGACGGCGCGTCGCTCGCGGTGGGCGGTTTCGGGCTGAGCGGTGTGCCGAACGTGCTGATCGAGGCGCTGTACGAGCGCGGCGTGGCCGGGCTGTCGGTGGTCTCCAACAACTGCGGGGCGATGGATTCGGGCCTGGCGGTGCTGCTGGCCGCCGGCCGGATCGCCCGGGTCACGGGTTCCTACATCGGCGCCAACAAGGAGTTCGCCCGGCAGTACCTGGCCGGGGAGCTGGAGGTCGAGCTGATCCCGCAGGGCACGCTGGCCGAGCGGCTACGGGCCGGCGGTGCCGGGATCCCCGCGTTCTACACCCCGGCCGGCGTCGGTACACAGGTCGCCGACGGCGGGCTGCCCTGGCGCTACGACGGTCAGGGCGGGGTGGCGCTCGCCTCGCCGCCGAAGGAGGTCCGGGAGTTCGACGGCACCGAGTACGTGCTGGAGCGGGGCATCCGCACCGACTTCGCCCTGGTGAGGGCCGCGCGCGGCGACCGGCACGGCAACCTCGTCTTCAACAAGTCCTCCCGGAACTTCAACCCCCTGGCCGCGACGGCCGGGAAGGTCACGATCGCCGAGGTGGAGGAACTGGTGGAGCCCGGCGAGATCGACCCGGACGCGGTGCACCTGCCGGGCATCTTCGTGCAGCGGGTGCTCGCGCTCACGCCGGAGCAGGCGGCGGACAAGAAGATCGAGCAGCGGACGGTGAGGTCCTGATGGCCTGGACGCGTGAGGAGATGGCCGCGCGGGCGGCGCGGGAGCTGCGGGACGGGCAGTACGTCAATCTCGGCATCGGCCTGCCCACACTCATCCCCAACCACCTCCCCCCGGGCGTCGAAGTGGTGCTCGAGTCGGAGAACGGCATCCTGGGCACCGGCCCCTACCCCACCGAGGACGCCGTCGACCCGGACCTGATCAACGCCGGGAAGGAGACGGTCACGGTCCTGCACGGCGCCTCCTTCTTCGACTCGGCGCTGTCCTTCGCGATGATCCGGGGCGGACACATCGACGTGGCCGTGCTCGGTGCCATGCAGGTGTCCGAGCGGGGCGACCTGGCCAACTGGGCGGTCCCCGGCAAGCTGATCACCGGCATCGGCGGGGCGATGGACCTGGTGCACGGCGCCCGTACGGTCGTCGTCGTCATGACCCACACCGCCAAGGACGGCTCGCCGAAGATCCTCACCGAGTGCTCCCTGCCGCTGACCGGCAAGGGGTGCGTGAACCGGATCATCACCGACCTGGGCGTCCTGGACGTCACCGACGGCGGGCTCGTGCTGGTGGAGACCGCGCCGGGTGTGACCGCCGACGAGATCGTCGCCCGGACGGACGCCGATCTGACCGTTCCGGAGGGATGCAAGTGAAGGACGTCTACATCGTCGACGCGGTCCGCACACCGATCGGCCGCTACAACGGGAGCCTCGCGAGCGTGCGCCCGGACGACCTGGCCGCGCATGCCATCCGCGAACTCCTCGACCGGACTCCGCAGTTGGATCCGGCCCGGGTCGAGGACGTGTACTTCGGCAACGCGAACGGGGCCGGTGAGGAGAACCGCAACGTGGGCCGGATGGCCGCGCTGCTCGCGGGTCTGCCCACGTCCGTCCCGGGCGTGACGGTCAACCGGCTGTGTGCGTCCGGCCTGGAGGCCGTGATCCAGGCGGCCCGGGCCATCGCGCTCGGCGACGCGTCCATCGCCCTGGCCGGGGGCGTCGAGTCCATGACCCGGGCGCCGTACGTTCTGCCGAAGAGCGACAGGCCCTTCCCGGCCGGGCACACCGAGCTGTACTCGACGACGCTCGGCTGGCGGATGGTCAACCCGCGGATGGAGCCGCAGTGGACGATCCCGCTGGGCGAGTCGGCCGAACTCATCGCGGACAAGCACAAGATCAGCCGGGAACAGCAGGACGAGTTCGCGCTGCGCAGCCACGAGAAGGCGGCGGGGGCGCAGTCGGAGGGCCTGTTCGACGCTGAGCTGGCACCCGTGACGATCCCGCAGCGCAAGGGTGAGCCGGTGGTCTTCGCCGCCGACGAAAGTGTCCGCGCGGATGCCTCCCTGGCGGCGATGGCCAAGCTGAAGCCGTCCTTCCGCCAGGAGGGCGGGACGGTGACGGCGGGCAACGCCTCCCCGCTGAACGACGGTGCGGCGGCGTTGCTGCTCGTCGACGAGGAGGGATTGCGGGTAACGGGCCGCGAGCCGTTGGCCCGCGTCAGCGCGACGGGTGTCTCCGCCACCGACCCGCACTACTTCGGGCTCGCGCCCGTGGAGGCGGTGAACCGTGCGCTCGCCAGGGCCGGCCGGGGATTCGGTGACCTGTCCGTGCTGGAACTGAACGAGGCGTTCGCCGCGCAGGTCCTGGGGTGTGTGGCCGAGTGGCCCGAGTTCGATCCCGCGATCCTCAACCCGCAGGGCGGCGCGATCGCCCTGGGTCATCCGCTGGGTGCGTCCGGGGCCCGGCTCGCCGGGACCGTCGCCCATCAGCTTGCCCGGCGGGGCAGTGGCGTCGGTGTCGCCACGCTGTGCATCGGCGTGGGCCAAGGGCTTGCGCTCGCTCTGGAACGTTAGGTGTTCGGCTGCAGGCCGCCTGTGGCCGGTCGCGCAGTTCCCCGCGCCCCTGACGGGGCACGATCCTCAAGAACCTCAGGGACCCCCATGACTCTCACGCAACACGACATCGATCAGGAGATCGCGGCCGAGCGGGCCGCCTACGAGAAGCGGCTCGCCGACGGGGGACCCGTCGAGCACCAGCCGCGCCGCGACTACGCGCCGTACCGGTCCTCGGTGCTCCGGCACCCCAAGCAGCCGCCGGTCACCATCGACGTCAGCAAGGATCCGGAAGCGGTGGAGCTGTTCTCCCCGGCCTTCGGGGAGCGGGACATCACCGAGATCGACAACGACCTCACCCGGCAGCACGACGGCGAGCCGATCGGCGAGCGCATCACCGTCTCCGGACGGCTGCTGGACCGCGACGGCCGCCCGGTGCGCGGCCAGCTCGTGGAGATCTGGCAGGCCAACTCGGCGGGCCGCTACGCCCACCAGCGCGAGCAGCACGACGCCCCGCTGGACCCCAACTTCACCGGCGTGGGCCGCACCCTCACCGACGGCGACGGCCATTACCGCTTCACCACCGTCCAGCCGGGCCCCTACCCCTGGCGCCAGCACGTCAACGCCTGGCGGCCGGCGCACATCCACTTCTCGCTCTTCGGCACGGCGTTCACCCAGCGGCTCGTGACCCAGATGTACTTCCCGAGCGACCCGCTCTTCCCCTACGACCCGATCATCCAGTCCGTGACGGACGACGCGGCACGGCAGCGGCTGGTCGCGACGTACGACCACAGCCTGTCGGTACCGGAGTTCTCGATGGGCTACCACTGGGACATCGTGCTGGACGGCCCGCAGGCCACCTGGATCGAAGAAGGGCGCTGACCGGCCATGACGAAGATCGACACCAGTCGGCCCGAGGCCGTGCTGCCCACCCCGTCGCACACCGTCGGACCGTTCTACGGACACGCCCTGCCGTTCCGCGGCGGCGAGGACATCGCGCCCCTCGGGCATCCGGACACCGTCACCGTGCACGGCTACGTCACCGACGGCGGGGGCAACCCGTTGCCGGACGCCCTGATCGAGCTGTGGGGCCCGGATCCCGACGGCAGCCTGCCGACCGCCGACGGCTCCATGCGGCGCGACCCGGCCTCCGGAGGCTTCCTCGGGCGCAACGGCGTGGAGTTCACGGGCTGGGGGCGTATCCAGACCGACGCGAACGGCCACTGGTACGCGCGTACGCTGCGGCCCGGCGCCCGGGGGCGCAGCGCCCCGTATCTCAGCGTGTGCCTGTTCGCGCGCGGGCTGCTCGTGCACCTGTACACCCGGATCTACCTGCCGGGCGACGCGGCGGTGCTCGCGGCCGATCCGCTGCTGTCCGGGCTGGAGGACGCTCGCCGCGACACGCTGATCGCCGCGGAGGAGGGCAACGGCACGTACCGTTTCGACATCCGCCTTCAGGGCGAAGGCGAGACGGTCTTCCTGGAGTTCACGTGACAGCGCACCCCGGTGACACCGGCCTGCTCGCCCCCGGGTGGGCCGACTCGCCGGCCGCGGCCGCGGCCGGCGACGAGGCGTATCTGCGGGCGCTGCTCGACGCGGAGGCCGCGCTGACCCGTGCCCAGGCCGCCATGGGGCTCGCCCCTGCGGAGGCGGCGACGGCGGTCGCAGAGGCGGCCGGGGCCGGTGCCTTCGACGTACGGTCCCTCGCAAAGCGCGCCCGGGCGGGCGGCAACCCCGTCATCCCCCTGGTCGCGGATCTGACGAAGGCCGTCGGCGAGGCGTACGGCCCCTACGTCCACCGCGGCGCGACCAGCCAGGACATCATGGACACGGCGACGATGCTGGTCGCGGCGCGGACCCTCGACGTGGTCCTCGCCGACCTCGGCCGCAGCGAACAGGCGCTGTCCCGGCTGGCCGCCGAGCACCGCGACACCGCGATGCCGGGGCGGACCCTCACCCAGCACGCGGTACCGACGACCTTCGGGCTGAAGGCGGCCGGGTGGCGGTCACTGGTGCTGGACGCACGGGACCGGGTGCGGGCCGTCCGGGAGTCGCTGCCCGCCCAACTCGGCGGTGCGGCGGGAACATTGGCCGCCTTCGGAGCGTACGGCGCGAGCGATCCGGCCGGGCTGCCGGAAGCGTACGCCCGGGAGCTCGGCCTG
Source organism: Streptomyces sp. NPDC037100 (assembly GCF_055606225.1). Taxonomy (NCBI): domain Bacteria; kingdom Bacillati; phylum Actinomycetota; class Actinomycetes; order Kitasatosporales; family Streptomycetaceae; genus Streptomyces; species Streptomyces sp. NPDC037100. Next base: position 194,186 of record NZ_JBVJSX010000005.1, on the reverse strand, counting down.
CGGGCACCCGGCCTGCCCTGGCACACCCTGCGGACGCCGGTCGCCGACCTCGCCGGGTGCCTCGCGTTCACGGCGGGCGCGCTCGGCAAGCTCGCCGTGGACGTCCTCACCCTGTCGCGCACCGAGATCGCCGAGGTCGCGGAGGGCAGCGGCGGGGGTTCGTCCGCCATGCCGCACAAGTCCAACCCCGTACGGTCCACCCTGATCGCCTCCGCCGCACGACGGGCCCCCCAGCTCGCGGCGACCCTGTACGGAGCGATGGCCGCGGAGGACGAACGCCCGGCCGGAGCCTGGCACGCCGAGTGGGAACCACTGCGGGATTTGCTGCGGTTGGTCGGCGGGGCCGCCCGGGACGCCGCCGAACTGGCCGAGGGGCTGCGGGTCAGGCCCGAGGCCATGCGTGAACACCTGGATCTGACCCACGGGTTGATCGTCTCGGAACGGCTGTCCGCGGAACTGACCCCGGTGCTGGGCCGCGCCCGCGCCAAGGAGCTCCTCACACGGCTGGCCTCCGAGGGGCAACCGCTCGCCGCAGCACCCGAGTTGGCCGACGCGGATCTCGATCCGGCCCATTACACGGGCTCCGCCAAAGTCCTCACCGACCGTGCCCTGGAGCGACGTTGACACTTCTGAACCACCATGCGGAAGGACCCGCCTCCGCTCCCCCGCTGCTGCTCGGCCCCTCCCTCGGCACGTCGTACGCCCTGTGGGACGACGTGGCGCCCGAGCTGTCGATCACCCATCGGGTGGTGCGCTGGGACCTGCCCGGGCACGGCGGTTCGGCGGCCGGTCTCATCCGGGCGGGCGCGAGCGTCGGTGACCTCGCCGGGCAGGTGCTGGCGCTCGCCGACTCGCTCGGCATCGAGCGGTTCGCGTACGCGGGTGTGTCGCTGGGCGGGGCCGTGGGGCTGCATCTCGCGGTGCACCATCCGCAGCGCCTGACGTCGCTCGCCGCGATCTGCTCGTCGGCCCACTTCAACGGGTCCAAGCCGTGGGAGGAACGGGCCTCGCTGGTGCGGCGGGAGGGGCTGGCCGGGCTGGCGGACGGCGCCGGCGCGCGCTGGTTCGCCGGAGACTTCACCGTGCCGCGCCTGGTCCGGGACCACCGGGACGCCGACCCGGAGGCGTACGCCGCCTGCTGTGACGCGCTCGCCGCGTTCGACCTGCGCGACCGGCTGCCGGAGATCGCCGTGCCGACCCTGCTGGTCGCCGGCCGCGAGGATCCCGCGACGCCGCCCGGGCATCTGCGGGAGATCGCCGACGCCGTGCCGGGCGCGACGCTCGTGGAGCTGCCGGGCGCCTCGCACCTGGCGCCCGCCCAGTGCCCGGAGGCGGTCCTGACCGCCCTGCGCGCACACCTCGGCCAGGGCGCGCTCCTGGGCATGGCGGTACGGCGCGAGGTGCTCGGTGACCAGCACGTCGACCGGGCACAGGCCCGCCAGACACCGTTCACGGCCCGCTTCCAGGACTTCATCTCACGCTACGCCTGGGGCGAGATCTGGACCGACCCGACGCTGTCCCGCCGTGAGCGCAGCATGATCACCCTCACCGCGCTGGTCGCACACGGCCACTACGACGAGCTGGCCATGCACGTCCGCGCGGCCCGCCGCAACGGCCTCACCCCGGAGGAGATCGGCGCGGTGCTGCTCCAGACGGCCGTGTACTGCGGGGTGCCGGCGGCGAACTCGGCGTTCGCGACGGCCCAGCGGGTGCTGGCGGAAGAGGACGGCACCACGTGAGGGCCGGAGGGCGACCCTGCGCGTCATGAGTCCGGCCGGGTCTCGCGCACGCCTGCCTCGCGTGCCCGCCATGGCGGCGTGCACGGACCGGCCAGTTGCTCCGTGTGTGCGCTACGCCGGGCCGACACCGGCCCTGAGCGCGGCACGTGCCCGCTCCGCCAGTCCGTCGGCCCCGCACGAGACCGCCAGGTCCAGGCCACGGTGCAGGTCGGCCGCCGAGCGGGCGGCGATGCCGAACTCGATGCGGGCCGCCGCGTGTTCGTACTGGCAGGGCGAGGCCTCCAGGTAGGTGACGGCCTGGCCGTAGAGCCGGACCGCTCGCTGGCCCGTCTCCAGGTCGGCGGCGCAGCGCAGGGCTTCCCCTATCGCCGTGTCCGTGCCGAAGCGCTCGGCCTGGCGACGGACGTCGACGGCGAGCCGCGCGGCCCGGGCCGGGTCCTCGGTGCGCAGGGCGCGGGCGAGGTCGGCCGCCCAGGGGACGAGCACCGGATTGTGGTGCCCGCGGGCCGCAGCCGCCTTCTCCGCGGCCTCCAGTTCGTTGATGCCGTCCTTGGTGCGGCCGACGGCCAGCAGCAGCCGGCCGCGCACCGAGCGGGGATCGGGCAGGACGATCGTGGACGGGTAGGGCGGGGCGAAGCCGTGCCGTTCGGCGACGTCCCAGGCCTGCTCGACCTGGCCGCGGGCGAGCAGGGTGTCGACCAGGCTGCAGGTCGCGGTCCAGTACAGGGGCAGGCCGCGGCCGACGCGTTCGGCCAGGCGCAGTGCCTCGCGCAGGGACGCCTCGGCCTCCTTGAGCCGGCCTCGCCTGCGGTGGCCGATCCCGACGTAGGCGTGGGCCAGGGCGAGGTGGCCGCCGCTCCAGCCGGCCGTCTCGTAGGCGCGCAGCGCTTCGTTGTAGAGGGTCTCGGCGCGGTCGAGGCGGTCGGTGAAGCCGTACGCGTTGGCCAGCATCAGCAGCAGTTCGATGCCCCACTCGGTGTCGGTCCAGCCGAGTCCGGGGGCGAGGCGGCCGTTGACGAGGGCGCTGTCGCACAGCTCGGCGACCTCCTCGGCGTTCTCGCCGTGCATCAGGGCGTCGAAGCCGCGCAGGATGAGCAGGGCGCGTTCGGAGTTGTCCCGGCCCGTGCAGGGGCGGGCGAGGTCGGCGAGCCGCTGGGAGCGGCCGGGTGAGGCGGCCTCGCCGGCGTGCAGCCCCTCCCACATGAACTGCGCGGCCTGCAGCCGCATCCGGTCGGGGCCCGGCTGGAGCCGGGCGGCCTCCGCCTCGACCGTGCGGACGGCTTCCTCCAGCTGGTCGTTGTGGAGCAGCGCCTGGGAGAGCCGGAAGACGGCGTCGACCCGCTGGCCGCCGTGGAGGCCGGGCATGCCGAGCGCGGTCCGCAGATGGCCGATGGTGCGGGCGGGCGCGGTGAGGAAGGTGGCCTCGGCCAGTTCGTACAGCACCTGCGGGTGCGACTCGGGCCGGGGCGGTTCCTTCAGGGCGCGCTCCAGGCAGCGGCGGGCCGCGTCGGGGGCGCCGACGGCCAGGTGCTCGCGGGCGGCCTCGCGCAGTTGCCCGACGAGTTCCTCGTCGTCGTCCGGGTGGACCTCCAGGAGGTGGCGGGCGGCGGCCGCGGCGCCGTGTCCCTCGTCGGAGACGATCCGGGCGGCGATGCCGTGCATGGCGGTGCGCAGGGCGTCGGGGATGGAGTTGTAGACGGCGGTGGCGATCAGCGGGTGGACGAACTCGAGGTCGCCGTCGGCGCTGCGGCCGGTCGCGGGGTCGGGCGCGGTGAGGATACGGGCGGTGCTCAGCAGTTCGGCGCAGCGGCGGGCATCGTCCGGTCGCAGGGTGGCGAGCTTGGCGACCAGGTCGATGGAGATGCCGGTGCCGAGGATGGCGGCGGCCCAGGCGAACCTGGTGGCGTCGATGCCCAGTTCCTCCAGGCGGGCGACGAGGCCGCCGCCGCGGGCCGAGCGGTTCAGGTCGCGCAGTTCGCCGGCCCGGGCCTCGACCGGTTCGAGTTCGTTGTCCTGTACTCGGGCGAGGAGTTCGACGGTCTCGTAGGGGTTGCCCGCGGTGACGGCCCAGACCTCGCGGCAGAACGCGGCGTCGGCCTGTGTTCCGAGGGTGGCACGGGTGAGTCCGGCCGTCGCGTCCGGGGTGAGGGCCCTCAGGGTCGTGGCGGGGCCGTGCGCGGCGGCGGCGACGGTGTCGAGGTGGCGGGCGCTCGCGCCGGAGACCTCTTCGGGGCGGCGCGTGACGACGACCAGGACGGACATCTCGTCGATGCGCTCGGCAAGTCCCGCGAGCCAGTGCAGGGTCTCCTGGTCCGCCCAGTGTGCGTCGTCGATCAGCAGCACCAGCGGCCAGTCGCGGCGGGAGAGCCGGCGCACGGCCGCGACCAGGCCGTCGCACACACCCTGCGGGTCGGCCTGCCGGTCGCCGGGCTCCGCGATGCCGAGGGCGGGGCCGGCGATGTCGTACCAGTCGCCGAGGTACTCCCGGGCCTCTTCCGGAAGCATCGACACCAGCGCCGGCTGCAGCAACTGCCGTACCACGTTGAAGGGGACCGACCTGAGGGTCTCGCCGCCGCGCGCCGACCAGACCGTGCAGCCGCGGGCCTCGGCGATGCGGCGGGTTTCGGCCAGCAGGGCGGTCTTGCCGAGTCCGGCCTCGCCGCGGAAGACCAGCAGTCCGCCGGACGAGGAACGGTCCGCGCACAGGCTGTCGACCGCCCGCTCGACGGCGGCGACCTCCTCGTCGCGCTCCCACAGGGAAGCCGAGGCGGCGGCCGTGGGCCGTACCTCCGTCATCCCGCTACCTCCCCAAGTCGCCCGAACGACGTACAGACATCGAGCGTAGCCGTCCGATTGCCCGAGTGGAGGGTGGTCGGGGCACCTCTTGCCGTGACGGGTGACACCGGGTACGGCAGGGCGACGCACTTGTCCCGTCACCAGCCGCCTTCGGGTCAACGACGCGCAAAGTCACGGGAGATGACGCCCACTCAGCAGCGAGGGGACACGCGGCGCGGCCGACGGGCACTGGTCGCGGGGTCGGTGCGCAATCTCTCGGTGCGCAATCTCATCGAGTGGTACGAGTTCGGCGTCCACGGCCACTTCCCGACGATCACCGCGGCGTGTTCCCCACGCCGGAGAACGGGAGCGAGGCCGAAGCTCTGGTCAAGACATACGCGTTCTTCGCCCTCGCCTTCTTCTTCCGTCCCGCCGGGGCGGCGCTTTTCGGCCGTCCGGGAGACCGGGTCGGGGCCGGCGGCCCCGGCCCGGCACGGGCCGCGGCTTGCGCAGGGGCCGCCCGGCGGCCGACGCGACTGCTGCCGGAACAGCCGGTTCCGACTCCTCTCATCCCTCTTTCACCGACGCCTCATACGGTGGGGGCATGACGCAGGAGACTCCTCCCGGGTGGTACGCCGATCCCGGACAGACAAGTGACGGGCCCGCCACCGAGCGCTGGTGGGACGGCCGGACCTGGACGGACCGCATCCGCCCGGCGCAGCCGCCCGCGACCTGGGGTCCCCCGACAGGTCCGGCGTCCGCCGGTCCTGCCCCCACGGACCAGACGTCCCCTGACGGCACGTCGACGGCACAGACGCCTGAAGCCGCCGAGCAGCCGGGCGATGCCGGGCAACCCGGAACCGGGCAGGCTGCCGGCACCTGGGGTGCGGGAACCGCAGGGTATCCGGGTGCTGCCGGGCAGCCGGGGGGCGGCGGACAGCCGGGCGGCGGCGCCTACCCGGCGGCTGCCGCGTACCCCGCCGCTCACCCCGCCCACCCTGCCGCTCACCCTGCCTACCCCGCCCATCCCACAACCCCTCCGGGCAGTCGGGGACGGCGGCTGCGCATAGGCGCCGCCGTCGCCGCGGCCGTGGTCGTGCTCGCCAGCATCGGTGTGGGCGTGTACGCGCTGACGGACAGCGGCGGCGGTTCGCCCACCTCGCAGGGGCCCGGCGGGCCGGGCGCACCCGGTGGCCAGGGCGGGCCGGGCGGGCCGGGCGGCTCGGGTGGATCCGGCGGGTCCGGTGGCGACGGCGGGTCCGGTGGGTCCGGTGGCGACGGCGGGTCCGGTGGGCAGAGTCCGCGGCCCGAGCCGTCCCAGCCGCCCAAGATCCGGAGCGGGTCGGTGACCGATGCGGTCAGCGGCATCAGCCTGCCGATCCCGAAGGGCTGGTACGGCCAGCAGGCCGACGCCGGTGCCCAGGTGACGTCCGACGACTCCTACAAGTGCCCCGGCGACACCTCCTCGACCTGTACAAAGGGCGGCGCCTACTCGGCGCCGGCCTTGGCGCTGGGCACCAAGGGCACCACCGCCGAGGAGATCGCGAAGGCGGACATCGCGGCGAACGCCGAGCAGTCCTACGGCGGCAAGTCCTACGGCGGGATCACCTCCCACGACGTGCTCGGCTCCAAGGCTGTGACCGTGGCCGGGCAGCAGGGCTACCTGGTCCGCTGGAAGGCCGTCACGCGCAAGGGCGCCGACGGCATCGTGGAGTCGCTCGCGTTCCCCTCCCCCGCGAACGCGAAACTGATGGTGGTCGTACGGTTCGGCGTCGACGCGGACCAGAAGGAGACCGTGCTCGACGACATCACCAAGGGCATCAAGGTGTCGACGGGCAGCGGCAACGGTCAGGACGTCTGACGCCCGGCGCCCCGCACACCGGTCGGCCGGGTGGGCCGCCCCCGCCGCTCACAGGGGCACCCCACCCGGCCGGGGGGTGCGCGCCGCCCCCGTCCCCACGGGTCGGCGCGGTCGGGTCACCGTCCGGTCATCCTGCGGACGGCGGCCCGGGCTTCAGTTCAGGCCCAGTGCCGGCAGCACGGCGGCCTCCACGAATCGGACCAGGTAGTCCGGGTCGGCCCACTCGCCCTCCAGGACGGGCCGCACCCGCAGGACGCCGAGCAGTTGTGCCGGGATGTACTCCAGCGCCGGATGATCGGCGGGCACCTCTCCGCGTTCGACGCCGCGTCGGATGATCTCCTTCAGCGCGGCGATCTCCGGCTCGACCAGCGTCTCGCGCAACGCGCGGTGCAACTCCGGATCCTGGCCGGCGGCGTGGGCGAGGGCCTGGAGCAGCTTGGTGTCCCGGCCCGACAGCTCGCCGGCCGCCCGGGCCGCCTCCCTCAGGTCCTCGGCGAGTGAGCCGGTGTCGATGCAGCGCGTGCGCCGGTGCGAGCGCAGCGCCGCCACGACCAGCTGGGGCTTGGTCTTCCACTGGCGGTAGAGCGTGGACTTGCTGCACCGGGTACTCGCGGCGACGCCCTCCATGGTGAGGGAGTCGTAGCCGCACTCCCCCAGTTGCTCCAGCACGGCGTCGTAGAACTCCTGCTCACGCTCGGGCGTGATCTTGGAGCGGCGCGTGACACCGAGCGGCTCGGGCCGGTCCGCAGCCTGCGACGTCATGGGCGGTGCTCCTGGCTTTCGTCGGGCGGCCGGAAAAATTCCCGGCGCGCGGTGTGTTCTCCGTCTATCGATACGCCAGTGTACCGGTACGCGACCGTATCGGTACACTGGCGTATCGGTACGCTCTCGTACCGATAAAAGCACCGTCACCGAAGGGGCCGGGGGATGAATGCCCGTACCGAGCCTGCGCCGGCGGGGTCCGACGCGATAGCGCGACCGCCGCTCGTCCGGGAGTTCCTGCTCGTCGCAGGGCTCTTCCTCGTCTACAAGCTCGGCCGGCAGCTGGCCACCGGCCACACCGGCGATGCCTTCCACAACGCACACCGCGTGTGGGATGTCGAGCGAGCGCTCCATCTCCCCGGCGAGGGAGCGGTGCAGTCGCTCCTGCTGCACGGTGACGGCCCGGCCCACATCGCGAACACCTACTACGCGGCGGTCCACTTCCCCGCCACCGCCGCCTTCCTGATCTGGCTCTACCTGCGCCGGCCGGTCCACTACGTCTGGGCCCGCCGGGTCCTGGCCGCGGTCACGGCCGCCGCACTGGTGCTGCATCTGCTGTTCCCGCTCGCCCCGCCGCGCATGCCGGCCGCGACCGGCCTGATCGACACGGCGCGGACGTACGGGCCGTCGGTGTACGGCAATCCCGCGACGGACTCCCTGTCGAACCAGTTCGCGGCGATGCCGTCGCTGCACTTCGGCTGGGCGTTGATGGTCGCGATCGGCCTGATCGTGGCCACCCGCTCACGGTGGCGCTGGCTCTGGTCGGCGCATCCCTTGCTGACACTGCTGGTGATCGTCGGCACCGCGAACCACTACTGGCTCGACGCGATCGTGGCGGGGGCCCTGCTCGGCCTCGCCCTCTCGGTGATTCACCTGCCGCACCGCACGCAGACCACGGCCGACCGGGCACAGAGCAGCCTCGTACCGGCTCCGCGGGACGAGCAGACGCTCGTGGGGGCCGGCCGATGAACGCCGTGCCGGTCGCCGTCGCCCTGTCCCTCGTCTCCGCCGTCGCCTACGCCGCCGCCGCGGTCGTCCAGGAGCGGCTCGCCTCCCGCTCCCCGGGAGCGGGCACGCTGCGGTTGCTCGGCAACGGCACCTGGTGGTGGTCGGTCGGGCTGAACGCGTCGGCCGCGCTGCTGCACGTCGTCGCCCTCCGGTACGGCCCGCTGACCGTGGTCCAGCCGCTCGGCGCGCTCACCCTGGTCGCGGCGGTGCCCATGGGGGCGCGGATGGCGGGGCGGCGGGTGAGCGCGGCCGAGTGGAAGGGCACCGCCCTGACCCTCCTGGGCCTGGGAGCGATCCTGGTCACGGCGTCCGGTCCCGCGCCGGACGGTGTGCTGAGCGTTCCCGAGGCGCTGGCGGTGGCCGGCGCCACCGCGGCGTTCATCGGGGCGCTGTCCCGGCCCGGCGCCCGCCCCGGGCTGCGACACGCGACCGCGTCCGGTCTCGCCTCCGGGGTCGCCTCGGCCCTCACGCAGACCGTGACCGTGGCCGCGACGGACCGGTCCGGCCCGGTGCTGAGCGTCCAGGTGGTCGGCGTGGCCCTGCTCGTGGCGGCCTTCGCGGCCGGCGGGCTGATGCTGTCGCAGACGGCGTACCGGGGCGGTCTGGGCGGGCCCCTCGCGATGGTGACCCTGTCCAACCCGCTGGCCGCCGCGGTGATCGGCCTGTCGCTGCTCGGCGAACGCCTTCAGGGCGGGCCGGCGGGTGTCCTGCTCGCGCTCGCCGGGGCGGGCCTGGCCTCCTCCGGGGTGGTGCTGCTGACCCGGACGGCCCCCGCGGCGGCCCCCGTCGACGACGACCACCCGGTGGCCGCCGTCCTGGCCCTGGAGCCCGGCTCGGCCACACCCGAACCTGCGCTGGTGCCCCGGCCGCACGATCCGGGGCACCTCACTCCCGCTACGCGGTGATGATCGCCGGGTCGCTCACCCCCGGCTGCCCGTTCTCGACGTGCCCGGCGAACCGCCGCAGGAACGCCCTGTCCCCCTCGGCGGTGACGGTCAGGTCGTACCAGCGGTGGCCGGCGGCGAGTGCGACGGTCCGGCACACCTTCGCGCCCGGGCGGACGGTGACGGTCGCGGGCCGGCCGCCGTATGCGTCGGTGAGCTTCAGACGGACCGCGCCGGAGCCCTTGTTGGTGAAGGTGAGCTCGATGTCGTCGCCGGTGTGGCGGGCGGTGACCTCGCAGCCGGCCGCCTTGTTCGAGCCCTTGAAGACGCGCACGAAGCCGTTCGGGCCGTGCACGGTCAGGTCGTAGGAGCCGCCGGAGTATGCCGAGTTCCAGGTGTCGGCGAGCGTCTTGCCGGCCTCGGTGGTGTACGTCCAGGGGCCGTCGGTGCGGTTGGCCGAGGTGACGTGGAAGGCGCCGCCGGCCTTCGCGCCGGAGGCGAAGGTGAGCGTGAGCTTCCCGGCCGCGGTGTCGACCGAGGCGTCCACGTGCGGGGCGTACTTCAGCGGCCGGGAGCGGCGCAGTCCACGCTCCTGCCGGGGCATGCGCGGGTCGGCGGGCGGGACCGGCTTGTAGTCGGGGTGGCGCTCGCGGTCCTGCGGCTCGTACGCGTCGGTGCCGGGCAGCGGGGCGGGACGCGCGTCCTTGCGGGAGAAGTCGAACGCGGACGTCAGATCACCGCAGACGGCGCGCCGCCAGGGCGAGATGTTCGTCTCGCGGACGCCGAAGCGGCGTTCCATGAACCGCAGGATCGAGGTGTGGTCGAGGGTCTCGGAGCAGACGTAGCCGCCCTTGCTCCACGGGGAGACGACCAGCATCGGCACCCGGGGGCCGAGGCCGTAGGGGCCTGCCGTGTTCTTGCCGTCGCCCGGGAAGAGGTCGAGGGAGACATCGACGGTGGACAGACCGCGGGAGGCGTCCTTCGGGGGCAGCGGCGGCACCACGTGGTCGAAGAAGCCGTCGTTCTCGTCGTACGTGATGAACAGGGCGGTCTTCGACCAGACCTCCGGGTTGGAGGTGAGGGCGTCGAGGACCTGCGCGATGTACCAGGCGCCGTAGTTCGAGGGCCAGTTGGAGTGCTCGGAGAAGGCCTCGGGGGCGGCGATCCAGGAGATCTGCGGCAGCTTGCCGGCCTTCACGTCGGCGCGCAGCAGGTCGAAGTAGCCCTCACCGGCCTTGGCGTTCGTTCCGGTGCGGGCCTTGTCGTACCAGGGGTCGCCGGGCTTGGCGTCGCGGTACTTGTCGAAGTACAGCAGCGAGTTGTCGCCGTAGTTGCCGCGGTAGGCGTCCTGGATCCAGCCCCACGAGCCCTCGGCGTCGAGGCCGTCGCCGATGTCCTGGTAGATCTTCCAGGAGATGCCGGCCTGCTCCAGGCGCTCGGGGTAGGTCGTCCAGCCGTAGCCGAGCTCGTCGTTGCCGAGGACCGGGCCGCCGCCGGTGCCGTCGTTGCCGGTGTACCCGGACCACATGTAGTAGCGGTTGGGGTCGGTGGAGCCGATGAACGAGCAGTGGTAGGCGTCGCAGACGGTGAAGGAGTCGGCGAGCGCGTAGTGGAAGGGGATGTCCTCGCGGGTCAGGTACGCCATGGTCGTGGTGCCCTTCGCGGGCACCCACCGGTCGTACTTGCCCCCGTCGTAGGCCTGCTGGCCGTCGGGCCAGGAGTGCGGCAGGCCCTCCAGGAACTGCATGCCGAGGTCGTCGGCGTCCGGGCGGAACGGCAGGATCTCCTTGCCGTCCTTCTCCTGGTGCCAGACCGGTTTGCCGTTGTCGAGGGTGACCGGTCGCGGGTCGCCGAAGCCGCGGACGCCTCTCAGGGTTCCGAAGTAGTGGTCGAAGGAACGGTTCTCCTGCATGAGGACGACGATGTGCTCGACGTCCTCGATCGACCCGGTGCGGTGGTTCGCCGGAAGGGCGGCGGCGCGCTGGATGCTGGCGGACAGGGCGCTGAAGGCCGTGGTGGCACCCGCGAGCTGGAGAAAGCGGCGCCGGTTTACTTCGGACATGAAGGACAGACCTCTCATCCTGAGGTGCGGGATGGCCGGAGCGTGACGGAATCTGCGCGGAAGGAGTGTTTCAGGGACACCAAACGCCAAGGAAGGGGCGCGTGACACTCGTGTGAAAGTCGCCGGTACGGACGGTGTGCCGGGGCATCGCCGGGGGAGGGTGAGGGGCGTGACAGAGACACAGACGGTTTCCCCGCCGACCGAACGGCCCGTTCGCCAGCTCCTCGCCGCCTCGGTGGGCAACGCGGTGGAGTGGTACGACTGGTACGCCTACACGTTTCTGGCCACGTACATCGCCGCCCAGGTCTTCCCGAAGAGCGCGGACAACTCGCTGGTGCCGCTGCTGTCCACGTTCGCGGTGTTCGCGGTGGGGTTCTTCATGCGGCCGGTGGGCGGGCTGCTGATGGGTGCGGTGGCGGACCGGCACGGGCGGCGGGCCGCCCTCACGGTCACCATCCTGCTGATGGGCGGCAGCAGCCTGCTGGTCGGACTCACCCCGACCTACGCGGCCGTGGGTGTCCTGGCGCCGGTGGTCCTCGTCCTCGCCCGGCTGCTGCAGGGACTGTCCGTGGGCGGCGAGTTCGCGGCCTCGACGACGTTCCTGGTGGAGTCGGCGGGTCCCGGCCGGCGCGGGCTGTTCTCCAGCTTCCAGTACGTGTCGACGACGGTGGGGCAGCTCGTCGCCTCCGGCATAGCCACCCTGCTGGTGGACACGCTGAGCGACGGGCAGATGAACGGCTGGGGCTGGCGGGTGCCGTTCGTGCTCGGCGCCGTGCTGAGTCTGGTCGGCTTCTGGATCCGGCAGGGCGCACAGGAGACCCGCAGCGCCGAGCAGCAGCAGGCGCCGCGGCCGGGCCTCTTCGAGGCGCTGCGCCGGCATCCGCGCGAGTCGCTGCTCATCGGCGGCATCACGGCGGGCGGCACCATCGCCTACTACACGTGGACGTCCTACCTGCCGACGTACGCCGAACTCAACGCGGGCATCGAGAAGTCGGACGCGTTGCTCGCGGGCACGATCTCACTGGCGTTCTTCGCCCTGCTGCAGCCGCTCGGCGGCCTGCTCTCGGACCGCTTCGGCCGCCGTCCCCTGCTGCTCTTCTTCGGCCTGGGCTTCGCGCTGCTCGCGGTGCCCCTGCTGCACACCCTGCGCGACTCGTTCGGCGTGCTGCTGCTCGTGAGTTGCGCGGGCATGGTGCTGTTGACCGGATTCACCTCGATCAGCGCGGCCGTGAACGCGGAGATCTTCCCGCCCCGGGTCCGCGCGGCGGGCATCGGCTTCCCCTACTCGCTGACGGTGGCCCTCTTCGGCGGCACGGCCCCGTACGTGGGCACGCTGTTCAAGGAGCAGGGGCACTCGGGGCTGTTCCCCTGGTACGTCGCGGTGATCTGCCTGGTGTCGTCGCTGGTGTATCTGCGGCTGCCGGAGACGGCTCACGCACCGCTGCGGCGGTGAGGGGGTGCGCCGTCGGGGGCCGGTTCGCCGCCCGACTCGGCCGCGGGCGTCGGCTCGTGCGGTCCCGCGCCGTCCTGGAACCGGGCCGGTACTCCCAGGGTCCCGGGCTCTCCCGCCGCCGGGCTCTCCCTGACGGCGGTCCGCTCCGGGTCGGTCATGGCCTCGGTGGGGCTGCCCACCTCCGACAACGTCATCTGGGCGCGGTCGTCGACGAGGCGGGTCACCAGGTGCTGCGCGGCGCCGAAGGCCGCGGCCCAGCCGAGGACCTGCGCCCTGCTGTCGAGATCGCTCAGCCCGGGGACGAAGGCGCCGCGAATCAGGAGCAGCCCGAGGAAGGCCGACAGGGCGCCGGTGGGGAACTTCAGCACCGCGGACGCCAGGGGCAGCATGTACGGGGCGTCGGTGCCCCGGATGCGGCGCAGTGATGCGATGACGGTGAGCGCGGCGCCGGCGAGCCCGGCGATCTCGACGGTGAGGATGTCCCTCGACGCTGCCAGACTGCTGGAGTCGGTGCCCGGCCGGACGTTGTGGTGCTCCGCGGTGGGGCAGACGACGGTGACCCGGTCCCCGGGCACGGGGCCGCTCTGGGGCGTGAAGCAGAGGCTGAGCGAGCCGGGCGAGAACCAGCCGTAGAGGGCGAGGCCCGCCACGCCGAGCAGCACGAGGAACGTCGCGGTCCACAGGATGTTCCGCAGGCTGCGAACCCGGGCCAGTTCGTCGTCCAGGGCGTTGTACGCGGCGTCGAGCGCACGGGTCATGAGATCCCGGTCGCCGGGCTTCACGTCGCCGGAGATGATGGGCCGGATCCGCTGGGCCAGTCTGACCCGCCGGGGATCGTCGATGTCCAAATGCCGCTTGACGAGGGCCATGACCTCGCTGGCGCGGCCCGCGGCCTCGGCGTCGGACACCAGCTGAAGCAGCATCACCTCCGCGCTGCGGACATTCGACCAGACACCCTCGCGGGCGGTCGAGCCCGACCACGGACTGCGCCAGCCGAATCTCTCGCCGACGGCAGCGCGGGCCCTTTCGAGATGCTCCCGCATTCCTTCGATGAGCGCCGTGCGCTCTTCCGGGCGGGGACTGGCGCTTTCGTACTCGAGTTGCGCTTCGAGATAAGCGATCCGCGTTTTCGCACGCGCGCGCCATGCCGACCGCGGCGGCCCGTTACGCAGACCTGTCATTCGGCTGCGCGTACGGGCCGGCCGGCTCTCGGTTCTGGTCATTCGTAAACTGCGGGCACGCGGAGCTTCTTCCAGGACGTCGGTCCCGGAATACCGTCCGCGTCAGCGCCGCTGAAGCCGAGCTTGCGCTGCCACTTGGCGTACGACTTCTGGTCCGCCGGGCTCCACGTCGAGTCGGGGCCGTCGGAATACGCCGAGCAGTCCACCTCGATGAGGCGATAGCCCATGGCCTCGATGACGGGACTGGTCACTGACGCTTGGAAGAAGTCTGCCCCTGGAAAGGGGTCGTCTCGTACTCACCGTCCTCTCCGCCTGCTTCTGGGGGCGGGGCCACGCGAATCCGCTGGCCGGGGCGGATGACGTCCGGATCCTCGATCTGCGGGTTCCACTCCAGAATCTGATCCAGACTCACGTGGTGCATCCGCGCGATCTTGGTGAGGTTGTCACCGCGTTTCACTACGTAGAACTGCGTCCTTGTCTTTTCCATGCATTCAGCCTAAGGCAACGCCCCGCGACAATAAAGTGCAGAATTCTGTTTCGATTTCACTTTTTGATTCGAAAACCGCTTCTGTCGAAAGCGGCTTCCGCCTGACGGAAGGGCCGTTGCGGTGCCCGGAGGGCCACCCCGCCGATGACGGCACGACCAGAGACGGAAGCCAGTGCCCATGCCTCACATGACCGCCTTCGCCAGGAACCGGTGGTGCAGCCGACGCACCTTTCCGACCTGCGCCTGCGTGGGGGCGATAAGGCTGTGACCTGCTAGGGCGGGTGCAGAGGCGATCGACCACAACTGGGCTGTGCGGCACCTGAGTTGACGGGTGTGGAGGGCAGAAAAGGGTCTTCAGGATGGCCGTCCTGGGGACCTTGCCGGCGCCGATGGAGGTTGGTTCCGCACACCACCCGTGGTCTTGGCGGGCCCGGGTGGAGCCCACGTCATTGCGAGACGACCCCACCGTGCCGGACAGCACCCATAAAGCCCTCTCTCAAGGACACTCGACCCAATTCCACGGTATCGGGGAGCACGCCCCAAGGAGTGCGACTACTCGGTCGCCACCGTCCACCGGCTCCTGCACCAGGCCGGCACCCGGATTGAACAACCGGCTGTAGTACTAGTCTGCGGCGAAGTAGCGGGCGATGCCCGCGATTCCATCGCTGACGGCCCGCTCGACGATGGGTGCCAGGCCCTCCGGAAGGATCTCCTGGCTGTAGACGACCCGTGAGCCGTCACCGTCGGGGAGCACGTCGATGGTGCCGAGGTGGAATTCGATGGGCAGGGGCATGCCCTCGACGAAGCGGTACTGGTAACGGCGCAGTTCGTCGTTCTTCGTCACCACAAGGGCCTTCAGCGTCCCCTCGGGCGTGCGGAGGTGGCGGTGCATGCCGTCGAAGTGTGCCTCCTGCACAGCCGGGAACCACTGCGGAATCGTGCGCACGTCGGTGAGCACGGCCCAGACCTGGTCGGGGTCCTGCACGACCCGGGTGTCGAAGCGCAGAGTTGCCATGTGATCTCCTTGGGTGGTCACGGTGTCGGCAGAACGAGCCCGAAGCGGCGGCCGCCCGCATGCCGGCGTCAAGGCCGTGGCCGACGAGGTCACCCTGTCGAACGAGGACGACGGCATCGCCGTCGTCCTCGAGCGACTGTTGGGCGGGTCGGCTCAGTACGGGCCGTTGACGCTCGGACGGGGCGTGTTTTCCGTTCAGAAGGGGTAGTGCGGCTGCTCGGTGGAAACAGTGACCCAGCGGGTGTTGGAGAAGGACTCGATGCCCCAGCGTCCGCCGAATCGGCCGTAGCCCGAGGCGGCGAAGCCGCCGAAGGGGGCCTGGGGTTCGTCCGCCACCGTCTGGTCGTTCAGGTGGACGATGCCGGTGCGGATGCGGCGGGC
Organism: Streptomyces sp. NPDC037100; assembly: GCF_055606225.1. Lineage (NCBI taxonomy): Bacteria > Bacillati > Actinomycetota > Actinomycetes > Kitasatosporales > Streptomycetaceae > Streptomyces > Streptomyces sp. NPDC037100. The sequence goes on along the minus strand of NZ_JBVJSX010000005.1, from coordinate 178,578 downwards.
CACCTTCAGGCCGTGGGTGCCGTTCTCGGTGAGGATGCCGCAGCTGAGGCCGTGCTCGGTGTCGTTGGCCAGGGCCACGGCCTCGTCGTCGTCCGCGAAGGCCCGGATGGTGACGACGGGTCCGAAGGCCTCGGTGTGGTGCAGTGCCGCGTCCTCGGGCAGGTCGGTCAGGACGGTCACCGGGTGCAGGGCCCCCACCGGCGCTCCGCCGCCGGTGAGTACCCGCGCGCCCTTCTCCACCGCGTCGGTGACCAGGGCCGCGACCCGCTGGGCGGCGGCCTCGTCGACGAGCGGGCCGATGACGGTGGTGGCCAGACCCGGGTCACCGCTGGGCAGCCCTGCGACCTTCGCCGTGAAACGGCGGGTGAACTCGTCGGCCAGTGAGGCGTGGACCAGAATGCGGTCGGCGCACATGCAGATCTGACCGGAGTTCATGACGGAGGCGAACGCGGCGGCGTTCACCGCGTGGCCGAGGTCGGCGTCCTCCAGCACGATCACGGAGTTCTTTCCGCCGAGTTCCAGCACGGCCGGCTTGAGGTGCTGAGCGGCGAGGGCGCCGATGATCCGCCCGACGCCGGTCGAGCCGGTGAAGTTGACGGCCCTGACGCGCGGGTCCGCGATCAGTGTCTCCGCGATGACGGCGGCGTCCGCCTTGTCGTTGGTGATGACGTTGAGGACGCCGTCGGGCAGCCCGGCGTCGTGCAGCACGTCGGCGACGAAGAGACCGCACGCGATGGGGGCGTCCTCGCTCGCCTTGACCACGACCGTGTTGCCCGCCGCGAGCGCGGCGGCGGCTGACCGGGTGCCGAGGATGACCGGCGCATTCCACGGGGCGAAGGCGGCGACCACGCCGAGGGGTTCGCGGACGGCGAGGCTGAGTCCGCCCGGCTCCTGGGTGGCCAGCACGTCCCCCCGCGGCGCGGTGATGGCGGTGGCGGCCTCGCGCAGCATGTTCGCCGCCACCGCGACGTTGAACAGCGCCCACCCCCGGGTGCCGCCCGTCTCACCGGCCATCAGCTCCACGACCTGCTCGCCGCGGCTTTCCATCAGGTCGGCCGCGTCCAGGAGGATCTTCCGCCGGGCGAAGGGCGCGAGCACCGCCCACTCGGCGAAGGCGGCGTCCGCCGCGTCCACCGCGGCCCGTACGTCCTCCGGTCCGGCGGCCGCGACCGTGGCGTACGGCTCGCCGGTCCAGGGGTTGATGTCGGCGGTGGTCCGGCCGGAGGCGGCAGGGATCTCCTTGCCGCCGATCAGGAGGTTCCGGTGAAGTGACATGCGGTCGGTTCCCTTTGCTCGGTCCGGGTGGTGGGGAGGGTCAGGCGCCGATCATGTTGAAGCCGCCGTCGGCGTTCAGGTATGCGCCGGTCATGTGGGCGGCGTCGTCGGTGGCGAGGAAGAGGGCGGTGCCGGCGAGTTCGGCCGGGCCGGGGATATGGCCCAGCGGGGTCTTGGAGATCAGCTCCTCGCGGCGGCCGTTCTTCCAGTCCTCGCGGTTCAAAAGACGCTCGGTCTCGATGAAGCCCGGTGCGAAGGTGTTGACCCGCACGGTGGGGGCGAATGCCTGGGCGTAGGATTTGGTGATGCCGAGGATGCCGTACTTGGCGGCGGCGTACTGCGGGGCACGCGCGCTGCCGCGCACGATCACGGTGGATCCGATGTTGACGATCGAGCCGTGGCCCTGCTCCAGCATCCGCGAGCCGAACTCGTGGACGCAGAGCATGGTTCCCTTGATGTCCACGGCGAGGACGTGGTCGATGGACTCCTCGGTGACATCGCGCCAGGACATCTGGTCGGCCGCCACGTCACCGACGTTGTTGACCAGCACGTCGAGGCCGCCGAAACGGCTGAAGACCTCGTCGGCCATGCGGATGACGTCGGCGTGCACGGCGATGTCGCCCTGCACCGTGAAGGCCTCGCCGCCGACGTCCTTGATGCGGGCGACGGTCCTGTCGGCCCCGGCGGCGGAGCTGCGGTAGTGGACGGCGACCCGGGCGCCCTCCTGGGCGGCGCGTACGGCGATCTCGGCGCCGTAGCCGGTGCCCGCACCAGTGACCAGGACGGTACGGCTCTCGAAGCGGCGGAGCCGAGGCGGGGTGTGCTCGGACATGAGCAGGGTCCTTTCACGGGAGGCGATCAGGTGTGGGTCCGGTGAAGCGCTGGCGCAGTTCGCCGATGCCCTGGACCCGGCTGACCAGTTCGTCGCCCTCGGTGAGGTAGCGCGGGGGGTTCATCCGGTTGCCGACGCCCGCCGGGGTGCCGGTGAAGATCAGGTCTCCGGGGAGCAGGGGCACGACGGCCGAGAGCCGCGCGATGAGCTCGGGGACGGGGAAGATCATCGACTTCGTACGGTCGTGCTGGACGACGTCGCCGTTCAGCAGTCCGGTGATCTCCAGGTCGTCCGGGTCGTCGAACTCGTCCGGTGTGACGAGGACGGGACCGGTGGGGCCGAAGCCGGGGAAGGACTTGCTCAGACTGAACTGGGCTGGCTTGCCGCGGAGTTGACTCACACGCTCGGACAGATCCTGGCCGACGGTCAGACCGGCCACAGCGTCCCGGGCGCGGTCCTCGCCCACCCGGTACGTCTCCCGTCCGATCACCGCGACCAGCTCGACCTCCCAGTCCACCTTGCCCGCGGGAAGCTCCACCGTGGTGCGCGGGCCGGTGATGCAGGTGGGGAACTTGGTGAAGACCAGCGGCTCGTCGGGCGGGGTGTACCCGGCTTCGGTCGCGTGCGGGGGGTAGTTGAGGGCGACCGCGAACACCTGGCGGGGGCGGGGCACCGGGGCCTGGAGGGCGTCCGGGTCCACCTCGATGTCGTACGCCTCGTCGGACAGGCCGGCGGCGAAGTCGCGGACCTGTGGCCACTGCTCCAGCAGAACCATCGGGTCGGTGGACAGCCGGCCCCGCGAGGCCCAGCCGACATCCGCGGCCCGGTCGCCGCGGACGAGGGCGGCCCGGCCGCCGATGACAGCGAGCCTCACCAGTCCACCTTCTCGGGTACGGGGGTGCCGTGCCCCTGGCCCCAACTGACGATGGGCGTGCGCAGGACACCCAGGCGCTCGACCTCGGCCTCGACGACGTCGCCCGGCTTGAGGTACATCTCCGGGTCACCGCTGAAGCCCGCGACGCCCTGCACGGTGCCGGTGGTGATCAGGTCGCCCGCACTGTAGCCCTGCGGGGAGTGGTAGGCGACCAGGTGCGGGATGGAGACCGACATGCGGTTGGTGTTCGACTTCTGCCTCACCACACCGTTGACCCGCAGCTCCATATCGAGGTTCTGCGCGTCGGGGATCTCGTCGGCCGTCACGATGTACGGGCCGAGCGGGCAGAAGGTGTCGATGGCCTTGCAGAAGGAAAAGACGCCCGACTCCATCTCACGGCGCTGGATGTCGCGGGCGGTGATGTCGTTGAAGACCACGTATCCGGCGATGTGGTCGGGCGCGTCGTCCACGCCGAAGAACTTGCCCGGTTTGCCGATGACGACTGCGATCTCCAGCTCGTAGTCCAGCTCGCTGGTCAGGTGCTCGGGGTGGATCACCGGCTCGTCCGGGCCGACGATCGCGTCGACGTTCTGGAAGAAGACGATGCCCTTGTGCATGGGGTGCGACCAGTCGACGTTCTTCGACTCGTCCTCGTGCTCACGGAAGTTGCCGGAGGTGTGGAAGAACTTCTTCGGCACGATCGGCGCGCGCAGCGTCACGTCGTCCAGCGACAGCCGCTCCCCGCTCTCCAGGACCCTGCCGTCGCGCTCGAAGTACTCGCGTGTCGAGCCGACTTCCAGGGGGAGGACGAGGCGCTCTTCCAGCTCCAGCCGGCCGACGCGGCCGTCGTCGAAGGTGATCAGTTTCATGATGTCCCGCTTTCGAGCGTGTCGTGGGTGAGGGGCTTGTCCGGTGACGGACCTTCTCCGGCGAAGACGCGCAGTTGGAGGGCGAGCAGGGCGTAGTAGCCGACCAGGGTGGTGAGTTCGAACAGGCCGCGCTCTCCCCAGGCCGCCACCGTGTCGAAGTACTCCTGGTCACTCAGCTCACCGCCGAAGGCCAGGGCAGCCGTCGCCCGTAGAGCGGCTCGCTCGGCGGGGTCCTGGAGGTCCGGCAGTGCACCTGCGCGCAGGGTGTGCAGCTCGGCTTCGGTGAGGCCGCAGGCCCGGCCCACCGCCTCGTGGGCCTCCTGTTCGAAGGCGCTGCCCCATTCGGCGGCGACGACCAGGATGGCCATCTCACGCACCCGGTCGGTCAGGACCGACTCGTAGCGCACCGCCGCCCCGACCGCCTGGACGGCGAGCCCGACGGGCGGGCTGAGCAGCATCGCGTTGAACGGCCCCCGCAGCCGGCCTTCCTCGTCGGTGAGGGCGAACGCCTGCGGCCCGGCCGCCCGGGGTCCTCCGGCGATGGCCCGGTAGACCTCGGTCTGCCGCTCGTCCAGCTCACCGGGCAGCAGTCCGGCAAGGCGCGCGGTCATCGGCGCTCCTTCCAAGGGAGGTTCACGGACGTCAGACGAGCGTCCGGCCGCCGTCCACGTACAGGACCTGTCCGGTGACGAACGACGCGCGGGCGGAGGCCAGGAACAGCACGGCGCCGACCACGTCCTGAGGTGTGCCCAGGCGCCCGGCAGGGACCAGGCTCGTCATCTCCTCGCGCATCCCCGGCTTCTCCAGGTACGCACGCGTCAGCTCGGTCTCGGTGTAGCCCGGGCCCACGGCGTTGACGGTGACGCCGTCGGCGGCCCATTCGCGGGCCATGACCTTCACCAGCTGGTCCAGGCCTCCCTTGGACGCCGCGTAGGGGGCGTGGTGGCGGTGGGCGAGCAGGGAGGAGACGGAGGAGAGGAACACCATGCGGCCGGAGCCGGACTCGCGCATCAGCCGGCCCGCGGCCCGCCCGGTCCAGAAGGCACTGGACAGGTTCAGGGTGATGATCCGGTCCCACACCTCGTCCGGGGTGTCGACGACGGGGCGCCGGTCGTTCGTTCCGACGGCGTGCACCAGCACGTCCAGGCCGCCCAGTTCGCGGGCCGCCTCCGTGACCACCCGCTCGCACGCCTCGGACGACGTCAGGTCCGCGGTGAGGGTCCGTACGTCGGCGCCCGCGAGGGCCGGATCGTCGCGCAGGGCCTTGAGCCTGGTCTCGTCCGCGTCGACGATCAGCAGTCGTGCTCCGGCCTCGGCCAGGCCCCGGGCGCAGGCGGTGCCCAGACCTCCGGCCCCGATGACGAGCGCGCGGCGCTCCTCCAGTCCCAGCCAGCCCGTCATGCGAGCTCCATCCCGGCTCCGGCCGCCACCCGCAGGTAGTCGGTGGCGGAGTCTCGTATGCCCGCGGTGAGCAGGCCGTCCGTCAACGTGTTTCCGTCCTCGCTGAGACCGCTGTCGTGGATGGACAGGGCCCGCCGGGGGCTGATCTCGCGGACGTAGTCGATGACTTCGCCCGTCTTGGACCACGGGCCGTGGACAGGCACGAGGAGCGTGTCGACCGGGCGCGTGGGAACGGTGAACGCGTCGCCCGGGTGGAAGAGGCCGCCGTGGGGGCCGTCCACGAGGAAGCCGACGTTGGTGACACGCGGCAGGTCCGGGTGGGTCGGGGCATGCAGTTCGCCGTGCGCCTCGACGTCGATGCCGTCGATGTCGAAGGCGTCCCCGTCACCCACGACGGTGACCCGGCCGCCACCGAGCCCGTCCAGCCGGTCCGCCACGGAACGGTTCGCCCAGATCCGCAGGGCGGGGTCGGCCTCGGCCGCCGAGCGCAGCTCGGGCTCGGCGAAGTGGTCCACATGCTCGTGCGTCACGAGCACCGCGTGGGCACCGTCGAGGGTTCGCGGGTCGGAGTGGACACCGGGATCGATGACGATGACGACACCGTCCCGCTCCAGCCGGATGCAGGCATGGCCACACCTGGTGAGTCGCATGGTCCCGCTCACTTGCTCAGCTCGCTGCCGGGGACCCAGGTGCCGTGGAAGCCGTACCGGAGCCGGAAGGGGATCTTCACGGTGGCGATCGGGCCGGCGGCGACGTCGAGGGCGTCGAGGACGACCAGGTCGTGGCGGTTCTGGTCGCGGCGGCCGACCAGTGCGAGCAGGTAGCCCTCGCCCTCGTCGGCGTCGGCCGACTTCGGCACGAACACCGGCTCCTCGGGCGCGGCGTGCTCGCCCGGGGCCCAGAAGGTCGTCTCGCCGGTGTGGTCGTCGCGGTGGATGAGGGAGTTGAACGGCGGGCCCATGGGCCCGGTCTCGCACATCGGCTCGTCTGGGTCCATGCCGCCGACCCAGGCGTGCCGGTTCTTCTCCATCAGGATGCGGGGGTCGACGCGGGGCATGTCGCCGGGCGAGGCGATGAGCTGTTCGCTCGTGTAGGTGTCGGTGGCGTCGTCCCAGTGCGGCGCGCCGCCCTTGAGGTCGAAGGTCCAGCGGTGCAGGAACGGCGGGAGCTCCTGCAGCGGGCCCACGGTCGTCTTCGGGAACTGGGAGAACCACCCGGACCCGGTGGTGAAGTGGTCGGCGATCAGGGTGTCGCCGTCCGTCCAGGCGTTCAGCGAGTGCGTTTCCATGAGCTGTTCGCTGCGGAACCAGCGGATGCCGCGCACACCCTCCTCACGCGGGATGATCGCGACGTACGTCTCCTGGTTCGGGTCCCAGACGAAGTACTGGGCCTCCCGCTTGAGCTGCTCCGGGTCGGCGACCATGGGCGAGATGGTGAAGACGAGGTGGTCCCGGGTGACCAGCCAGTCGTGCACCATCGACGAGTACGGCACCTCGAAGGTCTGGGAGCGGGTGACCTTGCCCTCGGCGGAGATCTCGTAGATGTGGATCTGCCGGTCCGGCAGGCCGCTGGCGTTGTACGCGAACGCGATCAGCTCACCGGTGCGCGGGTCGTGCTTGGGGTGCGCGGTGAAGGTACGCCCCGGGATCTGGCCGGAGAAGTCGTAAACGCCCCGGGTCTCCAGGGTGACCGGGTCCAGCTCGTAGGGGAGGGCCGCCTCCTTGAGCGCGAGCAGCTTGCCGGCGTGCCAGATGATCGAGGTGTTGGCGTTGCCGTCGTCGATACCCGCGACGGACGGGTCGTCGGTGTAGGGATTGCGGTAGGCACCGAACAGGGCCTGGCGGGCCGCGCGTTCCAGCTCGAAGCGCTGGGTGTGGACGTAGCGGGTCTTGAGATCCGCGTGCCCGTTGTCGAGCCGCACCATGTGGATCATGCCGTCGCCGTTGATGTACACGTCGTTCGGGAACCGCGGCGGGTACTGGGTGTCCGCTGCCGCACGGTAGAAGGCACCCGACAGCTCCGGGGGGATACTGCCCTCGACCTCCAGGTCGTAGACGTCCGCCTCGATCCGCGACGGAGCGAAGAACCCCCGGAACTTCGGCGTGTCCGGCCACTGCATGGTCTCCGGAGGCGCCTGGGTGCCCACGGGCTGCTGTCCGGGTGTTCCGCTGTACTGCGTCGCTGCAGTGGCCATGACTGTCTCCCCTGTGGCAAGGTTGGATCAAGCGAAGAATGTGATCGATGACTCTCGGCCGTAGCACTTTGCCGCGAGACCAGATGTCGAAGAATCCAGCGAGACCGAGCTGATCAGCTCGTACTGGCCATGATGTCCCCGGTGTGTCTTCGGCGTCCAACACTGAAACACGCATGCAATGATCGGAGATTGCGATGGATCTGCGGCAGATGGAGTACGCGGTTGCCATCGCCGACGAGCTCAACTTCACCCGGGCCGCGGCGCGCTGCCGCATCGGGCAGTCCGGACTCAGCCACCAGATCACCCAGCTCGAACGCGAGCTCGGGGCCCGGCTGTTCGAACGGACGAGCCGCAGCGTCCGGCTGACCCAGGCCGGGCAGACCTTCGTCGCCTGCGCGCGCCGCGTGCTCAAGGCGGTGCAGGAGATGCACGCCGAGATCGCCTCCCTCGACGGACCCGTGCGAGGTCGGCTGCGCATCGGCTCGGTCACCCTCACGGCCGGCGACATCGACCAGCTCGGCCTGCTGAGGGACTACCAGGAGGCCTACCCCGCCGTCGAGGTCACCCTCTCCGACGCCGACGGAGTGGAGGCCGCCGCCCAGTTGCTGACCGGCGAACTCGAGGTCGCCGTCATCGCTCTGCACGAGCACCAGCTGCCCCCGGGCATCGCCCACCACCTGCTGCGCCTGGTGCCGCTGGTGGCCGTGGTGGGCCGTCAGCACCGCCTGCGCGGAACCAGCGTCACGGACCTGGCACAACTGGCCGACGAGCGCTTCCTCGAGTGCGGTCCCGACACCGGACTGCGCGCCCAGGTGGACGCCGCGTTCGACCGTGCGCGGGCCCGCCGCCGGGGCGTGTGCGCGCTGCGCAGTGCCGGAGACCTCGCCTCGCTGGCGTTCGAGGGCATCGGCGTGACCGTGGTGCCCCGGCCGGTGGCCGAGGCCATCGTCCCCGCCGACCACGCCGACTGCGTCCTGCGCCTCGACGACCCCCAGGCACTCCAGCCCCTGGCCCTCGCCCACCGCGACCCGGCCCCGACGTCACCCGCCGCCCAGGCGTTCCTGCGCCTCGCCCTCGCCCGGCTGCCCGGCGAGGCAGCGCCCGGCCTGGAGGACGCACCGGCCTCAGCCGCGACCGGGTAGCCGCACCGAGCCGGTGCCGGACCGGCGAACGGGCCTCGGACTGCCGCGTTCAGCAGGGTTCTGTGAAGGCGTCGGCGTCTTCCCGGGCCCCGGGAAGAACGCAGTACCGGGAAGCCGCGCCCCATCAGAGCATCCACAGGCTCCGCAGGTCGTCGCCGATGACGAGCGCGCCCTCGGCCGCGAAACGCAGAGCCGCCGCCCGATCCTGCCCTCGGGCCGTTCCCGGGATCAGGGCCACCTTGCCGTCCAGCCGCCTCACGATGCCCCCGGACGCAGTGCGTCGGAGATGGACTTGGCGCCGCCGTGCGCGGTGAGGCCACCGTCGACGGGGATCTCGGCGCCGGTGATGAAGGAGGCTTCGTCGGAGAGCAGGAACAGCACCAGCGGAGTGACCTCGTCGACCGTGCCGGTGCGGCCCAGCGGGGTCTCACGGACATTGGCCTCGCGGAAGGCGGGCGCGGCCGAGGCGGTCATCTCGGTCTCGATGAAGCCGGGATGGATGGTGTTCACGCGGATACCGCGCGGGCCGAGTTCCGTGACGGCGGACTTCGACAGGCCGCGCAGGGCCCATTTGCTGGCGGTGTACGCGACCGGGTAGTGGCCGGTGAGGGCGGCGGCCGAGCCGACGTTCACGATGGACGAACCGGGCGGCATCAGCGGGGCGAGATGCTGGATGGCGAGGAGCGGCCCGGTGACGTTGACCGCGTGGACACGGTCGAAGTCCTCCGGCCGCACCTCGCCGACGCGGGCCCGCCAGGTGATGCCCGCGTTGTTGACCAGGCCGTGGACCTGGCCGTGCTCCTCCCGCAGTTCCGCCGCCAGTGCGGCCCACTCCTTGTCGCTGGTGACGTCGAGACGGCGGCAGTCGCCCACGGGTTCCACATCGGTCGCGATGACGCGGGCACCCTCACGCCTGAGGGCTTCGGCCTCGGCGGCGCCCTGGCCGCGCGCGGCGCCGGTGACGACGACGACCTTGCCGAGGAGCGGCTTGGGGTGCGGGTCGGTCACGGCCGCTCCCGGGTGCGGCGGCGGGCGGCCGGCAGCGGCACCGGATCGGCCCCCGCGACCACGGTGTTGGAGACGGTGCCGATGCCCTCGACGGTGAGCGTGACGGTGTCCCCGGGCTTCAGCGGCGTCGGTGACTGCTCACCGCGCAGACCCCACAGCTCCGCCAGGCAGCCGCCGTTGCCGCATGTGCCCGAGCCGAGCACGTCGCCCGGGCGTACCACCGTGCCCCGCGAGGCGTAGGCGACCATCTCCTCGAAGGTCCAGCTCATGTTGGACAGCAGGTCCTTGCCGACCACCTCGCCGTTCACCGAGGCGGTCAGGGCCAGGCGCAGGAAACCGTCGGCGTCCCGGTACGGCTCCAGCTCGTCGGCGGTGACCACGTACGGGCCGAGGGTGGCGGCCGTGTCCTTGCCCTTGCACGGGCCGAGGCGGACCTGCATCTCGCGGGACTGGAGGTCGCGGGCGGACCAGTCGTTGAAGATCGTGTAGCCGAGGATGTGGTCGCGCGCCTGCTCGGGTGTGAGGTCCCGCCCTTGCCTGCCGATGACAGCGGCGACCTCCAGCTCGAAGTCGAGCACGTTCGACCCGGGCGGCACCGGCACGTCGTCGTGGGCGCCGATGATCGCGTACGGGTTGGTGAAGTAGAAGGTCGGCGCGTCGTACCAGGCCTCGGGCACCCCGCCTGCGCCGACACCGTCGACGGATCGCCGTACGCCTTCGACGTGCTCCTCGAAGGTGACGAAGTCCCGCACGGTGGGTGGCTCGAGCGGCGGGAGCAGCCGCACGTCCGCGAGCGGGACGGCCGGGCCCACGGGGGCGACCCCTGGGGCCTCGACCGGTGACGTGCCGTCCGGAAAGGCCCGTACGACGTCGTCCTCCACGACACCGCAGTGACGGCGGCCCCCGTACAGATAAGTGGCGATGCGCATGACGGTGTGCCCCTTACACCGGCGGGGCGACGAAGCAGCCGCGGTCGACGTCGTTGAACGACTCCTTGGCGATGAGTTCGTTCATCGGGTTCGCCGTGCCCCACTGGTCGGTGACCTCGGGCCGGGAGAAGTCGTAGACGTGCGGATGCCAGGTGTCCTCGTCCAGGACCTCCAACTCGGTCGTGTACTCCACGGTGTTGCCGTGCGGGTCCAGGAAGTAGGTGAAGGTATTGTCCCCGGCCATGTGCCGGCCCGGCCCCCAGACCTTCTTGAAGCCCGCCCGCATCACCCGTCCTGAGCCGCGCATGTACTCGTCCAGGCCGCGCATCTCGAAGGAGACGTGGTGCAGGGAGGTGTGCGGGCCCTGGGCGATGGCCATGGAGTGGTGCTGGTTGCTGATCCTCATGAAGTGCATGACCTCGCCCATGTGGGGTGAGGACAGGGTGTCGGAGAGCCGGAAGCCCAGGTGGCGCTCGTACCACTCCCGAGTCCGGTTCAGATCAGGGGAGTTGAGGACCACGTGCGACAGCTTCACCGGGATCGACTCCTTCTCCTCGATCCTGCGATGCTGCCGTACGTCCACCTGGGCCAAGACCTCGATGGTGCGGCCGTCGACGTCGAAGAAGCGGAAGCCGTAGCCGCCGCCGGGTGTGTCGACCTTGCCCGGCTGAGAGGTCAACCGCACTCCCCCGGCGAGGAGTTGCTCGGCGAGGGTGTCCACATCGGCCGCCGAAGCCGCGCCGTAGGAGACCAGGTCCAGCCGCTTCTCGTCGGCCTTGCGCAGCCGTACGACGTACTGCTCGGGGGAGCCCTCGGCGGCCAGGAAGGAGATGCCGGAGTCCTCGGCGACCTTGGTCAGGCCCCAGACGCCGGCGTAGAAGTCGAGCTGCTTGTCGTAGTCGGGCACGGCGAGGTCGACGTGCCGGAGGTGGGTGAGCAGGCGCATGGTGTCACTCCTTGGAGAGCAGGGCGGCGGCGTTGCCGCCTCGTACGGCGTCGAAGTCGGCGTCGGTCAGCCGCGCGGCCCGCAGCGCGCCGACCGGGTCCTCGGTGCCCATGTCGAAGGGGAAGTCGGAGCCGAGCAGCACCCGGTCGGCACCGGCGACGCGGATCAACTCCCGCAGCACGTACGGGTCGTGGACCAGCGAGTCGAAATACAGGCGCTTGAGATAACTGCTGGGCAGCTGGGCGCAGCCCGCGCCCGCGTCGGAGCGGGCCTGCCAGGCGTGGTCGGAGCGGCCGATGTGGGTGGGGAGATAGCCGCCCCCGTGCGCGGCGATCAGTTTCAGGCCCGGATGGCGGTCCAGGACGCCGGAGAAGATCAGATGGGACAGCGCCACGGCGTTCTCGGTGGGCTGGCCGACCGTGTTGGACAGGTACCACCGGTCCAGCCGCTCGTCGAGGGTGCAGCCGAAGGGGTGCAGGAAGAGGATCGCGCCGGTCGTCTCCGCCATGGCCCAGAAGGGTTCGTACGCCGGATCCGACAGCTCCCGTCCGGGCGCGTGGCTGGAGATCTCGATACCCGACAGGCCCTGCTCCAGGGCATGTTCCAGGGCGTCCACGGCCATCGACGGGTGCTGGAGGGGCGCGAGTCCCAGGCCGTGCAACCGCTCGGGCGCCTGGGCGCAGTGCGCGGCCGTGGCCTCGTTGGCCAGCCGGTACAGCTTCTCGGCCGTCTTCTCGTCCGCCCAGTAGAGGTAGTGCGACGGTGACGGGCTGACCAGCTGGAGGTCGACGCCGTGCGCGTCCATCGCGGCCAGCCGTACCGTGACGTCGGTCAGCCGGGCGATGCGCTCGCGCACCATGGGGCCGTTGACGGCGAGGGCGGCTGGGCCGTTACGTCGGGCGTCCAGCGCCCTCGCCTCCGCCAGGCCGGGCAGGTCGGCCACCAGGGCGTCGACCTCGGGGAGCAGGACGTGCGCGTGCACGTCGACCGTGGGTGCCGTCACGGGAGTTCCTTGAGCGCGGTCATGGCGGCGCCGATCAGTCCGGGCAGGTCGCCCTGCACGCCGTCCAGCTGCCACTGACCGATCTGCACGGACGCGTCGACGACCAGCCGGACCCGGTCGATCCGCCGTTCGTAGTAGCGGCTGAGCAGGTCCTCGTCCCAGTCCGCCCCGCCGGCCAGCAGCTGGGACAGCACCCAGGCGTCCTCCAGGGACATCGCCGCGCCCTGAGCCATCGTGGGCGGGCAGCAGTGGGCGGCGTCACCGACGAGGACGACCCGGCCCCGGTGCCAGGAGCCCTCGACCAGCATGCGGTCGAAACAGGTGTAGTTGACCTGCGCCGGGTCGGTGATCGACGCGCGGATCTCGTCCCAGGCGCCGCCGTAGCTCTCGGCGAGACGGCGCATCTCGTCGGCGTAGGACTCGGGCGGGATCGTGGCGCGGTCCCGGACCGGCTCCACCAGGTAGGCGTAGAGGGTGTCCTTGCTGGTGGGTGTGTAGCCGGCGATGTAGCAGGGGCCGCCGTGGGCGAGGTCGCTGCGGGTGACGCCCGCCGGGCGGGGGGCCGGGGCTCGCCAGATGGCCATGCCGGTCGGCTCGGGTTTGTCGTCGATGCCGATGGCGGCGCGGGTCGCCGAGTTCAGGCCGTCGGCGGCGACGACGAGGTCGTAACGCCTCTCGGTGCGGTCGCTGAAGCGGACGGTGACATGGGTGTCGTCCTGCGTGAGCGTCTCGGCGGTGGTGCCCAGCCGGACGCGCGCCCCGGATGCCCGTACGGCGTCGGTGAGGATCCGCTGGAGGACCGGGCGCTGCATGCCCAGGGTGGCCGGGAGGTCGTCCCCTCCGGTGCGGATGTCCTGGTTGACGTGGAGCACTGTGCCGTCGGGCGTGGTCAGGCCCAGGGAGTCGAAGCCGAAGCCGTGCTCGCGGACCTCGCCCCAGACGCCGAGCTCCCGCAGCACGCGCAGGGCGTTGCCCTGGAGGGTGATGCCGGAGCCGCGCACGTTCCAGTCGGGCTTGACCTCGACGAGGTCGACGTCGATGCCCGCCCGCCGCAGCAGGACGGTCAGTGCGTTGCCGGCGGTGCCGCCCCCGATGACCAGGACGGTTCTGTGTGGTGCTGGTGCTGGTGCTGCCATGGCCAACTCCTTCGTGGGCCGGGTCACGCGTCGGGTCACTTGACGGCGACCGGGTTGACGGGGGAGCCGACGGCTCCGGTGATGGGAAGGGGCGCGGCGGTGAGCCAGAACTCGTACACGCCGTCGGCCGCGCAGTCCTCGGCGAGCGCGTCGGGGTCCCACATCTCGCCGATGAGCAGGCCCATGTTGGGAATGGCGACCTGGTGCAGCGGCTGGAAGGCGCCCTCGAACTCGTTGGGCCGCACTTCGAAGCCCCAGGTGTCGGTGGCGATCGCGGCGATCTCGGTACGGTGCAGCCAGTCGGCCGTGGTGAACGACAGGCCGGGCGAGTCGCCGCCCGCGTAGTCGCCCCAGCCCTCGCGCCGGGCGCGGGCCAGCCGACCGGTTCGTACCAGGACAATGTCACCGCGGCCGACCACTACTCCGTGGGCTTCGGCGGTCGCGGTCAGGTGGTCCTCGGTGATCGCGAAACCGTCGGGCAACTCGCCCTCGGAGCCGACCACTCGGCCCACATCCAGGAGCACCCCGCGCCCGGCGACGTACGGCGCCATGTGCTCGATGCCGGTGACCAGGTCGCCGTCGGAGGTGACGACCTTCTCGGCGTCCCGCCCGTTCCACGCCTTGCCGTGGTCGAAGATGTGCCCGAGCCCGTCCCACTGCGTGGAGCACTGCAACGGCATCGCGATCACGTCGTCGGCGCCGCCGATGCCGTGCGGGAACCCCTGGTTGCCCAGGGCCGCGTCGGTGCCGGTGTCGAGCATCGTGTGCACGGGGTTGGTCCGCCTGCGCCAGCCCTTCTGCGGCCCGTTCATGTCGAACCGCTGCGCCAGCGAGAAGCTCACGCCCCGACGCACCAGTGCGGCACCCTCACGGCGCTTGGCCTCGTCGAGGAAGTTCAGGGTGCCGAGCACGTCGTCCTCGCCCCAGCGGCCCCAGTTGGAGTACGCCTTGGCGGCCTCGGCGATCGAGCCCTCGGGGTCGTGCCGGTTCACGGTGTCTCCTTGACGCATCGGGTGCGCTGCACGCCCAGCCCGGTGATGGAGCCCTCCATGACGTCGCCGCCCTGCAGCAGCCGGCCCCAGTGCATACCGTTGCCGGCCGGGCTGCCCGTCAACACGAGGTCCCCAGGGAGGAGTTGGGCGGTCTGCGAGGCGTACGACACCAGCCGCGCGACATCGAAGAGCATGTCCTTGGTGGACTCGTCCTGCATGGTCTCGCCGTTCAGCTTCAGCATGACCCGCAGGTCCCCGGGGTCGGCGATCGACTCGGCCGGCACGATCCAGGGCCCGAGCGGCGTGAAGCCGGGCGCGTTCTTGCTGCGCAGCCAGTCGGTGCCGATGGCCTTCATGTCCCGGCGGAAGACGGTGGCGCGGTCGGTGAGGTCGTTGGCGATCGTGTACCCGGCGACGTACTCCAGCGCCTTCTCGACCGGCACCCGGTGGGCCGGCCTGGCGATGACCGCCGCCAACTCCAGTTCCCAGTCCGGCTGCCGCGCCCACCCGGGCAGGACGACATCGTCGTACGGCCCGGTGATGGCGCTCGGCAGCCCGGTGAACACGTACGGCAGATCCTCCGCCGCCCGCCGGTCCATGACCGCGGCGATCTCCGCCCGCGCCTCTTCCACCGTGCGCGGGTCGTCGGGCGCGCGGTGGGCGACCTCCAGGTCGATCACGTGCTGCCGGTAGTTGGCGCCGGACTGGAATACCTGGCGAGGCTCGACGGGGGCGTGCACCCCCAGTCCGTCGAGCGGCTGCCAGGTGTCGCCGGTCGCGTCCGCCGCCAGAGCGCGCAGACGCGGGAGCACCTCGTCCCAGCGTTCGAAGATCTCCCGGGTCGTCAGAGCGGGGTCACCGAGGGCGGTGCGAAGGTCCGTCACGCGTCCCCCAGGGATCACCAGACCGGGGAAAGCTGCCTGGTCAGGGGCGGAGAGGGTGCCGAGGGCAAAGGGTCCGGCGAAGGACGCGGAGGGGGCTGCGGGTTTCACGGGAATGTCCTCCAGATTGCGGTGGGACCAATCTGGCCCGGCATCCCGTAATCTGAGAAATCGATTCTTTGAATGCTGATCATCCGCCGCGCAAATGTCGCTGCCTCGTGCGGCCTCGTTCTGGAGGCGTCGTGTCCCTCTACGGCCTCGATCTCAATCTCGTCCTGTCCCTGCGGGCCCTGCTGGAGGAACGCAACGTCACCCGCGCCGGGCAGCGCGTCGGGCTCAGCCAGCCGGCGATGAGCGCGGCCCTGGCCCGCCTGCGTCGCCACTTCGACGACGAACTGCTCTCCCGCGTCGGCGGACAGTACGAACTGACGGCCCTCGGCCGCGCCCTGCTCGACCGCACCGCCACCGCCTGCGACCTGCTGGAAAGGGTCTTCAGCAGCAGGGCCGACTTCGCCCCGGGCAGCGAGGAGCACGAGTTCACCCTGCTCACCTCCGACTACGCCCTCGCCGTGTTCGGCGCCGAACTCGCCCGGACCGTGCACACCGAGGCGCCGGGGGTACGGCTGCGCTTCCAGCGGACCCCGCCCGAGGTCACGGAGGACACCGCGACGCTGCTCAGCACGGCCGACGGGCTGCTGATGCCGTACGGCGTCATCAGCGGTTTCCCCACCGTCGAGCTGTTCGCCGACCGCTGGGTCTTCCTCGTCGCCGAGGACAACGACGAGGTCGGCGAGCGGCTGACCATGGCCGACCTGGCCCGGCTGCCCTGGGTCATCTACCAGCGCGCCTACGACGCCCCGGCCGCCCGCCAGCTGAGCATGCTCGGCGTCGACCCCCTCGTCGAGGTCTCCGTCGACAGCTTCCAGGTGCTGCCGTTCCTGGTCGCCGGCACCCGGCGCATCGCCCTGGTGCAGCGGCGCCTGGCCGAGCTGGTGGACGGGGTGGCGGCCGTACGCGTCATGGACCCGCCCTACGAAGCGGTCCCCCTGCAGGAAGCGATGTGGTGGCACCCGGTCCACACCCACGACGCGGCCCACGTCTGGCTGCGCGAGACCGCCGCGCGGGTGGGCGCGGAGCTGGCGGAGTCCACGCCCGGGCGTATCTCCGCCACGGAGTAGCTCCGACGCCGTTGCGCCGCGGAACGGACATGGCGGACACGTGGCGGACACCCGCTCCCTGCGCGCGGCATCCAGGACCTGGATGATCCCCATCTTCGATCTCGATCGGACGAGGGCTAGGCAGGACCTGCCCCGTCCCTCATAGTCATCTCAACCCGGCGCCGGAGCCGCACTCCTCACCACTGCCGGGTCGGCGCAGGCGCCCGGCAAACCGGCCCTTCGCGACATGACGACAGTCATCGGTGCCCGAGGTCCCGATCCTGCCGGTGCACCGGCCGGCCTCACCAAGGTGGCCGCGCCCCTTCCCCGTCCGACACGCCAGGTGGAGTTCCAGCATGCCCGCTCCCATGCCCCCGTCCCCGGCCGCGGCCGTCACGGACGACACGTCCGAGCACATCGTCACCGGTCCCGGACACCGGCTGCGCATCACCTTGCTGATGGCCGGCAGTTGCCTGCCCATCCTCGGCGCGGTGCTCATCGCCCCCGTCCTGCCGCAGATGCACGACCACTTCGCGAAGGTGCCGGGCGTCGACGCACTGGTCCCCATGGCCCTGACGATCCCCGCCCTCTCCCTGGCGCTGCTGGCCCCCTTCGCCGGCGTCATCGTCGACCGGCTCGGCCGCAAACGCCTGCTGATCATCGCCACCGTGCTGTACGCGATCCTCGGCACCGCCCCGCTGTGGCTGGAATCCCTCGGCGCGATCGTCGTCAGCAGGGCCCTCGTCGGCATCGTCGAGGCCGCCATCATGACCTGCTGCACCACGCTGATCGGCGACTACTACTCCGGCCGGCAGCGCGATCGCTATCTCGCCCTGCAGACGATGTGCGCCGCGATCTCCGCGACGGCCTTCTTCGTCCTGGGCGGCGCGGCAGGCTCGGCGGGCTGGCGCACACCGTTCTGGGCGTACGCCGTGAGTCTGCTGCTCGCCCCCGCCATGGCCGCCTTCCTGCCCCAGCCCCGCCCGGCCGCCCGCGAGCACACCCCCTCCCCCTCCGCCCCGGAGCCGACGGCCAAGCGGCCCTTCCCGTGGCGACCACTGGCCGGGACCTGCGCACTGACCGTGTTCGGCGCGGTTCTCTTCTACACCCTCCAGGTGGAGATGGCCTTCCTCCTGGACGACATGGGCGTGACCGACCCCGGCATGATCGGACTGGCCACGGCCGTCTCCAGTGCCGCGATCGTGATCGGCGCCGTTGTCTTCGCCAAGGCCGGCCGCAGCCCGCAGGCCTGGTTGCCCACCGCCTTCGCCCTGTGCGCGGTCGGCTTCACGGTGGTCTGGCTCGCCCCGAACCCCGTCGTCCTGACCATCGGCGCCGTGATCAACTGCCTCGGCGGCGGCATCATGCTGCCGAGCCTGCTCACCCTCGCCATGTCCAAGCTCGCGTACGCCGACCGCGGCCGGGGCACCGGCCTGTGGACGGGCTCCTTCTTCCTCGGCCAGTTCCTCTGCCCCCTGGTGGTGCTCGCCCTCGCCCCTGCTGCCGGCGGCCTGGCGGGCGCCATGGGCGTCCTCGCCCTCGCCGGGGCGGTCGCCGCGGCCGCACTCGCCCTCGCCGCCCGTCGCCGACGGACGGTGGCCGTTGCGGAACCGATCCAGCAGCCGGCCGGCTGACCGGCCGGATTCACCACGAGAACCCCGTACGCGGCCGGCATCGCGGACCTCCTCCCCTCCCCCCGCGATGCCGGTCACCTCCTCTTCCCGCTGGAGAGCAGCCATGCTGAACCTGATCGCCGCGATCCGCCGCAAACCAGGCATGACGCACCGGGCGTTCCTGCGGTACGTGCACGATGTCCACGGATCACTGGCGGCAGCCAATCCCCTGCAGATTCGCCGCTACCTCCAGAACCACGTGTTCGACTCGTCCTTCGGCAGCGAGGAGGACCCGGCCTACGTGACCGACTTCGCCCGGGACAACGTCACCGAGCTGTACTTCGAGGACATGGAGGCCCTGGCCGCCACGATGTCCGACCCGTACTCACGCGAGGTCATCGGCCCCGACGGCGCCAACTTCAACGACATGCCCAGTGCCGTGGCGCTGCTGACCACCCCCGTGGTCCTGATGCCCCCGCCGGAACCCGCCCCGGACGCGGACCCGGTCAAGGTGCTGCACTTCCTGCGCAGGCCGGAAGGGCTGGACCTCGACACCTTCACCGAGCGATGGCTGTCCGCGCACGAGGAGGCACTCTCCAAGGAGGAGCCTCACACCAAGGCCCTGCGCGGCTACGTCCAGCACCGCCGGGCCCCGGGGGCCGAGCAGGCACTGCGCCACTTCGGCGGCCGGGACAGGCCCGCGTACGAAGGAGTCGCCGCCCTGTACTACGACTCCCCGGACGACGCCCTGACCCACTTCCCGCCCTACGAACGCGCACTGCGGGAGCACTCCGCCGAGACCGGCGGCTTCTACGACCGGTCACACTCATTCGTCCTCTACGCCCGCGAGGTGACGGTCTTCTCCGTCCTCCCCGAACAATCCCATCAGCGCTGAGGCGAGGGCCCCGAGGAGGAACTACCGGCCGCCCAGGAGCGGACGCGGCACCGGGCCGCCCGGCAACGCCTGGCCGATGCTCATGCCGGCCGGGAAGACCACGCCGATGCCGCTGACGATCACGAGCAGCGTGATCCAGGTGCCCGGGCCGTCTTCGGATTCCTCGGGAGCGACCTGGCCGGCAGCGCCACGCCGTTAACCGTACCGGTGATCACCAAAAGATGGGCCTACGCCCTGACCAGCCCTTTTTCCGAATCCCTTCCGTCTGGCAGAAGCCGCCTTGCGCGGTGACCGGGGCCGTCAGGACGCTAAGTCCAACCACGGCACGCGGGGCGACGACGCCCCGCCGACAGGGACGGGAACCCCATGCCTCACATGACCGCCTTCGCCAGGAACCAGTGGTACGTCGCCGCCTACAGTCACGAGGTCGGGCGGGAGTTGCTCGGCCGGACGATCCTCGGTGAGACGCTCGTGCTCTACCGGACGGAGGAGGAGGGCACGCCGGTCGTCCTGCACGACCGGTGTGTGCACCGCCGTTACCCTCTGTCCGAGGCGCCGACGCGCCTGGACGGGGACCGGATCGTGTGCGGCTACCACGGCTTCACGTACGACACGACCGGCACGTGCGTGTACGTGCCGGGCCAGAAGCGGGTGCCGCGCACCGCCCGGGTCGCCTCCTACCCGGTCGTCGAGCAGGACTCGCTGATCTGGGTGTGGATCGGCGACCCGGCGCTCGCCGACCCGCAGACCATCCCCCGGGCCCGGCACCTGGACTCCCCCGGCTGGGTCACGGTGCGCGGCATGGAGCCCATCGACTGCGACTACGGGCTGCTCGTCGACAACCTCCTGGACCTGTCCCACGAGACGTATCTGCACGGCGGATACATCGGCACCCCCGAGGTCGCCGAGACGCCGATCACCACCGAGGTCGACGAGGGCGCCGGAATCGTCCGGGTGAGCCGGCACATGGACGACGCCGAGTGCCCGCCGTTCTACGCCAAGTCCACCGGCATCGAGGGCCGGATCACCCGCTGGCAGGACATCGAGTACCACGCGCCGTGCCTGTATCTGCTGCACAGCCGTATCGCCCCGGTCGGGGTGCTGCCCGAGGCGGACGGCAGCGATCCGAACGGCTTCCACACCGAGATCACGTACGCGATCACGCCGTCGGGCGACGGCAAGGTGTACGACTTCTGGGCCGTCTCGCGCGACTGGGCCACGGACGATGCGGAGGTCACCGAGTTCCTGCGCGGGAACAACCACACGGTCGTCATGCAGGACGTCACCGCGCTCAACCTGCTGCAAAGGACGCTCGGCACCGAGCGCACCGGCTACCAGGAGCTGAGCATCAACATCGACACCGGCGGCCTGGCCGCCCGCCGCATCCTCGCCCGGCTGGTGGAACAGGGCGACAAGCCCGTGGAGGGGGTCCGGTGACGGCTCCGACCGGCGAGATCTACCGCATCGACTGGGTGCCCGGCACCGACGTGCTGCACGGCACGTGCCACTGCGGCCGTGAGCACACCGCGCAGGACCCGGTCGAGATGTGGGAGTGGATGCTCGCCCACCCGCAGGGGCATGTGAGCGACGACGAACCGCGAGGGGCCGGCTCATGACCGTGTACGAGGCCGAACTGATCATCCAGCGACGGGAGTTGGCCGCCGAGGGAGTGCTCGCCCTGACCCTGCGCCATCCGCTGGGCGAGCCGCTCCCGGCCTGGGAGCCGGGCGCCCACGTGGACGTGCTGCTCGGGCCCGGCCTGGAACGGCAGTACTCGCTGTGCGGCGATCCGGCGGACCGGTCGGCCTGGCGGATCGCGGTGCTGCGCGAGCCCGCCGGGCGGGGCGGCTCGGCCCATGTGCACGAACAGCTGGGCGAGGGCGCCGAGGTTCGGGTGCGCGGGCCCCGGAACAACTTCCGCCTGGAACCCGCCCCCCGCTACCGCTTCGTCGCCGGCGGCATCGGCATCACGCCGCTCCTGCCGATGCTGGCGGCGGCGGAGGCGGCGGGCGCCGAGTGGACGCTGCTGTACGGCGGGCGCACCCGCGGATCCATGGCGTTCGGCGAGGAACTCGGCCGCTACGGGGACCGCGTGACGTTCGCCCCGGAGGACGAGACGGGCCTGCTGGACCTGCCCTCGGTGCTGGACGACGTACCCGAGGGCACGCTCGTCTACTGCTGCGGTCCGGGGCCACTGCTGGACGCCGTCGAGGCCCGCTGCCCGTCCGGGGTCCTGCGCGTCGAGCGTTTCCAGCCGAAGGAGCAGGAGACCGCAGGCGACACCGCGTTCGAGGTGGAGCTGGCGCGGAGCGGCAGAACGCTCACCGTCGCGCCGGAGGTGTCCGTGCTCGACGCCGTGCGCGGCGCCGGGGTCGAGGTCCTGTACTCCTGCACCGAGGGCACCTGCGGCACGTGCGAGACCGACGTCCTGGACGGCGAGCCCGACCACCGCGACTCGGTGCTGACCGAGGACGAGCGCGCGGCGGGCGAGACGATGCTCATCTGTGTGTCCCGCTGCCGCGGCGGGCGGCTCGTGCTGGACCTTTGACCCGAAGGTGCTGGTTTCAACAAGCCTTCACCGCACGTGCATTGACCATGGCTCCGGGCGGGCTCTAGGTTCCCGCTGAGCACTTCCGTACTGCCTGCGCACAGCCTGTCGGAGCACCTCAGCCGGTCCCACAGGGGGAGCCATGCGTCGCCTGCTCGCCGGTCTCATGGCCGGGTCCGTCCTGGCCGCCGTCACCGCCTGCGGCTCGTCCGACCCCGGCGGGAAGGACACGGCCGGCTCGTCGGGCGCAACCACCACCGTCAAGGTCGGTGTCGTTCCCGTCCTGGACGTCGCACCCGTCTACCTGGGCGAGAAGCAGGGCTTCTACGCCGATCGCGGCCTCGAACTGGAGCTGGTACCGGCCCAGGGCGGGGCCGCGATCGTGCCCGGAGTCATGTCCGGCCAGTTCCAGTTCGGCTTCAGCAACACCACGTCGCTGCTGGTCGCCCGGTCCAAGAACGTGCCCGTCAAGGCTGTGGCGAACGGTGCCGCGTCGACGGGCCGGGGCGGTGCCGACTTCGCCGCCATCACCGTCGGGAAGGGGTCCCCCCTCACCTCCGCCAAACAGTTGGAGGGCAAGAAGGCGGCGGTCAACACCCTCAACAACATCTGCGACACCTCGATCAGGGAGTCCGTGCGCAAGGACGGCGGCGACCCTTCGAAGGTGGAGTTCGTCGAGATGCCCTTCGACCGGATGCCGGCCGCGCTGGACGGCGGGCAGGTCGACGCGGCCTGCACCCCGGAGCCCGCCCTGGCCACCGTGAAGGCCGCGGGCGGCAAGGAGATCGCCTCGAACTTCCACGACGTGTCACCGGACCTCACCGTCGCCATGTACTTCACCTCCGAGCAGTTCGCCGGCAAGAACCCGGAACTGGTGAGGAAGTTCCAGGAGGCGACCGCCGAGTCGCTGAAGTACGCCGACAGCCACCCCGAGGAGGTCCGGCGGATCCTCACCACCTACACGAAGATCCCCGCCACCCTGCTGGAGAAGCTGACCCTGCCGCGCTATCCGGCCGAGCCGGACCGGCCGTCGATCGAGCGGCTGGCCGAACTCGGCGAGCGGGACGGGTTGTTCGACAGGGCGCCGGACCTGGACGAGCTGCTGCCGTGAGGGGCTCCGACGCGGCCCTCGGCGCGGCCGGGTTCGCCGTGTTCGTCCTCCTGGGCGAGGCGGTGCCGCGGCTCGGCCTGGTCGACGAGGAGCACTTCCCGCCGGCCGGCCGCATCGCCGGCGCGCTCGGCCGCGAACTCTCCGACACCGCCTTCTGGTCGGCGCTCGGCGACACCCTCACCGGCTGGGCGCTGGGCCTGGCGATCGCGGTGAGCGCGGGTGTCGTCGCGGGCGTGGTGATCTCCGTGGTGCCGTGGCTGCGCGAGGTGACGGCCTCGACGATCGAGTTCCTGCGGCCCATCCCGTCGGTCGCGCTGATCCCGCTGGCGGTGCTGCTGTACGGCACGGAACTGCGCTCGGTCCTGCTGCTGGTCGTGTACGCCTCGTTCTGGCAGGTGCTGATCCAGGTCCTGTACGGCGTGCGGGACGTCGACCCGGTCGCGGAGGAGACGGCACGCTCGTACGGCCTGGGTGCCTGGGCGCGGATCCGGCACCTGCTGTGGCCGACGGCGCTGCCGTACGTCATGACCGGGGTGCGGCTGGCCGCCGCCGTGGCGCTCATCCTCGCCGTCACCGCCGAACTGGTCATCGGCGCCCCGGGGCTGGGGGCCCGGATCGCGGTGGCGCAGACCTCGCAGGCGGTGCCGGAGATGTACGCGCTGATCGTGGTGACCGGGGTGCTCGGGCTGCTGATCAACGTGGGGGCGAGGGCGGTGGAGCGGCGGGCGCTGGCCTGGCACCCGTCGGTGCGCGGGGAGGTGGCGGTGTGATGGGGGTCCCCCCTGGTCGAGCGACGTCGAGAGCTTGGCGGAGGGCCCTGCTGCGGCTGGTGTGCGCACTCGCCCTGCCCGCGGTGCTGGTGACCGTCTGGTGGGTGGCGTCGGCCGGCAGCACGAACGTCTACTGGCCGCCGCTGCGCACCGTCTTCGGCGCCTTCCCGGACGTCTGGACGGGCGAGCGGCTGCGCGGGGACGTGCTGCCCAGCGTGCTGCGGCTCGCGGCGGGTTACACCGCGGCGGCCGTCGCGGGGGTGGCGCTCGGCACCGTCATCGGCTCCTGGCGGCGGGTGCGGGCGCTGTGCGAGCCGGTGCTGGAGTTTCTGCGGGCGGTGCCGCCGCCGGTCCTGGTGCCGGTCATCATGCTGTTCGCCGGGATCGGCGACACGATGAAGGTCGCGGTGATCGCGAGCGGCTGTGTCTGGCCGGTTCTGCTCAACACGGTCGAGGGCGTCCGCGCGGTCGACCCGGTGCTGGCCGAGACGGCCCGCTCGTACGGCATCACGGGCGTGGCCCGGCTGCGGGACGTGGTGCTGCGCTCGGCGAGCCCGCAGATCTTCGCGGGCCTGCGCCAGGCGCTGTCGATCGGGATCATCCTGATGGTGATCAGCGAGATGTTCGCGGCCAGCAACGGCCTGGGCTTCACCATCGTGCAGTTCCAGCGCGGTTTCGCCATCCCCGACATGTGGACGGGGATCCTGCTGCTCGGTCTGCTCGGCTTCCTCCTCTCGGTGCTCTTCGGGCTGGCCGAGCGGCGGGTCCTCGGCTGGTACCACGGCCTGCGCGAGTCCGGCCGGCGGTCCCCGTGAACCTCGCGAAAGGGCGCTCCATGCTCGACGTACACGGCCTGGGGAAGGTCTACGAGGGTTCCGGGCGGCGGACCGAGGCGGTGCGCGATCTGACCTTCAGCGTGGCCGCGGGGGAACTGGTCTGTCTCGTCGGGCCGTCGGGCTGCGGCAAGACGACCCTGCTGAAGTGCGTCGGCGGTCTGCTCGCCCCCACGGCCGGTGAGGTGCGGCTCGCGGGCCGCCCGGTGGACGGGCCGCCGCCCGGCATGGCGTTCGTGTTCCAGGAGTACGGCCGCAGCCTGTTCCCGTGGATGCGGGTCGGGCAGAACGTCGAACTGCCCCTGAAGCAGAAGAGGCTCGGCCGGGAGCGGCGCCGCGCACTGGTCGCGGACGCGCTGGAGTCGGTGGGGCTCGCGGACGCCGCCGGAGCATATCCGTGGCAGCTGTCGGGCGGCATGCAGCAGCGGGTGGCCATCGCGCGGGCGCTGGCGTACGAGCCCGAGGTGCTGCTGATGGACGAACCGTTCGCGGCGGTGGACGCCCAGACCCGGGCCGAACTGGAGGACCTCGTGAGGCGGTTGTGGCGGGAGCGCGGGATCACGATCCTGTTCGTCACCCATGACATCGACGAGGCCGTGTACCTCGGCGAGCGGGTGCTCGTGCTGTCGGACTCCCCCACCGTCGTCCAGGAGCAGATGAAGGTCGATCTGCCGGCCGAGCGGGACCAGCTGCACACGCGCGTGGACCCGCGCTTCGCCGAGCTGCGGACCCGGGTGTACGAGCAGGTCCAGGCGGCGAAACGAGGCCGTTGAACAGGTGGCGCACGGCTGTTCAGGGTGGCGTCCGGCTGTTCAGGGTGCCGCCCACAGGCCCCGCACGTGCCCCAGGTGCCGGGACATCACGGCGCGTACGGCCTCCTCGTCGCGGGCGAGCAGCGCTTCAAGGATCTCCAGGTGCTCCTCGGCCGACGCCTCCAGCCTCCCCTGTTCCACGAGCGCCGTCAGGCCGTAGAGGCGGGAGCGGCGTCTGAGGTCGCGTACGACGTCGACGAGGTGGCCGTTGCCTGCGAGGGCCAGCAGGCCGAGGTGGAAGCGCAGGTCGGCCTCGACATAGGCGATGAGGTCGCCGGCCGCTGCGGAGGCGACGATCTCCCGGGCGACCGGACGGAGCGCCTCCAGGGCCGCCGGGTCGGCCGTGCGGGCCAGTTCCGCCGTCGTGGGAATCTCGATCAGCGCCCGGATGTGGGTGTACTCGTCGAGCTGCCGCTCGGAGACGGCGGTGACCCGGAAGCCCTTGTTGGGCACGGTGTCGACCAGACCCTCCTTGGCCAGGTCGAGCATGGCCTCGCGCACCGGCGTGGCGGAGACGCCGAAGCGGGCGGCGAGGCCGGGGGCCGAGTAGACCTCGCCGGGCCGCAGTTCACCGGCGATCAGGGCGGCCCGCAGCGCGTCCGCGACCCGCTCCCGGTGGCTGGGCTTCCTGCTGCCCAGCACGGGCAGGGCGGGGGTGTGCTGCGGAGCCATGACGGTCGGTGTTCCTCTCGTGTGCGCTTGTGGGGGTGTCTACAGGACGAATCCCGCCGGGAACGGGTCCTCCGGATCGAGCAGGTACTGGGCGGTGCCGGTGACCCAGGCGCGACCGGTGAAGCTGGGCAGCACGGCCGGGCGGCCGGCGACCTCGGTCGTGCCGAGCAGTCTGCCGGTGAAGCGGGTGCCGATGAAGGACTCGTTCACGAACTCGGTGTGCAGCGGGAGTTCGCCGCGCGCGTGCAGCTGGGCCATGCGGGCACTGGTGCCGGTGCCGCAGGGCGAACGGTCGAACCAGCCCGGGTGGATGGCCATGGCGTGCCGGGAGTGGCGGGCGGTCGAGCCCGGGGCGGCCAGGTAGACGTGGTGGAGGCCGCGGATGGAGGGGTCCTCGGGGTGGACGGGCGGGTCCTCGGCGTTGACGGCTGCCATGAGGGACAGGCCCGCGGCGAGGATCTCGTCCTTGCGGGACCGGTCGAAGGGCAGGCCGAACCGCTCCAGCGGCAGGATGGCGTAGAAGTTGCCGCCGAACGCGAGGTCGTACGTCACCGTCCGGCCGTCGGCGACGGTGGCCTCGCGGTCGAGGCCGACGGCGAAGGAGGGAATGTTCCGCAGGGTGACCGCCCGGGCGGCGCCGTCCTCGACCGCCACCTCGGCGACGACGGGGCCCGCCGGGGTGTCGAGCCGGATGGTGGTGACCGGCTCGACGACCTCGACCATGCCGGTCTCGACGAGGACGGTCGCCACACCGATGGTGCCGTGCCCGCACATCGGCAGATAGCCGGAGACCTCGATGTAGACGACGCCCCAGTCGCAGTCGGGCCGGGTCGGCGGCTGGAGGATCGCGCCGCTCATGGCGGAGTGGCCGCGGGGCTCGTTCATCAGCAACTGCTTGATGTCGTCGCGGTGTTCACGGAACCACAGCCGTCGTTCGTTCATGGTGGCGCCCGGGATGGTGCCGATGCCGCCGGTGATCACCCGGGTCGGCATGCCCTCGGTGTGCGAGTCGACGGCGTGCAGGACGAGTCTGCTGCGCATGGTCCTCAGCTCGATCCGGCCGCGACGGCCTTCTGGGTGGCGGCTCGGACGGCGGCTTCCTGCTCGGGCAGCAACGGCACCCGCGGCGGGCGGCAGGGGCCGCCGTGGCGGCCGACGAGGTCCATGGACAGCTTGATGGCCTGGACGAACTCCACCCGGGAGTCCCAGCGCAGCAGCGGATGCAGCTGCCGGTACAGGGGCAGCGCGGTGTCCAGGTCGCCGCCGACGGCGGCCCGGTACAGCTCGACCGAGGACCGGGGCAGCGCGTTCGGGTAGCCCGCGACCCAGCCCTTGGCTCCGGCGACGGCCAGCTCCAGCAGGACGTCGTCCGCTCCGATCAAAAGGTCCAGTTCGGGGGCGAGTTCGGCGATCCGGTAGGCCCGGCGGACATCGCCCGAGAACTCCTTCACGCCCTGGATGTGCCCTTCGCCGTGCAGCCGGGCGAGCAGCTCGGGCACGAGGTCGACCTTGGTGTCGATCGGGTTGTTGTACGCGACGACCGGCAGGCCCGCCCGGGCGACCTCGGCGTAGTGGGCGAGGACGGCACGCTCGTCGGCGCGGTAGGCGTTCGGGGGCAGCAGCATCACCGCGCGGCAGCCCGCCTCGCCGGCCTGCTCGGCCCAGCGGCGGGACTCGGCGGCCCCGTAGGCGGCGACGCCGGGCATCACGCGCTCCCCGCCGATCGCGGCGACGGCCGTCTCGACGACCCGGGCCCGCTCCTCGGGCGTGAGCACCTGGTACTCGCCGAGGGAGCCGTTGGGTACGACACCGTCGCAGCCGTTGTCGACCAGCCAGGCGCAGTGCTCGGCGTACCGGTCGTGGTTCACCGAGAGGTCGTCGTTCAACGGAAGCGCGGTGGCGACGAGGACGCCGCGCCAGGGGCGGTGTTCGGTCATGACGGTCCCTCCTGGGAGTGTTGCCGGGCGAGGACGCCGAGCGGCACGGGACGGGCGAACGGGCGTTTGGCCGGGGTGGGTGCGCAGCCCGCGAGAGCGGCGATCGCGGTGCCGCACATCCGGCCCTGGCACCAGCCCATCCCGGCCCGGCTGAGCAGCTTCACGGTGCGTTCGTCGCCCGCCCCGAGGTCCAGGGCCTCGCGCACGGCCCCGGCGGTGACCTCCTCGCAGCGGCAGATCACGGTGTCGTCGGTGATCTGCTCGGGCCAGTGCCCCGGGGGTGCGTAGGCGGAGTCGAGGGCGGCGGCGGAACGTCCGAGCTTCGTGCGGGCCTTGAGGGCGGCGGGCGCCGGGGCGGGGGCGGTGCCGCGCAGGTGGGCGGCCGCGGAGCAGCCGGCGATGTGCCCCTCGGCGAGGGCGAGGGGGGCGCCGCCGATGCCGGTGGCCTCGCCGGCCGCCCACACGCCGGGCACGTCCGTGCGCTGTTCGGTGTCGACGGCCACGGCGAGTCCGTCGAGACGGCAGCCGAGGCTGTCGGCGAGGTCGGTGTGCGGGAGCATGCCGTGGCCGACGGCGAGGGTGTCGCAGGGCAGGCGCCGTTCGGTGCCGGGCCGGACGTGCCCTTCGGTGTCGAGGGCGGCGGCGGTGACGCCGGTCAGCCGGTCGTCGCCGTGGGCGCTGACCACGGTGTGCCGGGTGAGGACGGGGACGCGGTGGCGCAGCAGCCCGGCCGCGTATCCGGCGCCCTCGGGGAGCTTGCCGGCCAGGGCGGGGGCGTGCCGGGCGAGGCGCCCGGGGCCGGCCGACTCGACGAGCGCGGCGACCTCGACACCGGCTGCGGCGAGCCCGGTCGCCACGGGCAGCAGCAGCGGCCCGGTCCCGGCCACCACCGCTCGGCGCCCCGGCACCACGAGCCCGCCCTTGAGCATGGCCTGGGCTCCCCCGGCCGTGACGACGCCCGGGAGGGTCCAGCCGGGGAAGGGCAGCACCTGCTCGTAGCCGCCGGTGGCCAGCAGCACGGCCCGGGCGTGCACCTCGACGGGCTCCTCCTGGTCCGGCCCGAGCAGGGCGTGCACGGTGAAACTCTCCGGGGTCCGCTCCACACACCACACGTGGTGTTCCGTCAGGACCCGCACGGCACTGCCGGCGATTCCGTCCCGCAGCCGCTTCCAGGTCCGCCACCGGTGGTGCAGCGCCTCGGGCCGCCCGGCGCCGAGTCCCGCGGCGGGCTGTCGGTAGAACTGGCCGCCGGGCTGCGTCGCGGCGTCGACGAGCACGACCCGTACACCGCGCGCGGAGGCGGCCAGAGCGGCGGCGAGTCCGGCCGGTCCGGCGCCGATCACGGCGAGGTCAGTCCGCATGCCGCACCTCCGCGTCCCCGGTTCCGTCCCGCGCACCGATCACGTCCCCGTGACCCGTCACCTCCTGCGTACCGGTCACGTCCCCGTGACCCGTCACCTCCTGCGTACCGGTCACGTCCCCGTGACCCGTCACCTCCTGCGTACCGGTCACGTCCCCGTGACCCGTCACCTC
>NZ_JBVJSX010000005.1:0-149120 GCF_055606225.1 Streptomyces sp. NPDC037100 | reverse complement strand
ACGTCCTGCGTGCCGATCACGTCCCCGTGATCCACCCCGTCCCGCATACCGATCACGTCCCCGTGACCCGTCCCGTCCTGCATACCGGTCACGTCCCCGTGACCAGCCCCCGCCCGCGTACCGGTCACGTCCCCGTGCCCCGTCCCCTCCTGCGTGCCGATCACGTCCCCCGGCTGTACCGGCACCAGGCAGGCGCGTCGGTTGGGGCGCCCGTTGACCGTCACCAGGCAGTCGAAGCAGACACCGATCCCGCAGAACACCCCGCGCGGACGGCCCTCGCCCCGGGTGGCACGCCACGACGTGACGCCCGCCGCCCACAGCACGGCGGCGACCGTCTGCCCGGGCAGCGCCTCGACCGGCCGCCCGTCGAACGTGATCGTGAAGGCGGGGCCGGGCCTGGCGCCCGCCAGTCCCAGGGGATTCACTCGGCCTCCTCGGTGAAGCGGTCGGGCCGGAACGGGCCGAGGTCGAGATCGGGCGTGCGCCCGGTCAGCACCTGGGCGATCAGATGCCCGGTGCCGGTGGCGAGTCCGATGCCCGCGCCCTCGTGCCCGCAGGCGTGGAAGAGCCCGGGCGCCCTCGGGTCGGCGCCGATCGCGGGCAGATGGTCCGGCAGATACGGCCGGAAGCCGGCGTAGGTCCGCATCGCCCGGACTCCGGCCAGGAAGGGGAAGAGCCCGGTCGCCCCGGCTGCCAGCGCGCGCAGCGCCGGGAGCGACAACGACCGGTCGAAACCGACCCGTTCGCGGCTGGCGCCGATGAGGACCGGTCCGGCCGGGGTGCCCTCGACCACGGGGGAGGTCTGCAGCGCCGCGGAGTCGCTGGCGACGTCGGCCACGTAGTCGGCGGCGTACACCTTGTGCCGGATGCGGGGCGGCAGCGGCTCGGTGACCAGGACGAACCCCCGCCGGGGCAGCACGGGCAGGGACACTCCGGCGCGGGCCGCCAGCTCGCCGCCCCAGGTACCGGCCGCGTTGACGACCGCGGGGGCGTGGAGGTCCCCGCGGTCGGTCCGCACGCCGCGCACCGCACCGCCCGGGCCACGCAGGACTCCGGTCACCTCCCAACCGGTGAGCACCCGGGCCTTCGAGGCGCGCAGCAGGTGCGCCGCCGCGAGGGCGGGCATCACCTGGGCGTCCTGCGGGTAGTGCATGCCGCCCGCGAGGCCGGGGGCCAGGTACGGCTCCAGGTCGGTGAGCCGGTCGGGTGGCACCGGGACCGCCTCGGCCCCGGCCGCGCGCTGCTCCGCCGCGAGTTTCTCCAGCCCGGCCAGGGCCCGGTCCGTGCCGGCGACGACGACACCGCCCTTGGCCTCGTACTCGACGGCGCCGCCCAGCCCCTCCCGGGCCAGGTCGGCCCACAACCGGGCGGACAGCAGGGCCAGTTCGAGCTCGGGTCCGGGTTCCTTGTCGGAGACGAGGAGGTTCCCCTCCCCCGCTCCGGTCGTGCCACCGGCCACCGGGCCCCGGTCGACCACGACGGCGTCCAGGCCCGCGCGGGCCGCGTACAGGGCGGCGGCGGCGCCGACCACTCCGGCTCCGACCACCACGACATCGCAGCTCAGCGACTCGCTCACGCCAGTACTATGTCACACACCACATGGTCCGGGAAGGGTGCCGACAAGGTGGGCGGGCACCCGGTGGCGGTCAGTCGGCCGCGGGGACGACCGTCAGGTGGGAGGCGTTACGGCGGGTGCGGCGCTCCCGGGACGCGGAGCGGCGGGCCTCGCGCAGGACGAACGTGACCCGGGCGAAGCCCAGTTCCTCGAGCGTCCTGGTCGTCTCGACGACGACCCGGCACTCCATGGCGCCACGGTGCGGATCCGGGTGCAGCAGCGGCCGTACGGCACCGTCCTGCTCGACGGCGCCCTCGCCGACCGCGCGGACCCAGTGCGGCAGGCCGTGCCGGTAGGCGGCCTCCATGATCGGGTCCTGGGCGATGTCTCGGCGGATGGCCTGCAGCCCGTGGTCGGGACCGTGGCTCTCCACGGTCCGTGCCAAGTGCGCGAGCATGGGCAGGCACCAGCTCGCCTCATGCTCGCCGAGCACCGTGGGGGCGTCGGGGTGGAAGAGGACGAACCTGAGGAAGTTGTCGCCCGGCATCGCCGTCGGGTGCGGGCCCATCTCACGGAAAAGTGACCGGAAGGCGCCGTTGGTGAGCACCACGTCCCAGCAGTGGTCGACGACGAGCGTGGGGAAGGAGACACCCTCCAGAAGCCCGG
Source organism: Streptomyces sp. NPDC037100 (assembly GCF_055606225.1). Lineage (NCBI taxonomy): Bacteria > Bacillati > Actinomycetota > Actinomycetes > Kitasatosporales > Streptomycetaceae > Streptomyces > Streptomyces sp. NPDC037100. Next base: position 146,899 of record NZ_JBVJSX010000005.1, on the reverse strand, counting down.
CGTAGTCCTCCAGGTAGGCCTGGGCCTCGGGAGTCTCGGAGACGGGCCGCGGTGCCGGCCGCTGCCCTCCTGCCTGATATGCCATCGGGAGGTCACCCCTCTTGCCTGTGCGGCCTTGACGCGGCGCCCCGATCCTGCTGCCCCGGGCTGAGGCGTGTCAACTATTGTGGCATTCCATGCCTGTTGACGGCTGAAATTGGCCACAGTTGTGGCGGAACCTGGATGTGAGTTCGAACCACCGGCTACGCTCCGGGAAGTTCACGCCGGGGTAGGTCACGGCATCCACTTGTGAGAAGCCTGTGAGACACGTAGGAGATCTGTCGGTGACGGGTGGCTTCGACGAAGGTCCGGGCGTCACGCCGACGGCCGTGCTGCCGGCCGTCGTCTCCCGTGTCGGCGCGCTCGCCGACCGGCTCGGCGTGCCGCACGCCGAGGTCTTCGACATCGGCCGGCTGTCCGTCGCCTCCGGCGTCCCGGAGCCGGTGGTGCAGGCCCTGCTGCGCGGCAGGCCCGCGGGCGAGCCCGATGTGCAGGCCCGGTTCCTGCAGCGACTGGACCTGCTGCGCCGGACCCGGCTCAAGCCCAACGGCCGCAAGTACACCCAGCAGGAGATCGCCGACGGCGCCGGCATGTCCCGCCAGCAGGCCGGCGCCCTCATCAACGGCGACCGACGGCCGACCATGGAGCACTGCGACGCCCTCCAGCGGTTCTTCCGGGTGCACGCCGGCTTCCTGACGGCCGAGGACCCCGAGGCGCTCGTGAGCGCCCTCCAGCACACCGAGCAGGAGTTGCTGCAGAAGCTCGCCGACCGTGAGCGGCAGGCGGCCGCGGCACAGGACGACCCGCTGGAGCGGCTGCTGCAGGACCACGGCGTGCGCGGCATCGCCTGGCGTGCCGCGCAACTGCCCACCGACCAGCACCGCGACAAGGTCGCGGAGTGGCTGGACATGCTCCTGGAGAGCGTCAAGCGGCCCGAGTCGTGACCGTGGGGAGAACTGTGGGCATCGGTAAGGAAATGCGCCGTCTGTGCGGCGAGCTGGTCGCGGAGCTGACCCTCCCCGCGCCGGCTCGGCCCGAGGAGCTGTACGCCGCCCTGTGCGACGGCATGAGCAGACGCCGCGGCCGCCCCGTGCGCTTCCGCACGGCCGCGTTTCCGCCCGGGACCGCCAGCGGGCTATGGCTGGACATGGCCGAGCAGGACCTCGTCGTGATCGAGGAACGCACCGCTCCCGACCACCAGTTGGTGATCCTGGGTCATGAGCTGTGGCACATGAAGGCGGGGCACTGCTCCCACCACGTCGAGGGCGCGGCCGTCGCGGCCAGGCTCCTCGACGACGGGGCCGACCTCCAGGCGACCGTGCTGAAGGTGGCCGCGCGCACCCGTTTCGACCTCGACGACGAGCGGGAGGCCGAGAGCTTCGGCCTGCTGCTCGCCAGCAAGTGCCGGGCGTGGCTGGCCGGTTCCTCCTCACGGGGGCGGGTGCAGCGGGACCATCTGGCGGGGCGGATCGAGGCGTCGCTGGGATACCGCGGACCGCAGGGCTGACGGGACCGCACCGCGCGGCGACATGGCGGGTTCCCCCCTCCGCCGAGCGGGCGAACCGGAGGGCGGCGGGACCGGATTGTCAGTGGTGGACGGCAAGCTGGAGGTGCGCCACCGCTGTGCGGGGGCGTACGCGCCGCGAGGGCGCGGGACCGACGACGCCGACACGGGGAGAGCCGACCGATGCCCACCGCCGTTCTGACCGATCGTGAACGCACCGCCGTCCAGGCCTATCTGCGGCTGCTGCACACCGTGCGAGCCGCCTTCGACCTGGAGGGCAGCCCGCCGCTCGTCCCGCCCGCGGTGCTCGCCGAGGCGGAGCAGGCCCTGGAGCGTGCCGGACTGACCGGCAACGAGGAGGCGTTCTTCCGCCTCCTGGAGAACTGGTGTCCGGAGCCTGGCCGCTGACCGGGAGTGCCACGGGGCGCGTGCCGGGGAGCGGGGTCAGGTGTGCGGTACGGCGATCGCCGTCGCGATCAGGCCCCGTCCCGCCGTCCAGCGGCCGTCGAAGTGACCGAGGCGGCGGGCGCCCACCCATGGCCCGGGGACGAGCAGCTCCGCGCGGAAGGTGCCGTGGGCGGTGAGCTCGATGTCTGCCTCCATGAAATCCAGCCACTTCCCGGTGAGGGGGAACCACGCCTTGTAGACGGACTCCTTCGCGCTGAACAGCAGCCGATCCCAGTGCACGTCGGGGCGTTCGGCCGCGAGCCGTCGCAGCCGGTCGGCCTCGGCCGGCAGGGACACGGACGGCAGGACACCTTCGGGAAGCGGGCCGTGGACCTCGGCGTCGACACCGAGCGACGCCAGGTCGGTCGCGCGGACCAGCGCGGCGGCACAGTAGCCGTCGCAGTGGGTCATGCTGCCGGTCAGCCCGGCCGGCCAGCCGGGGGCGCCGCGTTCCCCGGGCAGGATCGGCTGCGGCTCGACGCCGAGCTTCGCCATGGCTCTGCGGGCGCACGAGCGCACCACGGCGAACTCCCTGCGCCGCTTGTCGACGGCCCGTGTCAGGAGGGCCGCCTCCTCGGGGTACAGCGGGGCGTCCGCGTCCTCGTACCCGTACGCCTCGACGCTGACCACCGTCTCCGGCAGCAGTTCCTCGATCACCGCTGTTCGCCCTCCCCCGGCAGGATCCGCCGCAGCCGCCCCGGCGGCCGGGACCGCTTCCTCCACTCGCGTGGATAGCCCACCGACACCTCCTCGAAGCGCACGCCCTCGTGGAAGGTGGTGCGGGGGATGTGCAGATGGCCGTAGACCATGGTGTGCACGCGGAATCTGCGGTGCCAGTCGGCGGTCAGGTCCGTGCCGCACCACATGGCGAACTCGGGGTGCCACAGCACGTCCATCGGGTGCCGGTGCAGCGGGTAGTGGTTGACCGGGATCACCGGCAGGTCGCCGGGCAGTTCGGCGAGTCGGCGTTCGGTCGCGGCGACCCGGGCCCGGCACCAGGCCTCCCGGCTCGGGTACGGGTCGGGGTGCAGCAGGTACTCGTCGGTGCACACGATCCCGGTGCCCCGCGCGTACTCCAGGCCCTGCTCCTTGGTGGTGCAGCCGGCGGGCAGGAACGAGTAGTCGTACAGCAGGAACAGCGGGGCGACGGCCACCGGGCCGCCGGGGCCCTCCCAGACGGGATAGGGGTCCTCCGGTGTCGTCACGCCGAGTTCACGGCACATCTCGACCAGGTACTCGTACCGGTCGACACCGCGCAGGGTGACGGCGTCGCTCGGATGGGTCCACAGCTCGTGGTTGCCGGGCACCCAGACGACCTTGCGGAAGCGGCCCGCGAGCGTCTTCAGGGTCCAGCGGATGTCCACCACGGTCTCCGCGACGTCCCCGGCGACGAGCAGCCAGTCGTCGTCCGTCCCGGGCCGCATGTCCTCGACCAGGGCGCGGTTCTCCGGGTAACCGATGTGCAGATCACTGATGGCCAGCAGTTGTGCGGCGCCACCGGCCGTCGACGTCACTCTCGCCCCCCTCAGCGCACCTCGGACATCACCAAGAGATCACATCCGTGCGACCGGGACAAGAGCGGGCCCGGGGGCCGTGGCGGGAGAATTCCTTCACACGCGCGTTGCACGAGGGGGCCCGCCGAAGCCGTATGATCTGGCCCAACACCACCGCTGAGAACTTCCCTTTCACAGGGGCGGTTTGGTGTCCCTCCCTTCTCCTGCCCGGGCACGGGCTGCTCAGCCCTGCCCGCGAACCATGAAAGGCGGCCTGCATGGTCTCTCGCGTACGCGTCTGGCTCAACCGCACGTACGCGGAGAACGTGTTCTTCATGGATCAGCTGCGGAGGAATCCCAGCGACCGGGCGGTCGAGATCCATGCCACGCACGGCGACCCCGACTCGCCGGTGCTGGCCGCCGCCGACACCGCCGAGCTGGAGCCCGACAACCTCTCCCCCGCCGGGTACGTCGAGTACGCGCTGGACCAGTGCGCGCGGCGGGGCATCGACGTGTTCGTGCCCCGGCTGCACCAGTCCGCGATCGTGGCGCACCGCGCCGAGTTCGAGGCGGCCGGCACGGCGGTGCTGGCGCCGCCGCCCGAGGCCGTGGCCGTCTTCCACGACAAGGTGATCGCCTACGAGGCGGTCCAGGCGATCGGTGTGCCGGTGCCGCCGTGGTACCGGGTCCGCTCGGAGGACGAACTCGTCGCGGCGGTCGAGGAGTTGGAGGCCGGCGGGCACAAGGCGTGCTTCAAGCCGGCGTCCGGGGCCGGCGGGGTGGGCTTCCGTGTGATCACGCGTACGCCCTTCTCGCTGATGCATCTGAGCGGGTTCCCCAGCCCGTACGTGCCGCTCGACCTGGTACGGGAGGCGCTGCGGCAGGGGGAGGAGCCGGTGGACTGGCTGGTGATGCCGCGGCTGGAGCAGCCCGAGGTGTCGGTGGACTGCCTGACCGGCCCGGACAACCGGGTCCGGCTGGCGGTGGGCCGCACCAAGAACGGCCGCCGCCGGGGCTTCACCCTGCACGAGCAGTGGCTGGACCCGGCCCGGCGCATCGCGGAGGGCTTCGGGCTGCACTACCTGTCCAACATCCAGTTCCGGATGTTCGGCGACCGGCCGGTGCTCATGGATGTCAACACGCGCCCGGCCGGCGGACTGCACCAGCTGTCCCAGTGCGGTGTCAACGCCCCCTGGGCCGCCGTGCAACTGGCGCTCGGCGAGGACCCGGGCGACATGGTCCCGCCGTTCCTGGGCCAGGACTACACGGTGGTGTCGGGGCCGCGTCCGCTGCGGCCGGTGTCGCTGCCGCAGCAGCGGCCGGAGGCGACGGATCCGCTGCCGGCGGTACCCGCGCCCGCCGCGGCCGAGCAGGCCGGCTCCATCGGGGCGGCGGCTCAGGCGCTGCCCCTCTGAGGCCTCAGGCCCTGGCCGCGAGCGCCGCGCGCCAGACGGGACTGTCGACGTAGTGGTTGTCGAAGCGTTCGGAGGAGTCCTTGATCTCCTGCGGGTCGGCCTCGCCGCGCATCACCCGGCCCAGCAGCCGCAGATAGTCGAAGCGCCCGGCGCCCGGGGTGAAGACGAACAGCACGTCGGCCGTCGCACCGGGCGCGGCGGCGAAGGCGTGCGGGGTGTGCGGCGGGACGAGAAGGAAGTCGCCGGCTCGCAGCACGGTGATCTCCTCGCCCACCAGTACCTGGAGCGCGCCGTCGATCACGTAGAACATCTCGGACGCCTCGGTGTGCAGGTGGGCGGGCGCTCCGACCGCGCCCTCCGCGAAGGTCGACCGGTAGGCGGTGAGCCGGCCGCCGGTGTTCTCGGAGTCGGCGAGCAGGGTCATCACGCTGCTGGGGTCGCGCGTCGTCTCGGCCTCGGCGGCGCGGGTGAGGACCGGTGCGAAGCCGCTGCTGTTTGCCGTTTCGTTCTGTGTCGTCGTCATGACATCGAATCTACGGAGCCGGGCGACCCATGGCAGGGGGCATTCCAGTGCCGTGATCGTGGGTCAATCCGACGGTGTCAGAAGCGGCCCCCGCCCCGGTACAGCTCCAGTTCTCCTTCCAGTTCGACGGCCAGCACCGTGGCGTGCGGGTCGAGGTCCGCCGCGGTGGGGGGTTCGATCCAGAGGATGCCGGGTGTCTCGTGGAGGCCGCCGGTGACGCGGTGGGCCAGTTCCGTGCCGCTGCCCAGGACCGAGACCCGGCGGACCTTGTTCAGCAGGCCCCGGACGTTGATCTCGGCGCGCGGTGCGTCGAAGAGGATCAGGTAGAGGGTGCGGCGGTCCTTGGAGAGGGTGCTCGGGCCGTAGTGGTGGCCCGGCGGAAGTCCCCGTACGGTGCCGTACACGGCTTCGGCGTGCCGGGCGATCCAGGCGCCGAGCCCTTCCAGCCGCCGCGCCTGTTCGTCCGTGATCGTGCCGTCCTCCCGCGGGCCGACGCTGAGCAGCAGGTTGCCTCCGCCACCGATGGTCTCGGTGAAGTAGCGGATCAGCTGGTCGACGGACTTGTGGTTGTGGTCGTGATGCTGGTGCCCCCACGAGTCGTTGATGGTGAGGCACAGCTCCCAGGGGCCCTCCGGCGGGATCACGGGGGCGCCCTGCTCGGGGGTGGCGTAGTCGCCCTCGCTGAGCATCCGGGCGTTGAGGACGACGTCCGGCACCTCGGAGCGGATCAGGGCGGCCAGTTCGGGGATGCGCCACTGCTCCTCACTGCGGTCCCACTCGCCGTCGAACCACAGCAGATCGGGCTTGTAGCGGTGGGTGAGTTCGCGGATCTGGCCGTCGCGGTAGGCGAGGAACCTCTCCCAGGCGTCCAGGTCCTCGAATTCGGCGGCGACCTCGGAGTAGCGGTTGTCCTCCAGCTCCGGTGGACGGCCGGGCTTGCGGGTGGAGGCGTAGTCGGGGTGGTTCCAGTCGGAGTGGGAGTAGTAGAGGCCGACCCTGAGGCCCTGCTCGCGCAGGGCCTCGGCATAGCCGCCGATCAGGTCACGGCCCACGTTCAGGTCGCCGTACGCGGTGTCCCACAGGGCGACCCCGTCGTGGTGGCGGCTGGTCAGGACGGCGTACCTGGCGCCGGCCCGCGCGAAGAGCCTCGCCCAGTCGCGCGGGTCGTAGCGGGCGGCCGTGAACCGGTCGAGCTGGGACATGTACCGGTCGTGCGGAACGATGTCGTCGTAGAACGACCAGGACTCCTGGACGCCGTCGACGGCGTAGATGCCCCAGTGGACGAAGATGCCGAGCTTGGCGTCCTCGAACCACGGCTGCATGGCCATGAGGTCAGCTCCTCCGCAGGCGCAGGGTCAGGATCTGGAAGGGCCGCAGCGTGAGGGCGACGGCCCCGTCGGTGATCTCCGCATCCTCCAGCGGGCGTTCCAGCAGGTCGGTGACCTGAGCGCCGGCGAGCGGGAAACCGGTGCGCAGCGTGCCGGTGGCGCGGCCGCCGCGGGACTCGTACAGCCGGACGACGACGTCGCCGGAGGCGTCGTCGGCGAGCTTGACGGCTTCGACGGTCACGCCCTCGCCCTCGGCGGAGACCACGGGTGCGGGGGCGCCGGCCGCGTCGGCCACCCGCAGGGGCAGATTGAGGGCGTAGCCCTCGGCGACGGCGTCCTCGACGGTCGCGCCGGGCAGCAGCGCGTAGGTGAAGCGGTGGCGGCCCTGGTCGGCCTCGGGGTCCGGGATGCGCGGGGCGCGGACCAGGCTGAGGCGGACGGTGGTGGTGGTGCCGCCGTCCTCGCGGACGGTGTGGGAGACGTCGTGTCCGTACGTCGAGTCGTTGATGACGGCGACGCCGTAGCCCGGCTCGCCGAGGTGCACCCAGCGGTGGCCGGAGACCTCGAAGCGGGCCGCCTCCCAGCTGGTGTTGGTGTGGGTGGGGCGCTGGATGTGGCCGAACTGGATCTCGGCGGAGGAGTGCGAGGCCCTGATGTCGACGGGGAAGGCCGCCTTGAGGATCTTCTCGGTCTCGTGCCAGTCGATGTCCGTCTCGATGTCGATCCGGGGGCTGCCGGCGCGGACGGTGATCGTCTGGGTGATCGTGGAGCCCTTGCCGAAGGCCCGCTCGACGCGGATGGCGCCGATCAAGGGGTCCTGCTCGACGACCGTGACGGACGACGCGTCGAGGAGGTCCGTGTAGCGGTTCTTGTAGTGCTTGTCGATGTCCCAGGCGTCCCAGTAGTTGGGGAGGTCCGTGTGCAGACGGAGCAGGTTGCCCGGCTCGGCGAGGACCTCGCGGCCGGCGCGCAGGTCGCGCACGGAGGACAGGGTGCCGTCCTCGGCGACCTCCACCCGGACCAGTCCGTTGTCGAGGACCCGGCCGTCGACCGTGACCGGCTGCGGGGGCGCGGTGTCGGCGAGGGGCGCCGAGCCGCTCGCGGGCACCTCCACGTACACCGGTGCACCGTCGGCCGTGCGGACCACGTCGGCGCGGTCGTAGGGGCTGGTGTTGAAGACGCGGGTCTCGCCGGTGCCCAGCGCGGCCACCGCCTCCGTGGTCAGCGCGTGCAGCTCCTGCGCGACGCGGGCGTATTCGGCCTCGGCCTCGCGGTGCACCCAGGCGATGGAGGAGCCGGGCAGGATGTCGTGGAACTGGTGCAGCAGCACCGTCTTCCACAGCCGGTCCAGCTTCTCGTGCGGGTAGGCGTAGCCCGGGGCGTGCAGGGCGGCCGTGGTCGCCCAGAGCTCGGCCTCGCGCAGGAGGTGCTCGGAGCGGCGGTTGCCCTGCTTGGTGCGGGCCTGGGAGGTGTAGGTGGCCCGGTGCAGCTCCAGGTAGAGCTCGCCGACCCACACCGGAGCGTCCGGGTACTCCTCGCGGGCCTTGGTGAAGAACTCGTCGGGGTGTTCGACGACGACCTTCGCGGAGCCCTCCAGGTCCGCCAGCCGGCGGGCGCGTTCCATGATCTCGCGGGTGGGGCCGCCACCGCCGTCGCCCCAGCCGAAGGGTGCCAGGGAACGGGAGGCACCGCCCTTCTCCGAGTAGTTGCGGACCGCGCGGGACATCTCCTCGCCGCTGAAGCGGGCGTTGTAGGTGTCGACCGGTGGGAAGTGGGTGAAGATGCGGGTGCCGTCGATGCCCTCCCACCAGAAGGTGTGATGGGGGAACTTGTTGGTCTGGTTCCAGGAGATCTTCTGGGTGAGGAACCACTCGTTGCCGGCGAGCTTGGCGATCTGCGGGTAGGCCGCGTTGTAGCCGAAGGAGTCCGGCAGCCACACGCCCTTGGTCTCGATGCCGAAGTGCTCGATGAAGAACCGCTTGCCGTGGATGAACTGGCGGGCGACGGCCTCGCCGCCGGGCAGGTTGCCGTCGGACTCGACCCACATGCCGCCGACCGGCGCCCACTGGCCGTTCTTGACCGACTCCTGGATGCGGGCCCAGACCTTGGGGTAGTTGTCGCGCACCCACTCGTACTGCTGGGCCTGGGAGCAGGCGAAGATGAAGTCGTCGTACTCGTCGGCGAGCGAGGTGACGTTCGAGAAGGTGCGGGACGTCTTGCGCTTGGTCTCGCGGATCGGCCAGAGCCAGGCGGAGTCGATGTGGGCGTGGCCGACGCCGGAGATCGTGTGCGCGCTGGCGTGCGCGGGCTTGGACAGCGCCGGCTTCAGCGCTTCGCGCACCGCGGCGGCCGAGCCGGAGACGTCGTCCAGGTCGAGGAGGTCCATCGCCCGGTCGAGGGCGTGCGCGATCTCGTGCCGGCGCGGGTCGTGCTCGCCGAGTTCCAGCATGAGCTCGCGCAGCACCTGCACGTCGAGGTCGAGGTGCCAGACCTCCTCGTCGAGGATCGCGATGTCGGCGCTGCGGAAGGTGTAGAGGGGCTTGTCGCCCGCGGTCAGCTTGTCGCCGAGCGGGGTGATCTTCGAGAAGTTGTCCGCGAGGATGTCCGGGTTGGAGGCGGCTTCGACCAGGTAGTCGACCGTCTCGCCGCCCTGCGCGGGGTTGGCGATCGCCACGTACTGGTTGAGCGGGTTGACGGCCTTGAGGGGGGTGCCGTCCGGGAGGTGGACGAGGGCCTCGGCCTGGTTGCCGGGCCAGTCGCCGACGAAGCCGAGGTCGATGACGGCCTCGACGCGCTTTCCGGCCCACTCGGCGGGCACCTGTCCGCGCATGCGGAACCAGGTGGTGCCCCAGGGCGGGCCCCACGGGGTGCCCATCGTGAACGGCTCGTAGGAGGCTGCGGCGGCCTCCTCGAACGGGACCGGCTCCCCCGGGGCCTGCCAGGCCTCCACCGCGAAGGGGACGGTGGCCGCGTAGACCGCGGCCTTGATGCGCTGGTCGTGAAGGCGCTGCACGCGCTCCTCGATGCGGCGGCTTTCGTCGTGCATGAGATGTCTCCAGGAAGCGGGGAAGAGCGGCGGGGAAAGCGCTTACCTCTCGGTGCTCACCTAAGGTACGCCAGCCCGGGGTGGACCTCGGTATAGCCCTCGACCAGCCTGCGGGCCACGTTGACGGAGTCGACGAGCGGGTGCAGGGCGAAGGCCTTGACGGCGGTCGTGAGGGAGCCGGAGTCGGCGGCCGCCAGCACCTCGCGCTCGACGGCCTTGACCGCGCAGACCAGGCCCGTCGCGTGGTCGGGCAGCGGGTCCACGGTGACGGGGTGGGCGCCGTTGGCGTCGACGAGGCAGGGCACCTCGATGACGGCGTCGGCGTCGAGAACCGACAGCGTGCGCTGGTTGCGGACGTTGAGGATCAAGGTGGTGCGCTCGTCCCGGGCGATCGCCCGCATCAGCGCGAGGGCCACCTTCTCGTAGCCGCCGGACAGGTCGTCCTCGTCGCGTTCGCCGGCTCCCGCCGTCTCGCGGTTCTCGGCCATGTACGTGGCTTCGCGCTCGGCGCGGGTGCGGTCCCAGACCGCGAGGGCGGGGGCGTCCGGGTTGGTCATCTCGGCGTAGAAGCGGGCCTGCTGGTCGTGCAGGAAGGCGCCGCGGGTCTTCTCGGCCTGCTGGTAGGCGCGGACGGCCTCACGGTTGAAGTAGTAGTAGTGCAGATACTCGTTGGGGATCGCACCGAGGGAGCGCAGCCAGTCGGCGCCGAAGAGCTTGCCCTCCTCGAACGAGCCGAGCAGGTCGGGGTCGGCGAGCAGGCGCGGGAGCTCGTCGCGGCCGGCGACCCGCAGGCCCCGCACCCAGCCGAGGTGGTTGAGGCCGACGTAGTCGATCCACGCCTCGCCCGGGTTCTCCACGCCGAGCACCCGGGCGATACGGCGGCCGAGACCGACCGGGGAGTCGCAGATGCCGATGACGCGGTCACCGAGGTGGCGGGACATGGCCTCGGTGACCAGGCCGGCCGGGTTGGTGAAGTTGATGACCCAGGCGTCGGGCGCGAGCCGGGCCACCCGCCGCGCGATGTCGACGGCGACCGGGACCGTGCGCAGGCCGTAGGCGATGCCGCCCGCGCCCACCGTCTCCTGGCCGAGCACTCCTTCGGCCAGGGCCACGCGTTCGTCGTTCGCCCGTCCCTCCAGACCGCCGACGCGGATCGCGGAGAACACGAAGTCGGCGCCGCGCAGGGCCTCGTCGAGGTCGGTGGTGGCGCTCACCTCGGGCGCGTCGGGGACGCCGGCCGCCTGTTCGGCGAGGACACGTGTCACCGCCGACAGCCGTCCGGCGTCCAGGTCGTGCAGGACGACACGGGTCACCCGGCCCTCGGCGTGGTCCTGGAGGAGCGCCCCGTACACCAGCGGCACGCGGAATCCTCCGCCGCCCAGAATCGTCAGCTTCACCGGGTTCCTCCGATTCGGCGGGCTGCGCGCGGCATGTCGCGGGAACCGAACACGCGCCACCTCCTTGAACTTGCTTCAGGCCCCCGGGCTGGTTCCAGCCCGGCTGGTGTCGAGCGTGTGAGAGCTCGCTGTGCACGCGACGGCGGGGCGGCCCGGTCCGGGCGCCCGTCGGCCGGGAGAGAGTTCAAGCTTGCACCTTTCCCGCCACGACCACCTCGACGCCCGCCTCCTGGAAGGAGGCTCGCGTCACCGCGTCGACCGGCTCGTTCGTCACCACCGCGTCCAGGTCCTCAGGGCCGCAGACCTTCGCCATCCCGTGCCCCGGGAACTTCGCCGCGTCGGCGAGCAGCACCACCTTCTCGCCTGCCTTGATCATGGCGCGCTTGACCGGCACCTCCACGACCGTCGTGTCCATGACCTGCCCGCCGGGCCGTACCCCGCTGGTGCCGAGGAAGAGCCAGTCGGCGTGCAGCTGGCGCAGGTTGTCCTCGGTGAGGAAGCCGACCAGGGAGCGGTACTCGCGGCGGACCATCCCGCCGAGCAGGACCAGCTCGATGCCCTCGTCGTCCGCGAGTTCCTCGTAGACCACCAGGTTGCTGGTGATCACGGTGAGCCGGCGGCCGTGCAGCTGCCGGGCCAGCCGGTAGGCCGTCGTCCCGATGTCCAGCAGCACCGACTGACCGTCCCTGACCATCGCGGCGGCGCGTTCGGCTATGGCGTCCTTCTCGGTGACGCGTACCCCGGCGACCTCGGCGAAGGGCTGGTCGCCCTCCTCCACGACAGCGCCGCCGTGCACACGGGTGAGCAGCCCGTCTTCTTCCAGTTTGACCAGGTCACGCCTGATTGTGGCAGGGCTCACGCCCAGCTGCTCCGAGAGGTCGGTCACGGCCGCGGGCCCGCCGGCGCGCAGGGCCCGCAGGATGAGTTGGTGTCGTCGTTCTGCCAGCACGGCGTGCACATTACTCGTCATCTCCAATCATCGCCATGCTTATTTCTGCTCGGGTATTGACCAATCTCGCTGGAGCGGCGCACGATTCCGGTCACCGAGATGAAGAGTTTTGACGATCTCCGTCGAAGCCCTGAGCGAGAGGACACATCCGTGGACGGTGACCGGCCCGATGTGCTGCTGACCGGGCTGCTCTTCTACGACCTCGTCCTGACGGGGCTCGGCAAGCCGCCGACGCCGGGCGAGGAGATCTGGACCCAGGGCATGGGCTGCGGCCCGGGCGGCATCGCGAACCTCGCGGTGGCCGCCTCCCGCTTCGGCCTCAGGACCTCCCTGGCCACGGTGTTCGGCGACGACTTCTACGGCGAGTACTGCCGGGACGTCCTGTGCGACCAGGAAGGCGTCGATCTCTCGCTCTCCCGTACGGCGGACGGCTGGCCGACCCCGGTCACCGTCTCCGTCGCCTACGGCCAGGACCGGGCCCTGCTCACCCACGGCCAGGAGCCGCCGTACTCGCAGGACGTGCTGATGGGCGACCCGCCCGGCGCGCGGACCGCCCTGGTGCACCTCGAGGCCCGGCCTCGCGAGTGGCTCGCCAAGGCCGCGGCGAACGGCACACAGATCTACGCCGACGTCGGCTGGGACCCCACCCAGCAGTGGTCGACGGCCCTCCTGGACCAGCTTTCCCTGTGCCACGCCTTCCTCCCGAACGAGACCGAGGCGATGGCCTACACCCGCACCGACAGCGGGTTGGCCGCGCTCGGCACGCTCTCGGAGCTGGTGCCGGTCGCCGTGGTGACCCGGGGCGGGGACGGCGCCATCGCCGTCGACCAGATCACCGGCGAATACGCCGAGGTCCCGGCCCTGGACACCGAGGTCCTGGACGCGACGGGTGCCGGGGACGTCTTCGGCGCGAGCTTCGTCGCGGCCTCCCTCGGCGGCTGGCCACTGGCGGAGCGGCTGCGGTTCGCGGTGCTCGCGGCCGGGTTGTCCGTACGGCACCACGGCGGTGCCCTGGCGGCCCCCGGCTGGTACGGCATCGACCGCTGGTGGCGCTCCCTGAGCGACCCCGGACTGCGACGCGCCTACGGCTTCCTGGCCGACCGCGTCCCGGCCGATCCCGGGCCGCCCCTGCACCACGCCCCCGTCACCCCGCCCTCCCCTCACATCCCCGTCGGTCCGCGCGCCTCCGAAGGGCCGCACTGACCCTCCCACCCCTCTCCACGTCGAACAGGAACAACAGGAGTGACCCGTGGACCTTTCCCGTAGAGGCTTCCTCCAGGCCGCCGCGCTCACGGCGGCCGCCTCCGGTCTGACCGTCGCCTGCGGCGGCGGATCCGGCTCGACCGGCAGCAAGAACGGCAAGAACCTCACCTTGTGGTACTGGGGAGGCGCACTCAGCGACAAGGTGGTCGCCGAGGCCAAGACGCACTTCAGCGGTCAGGTGAAGCTGACCACCGCCTCCATCGGCGGCGACTTCAAGCAGAAGCTGACCACCACCCTCGCGGCGGGCGCCTCCGTGCCCGACATCACCGGCATCAAGGGCGAGGACATGGCGTCCTTCCTGCCCAACGCGGGCCGCTTCCTCGATCTGAACGACCTGGGCTTCAAGAAGATCGCGTCCCAGTACCTGGACTGGAAGACCAAGCTCGCCCAGACCGAGGACGGCAAGCAGATCGGCTTCCCGATCGACATCGGCCCGACCGCCCTCTTCTACCGGGCGGACCTCTTCGACAAGGCCGGACTGCCCACCGACCCCGACAAGGTCGCCGCCCGGACCGGGACCTGGGAGGAGTACTTCGCGCTCGGCACCGAGCTGCGCGAGAAGGTGCCGGGCACCTACCTGGTCAACAACATCGGCTCGGTCTTCACCATGGCGGTCGGGCAGGGCACCGAGCGGTTCATCGACAAGGACAACCGCTTCATCGGCGACCAGGACCACATCCGCAAGGCGTGGACCACGGCGGTCCGCCCCTACGCCCTCGGTCTCGACGCCAAGATCAACGACAACACCTGGAACGCCGCCATCGGCAAGACCCTGACCACCGAACTCGGTGCCGCCTGGCACGCCCTGGACATCGAGCAGGCGGCCCCGAAGACCAAGGGCAAGTGGCGGGTCTGCGCGATGCCCGGTGGACCGGCCAACCAGGGCGGCTCCTACCTGGCCCTGCCCAAGCAGTGCCGCAACCCCGAAGAAGCGTTCAAGATCATCAGCTGGATCCTCAGCCCGGAGAACGACGCCCGCGGCTTCACCGACGCCGCCATCTTCCCCGCCGCACCGGCGGCCTACTCCTCCCCGGCCATGACGGGCGGTGACCCGTTCTTCGGCGGTCAGAAGATCATCGAGGTCTTCGGTCCGGCCGCCAAGGCCATCCCGTCCAGCTATGAGGCACCCGCCGACGCCGCCGTCATGGCGCCGTTCATGACCGAGCTGTCCAGCATCGAGGCCAAGGGCAAGAAGCCCGACGACGCCTGGAGGGACGCGGTCGGTCAGGCCAAGCAGATCGCCCGGCGGCAGGGGGTGAGCTGAGCGATGGCGTCACCTCCGGTCACCGGTTCCGCCGCGGTGCCCCGGCACCACGGCGGAACCGGCCCGGCCCGCTTCCGCCCGCGGCGCACGGCGCCCGCGGGCGCCGTGCGGCCAGAGCGTCGCGGTGTGCTGTCCCACTGGCGGCAGTACCTCGCGATCTCGCCCTTCTTCCTGATCTTCGGCGTCTTCTCGCTCTTCCCGGTCTTCTACTCGCTGTACCTCGCCTTCCAGCGCTGGGACGGCATGGGCACCGTGCAGTTCGTGGGACTGGACCAGTTCCGGTTCCTCTGGGACGACCCGGTCTTCTGGCTGTCGATCCGCAACACCCTGGTGATCTGGGTGCTGTCCACCGTCCCCACCCTGTTCGGCGCCCTGGTGCTGGCGACGCTGCTGCATTCGGTGCGCCGCTTCAAGGGCTTCTACCGCATCGCCCTGTACATACCGAACGTCACCTCGATCGTCGCCGTGTCGATCTTCTTCGGCGCGGTGTTCAGCAACAACTTCGGCCTGGTCAACGCGATCCTCGGCACGGTCGGCATCCCACCCGTCCCGTGGCTGAGCAATCCCTGGCTGATCAAGCTGGTCATCGCGCTGCTGATGACCTGGATGTGGACCGGCTACAACATGATCATCTACCTGGCCGGCCTCCAGGCCATCCCCACCCAGATCTACGAGGCGGCCAGGCTGGACGGGGCCGGACCGATCCGTACGTTCTTCCAGATCACCATGCCGATCATGCGGCCCATCATCCTGTTCACCGTCATCATCTCGACCATCAACGGCCTGCAGAGCTTCAGCGAACCCCAGGTCCTGTTCGGCAGCAACGCCGCCAACCCGAACCTCGGCGGTCCCGGCCAGGCCGGCCTGACCACGCTGCTGTACTTCTACCAGTCGGCCTTCGTCAACAACGACTACGGCTACGGCGCGGCCATCGTGTGGGCCTTCTTCGTGCTGATCATGGTGCTGGTCGTCGTCAACTGGCGGGTCGTCCAGCGCGGGAGGAAGTCATGACCGCAATGGTCCCGAGGCGGTCCCGGCGCCCCAAGGGCCTGACCGCGCACATCGTCCTCGTCCTGGCCGTCCTGGTCTCGGTCTTCCCGTTCGTGTGGACGATCGTCATGGCGACGAACACCACCGAGGACATCTACAAGAGCCCTCCGAAGCTGACCTTCGGCTCCCACCTGCTGGAGAACATCCGGCACGTGCTCGACACCATCGACTTCTTCGGGTCGATGCTGAACACGCTCGTCGTCGCGTGCGTCACCACCGTCCTGGTCCTGTTCGTCGACTCCCTGGCGGCGTTCACCTTCGCCAAGTTCGACTTCCCCGGCCGCAAGGTGCTGTTCGCCATGCTGGTCGGGTTCATGATGCTGCCGCTCCAGCTGGCCGTCCTGCCGCAGTTCATCCTCATGTCCGACATCGGCTGGGTCGGCACGCTCAAGGCCCTGGTCCTGCCCGCCCTCGCCAACGCCTTCGGCATCTTCTGGCTGCGCCAGTACATCGAGAACGGCGTGCCGGACGAACTGCTCGACGCCGCGCGCATCGACGGCGCGGGGTTCTTCCGCCAGTACTGGAACATCGTGCTTCCGATGATCAGGCCCGCGCTGTCCTTCCTCGCCATCTACGCCTTCGTCGGCGCCTGGAACGACTACATCTGGCCCCTGGTCGTGCTCAACGACCCGAGCCACCTCACCCTCCAGGTGGCACTGGCCCAGCTCCATGTCGGCCACACCACCGACTACAGCATGGTCATGGCCGGTGTCCTCATGGCCTCCGTGCCCCTGGTCGTGGTCTTCACGCTCTTCGCCCGCGGCTTCATCGCGGGCGCCACGGAGGGGGCGGTGCAGGGCAGTTGACGCCCCCGGGCCGCGCCCCGAAGGGGCCCGGGGAACTGCGCGACCAGCCACGACGGACATGCGGCCAAGACCCCGGCCGACGGTCCCGAGCTCTTGGTAACCACACGAGAGAGGCACCCAGTGACGGACGTCGACACCGAGAGCGGGCGCCCCAAAGTGCTCGTCGTCGGCATGGACGGCCTGCGCTACGACCGGCTGACCCACGCGCCGGCCAACGCCCCGGTCCTGCACGCCCTGATGGCCGAAGGCGCCGTCGGCACGAGCCTGCTGCCCTACGGTCGAGCCGACGACGAGCCCACTTCCGGCACGGCCTACACCGACTCCGGCCCCGGCTGGTCGAGCATCCTCACCGGGGTGTGGCCCGACCGCCACGGCGTCACCGGCAACGATTTCAAAGGTGCCGACTACGCCCGCTACCCCGACTTCCTGACCCGCGCCGCCACCGCCCGGCCCGGTCTGCGCACGGCCGCCGCGGTGTCCTGGCCGGCGCTGGTCCGCCGGGGCACCCTGGGCCGGGCCATCGGCCGGCGTGTGCGCCACAACGGCGAATCCAGGGGCTATGACACCGCGGACCGCCGCGTCGCCCGCACCGCGATTCGCTGGCTCACCAAGTCCGACCCTGACGTCATGTTCGTCTACTTCGGCGCCACCGACGAGGCCGGCCACGCCACCGGCCCCCTCTCTCCCGCGTACGACCGGGCCCTCCTCGCGCAGGACACCCGCCTCGGGCACCTCCTGGACGCGATCGAGGCCCGGGCGTCGGATCCCGGACGCGTCCGGGAGCGCTGGACCGTGCTGATCACCACCGACCACGGTCACCTCGACTCCGGTGGCCACGGCGGCGACTCGCGTGCCGAACGGGAGGTCTTCGTCATCCTCGCCGAGCCCGGCGGGCCCGGAGGAACCCGGCTCACCGCGCCCCGCCTCGTCGACATCGCCCCCACCGTCCTGGACCGTCTCGGCATCCCCGTCGACCCCGTCTGGGGCCTGCAGGGCCGCGTCCTGCCCCGCCCCGCCACAGCGACTTCGGAATGATCATGACCGACGAACGTCCCGATCCCCTGATCGCCCTGCGTCCCTGGGAGGCCCCCGAGGTGACCTCCTGGGGCCGCCTGCCGATGAACGCCGTCGACCGGCGCCCCGGAGCCGTCCTGCTCGACGGCGACTGGCGCTTCCAGCTGCTGCCCGCGCCCGACGCCCCGCTCGGGGAGGTCTGGGCGTCGTCGTACGTCCCCGGTGTCTGGACCGTGCAGGGCACGGACGATCTCCCGCGGTATCTGAACGTCCGTATGCCGTTCGCCGAGTTCCCGCCGCAGGTGCCCGCCGCCGACCCGACCGGGGTGTACGAGCGTTGTGTGGATGTGCCCGCCGAGTGGGCCGGGCGGCGGATCGTGCTTCAGGTCGGGGCCGCCGAGAGCGTGCCGCTGGTGCACGTGGACGGGCGGCCCGTCGGGATCTCCAAGGACTCGCACCTGGCCGCCGAGTTCGATCTGACGGGCCTGGTGCGCCCCGGGGAGCGGGCCGTCCTTCGGCTGACCGTCGTGAAGTGGTCGGACGCCTCGCACATCGAGGACCAGGACCAGTGGTGGCACGGCGGGATCACCCGCTCGGTGCTGCTGTACGCCGTCGACCCGCTGCACCTCGCGGACGTGACCGTACGGGCCCGGCGGGACGGCGACCTGCTGGTGGACTGCCGGGTGCGGGACGCCGGCGGGGCGCTGCCCGAGGGCTGGTACGTCAGCGGGGAGCTGGAGGGACACCTGCTCACGCAGGACGCGGAGTTCGACCGCGCCAACGCCGAGGACGAGCGGGTCTCCGGCTTCCTCGGCGAGGCCCGGCTGCGGGCCGCCGTGCCGGGGGTGCGCACCTGGAACGCCGAGACGCCCGAGCTGTACGGCCTGACCGTCCGCCTGCACCGTGCCGACGGCACCGTCGCCGACACCTCCCGGCACCGCGTCGGCTTCCGTGACGTCGAGATCGCCGGCCGGGACCTGCTGGTCAACGGTGAGCGGGTATTCATCCGGGGCGTCAACCGGCACGACTTCCACCCGCTGACCGGACGGACGGTGACCTACGACGACATGCGCGCGGACCTCGTGCTGCTGAAGCGCTTCGGCTTCAACGCGATCCGCACCGCGCACTACCCGAACGACCCGGCCCTGTACGACCTGGCGGACGAGCTCGGGTTCTACGTCGTCGACGAGGCGGACATCGAGTCCCACGACCACGCCCACGAGATCGCCGACGACCCGCGCTACCTGAACGCCTTCGTGGACCGGGTCTCACGGATGGTGCTGCGGGACAAGAACCACCCCTGCGTCATCATCTGGTCGCTGGGCAACGAGTCCGACTACGGCGCGAACCACGACGCGGCGGCGGGCTGGGTGCGGCGCCACGACCCGACCCGGCCGGTGCAGTACGAGGGGGCCGCCAAGCGCGGCTGGGCCGATCCGGGCCCGGCCTCCGACATCGCCTGCCCGATGTACGCACCGCTGGAGGACTGTCTGGCCCACGCCATGTCCGGCACCCAGACCAAGCCGCTCATCCAGTGCGAGTACTCGCACGCCATGGGCAACAGCAACGGCACGCTGGCGGACCATTGGGCGGCCATGGAGACCACCCCGGGTCTTCAGGGCGGGTTCATCTGGGAGTTCTGGGACCACGGCATCCTCCAGCGTGTGAACGACGGCAGACCGGCCGGGCGTGGGGGCGCCGGGCTGTATGACAACGGTGTCGCCGCGCCCGGGCATCGCTGGGCGTACGGCGGCGACTTCGGTGAGACCGACCACGACGGCGCCTTCATCGCCGACGGCATCGTCTTTCCCGACCGCACGCCCAAGCCCGTGATGTTCGAGCACCGGGAGATCGCCGCGCCGGTGCGCATCGAGTCCTTCCGGCACGAGGGCGTGGTCCTGGGCAACCACCAGCACTTCCGGGGCCTGGAGTGGCTGTCCGGCGAGTGGGAGCTGTCCCTCGCCGACGGCGCCACCCTGACGGCGCCCGCCGAACTGCCCGCTCTGCGACCGGGCGAGACGGCCGCGGTGCCGCTGCCGATCGCGCTGCCGGAGGACGGCGGCGAGGCGTGGCTGACACTGCGGGTCACGACGGCCCGGGACGAGCCGTGGGCACCGCGCGGCACGGTGGTGTGCCTGCCGCAGGTCCGGCTGCGGGCGGCGCACCCGCCGGCGCACACCCGGGTCCCCGACGGCACGGTCGAGGTCGACGAGGACGGGCTGCTGGTCCATCCGATGCTGACGGCCGCGCCCACGCTGTCGCTGTGGCGGGCGCCGACCGACAACGACGAACTGGGCGGCATGGCGGCCCGCTGGCGGGACTGGGAGCTGGACACACCCCGCCGCAAGGTCGTCTCCGTGCGGCGTGCCCCGGGCCGGGTGACCGTGGTGTCCGACCACCTCTGCGCGGGCGGGACCGTTCGGCACGAGCAGGTACTGACGGCCGTGGACGGCGGGCTGGTCGTCGACGAGAGCGCCGAGCTGCCCGAGGCGCTGAACGACGTGGCCCGGGTCGGGTCCGTGTTCGAGACAGCCGCGGGGCTGAACCTCCTCGAGTGGTTCGGGCAGGGCCCCTGGGAGTCGTATCCGGACCGGGCCGCCGGGGCGCCGGTCGGCCACCACCGCCTCCCCGTGGACGAGTTGTTCACGCCGTACCTGCGGCCCCAGGAGAGCGGCGGACGGCACGGCGTGCGCCGGTTCACCCTGTCCGCGCCCGACGCCACCGGTCTCACGGTGCGGCTGGACCGGCCCCGTCAGGTGTCCGTGACCCGGCATCGCGCGGCCGACCTCGCCGCTGTCGCGCACCATGACGAACTGGTGCCGCGGGCCGGGTGCGTGGTGCACATCGACGCGGCGCACCGCGGGCTCGGCACGGCGTCGTGCGGGCCCGACACCTTCGCTTCCCACCTCGTCGCGGCCGGCATCCATCGCTGGAGCTGGACGCTGCGCGTTCTCTGAGTTCTTCCCCCTCTCAGTCACCCCATGGAGCACCCATGTGCGTTTCGCACGACCACGATCCGGGCGAAGCGCCCCGGGCCGCGGCCGGAAGACGCGGTTTCCTCCGCGCCACCGCGCTGCTCGGCGCGACCGCCGCCGCGGTGACCGCACTGCCGGCCGTCACCGCGCGGGCGGCACCCGCGAGCCGGCGTCCCGACCCGCGCAGCCGCCGCTTCACGCTCGCGGTGATGCCGGACACGCAGTACCTGTTCGACGGACCCAGCATCGACAAGGCGCCGGTCGAAGCCGCGCTGGGCTATCTGCTGGAGCACGGCCGGGAGGAGAACATCGTCTTCCTGTCCCACCTCGGCGACCTGACGCAGAACGGCGCGAAGGAGGAGTTCGCCGCGATCGGCGAGGCGTTCCGGCTGCTGGACCGGCGCGGGGTCGGCTACAGCGTCCTGGCCGGCAACCACGACGTGAAGTCGTCGACGACCGACCAGCGCGGCGCAACCCCGTACCTGGACGCCTTCGGGCCGCAGCGGTTCGAGGGGAAGCCGACGTTCGGCGGGGCCTCCCCGGACGGCTACAACACCTGCCACCGGTTCGAGGCGGGCGGCCGGGAGTGGCTGGTGCTCGCGCTGGACTGGCGGCTGTCGCCGCAGGGTTACACCTGGGCGAAGGACGTCCTGGCGAAGCACCCGAAGACACCGGTGATCCTCACGACCCACGAACTGGTCGTCGCGGACGAAACGTTGTCCGACTACGGGCAGCAGCTGTGGGACCGGCTGATCGAGGATCACGACCAGATCTTCCTGGCCCTCGGCGGGCACTACTGGCCCGCCGGGCGCGCGACGCGGAAGAACGCGGCCGGGCACGACGTCCATCTGCACCTGACGAACTACCAGAACCGCTACTTCGGCGGCGCGGCGATGATCCGTCTCTACCGGTTCGACCTGGACCGCGGGGTCATCGACGTGGAGACGCTCTCGCCGTGGATCATGGGCCGGGCCGCGAAGGGGCTCAACGAGCTGGAGCGGCAGGAGATGGAACTGAGCGGCGACGCCGACCGGTTCTCCGTCGAGATCGACTTCGAGGAGCGCTTCTCCGGTTTCGCGCCCGTGCCCGCCCGTCCGGCCCGGCCCGTCTCGAAGCTGCTCGTCCCGGGCACGATGGCGTACTGGCGCTTCGAGAAACCCGTCGGCGGCACGGACGGCACGGTCCGCGACCTGTCCGGGCGGGGCAACGACCTCTCCCTCGTCGCGGTGGGCGGCGGCACGCTGGGCTGGTCGGCCGACCACCACCCCGACCAGCCGGGCCACGGCAGCCTGGAGTTCCAGGGTTTCAAGTCCCCGCTGAAGGGCGCCTACCTGCGCACGGTCGACGGCGCCCCGCTGAACGAGGACACCTTCGGGGACGGTTACACCGTCGAGGCGTTCTACCGGCTGCCCGCCGACTGGGACCCGGACCACAACGCCTGGTCAGGTCTGGTCTCGCGTACGGGCACGGGAGGCGCCGCCGGGAAGACCGCCGACGACCCGGACGAGCCGCTGGCCACGCTGTCGCTGTCCAACGACCGTGAGCCGCAGTGGGCGATGCGCCCGCTCGACCAGCAGGGCATCGCGACGAACTGGGGCCAGGAGACGCCGCTGGAGACCTGGTGGCATCTGGCGGTCGTCAACGACGGCAGGCACACCACGCTGTACGTCGAGGGTTGCCCGGTGCTGCGCAACCCCAGGGCGTCCTCCGTCGGCATCACCTCCGTGGGGCTGCCGTGGCTGCTGGGCGGCTACGAGTACGGCGGAAAGATCGACCAGATCTTCCACGGCCGGCTCGGCGACGTCCGGATCGTCGCGCGGGCGCTGCCCGTCACCTCCTTCATGAACCACTGATCCCGAAGGGCCTCCGATCATGACCGAGCAGCAGCTGCCCGCCTGGGCCGATCCGTCCGTCTCCCCCGCCGCCCTCGACCCGCAGGGCGTGTCCCGCCGCGGGCTGCTGCGCCGCGCGGGCCTGTTCGGCGCCGCGTTCGCGCTCGGCTCGGCGGCGACGTCCCGGACCCCCGCCCTGGCCGCCGGTGACCGTGGCCGGCCGGGCGGTGAGGACCCGCGCCTCGCCTACCTCGTCGGCGACCACCACATCCACTCCGTCTACAGCCACGACGCCAAGTACACCTTCTCCCAGCTGGCCGCGAAGGGGGCGGAGTACGGCCTGGACTGGATGGTGTTCACCGAGCACTCCAACTTCGGGCACGCCGACTTCGGGGCCGCGATGGAGCACAGGGAGATCCTGAAGGCGCGGGCGGAGAACCCGCGGCAGCTGATCTTCCAGGGCCTGGAGTGGTACATCCCGGCCGCCGAGCACTGCACGGTGTTCACCGCGCCCGGTCCGCACGAGGTCGACGTACTGACCCGCTTCGAGAGCGCCTACGACGGCAAGCTCCTCGCCTACGACAAGGGCGGCCCCGCCGACGCGGACACCGCCCGCAACGAGGCGCACGCCCTCAAGGGCCTCAAGTGGCTCGCGGAGCAACGTCGTTCGGGCTACGTCGACGACGTGCTGGTGCTCGCCAACCATCCCCTGCGCCTCGGCATCGACTCCCCGCACGAGTTGCGCAACTGGCGGGACGCGGCGCCCGGGATCATGATCGGCATGGAGGGCGCGCCCGGCGCCCAGGGCGCTGCCATCCCCGGCCGGCGGGGTGCCACGTCGATCCGCGGCGAGTACGAGAACAAGCCGTCCGCGCAGTCCTGGCCCGGCTACCCCGCGGACGCCTACCTCACCTACGGCGGCTTCGACTGGGCGACCGCGACCGTCGGCGGTCTGTGGGACTCCATGCTCGCCGAGGGGCGGCTGTTCTCGGTCACCACCAACTCCGACGCCCACCGGATCGTCTTCGACACCTGGAAGAACGGCGACTGGCAGCCCGGGCAGACCTTCGACAACACCGGGAAGCTGCCCGACCCGGTGAACACCGACACCCCGCAGCCGGGCAGCGACTTCTGGCCCGGCCAGTTCAGCCGTACGCACGTGGGCGTGACCGGCTACGGCTACCGCGCGGTGATGGCCGGGATGCGCGCGGGCCGGGTCTGGCTGGACCACGGGCATCTGCTCGACGGGCTCGACGTCCGTCTGACCCGGGACCGCGACCGGGGCCGGGGCGTGACACTCGGCGGCCGGCTGCGGGTCCGCAAGGGCGAGAGGGTCACCCTGAACGTCACGGTGACGACCGCCTCCCGGCCCAACCCGCGGGGGATCCTGCCCGAGTTGGCGCATGTGGACGTCATCCGCGGCGCGGTGCGCGGGCCGGTCGCCGACCGCGACGCCTGGAAGGCCCCGGACACGCGGGTCGTCCGGACCGAGGACGTCTCCGGCCGCACGGGCACCTACACCCTGCGCGTCCCCTTGACCGTCGGCGAGGAGTCCTTCTACGTCCGGCTGCGCGGCAGCGACGGCAACCGCAACGGCGCCGGCTGCCTCGGCGCCGCGGTCGACCCGCACGGGCCCGTCCCGCACGCGCCCGGGGACGGTGATCCGTGGGCGGACACCTGGTTCTACTCGAACCCGGTGTTCGTGGACGTCGAAGGGTCCTGATCCGGCGTACCAGCAGGTCACCGACGGATGGAGCGGAGGTACGGTGGGCCGCGTGACCGGTGAAGAGTCGCTGCGGCCCCAGTCCCTGATGCTGACGTTCCTGGGCGACCAGGTGCTCGGCCGTGACGTGTGCGTGTACTCGGGAAGCGTCATCGACGTGTTCGCCCGGGCCGGGATCGGCGAGCAGGCGACGCGCTCCACGCTGAGCCGCATGGCGGGCCGTGACCTGCTGCGCCGCCAGCGCGAGGGCCGCCGGATGTACTTCGGGCTGACCGAGCGCTCGGAGGCGGTGCTGCGCGACGGCGAGCAGCGGATCTGGCGGACGGGCGCCGTCAACCGGCGGTGGGACGGCACCTGGACGCTGCTCGGCTTCTCCCTGCCGGAGTCCTGGCAGCGCCAGCGGCACGACCTGCGCTCCCGGCTGACCTGGAGCGGCTTCGGTCCGCTCTTCAACGGCCTGTGGATCGCCCCCGGCGAGGCCGACGTGTCGGACCTGGTGGCCGAGCTCGGCCTGTCCGCCCATGTGAAGGTCTTCCGGGCCCATGCCGACAGTGGCATGGACATCGGCCAGATGATCGAGGAGACGTGGGAACTGTCCGACCTCGCCGGGCGCTACGCGGGGTTCGTACGGCGCTGGCAGCCGTGGGAGGACGACCTGCCGGACGCCGACGACGCCCTCGTGCTGCGGCTCCGGCTCCAGACGGAGTGGTTGCAGATCGTCCGGCGCGACCCACGGCTGCCCGTCGGGCATCTGCCGGACGACTGGCCGGCCGAACAGGCCGAGAAGACGTTCCGGACCGTGCACGAGCGGCTCTCACCGCTCGTCCGCGACGCCTCGGAACGCCTTCTGGACCTGGTGCCCGCGCGGCCTCAGGCGTAGAACCGCGACAGGCTCTGCAGCACGGCGGCCGGCTTGGTGCCGCCCTCGATCTCGATGGCGCCCTCGACGGTGATCTGCACACCGCCCGGCACCTCCTCGACCTCGGCGAGCTTCGCCGTCAGGCGGATGCGGGAGCCCGCCTTCACCGGGGCGGGAAAACGCAACTTGTTGAGGCCGTAGTTGACCTTCGTCGTCACTCCCTGGACGTCCAGCAGCTCGGTGAACAGGGGGATGAAGAGGGACAGTGTGAGGTAGCCGTGCGCGATGGTGGCTCCGAAGGGGCCGTCCTTGGCGCGATCGGGGTCCACGTGGATCCACTGGTGGTCGCCCGTGGCGTCGGCGAAGGTGTCGATGCGCTCCTGCGTCACCTCGATCCACTCGCTGGTGCCGAGGTCACTGCCGGCGAGCTTCTTGAGTTCGTCGAGACCGTTGACGGTGATGCTCATGCGGATCCTTACTGCTGGCCGTAGCGCGTACGGACACGGGACTTGAGGAGTTTTCCGGAGGCGGTGCGCGGGAGTTCGTCCGCGAGGACCACCGATTTGGGGATCTTGTACTTGGCGAGGCGGCCCGCGAGCGACGCGAGCACCTCGTCGGGGTCGAGTACGGCGCCCTCGCGGGGCACGACGACCGCGCGCGGCACCTCGCCCCACTTGTCGTCCGGCACCCCGATCACCGCGCACTCGGCGATGTCCGGATGGGCGAGGAGCCGGTCCTCGATCTCGGCGGGGTAGACGTTCTCGCCGCCCGAGATGATCATGTCTTTGATGCGGTCGACGATGTGGACGTAACCGTCCTCGTCGACGTGTGCCGCGTCGCCGCTGCGGAACCAGCCGTCCGCGAAGGAGGCGGCGGTCTCCTCGGGCAGCCCCCAGTAGCCGGGCATGACGTGCGGGCCGCGCACCACGACTTCGCCGACCTCGCCGACGGCGGCCGGCGCCAGGTCCGGCCGGACGACGCGGACGTCGCTGAAGAAGTGCGGCACACCCGCCGAACCCGCCTTGCTCACGGCGTGCTCGGCGTCCAGGAACAGCGTGCCGGGGGCGGCCTCGGTCATGCCGTAGCCCTGGAGGAAGGTCAGTCCGCGCTCCTGGTAGGCGGCGATCAGCGGGGTGGGGACCGGGGAGCCGCCGCAGGTGAGGATGCGGAGCGAGGACAGGTCCGCGTCGGGCCAGCGCGGGTGGCGGGCCACCTGGTCGAACATCGTGGGCACGCCGAACATGAAGGTGATCCGGTGCCGTTCGATGAGGTCGAAGGTGGCGTCGGGGTCGAAGGCGTCGACCAGGACGCAGGTGCCGCCCTTCAGCAGGACCGGCAGGGTCAGCATGTTCAGGCCCGCCGTGTGGAACAGCGGGGCGGACACCAGGGCGCGTTCGTCGGCGATCAGGTCGGTGTCGACGAGGACGTTGACCGCGTTCCAGGTGAGGTTGCCGTGGGTGAGCATGGCGCCCTTGGGGCGGCCGGTCGTGCCCGAGGTGTACATGATGATGCAGGTGTCGTCGGCTCCGACCGGTTCGTCCACCGGCTCCTGCGACGCCTCCGCGACGGCCGCCTCGTACTCGCCGCCCACCTCGAGGTAGAGGCGTACGTCCGTGCTTCCCGGCAGGCCCGCGACGAGACCCGCGTAGGAGGGGCCGTAGACGAGGGCCCGCGCGCCGGAGTCGGCGAGCTGGTAGGCGATCTCCGGTCCGGCGAGGCGGATGTTGAGCGGGACGAAGACCGCGCCGAGCGTGCCGGCCGCGAACAGGGTCTCCAGGTAGGAGGGATGGTTCGGGCCGAGGTAGGCGATGCGGTCGCCGCGCCGCACGCCCCGGGCGCGCAGGGCGTGGGCCAGACGGGTGGTGCGGTCGTACAGCGTGGCGTAGTCGGCGGACGCGTCGCCGTGGATCAGGGCGGTGCGGTGCGGGGTCTTGCGGGCCCGGCGTGCGGGCCACGACCCCAGTCCCTCGTTGCGCATGTCACGCCCCTTTACGGTGTCGTCAGCCCGAGCAGGCGGGCCGCGTTCTCCTTGAGGATCTTCGGCCGCACCTCGTCCTTGATCGTCAGCTTGTCGAAGTCGGCGAGCCAGCGGTCGGGGGTGAGGACGGGGAAGTCGGAGCCGAAGAGCACCTTGTCCTTCAGCAGGGTGTTCGCGTACTGCACGAGCTGCGGCGGGAAGTACTTCGGCGACCAGCCGGACAGGTCGATGTGCACGCCCGGCTTGTGGGTGGCGACCGCCAGGGCCTCGTCCTGCCAGGGGAAGGACGGGTGCGCCAGGATGATCTTCAGGTGCGGGAAGTCGGCCGCCACGTCGTCCACGTGCAGGGGGTTGGAGTACTTCAGCCGGATGCCGCCCCCGCCGGGGACCCCGGCACCGATACCCGTCTGGCCGGTGTGGAAGAGGGCGATCGCGCCGGTCTCCTCGATCACCTCGTACAGGTCGTACGCCACCGCCCGGTCGTTGGGGAAGAAGCCCTGGATGCTGGGGTGGAACTTGAAGCCCTTCACCCCGTACTCCTCGACCAGCCGCCGGGCCTGCTTGACGCCCGCCCTGCCCCGGAAGGGGTCGACGGAGGCGAAGGGGATGAGGACGTCGGCGTTGGCGGCGGCCGCCTCGGCGACCTCCTCGTTGGGGACGGGCGGGGTGCCGGTCGCGGACTCGGCGTCGACCGTGAAGATCACGGCGGCCATGTTCCGCTCGCGGTAGTAGGCGGCGGTCTCCTCCAGGGTCGGCTTCCGCTTGCCCTCGACCTTGAAGTAGGCCGAGGACGCGTCGTGCAGGTCCTCGTCCAGGGAGGAGTGGCCCTTGGAGGACACCTCGGCGTGGGTGTGGACGTCGATCGCGACCAGGTCGTCGACGTTCATCGAGCGGTCCATCACGCCTCCGGGAACTTCGGCGCCGGGATGCCCACCGACTGCAGCTCGGCACCGACCGAGGTGGGCCAGGCGTCGGCCAGCGCGTCCGGGGTCCAGCCGCCGTCGGCGTAGGCCGTCCTGATCTCCTGCGGATGCGACCAGAGTGCCACCTTGTCACCGCCGATGCCGACGCACTGGCCGGTGACGCCCCGGGCGGCCTCCGACGCCAGGAAGGGGACCAGGGCGGCGCAGTCCTCAGGAGTGCCGAAGCCCTCGCCCTTGCGCAGGAAGTCCGGCAGCGGCTCGCCGCTCTTCATGGCGTCGATGTACGGGGCGAAGGCCGGGATGGTCTCGGTCATCGCGGTGGCGGCGACCGGCACGATCGCGTTGACGGTGATGTTCGCGCGGCCCAGCTCCATGGACCAGGTGCGGGCCATCGCCGCGATGCCGGCCTTGGCGGCGGCGTAGTTCGTCTGGCCGAAGTTGCCGCGCTGCCCGGCCGGGGAGCCGACCAGGATCAGCGAGCCGCCCTCGCCCTGCTCGCGCATGCGCACGGCGGCGGCGCGGGCGCAGGTGAAGGTGCCCTTGAGGTGGGTGGTGAGCACCGCGTCGAAGTCCTCGTCGGTCATCTTCCACAGGACCTTGTCGCGCAGGATCCCCGCGTTCGTGACGAGGACGTCGAGCCGGCCGAACTCCTCGACCGCGCGGTTCACCAGCCGCTCGGCGGCCTCGGAGGTGCCGACCGGGACGACTTCGGCGACGGCCTTGCCGCCCGCTTCCCCGATGGACTTCACGGCCGCCTCGGCCACCGCCTCGTCGACGTCGTTGACGACCACGGACGCGCCGTGGGCGGCCAGGGCGTGGGCATAGGCGAGGCCGAGGCCGCGGCCGCTGCCGGTGACGACGGCGACCTTGCCGGAGAGATCGATGCTGGGCACGGGTGGGTCCCTTCACACGGGTTCGACTGCGCGTCGCACGGGTTCCACTGGCGTCGCACGGGTTCGACTGCGAGATCGAAGCTAAGAGCAATAATTGTTGACGTCAATAGTTGTTGATGACCCATGGGTGCGGGATGCTGGAATTCTCACCACGTACCGAGCACAGGGAGCCCGCCATCGCACGCCAGAACGTCACCCCGAAGCCCATCGACGCCCATGAGCCGTGGATGCGCGGACTGCACGCCGACACCGGGTACCTGCTGTACCGCCTGGGCCTGCGCTCGGGGCAGCTCTTCAACGCCTGCCTCCAGGAGTCCGGTCTGCGCCTGCGCCACTACGCGGTGCTGCGCTTCCTCGCCACCACCGACGGCGCCCTGCAGCGCGAACTCAGCGCGCGGCTCGGCTACGACCCGAGCGCGATCGTCGGCCTGGTCGACGACCTGGAGAAGCTGGGCTTCGCCGAGCGCCGCCCCTCCCCCGACGACCGCCGCAGCCGGATCGTCGTCCTGTCCGAGAGCGGCCGCGACTTCCTCCGCGACACCGGCGAGGCCGGCCTGCGCGTGACCGGCGAACTGCTCGGCCCGCTGGACCCGGCGGAGCGGGAGACGCTGCACGCGCTGCTGCTGCGGATCGCGGAGGACGGCCTGAACTGATGTTGTGCAAATGATTGACGGCTGCACGATGGATGCATAACTTCACGGTTCAACCGCGCCCCGTCCCCTGGGAGCCCACCGTGCAGCCAACCCCGTCCTCCCCTCAAACCTCTCCCGATTCCCGGCAGTTGCGCCGCGTCGCCGTGTCCGGCCTGCTCGGCACGACCGTCGAGTTCTACGACTTCCTCGTCTACGGCACCGTCGCCGCGCTCGTCTTCGGCGAGCTGTTCTTCCCGCGGGCCGATCCGGCGGTCGGCACCATCGCGGCGTTCGGCACCTTCGCCGCGGGCTATCTGGCCCGGCCGCTCGGCGGCATCGTCTTCGGGCACTTCGGCGACCGGATCGGCCGCAAGTCGATGATGCTGCTGACCATGGTCCTGATGGGATCCGGCAGCTTCCTCATCGGCCTGCTGCCGACGTACGACACCATCGGCGTCTGGGCGCCGGTGCTGCTGGTCGCCCTGCGCGTGGTGCAGGGCATCGCGATCGGCGGCGAGTGGGGCGGCGCGATGCTGATGGTCGTCGAACACGCCGAGCACGCCCGTGGTGCCCGGCGCGGCCTGTGGTCCAGCTTCACCCAGCTCGGCGCCCCGCTCGGATCCGTGCTGTCGGCCGGTGTGGTCACGCTCGTCGCCACGCTGCCGGACGACGACTTCCGCTCCTGGGGCTGGCGGGTGCCGTTCCTGCTGAGCATCGTGCTGCTGGCCGTCGGCCTGTTCGTGCGTCTGAAGGTCGCCGAGAGCCCGCTGTTCGCGCAGGTCCGCAGGGAGCCGGTGGGCCGGCCCCCGATCGTGGAGGTGCTGCGCCGCCCGAAGCCCGTGCTGCTGGCCGCCTGCGTGGGCATCGGCGCGTTCACCGCCCAGTCGCTGCTGACCAGCTTCATGATCTCCTACGCCGTCGACGAGGGGTACACCCGGCCGCAGGTGCTGACCGCGGTGACCGTCGCCTCCTGCGTGGCCCTCGTCGTCCTGCCCGCCGCCTCCGCACTGTCGGACCGGGTCGGGCGCCGGCCCGTCGTCCTCGCCGGTGCCGTCGCCTCGGCGGCGCTCGCGTTCCCCGTACTGGCCCTGGTCGACTCCGGCTCGCCCGGCCTGCTCATCCTCGCCCTCGCGCTCGGCCACGGTGTCGCCCAGTCCACGATGTACGGGCCGCTCGGCGCCCTGCTCACCGAGATGTTCGGCACCCGCGTCCGCTACACCGGTGCCTCCCTCGGCTACCAGGCGGCCACCCTGGTCGGCGCCGGTTTCTCCCCGCTGATCGCCGGCAGCCTCCTCGCCTCGTACGGGGGCGGGAGCACGCCCGTCTCGCTGCTGCTGTGCGCGGGCGCGGCGATCACCGCCGTCACCGTGTGGCGGCTGCGCGAGACGCACACGGACGCCCTGGACTCCCCCGCCGCCACCCCCACCCTGGAAGGAATCCCGCGTTGAGGATCCGCCTCGCCCTCCTGACCACCTGCCTCTCCATGGCGACCGCGCTGCCCGCGCAGGCCGCCGGCGCCACCGACGCCCACCTGGAGGGCGAGCTCTCCTCCGGCGCGGTCTACGTGATGGACGTACCCGCGTCCTGGAACGGCACGGTGCTGCTGTACAGCCACGGCTACGCCCCGGCCGGATCCCCCAAGCGGGCCCAGAACACACCGAGCACGGCCGCCCTGGACAAGCTGCTGGCCGAGGGCTACGCCCTGATCGGCTCCTCGTACGCGACGAACGGCTGGGCGGTCACCGAGGCGGTGCCCGACCAGCTCGCCACGCTGGACCTGTTCACCGAGAAGTTCGGACCGGCCCGGCGGACACTCGCCTGGGGCACCTCGTACGGCGGCTTCGTCACCACCATGCTCGCCGAGCGGCACGCCGACCGCTTCGACGGCTCGCTGTCGATGTGCGGGCTGGTGCAGGGTGGCGTCGCCAACTGGAACAGCACCCTGGACCCGGTGTTCGCACTGCGCACACTGCTCGCCCCGGACTCCGGCATCCGGCTCGCGGGGTTCGCGGACCAGGCCGAGGCGGTCGCCGCCGCGAAGAGCCTCACCACGAAGGTCGACGCCGCCCAGCAGACCCCCGAGGGCCGGGCCCGCATCGGCCTCGCGGCCGCCCTGCACAACATCCCCGGCTACAACGACGCCTCGCAGACGAAGCCGGGCCCCACCGACTGGGGGACCCAGCAGTCCAACCAGTCGGCCGCCGTCCGAGGGCTCATCCAGAGGCCCGCCTTCAGCTGGCGGCAGGAGGCCGAGAGCCGGGCGGGCGGCAACCCGTCCTGGAACACGGGCGTCGACTACGGGGCCATGCTCGCCCGGTCCCCGCTGTACAAAGAGGTGACTGAGCTCTACAAGGAGGCGGGCCTGTCCTTGCGTACCGACCTCTCGGCCCTGGGCCGGGCACCCCGGATCTCGGCGGACGCGTCGGCCGTGGAGTGGATGCGCGACACCAGCGTGCCCTCCGGCCGGCTCACCGACCCCCAGCTGAACATCCACACGACGGGTGACGCGCTGATCCCGGTGCAGGCCGAGAGCGCCTACCGGCGGGCGGCCACGGCCGGGGGCTCCGCGGGGCTGCTGCGCCAGGCGTACGTCGACGGCCCCGGCCACTGCACCTTCACCACCGGCGAGACGCTGGGCGCCCTGGACGCTCTGGAAGACCGCCTGGACACGGGCCGCTGGGACGTGTCGCCCGGCACCCTGAACTCCCGCGCGCAGCAGGAGGACCCGACGACCGAGCCCCGCTACGTTTCCTACCGCCCGACCGCCTACCCCCGCCCCTACGACCTCGCCCACCCGGGAGACAACCGGCCATGACCGGCCCCACCGCGCCCGACCGGCTGCTGTCCGTGCTCGCGGCCTTCGACCACGAGCACCCGGCCTTGTGCCTGACGGACATCAGCCGGCGGGCCGGGCTGAGCCTGACCACCGCGCACCGGCTGGTGGGCGCGCTCACCGACTGGGGCGCCCTGGAGCGGGACGAGTCCGGGGTCTACCACGTCGGGCTGCGGCTGTGGGAACTCGCCGCACTGGCCCCGCGAGGCCTCGCCCTGCGGCAGATCGCGCTGCCGTACCTGGAGGACCTGTACGAGGCGACCCACGAGAACGTGCAGCTGGCCGTGCGGGACGGGTCCGACGTCGTCTACATCGAGTGGCTCTCGGGGCGGTCGGCGGTCGGTGTGCACATCCGCGTCGGCGCCCGCTGGCCGCTGCACGCCACCGGCGTCGGACTCGCCCTGCTGGCCCACGGCGACCCGGTGTTCCAGAAGGAGTACTGCGCGGGCGAACTCCCGTCCTTCACCCCGTACACGATCACCGAACCGGAGCGGCTGCGCCGGGCGCTGGCCGAAGTGCGCAGGTCGGGGATCGCGGTGAGCGACCGTCAGGTCACGCAGGACGCCCTGTCGGTGGCCGCGCCAATACGCGGCGCGGACGGCACGGTGACCGCCGCCGTGTCGATCGTGGTGCCCCACGCGGACGCCCAGGTGCCGGTCCTGGGCCCGGCGGTGCGGGTGGCGGCGCGGGGCATCTCGCGGGCGCTGGGGTGGCAGCCCTGAGCGCTGCCGGGGTTCGCCGGGCCGCTCGCCCTGAGGTCAGGCCTCCCGGGCCGGGGTCATGGCCCAGCGGATGGTCCGGGTCAGGGCCCGCCCGGTGGGACGCACGGCGAGGACCTCGACGACCGGGACCCGGGGCAGCCACAGCATGCCGCGCGCCCAGGGCGGCAGCAGGGTGACGGCGTTCGCGGCGAGCCCGCCGTAGAAGGGGCGGACGGCCAGGGGCAGGGGAGGCTGGAGCAGCAGGAAGCGGGCGGCCGCCCGGGCCTCGGGCGTGGCCCGCAGTTCGGGCCGGTAGGCCGTCAGGCACTCGGCCAGCTCGGTGCGGCTTCGCGGTGGGTCGACCGCCCCCAGCGCCTCGGCGACGCGCGCGGTGTCGGCGACGTAGGCGTCGTAGCCCGCTTCGTCCAGCGGCCGGGCCCCGTAGCGTTCGTGGGCGCGCAGGAAGCTGTCCGTCTCGGCGGCGTGCACCCAGCCGAGCAGATGAGGGTCGGCCGCGTGGTACGGCACTCCCTCCGCCGTCGTGCCGCGGATCCGTTCGTGGATGCCGCGTACGCGGTCGACCGCCTGCTGGGCGTCCGCGGCGGTGCCGTACGTCGTGACGGCCAGGAAGGTGCTGGTGCGCTGCAACCGGCCCCACGGGTCGCCGCGGAAGCCGGAGTGCCCGGCGACGGCCGCCATCGCGAGGGGATGCAGCGACTGCAGGAGCAGCGCGGTCAGCCCGCCGATGAACATCGAGGCGTCACCGTGGACCGTGCGGATCGGCCGCTCCGGCCCGAACCAGCGCGGTCCGGGGGTGTGGTGGATACGGGCGCGGGTCGCGGGCCCGCCCGGACCCGCGACGCGGCGGAACAGGGCCTGGCCCAGCTGTTCTCGGACTCCGGTCAGCACGGTCGGCCTCCCTTCTCCTGATGACCAGTGTCCGGCATGACCGCGCCCGGCCGGGCCCGGCCGGTCACCCCCTGTCAGGCCCCTCTCCTGCAGCCGCACGGTCGGCCAGGCCGCCGGCGCCGAGCGGCCCGGTGTGGCGGACCGGGCCCGCGGCCTCCAGGCGGGGCAGTGCGCGGCGCGCGACGCGCAGGACCACGGGGGGCATGGCGGGGCGTATCGGCTGGGCCAGCCGCAGCCACGCCGGGGCGTAGACGGCTGTACGCCGCCGCTCCATGCCTTTGACCAGGCGGGCGGCGACGACCTCCACGGAGTACACGCGGCGGGCCGGCGGGGGCATGTGCAGGCGCAGTTCCCGCAGGACCGCGTACCGGTCGGCGTCGCGGATCATGTCGGTGTCCGTCCAGTTGAGGTAGGCGATGCCGACCCCGACCCCGCGGTGCGCCACCTCCGCCCGCAGGGAGTGCGCGAAGGCCTCGACCCCCGCCTTGGAGGCGCAGTAGGCACTCATCAGCGGGGCGGCGCCGATCGACGCCAGGGAGGCGACCTGGAGGAAGTAGCCCGCCGTGTCGAGCAGGTCCGGCAGGAACGCGCGGGCGGTCTGGGCGCTGCCGGTGAGGTTGACGTCGATCACGCGGCGCCAGGTGGCCGGGTCGGAGTCCAGCAGGGAACCGCCCTCGGCGATGCCGGCGTTCGCCACCACGGCGGAGGGACGGCCGAGGTGGGCCCGCACGGTGTCCGCGGCGGCTTCCAGCGCGGAGAGGTCGGTGACGTCGGCCTCCACGGCGAGGGCGGGGCCCGGCAGACAGGCCGCCACCTCGTCCAGAACGGTCTTCTCGTGTCCGACGAGGCCCACCCGGGCGCCGCGCCGGGCGGCTTCGCGGGCCAGGGCGGCGCCCACGCCGCGGGCAGCTCCGGTGATGACGACGGTGCGCTCGGCGAGCGGGCTGCTGCTCATGGGCTGCCCTTCCTTCCCGTGCCGGTTGCGTCCCCCTGGGTCAGCGCCTGGCCCCGGCGCGGTCGCGACGGGCGAGGAGCCGCTGTCCGCGGGCGAGGCCGGGGGGCCGGTTGCGGCGCAGGGCGGCCCGCGCGGCGTTCGCTCCGGGTGCGCCGTGCACGCCGCCGCCCGGGTGGGCTCCGGAGGAGGCGAGGTACAGGCCCGGCACCGGCGTCTCGGGGCGGCCGGTGCCGGGCAGGGGCCGGAAGACGAGCTGCTGGTGCATGGCGGTGGTTCCGCCGTTGATGGCGCCGCCCACGAGATTGCCGTCGAGCGCCTCCAGGGTCGGGGGCGCCAGGATGCGGCGGCCGCGGATCAGCGAGCGGAAGCCGGGCGCGAAGCGCTCCACCTGGCGTTCGACGCGGTCGGCCATCAGCTCCTGGTCCTTGGTGCCCCAGCTGCCGGTGATGCCCTCGTCGGCGGCGTCGGCGCGGATCTCGTGGGGGATGTGGGTGTAGGCCCAGGCCGATTCGGTGCCCTGCGGGGAACGGGAGGCGTCGGAGGTGGTCATCTGGCCGAAGATCAGGAAGGGCCGGTCCGGGACCTCCCGCATGGCGATCTGTGCGGCGAACCGGGTCAGCTCGTCCATGCCGTCGGCGAGGTGCACGGTACCGGCCCGGGAGGCCTGCTCGGCCTGCCAGGGCACCGGGCCGTCGAGCGCCCAGTCGACCTTGAACGTGGCGAAGTCCCACTGGAAGCGCCGCAGGTCGTCGAGGACCTGCGCGGGCAGGTGGGCGGGGTCGAGGAGCTCGCCGTACAGGGCGGGCACCGACACGTCCGCCAGGACCGCCCGCCGGGCCCGCACCGCGTCACCGGCCGCCGTGCGCACGCCGACGGCCCGCCCGCCGCGGACGACGACGTGCTCCACGCGCTGTCCGCAGCGCACCCGGCCGCCGCGGGTCTCCAGGCGGTGCACCAGGGCCGAGGTCAGCGCACCGGAGCCGCCGACCGGGACCGGGAAGCCGTAGGTCTGGCCCAGCATGGCCATCAGCCAGCCGAAGCCGCCGCTGCCCGCCGACTCGGGGGCGAGGTCGGCGTGCAGGGCGTTGCCGGCCAGCAGCAGGCGTCCACCCTGGCCGCGGAACTCCTCCTCCCCCAGGCGGCGCACCGGCAGCACCAGGGAGCGGGCCAGGCGCAGTCCGCCCGCGGCCCGCAGTCGCCAGGCGATCCGCGCCGAGGCCCGGACGGGCGGGAAGGGGGTGAACAGGGCGTCGAGGAGGTCGGGGCCCACGCTCTGCCACACGTCGTGCAGCC
The DNA here is from genome assembly GCF_055606225.1 of Streptomyces sp. NPDC037100. NCBI lineage: Bacteria > Bacillati > Actinomycetota > Actinomycetes > Kitasatosporales > Streptomycetaceae > Streptomyces > Streptomyces sp. NPDC037100. Next base: position 110,855 of record NZ_JBVJSX010000005.1, on the reverse strand, counting down.
GCTGCCAGGCGGCTCCGTCGCCCGGTTCGAAGGTGTCGAGGGACGCGGCGGTGGTGTCGACGTTGCGGTCCAGCACTGCGCACCTGCCGTCGGTGAGGGGGTGGGCCAGCACGCTGGGGGCGTGGCTCCAGCGCAGTCCGTGTTCCTCGGGGCGCAGTGCGGCCAGGACGGGCGATGCCGCGGCCAGGGGGTAGAAGGAGCTGAACAGGTCGTTGACGAACACGGGGTCGACGCCTCGGTCGTGGCGCACGGCGCCGCCCGGTTCGGGCTGCTCCTCCAGCACCTCGACGTGCCACCCGGCGTCCGCGAGGAGGTTGGCGGCGACCAGGCCGTTGGGGCCCGCGCCGATCACCACGGCGTCAGGCATGGCCGGCCCCGCCCGTGTCGGGCCCGGCCGTCACCTGGCCGAGGCCGCGACGGGTGCCTCCCGGGACCTGTGCCTCTGCCTCGCACAGCCTGGCCAGCCGGGCGAGCATGGCGCGGTGGCGCAGCTGGATCAGCGCCTCGAAGCCGACGTTGTGCAACCGGCCGCCCGCGCCGCGCAGCGGATGCTCGTCCACGATCACCAGGCAGTGTTCGCCCCAGGGCCGCAGCTCGATCGCGATGCGTGCGGAGCCGAGCGCGCCGGCCTGTGCCTCCAGCTCCAGCCGGGCGCCTTCGTCGCAGTGGCGGACGATGGTCTCGTCGGTGAGCCGTACCGGGCCGAGCCGGACCTCGTAGCGGATCGCCGCTCCGGTGCGTGGCCACTGTCCGCGCACCGGGTGGGACTCGGAGGTGCCCACCACCCACTGGGCGTAGCGGTGGCCGTCGGCGAGGACGTCCCACACGGCGCCCGGGCCGACTCGGATCAGGTGATGGCGAACGGCCACGGATGCCTCCTGCTGCCTCGGCCGGTAGTCCGTCGACCCCCCGAGTGCCCCGGAACCCCTTGTTCAACAGCACGGAGCCCGGCAGGGCCGGACCGGGCGGTCGCGTTCAAGGAGTGCACTCACGCACCGCCCCGCACCAATCCCGGCTTTACCTCTTGACGCCCCGGACCGCGTGGAGCACATTGACGGCACTTTGAGAGCGCTCTCACCCGTCTCCCATCCGAGAGGCATCCCCATATGAGCGACACCACCGGCACCTTCCCCAGACGGCGTCCGCTGCGGCGGGCGTTCGTCGCCGTGGTCAGCACCCTCGGGCTGGCGGCGGCCGCCACCACGGTCGCCACCCCGTCCGCGAACGCCTCCGCGCCCCCACCCCCCTCGGGCTGGACGCAGCTGTTCGTGGAGGACTTCAACGGCCCCGCCGGCTCCGGCGTCAACACCTCCGACTGGCAGTACGCGACCGGCAAGGGCTACCCGGGCGGCCCCGCCAACTGGGGCACGGGCGAGATCGAGACGATGACGAACAGCACGGACAACGTCTCGCTCGACGGCAACGGCAACCTGCGCATCACGCCCCGGCGGGACGCCGCCGGCAACTGGACCTCCGGCCGGATCGAGACCAACCGCACCGACTTCCAGCCTCCGGCCGGCGGCAGACTCCGCGTCGAGTCGCGCATCCAGGTGCCGAACGTCACGGGCGCAGCCGCCAAGGGTTACTGGCCGGCGTTCTGGATGCTGGGCGGCCCGTACCGCGGCAACTACTGGAACTGGCCGGCGGTCGGCGAGCTGGACATCATGGAGAACACCCAGGGCATGAACACGGTGTTCGCGACGATGCACTGCGGCACCTCCCCGGGCGGCCCCTGCAACGAGACCAGTGGGATCGGCGGTTCGACCACCTGCCAGGGCACCTCCTGCCAGGCGGGCTTCCACACGTACCGGATGGAGTGGGACCGCTCGACGAGCGTCGAGGAGATCCGCTTCTACCTCGACGGCGTCAACTACCACACGGTGCGCGCCGATCAGGTCGACGCGACGACCTGGAAGAACGCCACCGACCACGGCTTCTTCGTCATCCTGAACGTCGCGATGGGCGGCGGCTTCCCCGACGCGTTCGGCGGTGGCCCGGACGCCGGGACGCAAGCAGGCCACGCGATGGTCGTCGACTACGTGCAGGTGCTGTCGTCCGGCGGTGGCACCACGCCTCCCCCGACCGGCAACCGCGACGCCTACGGCACCATCCAGGCCGAGTCCTACGACGGCCAGTCCGGCGTGATCACCGAGACGACGGCCGACTCCGGCGGTGGGCAGAACGTCGGCGCGCTCGCAGGCGGCGACTGGCTGCACTTCAAGGGCGTGAACTTCGGCTCCACGGCGGCCCGGCAGTTCAGCGCCCGGGTCGCGAGCGGAGCGGCGGGCGGCGTCAGCGGGCTGGTCGAGGTGCGGCTGGACAGCCGGAGCAGCGCGCCCGTCGGGAGCTTCGCGGTGGGCAACACCGGGGGCTGGCAGTCGTGGCGGACCGTCCCGGCGAACATCAGCGCCGTGACGGGCACGCACGACGTGTATCTGACCTTCACCAGCGGTCAGCCGGCCGACTTCGTGAACGTCAACTGGTTCACCTTCGGGCACTGACGGCCCTCGGCAAGGGGCTCCACGCGCGCGTGGAGCCCCTTCTCGCCGCCTTCAGCGCAACTCCGCGCGAAACGCCGCCGGGGTCTGCTCCGTGTGCTGGTGGAAGAACTTGGAGAAGTTCGCGGCATCGGGGAAGCCGACCGCCACGCCGACTCGTCCGATCGGCAGTTCGGTGTGGGCGAGGAGCCGTTTGGCCTCCAGGACCACCCGCTTGTCGATGAAGGCTTTGGGGGTCTCCCCGGTCGCGGCGCGCACGGCGCGGACCAGGGTGCGGCGGGAGTAGCCGAGCGCGTCGGCGTAGGCGCTGACGCTGTGATTGGTGGCGAAGTCCCGTTCCACGGCGTCCCGGAAGAGGGTGAACGTCGAGTCGGACCGCTGCCGCCGCGCCTCGGCCGAACTCGCCGCGAGGTGGGCGAGCCGCAGCAGGAACGCGGTCAGCGTGTGGCGCAGGACGGCGGTGTGCAGGCTCAGCGGGAGTGTGGCCGTGTCCTCGTACTCGCGCCGCAGCTGCGTCAGCGCGGCTTGCAGGGCGGCGAGTTGGGGCGGGTCGGGGCGCAGCAGCGGCGGCAGGTCGTAGCGGTAGAGGCCGGTGGCCTCGACGGTCGAGCGGGGCAGGAAGCCGGGCTGCATGGTCAGCACGGTTCCGCGGTACTCGCTGGTGGGCGAGAAGCGGTGGACCTGCCCCGGGCGGATCCACAGCAGGTCCCCGGCCATGGCCTCGTGCTCGGTGAAGTCGACCATGTGCCGGACCGGGCCCGCGCCGAACAGCAGGACGATGTGGAAGTCGATGCGGTGCACGCGCTCCAGCGGTACGCCGGACGGCCAGGTGTCGCCCATCGGGGCGACCTGCATGCCGACGCCGCCGACGCTGAGCTCGACCGGGAAGGGGAGCGTATCGATCCCGTCGCCACCTTGGGTGGTTCTGTCCGCCATATCCGCCATGTCCGCCTCGCCTCGCCCCACGTGCGTGCCCTGTCGCCGGTGGGTGTCCCACTTTCACCACAGGCTGGCACACGGCGACCTTCCGGCGTAAAAGTCAGACTTTTAATTTTGAACGCGTCAGCTCAGCAGCTCCGCACCGATCGAGGACTTCTTGAAGATGAGCACGCAGACAGCGGACAGCTTCGAATGGACCGAACTCGACCGGCGTGCCGTCGACACCGCCCGTCTGCTGGCGGCGGATGCCGTCCAGCGGGTCGGCAACGGCCACCCCGGCACGGCGATGAGTTTGGCGCCGGCCGCCTACACGATCTTTCAGAAGGTGATGCGGCACGACCCCGCCGATCCCGAGTGGACCGGCCGTGACCGCTTCGTCCTCTCCCCCGGCCACACCTCGCTGACCCTCTACACACAGCTCTACCTCGCGGGCTACGAGCTGGAGCTGGACGATCTGAAGGCGTTCCGCACGCACGGCTCCAAGACGCCCGGTCACCCCGAGTACGGGCACACCGCCGGCGTGGAGACCACCACCGGCCCACTGGGGCAGGGCGTCGCGAACGCGGTCGGCATGGCGATGGCCGCACGCTACGAACGCGGCCTGTTCGACCCGGACGCCCCCGAGGGCGACTCCCCCTTCGACCACACGATCTGGGCGATCGTCTCCGACGGCGACCTCCAGGAGGGCGTCTCCGCCGAGGCCTCCTCGCTCGCCGGCCACCAGAGGCTCGGCAACCTGGTCTTCCTCTACGACGACAACCACATCTCCATCGAGGGCGACACCGCCACCGCGTTCTCCGAGGACGTGCTGCGGCGCTACGAGGCCTACGGCTGGCACGTGCAGCGGATCGAGCCGCAGGAGGACGGCGACGTCGACGTGCACGCGCTGCACGCGGCGCTCGGGGCGGCTCAGGCCGAGACGGAGCGCCCGTCGATCATCGCGATGCGCACGATCATCGCCTGGCCCGCCCCGAACGCGCGCAACACCGAGGCCTCCCACGGCTCGGCGCTCGGCGAGGACGAGGTCGCGGCCACCAAGCGTCTGCTCGGCTTCGACCCGGAGCGCTCGTTCGAGGTGGCCGACGAGGTGCTGGCCCACACCCGCCTGGCCCTGGACCGGGGCGCCGAGGCGCACACCGCCTGGGACAAGCGGATCGCCGCCTGGCGGGGCGAGAACCCGCAGCGGGCCGCCACCTTCGACCGGGTCAGCAAGGGCGAGCTGCCCGAGGGCTGGGAGGACGCCCTGCCGGTGTTCGAGCCGGGCCAGGCCGTCGCCACCCGCGCCGCCTCCGGCAAGGTCCTCCAGGCGCTGGGCCCGGTGGTGCCCGAGCTGTGGGGCGGTTCGGCCGACCTCGCCGGCTCCAACAACACCACCATCGACAAGACCAGCTCGTTCCTCCCCGAGGGAAACCCGCTGCCGGAGGCCGACCCCTACGGCCGCACCGTGCACTTCGGCATCCGCGAGTTCTCCATGGCCGCGGAGATGAACGGCATCGCGCTGCACGGCAACACCCGCATCTACGGCGGCACGTTCCTGGTCTTCTCCGACTACATGCGCAACGCCGTGCGGATGTCGGCCCTGATGCAACTGCCGGTGACGTACGTGTGGACGCACGACTCCATCGGCCTGGGCGAGGACGGCCCGACCCACCAGCCGGTGGAGCACCTGGCCGCGCTGCGGGCGATCCCGGGCCTGAACGTCGTACGTCCGGCCGACGCCAACGAGACCGCGGTCGTCTGGGCCGAGATCCTCGAGCGGCACGGCACCGCCCCGGCCCCCCACGGCCTCGCGCTCACCCGCCAGGGCGTGCCCGCCTACGAGCCGGACCCCCGCGCGGCACGTGGCGGCTACGTGAGGTTCGAGGCGGAGGGCGGCACGCCCCAGGTGATCCTGATCGCCACCGGTTCCGAGGTGCACGTCGCCGCCGGGGCGCGCGAGATGCTCCAGGCCGCCGGTGTGCCCACCCGCGTGGTGTCGATGCCGTCCGTGGAGTGGTTCGAGGAGCAGCCCCGTTCCTACCGCGACAGCGTCCTGCCGCCGTCCGTGAAGGCCCGGGTCGCCGTCGAGGCCGGGATCGGCCTGACCTGGTACCGGTTCGTGGGGGACGCCGGACGCATCGTCTCCCTGGAGCACTTCGGTGCCTCCGCCGACGCGAAGACCCTGTTCGCCGAGTACGGCTTCACCCCCGAGAACGTCGTCGCCGCCGCGCGGGAATCCCTCACCGCCGCCCGTGGCTGAACCGACCGCCCGAAAGAAGATGATCACTGTGTCCGAAGCGACCGCGCACGCGGGAGCACTCAAGCGCCTGTCCGACGAGGGCGTGTCGATCTGGCTCGACGACCTGTCGCGCCGGCGGATCGAGTCCGGCAACCTGGCCGAGCTCGTCGCCACGAGGAACGTCGTCGGCGTCACCACCAACCCGTCCATCTTCCAGGCCGCCATCGGCTCCGGCGCGGGCTACGAGGAGCAGCTCGCCGACCTGGCGGTGCGCGGTGTGACGGTCGACGAGGCCGTCAGGATGATGACGACCGCCGACGTCCGGGCCGCCGCCGACGTCCTGCGGCCGGTGTACGAGGCCACCGGCGGCCGGGACGGCCGGGTCTCCATCGAGGTCGACCCGCGGCTGGCCCACGACACGCGGGCGACCGTCGCCGAGGCCCGGCAGCTGGCCTGGCTGGTGGACCGCCCCAATGTGATGATCAAGATCCCGGCGACGCGGGCGGGCCTGCCCGCGATCATGGAAGTCATCGGGGCGGGTATCAGTGTCAATGTGACGCTGATCTTCTCGCTGGAGCGGTACCGCGAGGTGATGGACGCCTATCTCGCGGGGCTCGAGAAGGCGCAGGCGGCAGGCCTCGACCTGTCCGCGATTCACTCGGTCGCCTCGTTCTTCGTCTCCCGTGTGGACGCCGAGATCGACAAGCGGCTGACGCTGCTGGGCACGCAGGAGGCCCTCGCCCTGAGGGGCCGGGCCGCCCTGGCCAACGCGAGGCTCGCCTACGAGGCGTACGAGCAGGTCTTCGCCGGGGCGCGCTGGCAGGCGCTGGGCGGAGCCCGCGCGCACCGGCAGCGCCCCCTTTGGGCCTCCACCGGTGTGAAGGACCCGGCCTACAAGGACACCCTGTACGTGGACGAGCTGGTCGCCCCCGGCACCGTCAACACCATGCCGGAGGCCACGTTGAACGCCGTCGCCGACCACGGCGACGTCCAGGGCGACACCGTCTCCGGCGGTTACGCGCAGGCTCGCGCGGACCTGGCGGCCGTCGAACGGCTCGGCATTGCATACGACGAGGTGGTGCGGCAACTGGAGGACGAGGGCGTGGCCAAGTTCGAGGTGGCCTGGCAGGAGCTGCTGGACGCGGTCACCAAGTCCTTGAACAGCAAGGGAGTTGACGCGGAATGAGCGAGGGCATCGAGGGCATCCCCCAGACGGCCGAACAGGAGACCAAGGGCACCAAGGAGGAGAAGGAGGCCCTGGCCGCACAGGAGGCGGCCGGGGTGGAGCAGACCGGGGTGAGCGGTCACGCCCCCCGGACGGAGCACGCCGACACTCACTTCGACAACCCCCTGCGCGACCCGCGCGACCGCCGTCTGCCCAGGATCGCGGGGCCCTCCGGGCTGGTCATCTTCGGCGTCACCGGTGACCTGTCCCGCAAGAAGCTGATGCCGGCCGTGTACGACCTGGCCAACCGGGGTCTGCTGCCGCCGGGCTTCTCCCTGGTGGGCTTCGCCCGCCGGGACTGGGAGGACCAGGACTTCGCGCAGGTGGTGCACGACGCGGTCCGCGAGCACGCCCGGACCCCGTTCCGCGAGGAGGTCTGGCAGCAGCTCGCCGAGGGCATGCGGTTCATCCCGGGCGACTTCGACGACGACACGGCGTTCAAGCAGCTGCGTTCCGCGGTCGAGGAGCTGGACGCCTCCCGGGGCACCAGCGGCAACTACGCCTTCTACCTCTCGGTGCCGCCGAAGTTCTTCCCGAAGGTCGTCCAGCAACTGAAGAAGCACAAGCTGGCGAGCGCCCCCGAGGGCTCCTGGCGCCGCGCGGTCATCGAGAAGCCGTTCGGGCACGACCTGGCATCGGCCGAGGAGCTCAACCGCATCGTGCACGACGTGTTCGACCCGGAACAGGTCTTCCGCATCGACCACTACCTCGGCAAGGAGACCGTCCAGAACCTCCTGGCGCTGCGCTTCGCCAACCAGATGTTCGAGCCGATCTGGAACCGGTCGTACGTCGACCACGTGCAGATCACCATGGCCGAGGACATCGGCATCGGCGGCCGGGCCGGGTACTACGACGGCATCGGCGCCGCCCGGGACGTCATCCAGAACCACCTGCTCCAGCTGATGGCGCTCACCGCGATGGAGGAACCGGCCGCTTTCGACGCCGCCTCGCTGCTCACCGAGAAGCTCAAGGTTCTCAAGGCCGTCCGACTGCCGCAGGACCTGGGGCAGGGCACCGTGCGCGGGCAGTACGCGGCGGCCTGGCAGGGCGGCACGAAGGTGCGCGGCTATCTGGAGGAGGACGGCATCGACCAGTCCTCCACGACCGACACCTACGCCGCGGTCAGGCTCCAGGTGGACAACCGCCGCTGGGCGGGCGTCCCGTTCTACCTGCGCACCGGCAAGCGGCTGGGCCGCCGGGTGACGGAGATCGCCGTCGTCTTCCAGCGGGCCCCGCACTCCCCCTTCGACTCCACGGCCACCGAGGAGCTCGGCTCCAACGCGATCGTCATCCGCGTCCAGCCGGACGAGGGCATGACGGTCCGCTTCGGCTCGAAGGTGCCCGGGACGTCGATGGAGATCCGGGACGTCACGATGGACTTCGCCTACGGCGAGTCGTTCACCGAATCGAGCCCCGAGGCGTACGAACGGCTGATCCTTGACGTGCTCCTGGGCGACGCCAACCTGTTCCCCCGTCACCAGGAAGTGGAAGAGTCCTGGAAGATCCTCGACCCGATCGAGCAGTACTGGGCCACGCACGGCAGGCCCGCGCAGTACGCCTCGGGCAGCTGGGGACCCGAGGAAGCCGACGAGATGCTCGCACGAGACGGACGGAGCTGGCGCAGGCCATGAAGATCGACCTGACCGACACCACGGCAAGCAAGATCAACAAGGCGTTGGTGCAGGGCCGCCGCGCCATCGGCACACCCGCCGTGGGCATGGTCCTGACGATGGTGATCGTCACGGACGAGGAAAACGCCTACGACGCGATCAAGGCGGCCGAGGAGGCCTCGCACGAGCACCCCTCGCGCACCCTGGTCGTCATCAAGCGGCACGCCCGCACCCCGCGCGACCGCCAGTCCTCCCGGCTGGACGCCGAGGTCCGGGTGGGCGCCGACGCGGGCACCGGCGAGACGGTGATCCTCAGGACCTACGGCGAGGTGTCCGAGCACGCCGACTCGGTGGTGCTGCCGCTGCTGCTGCCGGACGCGCCGGTGGTGGTGTGGTGGCCGGTGGACGCCCCCGAGGTGCCCTCGAAGGACCCGCTCGGCGCGCTGGCCCAACGGCGGATCACCGACCTGTACGCCGTCGAGAACCCGCTGGAGACGCTGCAGGCCCGGGTCCGCTCCTACGCCCCCGGTGACACCGACCTCGCCTGGACCCGGCTGACGCCCTGGCGTTCGATGCTCGCGGCGGCGCTGGACCAGGCCCGGGCGCGGATCGTCTCCGCGGCGGTGGAGGCCGAGGCCGAGAACCCGGCCGCCGAGCTGCTGGCCCGCTGGCTGGAGGCGCGGCTGCATGTCCGGGTCGACCGCGTGGTCACCGCCGGGCCGGTCGTGACCGCCGTGCGCCTGGGCACCGAGCACGGCGAGATCGTCATCGACCGGCCCGAGGGGCCGCTGGCCACGCTGACCCTGCCGGGCCAGCCCTCACGCACCCTCGCGCTGAAGGTCCGTGCGACCTCCGAACTGATCGCCGAGGAGCTGCGGCGCCTCGACGCGGACGAGATGTACGCCATCGCCCTGAACGGCGAGGCGACCGAGGAGATCCCTGCTCATGTCTGACTCCCCCTCCGACTCCCCCCGGCTCGCCCGGCGCCCCGAGTGGACCGCCCTGCAGGACCACCGCACGGACGCCCTGCCGCAGCCGGACCTGCGTGAACTGTTCGCGGCGGACCCGGGGCGCGCCGAGCGCTACGTCGTGCGCGTGGGCGACCTGCGGATCGACTACTCCAAGCACCTGGTCACCGACGAGACGCTGGCCCTGCTCCAGGAGCTGGCCGCGGCCACCGACGTGTTCGGGCTGCGGGACGCGATGTTCCGCGGCGAGCGGATCAACGTCACCGAGAACCGGGCCGTGCTGCACACCGCGCTGCGCGCCCCGCGGGACGCGGTGATCGAGGTCGACGGCGAGAACGTCGTCCCGGCCGTGCACGCCGTGCTCGACAAGATGACCGGTTTCGCGGAAAGGGTGCGCTCCGGGGAGTGGACCGGGCACACCGGCAAGCGGATCCGCAACGTCGTCAACATCGGCATCGGCGGCTCGGACCTCGGTCCGGCCATGGCCTATGAGGCGCTGCGGCCGTTCACCGCACGGGAGCTGACGTTCCGTTTCGTGTCGAACGTGGACGGCTCGGACCTGCACGAGGCGGTGCGCGACCTGGACCCGGCCCAGACGCTGTTCATCGTCGCGTCCAAGACGTTCACCACGATCGAGACCATCACCAACGCGACCTCGGCGCGCTCCTGGCTGCTGAACGGCCTGGGGGGCGACGAGAAGGCGGTGGCGAAGCACTTCGTCGCGCTGTCGACCAACACGGAGAAGGTCGCCGACTTCGGTATCGACGTCGACAACATGTTCGAGTTCTGGGACTGGGTCGGCGGCCGCTATTCGTACGACTCCGCGATCGGCCTGTCCCTGATGATCGCGATCGGACCTGACCGCTTCCGGGAGATGCTCGACGGCTTCCGCCTCGTCGACGAGCACTTCCGCAACGCCCCTGCCGAGGCCAACGCCCCGCTCATCATGGGCCTGCTGGGCATCTGGTACGGCAACTTCCACGACGCCCAGTCGCACGCGGTGCTGCCCTACAGCCACTACCTGTCGAAGTTCACCGCCTACCTCCAGCAGCTCGACATGGAGTCCAACGGCAAGTCGGTGGACCGTGACGGGAACGCGGTGGAGTGGCAGACCGGTCCGGTGGTGTGGGGCACGCCCGGCACCAACGGGCAGCACGCCTACTACCAGTTGATCCACCAGGGCACCAAGCTCATCCCCGCCGACCTGATCGGCTTCGCCCGGCCCGTCGCCGAACTCAGCGACGAACTCAAGGCGCAGCACGACCTGCTGATGGCCAATCTGTTCGCCCAGGGGCAGGCGCTCGCCTTCGGCAAGACCGCCGAAGAGGTGCGCGCGGAGGGCGTGCCCGAGGAGCAGGTGCCGCACCGCACCTTCCCGGGCAACCACCCCACCACGACGATCCTGGCCACCGAACTGAGCCCGTCGGTCCTCGGCCAGCTGATCGCCCTCTACGAGCACAAGGTGTTCGTGCAGGGCGCCGTCTGGAACATCGACTCCTTCGACCAGTGGGGCGTCGAACTCGGCAAGGTGCTCGCCAAGCGCGTCGAGCCCGCCCTGACCGAGGGCGCCGACGTCCCCGGTCTCGACCCGTCCACGGCCGCCCTGGTGGCCGCCTACCGCACACTTCGGGAAGTGAACTGACATGCAGATCGGTCTTGTGGGTCTCGGCAAGATGGGCGGCAACATGCGCGAGCGCCTGCGCAACGCCGGCCACACCGTCATCGGATACGACACCAACCCCGAGAAGTCCGACGCCAGCAGTCTGGCCGACCTCGTCAACCAGCTGGAAGCGCCCCGCACGGTGTGGGTCATGGTCCCGGCCGGCGAGCCCACCCAGCACGTCATCGACCAGCTCGCGGGCCTGCTGAAGCCGTACGACACGGTGGTCGACGGCGGCAACTCGCGCTGGACGGACGACGAGAAGCACGCCGAGGAGCTGAGCAAGCGCGGGATCGGCTTCGTCGACGCGGGTGTCTCGGGCGGCGTGTGGGGCCTGAAGAACGGCTACGCCCTGATGGTCGGCGGCGAGAAGGAGTACGTCGACCGGCTGCGGCCGATCTTCGAGGCGCTCAAGCCGGAGGGCCCGTACGGCTACGTCCACGCGGGCAAGGTCGGCGCCGGGCACTTCGCCAAGATGGTCCACAACGGCATCGAGTACGCGATGATGCAGGCCTACGCCGAAGGCTGGGAACTGCTGGAGGCCGTGGACTCGGTGGACAACGTCCGCGAGGTGTTCCGCTCCTGGCAGCAGGGCACCGTCATCCGCTCCTGGCTGCTGGACCTGGCGGTCGACGCCCTCGACGAGGACGAGCACCTGGAGGAGCTCCGGGGCTACGCCCAGGACTCCGGTGAGGGACGCTGGACGGTGGAGGCCGCGATCGACAACTCCGTGCCGCTGCCCGCGATCACCGCCTCCCTCTACTCCCGCTTCGCCTCCCGGCAGGACGACTCGCCGCAGATGAAGATGATCGCGGCGCTGCGCAACCAGTTCGGCGGCCACGCCGTCGAGTCCGCGAAGAAGGCGTAGCACGTGGGTGATCTGCTGCTGGTCCGCCACGGCGAGACGGAGTGGAGCCGGAGCGGACAGCACACCAGCTTCACCGACCTGCCCCTCACCCGGCACGGTGAGGAGCAGGCCGCGTCGCTCGCCCCGCTCCTCGCGGACCGCTCCTTCGCGCTGGTCCTCACCAGCCCGCTCGGCCGTGCGGTGCGCACGGCCGAACTCGCGGGCCTGACGGGGACCGTGCAGGACGCGGACCTGCACGAGTGGTACTACGGCGCCTACGAGGGCGTCACCACGGAGGAGATCCACCGCACCCGGCCCGGCTGGGACCTGTGGACCGACGGGAACCCGCCCGGCCCCGACGGCGAGCCGGGCGAGTCCCCCGAGGAAGTCGGCGAACGGGCCGACCGGGTGCTGGCCCGGGCGGAGAAGTCGCTGCCCGAGGGGGACGTGATGCTGGTGGCGCACGGCCATCTCCTCCGCGTGCTGACCGCCCGCCGGCTGGGCCTGTCCCCGGCGCAGGGACGGCTGTTCCGGCTGGAGACCGGGACGGTCTGCCGGCTGTCGACCGAGCACGGCCGGCCCGTGATCGCGGAGTGGAACAGCCGGGCGTAACGAGCCCCGGCCGGAGGCGAGTTGACACCTCCGGCCGGGCACGTCAGAGTCCCGGCTGATGGAGATCGACGACATGACGCCCGCCGAGGAACGGGTGTGGCGTGCCTTTCCGCGGGGGCAGGACGTGGACTTCCGGGGCCCGGCGCAGGAGAGCGCTGCGGAGGGCGCGCACTGGGGCCCCGAACGGACCGTACGGGCGGCCGTGGTGCGGGCCCTGCTGCTGAGCGCGCCGCAGGAGGACGGGGAGACCGCCGCCCTCAGGCTGGCCGGCGCGCGGATCACCGGGGTGCTGAACCTCCAGTACGGCGACATCGGCCACGCCGTGCGTCTCAGCGACTGCTGGTTCGAGGACGTACCCGTGCTGTACGCGGCGCGGCTGCGCCAGCTGAATCTGCGCGGCTCGGTCCTGCCCGGCCTGGACGCCGCCACCCTGCACGTGGACGGCGTGCTGCGCATGTCGGACTGCCTGTTCGACGGGCCCGTGCGGCTCGGCGGGGCGCAGGTCTCCGGCGCGCTGTTCATGGACGGGGCCGACATCGGCGAACCGCCCGCCGGTCAGCCGGCACTCCAGCTCAACCATGTGACCATCGGGGACGGCCTGTCGGCGCCGGGGTTGCGCACGCGTGGCGAGGTACGGCTGTCGGGCGCGTCGGTCGCCGGCACGATCGACCTCAACGAGGCGCGTCTGCAGGCCGGTGCCGGTGCGGTCGCCCTCGACGCGGAGACGCTCACGGTGGCGGGCGACGCCAGGCTGCGCGAAGCGGACGTGCTGGGCTGGATCGGCCTGCGCGGCGCGCACGTAGCGGGCCGTCTGGACCTGTCGTACGCGCGGCTGACGAATCCTGGGGACGCGGCGCTGCGGGCCAGCAGCTGCACCATCGGCGAACTCTGGCTGCGCAAGGGTCCTCGTATGGACGGCACCCTCAACCTGCGCCGCGCCCAGATGGACGTGCTGTTCCTGGAGCCGGAGGTGGTGCCCGACGAGGTCCTGCTCAACAGTCTCGTCTACACCTCCCTCACCCCGCACGAGCCGGCCGAGCGGCGGCTGGCGATGCTGGAGCGGGACGGCGAGGGCTATGTCCCGCACGCCTACGAGCAGTTGACCGCCGCCTACCGCCGGATCGGCGACGATCCCGCCGCCCGTCTCGTCCAGCTCGCCAAGCAGCGCCGCAGGCGCGCCACCCTGCCCTGGTACGGCCGGCTGTGGGGCCATGTGCAGGACGCCACCGTGGGCTACGGCTTCCGCCCCCTGCGGGCCGCGGGCTGGCTGGTGTCGCTGCTGATGGTCGGCTCGCTCGTGTACGCGCTGCACCATCCCGCGCCGCTGAAGCCGGACGAGGCACCGCAGTTCAACCCGGTCTTCTACACCCTCGACCTGCTGCTGCCGGTGATCTCCTTCGGGCAGGAGGCCGCGTTCGCCCCCACCGACGGCTACCAGTGGCTCTCCTACGCCCTGGTGCTCACGGGCTGGATCCTCGCCACCACCGTCGTCACCGGCATCACCCGCACCGTCAGCCGCCAGTGAGCGCCCGCGCCGTGTGCTGCGCGGCCAGCCGCACCGGGGCGTTGGCGGCGCCGTAGCCCCGGTAGCCGGCGTCACCGCCGTCACCGCCGTCACGCTGGACCAGTTCGAAGAAGACGCGTCCGACGGTGCGGGTGTAGCAGTGGCGGAAGACGCCGTGGGCGTCGCGGTCGTAGAGGATGCCGAGCTCGCGGTAGGTCTCCAGCTCGCCGTCGGCGAACTCGAAGCGGGCGGCGAGGTCGTCGTGGTAATTCGCGGGGACCCGCAGCAGAGTGCCGCCCGCGTCCCGGAAGCGGCGGGCCGCGGCGACCACGTCGTCGGTGACCAGGGCGATGTGCTGGGCGTGGACGGTGTCGTCCGTGGGCGCGGCGCCGACGGTGAGGGCGATCCGGACACTGCCGTCGGCGTTGGTGACGGCGCGGCTGCGCATCAGGCCGTACGGGTCGGCGACGTCCACGCTCTCCTGGGCGTCCAGACCGAGCACCCCGCGGTGGAAGAGGGCCGCTTCGTCGAAGTGGTGCCAGGGCTGGGTGAGGGCGAGGTGGTCGATGCCCCGGACTCCCGCCCGGTCCGAGGGCAGGCCTGTGTCGGCGAAGTCGGCCCGCCAGTCGGGCAGGTCCGGGCGGCCGGTGGCACAGAAGAACAGCTCCGTGCCGTCGGGGGCGGCGACGGCGTCCAGCGGGGCGTCCTGCGGTGCGCGGCGGCGGGGCAGGACGGGAGCCAGCAGCGCCTCGGCACGCCGGGCCGCTCCGGCCGGGTCCGGTGACTCCAGCCCGATCGCGGCGAGCCGGGTGCCGTCGCGGCGGGCGGCCGTCCCGGTGTTGACGAGGATCCGGGCGTCCCCCTGCTCCCACAGGGCCACGGGCTTGCTGCGGTGCCGTGCGGTGCGGGCGAAGCCCAGGGCACCGAGCAGGTCGGCCAGGGGTTCGGCGTCGGGCGTGACCAGCTCGGCGAAGGCGACGCCGGTGGGGACGACGGGGCCGGGCAGGGGCGCCTTGCCCACCGCCTCCTGGAGGAGCAGCAGGGAACGCCGGGCGTCGACGGCGGTCGGTCCGGCCTCGGCCTGCCGGAACACGTCGTTGAAGACCTCCAGGGACAACGGGCCGTCGTAGCCGGTGGCCAGCACGTGCCGTACCAGCCCCGCGATGTCGAAGCCGCCCTGTCCGGGGAAGCAGCGGTAGTGGCGGCTCCACTGCAGGACGTCCATGGCGAGCAGCGGGGCGTCGGCGAGCTGGAGGAAGAAGATCTTCTCGCCGGGGATGGCCGCGATGCCTCGGAGGTCCTCGGGGGCGGTGCAGCGCGAGAGGATGTGGAAGCTGTCCAGGCAGGTGCCGAGGGTCGGGTGACCGGCGGCCTCGACGATGCGCCAGGCGTGGTCGTAGGTGCTGACGTGCCGCCCCCACGCGAGTGCCTCGTAGGCCACCCGGATGCCGGACTCCCGTGCCAGGTCGGCGAGTCGGGCGAGCTGCTCGGCGGCGAGGGCGTCGTCGTCCACCGCTTGCGGTGAGACGCTGGAGCAGACGAGGACCGTGTCGGCGCCGAGCCGGCGCATCAGCTCGAACTTGTGCCGGGCCCGCCGCAGGTTGCGGGCGAACTCGGCCTCGGGGACGGCTTCGATGTCCCGCATCGGCTGGTAGAGGTCGATGCGGAGCCCGAGGTCGGCGCAGCGGGCGCGGATGTCCTCGGGGGTGAGGGGGCTGGCCAGCAGGTCGTTCTCGAAGAGTTCCACCCCGTCGAAGCCGGCCCGCGCCGCGGCGTCGAGTTTCTCGGTGAGGGAACCGCTGAGGGAGACGGTGGCGATGGACGTACGCAACGGCGGTACCTCTCTCTAGTTCGAAGCCCCTACGGCCCCGGCCAGTTCGGTCAGGTCGGCCAGCATCCGCGCGGCACCCGGTTCCCGGCCGGTGAACAGGCGGAACGCGTCGGCGGCCTGGAAGGCGGCCATGCCTCCGCCGTCGAGGGTGGCGCAGCCCAGTGCGCGGGCGGTGCGCAGCAGCTCGGTGACCAGCGGGCGGTACACCACCTCGGCCACCCACAGCCCGCAGTGGAGCAGCTCGGCCGGCAGGGGCAGTCCGGGGTGGGCGGCCATGCCGGTGGGGGTGGCGTGGACGATGCCGTCGGCGTGCGCGAGCACTTCGGCCTGCCGGTCGGTCGAGGCGGCGGCCGCACGGCCCTGTCCGAAGGTGCGGTTCAGGGAACCGGCCAGCGCCGCCGCCCGCTCGGGCAGGGCGTCGACGACGGTGATCCGCCCGGCGCCGAGGGTGAGCATGGCGTGGGCGACGGCCGCCCCCGCACCGCCGGCGCCCAGCTGCACTACCTGCTCCAGCGGCGCGTCGGGCAGGCCGCGCGCGAACGACGCCGCGAAGCCGGTGACATCCGTGTTGTGGCCGACCGCGCGGCCGTCCTCGAAGACGACGGTGTTGACCGCGCCCAGCGCCTCGGCCTGCGGGGCGAGCGCATCCAGGTGCTCGATGACGAGCTGCTTGCAGGGATGCGTGATGTTGAGTCCGTCGAAGCCCAGGTCCCGGGCCGCCCGCAGCAGGTCGCCGACCGCCTCGGGCGGAACGCCGAGGGTGTCGATGTCGATCAGCCGGTACACCAGGCGCAGGCCCTGCCGGTCGGCCTCCCGCTCGTGCAGGGCCGGGCTGAGCGACGGGCCGATGCCGGAACCGATCAGTCCGACGAGATACGACTCCATGGGCACACGCGCCTCCCGGGCGGCTCACTAATGTACGAACTAGTACGTTAGCTATATCAGCCGAGCACGGACTCGGGAAGTCCCCACGGGCGCACGGGCCCCTGCTTCTACAATCACCGGCACCGGCCCCCGAGCCCGAAGGAACCCGATGACCAGCGTCGAAGAACCGGCACGACCCGGCGAGCGCATCCGCGACGCCGTACGCACCCGGGCCGAGATCCTCGACGTCGCCACCCAGGAGTTCGCCCGGGCCGGCTACGACGGGGCCCGGGTCGACGAGATCGCCGCCCGCACCCGCACCACGAAGCGGATGATCTACTACTACTTCGGCGGCAAGGAGCAGCTGTTCACGGCCGTGCTGGAGCGCGCGTACGGCGTGATCCGGGAGGCCGAGCAGCAGCTCGACGTCGACCATCTGGACCCGGTCGCGGCCATCCGGCGCCTGGCCGAGCTGACCTTCGACCACCACGAGCAGCACCCCGACTTCATCCGCCTGGTCAGCATCGAGAACATCCACGAGGCGCAGCACATCGCCGCCTCCGAGATGCTCGGGACGATCGGCTCCCCCGCCCTGGACGTGATCCGCCGGATCCTGGCGTCGGGCCAGGAGTCGGGCCTGTTCACGGCCGACGTCGACGCCGTCGACCTGCACGCGATGATCTCCTCCTTCTGCTTCTTCCGGGTCGCCAACCGGCACACCTTCGGCGCCCTGTTCGGCCGCGACCTGCTCGACGGGGCGCAGCGCGCGCACTACCGCGCCATGCTGGGCGACATGGTGATCGCGTATCTGACGGCGGAGCGCTCGGCGGACTGAACAGCCCGCGCACCACCCCTTGACACCGGCGGCACGCGGGCGCAGCATCTCTGGCCATCCCCTACTAACTACCCAGTGGGTTAATTAGCCGCGATCCGGCACGTCCCCTCTGCTCGTCCGTCGCCCCGCTCCGCTTTAGTGTGGAGCCCCCCGAAGGAGCCGCCGTGTCCGTCCCCGCCATGCCCTCAGGGTCCGCCGCCCCGCCCGGTCAGCCCCGGAAGGCCGCCACCGCCGCCTGGATCGGCAGCGCCCTGGAGTACTACGACTTCTTCATCTACGGCAGCGCAGCAGCGCTGATCTTCCCCGAGGTGTTCTTCGACGAGTCCGACCCGGCGACCGCGACCCTGCTGTCGCTGGCCACGTTCGGCGTCGCGTACGCCGCCCGCCCGGTGGGCGCGCTGGTGCTCGGGCACTTCGGTGACAAGCTCGGCCGTAAGAAGATCATGGTCTTCACGCTGATGCTGATGGGCCTGTCGACGTTTCTCATCGGCTGCCTGCCGACCCGGGACCAGGTCGGCGGTCTCGCCCCGGTCCTGCTGGTGCTGTGCCGGGTGCTCCAGGGCATCTCGGCGGCGGGCGAACAGGCCAGCGCCAACTCCATGACGCTGGAACACGCGCCACCGGGCCGGCGCGGCTTCTTCACCAGCTTCACCCTCAGCGGCACACAGGGCGGCCAGCTGCTGGCCACGCTGGTCTTCATCCCGGTCGCCGCGCTGCCCGAGGACCAGTTGCTGTCATGGGGCTGGCGGCTGCCGTTCTGGCTGAGCGTCGGGGTCGCCGTCGCCGGTTACGTCATCCGCCGCAAACTGGACGAGACGCCGGCCTTCGCCCAGCAGGCCGCCGAGGAGGGTGTGGTCAAGCTGCCCCTGGTGATCCTGCTCCGCGAACACTGGGCGGATGTACTGCGGGTGATCGCGGGCGCGCTGATCGCCTCGGTCAGCACGATCTTCACGGTGTGGGCGCTGGCGTACGCCACGAGCGACGCGGTCGGCATGTCGCGTACGGCCATGCTGTGGGTGGGCGCCCTGGCCAATGTCGTCGCGCTCGCCGCGATCCCGCTGTGGGCGACGCTGTCCGACCGGATCGGGCGCCGCCCGGTGTTCCTGATCGGCGCGGCCGGCAGCGCGGTGACGATGTTCCTGTACCTGTGGGCGGTCTCCACGGGCTCCTACCCGCTGACGTTCCTCACGGGCATCGTCTGCTTCGGGGTGGTCTACAGCGCCGCGAACGGCGTGTGGCCCGCCTTCTACGGCGAGATGTTCGCGACCCGGGTCCGGCTGTCCGGCGTGGCCATCGGCACGCAGATCGGTTTCGCGGCGGCCGGGTTCGCGGTGACGTTCGCGGCGCAGATCGCGGGGCCGGGGGGTGACGACTGGTCGGCGGTCGCGCTGTTCACGGCGGCGCTGTGCGTGCCGCCGGTGATCGCCGCGGTGTCGGCGCGGGAGACCCACCGGGTTCCCACTCAGTCCCTGGGGGAACGGGCCGGGCTCGGAGCTGCGCGGCCGGAGAAGGTGACGGCCTGACGCCACCGTCCCCGTCGGCTGTTTTCGAGGCCCGGTGGGTGGTCCTCGGGTGCGTGGGGGCTCGCGCAGTCCCCACGCCCCTGAGGGCACTGCCCCGGGCCTCGCTCACCTGTTCCTGCGCGATCATGAACCGTTCCTGCACCCTGATGGGGTCTGAGGCGGTCCGGGCGGGGTATGCCGGATCTCATCTCGACCAGCGCGACGGGAGACGAGCCATGGCACAGCTGCGACAAGAGGTCGATCCGGGTGAGGCCGGGCTGGATCCGCAGGTGCTGGGTCGCCTGGACCGGAACTTCGCCCGGCTGGTCGACGAGGGGCGTCTGCCGGGCTTCCTCGTGTCCGTCGCCCGGGCCGGACGCGTCGCCCACCTCACGACACACGGCCTGCGCGACATCGCGGCCGGGTTGCCGGTCGAGCCCGACACGCTGTGGCGGGTGTACTCCATGACGAAGCCGGTCACCGCGGTCGCCGCGCTGCTGCTGGTGGAGGAGGGCCGGCTGTCGCTCGACGACCCGGTCGCCGACCACCTGCCCGCATTCGCCGAGCCGCGGGTCTACGTCGGCGGCACAGGGGCGGACGTCCAGACCCGCCCGGCCGACGGCCCGATGCTCGTCCGGCATCTGATGACCCACACCTCGGGTCTGACCTTCGGCTTCTATCACACCCACCCCGTCGACGCCCTGTACCGCGAGGCCGGCCTGGAGTCGTCGGTGCCGCCGGGCGCGGATCTGGCCGAGACCATCGAGGTGTACGCGAGTCTGCCGCTGCAGTTCGAGCCGGGCACCGAGTGGAACTACTCGGTGGCCAGCAACGTCCTGGGCCGGATCATCGAGGTCGTGTCCGGGCAGCCGCTCGACGTGTTCTGCGCGGAGCGGATCTTCGGGCCGCTCGGTATGACGGACGCGGGCTTCCACGTCACGGACGCACAGGCTCCCCGGCTCTCGGAGATGTACGGGGAGAAGGACGGCGGCGGCATCGAGCCGATCGCGGGGCTTCCGCTGCGCGGCAGGCCGCGGTTCCTGTCGGGCAGCGGCGGCATGGTGTGCTCGGCCCACGACTACCACCGTTTCATGGAACTGCTGCGCCGCCGGGGCGAGCTCGACGGCGTGCGGCTGCTCGCCCCGCGGACCGTGGAGCTGATGACCCGCAACCACCTGCCCGGCGGCGCGGACCTGCGGGCCTTCGGCAGCCGCCCCGCCCACGACGAGCCCGGCAACGAGGGGCTCGGCTTCGGCCTCAACTGCTCCGTGGTGATCGACCCGTCCCGCACCCTGGTCCCGTCCGGGCTCGGCGCCTTCGGCTGGAGCGGCGTGGCCACGACGACGTTCTGGGTCGATCCGGGCCGCGACCTGACGGTGCAGTTCATGACGCAGGTGCGGCCGAGGACCTCCCACACGGTCTTCAAGGACCTCAAGCGGCTCATACACGAGGCCCTGTCGGACCGTTGACCGCTACTGGTCGACGCGCAGGGTTAACCCCACTCCGTACCGGGCGAGTTCCTCAAGCGGCTCATCCACGAGGCCCTGTCGGACCGTTGACCGCTACTGGTCGACGCGCAGGGTTAACCCCACTCCGTACCGGGCGACCTCCTCAAGCGGCTCATCCACGAGTCCCTGTCGGACCGTTGACCGCTACTGATCGACGCGCAGGGTGAACTCCACTCCGTCCCGGTCGAGTTCACGCAGCCACTGCTCGGACCGGGCGGCCGTCTCCGCGGCGCGGTTCAGGCCGGGCGGCAGGGAGCCGTCCAGGACGTGGCGGACGCCGAGGGCGAGGGTCCGTGAGACGCAGCGGGCCATCGCGCTCTCCGCGGCGTCACCCACCAGGTCGAGGAGGTAACCGCCCTTCCACGACCGCCCCGACTCGGCGCGCACGTCCAGCGACACGGCCAGGACCACCCGGTCACGGTCGTCGTCCGTGGTGGGGTAGGCGGCGGCCAGCTCCCGGGCCAGGGCCGCGATCCGGGCGTCGTCACCGCTCTTCAGCTCCTCGAAGACGCCGTCCCAGGCGCGCAGCCAGCCCTCCAGACGCAGGGTGCCGCGTACGAACGTGTGCGGTGTCCAGGCGTCCGGCAGCCCGTACTGGGCGACGAACGGAACGCTGTCGCGGTTGGGGTAGACCTCGAAGGTCTCCCCGTCGACGACATGCCGCCGGGTCGCCTCCCAGGGCCGCTCGGCGACCGTCTCCGCACCGCTCTCGAGGTACCGGGCCGGGGAGCGCAGGGCGCCCAGGACACCCGCGGGGGCCCAGCTGAAGCGGTACGTGAAGTCGTTCGGGACGGCGGGGACACCGCCGCAGTAGGACGTGAAGGTGTACGAGGCGGGTGTCTCGTCGCCGATCGCCTCCCGGGCACGGGCGACCAGGGCGTGGGCGAACAGGTGGTCGATGCCCGGATCGAGCCCGGCCTCGGTGAGGACGACGAGTCCGGCCTTCTTGGCGGCGGGCACCTGCTCCAGCACCGCCTCCGACACATAGCTGGAGCACGCGAAGTGCGCCCCCCGCCGTACACACTCCGCGAGGAGCGGGGCGTGTTCCGGCGCGGGCAGCATCGACACGACGACGTCGCCCGGGGCGAGTTCGGCGGCGAGCGCGGACAGCGTGTACGCGCGTGGCTCGGCCCGGCCGGCGAGACCCAGCCTGCCGAGGGCGTCGGCGGCGCGGCTCTCGGTGCGGTGCCAGAGCCGGACCCGCTCGGCGGTGCCGCACAGCGCGGCGAGACCGCTGCCCGTGGACAGGCCGGCGCCGATCCAGTGGACGGTGCCGCTCGCCGGTGCCGGTTCAGTGGCCATGGGACTCCCCCTTGTCGAGGCCGTGGGCGCGGGACGCGTCACGGAACCGGTCCAGGCAGCGCCCCCAGGGCCCGGATACGCCGAAGTCGAGCAGGTGGGGCAGCAGGGCTGCCGAGAAGTCGGTGCTGGACTCCAGCGGCAGAAGGGAGGGCAGGTTGTCGATGGCGATGAGGTCGAGCGGGGGCTCGTCGCGCAGCCGGCGTACCGGCTCGTCCCACGAGGTGGTCTCGTCGTACACCGGCAGGACGTTGAGCGGGGAACCGACGTCGCAGGTCACGTCGCACAGCGTGCGCAGCCGGCGGTCCGGGGCGTCGAGGTCCTGTGCGCGCAGGAAGGGCGGGACGGGGGTGGTGGCGAGCACCGCGTTGACCATCACGTCGTGCCGCAGCAGGGCGGCGCGGTCGAGGTCGCGGGTCTCGGCGAGGTCCCAGCAGGTCGGGTCGGCGCCGGCGGTGGCGAAGGCAGCGCGGGCGCCGCGGCCGCTGCGGCCCAGGGCGCCGATGACGAGGCCGGCGAACCCGGCGTCGGCGGCGTCCGGCCTCAGTGTCTCGTCCAGGTCTTCCTTGGTGGTCGGGGTCAGCGGTGCCCGTAGCCGGCCCCGGTGCCTCAGCACGGCGAGGGCGGCGCCCAGATAACCGGCCCAGAACCCGAAGGCGGCCAGGCGCCGTCCGGTGTCGTCCACCAGGTACTCCAGGTCGAACAGCGCCCCGCCCCCGGCGGCGAACCGGCCCAGCAGGTCCGCCGCTCCCGGCTGGCCCTTGTAGGCGTGGCCGAAGAAGATGTGCCGGTGCGTCAGTCCGGCCGGGTCGTCGGGCAGTTCCTTCAGGCCGAGCACGACGGCGTCCCGCGGCGCCGTCGCCCAGGAGCCCGCGGGCGCGACCCGGCAGCCGGCCGCCTCGTACTCCTCGATCGGGAAGACCCGCTGCGGGGACTCCTCGACGGTCAGTTCCACTCCGTGCCCGACGAGCCTCCGGGCGTCGTCGGGCACGATCGGAGTGCGTCGCTCGGTCGTGCGG
Source organism: Streptomyces sp. NPDC037100 (assembly GCF_055606225.1). Taxonomy (NCBI): domain Bacteria; kingdom Bacillati; phylum Actinomycetota; class Actinomycetes; order Kitasatosporales; family Streptomycetaceae; genus Streptomyces; species Streptomyces sp. NPDC037100. Next base: position 87,916 of record NZ_JBVJSX010000005.1, on the reverse strand, counting down.
GCCTCGTGGCGCAGCCACAGATGGAGCTCGGTCATACCAGGTGGGCCTCCGGCGTGAGGCGTCGGCCGCTGAGGGCCGACGCTCAAGGTGCGGACGTCCACGAAGCGTACGCGGCCCGCCTAGGGGTCGCGCACGGATTCGCCCAGCTCACATCGGGGAACCCGAACCGGCCGAGGCGGTCAGGAGGAGCTGACCACCGCGTCCAGGTGGGGCAGGTGATGGTCGAGGCGCTCCCGCTTGGTGCGCAGATAGGTGATGTTGTTCTCGCACGGCGGTATGAGCAGCGGCACCTGCTCGGCGACCGTGATGCCGTGGTCCACCAGCGCCTCACGCTTGCGCGGGTTGTTCGACATCAGACGCACGGACCGCACGCCCAGATCGTCCAGGATCCGGGCGGCGACACCGTAGTCGCGGGCGTCCACGGGCAGGCCGAGGGCGAGGTTGGCCTCGACGGTGTCCAGACCCTCCGCCTGCAGGGCCATCGCACGCAGCTTGGCGAGCAGGCCGATGCCCCGGCCTTCATGCCCTCTGAGGTAGACCACGACACCGGCACCCTCCGCGACGACCGCGCGCAGGGCGGCGTCGAGCTGGTCACCGCACTCGCAGTGCTGGGAGCCGAAGGCGTCGCCGGTCAGGCACTCCGAGTGCAGCCGGATGAGGACGTCGTCCGGGCCGATCTCGCCGTAGACCAGCGCGACCTGTTCGTCACCGCGGTCGTGGTCCATGTAGCCGATCGCCTGGAATTTCCCGTACACGGTGGGCAAGGGGGCATTCACGACGCGTTCCACGCCGGTCCGCTGCGGTGCCTTCTTGCCGAGTACGCCAATGTTGTCTGTCATGATTCTCGAGTTCCTAAGCAGAGACGAAAGGCCGTGACGAAATGAGTGATCTGGTGCCGGCGGACACCACGGAAGACGTACGGACGCGAGGTGCCGGCGTCTCACGGCAGGTCGCGGTGCTTCCCGTGGGGAGCTTCGAACAGCACGGCGCGTATCTTCCGTTGGCGACCGACACGCTCGTCGCCTGTGCCGTCGCGCGCGAGATAGCCGGCGCGTATCCGGTGCACCTCCTTCCTCCGGTGACGATCTCGTGCTCGCACGAGCACGCGGCCTGGCCGGGGACCGTCAGCATCTCCTCGGTGACCCTTCATGCGGTGGTACGGGACATTGCGGCTTCGCTGCGCCGGTCCGGGGTCGACGCCCTGGTGGTGGTCAACGGGCACGGCGGCAACTACGTGCTGGGCAACGTGGTTCAGGAATCGTCCGCCCGCGGCGAGCGGATGGCGCTCTTCCCGGCCGCGGAGGACTGGGAGGCGGCGCGCGAGCGGGCTGGTGTGGTCACCTCGCTGCTCACCGACATGCACGCGGGGGAAATTGAGACCTCCATCCTTCTGCACGCTCATCCCGAAATGCTCCGACCCGGTTATGAGACCTCCGATTTCGTCGCTGACGACCGGCGTCATCTGCTCACCCTCGGCATGTCCGGCTATACCGATTCCGGTGTCATCGGCCGTCCTTCGCTGGGTTCGGCGGAAAAGGGGAAGGAACTCCTGGCGAGCCTGACGGATTCGTTCGGGGCGTATTTCTCGATGCTGACCTCCGACGCGTAGTCACCCTGGGAGGCCGGGGCCTCGGGAGTCGCCCGGTCCCCGGCCCGCAGGCCCGCGTACCAGCGGGCGACGAGCACGATCAGGCCGGGCAGGCTCGCCACGAGGCTGAGCACGCCGTAGACGACCGCGACGGCGAGCCCCCGGCCCGCGCCCAGGCCCGCGGCGCCGAACGCCCAGGCGGTGACGCCCTCCCTGGGCCCCCAGCCGCCGACGTTCAGCGGCAGACCCATCGCCAGCAGGGCGAGGACGGCGAGGGGCAGCAGGACCGCCACGGAGGCGGCGGTCCCGGCGACCCGGGCGGCGAGTACGAACATCGCGACGTAACCTGCCAGCACGACCACGGAGGAGACAACCACTCCGGGCCCGTTCTGTCGCGACAGCAGCCCTTCGCGGGCCTCGGCGAGGAACGCGCGCAGCTTACGGCCGCGAGGCGAAGGCGCCGCGCGGTTCATGCGCAGGGCGAGGACGACGGCGAGTGCACCCAAGGCGGTCAGGACCGCGAGCGGGGCGACGTGCCGGGCCTGGTCCAGCACCGGGGAGGGCATGGTCAGCAGGACGACGGCCCCGGCGGCGAACAACGCGAGCTGCCCGGCGGTCCGTTCGAGGACGACGGCCTTCACGCCCCGCCGCAGGTCCCCCTCGCTCTGCCCGTGCCGCACGGCCCGGTGCACGTCGCCGAGGACGCCTCCGGGCAGGGCCGCGTTCAGGAACAGCGCGCGGTAGTAGTCGGCGACGGCCGGCCCGAACGGCAGCCGGATCCTGAGCCCCCGGGCCACGATCGCCCACCGCCACGCGCTGCACACGGTGGTGACGAGCCCGATGCCGAGCGCGAGCAGCAGCGACACCCCGTCGATCCGCCGCAGTCCGTCCAGGAAGACACCGGTACCGAGGCGCCAGAACAGCACGCCCAGGATGGCGATCCCGGCGAGGGTGCCGAGGTGTGTGCGGACCTTCGGGGAGCCGAGGCGGGCCAGGGCCGTACGGACCGGGCCGGGCGCCGGCGTGCCGGTGCCGTCCCGATGCGTGCCGTCCAGACCGTCGCCGTCCAGGCCACTGGTGCCCTCCAGGCCGGCGCCGTCCAGGGCCGTGCCGTCCAGGCCACTGGTGCCCTCCAGGCCGGCGCCGCCCAGGGCCACGCCGTCCAGGCCACTGGCGCCCTTCAGGCCGGCGCCGTCCAAGGCCGTGCCGTCCAGGCCACTGGCGCCCTCCAGGCCGGCCCCGCCCAGGGCCACGCCGTCCAGGCCACGGGTGGCGCCCGGAACGGCGATGTCCGTGTTACGACGGTTCATCGGAGTTTCGGTCGTCCGGGTGGAGCCGGACGGGGCCGAGGCGGCGGGCTCGCTCCTGTCACCCACGACCGGGCGCGGCACGGCCGTGTCCGCCCGGGCCGTGTCCGCCGGGCCGAAGGGCGCGGGCACACGGGTGCCGCCGGCGGTCGCGGGCAACGCGGGCTGCTCGGTGAGCGGGGTGCGCGGGCGCGTTCCCGTCGCCTGCGGGCTCATGACGCTCCGCCCACCGGGCGGGACAGGGCGAGGAGGTCGACGTGGTGGACGGTGACGCGCAACTCGCCCGCCGCGCAGGCGGCCAGCCTGTTGGTCAGATAGACGTCGGCCTCGGCCCGCAGTTCGGGGCGCTCCTCGACGGCGGCGCCGACCCAGCCGCGCAGCCACTGTTCGGTGAGCGCGGCCTGGTCGGGGCCGAGCCGCCAGGCGCTCGGGTGCAGCCGTACCGTCGCGCCGTGCTCGGAGAACGCTTCCGCCGCAGCGGTGACCGCGTCGGGTCCGAGCAGGCCGTCGCGACGCTGGTGGTCGTTGAACGCCTGGGCGATCTCCGCGTCCAGCGGGTGGGACGGGGTCAGCTCCACGCGCCCGGCGACGGAGAGCGTCAGCAGGGCGGGGCAGCCGGCTCCGGCACATGCGGCGGCGAGCGTGTCGATCTCCTCGCGTGTGAGGACGTCCAGCAACGCGGACGCCGTCACCAAGGACGCGCCCTGCAGGGCGTCCGGGGTGAGGCGGGCGACGTCACCCCGGCGCGTCTCCACGGTGACCCGGCTGCCGTCGGCGGCCGAGCGCGGGGAGGAGACGGCGGCGAAGTGCAGCAGGTAGGGGTCGCGGTCGTGCAGGATCCAGTGCTGGGCGCCGTCCAGGCGGGGCGCGAGCCAGCGGCCCATCGAGCCGGTGCCGCAGCCCAGGTCGTGGATGACGACGCCCGACTTGCCCGGCAGGTTGGCGAGCCGGATCCGCAGCGGGTCGAGCAGGTCGTGCGCCCGTGCGGCGGCATCGGCCGGCTCCCGCAACTCCAGCCACTCGGGCGCGTACCGGGGCGGGTCGTCCGGGTTGGCCTCACGCAGTTTGACGGTCGGCCGCGAGCCGGGCCTGCCGCTGGGGCCGGCGCCGGGGATGACGGCGTCCGGGGCGTGCCCCGGGACGAACTCCACGCTGGAGCCCAGGTCCGGGGTTCCCGCGGTCCCGCCGGGAACCGCGCCCGCGAGGCCCGTGGCGGCCTGCGCCGGACCGGGCTTCCCGCCCGGAAGTATGCCGTCCGTCACGCCCGTTGCCTCCCTCGGCCCGGGCTGTGCCGGGATCGCCCCGCTCTGCTGGGTCGTCGTCACCGGGTTCGTCATGCGGCCCTCCGGGGTTCGGTCGGGAGCCGGCGCAGTACCGCCGCCAGGCTCTGTGCGGTCGTCGCCCAGCCGTCGAGGGCGGCACGGCGGCTGCGGGCGGCGGCCTTCAGGCGGCGTCGTACGTCCGCCTCGCCGAACCAGCCGCGCAGTTCGGCGGCGATGGCGGCGGGGTTCTCCGGCGGGACGAGGATGCCCGGCACCCCGCCGTCGGGGGCGCGGCCGACCGCCTCCGGCAGCCCGCCGACGTCCGTGGCCAGCACCGGGATGCCCCGGGCCAGCGCCTCGGTCACCGCCATGCCGTACGTCTCGGCGTAGGAGGTGAGGACCATCAGGTCGGCCGTGGCGTAACTCGCGTCGAGCGCGGGGCCGGACTTCGGCCCGGCCAGCTCCAGCCGGTCCTCGAGGCCGTGCTTCCTGATGAGGGACCGCAGGTGGTCGACGTACTCCGGTTCCTGGGTCAGGGAGCCGACGCACACGCAGCTCCACGGCAGGTCGCTCACCGCGGCCAGCGCCTCCACCAGCCGGTGCTGGCCCTTGCGCGGGGTCACGGCGGCCACGCACAGCAGGCGCGACACCCCGTCGGTGCCGGGCGCGAGCGGCGCGATGTCGGCGCCGGGGGCGGCGACGTGCACCCGCTCGGGCGGAAGGCCGTGGTGGGAGACCAGGCGGCGGACCGCCCAGTCACTGGTGGCGATCACCGCGGGTACCGCCCGCAGCACCGTCCGCTCCTTGGCGTCCAGTTCGGCGGCGACCGCCGCGTCCAGGCCCGTCTCGTCGCCGAGCGGGAGGTGGACGAGGACGGCCATGCGCAGGCGTTCCGCCTCGGGGACCACGATCTCCGGCACACCGCAGGCCACCAGCCCGTCGAGGAGCACGACGGATCCGTCGGGCAACGCGGCCAGGGCTCGGGCCAGGTCCGTTCGGGCGCCGGCTCCCGGCCGGGGCCAGTCACCGGCCACGGCGTGCTTGGTCACCTGCCAGCCGAAGCCGGGCAGGTCCAGGCACACGCGCCGGTCGTAGGCGTTGCCGCCGCTGGGGGCCGTCGGGTCGTCGATGCCGCCCGGCAGTACGAAGTGCACGGTGCGCAGGGACATGGGGATGATCTCGGCGTTCTTCAGGGAGGCGTGCTGCACGGGAACATAATTCAGCCGTGCCGGTGCCGGACCCATGTGCTCGGGCCGTTCGACGGTCGTGTCGGTCACAGCGCACGCTCGTAACTCGCCCAGGCGATGTGCGATTCGTGCAGGGTGACGGTCAGGCCCGCGATGCCCTTGGCGCCCTCGCCCAGCGCCCCCTTGTGGATGCGCTCGGCGAGCCGGTCGGCGATGACCTTGGCGAGGAACTCCGTGGAGGTGTTGACTCCGGCGAAGTCGGGCTCGTTGTCGAGGTTGCGGTAGTTCAGCTCGCTGACGACCGCGCCGAGTTCCTGGGTGGCCAGCCCGATGTCGACGACGATGTTGTCCTCGTCCAGCTGTTCGCGCCGGAACGTGGCGTCCACGAGGAACGTGGCCCCGTGCAGGCGCTGCGCGGGTCCGAAGACGTCGCCACGGAAGCTGTGGGCGATCATGATGTGATCGCGGACGGTGATGCTGAACAACGGACGACCCTCCAGGTGCGGCGCGTCTGTTCCCCGCTCTCGGTGCCGGGGATGCCGAGTAGTACGGCCCGTTGCCTTCCCCTGTTCAGCCAGTCGTACGTCTTTTCTCAAGGTCAGGCGCTCTTGTCGTGGCCAACTCGTACCGGATGGAACGAATCGTCAGCCGATGCGTCAATCGCTCTCGTCGTAACGGACGCGGTGGCACAGTGCGGGAACCTCGCCGGAGACGAGCCGGGGCAGTACGTCCGGCAGGTCCCCGAAGGGGGACTCGCCGGTGATCAGGGCGTCGAGCGCGGGGTCGGCGAGCAGGTCGAGGGCGACGGCGAGCCGGTCGGCGTAGGTGCGGTTCGGGCGGGCCGGGGAGACGGTGCCGACCTGGCTGCTGCGGATGACGAGCCGGCGGGAGTGGAAGGCCTCACCGAGCGGAAGGCTGACCTGCCGGTCGCCGTACCAGCTGAGTTCGAGGACGGTTCCCTCGGCGGTGAGGAGTTCCAGGGACCTGGCGAGGCCCGCCTCCGTGGCGCTGGCGTGCACGACCAGGTCGCATTCTCCGTCGGCGTCCTCGGGGGTGGCGAAGCCGACGCCGAGTGCCTCGGCGATCTTCGCGCGGGACGGGTCGGCGTCGACGAGCTGGACACGCACCCCGGGGAACCGGGCGAGGAGGGCTGCCACCGAGCAGCCGACCATGCCGCCGCCGACCACGGCGATCCGGTCGCCGATCAGGGGGGCGGCGTCCCACAGCGCGTTGACGGCGGTCTCCACGGTCCCGGCGAGCACGGCCCGTTCGGCGGGCACGGTGTCCGGTACGGGCGTGACCGCGGCGGCCGGGACGACATAACGCGTCTGGTGCGGGTAGAGGCAGAACACCGTGCGGCCGGTGAGCTCTTGGGGCCCCTCCTCCACCACGCCGACGTTGAGGTAGCCGTACTTCACCGGGCCGGGGAAGTCGCCCTCCTGGAACGGCGCCCGCATGGCCGTGTGCTGGCTGACGGGCACGCCGCCGCGGAAGACGAGCGTCTCGGTGCCACGGCTCACGCCGGAGAACAGCGTGCGGACCAGCACCTCGCCCTCGCCGGGCGCCGGCAGGGCGATGTCCCGGATGCCGCCTCGCCCAGGCGAGTCGATCCAGAACGCGCGTCCGGTGTGCTTCATCGAAGTCCTCCTGAACGATCGGCAAGCTGCTTGCGTACCGAGGGGTGCACAGGCCGCGCACAACGTAGCGGCGTTGATCGACTCTGTCACATGGCCGGAGGACGTTCGGTGGCCCTGAACAACACTTACGACGCGAGGCTCGTACAGCAGGAGACCGCCCTGGGGGCGGGCGTGCAGGTCCTGCTGCTGGCCCTGATCGGCACGGCGATCGGGATGGGGCCGGCGGGCTGGCTGACGGGCCTCGCGTTCGCGATCGCCACCTGGGCGGTGCTCTCGCGGGCCCTGCACCGCTCGCGGCTGCGCTCGTTCGGCGCGGCCAACCGGGTCACCCTCGGCCGGGCCACTCTCGTCGGCGGCGTCACGGCCCTGGTCGCCGACTCGTTCCAGAGCTCACCGCCGGTGTCGCTGTTCGTCGGTCTGACGGCGGTGGCGCTGATCCTCGACGGCGTGGACGGCAAGGTCGCCCGCCGCACCGGTACCTCGACCCCGCTGGGCGCGCGCTTCGACATGGAGGTCGACGCCTTCCTGATCCTGGTGCTCAGCGTGTACGTGTCGATGCAACTGGGCCCGTGGGTCCTGCTGATCGGCGGCATGCGCTACGTCTTCGTCGCCGCGGCCAAGGTGTGGCCCTGGCTGACCGCCGCACTCCCGGCGAGCACCGCCCGCAAGACCGTCGCAGCGCTCCAGGGCGTCCTCCTGCTGCTGGCCGGCGCCGATCTCCTCCCCTACGCGGCCAACTTCGGCGTCGCAGCGCTGGCCCTGGGCCTGCTGGTCTGGTCGTTCGGGCGGGACGTGCTGTGGCTGTACCGGACCTCGCGGGCCGAGGAGCCGGCGGCCGCCCCTCAGGTGCGGGAACTGGTCGCGAGCTGACGCCCGGCCGGCTTCGCCGGTCAGGTGCCGAAGCGCCCTCGGGCCGCCTCGATGTGCGGGAGGTACCGGTGGGTCCAGCCGCAGATCGCGTCGACCGTGGCGCGCAGGGCGCGGCCCGGTTCGGTGAGCGTGTACTCGACCTTGGGCGGGACGGTGGGGTGCACCTTCCGGTCGACCAGGCCGTTGCGCTCCAGCATCCGCAGGTTCTGCGTGAGCATCTTGTGGCTGACGCCCTCGACCTCGTCGCGCAACTCGCTGAAGCGCAGGGTGCGTTCTCCGAGCGCCTCGATGATCAGCAGCGCCCACTTGTTGGCCACGTCGGAGAAGATCTCCCGGGCCAGGGAGTCCGCCCGCCGCAGATCCGCGTTCTCGGGCAGGTCTCTCAACTGCTTGGTCACCATCTGGTTCCCCAGTCACCGAAAAGTGCGTTCTTCCAGGTCGGCGGTCACTCTCCTACGGTTTCCGAGTAACCGCAAGAGAGCACTGGACCGTTGCCCTGCGGTCCGTGTCCGACGGAAGGAACGCGCACCATGACCACGCTCGACGTCTACGACCACGGCATAGCGGCCGAGGGCCACTTCGGCTATGCCCAGGCGATCAGGTCCGGTGACCTGGTCCACGTCTCCGGGCAGCTCTCGTTCGACGAGGCGGGCGCCTTCGACCCCGAGGAGGACGTCACCGCCCAGCTCGACCGGACCTACGTCAACCTCGACAAGGTCCTGGCCCACTACGGCGCCACCCGCAACCAGATCGTCTCCCAGACGCTGTACGCGGTGGACCTCGTGCGGAACGCCGAGGTGGTCGCGAAGCGCAACCGGGCGTACTTCGGCGCCCACCGTCCGGTCAGCACGGCCCTCGGCGTCACCGAACTGACCTTCCCCGGGCAGCTCGTCGAGATCAGCTGCGTGATCGACACGAAGCTGCCCGCCTGAACCGGCCCGTCAGCGACGCGTTCCGGTACCCACCAGGGTCCGCTCGTAGGGGTCGAGCAGCACGCCCCGGACCTTGGTGGAGACGCCGGCGACGATCTGCTGGTGGGCCAGTGGTACGACAGCGTCCGTGCCGAGGATCGTGGCCTCGGCGGCCATCGCGGCGTCCTGCCGCTCATCGGTGCCGTCGGTCTCGACGGCCCGGTCGACTGCCCGGTCGACCTTCTTGTCGCACAACCGGGCGAGGTTGTAGGCGCCGTCGCAGGTGTAGTCGCTGCCGAGGACGCCGACGGGGTCGCCGGTGTCCAGGAGGCTGTTGCGGGCGCCGATGAACGCGTCGAACTTCCCGGCGAGCGCGTCGCTCTCCAGCCGTGAGTACTCGCGCACCTCCAGCTTCACCGTGAAGCCGGCCTTCTGGAGCTGCTGTTGCACGACCTGGGCGACCTCGGGAAGTTCGGGCCGGTTGTCGTAGGTGGCGAGTGTGATCGGCCTGCCGTCGGGGCGGGCGGCCTTCGCGCGCCCGGCCGGTTTCACCCGCTTGCTCTCGGCCCAGGTGACGGCGGGTCCGAAGATACCGGCGCCCGGGTCGGCGTACCCCTCGAAGACGCCCTTGACGAGGGCTGAGGAGTCGATCGCCGTGCGGGCGGCGGCGCGCAGCTCCGGGTCCTTGAAGGGACCGGTCCGCGTGTTGAGCTGCAGGCTGGTCGTCCGGGTGGTGCCGGCTTCCTCGAGGGTGGACTTGTCGAGCGTGGTGGCCTGGGCGACGGGGATCGCCTCGGCTATGTCCACGTCGCCGGTGCGGACGGCGTTGGCGCGGGCGGTGCCGTCCTTGACGAAGCGCGCGTCGATGCCGGAGGCGTGGGCGAGGCCGCCCCAGTAGTCGTCGTAACGGTCGAGGGTGGCGGAGCCGCCGCCGTTGACCTCGGTGATCTCGAAGGGGCCGGTGGCGGTGCCGACCGGGGTGGGGTTGCCCTTCTTCTCGTACGCCTTCGGGGAGAGGATGGCCAGGCTGGGGCCTGCCAGGCGCATGGGCAGGACGGGGTCGGGCTCGGCGGTCGTGACGCGGACGCCGCTGTCGCCGTCGGGCTCGGCACCGAGGGTGACGCCGGCGAGGGCGGTGGGAGCGGGCTCGGCCTGAGTGGCGTGGGTGAGCGCGGCGGCCACGGCGGTGGGGGTGACGTCCGTGCCGTCCTGGAAGGTGGCCTCGCGCAGGGTGAAGCGCCAGGTGCGGTCGCTCTCCCGGCGCCAGGACTGGGCGAGCGCGGGGGCCGCGGCACCGTTGGCGTCCAGGGCGGTCAACCCCTCGGTGACGCCGAGCCGGCTGAGCAGCGTGGCGTCGGCTCCGTACGGCGAGAGGTTCTCGGCGGGCGGGAAGGCGAGGGCGACGCGCAGCCGCGACCCTGACGGCCCCGGCCCTCCGTCCGACAGCGACTGTCCGCCGGGAGAGACGAAGCAGCCGGCCAGTCCCGGGAGAAGGACGAGGAGGCCGAGGGGAGCGAGGAACCGGACCGCGCCTTTACTGCTGAAAATACGCACTTGCACATCCTATGCACCAAGGTGAATCCCGTTCGGCTCAAGCAATTTGACAAGGGCGACGATCGCTCCCTAAACCTAGCCACATGACATCCATTTTCAACAAGGTGGGGCTGTCGTGAGGATCGCGTTCGTCGGCAAGGGCGGCAGCGGCAAGACCACGCTGTCCGCGCTCTTCTCCCGGCACCTGGCACGCTGCGGCGCCCCGGTCCTCGCCGTCGACGGCGACATCAACCAGCACCTGGCCGAGGCGCTGGGCGGCGTGGAGAAGTCCACGCCTCCTCTGGGCGCGTATCTGCCCGACATCAAGAGGTACCTGCGGGGCACGAATGCGCGCATCACCTCACCCGAGGCGATGATCAAGACGACCCCGCCGGGCCGCGGCTCCCGCCTGCTGCGCCCGCTGGGCGACGACGAACTGCACACCCGGCACGTCGGCCGGGCGGGCGGTGTCCCGCTGATGGCCACGGGCGAGTTCGACGAATCGGACCTGGGCGTGGCCTGCTACCACTCCAAGCTCGGCGCGGTCGAGCTCTACCTCGGGCATCTGCTGGACGGCCCGGGCGAGTACGTCGTGGTCGACATGACGGCGGGCGCGGACGCCTTCGCCTCGGGTCTGTTCACCCGCTTCGACATCACGTTCCTGGTGGCGGAACCCACCCGCAAGGGCGTCTCCGTCTACCGCCAGTACCGCGACCACGCGGAAAAGTTCGGCATCCGCATCGCGGTCGTCGGCAACAAGGTCACCAGCGAGGACGACCTGTTGTTCCTCAAGGAACAGGTGGGTGACGACCTTCTGACCCACCTGGTGCAGTCCCCCTGGGTCCGCGCGGCCGAGCAGGGCCGCACGAAGCCCGGCCCGGACGCACTGGCGTCGCTGGAGCCGCACAACCGCCACGCCCTCAGGGTGCTGCGCGAGACGGTCGACTCCCACCCGCGCGACTGGGACCGGCTCCACCGTCACGCGGTCGAGTTCCACCTGCGCAACGCCCGGTCCTGGGCGGACGCCCGCACGGGCGAGGACCTGGCGGCGCAGGTGGACCCGGACTACGTCCCGGGCAGCGGAGCTGACGCCTGACCGAGGAAAGCCGCCAGGGCCGTCACGAAATCCCCCGCCCCGTCCCGCCACGGAAAGTGCCCCGCCCCGCTCTGCACGACCAGTTCCGCCCGCGGGAACAACCCGGTGTACTCCTTCATCACCCGCACGGGCGCGGCGATGTCGTACTCCCCGGCGAGGAGGAGCACCGGTGCGGGCAATCCGGCGAGAGCGGCACGCGTGGCGCCCGGGTCGAAGGCGCCCTCGGAGGCGTACAGGGCCGCGGCCTCGTCGTTGCGCTGGCGCCGCTCCGCCGCACGGAACGCGCGCGCCGCGTCGTCCCAGCGGCTGAACCAGAAGGGCGCCACCGCGTCCCAGTCGGTGGGAGCCGCCCGGCCGGACGTGACGGCCTCCAAGGAGGCGTACGCCGGGACGAACCACGGTTCGCCCCGGCGCAGACGGGCCGTCTCCAGCCGGTCCTCGGCGGTGACGTCCAGCCCGACGGCGAAGACACTGGGCGTGACGAGCGCCAGCCGCCCCACCCGATCCGGATGCCGGGCCGCGTACAGCACGGCCAGGTTCGCCCCCGCGGAGTGACCGAGCAGATCCACCCGCTCCAGACCCAGTTCCGCACGCAGCGCCTCGACATCACCGACCAGCCGATCACAGCGGTAGGACGCGGAATCGGCCGGCACCGCGGACCGGCCCGTGCCCCTGAGGTCCAGCCGGACCAGGGTGCGATGGGCCGTCAGCCCGCCCAGATCCCCCAGGTAGACGGAGTCCTGCAGGGGACCACCGGGGAGACAGAGCAGGGGCGGGCCGTCCCCGTCCAGGTGGTAGGCCAAGGTGGTGCCGTCGGGAGCGGAGAAGGTGGGCATGGGCGCGACCTTGTCAGCAGGTGACGTCCTGGGCAACGGGCTTTCCGCCGGCGTCGCCGTTGCCTTCCCCTACTCGATGCCCGTGGCATCGAGCAGCCGGACCAATTCCTTGCGCCTGTAGCCGAGCAGTCTTGCGCGGTCGGCGGCCATCAGCACCAAGTGCGCCACGGTCTTCGCCGCGTAGCCGTTCTTGTCGTCCGCGTCGAACCATTCCTGGGGCTTCTCGACACCCAGGCTGTTCATCACCAGGCCGTGCTCCCGGCGGACCTCCGCGACGGTACCGGCGACCGCGTCCATCAGCGTCTTCCCGGGCCGCTCGCACTCCAGGGCGAAGCACCCCCGGTCGACCGGCATGCACCCCTCCGGCGGACGCGCCCGCAGCCCCGCGTACCTCTCGTCCCCGAACCCCAAGGCCCGGAACTCGTCGTGCACCAAGGAGAACCGATGGAATCCGGGCGGAACCGGCGGCGGAGGAGGAGGCGTGTACTCCCACCCGGCGTCCTCGTACAACTGCCGCTTCACCTCCTCTTCTTCGGCATGCGTCACGGTGAAGCCGTTGGCCTCGTTGCGCCCGGTCGTCGTGCCGTCGGGGTTGCGGTGGAAGTGCAGGCCCATGGTGTGCTCCCGCTGCCGTGATGTCGATGGACGAGAAGCCCCCGTCACCAGCTCGAACGGCCCGCACGCCGGGCAGGTGCCCGCTCCCCGAGGCACCATCCGATCGCGTGAAAAGGACCGCTGCGGGAACTTCCCGGCTCAGCCGGACGAGCGGTTGCTACGCTCCCCCGATGAGGATTCCGGGCCCCGCAGAGATCCGGGCGCTGCACGAGAAATACGCGCCCACGACCGAGGCGTTCACCCTCGTCCACACGCACTGCGAGATCGTCTGGGGAATCGCCGAGCAGCTCCTGTCCGCGCCCCGCCTCTCGCACCTCGACGCCGATCTGGTCCGCGCCGGCTGTCTCCTCCACGACATCGGCGTGTACCGCCTCTACGGGGACGACGGACGCCTGGACCACCGGAACTACATCCGGCACGGTCTGCTCGGCCACGAGATCCTCGAAGAGGAGGGCTTCCCCGAAGCCCTCCGCCGCTTCTGCTCCCACCACACGGGGGTGGGACTCACACGGCACGACATCATCAGCCAGGCACTGCCCCTCCCTCCCGCCGACTACGTGGCGGTGACGGAGGAGGAAAGGCTGGTGATGTACGCGGACAAGTTCCACACCAAGTCCCGGCCGTCGGTGTTCCTCTCCCCCGACGAATACGCCGCCCACGTCGGCCGCTTCGGCGCGGACAAGGTGACGGCTTTCGAGGCATTGCGGGAGGAGTTCGGCGAACCGGATCTCAGCGGGTCCGTGCCGGGCTTCAGGACGGAGGAAGACGCGACGGCTGCCGCGGTTCGGGGGTAGCAGGCCGCATGCCGGAGGGCCGTGCGGCCGGTTCCGGTGCTCTCACGGCGGCCCGGCGAAGCCACCCGACACGACGAACGCCCCGTGCTCCACCGATGGTTGACCTACTGTGACGGCATGACCACAAAGCCTCTTCCCAACCTCACTCCGACCGGATCCTGTTGGTGCGGCTGCGCCAAGAAGGTCGGAACCGGATCCTTCTTCGCTCCCGGACACGACAAGGTGGCGGAGGCGGCACTGCTTGCGGTCGAGTACGGCTCCTCCGTCGCCCAGTTGCTGCACGGACACGGATACGGGCCCGGACACTCGGTGAGCGCGCGTGCCGTGTCCGAGGGGGTGTGGCGGAAGTGTCCGTCGTGCGACTACGTCGGCGCACCGGCGAGCATCGCCAACCACACGAGGAAGGCGCACGCCGTCACCGTCGGCGAACAGGGCCCAGGAGCGGAGCGTTGACCGAACCGGCCGGCAGCCAGCACGCCGACCTCGAGAAGGCCGTGCGGAGTCACGGCGGCCGGTGGGACACCGAGCGCGGGCTGCGCGCGCTGCGCGACGCGGGGCACGAACCGCAGGACAAGCACACCCGGCAGATCCTTCGGGACCTCGCGAGCGAGGGCCTGCTGGTGAAGGTGGAGGACCGGCCCGTCACATACCGCCTTGCGCAGCCCGATTAGGAGAAGGCGGGTTCCCCGTTCATCGGGCACCGACGGAAAAGCGGCTCCGACCAGGGGCATGCCCGCCTGCCGCGGGTGCCGATCCTGAGCTCGGCACCCGCCCGGTGCGGCCTACGTGAACACCCAGGGGCGCCCCACACGCGCCAGCTTGACGAACCGCTCCTTCTCCGCGACCCACGGGTACGGAAGGCGCAGGCGGCGCAGGTCGTCCACGGAGACGACCACAGCGAGCTGCTGCGCCAAGCTGAGCACCGCCTACGGAGAGGCCGACGGTGACGATCAGCCCTTCCTGGACGGCCCGTTCCAGCAGCTCCTCCTCGTCGTACTCGACGAGGTCCACGAGGTCCGTGCCGATCACGGCCACCCCAAGGTGCTGTGCGTAGCGACGTCGCATTTCGTGCAGAGCCGAGCCAAGAAGCCGCATGCTCGGGGGCCGGGGAGAGGCGGCGCTACGGCCTGCGGTCATGATTCCGCGGCCGTCGACCACCAGTGCCGGAGCCCCCTCGCCCGCCGGTTCCTCCCACGTCTCCGGCTCGGTCCTCGGTGCCCCCGCATCCGGCGGGGCGGACGAGGCCGGGCGTGGGGCGGGCTCGTCGATGCGCCGCAGCAACCGCTCCCGTTCTCTGTCTGCCCCTTGTGCGACGTCGAGGCGTACGGATCAGACGGCTTCCAGTTCACCCAGCACAGAAGCCCCGGAATCACGGAGTCGGAAAATGCCGCATTTATCCCAACCAGAAGAGAGGTGGCTGACGAGAGCAGTGAAAAGAAGCTGGCCTCTCTGCCGTCCGGATTCATTGATGCTTAGAAACAGGACCCAGCCATGACCAACGCCCTTGCGTGTCTGCTCGACATCGCCCCGGCGCAGAGCGAGCCCCGCCGGAAGGATTGGGACGAGGTCGAGCGCAGCCTTGAGGTTGAGCTCCCCGCCGACTACAAGGAGTTCATCCACGTCTACGGAGGCAGCACACGGGTGCCCTGGGCGAGCCAGCGGTGGATGATCTGCTCGTTGGCGGTCACCACCTGTGGGTGGCCCAGTAGGCGGTCGCCCGGTCGGGGTAGGAGGCGGAACGGGTCAGGGGGGCATCCTCTCAAAGCATCTGGTCAGGAGCTGCGCTTGCACGGATCAGCAGCCGGATCAGTAGTCGGAGAAGTTCCAGAACATGCCCACCTCGGTGTGGGAGACGACGATCAGGCCGCAGTCCTCCGAGTAGTCGTTGGTCAGCGCCAGCGGGCTGTAAGCCCAACTCGATGACGTGAAGTCGAGCGTGCCGCGGACATGGCCGGGCTTCTTGACGTTGGTGTGATAGGTGGCCTCGTCTCCGTACCGTGCGAGGATCGTGCGTGCCATCGCTCGCAGTTCCTCCTCGCTCTCCGTGAAGCGCTTCAGGTTGGACAGGGTGCAGCAGTCGTCCGTGAGGGCCAGCAGCAGGTTCTCGGCGCTGGCCCGGTCGATCTCATGGAGACGCGCCGCGATGTACTCCGGAGGGTGGACGGCGAACGGATACGTGGGGTACGTCTCGCGCTCCGGGGTCTGCGCCGTGTCGTCGAGACCGGTCCAGCCCCGGGGATCCGGTACGGCCCGGGCCATCAGCGCGAGGACGTCGAGGATCCAGTCCTCGTGGCGGCGCGGCCCCGTGGCGTCGTACGGGAACGCGTCCTCGAACAGGTGGCGTACCGCGGCTTCCCAGGCAATCTGGTCGACGGACATGTGGTGCTGGCCTTTCTCGGCGGGGCGTCAGGCCTTGGAGGGCATCGACATCATGACGGTGAACGGCGGGGTACGGCTGCTGTCGTACAGGATCCCTGTGTCGATGCCGGTGACGTCGTACGCCTTGGCGTTCATGCCGCCCTGCTTGTACCCGGCCAGCGGGTCGTTCGGGTCGACCGGCTGCTTGAAGTAGTAGTTCGGGCCGAGCCAGTCCAGCAACGACACGGGGTCGCCTCGGGGACGTCCACGGTGCCGTCGACGGTGGTGTCGTACCCGTAGCTCGTAGGGCGGGGCGGGCTGCCCCTTCCTTCAGGTCCGGAAAGGAGGGGCTCGCAGCCTCGGCTGTCGGCGCGGGGGCGTCGCGACAGGCGCAGGTGCGTGGCCGGCGGCCGGTGGCCAGTGGCGGCGGCCGGGGCCGATGGCAGCGGCCGGTGGCCGATGGCAGCGGCCGACGGCGACGGCCGGTGGCCGGTGGCAGCGGCCGATGGCCGATGGCAGCGGCCGATGGCGACGGCCGGTGGCCGGTGGCAGCGGCCGATGGCCGATGGCCAGTGGCCAGTGGCCAGTGGCCAGTGGCCAGTGGCCAGTGGCCAGTGGCCAGTGGCCAGTGGCCAGTGGCCAGTGGCCAGTGGCCAGTGGCCGGTGGCCAGTAACCGGCCGACGAAGGTAGCCGGCTCCTGGAAGCGGCGGCGGTGTAACCGGCGGCACGGCGGCGGCAACGACCGGCCCGAGAGACACCGGCCCCTCCCTGCCTTCGGACGAGGAAGGGAGGGGCCGGTGCCGTGCGCTATCGCGCCGTTGCCGCGACCGGCGCCGGCGCGTAGCCGGTGGGCCGTGCCGTGAAGGTGCCGCGGCCCTGGGTGCGGCTGCGCAACCGGGTCGCGTAGCCGAACAGTTCGGCCAGCGGCACGGTGGCGGTGACGACCGCAGCACCCGCGCGGGTGACCGAGCCGGTCACCTTCCCGCGCCGGGCGGCGAGATCGCCGAGCACGCCGCCGACCGCGTCCTCGGGCACGGTGACCGTGACCTCGACGACCGGCTCCAGCAGGACCATCGCGCAGGCGCGCAGGGCCTCCCGGAGACCTAGCCGGCCGGCCGTGCGGAACGCCGTGTCCGAGGAGTCCTTCACATGGGTCGCCCCGTCGGTCAGGGCGACCCGCAGCCCGGTCACCGGGTGCCCGCCGAGCGGGCCCTCGGTGAGGGCGTCCCGGCAGCCGGCCTCGACCGCCCGGACGAACTCCTGCGGCACCCGTCCGCCCACGACGGCCGAACGGAACTCGAAGCCTCCCTCCTCGTGCGGCTCCACGTCGAGGACGACATGGGCGAACTGCCCCGCCCCGCCGTCCTGTTTGACGTGCCGGTACAGCAGCCCGGACACACCCCGGCCGACGGTCTCGCGGTAACTGACCCGGGGGCGGCCGACGTTGACCTCCAGACCCAGCTCGCGGCGGAGCTTCTCCACCGCCACCTCCAGGTGCAGTTCACCCATGCCGGACAGCACCGTCTGCCCGGTCTCCGGGTCGGACCGCACGACCAGCGAGGGATCCTCCTCGGTCAGCCGCGCCAGCCCCGACGTGAGCCGGCCGGTGTCACCGGCCCGGCGGGACTCGACCGCGACGGACACCACCGGCTCGGGCACACCGGGTGGTTCCAGGGCGAGCGGCGCGTCCGCCGCGCACAGGGTCGAGCCCGCGCGGGCGGTCTTCAGTCCGACCACGGCGACGATGTCCCCGGCGACGGCTCGCTCCAGCGGGGCGTGCCGGTCGGCCTGGACGCGCAGGATCCGTCCGATCCGCTCGCTGCGCCCGGCGGTCGCGTCCCACAGGGTGTCTCCCTTCTCGATCGTGCCCGAGTAGATCCGCAGATAGGTCAGCCGTCCCGTCGGGGTGGCGTGCACCTTGAACGCGAGGGCGGCCGCGGGCGCCTCGGGGTCGGCGGGCCGTGCCTGCTCCTCGCCGTCGTGGGTGCCGCGGACCGGCGGCACGTCCAGCGGCGACGGCAGGTAGGCCACGACCGCGTCGAGCAGCGGCTCGACACCGCGGTTGCGGTACGCGGAGCCGCACAGCACGACCACGCCGTCACCGTCCCGGGTCACCTCGCGCAGCGCCGAGCAGAGGGTCCCCTCGGAGAGCGTGCCGGTGTCGCAGAACTCCTCCAGCGCGCCCGGGTGCAGTTCCGCCACGGCCTCCTCCAGCGACCGGCGGCGCTCATGGGCTGCGCCCCGCAGGTCGCCTGGCACCGGCACGTCCTCGGCGGTGCCGTCGTCGGCCCACAGCAGTGCGCGCATGCGCACCAGGTCGACGACGCCGGTGAAGGAGTCCTCCGCTCCGATCGGCAGCTGCACGACCAGGGGCGCCGGGTGCAGCCGCTCCCGGATCGATGCCACGGCCGCGTCGAGGTCGGCCCCGGCGCGGTCCATCTTGTTGACGAACGCGATCCTCGGCACGCCGTGCCGGTCGGCCTGCCGCCACACCGACTCGCTCTGCGGCTCCACCCCGGCCACCGCGTCGAACACGGCCACCGCACCGTCGAGCACCCGCAGCGCACGCTCCACCTCGTCGGCGAAGTCGACGTGCCCGGGGGTGTCGATGAGGTTGAGCCGGTGACCGTCCCAGGTGCAGCTCACCGCCGCGGCGAAGATGGTGATGCCCCGGTCGCGCTCCTGCGGGTCGAAGTCGGTGACGGTGGTGCCGTCGTGGACCTCGCCGCGCTTGTGCGTGGTTCCGGTGGCGAACAGGATCCGTTCGGTGACGGTGGTCTTGCCGGCGTCGACATGGGCGAGAATGCCGAGGTTGCGGACGACGGCGAGCGGGTTGACGTAGGTGCGCACGGCCCGGGGCCTTTCGGTGCGATCAGAAAAAGGGCAGCGCGATTCCCGGGCGAAAAGGGCCGATGGAACCCGAACTCGACGTTGCGTCAGGACTGTTCGGGTGTCAGGCGTTCGTCCCGGTCAGCCGGTGCCGCCGCGCAGCGGGCACCGGGGCGACGAAGACACGAGGATCACCTCGTGCTGCGGCAGGGAAACGACGGCAGCGGTGTGGTCACGCATGGCCGTCTCCCTTCGTTCGTCGCTATGGTGCCCGGCGCTCGGTAGTGGGCGGCGCCGGGTATGGGCGTGAGTGTAGGGAGACCGATGGGAACGGGGCCAGGGATTTTCGGCGCCCGGCGGTGAGCGGCGGGTGCGGGGCGGCCGGGGTTCGTTCCGCAGCGTCCCGGCCGGCGGGGATCCAGCGGTAGTTGCCGGTTGGAACTGCCGAGCCTCGCTGCGCCCCCCTCGTGTCCACACACCTCACGTGTCTCGTCCGGTTCGCGCTCTACTCGCCGGGCGGAGAACTGCGGACTCTGGCCGTATGGGGGCTGTGGAAGAGGGGCTGCGCCGATTACAGACCGGCCCGTATGCGTGTCCGCGCTGCCGGTTGCCGCAGGATCGCGTGCCGACGCTGGAGCAGGACTGGGTGCTGCTGGAGCCGGGGCTGGAGGTGCCGGCGCATCTCGTGCCCGCGGAGCACCGGTGGATCACTCTGTCGGACGGCCGGGTCACGGTGTACGGGGTGTGCCCGCCGGACGGATCACAGCGCTGCCGGATCGAGCACCGGCTGGCGTGCTCGAAGCAGCCGTTGCCGGATCTCCGGCCGTGGCTGACGGCCCTGCGGGAGGAGAACGCCCGGGCGGCGGAGCGGCGGAGCGACCCGGAACCGCCCCGGCCGCCGGAGGTATGGCCGGACGCCGGACAGGCACAGCCCGTCCGTACGGCCCGGGCCTCTCGGAAGGCCCGGGTCGGACCACTACTCCGGCGGGGTAGGCGTGTCGTGGGTGCGGTACATCGCCTGGACGTCGAGTTCCAGTTGGACGGTCGGGCCGACCACGGCGATGCCCCGGGCCAGCATCGAACGCCAGTTGAGGGTGTAGTCCTCGCGGTGCAGTTCCGCCGTCGCCAGGGCCGCGCAGCGCAACTCCTGGCCGTAGCCGCCGTTCACGGTGCCGAGGTACGTCGTGTCCAGGGCCACGGAGCGGCTGACGCCGTGCATCGTGAGGGAGCCCTGCAGCGTCCACTTGCTGCCGCCCCGGTAGGCGAAGCGCGCGCTCGTGAAGTCGATGTGCGGGAAGCGCTCCACGTCGAGGAAGTCGGCGGACCGCAGGTGGTTGTCGCGGGTGCTGTTGCCGGTGGTGATGCTGGAGGCGTCGATGCGGACGTGGACGCGGGAGTCGGTCATGTCCGGGGCTATGCGGATGCCGCCCTCGAAGCGTTCGAAGCGGCCGTGGACATGGGCCATGCCGACGTGTTTGGCGATGAACCGGATCGCCGTGTGCGGCGGGTCGAAGAGCCAGGTGCCGGGTGTCGGAAGCTGGAGCGCCTCGGCGGGCTGCAGCCAGACGCGTTCGGTGGCCGTCGGGGCGCCCGGGCCCGTCTCGACCGTCTCACGGTGCGGCCGCAGGCCCTGCGCCGAGATGAGCAGGCTGTACCGGCCGGGTGGCAGCGCCGCGAGGAAGTAGCCGTACGGGTCGGTCGTGCCGCGGGCGGCGACGCGGTGGGTGTCCAGGGCGGTGACGGTGACGTCCGCCGCAGCCAGCGGCGAGCCCATCGGGTCGACGACCTCGCGGGCGACGGCACCCGCGCCGGCGGGGAGGGGCAGGGCGAGGCCCGCCGCTGCGGCGGGGGTGCTCTTGAGCCACCGGCGCCGGAGCAGTGCGAGGGCCATGGTGGTCACCTTTCTTCGGGTGTGCGGCCGTGCGGTCAGCGATTCAGCGCACGCCGACGGCCGCACCTTGCTGCGGTCACACCCCCTTGTCGATCTTGACGGACCGGGCTCCGGTCCGGGTGTCTCAATACGAGACAGTCAGGACTGCCCCTTGAAGGCGTCCGCGTGTTCGGCGGCCCACTGGGCGAAGGTGCGCGCCGGGCGGCCGGTGACCTTCTCGACGGTGCCGGAGACCGTACGGCCCACCTCGGGTGTGTCCCCGTACGCCATGAGCAGGAAGCCGATGACGTCCTCCGCGAGACCCGCCGCCTGCCACTGCGCGACGGCCTGCTCCTCCGTCAGCTCGACCAGGGTGATCTCCCGGCCTGCGGCGTCGGCGATCGTCTGCACCTTGTCGCCGACGGTGAGCACCTCGGGCCCGGTGATCACGTACTCCTGGCTGCCGTGCCCCTCCTGCGTGAGCGCGACCGCGGCGACGGCGCCGATGTCGCCCTCGTGGACCATGGCGCTCAGCCGGTCGACGAACGGCTCCCGCACCTCGCCCGCTGCCACGATCCCGTCCGCCCACTCCAGGGCGTTGGCCATGAACTCGACCGGCATGAGCACGGTCCAGTCCACGCCGTCGTCGGCACGTACCGCATCCTCCAGCGCAGTGGGACCGCCGCCGTGCAGCACGGTGACGCGGCGGACTCCGGCGGAGCGGGCGAGCTCCAGGAGCCTGGGGCCGGTCTCCAGCGGGCTGAAGGCGGCGCCGCCGAAGGTGATCAGGTGGAGGCCGGTGACACCCTCCAGGGCCGGGGCCAGGCCGTCCGGCTCGGTGAGGTCGCCCTCGACGACCTCGACCCCCGCCGGGAGGCCGGCCTTCGCGGCATTCCGCGTGAGGGCACGCACCTCGTGGCCCCTGGCGAGCAGTTCGGCGGCAACCTGACGGCCGACGGTTCCGGTGGCGCCGGTGACAAGGATCTTCTGTGTCTGGGTCATGCCACGACCCTAGGAAAGCTTGCGGTCACCTTCTGTCCGCAAGGCTGAGAAGAATGGCTATGGCTTCCCATACTGATCCGCAGGGGGTGGGGGCATTGGCGGAACGACGGCTCACGCGGCAGGACTTGGTTCGCCGCCGCCGACGAAGCGGCTTCGTCGGAAGACGTGATGAGATCAGCACCTTCCGGACCAATCTCGGCCGGAACGCCGAGGCGGACGACTACCAGTTTCTCCACCATGTGCACGGCATCGCCGGTGTGGGCAAGACGTCTTTGCTCCGGCAGTGGGCCGCCATCGCCGACGAGCACGGCGCTGCCGCGGTGCACCTCGCCGATCCCGTTCACAGCGCTGTCGAGGCGATGGCGGCCGTCAGCGAGCGGCTGGGCCGCCACGAGCTGCCGATGAAGAGGTTCGACAAGCGGCTGGCGCACTACCGGCAGCGGCTGCATGAAGCCCAGCAGGCGCTGAGAGCGCAACCGCCCCAGGAGGAGAGCATCGGGGAACAGCCGCCCCCGCCCTCCCTGCCCCGGACCATCGCGGCGCAGGTGGGTCTCGCGGGCCTCGGGATGGTGCCCGTGGTGGGCGCGCTCGCCGGGGCGGTGGACGCGGCGCAAGTCGTCGAAGGGGCACATCGTCTGAGTTCCGCCGTCGGCGGCCGTCTGCGCTCCCCCGACGACGTGCGGCTGCTGCTGGACCCGGTCGGAGTGCTCACGCCGGTGTTCCTGGAGGACCTGGCGGAACTGGCGGAACGGCGGCCGTGGGTCGTCCTCTTCATCGACGTGTACGAACGCACCGGCCCCGCACTGGACGCCTGGCTGCGCGACATCGCCTTCACCGATGTCCACGGTGCGCTGGCGGCGAACGTGCAGATCGTGCTGGCCGGGCAGGGGCGCCTCGACTCACGGTTCTGGGGCGACTGGCTGGACCTGGTCAACGACGTCAGCCTGGACGTCTTCACTGAACAGGAGGCGCGGGCGCTCCTCGCCCTGCAGGGCATCACCGTCGAGCAGGTGGTGGAAGTGATCCTGCACCTGTCGGGCCGGCTGCCCGTTCTCGTCCACACGCTCGCGCAGGCGCGGCCTTCCGACGCGGGGGCGGTGGTGGACCCGTCCGGTACCGCCGTCGAGCGCTTCCTCAAGTGGGAGACCGACCCGGCTCGACGCACTGCTGCCCTGGCCTGCGCCCTTCCCCTTCGCTTCAACGAGGATGTCTACCGTTGCGTCGTCCCGCCGGAGGCCGTCGACCAGTACCCGTGGGTGCGCGGGCTCGCGTTCGTGACCGACCGGGCCGGCCAGTGCCGGTACCACGACGTCGTACGTACACCGATGCTGCGTCTGCAGCGGACTCAGTCACCCACGCGCTGGCAGCAGGACCACACGTCTCTTGCCGAGCTCTACCGGTCGTGGCGGCTGCGGTGCGAGGAGAGCCTGCCCGAAGAGGAACGCTGGCCGGATCCCCTGTGGCGTGACTACCGCTGCAACGAGACGTATCACCGGCTGTGCGCCGATCCTCGGCAAGCGCTTCCCGAGGCGCTGGCGGAGATCGCCGAGGTATGTGAGCACGACGGGGGCGTGGTGCGTCGCTGGGCTCAGCTGCTGGCACAGGCTGCGGCGGACACGGCGGACGACACCCTGACCACGTGGGGGGACAGGCTGACTTCCGCTCCGGGCCAGGAAGCGTCGGCCGTCGTGGGCACACTGGACGTTCTTCTGGGACATCCGGGGCTGCCCGCCTCCGGCCAGGTGCGCGCCAGACTCGTTCGTGGCCGGGCCCATCGCCGCGCTGAGCGCCATGCCCAGGCACACGCGGACTTCGCCGCGGCTCTCGCGCTGGCACCGGACCATGCGGTGGCCCACGTCGAGCGCGCCCTCACATACCTGCTGGCCGGTCGGCCGGAGCAGGCACGAGCGGACTACACACGCGCCATCGAGCTGGACCCCGAACTCGACTGGGCCTATCTCGGGCGTGCTCAGGCGCTGCGGATGCAGGGGCACGTCGCGGCAGCGCTGTCCGATCTGGACCGCGCTCTGGCGATCGACCCCGCGTACGCGGCGGCCCACGCCGAACGCTCGCTGATCCTGTGGGAGACCCAGCATCGGGACGCGGCCCTGCGGGGGATGGCGCGAGCGGCACAGTACGCTCCGCCGAACTCCTGGTACCGGCTGGCGTGGCTTCGGTTTCTCGGCCGGCTGGGCCGCCACACGGAGGTCGTGAAACACACCGGCGGACTGCTGGCCGAGCCATACCTTCCCTCCCCGCACCGGAGCGAACTCCTCGCCTACCAGGGCTGGGCACTGCACTGCCTGGGACGGGACGACGAGGCTCTGCCCCGGCTGGCGAAGGCGACAGAGCTCACCGCGGCGCCGCCGGTCGCCTTCGCCAGATACGGATGGGTGCTGTGGGAGGCCGGCCGGCTGGAGGAGGCCGAGCAGACTTTCGATCGCGCCTTGTCCATGGCGCCGGACCACACATGGTGCCTCGGGGGGCGAGGCATCTCCCGTCTCTACGACGGTCGCACGGACGAGGCGATCGATGATCTCGTACGGTCGTTCGCCCTGCAGTTGGACATCCCCGCCGCGACCGCCGAGGCACAGCTGGCAAGACCCCTCGTCGCACTCCTGCGCGAGCACATGGACACCGATCGTGCCGCCCTGGGCGCCGCGATCCGCCTTTCGGCCATCGTCTGCGCGCAACAGGAGTGGCCGGGACTGGCCCGTTCCGTCGCATCGGTGCTTCTGCTGCGCCCCAGCCCACGACTCCTGGCGGGCGGCGTCAGGCTCATCCGGCAGGTCGACGAGACGGTGGGCGGCACGTCGGAAGACCGCCATGCCTGGGTCATGAGACTTGTCAGGTCCGTCCTGCGCCTCATCGCCCGGCATTCCCCGGGCGGGAACGCAGCCGACCCCACGGCAGGGCCGTAAAGCGGCTCCTGACTGACTGATCATTTCAGCATGAGGCTCGCAGGCGGCGCAGACAGATATGAGGCTGCAGGCCACTTCGAGGAGACCCTGGTGAAGATCTGCGCGCCGCTCGTAGCGGATGCGGAGTCGCTCGAATTGGTGCGACCAGGTGAACGCGCACTCGACCACCCGGCGGACCTTGCCCAGTCCAGAACCGTGGGCGACGCCGCGTCGGGCGATCACGGGTTTGATGCCGCGCTTCCACAACAGGCGGCGATACTTGTCGAAGCCGCAGTCCCGGTCCGCGTACTGGCGCCGGGGCTTGCGGCGGGGCCGTCCTCGCAGGCCCCGGATCGGTGGGACCGAGTCCAGCAGCGGCACCCCGGAGCAGCCGACGGTCTCCGTCGGGACGTGGCGCCATGCGACACCAGTCCACGGCACGTACAAGACGCCGGCGAGGGCCACCCGGTCGGGAACACGCAGTCGCCCCGGACAGCGGTAGCTGCGCTCGGAAGCACGGGGCTTCAGCGGAGCCAGCCGCTCCCACAGGTCGTCCGCAGCAAGATCAGCACACGCCCGCGCACCCTGCCCGCCGTGACCGCCCACGGCAAGATGCGCAGCTCGACTTCGTCTCGCAAGGCGTCTGGTGGTGAGTTGGCGGGGTGCGAATCGGATCAGCCCAGTTGTGGTGGGACCCAGGCGTGGTGCCGAAGGATCATGTGCGTTGCGGCTCGGGAGGGTGTCAGCCGCATCGCCGTGTTCCGCAGGGCGACGGCCAGTGGGTGGGAGAGCTGCTGGCCCATCCGCCCGGCCTGCCGGGCGGCCCGCGCGATGGCCTGGCTGCGCGGTCGGCGCTCGGCGTCGTAGCGAGCGAGCGCGGCCTTCACGGTGGGCTCGGTGGCCAGCGCGGCGGCCAGGGTGACCGCGTCCTCCAGCGCCTGGCAGGCACCCTGTCCGAGGTTGGGGGTCATCGCGTGTGCCGCGTCGCCGAGCAGCGCGGTCCGGCCGACCGTGTACGAGGGGAGTGGTGTGCGGAGTTCGCTGACGTCGTGGTGCAGCACGGCGGCGGGCCGGGTCGCGTCGAGCAGGGCGGGGATCGGGTCGTGCCAGGTATGGAATCGTCTGCGAAGTTCGTCCAGTGGGTCGGCGAACCGCGTCCCGGCGGGGAGGTTGAGGACGGCGTGCCACTCGGCCCGCCCGTCGCGGAAGCCGATGTGCCCGAACTCGGCGCCGTGCCCCCAGGTCAGCTCGAAGTCGGTGCGCAGGTCGACCGCCTGCTCGGTGATGGCGCGCAACACCGTCGAGCCGCTGTAGACCGGACCGGGGTGGGCTGGGAAGAGATGGCTGCGCACTTTGCTGCCGATGCCGTCGGCAGCCACTACCAGATCGGCCTCCAGGACCGTCTCGCCGCAGCCGACTCGAACCGTCCCGGGGCCGGACTGCTCGACCGAGTCCGCCCCGGAGCCGATCAGCAGTGCCTCGGCGGGCAGCGAGTCGCGAAGCAGTCGGTGCAAGGTGGAGCGGGGGATGCCCATGATCGGTGCGCCCACCGCCTCCTCCAGCGCCGAGCCGTCCATCCGGGCCAGCCAACCGCCCTGTGGTGTGCGAGTGCCGCCGTTGTACTGGCCTCGCGAGGCATCCCGTACCGCGTCGCCGACGCCGAGTTCATCCAGTGCCCGCAGGCCGTTCGCGGCCAGCGAGATGCCCGCCCCCGCGTCCTCGAGCAGGGAGGCACGCTCGACGACCGTTACTTCCCATCCGATGCGGCGCAGTCCGATCGCGGCGGCCAGCCCGCCGATGCCCCCTCCGACCACCACTGCCGTGTTGCCCATGCCGAAGCCCTCACCCTTCTACACCTGTAGAAGGGTGACTCTATCTGTAGAGACCTCCCGCGGCCGTACGGCCAGGTCGAGCGCGTCCGAGAGCCGTGAGGCGCGTAGACGCGCCTGGGCCCGCCGCCAGGTCACCATCCGGCAACCCGCTGCTGGGCGCCGCGGGGCAGCAGGCCGCCAAGGAGTGGCGCCCCTGGTCGCGGCAGGAAATCCGGGTGTACAAGTCCACCGACTTCAAGGTGGCGGACGGGACCGGGGTCTTCGCCTCGGACGACTTCACCACTCTGGTGAACGTCCCGGCCCGGGCGAGGTGCCGGCAAACGTGGCCACCGCCTGTCAGCTGACCTGTGCGTGCACGAAGAAGGGCGCGTTCACGTACGACAAGCCCATCGAGGGGGCTGAAGGCCGACGTCCCGTGGGCGATTTCGGGCAGTTACGTCTACGGTCGTCGTCGGCTGCAAGCACCTGCCCACGCTCGCCGCGGGACGCTGGGCGGCCTTCCCGGACGATGAGAACAGCGGCGCCGCGCTGGTGGCGTCCGTCGTCCTCGCCGGTATCGAGGGCGCCGTACTGACCCCCCTGCTTTACCATCGAGGCCCACGCCGACCGCTGCCGGCGGACGGCCTGGTCGCCGCTCGCCCAGACCGTCCGGGCCGTGCCTGCGGTGGGGGTGTTCCTCCGCTTCGGCCCCTGCTGCCGGGGCGGGAGGCGACCCTGACGGAGATGGCTTTCGCCGGGGGTGGTTTCCTGCTCGTCCCAGCCGTGTACATCGGCACGTCGATGCGCACGCTGCGGGGAGATCGCTTCACATGTCATGGGGGGGTCTGTGCGTTCGGCGCTGATATGGCTCGTACGGCTGTGCTCGCTCGCGGCGTGGGTCGCCGCCGCCGTCGCCTGCATGTGGCTGCTGGGGGCCACCGCCATGGCCCGGCCCTGGCAGGAACCCTTCGTGTGGGGTGCCGTCGCCGTGGGGTGTGCGGTGATGCGGGTGGTGGCGCTGTGGGTGCTGCGCGGCGAGCCCAAGGCCGACGGTTTCACGGACGAGTTCTGGGTCAAGCTTCGCACCGGTGCCCTCTGGGTCATCGTCGCGTTCTCCTCCGCCGTGTTCGCCGCCGCCCTCCTGACTTCGTCCAACGCGGGCAACAAGCTCGACGCCCTGCGCGATGCCGGCGCCGAGGTGAGCGCCGCGACGGTCGTGGAACGGCAGTCGACACGGCAGGAACTGAGCGAAGGCGTCGTGAAGGGGTACGTGTCCCGGCTCGTGGTCTCCGTGCCCGGCGGTGCCGAACGGCTCACTGTGCGCGGCGCGTACACGTACGAGAAGCCCGGCAAAGGCACCGAGGTCGACGTCCTGTGGGCCCGGTCCGACCCTGGTCTCGGCGGTTACGCCAACGAGAGCAAGGACCTGCCCACGCTCGCCGAGAACCGCTGGAAGGCCTTCCAGGACGACGAGTTGGGCTTGGGCTCGTTGATCGCCTTCATCGTCGTTGCGCTCATCGGCACCATCCTGACCCCTGTGTTCACCCTCGTGCCCGACGCCGACGACCTTCAGGAGGTGGCCTGGTCGGCGCCGTTCCAGACACTGCGCACCGCGCTGACCGTGCTGGTGTTCTGGGGCTGGAGTCCGTTGATGCTGGGGATCCAGCCGAGCCTGCCGCAGATGCTCATCGCCGTCGGCAGCTCCTGCCTCGTCCTGCTGGGGTACGTCCTCACGTCGCTCCGCAGCTTCGGCTGACGCACGACGGCCCGCGGACTCCTCCGATTGGGGCCGGTTCACGCCTTCTTCAGTCGCCGGCGCGAGCACGGGCTGATCGCCGAGTTCCAGGACCGGCTGTGGTCGTCATGGTCACCGCCGCGAACAATCGGCGACCGCGACGCCGTGGCGGGCCTGCTGAGGCGGCTGCGCCGCCCTACGGCTTCTGAGGCTCTACAGGTGTAGAAAGGAGTCATGGTTTCGGATCGGCGCACCCTCCTCGCGGACGCGGCTCTCGACGTACTTGCCGACGAAGGGGTCCGCGGCCTGACCCACCGTGCCGTCGACCGCAGAGCGGCCATGCCGCCCGGCACCACGTCGGCCTACTTCCGCACCCGAGCCGCGCTGCTCACCGGACTGGTCACACGTCTGGTCCAACTCGACCAGGCGGAACTGCAAACAATGGCAGAAGAGCTTCCACCGCTGCGCACCGTCGAGGAACTGGTGGACGGCATGGTGCTGCTCGCCCGACAGCGACTCACCGGCGAGGGCCGCCGGCGCTCGCTCGCTCGCTACGCCTGCGCCGTCGAGAGCGTGCGTGACCGTGAACTGCGCGAGATCCTCGTACCCCGCGAGAACGCCGGCCGCGAGGCTGTCCGGCTGTTCCTCGCCGAGCACGGCGTGACGGACGTCGACCATCGCACTCACATCCTGCTGACCTGTATCGACGGACTGGTCTTCGACCGGCTGGTGAGCGGCGGCGAAGTGCCACGCGAGGCCCTCGAAGGTCTGGTCGCCGCCGCCCTGCGTTAGGACCCGGGCATCGACGGTCCCGATCGCACCGGCCTGCACCTCATCTGCCTCCGCCGCCCACGCGCTGATCTTGCAACAATCAGTAAGAGGTCCTGACGAGGGCGTTGGACGCGGCGGTGGGTGAGCCATCGACAAGGACGTGGTGTCTGCTGCCCGACCGTGCGCGGTCGACCGGGCCGGGACCGCTCAGGGGCCCCTGCGGGCCGCCCGCACGTGGGAGGAGTCGATCACCGCCCGCGACCAGTCCGGCTGCCTGGCCGACCGCAGCTTCTTCAGCAACACCGAGTGCAGCCGGTCCCACACGCCGGCCTCGTTCCAGGCGGCCAGGCGTCGCGAGCACGTCATACCCGAACCGAAGTCCAGCTCCTGGGGCAGGTACTCCCACTCGATGCCGGTGTACAGCACGTACAGGATCCCGCACAGGGCCTGCCGGTCGGGCACTCGCGGCCGGCCCGCCACCAGCTTCGGCTCCGCCTCGGGCAGTAACGGCTCGATGAGCGACCACAGTTCGTCCGACACGATCCACGGCCGCGACTGACGTTGCCCGACGACCCGGCCAACGAGCAGACAAGCCGACGGCCACGTGATCAACAACCTCTGTCAGGACCTCCAAGGGGTGCTCCCCTCAGCGTGCTCCGGCGGGCCTCCGTCGTACGCCGCGAGCAGTACCCCACGAACCCCCTCCACGGTCACCTCGCGCGGATTGGCGTACGGCTCGCCCGCCACTCGGTCCGCCGCCCGGGCCACGTCCGCTTCAGTGAGGCCCAGTTCGGCGAGGGAGCGCGGGGCGCCGAGGCGGCCGGCCAGGTCCCACAGGGTGCGGGGCACGTCGTCGGTGCCGAGGGCGCGGCGCAGTACGGTCAACGCCTGCGGGGCCGCTGGGGCGTTGTGGGCGAGGGCGTGGGGCAGGACGACGGTGTGCGTCTCGGCGTGGGGCAGGCCGTAGGTGCCGCCGAGGACGTGGCACAGCTTGTGGTGCAGCCCCATGGTGGTCGTGCCGAGGCACGCGCCGCACAGCCACGCCGCGTACAGTGCCCGGCCACGGGCGTCGAGGTTCATCGGGTCGGCGGCCAGCCGGGGCAGCGCCTCGGCCATCGCCCGGACGCCCTCCTCCGCCATGACCGAGACCAGCGGGGAGACGTCCGGGGCGTACAGCGCCTCGACGGCGTGCGCGAGCGCGTTGATCCCGCTGGTGACGGTCAGGGGTACGGGCAGGGAGAGGGTGAGGCGGGGGTCGTAGACGACGCTGCGGGGCTGGACGACCGGGTCGCGGCCGGTGCGTTTGGCGCCGTGCTCGGTCAGGCCCCACACCGGGGTCATCTCGGAGCCCGAGTACGTCGACGGCACGGCGATGAGCGGCAGTCCGGTGCGCAGGGCGATCGCCTTGCCGAGCCCGATGGCGGAGCCGCCGCCGACCGCGACGCAGCCGTCCGCACCGGCCGCGCGCACTGCCGCGACGGCCCGGTCGGCGTCCTCGACGGGCACGTGCATCCGAGCCTCGGCGTGCAGCCCGGCGCAGCTGTCGCCGAGCGCGTCCGCGACCGTCCGCGCCACCCGCTCGCCCCGGCTGCCGCACACCACGAGCAGCCGCCTCAGGCCCAGGCGTGCCGCCTCGTCCGGGGTCGCGGTGACGGCCGCGCCGGGCCGGAAGACCACCCGTACGGGCCGGGTCTCGTACGTGAACTGCTCCTGGAACGTCATGCGGTCCGCTCCAGGACGAGGTCGAAACGGGCGTGCCGGAAGGGGTTCGGCACGCCGAACTCCCGGGCCAGCGAAGGATCGTCCGTCTCCGCGAAGTCCTGGACCAGGCTCTGCTTCACGGCGAACACCGCGTCGGAGTCGAGGTAGTCGCCCCCGGCCACGAAGATGTGCGTGGTGACGGGCGTGTGGCCCTCGGCCTCGGCGATGAAGTGGATGTGCGCGGGGCGGTAGGGGTGCCGCCCGGTCGCGCCCAGCAGCACGCCCACGGGGCCGTCGGTCGGGATCGGATACGCCGCCGGGACGCAGGTGCGGAACCAGAACCGGCCCTCGGCGTCGGCGGTGAACAGCCCGCGTCCGTTGCCCGCGGGCTGGACGCCGGGCTGCTGGACGTCGTAGTAGCCCTTGTCGTCGGCCTGCCAGACGTCGACGACGGCGCCGGGCAGCGGCGTGCCGTCGGCGGACCGCACCCGGCCGCTGACCACGCACGTCTCGCCACCGCCGACCAGGTCGATGTCGTCGCCGAGCGCGCGGACCGGCGACTCGGTCAGGTGGAAGGGTCCCAGCACGGTCGACTCGGTCGCCCCCGCCGTGCGGTCGCCGTGCAGAGTCTCCACCAGCATGGACAGGCCCAGGACGTCCGACAGCAGGATGAACTCCTGCCGGGTGTCGGTGCAGGCCTTGCCGGTCGCCGTCAGGAAGGCGATCGCCCGCTCCCACTCGTCCTGGGTGAGACGGGTCTCGCGTGCGAAGTCGTGCAGGTGGCGGACGAGACCGGTGAGCAGTTCACCCAGCCTCGGGTCCGCGGTCCCGCGCAGGCTGGCGAGGGCCTGCTCGGTGACGCCGGCCCCGGTCGCGTCGGTGGTCATCCCGGCTCCTCGTCGTCGACGTCCGCTTCGTCCGGCTCTTCCGTTGCTTCCAGCTCTTCCGCAGCTTCCATGATGGCGCGCTCAGGCATGCCCGAGGATGTGCCGCAGCGCGTCCGCGAGCAGTTTCCCGGTGTCCGGACCGCAGCAGGCGTGCCGGAAGGCGACGAACCCGTCCGGGCGGACCAGGAGGGCGCCCGCGTCCGGTATCTCACGCAGCCGCGCCCAGTCGCCGTACGGGTCCTCGTACTGCCGCCCTGGGCCGATCACCACCGTGGCGATCTCCACCTTCTGCTCCTCGGCCGCCCGCACCCAGGCCTCTCCCCCGATGCCGGTCAGCAGGGTGAAGCGGCCCCGGCCGATCGTGTCGAGGGTGGAGAGCGTGCGGGTGCCGGAGGTGATCCAGGCGTGCGGGAGCCGGGCGCCGGGCCGGGAGGACGGCTGGTGGTACAGCTCCTGGTCGCGGGCGAAGCCGGGGTCGGGCGTGCCGTCCGGGACGATCGCGGTAGAGCTGTCGGCGGAGTAGCGCTGGTTGAGGTCGACACCGTGCGCGTTGAACTCGTAGGTCTTGAAGGCGATCGCCTCGCGCAGCTTCGCCCGCTGCTTCTCGGCGGCCTCGGTGGTGTCCTTGCGTGCGGCGATGTTGGCCCACAGCTGCTCGGGGGTCTGCGGGGCGAGACCGTCGAGGGCCTCGAAGACCGGGGCGGTCTCGCGGATGGACCGGTTGGCGCGGGTGACGATCTGCCGGCCGACCGGGGCGCGCTCGGCGGTGTAGCTGTCGAGCAGCCTCGGGTGGGCGGTTCCGTCGAGGACCAGCTTGAGCTTCCAGGCGAGGTTGTAGGCGTCCTGGATCGAGGTGTTGGAGCCGAGGCCGTTGGACGGCGGATGCCGGTGCACGGCGTCGCCGGCGCAGAAGACCCGGCCGTTGGCGTACGTCTCGGCGTACATTTCGTTGACGGTCCACGCCGAGGACGATCTGACGGTCACGGGGATGTCGTCGTCGCCGACGAGCTGCCGGACGACCGACTCGGCGTACTCGGTGGTCAGGTCGGGCGCGCCGGCGTTCACGTCGTAGCCCCAGACGATCAGCCACTCGTTCCACGGGCGCACGCAGCGCACCAGACCCGCGCCGATGCCGCCGACCGTAGCGCCCGGGGCGAGGACCCAGTAGAGGGTGGACGGGCGGTGGGCGGTGTACTTGCTCAGGTCCGCCTCGAAGACGATGTTGACGCTGCCGGCCACCCCCATCTGACCGCCCATCGGCAGCCCGGCGTCCGCGGCGACCTTCGACCGTCCGCCGTCGGCGCCGATGAGGTACTTGGCGCGGATCTCGTACGTGTCCCCGCGCAGCCGGTCGCGGACGGTGGCCGTGACGCCGTCGGCGTCCTGGGTGTGGGAGAGGTACTCGTTCTGGAAGCGGAGCCGGGTGCCGCGGGCGACGGCAGCGTTCACGAGGACCGGTTCCATGAGGTGCTGCGGCATGTCGCACATGCGGGTGGGACTGGCGAGTTCGTGCTCGGCCTGCACGAGCGGGTCGTTGCCCCAGGAGCGCACCCGGCCCAGTTCCTCGCCCGCCAGGCTGGTGCAGAACGTCGTGTTGCCCATCAGGTGCTGCGGAGTGGCCTGCGCGACGACCTCCTCCTCCACGCCGAGGTCGCGCAGCACCTCCATGGTGCGCTGGTTGGTGATGTGCGCGCGGGGGGTGTCGGCGAGGCTCGCGTGGCGGGTCACCACGATGTTGGGGACGCCGTAGGTGCTCAGGGCCAGCGCGGCCGAGGCACCGGCCGGGCCGCTGCCCACGATCAGGACGTCGGTCTCGACGACGGTGGCCATGCGGCGCTCCTGCGGAAAAGGGGGTTCGGGCGGCGGATGCGGAACGTGCATGATCATGGGGGGTTCGCGCCGGGCGCGGGTGTCTCATTACGAGACACCGGGTTGTCGACGAAGGGCGGCGCCGGGTTCCTCATGACGAGACACCGCGGAGCCCTCGAGGGCGGCGCCGGGACCCGCAGTTGTTTCCCGTTCAACTGAACCCGCTACGGTGGGCGTGCCGTGACCACCACAGACCCCTCCCCCGCAGCCACCGCCCGGCCCTCGCTGCGCCTCGCCCGCGAGCGGTTCCTGTCGGGGCGTCCGCTGCCCCGGGGCGTGCCGGAGGAGGTCGTCGCGGCGTGGCGGCGTGCGCGATTCTTCGGTGTACCGCACGACTTGGCGGAGCCGCCGACCTGTCTCCCGCTCGACGAGGAGTCGACGCTGCTCGGCGCCGCCCGGCCGGTGCTCGACCGGATCGTCCCGGCGCTGGGCGTGGACGGGGCACTGCTCGTCCTGACCGATGAGCGGCTGCGCGTGCTGTGGACGGCGGGGAACGTACCGGGGTTCGGCGCCTGCGCCGTCCTGTCGGAGCAGGAGGTCGGCAACAACAGCGCGGCTCTCGCCGTGCGTACCCGGGGCCGGGCCGAGGTGCACGGTCCCGAGCACTTCCTCGACCGGTGGCAGGACGTGTCCGCAGTCAGCGTCCCGGTGCTCGGGCCGGAGAGCGGGCAGGTGCTGGGCACCCTGACTGTCGTGACACAGCTGTGTGCCGCCGGAGCGCCGCACCCGCAGGCCGCCTTCGCCGAGGCGACGGTCGCGGCGATCGAGACGGAGCTGCGGGCACGGGCCCGGTGGGACGAGCGGGTGTTGCTGGACGCCTATGTGCGGGCGGCGCGGGGGCCGGACCGGGCCGTGGCGGCACTCGACGGCCGCAACCGGCTGGTCAGTGAGGCGGCCCAGCGCCTGCTGACGCCCGAGGCGGTCGGGGTGCTGGAGCGTACGGCGGTCGACGCGCGGGATACGGACGTCACGGGCTTCGCGGAGTTGCCGGAGGGAGCCGGTTGCACCGCGCGCGTCACTCCGGTGCGTTTGAAGGGCAGGACCATCGGGATCGTGGCCGTCCTGGAACCGCTCGACGATCCGGCGCCCAAGGCCTCGGCCTCCTCCCCGCCGGTCGCCCTGACCGGCTCCTCGCTCCCCTGGCGGCACGCCGTCGGTCACGCCGTCGAACTGGCCCGTTCCCGGGAGCCTTTGCTGCTCACCGGTGAGCGCGGTACGGGCAAGTCCGCGCTGGCGCGGGAGCTGTTCGGGCCGGGCCCCGTCCAGGTCGCCGACGCGGCGCGGGACACCGGCCTCGACCAGGCCCTGCCCGCGTGGCGGTCCGATCACCCCCTCCTGCTCCGTCACGCCGAGCGCCTCGCGCAGCCCGGCGTGGCCGCGCTCAACTCCCTGCTCGACCAGCACCCGGACACCCCACTGCTGATCACCTACACACCCGGCGCGCCCGCCGGCCCCTGCCTGCAGCGCCTGCTGGACAAACTGTCCGCCCGCTCGGTGACCCTGCCACCGCTACGGGAACGCGCCGAGGACATACGGGAACTCCTGCCGGCCCTCACCCCCCGCCCGGCGCCCGGGCAGCCGCCGCTGACCTGGACCCTGGACGCCCTGCACGCGCTGGAGCGGTACCCGTGGCCCGGCAACGTCACCGAGCTGACCCATGTCGTACGGGCCCTCGCGGAGCACCGGCGGGTGTCCGGCCCGGTCCGCCGGGCGGAGCTGCCGGACGCCGTCCGGGAAGGACCGGCCGCCCGTCCGCTCAGCCCGATGGAGCACGCCGAGCGGGCCGCGATCCTGGAGGCGCTGCGCCGCCACGGGGGCAACAAGGCGCGCGCGGCGACTGCGCTGGGGATCGGCCGGGCGACGCTGTACCGCAAGCTGCGGGGATACCGGCGCTGATCCCGGGTGGCGGAGTGATGCACGACAGCTCGGGCGGGTCGAGAAGATCTCGACCCGCCCGAGCTGGTCTGTGTCCGAGGGGGGACTTGAACCCCCACGCCCGATAAAGGGCACTAGCACCTCAAGCTAGCGCGTCTGCCATTCCGCCACCCGGACCAGGTGTCTGCCGCCGTGCCAGGGGCGTTCCCCGCGGCGACATGGACAACAATACCAAGCTTTCGGAGCGCCTTTCACCTGCGTTTCCGTGCGCCTGGCGGGGGTCCGGGACCTCACCCTCCGATACCTCTAGGGTCGCACCATGAGTGACTGGATGGTTACGCAGAGCCCCTCGGCCGGGCGTCGCCCCCGTGCACTGTCGCCACTCAGGGAACATCTGCGGGACACGTTCTGGTTCGCCCCGACCGCGGCGATGGTCGGTGTCTTCGTGGTCTGGGTCGGGGCCGAGGCGCTCGACACGGCGATCGTCGACGCGCTCCAGGAGGACCGGGACTACGAGACGCTCGACGAGCTGCTGCGGTTCGCGGAGGACGCGAAGGCCGTGGTGAGCGCGGTCGGCTCGGCGATGATGACCTTCATCGGTGTGGTCTTCAGCATCTCGCTGGTGGCCGTGCAGATGGCGAGCGGGCAGTTCACCCCGCGCGTGGTGCGGCTCTTCGTGCGGAGCCGGATCACCAAGGCGACCTTCGCGGTCTTCCTGTCGACCTTCGTGCTGACCCTGCTGGTCCTGACGAGCTTCGACACCGTCGACGACCCCCGGGCCGTCACGACGGTGCCTCTGGTGCAGTCGGTCCTCACCCTCGGCATGGTGGCCCTGAGCCTCCTGCTCTTCGTGCTGTACGTGAACTCCACCCTGCGGCTGATGCGGATCAGCCATGTGATCGCGCGGATCGCCTCGGAGTCGTTCCGGGTGGTCGCCTCGATGCCCGTGCCGGCGGTCGGGCAGGACGCTCCCGGCCTCGGCACCGAGACCGCGTGGGTGCCGCACGAGGGCCGGGCGGGGGTGCTGCGCGACGTGCACGTCGCGCGGCTGGTGCGGGTGGCGCGCAAGCACGGGGTCGTGCTGCGGCTGATCCCGCGGATCGGGGACTTCGTGGTGCCGGGCATGCCCGTGCTGGCGGTCCACGGCGGGCCGGTCCCGCCGCGCCGGGTGCTGCGGTACGCGGTCTCGGTGGGGGTGGAGCGGACCTACCACCAGGATCTCGGTTTCGGGCTGCGGCAGTTGTCCGACATCGCGTTGCGCGCCCTGTCGTCCGCGGTCAACGATCCGACGACCGCCGTGCAGGCGCTGGACCGTGTCGTCCAGTTCCTGGCCGCGCTGAGCCGACGGCCGCTGGACGCCGCCCTGCACCGGGACCGGGCCGGTGCGGTGCGGCTGGTGCAGCCGGTGCCGGACTGGACCGAGCTGGTGGATCTCGGGTTCGCCGAGGTACGGGGTTGCGCCGTCGGCAGCCCCCAGATCTCCCGGCGCATGCTGGCCGGTCTCGACGACCTGCTCCTGCTCGCGCCGCCGGAACGCCGCGAGCCGCTGCTGCGCCATCGCGAACTGCTCCGGCAGGCGGTCGATGCCGCCGCGGCGACCGCGCCGGACCGGGACTTCGCCCTGCGCCCGGACCGGCAGGGCATCGGCTGAGCGACGCCCCCGGTGCGCGGTGAATCGACGTCGGACGCAACCCCCATTCGTCAGGGCAGCAGTTGGTACTCCGGGAAGTTGCCCGGCAGCCGCTCCCCCGCCGGTCCCCGCGTCACCGCACGCACGAGCAGGTCGCCGCCGACGAACGCGCCGCGCCGCGCCAGGACGCGCCGAGCCCACCGGACAACTCGTCACGATCCCCCCGGGAGCGGGGCGTGCCGTGGCCGACCTTGAACGCGCGGATGTGCGGGGCGAGCCGGTCGTACGTCGCCCGGTCGTCCGTGGACAGCGTGGCGACCAGCGCGCCGTTGGAGGCGTTCATCGCGGCCGGCAGCTCCGCCTCCGTGTCGACCAGGACGATCGTGTCGACCGGGCCGAACGGCTCCGCGTGGTGCAGTGGGGAGGACGAGGGCGGGCTGAGGAGTGTGACCGGCTGAACGTAGGCGGAGGTGTCCTGGCCGGACAGGAAGCGGGCGTCGCCGGGCGTCGCGCGGTGCAGCGGGACGGCGCCGCGCTCGATCGCCTCGGCGACCTGGTCCCGCAGTTCCTTCGCCTTGGCCGCATTGATCACCGGCCCGAAGTCCAGCTCCGGGTAGGGGTCGTCCCGTTGCTCCACGGCGAGCGGATGCCCGACCCTGAGCGTATGCACCGCCGGGAGGTACGCCGCGAGGAACGCGTCGAACAGCCGCCGCTGGACGACGAAGCGCGGGTACGCCGTGCAGCGCTGCTTGCCGTAGTCGAAGAGCTTGGGGATCACCGCGGTGAGCGTGTCCCAGTCGGAGTAGTTCCAGACGCCCCAGGTGTTGAGTCCTTCCGGTTCGAGTACGTGTCGTTTGCCGAGGTCGGCGACGGCCGTGGCCACGGCGGCGCCCGTGTCACGGCCGCCGACGAAGGAGACGCAGCCGATCTCGGGCGCCCGCACCAGCGCCTGCGACAGCTCGCCTCCGCTGCCGCTGACGAGGGTCACGGGGATTCCCTCGCGGGCGGCGAGGGCGCAGGCCAGGGTCAGACAGGCGACACCGCCGTCGGTCGGGGTCTTGGCGATGACGGCGTTGCCTGCCAGGGCCTGGACCAGCACTGCGTGAACGAGCACGCTCATCGGCCAGGGAGTCGACGTGGGTGGGCCGGTAAGGGGCCAGGGGGTCACCGTGGGTGGGCAGGCCGGTAACCGGCCAGGAGTCAGCGCGGGTGGGCCGGTCGGTAACCGGCCGGAGAGGCGGCGCGGGTGGCCGCTAGCGGCCTTCGAGCCGCGCGAGCACCAGCCTCGCCGTCTCGGTCGGTGTGCTGCCCACGCTCACCCCGGCCGCCTCCAGTGCCTCCTTCTTCGCCTGTGCGGTGCCGGAGGAGCCGGACACGATGGCGCCCGCGTGCCCCATGGTCTTGCCCTCGGGTGCGGTGAAACCGGCGATGTAGCCGACGACCGGCTTGATGACGTGTTCACGGATGTACGCCGCCGCCCGTTCCTCCGCGTCGCCGCCGATCTCCCCGATGAGGACGATCAGTTCGGTGTCGGGGTCGTCCTGGAAGGCGGCGAGGCAGTCGATGTGGGTGGTGCCGACGACGGGGTCGCCGCCGATGCCGACGCAGGTGGAGAAGCCGATGTCGCGCAGCTCGTACATGAGCTGGTACGTCAGCGTGCCCGACTTGGAGACCAGTCCGATGCGGCCCGGCTTGGTGATGTCGGCCGGGATGATGCCCGCGTTGGACTGGCCGGGCGTGATGAGGCCCGGGCAGTTGGGGCCGATGATGCGGGTGCCCTTGTCCTTCGCGTAGGCGGTGAGGGCGACGGAGTCGTGGACGGGTATGCCCTCGGTGATGACGACGGCGAGGCCGATGCCTGCGTCGGCGGCCTCGACGACGGCCGCCTTGGCGAAGGCGGGCGGCACGAAGACCACGGTGACGTCCGCTCCCGTCGCGCGCATGCCGTCGGCGACCGAGCCGAAGACGGGCACGGCCCTGGGGGCACCTCCCAGGCCCTCAAGGCACTGGGGGACGTCGAAGTCGACGGTGTGGCCCGCCTTGCGAGGGTTGACCCCGCCGACGACGTTCGTGCCGGCTGCGAGCATCCGCCGCGTGTGCTTCATGCCCTCGCCGCCGGTCATGCCCTGGACGAGGACCTTGCTCTCCTCGGTGAGGTGGATGGCCATGGCGTTCCCTCTCCTCAGGCCGTGGTGGCGAGTTCGGCGGCACGGGCGGCGGCGCCGTCCATGGTGGTGACCTGCTGGACCAGCGGATGCGCATGCTCGTCGAGGACGGCCCGGCCCCGGGCCGCGTTGTTGCCGTCCAGGCGGACGACGAGTGGCTTGGTCAGCCGGACGGTTTCCAGGGCCTGCACGATGCCGTCGGCGACGGCGTCGCAGGCGGTGATCCCGCCGAAGACGTTGACGAAGACGGATTTCACTGCCGGGTCCGAGAGGATGACCGACAGCCCGTCCGCCATCACCTGGGCGCTCGCTCCACCGCCGATGTCGAGGAAGTTGGCCGGCCGCGCGCCACACCCGGCAACCACGTCGAGGGTCGACATGACGAGGCCGGCGCCGTTGCCGATGATGCCGACCTCGCCGTCCAGCTTGACGTAGTTGAGGCCCTTCGCGGCGGCGGCCGCCTCCAGCGGGTCGTCGTGCCCGGTGTCGTCCGCGCCCCAGCGTGCCTGCCGGAAGCGGGCGTTGTCGTCGAGGGTGACCTTGCCGTCGAGCGCGAGGATCCGGCCCTGCGTCGTGCGGACGAGAGGGTTGACCTCGACGAGGACGGCGTCCTCGCGGACCAGGACCTGCCACAGGCGTACGAGGACGTCGACGGCCTGGGGCGGCAGCCCGGCCGCGTCGGCGATCTCAGTGGCCCTGGCCGAGATCACGCCCTCGGCCGGGTCGACGGGAATGCGGGCGACCGCCTCCGGCCTCGTGGCGGCGACCTCCTCGATCTCCATGCCGCCCTCGGCCGAGGCGATCGCGAGGAAGCGGCCCGCCGCGCGGTCGAGTACGTAGGACACGTAGAACTCGTCCGCGATGTCCACGGGTTGGGCCAGCATCACCTTGCCGACCATGTGGCCCTTGATGTCCATGCCGAGGATCTGACGGGCAGTGAGCTCGGCGGCGGCCGGATCGGCGGCGAGTTTCACCCCGCCCGCCTTGCCGCGTCCACCGGTCTTCACCTGGGCCTTCACCACGACTCGCCCGCCGAGCCGGCGTGCGATCTCGCGGGCTTCCTTGGGCGAGTCGGTCACCTCGGCCCGCGGCACCAGAATGCCGTGCTCCTCGAAGAGTTCCCTTGCCTGGTGTTCGTACAGGTCCATTTCGGCTCCTGACTGCTGTGTCTTCTGGGGAGCGACCCCAGTCGCCCGAAAATGCCGCACGCCCCCTGGACACCACCCACCGGATGCGGGATAACAAGCTTCATACAGTATTCGTCGACTGTATGCAATGTACTGCGAGCAGCTCCAACCCCCTATGAAGGGACAGGACTTCGCCATGCCCGACGACACCCAGGACTTGATTTCCGGTGGTCATCTCGTAGCCAAGGCGCTGAAGGCCGAGGGAGTCGATCGCATCTACACGCTGTGCGGCGGCCACATCATCGACATCTACGACGGCTGCGTCGACGAGGGCATCGAGGTCGTCGACGTACGCCACGAGCAGGTCGCCGCCCACGCCGCCGACGGGTACGCGCGCATCACCGGCAAGCCCGGCTGCGCGGTGGTCACCGCGGGGCCCGGCACGACCGACGCCGTCACCGGTGTCGCCAACGCCTTCCGCGCGGAGTCCCCCATGCTGCTGATCGGCGGTCAGGGGGCCCTCACCCAGCACAAGATGGGGTCCCTGCAGGACCTGCCGCACGTCGACATGATGAACCCCATCACCAAGTTCGCGGCGACCGTGCCCGACACGGCCCGCGCCGCGGACATGGTGTCCATGGCGTTCCGCGAGTGCTTCCACGGCGCGCCCGGCCCCTCCTTCCTGGAGATCCCGCGCGACGTGCTGGACGCCAAGGTCCCGGCGGCCAAGGCGCGCGTGCCGCAGGGCGGCGCCTACCGCGCCTCGACCCGCTCGGCCGGCGACCCCGAGGCGATCGAGAAGCTCGCCGACCTGCTGGTGCACGCCGAGAAGCCGGCCATCCTGCTCGGCGGCCAGGTGTGGACGACCCGGGGCACCGAGTCGGCCATCGAGCTCGTCAGGACCCTCAACATCCCTGCTTACATGAACGGCGCGGGACGCGGCACCCTCCCGCCCGGCGATCCGCACCACTTCCAGCTCTCCCGCCGGTACGCCTTCTCGAGCGCCGACGTCATCGTCGTCGTCGGGACGCCCTTCGACTTCCGCATGGGCTACGGCAAGCGGCTCTCCCCGGACGCGACCGTCGTGCAGATCGACCTCGACTACCGCACGGTCGGCAAGAACCGCGACATCGACCTCGGCATCGTGGGCGACGCCGGGCTGGTGCTGAAGTCGGTGACCGAGGCGGCCTCCGGGCGCGTCAACGGCGGTGCGTCCAGGCGCAAGGAGTGGCTGGACGAGCTGCGGGCGGCCGAGCAGACCGCTCTGGAGAAGCGGCTGCCGAACCTGAAGTCGGACGCCTCACCGATCCACCCCTACCGCCTGGTCAGCGAGATCAACGACTTCCTCACCGAGGACTCGATCTACATCGGCGACGGCGGCGACATCGTCACCTTCTCCGGGCAGGTCGTCCAGCCCAAGTCGCCCGGCCACTGGATGGACCCCGGTCCCCTCGGCACGCTCGGCGTCGGCGTCCCCTTCGTGCTCGCGGCCAAGCAGGCACGGCCCGACAAGGAGGTCGTCGCGCTCTTCGGCGACGGCGCCTTCTCCCTGACCGGCTGGGATTTCGAGACCCTCGTCCGCTACGACCTCCCGTTCGTCGGCATCGTCGGCAACAACTCCTCCATGAACCAGATCCGCTACGGCCAGGCCGCCAAGTACGGCAAGGACCGGGACCGGGTCGGCAACACCCTCGGCGACGTCCACTACGACAAGTTCGCCCAGATGCTGGGCGGTTACGGCGAGGAGGTCCGCGACCCCGCCGACATCGGCCCGGCCCTGCTGCGTGCCCGCGAGTCCGGCAAGCCGTCGCTGATCAACGTCTGGGTCGACCCGGACGCGTACGCCCCCGGAACCATGAACCAGACCATGTACAAGTGAGGTGCCCCCCGATGACTTCTCCGTCCACCAAGGCCCTCGAAGGCATCCGCGTCCTGGACATGACCCACGTCCAGTCCGGGCCGTCGGCGACCCAGCTGCTCGCCTGGCTCGGCGCGGACGTCGTCAAGCTGGAGGCTCCGACCGGCGACATCACGCGGGGGCAGCTGCGTGACCTGCCGGACGTCGACTCCCTCTACTTCACGATGCTCAACTGCAACAAGCGGAGCATCACCCTCAACACCAAGACCGAGCGCGGCAAAGAGATCCTCACCGAGCTGATCCGGCGCTCCGACGTCATGGTCGAGAACTTCGGCCCGGGCGCGGTGGACCGGATGGGCTTCACCTGGGACCGCATCCAGGAGATCAATCCACGGATCGTCTACGCCTCCATCAAGGGGTTCGGCGAGGGCCCGTACACCAACTTCAAGGCGTACGAGGTCGTCGCGCAGGCCATGGGCGGGTCGATGTCGACCACCGGTTTCGAGGACGGACCGCCGCTGGCGACGGGGGCCCAGATCGGGGACTCGGGGACGGGTGTGCACGCCGTGGCGGGCATCCTCGCCGCGCTCTACCAACGGGAGCGCACCGGGCGCGGGCAGCGGGTCAACGTGGCCATGCAGCACGCTGTACTCAACCTGTGCCGGGTGAAGCTGCGGGATCAGCAACGCCTGGCACACGGGCCGCTCGCTGAATATCCCAACGACGACTTCGGCGACGAGGTTCCCAGGTCCGGAAACGCCTCCGGCGGCGGGCAGCCCGGCTGGGCGGTCAAGTGCGCGCCGGGCGGCCCGAACGACTACGTGTACGTCATCGTGCAGCCCGTCGGCTGGCAGCCGCTCAGCGAGCTGATCGGCCGGCCCGAGCTGGCCGCCGACCCCGAGTGGGCGACGCCCGAGGCGCGGCTGCCCAAGCTGGGCAAGATGTTCCAGCTGATCGAGGAGTGGTCCTCGACACTGCCCAAGTGGGAGGTGCTGGAGCGGCTCAACGCGCACAACATCCCGTGCGGGCCGATCCTGTCCACCCGGGAGATCATCGAGGACCGTTCGCTGGTCGCCAACGAGATGGTCGTCACCGTCCCGCACCCCGAGCGCGGCGACTTCGTGACCGTGGGCAGCCCGCTCAAGCTGTCCGACTCCCCCGTCGAGGTGACCAGCTCCCCCCTGCTCGGCGAGCACAACGAAGAGGTTTACGTCGGCGAACTGGGCCTCGGCGACGAGGAAGTGCGCCTGCTCAAGTCGAACGGAGTGATCTGACGTGATGGCGGAAGACCGGGTCCTGCGGGTGCGGTCCCTCCTGGAGTCCGTGCGGGCCGAGGGGCGGACCGCGCTGACCGCGCCCGAGGGCAAGGTGATCGCCGACGCGTACGGGATCGCCGTACCGGGCGAAGAGCTGGCGACGGACGTCGACGAGGCCGTGGCGTTCGCCGCGCGCTTCGGCGGTCCCGTCGTGATGAAGATCGTCTCGCCGGACATCCTGCACAAGACCGACGCCGGCGGAGTGATCGTCGGGGTCGAGGGCGCGACCGACGTCCGGGCCGCGTTCCACACGATCATCGACAACGCGCGTGC
Source organism: Streptomyces sp. NPDC037100 (assembly GCF_055606225.1). Classification (NCBI taxonomy): domain Bacteria; kingdom Bacillati; phylum Actinomycetota; class Actinomycetes; order Kitasatosporales; family Streptomycetaceae; genus Streptomyces; species Streptomyces sp. NPDC037100. The sequence continues at coordinate 44,302 of NZ_JBVJSX010000005.1, read as the reverse complement.
GTACGACGCCGATGCCCGCATCTCGGGCGTGCAGGTGCAGGAACTGCTGCCGCAGGGGCAGGAGGTCATCGTCGGGGCGGTCACGGACCCGACGTTCGGCAAGGTGGTCGCGTTCGGGCTCGGCGGGGTGCTCGTCGAGGTCCTGAAGGACGTCACCTTCCGGCTCGCGCCGGTGACCGCCGACGAGGCGCTGTCGATGCTGGACTCGATCCGGTCGGCGGAGATCCTGCGCGGGGTGCGCGGCCAGGCGGGTGTGGACCGGTGGGCCGTCGCCGAGCAGATCCGCCGGGTGTCCCAACTCGTGGCGGACTTCCCCGAGATCGCCGAGGTGGACCTCAATCCGGTGATCGCGACGGCGGAGGGGGCCGTCGCGGCCGACATCCGGGTGATCCTCGCCGAGTCGCAGCCCGCGCCGCGCCGGAGGTACTTGCGCGACGAGATCCTCACCTCGATGCGCCGGCTGATGCAGCCCGGCTCGGTCGCCGTGATCGGCGCCTCCAACGAGCAGGGCAAGATCGGCAATTCGGTGATGCGCAACCTCGTCGACGGGGGCTTCGCGGGCGAGATCCACCCGGTGAACCCCAAGGCCGATGACATTCTGGGCCGCAAGGCGTACAAGAGTGTCACGGACGTTCCCGGTGAGGTGGATGTGGCGGTCTTCGCGATCCCCGCCAAGTTCGTGGCCTCGGCCCTGGAGGACGTGGGACGCAAGAAGATCCCGAACGCCGTGCTGATCCCCTCCGGGTTCGCGGAGACCGGCGAGCACGAACTCCAGGCGGAGATCGTGGCGATCGCCGAGCGGCACGGCGTCCGGCTGCTGGGGCCGAACATCTACGGCTACTACTCGACCTGGCAGGACCTGTGCGCCACGTTCTGCACGCCGTACGACGTCAAGGGCGGGGTGGCGCTGACCTCGCAGTCGGGCGGCATCGGGATGGCCATCCTGGGCTTCGCCCGCACCACCAAGACGGGTGTGTCGGCGATCGTCGGGCTCGGCAACAAGTCGGACCTGGACGAGGACGACCTGCTGACCTGGTTCGGTGAGGACCCGCACACCGACTGCATCGCGATGCACCTGGAGGACCTCAAGGACGGCCGCGCCTTCGTGGAGGCGGCACGGGCGACCGTGCCGAAGAAGCCGGTGGTCGTGCTGAAGGCCGGGCGGACGGCGGCGGGGGCCAAGGCGGCCGGTTCGCACACCGGAGCCCTGGCCGGTGACGACGCCGTGTACGACGACATCCTGCGGCAGGCCGGGGTGATCCGGGCGCCGGGGCTGAACGAGATGCTGGAGTACGCGCGCGCGTTGCCGGTGCTTCCCGCGCCCAAGGGCGACAACGTCGTGATCATCACGGGCGCCGGTGGCAGTGGTGTGCTGCTCTCCGACGCGGTGACGGACAACGGCCTGTCGCTGATGGAGATCCCGCCGGACCTGGACGAGGCGTTCCGGATGTTCATCCCGCCCTTCGGGGCCGCGGGCAACCCGGTGGACATCACCGGGGGCGAGCCGCCGTCGACGTACGAGGCGACGATCCGGCTGGGTCTGGAGGACGAGCGCATCCACGCGCTGGTCCTCGGCTACTGGCACACCATCGTCACTCCCCCGATGGTCTTCGCGGAGCTCACCGCGCGCGTGGTGGCCGAGTTCCGGGAGCGCGGGATCGTCAAGCCGGTGGTGGCGTCGCTCGCGGGGGACGTGGAGGTCGAGGAGGCCTGCCAGTACCTCTTCGAGCGCGGGGTCGTGGCGTACCCGTACACGACCGAGAAGCCGGTGGCCGTGCTCGGCGCGAAGTACCGCTGGGCGCGGGAGGCGGGACGGCTGGGGGGCGGTACATGAGGTGACTGAGCGGGGGGCCGGCCGACGGTGCGCGTCGGCCGGCCCCGGGACCCGCACGCGCACGAAAGGCATGGGACAGGGGGCGCTGGCCAGATCTTTCGACGCAAGGGGTGCGACACGACATGACAACGACCGATCTGCCCACCACGGTTCCCTACCGGGAGGTCACCGACGCGAACGGCCGCGTCTACCGCCTCGGTGAGACCGACATCGACATCATGGGCCGCAAGCGCAAGTGGATGGTGGTCCTGCCCTGGATCGGCATGATGGGCATCTCCTCCGCCGAGTACGCGTTCGCGTCGGCCGAGGACACCCTGCACACGGCACACAGCTGGAACAGCATGCACATCTTCTGGATGATGACCGTCTGGGTCTTCTTCCAGGCCGCGGTGGCCTTCCCCGCGGGCAAGCTGCGTGAGAGCGGAAAACTGCCGGCCCGCTGGGCCATGATGCTCGGCGCGACGGGCACCCTGCTGGGCTACCTGTCCCTCGCCTTCGCGCCGCACGTGATCTTCGCCTACATCGGCTTCAGCATGTTCAGCGGCATGGGCGCCGGCATGGTGTACGCCACCTGCGTCAACATGGTCGGCAAGTGGTATCCGGAACGCAAGGGCGGCAAGACCGGCTTCGTCAACGGCGGTTTCGCCTACGGCTCGGTGCCCTTCGTCTTCCTCTTCAACGGCTACATGGATCTGACCAACTTCCGCTGGGTGCTGGTCTCGGTGGGTGTGTTCCTGGCCGGGACGGTCGCGTGCTCCGGCTACTTCTTCAGGGACCCGCCGAAGAACTGGTGGCCCTCCACGATCGACCCGCTGAACCCTCCGGACGACCCGCGCGCGGCCCGCTCGCTGCGGATGAACCCGCCGGCGGTGCGCCAGTACTCCCCCAAGGAGGCGTGGAAGACCGGCCGGGTCGCCCTGATGTGGTTCTGCCTGGCGTGCACCTCCGGCGTGAACATCTTCGGTATCGCCTTCCAGGTGGACATCGGCGAGGAGGCCGGATTCGCCGGCGGGATCGTGGCCACGGCCATGTCCCTGAAGGCGGTCGTCAACGGAACGGGCCGCGGCGTCATCGGCTGGCTGTCCGACCTGTACGGCCGCAAGCGGTGCCTGCTCGTCGTCTGCCTGATCCTGGGCCTCGCCCAGTACGGCATCCTCTGGTCGGCCGAGAGCGAGAACCTGACCCTTTTCCTGATCTTCTCCGCGATCTCCGGCTTCGGCGGCGGTGCCGTCTTCCCGATGTTCGCGGCGCTCACCGCCGACTACTTCGGTGAGAACAACAACGCCTCCAACTACGGCATGGTCTACAGCGCCAAGCTCGTCTCCGGCCTGGGCGCCGGCATGGGTGCCGTGGTCGTCGGCGCCTGGGGGCACTCCGGTGCCTTCATCCTGGCCGGCTCCATCTCCCTCTTCGCCGGCTGCGTGGCGCTGTTTCTGACGCCGCCGGGACGCGACAAGGAAACGCGCCGCATCTCCCCCAACCCGCGACCGCTCGGCGAGGACACAGCCTGACATGACGGCAGATCCGCAGGAAGCACGCACCGCTCCCTTACCATCCGACGCCGCACACCGTCCCTGCCGCGAGGTGACCGACTCCCACGGCCGTGTCTGCCGCCTCGGCGAGACCGACCGGGACATCCTCGGCCACTCCCGCAAGATCATGGTGTATCTGCCATGGATCGCCCGCGTACGGGTCCCTTCGGCGAGAACCACAACGCCACCCACCACGGGCTGGTCTGCAGCGGCAAGCTGATCAGCGGCCTGTGCAGTGGTCTGTTCAGCGGCGGACTGGGCCCGATGGTGGTCGCGGCCCGGGGCTACAACGGCGCGTACGCGCTCACCGGCGCCGTGTCGATGCTCGCCGCTCTGGTGGCCCTGCTGCTGCGCCGGCCGGGTCGCGCACCGACTCGGGCACGGCTCGCAGGTGGCATTGCAGGGACCGCGGCTGACGGCCGCGGCACCCATGAGGGGGCCCCTCCCTGTACGGGGAGGGGCCCCCTCATGTCCGTACTGCGGTCAGCACTTCTCCCTCAGGGAGTGCAGGTGCGCGCTGGAGCGGCGCGCGAAGGTGAAGGACTCGGCCGGGTTGTCGTGCTCGGCCTGCCAGTGGTGGGCCATGCGGTGGCCGCGCAGCCGGGTCACGGCGGAGATGAACCGCTGGTAGTCGATGTCCCCGTCGCCGACGTCGGTCATGCGGTAGCCGTACGGGTTCGACGGGTCGCTCTCGCCGTCCTTCACGTGGAAGAGCGGGTAGCGGTCGGGCTGCCGCAGGACGTAGTTCAACGGCTCGAACGGGGCGGGCGTGCCGTCGGGCCGCTTGGAGAAGCGGAACTGTCCGACGTACGCCCAGTAGATGTCCATCTCCAGGAACACCAGGTCCGGGTCGGTTTCCTGGAGCAGGATGTCGTAGAGGCGGACCTTGGGGTTGTCGGTGGCGAACGAGAACTCCTCGGAGTGGTTGTGCTGGTAGAACTTCATGCCCCGGGCCCTGGCCGCGGCCCCGTAGGTGTTGAAGTCCTCGGCGGCGCGCTTCCAGGCGTCGACGGTCGAGCCGTAGCGGAACGGGCCGGAGGCCGTGCCGATGTGCTTGAGGCCGAGGGCCTGGGCGTCGTCGAGGACCTTGGTGAGGTTCTGGGCGAAGGTGTAGGCGTTCGGGTCACTGGAGTAGTAGCCGACGTGGCTGCCGATCGAGTTCAGGCCGTGGTTGCGGGCCAGCCGCTTGAGCTGGGCGAGTGTGATGGGGCCCGCGGAGCCCTGGGTGTAGCCGGCGAACTCGACCTCGTCGTAGCCGTAGCGCTCCAGTTCGGCGAAGACGGGACCGAAGCCGAGGGTGGAGACCTTGTCGCGCAGGCTGTAGAGCTGTATGCCCAGGCGACCGGGCGGCAGGACGGGGCGGCCGCGGCCCTTGGCACCGGAGGCGGTGGCAGGCGTGGCGTTGCCGGTGGCGGCGGTCGCGTTGCCGGTGGCGGCGCTCGCCGGGGCCGCGGCGCCGAGCAGGGCGGCGGCGGTGGCACCGGCGGCCACGCCGAGCATGCCTCGTCTGCTGAGGCGGAGGCCGAGTTCGGGGTCGGGCTGGGAGAAGCGGCTCATGCGGGGAACTCCTCGTGATCGCGGGGCGTTGTCAGTGGTGAGTGCTTCACTTGTGAGCGGTCGGTGCTGAGGGCTCTGGCCTCAGGCGAGACCGGCGAGTCGGAGCAGCAGTGACTTCACATCGGTGGCCGCGACACGGTCGCCGACAGCGCGGGGGGTGGAGCAGATGAGGAGCGGACCGTCGTCGTCGCTCTGCGGTAGGCGGCCGTGGCTGCCGCGAATAGGTGAGGGGTCCAGGGGCACGACCGCCATGCGGTAGCGCATGCCGAGCTTTTTGCGCGCCAGTGCGGTGGCCGCCTTGACCTTGACGTAGGGGTCGAGGGGATCCATGAAGAGTTCGACCGGGTCGTACCCGGGTTTGCGGTGGATCTCGACCAGTTGCGCGAAGTCGGGCGCGCGCTCGTCGTCGAGCCAGTAGTAGTACGTGAACCAGGCGTCGGCTTCCGCCACGGCGACGAGCTCGCCGGCGCGCGGATGGTCGAGGTGATGGGCCTTCTTGCCCTCGTCGTCGAGGAGTTGCTCGATGCCGGGCAGACCGTCGAGGGCGGCCCGGGTGGCGTCCAGGTCCTCGGGGCGGCGCACATAGACATGGGCGATCTGGTGGTCGGCGACCGCGAAGGCACGCGACGCCATCGGGTCGAGGTACTCCATGCCGTCCTGTGTGTGCACCTCCAGCAGGCCGGCCCGGCGCAGGGCGCGGTTGATGTCGACATGCCGGTTCACGCGGGTGATGCCGTACTCGGACAGGGCGACGACGGTACGGCCCTCGGCGCGGGCGTCGTCCAGCAGCGGAGCGAGGGCGGTGTCCAGGTCAGCGGCCGCCTTCAGGGAGCGCGGGTCGTCGGGGCCGAAGCGCTGCAGGTCGTAGTCGAGGTGAGGGAGGTAGCAGAGCGTCAGGTCGGGGTGCCGGGTGGTGATGATGTGGCGTGTGGCGTCGATGATCCACCGGCTGGAGACGAGGTCGGCTCCGGGGCCCCAGAAGTGGAACAGGGGGAACGTGCCGAACCTGTCGGTGAGTTCGTCGTGGAGCGCGGCCGGGCGGGTGTAGCAGTCGGGTTCCTTGCGGCCGTCGGCGTAGTAGACGGGGCGGGGGGTGACGGTGATGTCGGTGTCGGCGCCCATGGCGTACCACCAGCAGATGTTCGCGACGGTGTAGCCGGGGTGGGCGCGACGGGCGGCGTCCCAGAGTTTGTCGCCGGTCACGAGCCCGTTGTGCTGGCGCCACAGCAGGACGTCGCCGAGTTCGCGGAAGTACCAGCCGTTGCCGACGATGCCGTGCTCCGAGGGCATGGCGCCGGTGAGGAACGTGGACTGGGCGGCACAGGTGACGGCGGGCAGGACGGTGCCCAGCGGGGCGCGGGAGCCGGACTGGCCGAGCGCCTTGAGGTGGGGCATGTGGTCGAGGAGGCGGGGGGTGAGGCCGACGACGTCGAGCACGAGGAGCGGGGTGGGGTGGTCCGTGGCCGCCGGAAGCGGGGCGGGCGTTTGAGTGACGGCCGGGTCGGGGTGCTCATGGGGGCCGGTGCTCATGGCAGCTCCTTCAGGCCGAGGTCCGTCAGCAGGTCGCGGGCGAGGGAGAGTTCGGCGGCGATGCCCTCGGCGAGCTGGGTGCGGCCCTTGGGGCGCAGCTCGGGCGGAAGGGCCTGCCAGGTGTAGGTCTCGACCTCCAGATGGCGGGTGAGCGGGACCTGGCCGCCGACCAGCCGGGTCAGTGCGGTTTTCAGGACCGGGAGGGTGGAGGTGAGGGGCGCGGCGGGGGCCGCGTGCAGCGGGACGTGGAAGTGGGCGCGCCAGGGTGAGGCGTCCGGCAGGGCGTGTCCGGCGAGGGCCTCGTCGAGGTCGTCGGTGGCGCGCAGGCCGGCGGCGGTCGCCGTGCGGGTCTGGTGCAGGAAGCGGGGTTCGGCGAAGGCGGCCAGTGCTTCGCGCACCTCGGGGAGATGGGGGTGCTCGGCGTGCAGGGCGGCGGAGAGCTGGGATTTGACGACGGGGACGCGGGCTGCGGTGAGCGCGTCCAGGGCGGTGTGCGGATCTTCGAAGGAGGTGGCGAGATGGCAGGTGTCGACGCAGATGCCGATGCGGTGGTGGCCGATCGCGGTGAGCGGGGCGATGGCGTCGTGGGTGCTCTCGACGACGCAGCCGGGTTCCGGTTCCAGGCCGACGCGGATGGAGCGGCCGGTCAGTTCCTCGAGGGCGTCGAGGCGTTCGGCGAGTGTGCGCAGCGCGGTGCGGGCGGTCTCCGCGCGGGTGCCGTCGTACGCCGTGCGCCAGGCGAGGGGCAGCGTGGAGATGGTCCCGTCGGTGACGTCGTCCGGGAGGAGACCGGCGAGGACGCGGGCCAGGGCGGTGGTGTGGTCGAGGCGCTCCGGATCGGCCCAGTCCGGCTTGTAGACGCGGTATTTGACCTCCTCGGCGCCGAAGCCCTCATAGGGGAAGCCGTTGAGGGTGACGACCTCGAGGCCGCGCCGGTCGAGCTCGGTGCGCAGGCCGCGCAGGGCGGACGGGTCGGTGACGAGGGCGTGTGCGGCGTCCTTGGCGAGCCACAGCCCGATGCCCAGTCGGTCACGGCCCAGGCGCCGGCGGACGGGCTCGCAGTGGTCGCGGAGCTGGGCGAGGACCCCGTCCAGGGTCTCGGCCGGGTGGACGTTGGTGCAGTAGGCGAGGTGGACGACGGAGCCGTCGGGGTGGCGGAAGCGCATGGCTCACGCCTCCGCGGCGGGGACACGGGCCGGTGTGCCGGGGCCGGTGTCCGGCTCGTGCGGGTCCTTCGGGACGCCGCGGAGGACGGAGTTGCCCTCGTGGGTGGTTCCCGTGCCGGTGACGTCGAGGTTCAGGCGTCCGCTGAGCCCGTAGAAGGCGACGGGGTTGCGCCACAGCACCTGGTCGACGTCGTCCTCGTCGAAGCCCTCCGCCAGCATGAGGTCGCCGACCTTGCGCGTCTTGAGGGGGTCGCTCTTCCCCCAGTCGGCGGCGGAGTTCACCAGGACCTGCTCGGTGCCATAGGCGCGCAGGAGCGCGACCATGCGTTCCTCGTCCATCTTGGTGTCGGGATAGACGGAGAAGCCCAGCCAGCAGCCGCTGTCCCGGGCCTCCTTGACGGTGGTCTCGTTGAGGTGGTCGACGAGGACCCGCTCCGGTCCCAGTGCCGACTCCCGGACGACGTCGAGGGTGCGGCGCAGTCCGGCGAGTTTGTCGCGGTGCGGGGTGTGCACGAGGGCGGGCAGGCCGTGGTCGGCGGCGAGCTGGAGCTGCGCGGCGAGGGCGGTGTCCTCGGCGGGGGTCATGGAGTCGTAGCCGATCTCTCCGACCGCCACGACGTTGTCCTTGACGAGATACCGGGGCAGTTCGTCGATGACGGGCAGGCAGCGGGGGTCGTTCGCCTCTTTGGGGTTGAGGGCGATCGTGCAGTGGTGGGCGATGCCGTACTGGGCGGCGCGGAAGGGCTCCCAGCCGAGGAGGGAGTCGAAGTAGTCACGGAAGGTGGCGGGCGAGGTGCGCGGCTGGCCGAGCCAGAAGGACGGTTCGACGAGGGCGCGGACACCGGCGGCGTACATGGCCTCGTAGTCGTCGGTGGTCCGGGACGTCATGTGGATGTGGGGGTCGAAGATGCGCATCAGGACTCCTTGCCGTGGGGGTGGTCCGTGCCGGGGGCCGGGGTGACGGACTCGGTCAGGTCCAGGACGCGGTACAGGTCCTCGGGGACGGTGCGGCCGGCAGCGGTGCGTTCGGCGGCGTAGTCGACCAGCATGCGGGCGAGTTCGCCGTCGCCGCCGGCGCGCCGGGGCAGGTCCGCCACGTCATCGACCGGGACCCCGGCGAACAGGCACTTCAGCACGGCGTGCCGCCAGGCGTGGGCGGTCAGGTGCCGGGCGGTGTAGGGGCCGACCGCGGCGCTGAGGAGCCGGGTGTCGTTGGTGCGCAGGGCGTCCTCGATCAGCGGGAGGGCGCCCGGGCCGGACACGAGGTGGGGCAGGGCGTGCAGTACGGCTCGGCGTTCGTCGGCGGTGCCCTGGAAGTACACCCGGGTCAGGGCGTCGGCGTCGGCGCGGGCCGCGTCCAGGATGAGGACGCGTGCGGCGTCGGCGTGCGCGGGGCCGCAGCGCCGGCCGGCTTCGGCGAGGCGCAGCTCCCAGACGGAGATGGGTCCGTGGAGGCCGGGGTGTGCGGCGGCCTCGTCGAGGGCGCGTTCGAGCCAGGTGCGGGCGGGCGGGTCGAGGTGGGTGGTGAGGTGGTGGCGGAGGTCGGTGAGCGAGGGGGTGGGGGCGGTGTCCCGGGTGGGGAGGCGGGCGCGGGTGCGGGCGTCGCCGGGGTCCTGGGCAGCCCGGTCGGGCTCTTCGGGGCTCTGGGCGTCCTGGGTGTTCTCGGTGCTCTCGGTGTTCTCAGTGCTGTCGGTGCTCTCGGTGCTCGCCGCTGGGGTGGCTCGGGGCTGGGTCATCTGGTGCTGCTCCCCTCATGGGTGGTGGAGGGAGCGCCGTGGGGTGGCGCGGCCTGCTGGAGGGCCGGAGCGGAAGCAGGCGACGCCGTGGCCGCGGTCCGCTCGGCGTGGCGGAGGAACGGGAGGGAGTGCGCGGCGAAGTGCGGGCCGGCGTGGGAGTGGCGGGGCAGCTCGACGACGGTCAGGCCCTGGTAGCCGGTGGCGGCGAGGGCCGCCAGGACCGGGGGGAAGTCGATCTCTCCGTCTCCGAAGGGAAGGTGCTCGTGGACACCGCGCCGCATGTCCTCGATCTGGACGTGCCGTAGCCAGGGGGCGGCGGCCCGCACGCAGTCGGCCGGAGATAGGGGTTCGAGGCACTGGCAGTGGCCGATGTCCAGGGTGAGGCCGAGGGGGCCGGGGTCGCCGAGGGCGCTGCGGAGGTGGTGGAAGTCGGCCAGGGTGGCCAGGAGGTGGCCCGGCTCGGGTTCGACGGCGAGCGGGATGCCCGCGCAGGCGGCGGCGTCCAGGACGGGGGCGAGGGTCTCGGTGAGGCGTTTCCACGCGGTGTCCGTGTCGGTGCTCTGCGGGACGACCCCGCTGAAGCAGTGGACGGCGTGCGCGCCGAGGTCCGCGGCGACCCGGACGGCCCGCACGAGGAGGTCGGCGCGGCGGGCCCGGTCGTCAGGGTCGGGGTCCAGCAGGGACGGGCCGTGCTTGCGGCGCGGGTCGAGCACATAGCGGGCGCCCGTCTCGATGGTGACGCCCAGTTGGAGTTCGTCCAGCCGGTGCGCGACCCGGCGGGTGCGGGCGGCGAGGCCGGGGGCGAGCGGGTCGAGGTGCATGTGGTCGAGGGTCAGTCCGACGCCGTCGTAGCCGAGGTCGGCGAGGAGGGCGAGGGCGTCGTCGAGCCGGAGGTCGGCGAGACCGTTGGTGCCGTAGCCGAAGCGGAGGGAGGGGACGGCGCCGGCACGGCTCTTGGGGGTGTGGGCGTTGGCCTCGGGGCTCATGTGACGCTCACCTTCTTCGCGAACCGGGCTCCGAGGGGGGCGAGGGCTGCGATGAGGAGGGCGGTGGCCGTGCCCCGGGAGCGGGCGGTGAGGGCGGCCTGGAGGGGGATGGTGGCGCGGACGCCGGCGCCGACGGCGCGTTGGGTGAGGGGAGGTGAGGGGTTCAAGACGGCGTGGACGTAGGGGCGGGCGGTCGTCGCGGCGTAGGCGGCTCCGAGGGCGGTGGTGAGCAGTGCCGCGGGCTCCTGGCCCGGGCGCCAGGGAGCTCGGGGGCCCGTCCGCGCGTGGGCGGTTGCCTGCCTGCGGCCTCTCGCGGAGGCAGCGGAGCGGTGTGTCACCAGTCGGGTGAGCAGCGCGGTCGTTGCGAGGGCTGCCAGCGGGGGCAAGGGCGAGCCGCCCTGTGCTTCCTGGCGGGAGACCGTGGTGACGGCCAGGGTGTGGGTGCCGAGGAGTGCGGCGGAGGGCAGGGCCGGTCGTGTACTGCCCGTCGTGGCCGCGGCTCCCAGAAGCAGGTCGAGGCCGCGGGCCGTGCCCATGGCGAGGGGGCCCGCGGGCGTGTGTTTCAGACCGAGGTCGTACGCCCAGACGGTCGCCGCCAGGGGGACGGCGACGGCCAGGGCGGGGCGGCCCGCGCGGGCGGCCAGGGCCAGTCCGGCTCCGGTGAGGGCTCCGGCCGCCGTGAGGGCGGTGGCGGGGCGGATGCGGCCGGAGGGCAGGGGGCGGTGCGGGCCTTCGACGGCGTCGATGTCGCGGTCGGCCCAGTCGTTGAGGGCCATGCCGGCCTCGTACAGGCAGAGGGAGGAGGCGATGGCGAGCAGGGTGCGGGAGTTGGGGGGTGCGCCGGTTGCCGCCGTGCCAGCCAGGGCGTCGCCGGGCACGCTGAACAAGGCAGGCAGGCGCAGGAGTTCGGCCCAGGCGTGGCGTCGGCGGGATCCGCCGGTGCGTGCCTGGGGGGCCGTGGCGGCGGCGGTGTCTCCCGGGGTGGCCGTGGGAGTCCCGTAGGAGCATCCGCCGAGGCGCCCGCGCAGCGTCACAGGGCTCCCCCTGTCTCCTGCGTGCCCCGCGCCGCCCGAGTGCCGCGGCCCTCCGCGTCGGGCTCCCCCAGGCTCCGCCCGAAACGGACCAGTTCGCCGAACTGTTCGGCCAGCCCCGACGGCCCGTCGCCCACCGGGTCCTTGAAGTAGAAGCCGAGAGCGCCGAGCGGGCCGGACAGCCCCGCCTCGTGGGCGCGGGCGGTCAGGCGGGCCAGGTCCAGCACCAGAGGTGCGGCCAGGGCCGAGTCGCAGCCCTGCCAGATGGTCTGGAGGATCATGCGGGTGCCGAGGAAACCGTCGAAGGCGATGTGGTCCCAGGCGGTCTTCCAGTCGCCGAGGGCCGGGACGTCGTCGATGTGGACCTCGCCCTCGGGGACGGCGCCGAGGGTGTCGGCGAGAACGCGTTCCTTGCCGGCGTTCTTCGCCGCGGCGGCGGCCGGGTCGGCGAGGGCGGCGCCGTCGCCGCCGCCCAGCAGGTTCGTACCCGACCAGGCCCGGACCGTCAGCGCGCGCTGCGCGAACATCGGGCCGAGGACGGCCCGCAACAGGGTCTGCCCGGTTTTGCCGTCCCGGCCGGCGTGGGGCAGGCCGCTGCGCTCGGTCTCTCGGGCGGCGACCGGGTGGTGCATGCCCTCGGAGGGGGTGAAGTTGACGTAGGGGCAGCCCGCGCGCAGGGCGGCCAGCGCGTACAGGGTGCTGGCCGGCAGCGGAGCGTCGGGCCCCGGGGAGGCGGGTTCGGTGGAGGCGACGTTCACCACGACGGCCCGCTCCAGCTCGTGGCGGCGCATGAAGTCGCGGATGTCGTCGGCGAAGGCCGTGATCAGTTCGGGCTCGCTCCTGGTGTCCCCCGGGGCGGGGCCGCCGGGCCTGATCTCGCGGTCGGCGGCGGCGAGTTCGGCGGCGACCGCGGTGGCCACGCCGGGTGGGAGGACTCCGCCGGCGGTCAGGGACTCGGCGCGTTTGGGCAGGGGGCAGTCGAGGGTGTCGTGGCCGCCGAAGACGAGGCCGGACAGCGCGGGCAGGCCACTGTCGGTGAACGCCGGTGTTTCGGTCACCATGCCGGTGGGCGGGTGCAGTCCCGCGGTGACGGCGGCGCAGCCCGTGACGACGGTGGTGGCGACGGAGCCTCGCGCTCCGATGAGCCACACCCCCGCACGCGGTCGGGAGAGGGACGCGGACATGGGCAGCCTCCTGATCGTGCGCGAGCCCTGGGGGGAGATGCGGAGACGGCGAGCGGGGGTCCGGCGTCCCCCGCCCGCCGCCGTTCAGTCGCCCGTGGTGGGCAGTTCCTTCAACTGGATGTTGCGGAAGGAGACATGGTCGTCGGCGCCGTGGTTCTGCAGGCCGATGTAGCCGTCGGTCAGGCTCCGCTGGGGGTCCTTGTTGGTGAAGTCGTTGATCTTGACTCCGTTGAGGAACACCTGGAGGCGTTCGCCCTGGACCTTGATCTCGTAGGAGTTCCACTGGCCGGGCGGCCGCAGGACCTGGTCACGGGCCTTGATGTTCGCCGACTTGAAGGAGTAGACGGAGCCCGTGGTGCGGTCGGCCGTGTCGGTGGCGTCGATCTGGATCTCGTAGCCCTTGTTCACCGCGGACCAGGGGTCGTCGGAGGCGGGGAAGCCCACGAAGATCCCGGAGTTGTCGTCGCCCCGCATCTTCCAGTCGAGCTTGAGCGAGTACGACTTCAGCTCCTTGGCCTGGTACCAGAGCAGGCCCATGCCGCCCTCGGACTCCATCACGCCGTCCTTGACGACGAACTTGCCGGGTCCGGCCTGCTTCCAGCCGTCCAGGGTCTGGCCGTTGAAGATCTTCCGGTGGTCCTTGCCGGGCTTGCAGTCCGCCTTCACCTGGCCGGTGGCGTACTGCAGGCCGCCGAGCAGGTGGGCCCGGAAGGCAGCGTCGGCGTAGGACTCCTTGGTGTGGCCGCCGCCGGTGTAGAAGGACCGGCCGCCGCCGTAGCTCTGGCACCAGGCGATCGGGTGGTCGCCCTTCATGGTGCCGCCCTGGTAGGTGGTCTCGTCCAGGGTGGCGAGGATCTTGGCCTTCTCCCGCGGGTTGGTGCGGTAGTTGTACCACTCGTCGGTGCGCTCCCAGGCGTCGTCCAGGTGCGCGGTCGACGGGTGGTCGTGGTCCTCGACGCGGACGGTGGCCTTCTGGATGGCCGGGTGCGAGTCGAAGTAGGCCCCGACGAGGCCGCCGTAGAACGCCCAGTCGTACTCGGTGTCGGCAGCCGCGTGGATGCCCATGTACCCGCCACCGCCGGCCACGTAGTTCTCGAACGCCTTCTGCTGCTCGGCGTTCAGCACGTCACCCGTGGTGGACAGGAAGGCCACCGCGTCGTACTTGGCGAGGTTGGTCGTGGTGAACTGCCTGGCCTCCTCGGTCGCGTCGACCGTGATGCCGGCCGGGCCGCCGAGTTCCTTCAGGGCGGTGATGCCCGCCGGGATGGAGTCGTGCCGGAAACCGGCGGTCTTGGAGAAGACCAGAACCTTCTTGCCGCCCTTGAACGGCTCCTTGGAGAACTCGAAGTCGTCCACGTCGTAGAGCGCGCCCTCGCCGCCCTTGAAGACGAGGTAGATGTCGGTGGTCTTCTTCGGCAGCGACCGCAGCGGCACGTCGACGTTCTGGAACGTCTCCCAGCCGCCGGTGGGCGGGATGTACGCCGAGCCGTGCAGTGGTCCGTCGGGCGAGCCGGTGCGCAGTTCGATGAAGCCGCCCGCGCCGCCGGAGGAGGCCCGCACGGTCATCTTCTTCTGCCCGTCGAACCGGTAGGGGCTGAAGGAGATCCAGTCGCCGTCGTTGATGTCGCCGACGGTCTTGCCGCCGTTGGCGCCGGTCTTGTCGATGACCGACACGCCGGACTGGGTGGTGAAGTGCTCGCCCTGGCGGTGCAGCGGCTGGAGCACGGTGCGGGCGGTGCCGGTCAGGGATTCCTGGCCGTTCGCCCCGCCGTCGGTGTAGCCGGCGCCGACGACGCCGTAGATGTTGGCGTTGGGGTCGTGGCCGCCGTCACCGGGAGGCGGTGTCAGGGTGCCCTCGCATCCCATCTCGCTGGTCAGCTCGTGGGCGTGCGAGTCGTGGCCGAGGCTGTAGGTGACCTTGACCTTGGAGCAGTCGACCGTCTCCTCGGGGTCGGTGACCTTCACCTTGAACGGGACGGGCTTGCCGAAGGCGGCCATGCTGCCGTTGCCCGGGGTCTCGATCGTCACCTTGGGCTCGGTGTTGCCCACCACGATCCGGACGCTGGCGTTGCCGGTGTTGCCCTCGGGGTCCTTGGCGGTGAAGGTCGCGCTGTAGGTGCCGACCTTCTTGTACCTGTGGGTGGGGGTGAGGCCCTCGCCCTTGGTGCCGTCGCCGAAGTCCCAGCTGTAGGTGAGGTTCGGGGAGTCGGCGTCCTTGGCGGAGGCGGTGAACTTCACCTTCAGGCCGGCCGCTCCGGAGGTCTTGTCGGCGCTCACCTCGGCGATCGGTGAGAAGCCGTCCTCGGCGTTCTCGATCCGGTACAACGCGGAGTTCTCGTCCCCCTGGAACCAGGAGACGCCGTAGTCGAGGACGTAGAGCGCGCCGTCGGGGCCGAACTCCATGTCCATGATCTGGGTGCCGGTCCACGGGAAGTCGTTGATCTTCGCGACGGAACCGTCCGCGTTCTCCTCGATCCGCTTGATCCAGCGGCGGCCGAATTCACCGGCGAAGAAGTCCCCGTCGTAGGACTCCGGGAACTTCACGCTGGAGTTCAGCGCGGGGTCGTAGCGGTAGACCGGGCCCGCCATCGGGGACTCGGAGCCGTTGCCGAACTCGGGCAGGGATCCGCCGTCGTACGGGATCCAGGCGGCCTGCGCGGGCGGCAGGTCGGTGAGGCCCGTGTTGTGCGGCGAGGTGTTCTTCGGGGCGTTGCAGTCGAACGTCTCGCCGGATTCCTTGGTGGCGAAGTCGTAGTCGACGTAGGCGTCGTTGTCGCCGGTGCAGAAGGGCCAGCCGAAGTTGGCGGGCTTGGTCACCTTGGCGAACTCGACCTGCCCTCCGGGGCCGCGCTTGGGGTCGGCGGCGCCGGCGTCCGGGCCGTAGTCGCCGACGTAGACGGTGCCGGTCTTGTCGTCGACGCTCATCCGGAACGGGTTGCGGAAGCCCATCGCGTAGATCTCGGGGCGGGTCTTCTCCGTGCCGGGAGCGAAGAGGTTGCCCTCCGGGACCGTGTACGAGCCGTCCTCGGCGACCTTGATGCGGAGGATCTTGCCGCGCAGGTCGTTGGTGTTGGCGGAGCTGCGGCGGGCGTCGAAGGCCGGGTTGCGGCCCGGCCGGTCGTCGATGGGTGTGAAGCCGTCGGAGGCGAAGGGGTTGGTGTCGTCACCGGTCGACAGATAGAGGTTGCCGTCCGCGTCGAAGTCGATGTCGCCGCCGACGTGGCAGCAGATGCCCCGGGAGGCCGCGACGTCCAGGACCTTCTTCTCGCTGGACAGGTTCAGCGTGCCGTTGGGGTTGAGGACGAAGCGGGAGAGGCGGTTGACGCCGTCGAACTTCTTGAAGTCGTCGGCAGTGCCGGTCTCGGGGGCGTCGCCCGCGGGGGTGTCGAGCGGCGGGGCGTAGTAGAGGTAGATCGCCCGGTTGTTCTTGAAGTCCGGGTCGATCCCGACGCCTTGGAGGCCTTCCTCGTCGTGGCTGTAGACGTCGAGTTTGCCGGCGATCTTGGTGACGCCGCCCTGGTCGGTGAGGCGCAGCGTGCCGTCGCGCGAGGTGTGCAAAACGCTGCGGTCGGGGAGCACGGCGAGCGACATGGGCTCGCCCGTCTCGGGTTCGCCCTTGGCGAGCGGCACCTGCTGGAACTGGCCCTCCGCGGCTGCGGGTTCGTCGTGTTCCGGGTGTCCGGGGTGGGCGCCGGCGACGGTGGCCGGGGTGCCGACGGCGAGGAGCAGGCCGGTGAACAGGGCGACGGTGGTGCGCAGTCCGGGCCGCCTGGGGCCGCGGGTGCTTCCGGGTCTCATTCTGTGCACGAAGTCCCTCCGGGAACGGGGTGGGCCGTACGGGGCGGGTGCGTAGCGTGCGGTGCGGGCGCCGGGGCGCGCCGGCACCCCGGAGGTGTGTGTGTCCTGAACACATCAAGGACGGTAACCGCGTCCGTCCGGGGCGAACACCCCTTGCGACCGACTCGGTCGAACTTCCCCCCGCCTCAGGACAAAGCGGGATCCGCGCAGGCCGGAGGGGGGATCGGCGATGCCGCCGGTCCCCGCTCCCGACCAGCGCCGGGCGCGCTGTTCAGCTGTTGAACGCGGCGTCGAAGGACGCGCTGGGCGGTTCGAAGTCGAAGGCCTTGAGGCGCGTCAGCGCCTCGGGGGCGCCCTGGAGCCGGTCCATGCCGGCGTCCTCCCACTCGATGGAGACCGGGCCCGCGTAGTCGATGGAGCGCAGCATGCGGAACACGTCCTCCCAGGGGACGTCACCGTGCCCGGCGGACACGAAGTCCCAGCCGCGCCGCGGGTCGCCCCAGGGCAGGTGGGAGCCGAGGCGGCCGTTGCGTCCGTCGAGGCGCTTGCGGGCCTCCTTGCAGTCGACGTGGTAGATCCGGTCGCGGAAGTCCCACAGGAAGCCGACCGGGTCGAGGTCCTGCCACACGAAGTGGCTGGGGTCGAAGTTGAGGCCGAAGGCGGGGCGCCGGCCGACGGCTTCCAGAGCCCGCTGGGTGGTCCAGTAGTCGTAGGCGATCTCACTGGGGTGGACCTCGTGCGCGAACCGCACGCCCTCGGCGTCGAAGACGTCCAGGATCGGGTTCCAGCGGTCGGCGAAGTCCTGGTAGCCGCGTTCGATCATCGCCTCGGGCGCGGGCGGGAACATGGCGACCAGGTGCCAGATGGCGGAGCCGGTGAAGCCGATGACGGTGTTGACGCCGAAGGCCGCCGCGGCCCGGGCGGTGTCCTTCATGCGGTCCGCGGCCCGCTGCCGGACTCCTTCGGGGTCTCCGTCGCCCCACACCTGACCCGGCACGATGGCCTGGTGGCGTTCGTCGATGATGGCGTCGCAGACGGCCTGGCCGACGAGGTGGTTGGAGATGGCCCAGCACTTCAGGCCGTACTTGTCGAGCAGGGCCCGGCGGCCGTCCAGGTACGACGGGTCACCGAGCGCCTTGTCGACTTCGAAGTGGTCTCCCCAGCAGGCGAGTTCCAGGCCGTCGTAGCCGAAGTCGCGGGCCAGGCGGCAGACCTCCTCCAGGGGCAGGTCCGCCCACTGGCCGGTGAACAGGGTGAAGGTGCGCGGCATCCTCATGGCCTCCTCAGACCGAGATCGGCGTGTAGACGGAGTTCTTCTCGGCGCTCTCCTCGACCGCCGCCAGCACACGCTGCACCTGCAGCCCGTCGGCGAAGGAGGGTTCGGGGCGGCGGCCCTCGGCGATGGCGTGGACGAGGTCGCGGGCCTGGTGGACGAAGGTGTGCTCGTAGCCGAGGCCGTGGCCCGGCGGCCACCAGGCGTCCATGTAGGGGTGGTCGGGTTCGGTGACGAGGATCCGTCGGAAGCCCGCCTCCGCGCCCGGCGCGGTGGCGTCGTGGAAGGACAGCTCGTTCAGCCGCTCCAGGTCGAAGGCGAGCGAGCCGCGCTCCCCGTTGAGTTCGATGCGCAGGGCGTTCTTGCGGCCGGTGGCGTAGCGGGTGGCCTCGAAGGAGGCCAGTGCACCGGAGAGGAAGCGGGCCGTGAACAGGGCGGCGTCGTCGACGGTGACCTGCCCGGTGCCGGCGGAGGTGACGGCGGACAGCCCGCTCGTGGGGCCGGTGGGCAGGGGCCGCTCCCGTACGAAGGTCTCCGTCAGCGCGGAGACGCCCGCCAGCGGCTCCCCCACCAGATACTGCGCGAGGTCGACGATGTGCGCCCCCAGGTCACCGAGCGAGCCCGAGCCGGCCTGCTCCCTGCGCAGCCGCCAGGTCAGCGGGAACGCGGGGTCGACCAGCCAGTCCTGGAGGTACGTCACGCGCACGTGCCGCAGTCTGCCCAGGCGGCCCTCGGCGACCATGCGGCGGGCCAAGGCGGCGGCGGGGACCCGGCGGTAGTTGAAGCCGACCATCGCCACCTTGCCGCGCGCGTGGGCCTCCTCGGCCGCCAGCGCCATCGAGGTGGCCTCCGCGACGGTGTTGGCGAGCGGCTTCTCGCACAGGACGTGCTTGCCCGCGGCCAGGGCGGCCAGCGCGATCTCGGCGTGGCTGTCGCCCGGGGTGCAGATGTCGACGAGGTCGACGTCGTCCCGTTCGACGAGGGCCCGCCAGTCGGTCTCGGTGGACTCCCAGCCGTGCCGGTCGGCCGCGGCCCGGGCGGCGGCGCCGTCCCGGCCGCAGATCACCGCCTGCACGGGGTTCAGCGGCAGGTCGAAGACGCGGCCCGCGGTGCGCCAGCCCTGGGAGTGGGCGGCGCCCATGAAGGCGTAGCCCACCATCCCCACACGCAGGGGTGGCTTGCCTGCCTCGGTCCCCTCCGGCTGCTCCTGCGGCTGTCCCATACGGGTGTCCTCCTCGTCCTGGTCGGGGTGGCGCACGTGGGGGGTGCGGGGTGGCTCACTTGAAGCCGGTGGACATGTACTGGTCGACGTTGGTCTTGTCGACGACGGCCGAGTAGAGGGTGAGCGACGACGGGATCTCGAACTCGGCGAGGCCCCCGATGCCCTTGCTCTGGCCGAGGGCGCGGGCCAGGTCGATCGCGGAGGCGGCCATGGTCGGCGGGTACAGCACGGTCGCCTTGAGCACACCGCCGTCCTGCTTGATGGCCTGGAAGGCGGAGAGCGCACCGGCGCCGCCGACCATCAGGAAGTCGTCGCGCCCGGCCTGCTCGATGGCTCGCAGGGCGCCCACGCCCTGGTCGTCGTCGTGGTTCCACAGCGCGTCGAACTTCGACTGGGCCTGGAGCAGCTGGGCCATCTTGGCCTGCCCGGACTCGACGGTGAACTCGGCGGCCTGCCGGGCGACCTTCTTGATGTTGGGGTAGTTCTTCAGGGCGTCGTCGAAGCCCTGGGTGCGCTGCTTGGTGAGCTCCAGGTTGTCCAGGCCCGCCAGTTCGATGACGCGGGCGCCGGACTTGCCCTTGAGCTTCTCGCCGATGTAGTGCCCGGCGTTGAGGCCCATGCCGTAGTTGTCGCCGCCTATCCAGCAGCGGTAGGCCTGCGGGGTGTTGAAGATCCGGTCGAGGTTGACGACCGGGATACCGGCGCGCATGGCCTTCAGCCCGACCTGGGTGAGGGCCTTGCCGTCGGCGGGCAGCACGACCAGGACGTCGACCTTCTTGTTGATGAGGGTCTCGATCTGGCCGATCTGCTGGGCGGTGTCGTTGGAGCCCTCGGTGATCTCCAGGGTGACGTCGGAGTACTTCTCGGCGCGGTTCTTGGCGTTGTCGTTGATGGCGTTGAGCCAGCCGTGGTCGGCCTGCGGGCCGGCGAAGCCGATGGTGACCTGCTTGCCGGGCTTGTCGTCGGCGGCCGGCTGGTCGTTGCCGGCCGGCTCGTCCTTGGACTCGGACGGCTCGTTGCTCGTGCACCCCGTGAGGAGGGCACCGGCGGAGACGGCGGCGGCCCCGAAGAGCAGCCCTCTGCGGCTCGTGATCTCTGGCATGGCGGGGAACCCTTTCCTCAGGTCGTGCTCGCGGTACGGCGCTGGACCAGCACGGCGGCGACGATGATCGCGCCCTTGGCGATCTGCTGGACGTCGCTCTGCAGGTTGTTCAGGGCGAAGATGTTGGTGATCGTGAAGAAGATCAGGACGCCGAGCACGGAGCCGGTGATGGTGCCGCGGCCGCCGGTGAGCAGGGTGCCGCCGATGATCGCGGCGGCGATGGCGTCGAGTTCGTAGAGGTTGCCGTTGGTGTTCTGGCCGGAGCCGGACAGGACGATCAGCAGGAAGGCGGCGATGCCGCAGCACAGCCCGGACAGCAGGTAGAGGTAGAGCCGCTGGCGGCGGACGTCGATACCGGCGAGCCGCGCGGCCTCCGGGTTGCCGCCGACCGCGACCGTGCGGCGGCCGAAGGTGGTGCGGTTGAGCACCAGCCAGCCGATGACCGTGACGACGGCGAACACCATGACCAGGGGCGGGATGCCGAGGACGTAGGCGTCGCGCTCCCCCAGGTCCAGGACCGAGGACACGGTGACGATCTGTGTCTTGCCGTCGGTGATCTGCAGGGCGAGGCCGCGGGCGGAGGCCAGCATGGCGAGGGTGGCGATGAACGGCACCATCGAGCCGTAGGCGATGAGCACCCCGTTGACCAGGCCGCAGCCGACTCCGACGACGATCGCGGTGAAGAGGATGCCGGCGAAGCCGTACTCCTGGGTGGCGACCGTGGTGGCCCACACCGAGGCGAGGGCGACGATCGCGCCGACCGACAGGTCGATACCGCCGGAGACGATGACGAAGGTCATGCCGACGGTGACGACGCCGACCACGGAGGCCTGGGTGAGGACCAGTTGCAGATTGCGGGTGTCGAGGAACTCGTCGGGCTTGGTGATGCCGCCGACGACGATCAGCGCGGCGAGCACGCCGAGCAGGGAGAGGGTGCGGACGTCGGCGCGGGCCAGCAGGCCGCGCCAGGCCGGGGGCCGGGCCTCGGGCACCTTCGCGGTGGCGTCCCGCGGCGGGGAGACGGGCTGCGTCATGACGCCGGGCTTCCTTCCATGACCAGGTCGAGTACGCGGTGTTCGTCGAGTTCGCGCGCGGGGGCCGTGTGCACGACCCGGCCCTCGCGCAGCACCAGCACGCGGTCGGCGAGGCCGAGCACTTCGGGCACCTCGCTGGAGACCAGCAGCACGGCGAGGCCCTCGTCCGCGAGCCTGCGGATGACCGCGTAGAGCTCGGCGCGGGCGCCCACGTCGACGCCGCGGGTGGGTTCGTCGAGCAGCAGCACCTTGCAGCCGCGCAGCAGCCAGCGGGCCAGTACGGCCTTCTGCTGGTTGCCACCGGACAGGGTGCGCACGGGCACGGACGGGTTGTCCGGCCGGAGCGACAGTTCGCGGGTGGCGGCCCGGGCGGCACCGAGTTCGGCACCCCGGTCGATCCAGCCTCCGCGCGAGAAGCGGGACATGGAGGAGACCGACACGTTGCGGGTGACGGACTCCAGCATCAGCAGGGCCTGCGCCTTGCGTTCCTCGGGGGCGAGTCCGAGTCCGGCCCGGACGGCGGCGCGTACGCTGCCCGGCCGCAACGCCCTTCCCTCGACCAGAACCTGACCGGCCGTCGGTTTACGGGCGCCGTAGACGGTCTCCAGGATCTCGGAGCGGCCCGAGCCGACGAGTCCGGCGAGGCCGACGATCTCGCCCGGTCGGACCTCCAGGTCCAAGGGCTCGAACTCCCCTTGCCTGGACAACTTTCGGACTGTCAGCACGGGTTCGCCGGGTGGCGGCGAGACGGGCCGGTCGGGGAAGACGTACTCGACTTTGCGGCCCGTCATCAGCGCGACGACCTCGCGGGTCGGCGTCGACTTCGCCGGGAGCCCGTGCGCGACGGCCCGTCCGTCCTTGAGCACCGTCACCCGGTCACCGATGCGGCGGATCTCCTCCAGGCGGTGGGAGATGTAGACGACGGCGACTCCGGCCGCGGTCAGGTCCCCGACGATGCGGAAGAGGTTGTCGACCTCGTCCGGGTCGAGGGCGGCGGACGGCTCGTCCATCACGATGAGCCGCACGTCGTGGGAGAGCGCCCGCGCCATGGACACGATCTGCTGCTGCGCCGCCGACAGCTCCCCCACGAGCCGGGCCGGATCGATCTCGGGATGACCAAGTCGTTTCAGAAGAGCGGCCGTTGACGCCTTGGCCGCCTTGCCCCGGACGACGAATCCCGCGGCGGTCGGCTCGTGCCCGAGATGGACGTTCTCGGCGACCGACAGGTGCTCCACCAGGTCGAGTTCCTGGTAGATGGTGGCGATGCCCAGGCGCATGGCGGCGATCGGCGAGCGGAGCGTGACCTCCTCGCCGCGCCAGCGGAGCCGGCCGGTGTCGGGCTGGTGGGCGCCGGCCAGCACCTTGATGAGGGTGGATTTGCCGGCCCCGTTCTGGCCGAGCAGGCAGTGCACCTCGCCGGCCTGGACGTCGAGGTCGACGCCGTCGAGGGCCCGGACTCCGGGGAACGACTTGGTGATGCCGGACATGCTGAGCAGCGGTGGTTCTGGTGCCATGCTGATTCCCCTTGGCGGGTGGGCCGGTGTCAGGGCAGGGCAGAGCAGAGCTCGGTACCGAAAGCGTGGTGCTGGCGTACTGGAGTGCGCTTATGCGGGAGAGAACAGGTGGTCGCTGATGAGCCGGGCCGCGCCGATCACTCCGGCGGCGGGGCCCAACTCGCCCAGGACGATGGGCAGATTGCCGGTCGCCAGCGGCAGCGACTGGCGGTAGACCTGGGTGCGGATCGCGGCGAGCAGGGTGTGACCGAGGCCGGTGACCCCGCCGCCGATCACCACCAGGCCCGGGTTGAAGAAGCTGACCAGGCCGGCGATGACCTGGCCGGTGCGGTTGCCGCCCTCGCGGATCAGATCGAGGGCGGTGGCGTCACCGGCGGCGGCCGCGGCGGCGACGTCGACGGCGGTGAGACCGCCGTTCGTCTCCAGCCGCGAGGTCAGTTCGGCCGAAAGCCCCTGCTGGGCGGCTTCCGTGGCATCGCGGGCCAGGGCGGCTCCGCTGAAGTGGGCCTCCAGGCAGCCCCGATTGCCGCAGGCGCAGGGGCGGCCGTCGGGGACGGCCTGGATGTGCCCGATGTCGCCGGCGCTGCCCGTCGTGCCGCGGTAGACCCCACCGCCGACGACGATGCCGCAGCCGATGCCGGTGCCGATCTTGACGCAGAGGAAGTCGGCGACCGTGCGCGCGACGCCCGCGTGCTGCTCCCCCATCGCCATCAGGTTCACGTCGTTGTCGACCATGACCGGGCAGCCGAGCTCCTGGCTGAGCGCCTCCCGCACGGGGAAGCCGTCCCAGCCGGGCATGATCGGCGGTGCCACCGGGATGCCCTCGGGGAAGCGGACCGGGCCCGGGACGCCGATGCCGGCGCCGTCGAACCCTTCCGCGAGCCCGGAGGCCTTCAGTTTCGCGGCCATGGCGAGGACCTGCTCGAAGACCGCGACGGGGCCTTCGCGCACGTCCATGGGCTGGTTGAGGTGTCCGAGGGTCTCCAGTTCGGCGTTGGTGACGGCGACGTCGACCGAGGTCGCGCCGATGTCGACGCCGAGGAAGCGCAGCTCGGGGTTGAGCCGGATGTTGTGGGAGCGGCGGCCGCCGCGCGAGGCGGCGAGTCCGTCGGCTACGACCAGCCCCGTCTCCAGCAGCCGGTCCACCTCCACGGCCAGCTTGGACCGCGAGAGATCGACCTGGTCGCCCAGCTGGGCACGGGAGTTGGGGCCGCCGTCACGCAACAGCTTGAGCAGTCGGGCCTGGTGGGCGTTTCCGGGTCGTGCGGTCATGCGTCTCACGAGCCCCTCCCCGCCTCGATCGGCCTGTCCGCGCCGGGTTCCCGCCACCGCGGTGGCTTGCTTTCGGAGGGAACGTAGCAGTGGCTGCCGGGGGTGGGAAGAAGTCTCGCAGGAATTGCCCCCCACTTTTTCCACTCAGTGGACAAAGAAGCCGCCACGCCTGCCCCGCAGCACAGGGCAGGCGTGGCGGCGCTACGGACGCGCAGCGGTGCTACGCACGCGAACGCGCGTGGTACGAGCGCCGCGTGTGCTCGGTGTGTGCGCGCATCAGCTGGGTGGCGCGCTGTTCGTCCCGGTCGGCGACCGCGGCGATGAGTTCGCGGTGCTCGATCCATGACTGGTGACCGCGCCGACGGGCCACCGGCGTGTAGTACCAGCGCACGCGCCGGTCGACCTGGGCGGCGAGTTCGGCGAGGACCGCGTTGCCGGCGAGCTCCATGATCTTGGCGTGGAAGCGGGCGTTCATGGCGACGGCCCCGTCCACGTCGTCGGCCTCGACGGCCTTCTCGCCCTCCGCGCACAGCGCTTCCAGGGCGGCGATGCCCGCGCTGTTCGCGCCCGCCGCCGCGAGCCGGGCCGCCTCGGCCTCCAGGAGCGTACGGACCGTGAGGAGCTGGTCGGCCTCCTCTTCCGTCGGCTCGTGCACGAACGCGCCCTGGGCGGGCCGCAGATCGACCCACCCCTCGGTGTTGAGCCGCTGCAGCGCCTCGCGCACCGGCTGCCGCGAGACGCCGAGATGGCCGGCGAGTTCGCTCTCGACGAGATGCTGGCCGGGCTGCAGCGCACGGGTGGTGATGAGTTCGAGCAGTGCCTCGTAGACACGGTCGCGCAGCGGACCCGGGCGTTCCAGCTTGGGTACCGCCCCCTGGGGCAGGCCTGTCGACAGCATCGCGGTCCCCCTCCTCGGCAGGGCCGTGCACAACACGGCGCGAGCCGGTGTCGCCGCAGAGTCAGTATTGATTGTCTTTCGTCTACAGTCTACGGCCCGCAAGAGCCAGGGTTCCGGGGAGTTGACCGCGTCACACCGCTCTGCCGCTCACGGGCAGCGCACGACCTGCCCGGCGTACGACAGGTTCCCGCCGAAGCCGAACAGCAGCACCGGGTCGCCCGTGGTGATCGCCCCCCGCTCGACCAGCTTCGAGAAGGCCAGCGGGATACTCGCGGCCGAGGTGTTGCCGGACTCCGTGACATCGCGCGCGACGACCGCGTTGACGGCGCCGATCTTCTCCGCGAGGGGTTCGATGATGCGCAGGTTCGCCTGGTGCAGTACGACCCCGGCGAGGTCGGCCGGCTCCAGCCCGGCCCGCTCGCAGGCCCGGCGTGCGATGGGCGGGAGTTGTGTGGTGGCCCAGCGGTAGACGCTCTGGCCCTCCTGGGCGAAGCGCGGCGGGGTGCCCTCGATCCGCACCGCGTGGCCCATCTCTGGCACGGAGCCCCACAGCACCGGCCCGATGGCCGCCTCGCCCGCGGCCTCCACCACCGCCGCCCCGGCCCCGTCCCCGACGAGCACGCACGTGCTGCGGTCGCTCCAGTCGGTCACCTCGGACATCTTGTCGGCCCCGATGACCAGCGCCCGGCTCGCACCCCCCGCGCGGACGGCATGGTCGGCGGTGGCCAGGGCGTGGGTGAACCCGGCGCACACCACGTTGAGGTCCATGGTGGCGGCCTGCGGAATGCCCAGGCGTGCCGCGACCCGGGCGGCCGTGTTGGGCGAGCGGTCGACGGCGGTGGAGGTGGCGACCAGCACCAGGTCGATGTCCGCCGGGGTCAGTCCGGCTGCGGCCAGGGCCTTGGCGGCGGCGTGGGCGGCCAGTTCGTCGACCGGCTCGTCGGGGCCGGCGATGTGACGCGTGCGGATGCCCACCCGGCTCCTGATCCACTCGTCACTGGTGTCCACCAGGCCCGCCAGGTCCTCGTTGGTGAGCACCTTGGCGGGCTGGTAGTGGCCGACGGCGGCGATGCGCGAGCCGTTCATTGGGTGGATCCCCCTCGTTGCCTTGGGTAGCGGATCCACCAGTCTGATCAGTGACTCACGGGTACGACGGCAGCCAAGGCGACAGGAAACAGGCGCCGGGGTTGTCAGCTTCGGTCAGGACCTCGGACGCCCGGACACCTGTCGACCACCCACCGGGCACACCCGCGCCTATCCGGTGAACAGCTGGGTGGCCTTGCGGACGAGCTCGTACAGCCCGTAGGCGAGTGGTACGCCGACCCACACCCAGGCGAGGGCGATCAGCCACCGCCGGTCCGGGCTAGGCGGACTCTGACTGCTGTCGCTCGACATGGGCGGCCTCCTTCGGGGCGGGGACGTGGTGGCGGGGGTCGACGGGCCGGACCAGCTCGTTGGCGACGAAGCCCACGACGAGCAGCCCGATCATGATCACGAAGGACAGCCCGTACAGGGACGCGCCGTGCCGGCCCGCCTCCTCCTGCCGGTCGGCGATCCAGTTCACGATCAGCGGGCCGAGCACCCCGGCCGTGGACCAGGCGGTGAGCAGCCGCCCGTGGATGGCACCGACCTGGTACGTACCGAACAAATCCTTCAGATAGGCGGGAACCGTGGCGAATCCACCGCCGTAGAAGGAGAGGATGACCAGCGCGCACAGGATGAACAGCGGCTTGGAAGAGTCGCCGAACAGGGCGATGAGGGCGTACATCAGGGAGCCGACACCCAGGTAGACGCGGTAGATGTTCTTGCGGCCGATGAGGTCGGACGTGGAGGACCAGCCGATACGGCCGGCCATGTTCGCCGCGGACAGCAGCGCGACGAAACCGGCGGCGGCGGTCACCGACACCGGGGTGGAGGTGTCCGCGAAGAAGTCCGTGATCATCGGCGCGGCCTTCTCCAGGATGCCGATGCCGGCGGTGACGTTCATGCAGAGCACGATCCACAGGAGCCAGAACTGCGGGGTGCGCAGCGCCTGGTTCGCGGAGACCTGCGGGCCGGCAAGAACACTCGGCCCGCTCGCCACGGGCTTCTCGGTACGAGGCACCCGGACCAGCAGCACACCCAGCAGCATGAACACCGCGTACGACAGCCCGTGCACCAGGAAGGCGAGGGCGATGGCGGAGCTGTCACCGCCGAACGACTCCAGCATCTGGGCCGACCAGGGCGAGGCGATGAGCGCGCCGCCGCCGAAGCCCATGATGGCGATGCCGGTGGCCATGCCGGGCCGGTCCGGGAACCACTTGATCAGCGTGGAGACGGGCGAGATGTAGCCGATGCCGAGACCGACGCCGCCGACGAAACCGTAGCCGAACACGATCAGCCAGTACTGCTCCAGGGACGCGCCCAGCGCGGAGAGCAGGAAGCCGCAGGAGAAGCAGATCAGGGCGACGGTCATCGCCCAGCGCGGGCCGTTGCGTTCCACGAGCGTGCCGCCGAACGCGGCGGACAGACCCAGCATGACGATGCCCAGCTGGAAGGGCAGCGCGCTCTGCGTGCCGCTGAGGCCGAGCGCGGACTCCAAGGGCGGCTTGAACACGCTCCAGGCGTAGGCCTGGCCGATGGAGAGATGGACGGAGAGAGCGGCGGGCGGAACGAGCCAGCGGCTCCAGCCCGGGGGCGCGACTGGGGGACTCATGAACCCCGGACGGTAGGGATCCGCACGGGAGTTGGGAAGTCGGCACGTCGACCGTATGCGGTGAACGGTATCCGGCATGCGCCGAACGGTCGGCGCGCGCACCCTTGCCCACCCAACCTCCATACTGTAGACAATATTTCGTCGACACAAGCCGCCGTGAGCCATACGCGACCCGTGAGCGGCGGGACGGCAGCCACCTCCGCGGTATCCCTCGAACCGAACGGAGTGTTCCCGTGAAAGTCGCAGTTCTCGGCGCCGGTGCCATCGGCGCCTACGTCGGCGCCGCGCTCCACCGCGCGGGCGCCGAGGTGCATCTCATCGCCCGTGGACCGCATCTGACGGCCATGAGGCAGCACGGAGTCCGGGTGCGCAGTCCACGCGGCGACTTCACCGCGCGCCCCCACGCCACCGACGACCCGGCCGAAGTCGGCCCGGTCGACCATGTCTTCCTGGGCCTGAAGGCCAACGCGTACGCGGCGTGCGGGCCGCTGATCACGCCGTTGCTGCACCCGACGACCTCGGTCGTCGCGGCCCAGAACGGCATCCCCTGGTGGTACTTCCACCGGCACGGCGGCCCGTACGACGGCCACCGTGTCGAGAGTGTCGACCCGGACGGCGCGGTCAGTGCGGTGCTCGCGCCCGAACGGGCCGTCGGCTGTGTCGTCTACGCGGCGACCGAACTCGAAGGGCCGGGCGTGGTACGGCACTTGGAGGGCACGCGGTTCTCCATCGGCGAGCCCGACCGCAGCCGCTCGGCCCGCTGTCTCGAATTCGGCGAGGCCATGCAGGCGGGCGGCCTGAAGTGCCCCGTCGAACCCGACCTGCGCGGCGACATCTGGGTCAAGCTGCTCGGCAACATCTCCTTCAACCCGATCAGCGCCCTGGCCCGCGCGACCATGCGGCAGATGTGCCTGCACGGCGGCACCCGCAAGGTCATCGAGATCATGATGACCGAGACGCTGGCGGTCGCCGAGGCCCTCGGCTGCGAGGTCGGTGTCTCCATCGAGCGCCGGCTCGCCGGTGCCGAGCGGGTCGGCGACCACCGCACCTCCACGCTCCAGGACCTGGAGCGCGGCAAGCCGCTCGAACTCGACGTGCTGCTCGCGGCGGTCGTCGAGCTGGCGGAGATCACCGGCGTGGAGGTG
Organism: Streptomyces sp. NPDC037100; assembly: GCF_055606225.1. NCBI lineage: Bacteria > Bacillati > Actinomycetota > Actinomycetes > Kitasatosporales > Streptomycetaceae > Streptomyces > Streptomyces sp. NPDC037100. Next base: position 15,793 of record NZ_JBVJSX010000005.1, on the reverse strand, counting down.
CCCACCCTGCGCACCGTGCACGCCATCTCGGACCTGCTCGCGCTGAGGAGCGCCGCATGAGGAAACGCGACCGGACCCCCAAGACCTACACCCGGCTCAGCCACCCGCTCGTCCGGGACTCCCGCGACGAGCCGTTCCGGCAGGCCACCTGGGAGGAGGCCCTGGACCGTGCCGCCCGGGGCCTCGGGCGCAACCGCGACGCCTTCGGCATGTTCAGCTGCGCCCGCGCCACCAACGAGATGAACTACGTGGCGCAGAAGTTCGCCCGGGTCGTCATGGGCACCAACAACGTCGACTCCTGCAACCGCACCTGTCACGCCCCGAGCGTGGCGGGCCTGTCGGCGGCGTTCGGATCGGGCGGCGGGACGTCGTCGTACGAGGAGATCGAGCACACCGACGTCATCGTGATGTGGGGCTCCAACGCCCGGTTCGCGCACCCGATCTTCTTCCAGCACGTGCTGAAGGGGATCAGGAACGGCGCCCGGATGTACGTGGTCGATCCACGCCGGACGTCGACCGCCGAGTGGGCGGAGAGCTGGATGGGGCTCAACGTCGGCACGGACATTCCGATGGCGCACGCGATCGGCCGCGAGATCATTCACGCGGGGCTCGCGAACGAGGCGTTCATCGAGCGGGCGACCAGCGGCTTCGACGAGTACAGGGCACTGGTCGAGCCGTGGACGCTGTCGCTCGCCGAGAAGGTGACGGGCGTACCGGCCGCGGCGATCCGGGAGCTGGCGCACGCCTACGCCCGTGCCGAACGGGCCCAGTTGTGCTGGACCCTCGGCATCACCGAGCACCACAACGGCACCGACAACGTCCGCGCCCTGATCAACCTGTCCCTGCTCACCGGGCACGTCGGCCGCTACGGCTCGGGCCTGCAGCCGCTGCGCGGGCAGAACAACGTGCAGGGCGGCGGCGACATGGGCGCGATCCCCAACCGCCTGCCCGGGTTCCAGGACATCCTCGACCCGGATGTGCGGATCAAGTTCGAGTCGGCCTGGGACACCGTGATCCAGCCGCACTACGGCCTGAACCTCACGGAGATGTTCGAGGCCATGGGGGACGGCACGCTCAAGGCCGTCTACTGCATCGGCGAGAACCCGGCCCAGTCGGAGGCCGACAGCGAGCAGGCCGTGCGGCGCTTGAAGGCCCTCGACTTCCTGGTGGTCCAGGACATCTTCCTCACGAAGACCGCCGAGCTCGCGGACGTCGTCCTGCCGGCCACCGCCGGCTGGGCGGAGACCGACGGCACGACCACCAACAGCGAGCGGCGGGTGCAGCGCGTCCGCAAGGCCGTCACCCCGCCCGGTGAGGCTCGCGAGGACATCGACATCATCTGCGACCTCGCGGCCCGCCTCGGCCACGACTGGAAGTACGCCGACGCCGAGACCGTCTGGAACGAACTCCGCTCGGTCTCACCCGACCACTACGGCATGACGTACGAGCGCCTGGAGGCGCACCAGGGCATCCAGTGGCCCTGTCCGAGCACGGACGAGCTCGAACCGACCTATCTGCACGGCAGGTTGTGGGAACGGGACCCGTCGAAGCGCGGCCGGCTCGCGCCCTTCGGCCTCGTGCGGCACGACCCGCCCGTGGACCTCACCGACGAGCGGTACCCGATCCGGCTCACCACCGGGCGGCGGCTCGACTCGTACAACACCGGGGTGCAGAGCGGCGGTTACGCCTCGCCGCTCAGGCGCGGCGAGTTCGTCGAGCTGAGCCCGGAGGACGCCGAACGCTACGGGGTCGTGGTCGGCGAGCACGTCCGGGTGACCTCCCGGCGCGGCTCGGTCACGGCGCCGGTGTGGGTGGACCCCGCGCTGCGACCGGGGCTCGCCTTCATGACCATGCACTTCCCGGACGAGGTGGACACCAACTCGCTGACGATCGAGGCGAACTGCCCGATCGCGGGAACGGCGGAGTTCAAGGCGTCGGCGATCCGGATCGAGAAGCTGCCCATTGCGACCATCGTGGGGTGAAACGTACGTGGACCTGCACTTCGGTGACAGCAAACCGACGGACGAGGAACGGGCGGCCGTCGACGCCCTGCTCGGGCCTCCCGAGTCCTCCTGGGAGGGAGCCGCCCGCGACGAGATGCGAGCCGCCGATCTGAGGTGGGCGCGTGGCGGGCGCGAGGCCCGGGACCGCCGCGACCTGCTGCTGCCGGGGCTGCACGCCGTCAACGACCGGATCGGCTGGATCAGCGAGGGCGCCCTCGACTACCTGTGCCGGCGGCTGACGGTGCCGCCGGCGGAGGCCTACGGGGTCGCCACCTTCTACGCCATGTTCTCGGTCGAGCCGCGTCCGGCGACCGTGCTCCACGTGTGCACGGACCTGGCGTGCGCGGCGGCCGGGGCGCCAAAGCTGTGCGCCGGGATCGAGGAGCGGCTGGGCCTCGGCAGCGGGGTGAGTGTCGAGCGCAGCCCGTGCCTGGGCCTGTGCGAACGCGCCCCGGCGGCGCTCGCGATCAAGGCGGGGGACCCTGTCCGTACGGCGGTCTCGGCGCCGGCGACCGTCCGGGCCGCCGTGCTCGCGGCGAGCTCGCCCGGCTCCGCGCCCGAGGAGCCGCCGGCCGCTCTGGCGGTGCCCCAGGCCGGGCAGGACGGGCTGATGCTGCTGCACCGCGTCGGCGTGGCCGACCCGTCGTCCCTCGACGACTACCGCGCCCACGGCGGCTACGCCGCTCTGCGCAGGGCCTTCGAACTGGGGCCGTCCGGGGTCATCCGCGAGGTCACCGGCTCGGGCCTGGTCGGACGCGGCGGCGCCGCCTTCCCCACCGGCCGCAAGTGGCAGGCCACGGCCTCCCAGCCCGACCGTCCGCACTACCTCGTCTGCAACGCCGACGAGTCCGAGCCGGGCACCTTCAAGGACCGCGTGCTCATGGAGGGCGACCCGTACGCCCTGGTCGAGGCGATGACGATCGCCGGATACGCGACCGGCGCCCACAAGGGGTACCTCTACCTGCGCGGCGAGTACCCGCGCGCCCTGCGCCTGCTGGAGCACGCGATCGCGCAGGCCCGTGCCCGCGGACTGCTCGGTGACGACGTCCTCGGGCAGGGCTACGCCTTCGACATCGAGATCCGGCGCGGCGCGGGCGCCTACATCTGCGGTGAGGAGACGGCCCTGTTCAACTCCATCGAGGGCTATCGGGGCGAGCCCCGCTCCAAGCCGCCGTTCCCGGTGGAGAAGGGCCTGTTCGGCAAGCCGACGGTCGAGAACAACGTCGAGACCCTGGTCAACGTCCTGCCGATCCTGACCATGGGCGCCCCGGCCTACGCGGCGATCGGCACCGGGCGCTCCACCGGGCCGAAGCTGTTCTGCGTGTCGGGGAGTGTGGAGCGGGCCGGTGTCTACGAGGTGCCGTTCGGCGCGACGCTCGGCGAGGTGCTCGCCCTGGCCGGGGTGCGCGAGGGGCTGCGGGCGGTGCTGCTCGGCGGGGCGGCCGGCGGTTTCGTACGGGCCGACGAGCTGGACGTGCCGCTCACCTTCGAAGGGACGCGGGAGGCGGGGACGACGCTCGGCTCGGGGGTCGTCATGGCCTTCGACGACAGCGTGCCGCTGCCCCGGCTGCTGCTGCGCATCGCGGAGTTCTTCCGGGACGAGTCGTGCGGGCAGTGCGTGCCCTGCCGCGTCGGGACGGCGCGGCAGGAGGAGGCGCTGCACCGGATCGTGGAGCGCACGGGCGCCGAGGCCGCCGGCGACATCGCACTGCTGCGGGAGGTGGGTCGCGCCATGCGGGACGCCTCGATCTGCGGTCTCGGGCAGACCGCGTGGAACGCCGTGGAATCCGCCGTCGACCGTCTGGGGGCGTACGAATGACCGTCACACCGCTGGGGATCCCGCGCCGCATGCTGGAGTTCACCATCGACGGGGAGGAGGCGCGGGTTCCCGAGGGTTCGACGATCCTGGACGCGTGCCGGGCGGCCGGGAAGGACATCCCGACCCTGTGCGAGGGCGACACCCTGCGCCCGAAGAACGCCTGCCGGGTGTGTGTCGTGGAGGTCGAGGGGGCCCGCACCCTCGTCCCTGCCTGCTCCCGCAAGGCCGAGCCGGGCATGGAGGTCCGTACGGACACCGAGCGCGCCCGGCACAGCCGCAAGGTCGTCCTCGAGCTGCTCGCGTCCTCGGTCGACCTGTCGACGACACCGAAGGTCGCCGGGTGGCTCAAGGAGTACGAGGCGAAGCCGGACCGTTTTGGTCCGGACGCGGCGCGGCTGAACGAGGAGCCGAGGGTCGACAACGATCTTTATGTCCGCGATTACGACAAGTGCATCCTCTGCTACAAATGCGTCGACGCCTGTGGCGACCAGTGGCAGAACTCCTTTGCGATCTCGGTCGCCGGGCGCGGCTTCGACGCCCGGATCGCCGTGGAGCACGACGCGCCGCTGACCGACTCGGCGTGCGTGTACTGCGGGAACTGCATCGAGGTGTGCCCGACCGGGGCACTGTCCTTCAAGTCCGAGTTCGACATGCGCGCGGCGGGTACCTGGGACGAGTCGCGGCAGACGGAGACGACCACGGTGTGCGCGTACTGCGGAGTGGGCTGCAACCTGACGCTGCACGTGCAGGACAATGAGATCGTGAAGGTCACCTCGCCGCACGACAACCCGGTGACCCACGGCAACCTCTGCATCAAGGGCCGCTTCGGCTACCAGCACGTACAGAACCGGGGCTGATCAGGACATGGGACGAGTCACGGAACGACGCAAGGTGATCCGCATCAGGGACGGGGTGGTCTCCGACCGCCCGGACACCCTCGTCGCCGAGGAGCCGATGGAGATCCGGCTCAACGGCAAGCCCCTGGCGATCACCATGCGCACCCCGGGCGACGACTTCGCGCTGGCGGCGGGCTTCCTGGTGAGCGAGGGGGTGCTGGCCGGGCAGCAGGACCTGCAGAACATCGTCTACTGCGCCGGGGCGACGGCTGGGGGCACCTCCCGCTCGAGCGGAGCCGAGAGTGGGGGAGGCTCGAACACGTACAACGTGGTCGACGTGAAGACGGCCCCGGGCGTGGTGATCCCGGACATCACCCTGGAGCGCAACGTCTACACCACGTCCTCCTGCGGCCTGTGCGGCAAGGCGTCGCTGGACGTGGTGCGCACCACGGCCCGGTGGCCCGTCGCCGACATTCCCCCGGTCCGGGTCTCCCCCGAGCTGCTCGCGAGCCTCCCCGACCGGCTGCGCGCCGCCCAGCGGGTCTTCGACCGGACCGGTGGCCTGCACGCGGCGGCCCTGTTCTCGGAGGAGGGGGAGCTGCTGGACGTCCGGGAGGACGTGGGCCGGCACAACGCGGTCGACAAGCTGGTCGGCCGTGCCCTGCAGAACGGGGAGCTGCCGCTGTCGCGGGCGATCCTGCTCGTGTCGGGCCGGGCCTCCTTCGAGCTGGCGCAGAAGGCCGTGATGGCCGGCATACCCGTCCTGGCTGCCGTGTCGGCGCCGTCCTCGCTGGCGGTGGACCTGGCCGCCGAGGCGGGCCTGACGCTGGTGGGCTTCCTGCGGGGCAGCTCCATGAACGTGTACGCGGGTGGGGACCGCATCGCCCTGCCGGCCGCGGCCGCCCAGGGCTGAGCAGGTTCCTCCGCTGCACGGCGGCGGGGCCCCGACCGGCGGGGAGCGCCCCCTGCGCCGCAGGGGCCCCGTCTCGGCCTGCCCTCACGAAGACCCGCCCGGGACTTGGCTCGGCCTGCCCTGACACCCCGTGATCGAGCGGCCATGAGAGCGACGGCGGTTCCCCGCTCGGTGAGAAGGACCTCGTCTCGGCCTGCCGGCGCGAAGACAGGCCCCGGCCGGGCCCTCAGTCGGCCGTACCCGATATCCGGGCCAGCATCGCCGTGAACTGCTGCCGCTCGGCCGGCGACAGCGGTGCGAGCAGTTCGTCGTTGGCGGCGCGGGCCGCCTTCTCGCAGCGCTTCAGCAGCCGGGCTCCCCGCGGGGTGAGGGACACCGCGTTCTTGCGGCGGTCCCGCGGGTCCGGCTCGCGTACCACCAGACCCGCCGACTGGAGATCGTCGAGCACGCCGACGAGGTCCTTGGGGTCCAGCCGGACTCCGCGGGCGAGATCCGCCTGGGCCACGGGGGCGAGGTCGCGGACGGCGGACAGCACCACGTGGTGCCACATCCGCATGTCCTCCTCCGCCAGCGCCTCGACCACCAGGGCCCGGCCGCGGGCGGCGGCGCGGCCGAGCAGCCAGCTGGGCAGGGAGCGGATCGCGGGGAGGGGAGCTTCCGACATGGCCGCAGCCTAGCCAAGAAATCGTTGGTTCTCCCTATGATCCTCCTATACCGTTGGGCATCCCAACGATCTCGTTGGGACACCAACGACCCGGAGGTGTGATGCGCCGCGTCCGCTACGAATCCCCAGGCGGCCCCCTCTTCACGGAGGAGGCGCCGCTCCCCGTGCCCGGCCCCGGAGAGCTGCTCGTGCGCGCGGAGGCGATCGGCGTCACGCTCCCGGTCGTACGCAAGGTCACCGAGGCGGCCGAACCGGTCCCGCTCGGCGGCGAGATCGCCGGGCACGTCACGGCCGTCGGGGAGGGCGTCACCCGCTTCGGCACCGGCGACCGGGTGACCGGGCTCTGCATCGGCCACGGCTACGCGGACTTCGCGGTGCTGCACGAGGCCATGGCCTCCCCGGTCCCGGGACACGCGAGCGCCGTCGACGCGGTCGCCCTGGTCCGCAGCGGCCTGGTCGCCCTCGGCGCCCTGGAGGCGGCCCGCCCCGAGCCGGGTGAGGCGGCCCTGGTCACGGCGGCCGCGAGTGGCGTCGGCCAGCTGGCCGTACAGCTGGCGAGGACGCGCGGCGCCGGACGCGTGGTGGGAGCCGTATCCGACCCGGGCAAGGCCGACTTCGTGCGCGGTCTCGGCGCCGACCACGCCATCTCCTACGGCGACGCGAGCTGGGGAACGCCGGTGGACTACGTCCTGGACGCGGTCGGCGGCGAGCTGCTCACCCGCGCCCTGCACGCACTCGTCCCCGAGGGGCGGCTGGTTGCGTACAGCTCGGGCGGCGGCGCCATCCAGGCCTACGACCTGCTCGTGGGCGCCAAGTCGGTCATCGGGTTCCAGATGGCCCGCGTCGCCCGGGGCAAGCCGGAGCTGTACGAGCAGTGGCGTGAGGAACTGTGGCGGCTGTTCGCGGCCGGAGAGCTCAGGCCCGTCGTCCACGGGGAGTTCGCCCTGGAGGACGCGGCGAAGGCGCACGCGGAGATCGAGGGGCGGTCCAACCTGGGCAAGGTCGTCCTGATCCCCTGACGCACGCTTCTTGTGGGGGGTCTGTGAACCCAAGTACCGTCTGTGGCCCAGACATTGGACGTGGAATGTCCGGATGACCGGATGTCCTCTCCCACGCCCCGGTGGTCCAGCCGACAGACGCATGAAGGGCAGGTCGCACCATGCCGTCAAGTCTTCGCGCACGTCTGAGATCCACCCTGACAGCCGCCGTCGCCGCCGGGGCGCTGCTCGCGCCCACCGCCCCGGCACACAGCCGACCCGCCACGGACTCAACGGAGTTCGAGCAGCAGGTGCTCTTCAAGGCGTCCCAGGATCCGGGCTACGCCTGCTTCCGGATCCCGGCGATGGTGCGCACCACCAGCGGCACCCTGCTCGCCTTCGCCGAGGGCCGTGTCCTCAACTGCGGTGACGCGGCCGACATCGACATCGTCGTCAAGCGCTCCACCGACGGCGGCCGTACCTGGGGGCCGCTCCAGGTCGTCACCGAGGGCGCGGGCGACACGCACGGCAACCCGGCGCCCGTCGTGGACCGCAGGACGGGCCGGATCCTGCTGGCCGAGACGTACAACACCGGCCGTACGGACGCCGGCAACTGCACCGTCCCCTGCGACCGCACCCCGCACCTGCAGTACAGCGACGACGACGGCCGTACCTGGTCGAAGCCGCGCGACCTGAGCGGCGAGATCCTGCCGGAGGACTGGAACTCCTGGTACGCGACCGGGCCCGTGCACGGCATCCAGCTGACCCGCGGCAAACACGCCGGGCGGCTCGTGTTCGGCGTCAACACCGAGACGTGGAACGGCAGCCGGGTCTCCGCCAACCACGCCGCGCTCGTCGTGAGCGACGACGGCGGCGACGCCTGGCGGGTCGGCGCCACGGACACCTGGCCCATAGCGCAGGACGGCACGTTCCGGCAGAAGCCGTCCGAGGTGACGCTCACCGAACGCGCCGACGGCGCCCTGCTCGTCAGCGGCCGGGAACAGGACGGCACCGACCTGGGCCACCGCTCCCAGACCCTCAGCCTCGACGGCGGCGACAGCTTCGCCACGCCCTTCCGCGACCTGCCGGACCTGTACACCCCGCAGGTCCAGGGCGCGACCCTGCGCCTCGGCCACCGGATGCTGCTGTCCGCTCCGGCCGACCCCGACCGCCGCCGCACGATGATGGTCCGCTCCTCCTACGACGGCGGGCGCACCTGGGAGAGCGTGGACCGGGGCACCGTCGTCACCACGGACTGGTCCGGCTACTCGGACATGGCGGCCCTGGGCGGCACGACGGTGGGGCTGCTGTACGAGGGCGGTGCGGTCGACGCGCGCGACGAGATCCGCTTCGCCCGCTTCACCGAGGACTGGCTGAAGCCACGCCGGGGCGCCGACCCGACCACGCGTGACGCCGCGGCGGGCGGCAGGCCCGCCGCCGTGCTCGGCGGTGCCGCGCGGACGGACGGTGTCCGGGGCGGCGCACTGTCCTTCGACGGCGCCGACGACGCCGTCCGGCTCCCGTACCGGTCCAGGTTGCCGCTCGGAGAAGGGGACTTCACGGCGTCGCTGCACTTCCGCTACACGGCCACGGCCGGCGAGCAGCCCTTCCTGTGGATGGGCGGCATCGGCAGCACCCAGCCGCAGATCTGGCTGCGCGGGGAACCCGCGAGCGACCGGGTCCGGGCGCTGATCACCACCAGGTCCGGTGCGACGACCGTCAGGTCGGCCTCGGTGTGGACCGACGGCGCCCACAACGACGGCCACTGGCACCACCTGGCGCTGCGCCGGGGCGGCGGGCGGCTGACGCTGTTCCTCGACGGCACGCCGCTCGCCGCCGCTGACGTGCCGGGATCGGTCAGCCGTAACTCGCCGTTCGGCGTGCACATCGGCCAGCGCATGGACAGCCGGGCGTTCCTCACCGGGGCGATCGACGACGTCCGGGTGTGGAACCGGGCCCTGAGCGACGAGGAGCTGGCCTCCGGCGCCTCGGGCGCGGCCTCCCGGGGCACGGTGCTGTGGCTGCCCATGGACCGGGTGAGCGGCAGCAACTAACGTCACGGGACGTGCCCGACGACTCAGGAGCATTACGAGCACGACAGCGCACGGGAACCGGGATCGGCCTGCTGCTGGTCCTGGTTCTCGGCGCGGCGCTGCTCATCGCCCTGCCCGGCGGCGACGGTTCCGACGACGACAGCTGTGAGGCGCTCACCGTCGGATCCTGGGACACGGACGACGCCCTCGACGCCGAGTTCGCCCGCTACGGAGACGACGCGAGCCGTACGGACGACTGGACCGGTGGCGACGGCACCCACTCGGTGCGGTTGCCGGACGGCCGGGTGCTGTGGCTGTTCTCGGACACCTTCCTGGGCCGGGTGTACGGCCCGCCCAACCCGCACGGTGAGTCCTACGCCTGGCGGGACGCCACCACGCCGCTGGTGCGCAACTCGGCCGTGCTGATGCGCGACGGCCGGCTCGAGGCCACCCTGCCCGCCCCGCTGTTCGCCGACCCGGCACCGAACCAGTGGCGCTGGCCGGTCGCCGCACGCGTCGAACCCCGCTCCCCCGGCTCCCCGGAACAGGTCCTGCGGGTGCTGCTGTGGGTGCGCACGGCAGGGCAGGCCCCCTGGATCTACGGGGTGCCCACCGCGACCGAGGTCGCCACGCTGTCGCTGCCCGAGCTGCGTCTGGAGTCGATCGTCGAGGTGCTCGGCCAGCAGTCGGTACCCGACCCGTCCCGGCGGGTGCTGTTCGGCACGACGCTGGTCGAGGAGGGCGGCTGGACCTATGTGTTCGGCGGTGACGACGGCCGGGCCGCCTCCAGGCCCGCCTCGCACGCGTACGCGGCCCGGGTGCCGGAGGGCGCGCTCGCGGATCCGGCGGCCTGGCAGTACTGGAGCGGCTCGGCGTGGGTGCCCCGCGCCCGCCCCCGGCCGGTGCTCGGGGACGGGCGGCGCAAGGGCGTGGGCAGCGCGTTCTCGGTCGTCCGGGAGGGCGGTACGTACGTGCTGTTCACGATGGCCGCCGGCCCGAAGGGGCTGACCACCGTGGCGTCCTACTGGGCCTGCTCCCCGGCCGGGCCGTGGCACGGCCCGGCGAAGGAGTTCGGCCCGCCGCTGCCGCAGGGGCAGGTGGCCGCCTACAACCCGCAGGCGCATCCGGTGCTGAGCGGTGACGGGCGACTCGTCCTGAGCTATGACGTCAACTGGCTGGAGACGGCGGGCGCCGCCGCCCAGCTCAGCCGGAACGTCTCCCTGTACCGACCGCGGTTCGTGTCGTTGCGACTGGCTGCGGTGCGGTGACCTCCGCCGCCGCCTCCCGCGCGCGCCGCTTGGCGATCACCGCGCACACGATGAGCTGCATCTGGTGGAAGAGCATCAGCGGCAGCACGGCGAGCGCCGCCTGCGCGCCGAACAGGACGCCGGCCATGGGCAGTCCGGCCGCCAGGGACTTCTTCGAGCCGGCGAACTGGATCGCGATCCGGTCCGCCCGGCCGAAGCCCAGCGCCTTGCCGCCGTACCAGGTGAGCAGCAGCATCACGGCGAGGATCACGGCCATCACGACGGCCAGGCCGCCGAGCCGCACCGGGCTGACCTGGTGCCAGATGCCCTGGACCATGCCCGCGCTGAACGCGGTGTAGACGACGAGCAGGATCGAGCCACGGTCCACCAGTCCGAGGACCTGCTTGTGGCGCGTGGCGAAGCCACCCTCCCGTCGCCCACCACCACCCTGCCCGACGCGCTTCGCGCGGCCCCTCCTGACTCCGCAGCGGCGCAGCAACTGCCCGGCCAGGAACGGCACCAGCAGTTGCAGCACGATCTTCAGCAGCGAGTCGGCGGAGAAGCCGCCCCCGCCGCCGAGCAGCGAGGCCGCGAGCAGCGGGGTGGCGACGATGCCGACGAGGGAGGAGAAGGAGCCCGCGCAGATCGCGGCGGGCACGTTGCCGCGGGCCATCGAGGTGAAGGCGATCGACGACTGGACGGTCGACGGGACCAGGGTGAGGAAGAGCAGGCCCTGGTAGAGCGGGTGCGTCAGGATCACCGGCACCAGCCCGCGGGCCGCGAGGCCGAGCAACGGGAAGATGAGGAACGTGCAGGCCAGAATCGTCACGTGCAGCCGCCAGTGCCGCAGCCCGTCGAGCGCCTCACGCGTGGACAGCCGGGCGCCGTACAGGAAGAAGAGCAGGGCGACCGCCGCCGTGGAGGCACGCGAGGCGACATCGGCGGCCGGCCCGCGCGCCGGGAACAGTGCGGCGAGGCCGACCGTCCCGAGGAGGAGCAGGATGTAGGGGTCGATCGGCATCCAATGCGGCCGGCGCAGGCGTTTCACGGTGCTCCATTTGCTTTGGCACTTCGGTCGGTCCGGGCCAGTAGCGGCCCCCTTCCATCCTGCTTCGCCCACCGGCGATCGGGAATCCCGCATACCGCTCTCACTGTCATTGCGTTCCGCGATAATCTGGGCTCATGTACGACCCGTCCCATCTGCGCACCTTCCTGTCGGTGGCGCAGACGCTGAGTTTCACGCAGGCCGCGCGGCGGCTCGGGGTGCGGCAGTCGACGGTCAGCCAGCACGTGCGGCGCCTGGAGGGCGCCACCGGGCGGACGCTGTTCACCCGGGACACGCACTCCGTGGAGCTGACCGAGGACGGCGAGGCCATGCTCGGCTTCGCGCGCCGGATCCTGGAGGTGCACGAGCAGGCGACGGCGTTCTTCACGGGCACCCGGCTGCGCGGCCGGCTGCGTTTCGGCGCCTCGGAGGACTTCGTCCTGACCCGGCTGCCCGAGATCCTGGAGGGCTTCCGGCACGAGCACCCGGAGGTCGACCTGGAACTGACGGTAGAGCTGTCGGGCACGCTGCACGAGCAACTGGCCGCGGGGAAGCTGGATCTGGTTCTGGCCAAGCGGCGACCCGAGGACCCACGGGGCGAGCTGGTCCGGCACGACCGGCTGGTGTGGATCGGCGCGGAACGTCTCCGGCTCGACCCGGACCGCCCGGTGCCGCTCATCGTCTACCCGCCGCCCGGCATCACCCGCGCACTCGCCCTGGAGGCCCTGGAACGGCAGGGCCGCGACTGGCGCGTGGTGTGCACCAGCGGCAGCCTCAACGGCCTCGTCGCGGCGGCCCGGGCCGGTCTCGGCGTGATGGCCCACTCCCGCGGCCTGATCCCGCCGGGTCTGGTCCGGGTCCCTGACCGGGCGGGGCTGCCGGAACTGGGGCAGGTCGACTTCGTCCTGGTCCACGGCCGGCGCCGCCCCTCCGCCCAGGGCGCGGCGGACGCCCTGGCAGCGGCGGTCCTGGCGGGCGGCGACCGGCTGCGGGGCAGCGCGCGCAAGGGACTCTGACCTGGCCGGACAGTCGCCTCCGACAGAAGTGGAGTGACAGAATCCGTCGCCGTCCCGCTGACAGAAGGGACCCCGTTCGGCGGCGCGTCGCACCCCGGCCGGACTCGTACAGATTCGGTGGAGATTACGGCACCGAAACTTACTCAACCGTCAGGTTTGTGTCCGACCCTTCCCCATGTGAGTGCTTTTTCCCTCGCTGACCAGCGCGGACCGGAACGGTGTGCGCTTCCGTACCCCCTCCCGCCCCCTGGCCGGGTGGGGTAGCTTTCACGGCGCTGTGCGGGGCGTCACTCGACAAGAGCGCTGAGGAACGGGGAGCGGGGTTTGCGCGAGTTCACCAACCCTCCGCCCGCGTTGGCACCTCCGGTGGGCGGTCTGGCCGACGTGGTCTTCGAGCATGCCCAGGAGGACCCGCAGCACATCGCGCTGGGCCGCAAGGACGACTCCGGTCAATGGCAGGACGTCACCAGCGCCGAGTTCCGCGACGAGGTGCTCGCCCTGGCCAAGGGCCTGCTGGCGAGCGGCATCCGGTTCGGCGACCGGGTCGCGATCATGTCCCGCACGCGCTACGAGTGGACCCTCTTCGACTACGCGCTGTGGACGATCGGCGCCCAGGTCGTGCCGGTCTATCCGACGTCCTCGGCCGAGCAGTGCTTCTGGATGCTCTACGACGCCGAGGTGACGGCCGCGGTCGTGGAGCACGAGGACCACGCGATGACGATCGCCACCGTCATCGACCGGCTCCCCCGGTTGCGCCGGCTGTGGCAGCTGGACTCCGGTGCCCTGCACGAGCTGTACGACGCGGGCGCGCACCTCGACGACGAGGTGGTGCACCGCCACCGGCAGGCCGTCACGCCCGACTCGGTCGCCACGATCATCTACACCTCGGGCACCACCGGCCGCCCCAAGGGCTGTGTCATCACGCACGGCAACTTCATGTACGAGGCGGACACCGTCATCGAGCGCTGGGAGCCGGTGTTCCACTCCCGGCGCGGCGACGAGGCGGCGACCCTGCTGTTCCTGCCGCTCGCGCACGTCTTCGGGCGGATGGTCCAGGTCGCCGGGATCCGCGGCAAGGTGAAGTTCGGCCACCAGCCGCAGCTGAACGCGGCGGCCCTGCTGCCGGATCTGGCCGCGTTCAAGCCGACGTTCTTCCTGGCCGTGCCGTACATCTTCGAGAAGGTGTTCAACGCGGCCCGCCGCAAGGCCGAGAAGGAGGGCCGCTCCGGCCCCTTCGAGAAGGCCGTCGACATCGCCATCCGGTACGCGGACGCGATGGAGGCCAAGGCCTGGGGCACCGGCCCCGGCCCGTCGGCGGGCCTGCGCATGCAGCACCAGCTGTTCGACAAGCTCGTCTACACCAAGATCCGCGCCGCGATGGGCGGCCGCATCAAGCACGCCATGTCCGGCGGCTCGGCGATGGACCGCCGCCTCGGGCTGTTCTTCGCCGGGGCGGGCGTGCACATCTACGAGGGCTACGGTCTGACCGAGTCCACGGCGGCCGCGACCGCCAACCCGCCCGGGCGCACCCGGTTCGGCACGGTGGGGCAGCCCATCCCGGGCATGACCGTGCACATCGCGGACGACGGTGAGATCTGGCTGCACGGCGAGAACGTCTTCCAGGGGTATCTCAACAACCAGAAGGCCACCGACGCGACCCTGCACGACGGCTGGCTGGCCACCGGCGACCTCGGCGCGCTGGACGAGGACGGCTTCCTCACCATCACCGGCCGCAAGAAGGAGATCCTGGTCACGTCCGGCGGCAAGAGCGTTTCGCCCGGTGTGCTGGAGGAACGCGTCCGGGACCATCCGCTGGTCAACCAGTGCATCGTCGTCGGCAACGACCGCCCGTACATCGCCGCCCTGGTCACCCTCGACCAGGAGGCCGTGGAGCACTGGCTGGCCATGCGGGCCAAGCCGCAGATGTCCCCCGCGGAGCTGGTGCGCGACGCGGATCTGGAGACGGAGGTGCGCCGCGCGGTGGTCGCCGCCAACACCCTCGTCTCGCAGGCCGAGTCGATCCGCACCTTCCGCATACTGGCCCAGCCGTTCACGGAGGAGCACGGGCTGCTGACCCCGTCCCTCAAGCTGAAGCGGAAGGCCATCGAGAAGGCGTACGAGAACGAGGTCGACGCGCTCTACCGGGCGTGACCTCCGTCCCGCGGGGCAGGTGTGGCTTCGGAATTCTCCCGTCAGGAATGCATCACCGCCCGTGATCGTTGACGATGGGAGCACACTGACCACTTACCGAAGGATCGAGAGCTCGTGAGCAAGGTCCCCCCGATCATCCTGAACAACGGCGTCGAGATGCCCCAGCTGGGCTTCGGCGTCTGGCAGGTGCCGGACGCCGAGGCCGAGACGGCCGTCGGGACGGCACTGGAGGCCGGGTACCGCAGCATCGACACCGCGGCGATCTACGGCAACGAGGAGGGCACCGGCAAGGCCATCGCCGCCGCCGGTCTGCCCCGCGAGGAGCTCTTCGTCACCACGAAGCTCTGGAACGCCGACCAGGGATACGACTCCACGCTGCGCGCCTTCGACACGTCGCTGGACAAGCTCGGCCTGGACTTCATCGACCTGTACCTGATCCACTGGCCGACGCCGGAGCGGGGTCTGTACGTCGACACCTACAAGGCGTTCGAGAAGCTGCACGCCGACGGCCGGATTCGGGCCATCGGTGTCTCCAACTTCCTTCCCGAGCACCTTCAGAAGCTGATCGGCGAGACGTCGGTCGTCCCGGCCGTGAACCAGATCGAGCTGCACCCGCACCTGCAGCAGGCCGCCTCCCGTGAGTACCACGCGCAGCAGGGCATCGCCACGGAGGCCTGGTCCCCGCTCGGCCAGGGCAAGGGCCTGCTGGAGGTCCCGGCGATCGTGGCCATCGCCCGCAAGCACGACCGCACCCCGGCCCAGGTGGTGCTGCGCTGGCACATCCAGCTGGGCAACGTGGTGATCCCGAAGTCCGTGACGCCGTCGCGGATCAAGGAGAACATCGAGGTGTTCGACTTCAGCCTCGACGACGAGGACCTCGCGGCGATCAGTGCCCTGAACGAGGACCGGCGCATCGGCCCGGACCCGGCGGAGTTCAACGGCGCCTGAGCCCTACCGGCCGCACCCGGGCCCGGAGCCCCCTCGCGGGGCCGGGCCCCCGGCAGCGCCCCGGTCCGGAGCCCCCTCGCGGGGCCCGGGCCGGGCCGCTGCCGTTCCGGGGAGGAGCCCTCTCGCGGGGCGGGCCGGGGC